>NZ_BSDI01000038.1 GCF_027923225.1 Phytohabitans aurantiacus
CATCCGCAGCGAACGCCAACAACGCTGGGGCCGACCCCGCACCAAGGCGGCCTGACGACCAGACCCGGTGAACGTTCATGGTCACCGCACTAGCGGGCCGGCCGGGGCTGCTGGCCTGCCGACGCTGGTAGGGACTTGCAGTTGGCGCAGCGCCGGCCCGAGCGCGGGCACGCCCGGCGCGAACTCGCGCACGATGAGGAACAACCCCAGTCCGACGCCGGCGCCGGCGAGGATGACGATGACGACCTCGGTGCTCACCGCAGCATCACCTCCTGCGGCGGCGTGGCCACCGGGCCGTTATGGGCGTCGTCCGCTGATCCGAGGAACCGGCGTCGCTGCGGGGGTTGGGTCAGCCTTCGAATCCACACCAGCATGCCGACCAGCAGCAGCGTCGCGGCGAACAGCACCAACTGTCCGACCACGTCACCGTACGGTTGGGCGTAAGCGCCGTTGGAGAACATGACGATCAGCACGATTGCGATCAGCGCGGTCATGAACCGGGTCACGAAACGCGGCTCGGCGCGTTTCGCGGCCACGCCCCGGCGCATCACCACCTCCTTGGCCGCAGCCCCGGCGACGGAGTCGAGCACATCGGACAGTCGTTGCCCACGATCGCCAGCGTGCAGCTTCAACGCGGCGATCACCTCGTCTGCCTTGAAGTCGGCGAGCTGGTCGGCGAAGCGATCCAGGGCGCGCTGCGGGTCGGTGCCGGTCTGTAGCTCGGCGGCCAGTTCGGCAACCTCATCAACGATTCCGGGTGGCGCCGTGCGGGCGCTTGTCACGATCGCGGATATCAGACCGTGCCCGGTGCGGACCAGGTCCTTGAGCCTGCGGGTCCAGGTCTCGACGGCTTCCAGCCGGTCGATCATCTGGCGTTCGGCGGACCCTACGGTGAACAGCCACGGCATCCCGAGTACGGCCAGGCCGGCGATGAGTCCACCCACCGGCCATCCGGTCAGCAGCCAAACCCCTGCGGTGGCAGCCACAGCCAGAGCGATCAGGGCCTGCCGGCTGCGGCGCTGCCGGCTAGACACGCCGATCCCGACGATCGCGGCGAGCCGCGATGGGGTGGCTGCGGGTGGCGCAGCGGGCCTTCGCGTACCGACCAGCCCTGTGACGATGAGCAGCACACCGGCGGCCAAGGCGGCGGCCGCCAATGCGGCGATCGCGGCGGGACTCACGGCTGCCCCCGAGTGAGCGTACGTATCGGCTGCTGCCACATGCCGCCGGTCTGGTTGAGCCATTGCAGATCGAAGCCGGTGCGTACGAGTTCGGCTCGGGTGCGTTGGGGGTGCGTCCGCGGTACCGCACGGCCGTCCTGGTCTGGTCCGAAAATGGTCTGGGTGGAGGGTTTCGCGCCGTCGCCGAGTCCGTCGATTTCGACGACATGGGAGACGAACCGGTGCCGGCGGCCGCCGCGCCGCGCTGTCTCGTTGATCATGTCGATGTAGACGATGTAGTCCAGCGCGTTGACCACCGTCAGCCATGCCCCGGTGAGCGTGTCGGCGGCGCCGTACCGCATGAGCAGCTCCGCCAGGCGCAACAGCACGCCGTCGGGGTGTCGCACGTGGACGGTGCACATCGAGCCGCGCATAGTGTTCATCGCGTCGAACATGGGCACGATCTCGCGACTGCGGACCTCGCCGACCAGCACCCTGGTCATCGACAGCCTCAACAGGTCGGGAAACACCTGCGCCAGCGACACTTCGCCGGCAGGCCGACCGTCTGGGCCGATGTCGCCATGCCCCTCCCGGCTCTCGATAGGGACGATCCAGTCGAACTCGCCGGTCTCGTGCAGGCCGAGCTCGTACTCGCTCTCCAACGTGGCGAACCACTCGCTGCGTGGAATCTCGGTGGCCATGGCTCGCATCAGGGTCGTCTTGCCGCTGTTGGGCGGTCCAGCGATGATGACGTTCAAGTCGGCCCGGACGATGGCGGCCAGGAACTGCCGCAGCACCGGATCGATGCCGCCTAAGGCCACCATGTCGTCGAGGTTGACCCTCTTGACCCGGTGTCGGCGGGTCACCACCACCGGGGCCGGGGTGACCACGTGCATCGCAGCGAGCCGGTTGCCGTTGGGCAGACGCATGTTCAACGTCGGCTTCGACGCGGTGAGGGCGCGCTCGTTCTGCTGCCCGACGGCCGCGATGCGCTGAATCATCTGGAGCAGCTCACGGTCGTCGCCGGCCGCGAGCGGCCCGTTCTCCACTCGCCCGTCGGCGTACTCCACCCGGACCCGGTCATGGCCGAGGACCATGACGTTCTCCACGTCCGGATGGTCGGTGATGGCCTGGAGGCGGCCGAGTCCGAACAGGTAGGCCAACACGGCATCGAGCAGCGCTTGCTCGTCGTTGTCCCGGACGGTGTGGCCGGCGACGCGACGCTGATCGACGTACGCGCGCACCACCTTGGTGGCGGTGTCCTCACCGATAGCGCGCCGATCGGCGGCAGTGGCATCGTTGTTGCTGCGAAATTCCGCAGCCAGCAGGTGGGCGGCCTGCTCGTGCAGTTGGCGCACCACGGCGTCGTCCGGGACAGCCGGGCGTACCGGTTCCGGGACTCGGGTGCGCGGCAGTGGCGGCGAGGCCATCGGGGGATGGTGGCCGTTGACGCGCAGATGCGCCGGCGGGTCGGGTAGGTCGGGACGGGGTTGCCAGCGAGGGTAGTCAGTGGACACTGCGCACCTCCACAACCTCGCCGACCCCACCGGACGCCTTGCGGGTGACGCGGCCAGCATTGACCATCCGCCACACCGGCGACTCCATCTGGGATGCCGCGCGCAGCAAGCGACCGCGGTGGCGTTCCCCGCCATTGCTCAACACCACGGCGGTACCCGGGTCGTCGGGCAGCCCGGCAACCAACGGCGTACGAAGCTCGCTGGCCAACTCCCTGGCCGGGTAGCTGCCGTCTCCGACGGTGACCAGCCCGACCGGGCCAGCGCCGAGGCGCGCGAGCCCGGCCAGCGCCGTGGCGCTCGCCCGAATCGACGGCAATGTGGGACGCAGCACCAGCAGCACCGCGTCGGCGGCGGCCAGCAGCGGCGTCGGTGGGTGCGCGGCGACCAAGCGCCCGCAGTCGGCGATAACGTCGTAGCCCGTGGCGCCGGTCTCCAGGCTGCGGAACAGGTGGGCGAGCTGTGCCCATCCGGCGACCAGGCCGCCGGCCTGAGCCGGGTCGGTCAAGCCGGGCAACGCCAGCCTGGTCATCGCGGAACCCTCACCAGGCGCGAGATCGACCAACTGTCCCCACAGATCCTCGCCGAGCCGGCGGCGGTGCATGGACGCGGTCAACTGCGCGAGGCCACGCCCGTCGAGGCGTACCTCGCGCAGATAGCCTGCGGCCAGGTCCCCGCCAGCGGGATCGCACTCGGCGAGGATGGTGCGCCGCGTCCACGTCAGAGTGCAGGCAAGGGCGGTGACGGTGGCCCCCGGTGAACCCTTGGCGGAGCACAGTGCGATCAGCGCCATCCGTCAGTCCCGGGTGGTGATGACGACGGCGATGCGGCCGGCAGCAGCCATCGCGGCCACGGTAGGCCCGTCAGCCTGAGCCACGGCGACGTCGACGCGGACGTTGCCGGTGGTGTCCGGCCCGACAGAGCCGGCGACAGTCGCGGCAACGCTGACCGGCCGGGTCGACGTGGTGGTGTGCGGGTCGGGCACCCCCGACAGGCCGGCAGCCGGCACCACGACCAACACGACCGAGTCGCCGGGCGTGAGGGTGCGGACCGGCACCTGCGCGGGCTTGAGTTCGATACCAATGACCTGCTCGCCCGGCGCAGGAACGGCAAGATCGGTGAATTGCTTGGCGATCAGGAGCGTTCCGGGGTACAGGTCGGCGGCGGCATGCTTACCGATGACCTGATCGCGCTGGCTGGCCGGGATGGGCTGGAGGCCGGCGGCCGGATTGACCTCCACCTCGGTGAGGTCGTCCGGTCCGATCACCGTGCCATACGGCACCTCCCGGGTCACGACGAGGTATGGGCGGGTGATCCCGGCGGTGACCACCAGCAGATACGCCAACACGGCGCAGACAACCACCAGGATCATCCCGAGGGCCACCATCCCCCAGCGGCGACGGCGAGGCAGACGCCCGACCGGTGTAGGGGCCGGGGCAGGTCGGCCAGACCCGGGCAACGCGGCCCGGGTGGGGCTCGTCCAGTTAACGGCCGCCTGGGTCATTTCTTCACCACCTGGATCTCACCAATTTGGACGGTCGTCTGGGACTGGCTGGTCGGGGTCAGCACGCCCGTCTGCCCGCCTCCGGACCAGACGACCCGCCAGTGGGTGGTGGCTGTGATCGTGTACCGCCCGCCGGGGTTGGCGGCGGTGATGCTGGGTCGCGGATACTTGTAGCCGCAGGCGGCCGACTCGGCCAAGCCGTACTTCGCCTCGTACCGGGTGCCGGGGTTGTTGCATGTCACGGAATGGCCGTCGCCCATATCCCAGACGATGGTGTGGGCTTTCGCCTCAATCGACACCGTGATCGCACCGGCCGCCTCGCTGGCACGCTGCGGTCCCCAGGTACCAGCCGTGACCGCGGTCCACAGCCAAACCGGCAGGCCCACCGCGCCCTTGCCACCCGGCTCGGGTGCCACCCCGATCTGCGCGCCGCGCAACTTCAACTTGGCCAGCGCCCGCTCGGCAAGCTCCTCCGGGGTGGACGCGATCGCCCCGTCGTCCAGCCACTGGTAAACCTGGGCCACCTCGCCAGAGCCCGGCGCGGTGTAGCAGGACCGCACGCCCCACTGGCCCTTGGCCCGATCCTTACCCGGCGGCGGCTCAGCATCCTTCGGCTGCGGCACGAGGGCCTTCCAGTAACAGCCTCCGCCTACGTAGTAGCCATAGTCCGGGTCAGAGCACGGGATCGTTTTCCCACTCCACGTGCAACCGCCGCCACCGCCACCGCCCTTGTTCGGGTTGCCGGGAGTACCGGGGTCGGTTTCTTCGATCTGGCACAGCGGATCCGTCGTCTTGTCACACCCAGCCGGCGGGTCGGCGCGACCAACCGCCGGCGTCGCGAGGATCAGCCCTGCCGCAAGGATCACCGCAGCCCAGTCCCGCCAGCGGGTCAACACGAGTGGCTCCCCTCCTTCGTCGCATTGACCAGCCATTGACCGGTCTCGTACTGCCACACGGTCACCACCGCCGGGGCTCTGGTCTTGCTGATCGAGAAGCCGGGAATCGGCGACTGGTTGGACCGGTAGACCACCTTCATGTCGCTGAAGTCCAGGCAGGAGAAGATGGTGACGGCCGGTGGCTTCGCGGACAGGTTGGCCTCGCTGCGAACGACGCTGGCCTTCTGCGCGCCGAGCTGCACAGCGCCGATGTCCTTGAGCTTGCGAATATTGCGCCGGGACTGGCCCAACAACGGATCGGCGACATAGCGGGCCAGGTTGGGGTCATCCGGGTCGGCAGCCTGTGACGCCAGCGCATACGTCTGGATGTAGCCCTCATACGCCGCGAGCGCCTGCTGCTGAGCCGCGGCGAGGCTCGGCTCCACAGTGGGCGCCGGTGTACTCGACGCCGGCGCCGGACTCGTTGGTAGCGAGCCGGGCTCCTCATCGTCGCCGCACGCCACAAGGACGGACGCGAATGCCAGCAGCACAAGGACACTCGACACACGCCGCCGACGCCCCACACCTACGCTCATGCCAACCTCCAGGACCTGACGGTCGATGCGGCACCGTGTGGCGATTGCCCGAACCACCCGGCGCGCTGCCTACATCCCGAGGATGCGCCGCACGCTACGTATAGATCGACCCTCACGCCCGGTGTGTCACCGCTACCACCGGCAAACGGGCGGGCTCCGGCATCCCGCGCTCCGGCGGCAGCGTCCACATGGTCCGTCCTGGCCCGTTTGACCACCGCGTTCCCTTCGTACTGCGTGCTGGCCCAACACCCTGTACTACTCCACAAGCGGCCGGTTCCGCCAGCTCCGCAGGGTCCGCACCACAAGATGCGTATCGATGGGTACGGACGCCGCCGTGCGACGATCGGGGACCCCTCAATCAGGCCCCCTTGCTCATTTTTCCCGTGGAGTTCACACTGACCCCTACACACGGCAACCGCAAAGATCAACCGCCGTGCAGCTCTGCCTTCCAACGAGGGCCTGGGGGAACGAAAATGACGGCGCCATCGCAGATCGGTGATCTCAGTCCAGCCGTCAATCTCATCGTGCAGCCGCTGGTACTGGAGTCCCTTCAGGCAATCGATGAGGGTAAGGCACTTGAGGACGCTCTCCCCGCCGACACCGATGCCGTTGCCCTGAACGCAGCGGTGCGGCGACTTGTCGCCGTCGGCGCGGTTCTAGCCTCACCGGCTGGACCATTTGGACGTCACACGTTGACGGAGCGCGGCACCCAGCTGCTGAAGCTCCTCGACGAACTCGACGCGCACATGCCCGAACCGACGAGGCGGGACAGCACCTCAGCGGCGTGAACCCGCGGCGAGGGGCATTTGCCGCATAGCGCAACAGATCTACCCATCGCTCCAGGTAAATTCATCAACGCCTTGACACTCGTCCGCATACTCTGTGGAGTGGATCTGCAAGTTGCATGTAGCCCGACGCGCCAAAACTGGGAGCGAGGGACGGGGGAACTGGGGGTGCACGGGTGAACATCGACCATTTGCGGCGGCTTTCCGAGGTCCTCGGCCACAAATGGGATCTTGTCATCCTCGCTCACCTCGCCGAACGTCCCCTGCGGTACACCGAACTCGCCAGCCAGGTGCGGGAAATCGACATTGACCTGGCCGAAGGTGTGCTGAACAAGAACCTGAAACGACTATCCGCCAACGGCCTCATCCAACGGGAACGGACGAACGGTCACCACGTGTGGAACCTCACGCGGCGCGGCCGGTACATCGTGACGACGCTGGCGAAGATCCGCGACTTCGACCACGAGCCACCGCCCGATGGCCCGGAGTCTGGCGACGACAGCTGACCAGCATGCACGACGCCCAGCGTTGGACTTCAGCCTGCCGGAATCCTAACTGCCAGCGCGACACATCCCTCCACTGTAGATCCTACAGCTATTGGCGGTCGCGAGTGTCCCGATAGGCCAGGCATAGCGTTCGGTTCGCCGGCATACTGTACAGCCGCCTGATGACCATGACTTGACCAGGTAAGACGGTATGGCAGCACCGGGCACACTCCGCGATACCTAATCCGGATCGGCAGAGCGTCACGCACGTAGCTCGCCGGCGCCACGGATCCGCGAGCCTCGCTACCTCGACGAACGTCCCGCCGAGGCCGAAGGCCGGCAGGTGACGGGGCCTTGAGAGGGTGACCTGGTCATCGGCAAGAGGGCAAGTCAGTGGTCGCGACGCTGGTCGACCAGGACCTCGCGGTTCGTGGTCCTGGTCCCGCTGTCCGGCGGTGACGCGGTTCCGGCGACAAGTTCACGGCGCACATGTTCCCAAGCGCCCTTCGGCGTGATGTGGTTCCGAACAGCGGCAAGCCCGGCAAGGTAAAGGTCAAGACGACCAAGTTTCTAAGCGCCCTTCGGCGTGACGTGGTTCTGAACGCGTGCAGCTCGACGTTGTCCTGATCACGCCCGACTCCGTTTCTAAACGCCCTTCGGCGTGACGTGGTTCTGAACCGGGACGACAACAACAACTGGTACGCCTACACCGACTGCCCCACCGTTTCTAAACGCCCTTCGGCGTGACGTGGTTCTGAACTGATGCTGAATCTCCTGATTCTCATCGTCGCGGTTGTTTCTAAACGCCCTTCGGCGTGACGTGGTCCTGAACACGTGGTTTATGGTTCCAGGCGAGCAGGCTGTGCAGTTTCTAAACGCCCTTCGGCGTGACGTGGTCCTGAACACTGGGATACGCCATCTGGCAAACCACGCTGGGGCGGTTTCTAAACGCCCTTCGGCGTGACGTGGTCCTGAACCCTACCAGGGTTACCACGGCTATGAGCTGCGGCAACGAGAGCCGGCTGCACAGCCCATCCGCAGCGATCGGTCCCTGTCGTACCAATAAACGTGATCGGATGGCATCAGTGCTGGTGGAGTGACATGCACAGTCGAAGTCACCCAAGCATGATCACCAACCCAGGCCCGATTCATGCCAGACTCTCCTTCTCGTCCGTTTCAAAGTACCGCCCAGTACAGCTCGTCAGGGTCAACGGTGGCCTGTCCGAGTACGGTGATCCCCTGCCAGCATGTGCCGCACACGGGCACGATGTGGACGGCGTCGGTGCGGGTGTCGATGATCGCGGCGACGCGCGTGGTGAGGTCGGCCAGGTCGGCCGGTTCCAGGGTGCATAGGAACACGCTGCGTTGGATTCGGTCGCCCCAGATTTGCAGGGTGGCGGCGACGCGGGCGCGGACGTCGTCGCGGGAGATGTCGTAGCAGACCAGCACGGTGGGCACGGTGGATCACCGCCAGCTCATTCCGGTCCAGGGCTCGCCGCGTTCGATGTACGCGGCTAACCGCTGCGCTTGGCGGTGGAGGTGGCGGCGCAGGCTGCCCGCGTACCCGGGCAGGGCTCCGCGGGTCGTACGCAGCATCCGTCGTTCGTATGCGTCGATGAGTGCTTCGCGGCCGGCCTTGGTCAGCAACACTCCGGTCCGGCCATCCTCTGTCCGGCCGTGCTCCGGTCCCAGCCGCCGTGACCGGGCGGCGGTGACGACGACCTGGTCGACCACGAGCGGCCGAAACTCCTCGATGAGGTCCAGGGCGAGGCTGGGCCGCCGGTCGGCGGGCGTGTGTAGTAGCCCGATCGCCGGGTCCAACCCGGCGGCGGCGAGCGCTGCGGTCGCCTCGCCGAGCAGGATGGTGTAGCCGAATGAGAGTGCCGCGTTGACAACGTCCATCGGCGGTCGGCGTGAGCGGCCCTCAAACCTCAGCGGTGCCGGTACCAGTAAGCCGAGAGCTTGGAAGTAGCTTCGGGCCGCGGCGCCCTCGACACCCATGGTCTCCTCGATGGTGGCCGCATCCGGCAGCATCTCCAGCAGGGTTCGCATCGCGGCTACTGTGGCGGCTAACTCCTCGTGGTGGTCACGACGGGTCAGCCGCTGTATCAGCACCACCTGCTTGCGGATCTTCGCCTCAACCACGGCGCGCCCGAGTGGAAGCGTCCGTGCCGGGTCGTCCGCACACGCCAGTTGGGTGCGGAGCCGCTGCACCCGCCGGCTGGTGCCGGCCATCAGTTGACCAAGGTAGCCGCCACGGCGGGAAGCGAGGAGCACCTCAACGTCGTTGGTCAACGCCCACGAACGGGCACCGGCGCTGAGCCCGACCGGGCCGAACAGCGCCAGCCGCTCCACATGCCCGCTGGGCACACTCAACAGTTCCTCATCGTCCGGGGATTCGACGACCAACCGGCCGGCCTCGATCCGCACGCCAGCGCCGGGCACACCGACGTACACGGTGCGGGTAGCTGGCTCGACGATGCGGTGGTGGTCCAGTACCGGTGGGTAGCGTGGGCCGAAGTCCTCGCCGAGGAAGCAGAACCCGGCCTCGAATGACATCACGGCGGTGTCGCCCACATCCATATGGATCTCCTTGGCAGCTTCCGTCACCATCCGCAGCCCCTCTTGTGCATCTGTCTGCGAGTCGGCTGACACCACCATGTCGTCGCCGTAGCGGACCAGCGGGAATCCTGCCTCGCGTACTCGGTCGTCGAGTTGCTCCAAGGCCAGGTTGGAAAGCATCGGTGACAGCGGCGCACCCTGAGCCAGGCCGCGCCCTGGGCGTAGCCCGGCCTCAGTGGCCACCGGGCGGGCCAGCAGCAGGTCCACCAGTGCGAACAGGTCCGGGTCATCGACGACCGCGGCCAGTAGCCGGCGCACCCGGGCCACATCCATGCTGGGGAAGCAGTCATCGATGTCAGCGCGAGCCACCCAGCCCAGACCCTCCGCCCGCAGCCGACACACCTGCTGCACCGCGTCGGCGACACCCAGTCCCGGCCTGTACGCGAACGACGACGGACCGAGCCATACATCGAGAACCGGCGACAGCACCGCTGCAAGAGCCTTTTCGACTACTCGATCGGCCACGGGAGGTACCGCCAGATGCCGCACCCCTCCGTCGTCTTTGGCGATCTTCACAGCCGTCAACGGCCGTGGCCGAAAGGTGCCGTCCGCTAGGCCAGCCGCCAACTCTGCCAAGCGCTGGTCCGCCTGTGCCGCGAAGCGCGTCGTACCCGGCGAGACCATACCGTCGATGCGGTCGTCGCCCAGTAGCCCCTCCCACGCCGTGGTCAGGGCTTCGACCGTCGTCGCGGCAGCGTACAGACTGCCCATTGTCAGCCCACCGCCGTGGGCCGCCGGCGCGCCTCTGGGCGGCGCGGTGGCGCCGGCGTCCAGGTCGGTTCCTGGCGGACCATTCCGAACCCTCGGGTGGTGTACGCGCCGATGCCGGCGTATTCGGCCAGGCGCACCAGTGCGTCCACGGACGCGGCGGCCTCGGACTCGCCGTCGGTGTCGAAGACGAACCTCAGCCGACCGGTGAACCCGGACACGGTCCTGTCGTTGACACGTACGGTTTGGCTGGCCACGTCGATGTCGGTCAGCCACACCGGGTCGGTGGACAGGTCCAGCTCCAACGGGGGCAGGTCGGCCGGGGCGAATTCGCGCCAGGTCCGGCGCAGCGAGCCGAGGATGGCGGACAGGTTTGGTGTGGGGGTGAAGGCGTTGCCTCGCCGGAACGTCGTCGGTGTGAGGAACCGTAGGGACCAGGCTCGGCAGTCCTTCCCGGCGAGCAGTGCCGCCCATGGGGTGCTGGCCACCGGCTGGGGTGGGGTACGGATCGTCGTCCACGCCGAGCCCAGCCGCACCCGGGTTCCGGCCGGCACCCGCTGGCGGAATCGGTCCGCGGCCTGGTCGGTGAGCAGCCCTATCTCGATCGCCGCGCCGCCGGGCGCCTCGATCGGTGGGGATATCGAGTATGGCTTGGTCTTGGCGCGGTGCGCTTCGTCGCTGTCATCCAGCCACGTACAGGCCACCGCGTGCAGGTGCTCCAGCCGTACCGCCGCAGGATCGATTCCGGGCAGGGTCGCCAGCCAGCGACTTGGCACCTTCACTCCTCCTAATCGTTCTTCGAACTCGCCGGCTGCGCCGGGTGCACCCGCATCGGCACGCAGCGCCCGGACTCATTGTCGACACAGTGCATCAGGTGGGTGCCGGCGAAGAATCGACATTGGCCCTGTGCCAAGCCCCACCCCAGCGCCATGGCCAGGGTCTTGGGCAGGGCCGCCGCGATGACCAGCTCTCGGTCTCGGGCGGCCTGTTTGATCGCGGCGACGGCGGGCGGTAGGGCTTGGGCGAGGGCTGCCAACTGTGCCCCGGTGAGGTCGGTTCCGGCGTGCCGGGTGATGCCCAGCGAGGCCGGGTCCAGCTTGTAGAACTCGCCCACGTCCATCCCGTCGAACACGGTGTGCGGGTACAGGCCCCGGCTGGTGAAGACCAGCAGCAGCCCGACCCTCGACCCCGTGGTGAGGTGGGTCGTCGCACCGGGTAGTGCGGTGTCGCCGGTGGGTGGGGCGAGCCGAAATGAGATCTCCGCGACGTCGTCGCTGGAGCTGTCCGGCCGTCCCCGCAGTTCCAGCAGGCGAAGACTGTCCACAATGGGCAGCTCGGCGCCGATTGCGACGGCTGCCGGCCACGGCATGTTCGGGGAGATGGTGTACGCGGTGTCGTCGCGGTCGCTGTTGACAACGGCCTCCAACGCCGCGGCTACCTCGGTGCAGGTGTTCACCAGGTCGATGGTCCCGTTACGGGTACTGCTGGGCAGGTCGACCCAGCGGGTCACCGAGCGCAGCGACATGCGGCGGCGGCTGGCCACCCGGACCAAGGCGACATGCCAGTCTGACAAGGCGCCGTCGATGAGCCGGACGTAGAACAGCGTCCCTGTGCGCCGGTACACGGACCCGCGCCAGACGACGGCCGCGAACAGCGCTACGAGCGCGACGCCCAACAACAGGACCCGTGCCGTCGAGAACTCGCGCTGCCCGGTCACCGGCAACGAATCCTCCACGACCAGGCCCAGCAGTGCGACGGTTCCGGCTAGGGCGGTCGCCACCGCGAAGTTCGCGGTGGCGACCAGCAGGGTACCGCCAACGTGCCGCCACCAGCGGGTCGTCGCCGCCCACGGCGCGGTCATCACCCCTCCAGTCGGACGAAGGTGAGCGGATGCTCCCCGTCCACCTCGTAGAGGGTCACGTGTTGGCCGGCGACCTCGGGCGACAGCCGGCCGACCCGCTTCTCAGTGGTCGGCCAGGTATGCGCGGCGCGGGTCAGGTACCGGACCGGCTCGGAGCGCAGCGCGATGAGCCCTGCCGGGGCAGAACCGCCGGTTTCGAGGATGCCGGCTATGGCGCATGTGCCATCGATACGTGCCCGGAGGAGCCATCCGTCCGCCCACGCCCAGAGGTGGGTGTAGGGTGGCGCCTTCGCCGGGCATGCTCCTATGTGGAATCCGTCGTAGTCGGCCCAGGCGGTGCTGACACCCGACAGGGCGGCGGTCAGGTCGGTCCACGGCAGGCGGCCGTAGCCGTGCAGGGTGGCGCTGCGGCGGTCGGTCATGTTTGCGCCTCCTGCCCGGCCACTTCGGCGTCCGCGATGGTATGCAGGCCGGGCACGATGACGGGGCCAACTGGCTGGGGTGGCCTGGCCAGCCGCAGGGTGCCCATGCCACGGGTGACGCGGGAGCCGATGCCGATCAGCCCGTCGTGCAGGTCGCGCAGCACGTGCCAGACCGCCACCTGGACCCAGTCGTCGACCGAACCAAGGGCGTCGATGCGCAGCCACAGCCGGCCGCTGGTGACCGGGTCGGTTTCGAACAACAGCCCGTCTCGTGATCCGCCGGTAACACGGTCGATGCCGACCTGCGTGCGTACCGCTGCCGCCGGCCGCCAGTCGGTGTCGATAGTGGAGTCGGCGAAGGCCAGTAACCCGCGGGCTTTCTGGTGGCCGAACACCACGCAGGTGCGGCAGTCCGGACAGCCGCCAGGTTTGCGGCAGGCGGCCTGGTCGCCGTACAGGGAACGCAGGATGTATTCGACCCGGCTTCGAAACAGGCCCTTCCACGCCGACCCAGGCACGAGCGGCCGCCCGCCGCGGTGGCGCGGGGTGGCCGGCCCGGTGGGGCGGGGGTCGCCGACCAGTAAAGCGTCCTCGATGAGGAGGTTCTCGAGTAGCCATGGCCGCCCGCCCGTGTCAGGCACCGGCACGGCGGTGGTGGCCACGGCGGCGACGAGCGCCGCTCCGGAGTGGGTAAGCCAGGTTCGGGCGTCGTGGGCGAGCGAGGGGTCGATGGTTCCGTGGCGCAGCGATCGCAGTCGAGCTCGGCCGCCGCCGGTGGTGCGGTCCCGGCCGATGGCCGGCTGCCATCCAGCAAGGACGGCCAGGTGCGCGCCGTCGAGTTCACCGTCGAAGCGCAGATAGGCAGTGAGTACGCCGCCGCGACCGACGGTGCGGCTATAGCGCAGTGACCCGGCCGTGGCGGCGCCGCGGCGGCGGTCGATGCCGGTCTGGCCGACCGTTTCCAGCACCGCTTCGCCGTCGTCTGGTGTCTGCGCCGAGTCGGCCTCGAAGCGGGTGCCCAGTAGCCACAGCAGGGATGCCTCGACTGGGTCGCCACGGCGCTTCGGGGGTCGGCTGCCCATCAGCGTGGTTTCCAGACTGGTGCCGGCTACGGCGTCGTGGGCGCACAGGTGGGCGCGCAGCGACCCGGCCAGCGACGAGCCCGGCACCCACGGCCGGCCGTCGAGGTCCACGAGCACGTCCCGGTCCAGCGTTGGGTCGCCCAGGGGTACGGTGCCGACTGCCCATCCTGGCTCGACGGCGATCTCCACCACGAGGAAAGTGATCATCGGAGTGGTCCTTCGTCGGCGATGGCCAGGGTGGTCAGGTCCCGCAGCGTGACCGGGTCCACCTCCGCCAGGGCGGTGCGGATGCCTTCGCGCTGCCGGCCGGTCAACGCGGTCGCGGTGGGCTGGCGCATCAGCTCGTCCAGGACCTTGTCCACGCCGGTGGCCTGTTCGGGGCTGGTCTGGGCGCGCTGCTGCTCGATCTGTAGGCCGCGCAGTGCACCGACCAGCCAGGCCCGCTGCTCTGGTTGCAGGTCGAGGTCGCGCAGTACCCGCAGTCGTGCCCGCACCCCGCCCTGCGGTTCGGCTGGTGCTGCTGGCCGCTGGGCGTGGACGGCGGGCGGTCGCCACGGCCCTTCGGCGATCTCGGCCACGCCGAAGCCTTCGGCTCGACGCAGGCCGATGCCGTCATCGAGCATCCGCTGCGCGAAGGCGTCCACTGTGGCCGGATCGCCGACGAGCCGGTACGTGGAGCCCGGTGCGGCGCACACGTCGGCGGGCTTGGGCAGCCGGGATGCGGCGTGCCAGCCGGACCACACCAGCGGCCGGGTCCACGACTCATCCAGGCGGACCCCGGCCGGCAGGTCCAGGTCGGGGTCCGGGTCGAGGCGGGGACGCCCGGCCTGGTCGACGAAGACGGCGGGGCTGGTCAGCCGGACCACCAGGGTGCCGCTGGTGGACGGTGCGGCCGGTGGGTTCGCCTCGTCAGCGTGATAGTCGGCGGCGCCGCCGACCGAGCGGCGCCCACCCAACCGAAGCGTGCGCGGCTTTAGTAGCCAACCGTCGGTACCGAACACTGTGCCGGTCAGCCGGGTGCCGGCCGGCAACGCATCGTGCCCGTACAGCTCACCCTCCTTGACCCGCATCGTCTTCGGGTCGATCGAGGTGCGCACGACCCGCCGTAGCCGCGCCTCATCCGGCAGGGTGAGCTGGCCCTTGCTGGGCGCCATCCGCCGCCCACAGCCCGGACACGGCGCGACCGGCTCGAAGGCCAGGTCCACCACCGTGGCAGCGCATGCCTGGCCCCGGGGGTATTTGCAGGTGGTCACCGACAGCGGAACGCGGAAGCTGCCGTCCGGGTCCAGCGGCCCGAACCGGATCTCCCCGTCGAACAGCTCCCGGAACTGGGCAGCGGAGTCGCCGCTGGCCGGTGGGCCCTTCTCGGCGATCCATGCCGCTGCCAGCGCCCCACGCAGCACGCTGCCGGGCACGAAGGCGTGACTGCCTGTGAAGAACGACACCTCCGAAGCGGTACCCAAGGCCAGCGGCTGGAGCGCGGTGATGCTCACCCGCAGCACCCGGCGGGTCACCGCGGCACCTCCCGGTCTGGCAAGGCCGCCAACGTGGCGAGCAGCCGATCAACGTACGCCGGGACCTGGCCCTCATCGCCGGGCCACGGCGGGTCGCTGGGGGTGATGGACACCCAACCCAGTCCGCGGCGGCGGACCCCGCCCACCGCCGTGACCGCCCGGGCGGAAGCGACCAGGACCGCCTCGTGCGCGGCGACCAGATCCGGTTCGAGCCAGCCTGAACGGGTGATCGTGAACTCCGCCCCGGCGGCGTGGAACTCCTCGGCGATGGCCAGCGCACCGTCAACCACGGTGGCCGTGTCCTGTGCGATCTGGATGCGCGCTCGGACCCGCACCTGTGCCGGCGTACCGGCCTGCGGTGTGGCGTCCGACCAGCTCCACGGCGACTCCTGCCAAGCGGTGCCGTAGACCGCATCCACCCATCCGGGCGCCAAGCGCAGGACGTCCCGGGCCGCCGACCGCATAACCCCTTTGAGGCTCGATGCTGGCAGCGGGGTCTGACGGTCCACTGTGGTGTCCGATCCCTCACCAGCCCGGCCGGTGGCCACCCGGAACGGGGTGTGGAACGCGATCTGGAACCTCACCGCCACCACCTCGCCAGCGCCAACGCGTCAGCGATCCGCCCCGCCGCCACACCGTCTTCCAGGAACGGTTCGATCACCGCGCCACGGTCCAGGCGTCGGGCGTACTCGTGGATCCGGGCGGAAGACAACGCCGGATCGTCGATGTCGACCAGCCGCTCCAGCACCGAGCGGCCCGCCGGCGGTACGCCGCGCAGCGCCCGGATCGCCTCGTCGTGCCGCTCCAGATCCCGCAACGTCCACCCCTGCCGGTGCATCGGCGGCTGCTCGCCCTCGCGGGTCACGTCCAACCACAGCAGCGCCGGCAGCCGGCCCTCATACGCCCGCTTCGCCGCGTCCTTGGCCTCATCGGCCAGCTCCACCGCCCGGCGGAACGGGAACGCGCTGTGCGCGAATACCACCCCCGCCGACGCGCCGGTCTCCTCATCGTCGCCGCTGGTCACGAACGGCCGAACCGTGGAATCGGCGGCCAACAACCGGGAGAACGCGCGCAGATAGCTGGCGACGAACCGCCACGCCCGGTCAGCGACCACCGATACGAGCACGTCGTCGCCACCGACCACGTGCGGGATCACCGGAACCTTCGCCCCGACCTGACCCTCACACACGGCCGCCGTCGCCTCATACAGAGCCTCGCGCGTCGCCTCCGAAACCGCCCGGGACATCCGCGCCTTCGCGTCCGGGTCACCGCTGGCGATCACCCGGTCAAACAAGGCGCCGATGCCGTTGCCGTCGACGAACACGGTCGCCAGGTGGTTGCCGTTGCTGTGTTCATCGCCCAGCGCCGCCAGCTCGGCGAAGTCCGCCGACACCTGGCTGTGGCCAAGTCCCAGCCGGGTCAGCAGGTCCAACTCGGCGCCCACCGGCACCGCACCGTCTCGCAGGCCCGGGGAGCGGTAACGCTCGTGGTAACGCTGAAGGCAGTCGGCGCACAACCACGGCTCCTTCTCGTGGATCTCACTGCGCCGCAGGCCGGGGTCCACCCGGCACTGGCCGCAGCTCTCCAACGGCGGGAAGTCCGCGACCGGTGGGCCGCTGCGCGCCACCGCTGCCGGATCCGGCGTGTTCTTCCACGACCGGTGCGCCTCCACATAGGAATCGGCGGCAGCCCAACTGGCCGCCAGGTCCAGCGCGGGCAACCGGTCGTGCAGGTAGTCGAACACCTCCTGCGCCACGATCCTCGCGTCGCTCTGCGGCGGCAGACACAGCGGCACCACCCCGTCGGCCTGCCCCGCTTGCTCGTTCACCCGCACACCTGCCGGCCCAAGCACCGGATGCCGTCTGACCCACTCGACCAGCTTGTCACGATCGGTGGCATCGCTCAGCCATGCCGAGGCACCGCGGCGCCCCTTCAAATCCGGGGTCCGGCCAAGATATGGCTGAATACGTCGCACACCAACGTCCAAATAGGTCATCATCGGCCGTGCGACCCCTTGTCCAGATCCTTGCTACGGACGATCGTCAGTGACTGGTCCGGGCCGGTCGGGTCCGGCAGCGGCTGTAGCGGGCGCTTCTTGCCTTTGGTGGCCATGTGCATGCCTGACGTGCCGACGAAGAACGCGAACGGCTCGTCGAACCGCTTCTCGCCATTGCGCTGGTCCGGCCAGTGCGCACCAGGCGGGTACCACACCCTGGCCGGATCCACCGTGTCGGCCGCCAACACCGCTGCCAGCGCCGGCCAGGTCGCCGTCACCTCGGCCGGCACCGATCCGACGAACGCGGCCACATACCTGCCAGGCTCGGCCGTGACCGGGTCCGCGTCGCCGTAACGGCTACGCGCCGACCACACCCTCAGTTCGGACACCGACGCCCGGCAGCTGCCCAGCCCCAACGGCTTGCCGCCACCCAGATGCAGCCGCAGCGGCCCGTCCGCGATCCCCGCCGCAGCGACCGCACGGTCAGGCTGGAAGGTTGCCAACAGCCCACCTAGCTCGGATTCGCTGAGGTTGTCGAACGTCACGTGACACTCCAGCACCGTTCCGGCGGGCGCAAGCGCGCGCTCCTCGACGCCTTTCGTTTTGAGCTGGTGGCCCCGCGCGATGTGCCGCGGCACATCCTGCACGGTCGGGTCGGCGTGCCAGTAGAACTTGCGGCCCCGCACCGGCCGCAGCCCTTTGCCGGTCGTGTCGGGTTGCGCGCCCCATTCCCGGGTCGGCAAAGCCGTGCGGGTCGCGGCTGGAGCCGTATTGTCGTAGCGCAGATAGAACTGCCCGGCCCCAGGCCGCGGAGCGCCAAGCGGCGCCCGCCGGAACGGGGTCAGTTCCACTGGAGTGGGTGAGACCGCGTCGCCGATACGCACATGGCCGGCATACGCCCGCTGCCGGGCCGTCTCCCCCGCACCCCGCGCCATCGTGTCCGCCGCGCCGAACAACCGGCACGACGGGCACAACAGCAACTCCTCCTCGACCTCTGGCCACTGGGTCCCCACGGACGCGCCCGCCCCCTCTTGCCGCGGCGGGCAGGCGTGCAAATGCGCCGGTACCCGAGACCCCATCGGCCCAGCGCCGGCATGTCGCCAGATCGCTGCCAAGCGAAGCCCGTCGACACCCTCACCGGAACCGTCGCGCCGCACCCACAACACGTCACCACGGTCAAAGGACCCGGTGACAGCCTTGCGGCTGCCGATCTCCTGCCCCCGGAAGGTCACCGGCAGCCAACCCGGCGGTACCTCGCCAGCGCGCTCGGTCGCCCGCTGCTTCGTAACCTCCCGGGCACCCGCAACCGCACGCCGGAACTCCTGCCACGCCGACTCGGCCACCTCACGCAGCGCGTCGTCACCGCCGACCCGACCACAGGCGGCAAAATACGACCCAGGCTTCTTCAACTTCGTCTCCGGCCGCCGAGCTCCCGCGTCCGTCAGCAGCACCGCCCAGTCTCCGCCACACTCGACCCGCTCGTCGTCGGGCAACTCGTACCGATCCAGGTTGTCCACCTTGCGCGACGGGTCGAACGACACCCGGGAGCCAGTCGCGAGCTGCCGGCCCCACGCCCCACGCAACTGCTCGGCCCGCACCCACACCACCGGATCACACAACCGCACCGCCAACGGCTGCCCATCGCGAGCGACCTCCTCCACCACGGCGAGCGTCCACTGCTCCGCCGGCACCGCGGCAGCATCCCGGTATGAGGGCACGAATTCCTCATCCAGCACCCGCAGGCAGCCCCCGGCCAACGTCTCGTGCAGCGAACGCACCGAACCCTTCACCGACGCGCCGGCCAGCCGCAACCGCTGCCCGGACACCGCACCTTCCGGCGCCTGCAAGGGCGACGTGCACTCGAACCGCACCCGAAACGTGCCACACAACCGACCCTCCGCCAGCGCGTGATGTCCAGCCGGCGCCGCGCGTTCAATCGCCGCCGGAAACGGCACAAACGTGTACGGGTTGATGAACCGCCGTTTCGCCTCCTCCTGCGCCTGTTCCGCGTCCGCCGCCGCACGCCGTATGGCTTTCTCCGCAGCCGCCTCAGCCCGACGCGCCCTCACACGCCGCAGCCAGCCAGAAAGGCCACCGTCGCACTCCCAGCAGCCGACAACCCCGCCGACCGGCTCCGCGAACAGCAGGAACGAACCGATCCGCTCCGGCTGCTGCGCCAGCTCCGGATCAGTCAAGCCCACAGCGTCCGCCCGCACCTCGCCCATCAGATCGCCACGGACGCGGCTCCACAGCCGAATCTGGCCTCTGTGCCACCTGGCCGAGCACCGAGTCACCGCCGGACCGGACACCTCCAGCAACACGAACTCGTCTTTAGCCTCAAGTTCACCCACGCGCGGCAGCGGCGCCTTCGCACACTGCTCCGACACCGCGGCCGCGAAACCCTCTGCAACCGTCACCGAGACGACCCCGCCGCCGTTACCCGTATCGACCGGGACGTAAGCCAGCAGCCGTGACTGCGGCTCCCAGGAGAGGACCACTACCTCCGCCATCAGATCAGCTCCTGCTTTGGGCCGTGGTCAGCGACCATGCCGGGCTCATGGTCAGGCCGAACGATGCGCGCAGCGACTGCCCGCCGTAGGGCCAAGATCGGCACCTATTCGCGGCCGTACGCAATCCTCCAGCCATTCGCGCCGGAGCAGCATTGGCCGCGACGACGGGCATCCGCAAACGACCTCGCTGGGCAACGTAACCGGCGTACGGATCGTTGAACGCCATCCGCCAGCCCTCCGTACTCTCGATCGATCCACGTACCGGTCGATCAGGCTAGGCGACCACACAAGCTTTCCGAAACGGCTTACATAGTCAGATCAAGGACAGAACAGGATGACCATGCCGTATACGCTGAAAAGGCGCCAAGACCCCCCCGCTGGCGCCTCTCGGCAACGAGCGTCCACCAACGGCGAGCCCACAGAGACGACCTCTATCGAACGACCCACAATGCATCACGACACGAATGCACTGCGCCAATAACTCATCCGTGCAAGTAGGTATATATGCTGCCACTACACCACAACTCGGGCCTGGGTTGGCGATCATGACTGAATTCGGTTGACCGCGCAGACCCCGAGAGCAGCCAAAACACTTCCCAGCACACGCCACAGCGACGACCGACGTCGATCTCGCCACCTATGCCATGTAACTGGCCCGCATTTGTGCAGCTCACGGCGTCCCAAAATGTTAGGGTCCGAACTCACCTCACGCCGAAGGGCGTTTGGAAACCAAAGACGCATATCCATCATGAATCAATGCGTGATGTCCGAACTCACGTCACGCCGAAGGGCGTTTGGAAACTATCGGGCAGAACGGCAGCAGGGCCGTGCGTGGTGTCCGAACTCACGTCACGCCGAAGGGCGTTTGGAAACTCGGGTCCGCTCCTCGCTCGCGATCTGCGCGTTGGGCGGCGTCCGAACTCACGTCACGCCGAAGGGCGTTTGGAACGTCGCCGGTCGGGTCGGTCATGATGTAAGTCCTCGTCCGAACTCACGTCACGCCGAAGGGGCGTTTGGAAACGAGCAGGTCGCATTTGATCTCACGGGTCACGCCCGGAGGTCCGAACTCACGTCACGCCGAAGGGCGTTTGGAAACACGGTGCGATCCAGCGGACCGTAGCGGAAGTAGTCCGAACTCACGTCACACCGAAGGGCGTCTGGGAACTCCGAAAAGTTCAGGTCGTCCATCGTGAACGTCAGATCCGAACTCGCGTCACGCCGAAGGGCGTCTGGAGACCGGGGTGTAGGCGTACACCGCTCGAAACTTGGCGGGATGTCCGAACTCGCGTCACGCCGAAGGGCGTCTGGAAACTTGGTCTGGAGACGGTTGACCTGGTAGAACAGGGCGCGTCCGAACTCGCGTCACGCCGAAGGGCGTCTGGAGACCGGGGTGTAGGCGTACACCGCTCGAAACTTGGCGGGATGTCCGAACTCGCGTCACGCCGAAGGGCGTCTGGAGCACGACCGACCAATGGCTCGTCCGGGAGCAGCCGGTCGGAACTCACGTCACGCTGAAGCACCGGACAATAGCCAGGCCGCCGCAGGCGGCGGCAGCGATCCGACCGGTCAGCCGGGCGGCGGCATGTCCCGGGCCAGCCGTCGGCCCTTTGGGTGATCCGCTGTTCCCGCACGACATCCCTGTACGCCAGGCTTTGCTCAACCAGATCAGATGCCGGCTCAACACTTTCGTGCACCGCTCCCAGTAGCAGGCAGCCAGGTGTGAGGCGGCTACATCCCAGCTGCCCGCCGCGACGCACCAGATTGGGTGATCGGGCGTCCGGCGCGCCCGGCTGGGGCCACGTGTCCCTGCTGCGCCCCCACGGCAGTGTCGAGGCGTGCAAGCTGCGTCGGGGTGCGCGGTGCCGTCGGCCCGGGCGACTCACGGCTCGTCTGATCCGCAAGGTTCCCCGTCCCATCAGTATGCGTTGGTGGTCTCGCAGGCGTGTCGCTGTCGGTTGACTCCGGACAGCCCTTGATTGCGGAGTAGACGACGTGTCGGGCGTAGGCGCTGAGTTCCTCGGCGAAGTCCTCATCGCTGAGGTAGAGCAGCAATGCCGAGTTGTTCGCGTCGGCGTCGCGGGCGTTGACGAGACGATCCTCCAGCGCAGGCTCGAAGACGCGACCGAAGTCCTCCTCCTCATGCGCGAAGGCTGCGCGACGGACGCGATGGTCGTTGACAAGATCGGCGACGGATCGTGCGAGCCATTCTCTTTTACCGACGGGGATATCGAGGGCGTCCGGCTGGCTGGACAGCCAGAACTGTACCGACGACCTGATGTCAGCTACGGGATCAGCCACAGTGGACTCTCGCTGGGCCAAGGACCGACTCGCTGCGGTCGCGGCGCGGTCTGTGTGCTCGGAAAAGTCTTCGATCCAGCTCAGTGAACCCAGCTCCAAGCGGTATCGCGCGCGGGTGACGGCCACGTACGCCAGGCGCAGTTGCTCGGCGTCGGGCAGCTGAACTTCTCCGGTCTCCTGGTTCTGTTGGGGCTGGGGAAAGTCGTCGGCGATCTGGACCTGTGCCCACTCACGGCCCTTCGCCTTATGCACTGTGGAGACGATGACGTCGTAGTCGGGGTTTCCGTCCGCGTCTGTCTGGTCCTCGTCGGCCAGTTCCTTGACCATCTGGAGAAGTCCGTCGGCGCCACGGCGGTCTACGAGACGGACGAACGCGCGCAACGATTGAGCACCGTCGCCGTCTTCGACGTAGGCGCGGACCTCGTCCCAGTCGGTAAAGCGGCTCAGGTCCACGTGTTTGGTACCGCGTCCGGCTTGCAGGTCCTTCGCGGCCTTGGCGATGTCCTCGATGGCACGACCGCCGCCCATGAGGGCGACGCGTTTGCCTCGGTCGAAGGCGTCGAAGACGCCGGCGACCGCTCCGGCGTTAGTACGCGCCAGGATCGCGTCGGGATCGTCGACCAGGCCGATCCTGCTGTCGAGCGCTGGGTTGCCGGCCAGCAGCCACGGTGAGCCAAGCAACCGCAGGAACTGGTTGCCGACGTCGGCGACTGCCGGCCCGAACCGCCAGCTCTGGGTCAACGGTAGGGTGCTCTGCACGGGCCAGTTCTTCAGTGCGTCGATGGCGCCGCGGAATCCGTAGATGGACTGGTTGGAGTCACCGACAACGACGGTCTGCATCGGCTGGTCCTGGATCACCTTACGCAGCACCGGGTTGATGTCCTGTGCTTCGTCGAAGAAGACCACATCGCAGGGCAGGCGCGGGTGGCGCAGTGCCCAGAGTTTGAGGTAGTCGTCGTGGTCGAACAGCAGCTTGCCGTCGGGGTCAGCGATGTCCTGCCATGCGGCCCGCGCGTAACTCAGTACCGTCTCGCCAAGCCCGGCGACCTCGGTCGGTACCGACGCAGGTAGGTGCTGGCTGCCAATTGTGTCGGCGGCGCTTTCCCGGAAGGTGCGTACCGTCGCCATCACCAGGCGGGCAAGGTCTTCCGGTGGGAGCTCTTGGGCGCCGCCGAGGGCGATGTTCAGGTGTTCGGCCCACTCCTCGGGCCACCGGGCGCCCTTACCGATCCGGTCGAGCTTGCCGCGCAGGGGTGTGCCGTCCAGAGCCTCGCGGGCGAAGGCGTGGCTGGTGTCGGCCCGGACGTTACGGCCGAACTTACGCTGGGCCTCGTCGGCGATACTCCTGTTGAACGCGATGTACGCCACACGAGTCTCGGGGCGTACAGCGGCGAGCATCTGCAAGGTGGATGTCTTGCCGGTGCCGGCGAGGGCTTGCACGGCGATGGTGTGGCCGGCCTGGTAGGAGTCGATGATGCGCTGCTGCTGTGTGGTCGGCGGCAGCGCGGTGGTGGGCTTGGCTGTGCGTGCGGCGTCGGCGCGGTCTTGGGCTGCCAGCCACCTCCGGATGTCGCCGATGGCAGCGGCCCGGTCGGCGAGCCGGCCGGTGTAACGCCATTCGCCGCTGGCTCCCCGATACTGGAAGCGGTATTGCTTCAGTAGTCCACGCAACCCGTTCTCGCGTGGGGCGCCGGTGGTGCCGCGTACCAACAGGGTTGGCCCGTCGATGATCTGGATTCGCTCACTCCACGTCGGCGCGGCCGGCGCGGCCGCTGACGGTTCCCCCTGTGTCGTGGCGAATGCACCGGTCGCTGGGGTGAGATCTGCATCTGAATGCGGGTCGGCGTCGGCGTCGCTGACGGGTTCGTCCAGCTCGGCAGTGGCGGCTAGGAGCTTCGCCTCGGCTTCCAGGTAGGTCCCGGTGTGTTCGCCGACGGACGTGCTGTCGTGGTCGACGATCCGCCACTTGGGTGGGCCGTGGGTCTCGGCGTCGGATGTGAGTTCGAGCCGGCCACGGGGCAGCATGCCAGCTTGCGGGTGACGAGCGTCGACGTAGACGGACGTGGCTCGGCCGTTGGACCGTCGGTATACGTGGTGCCGGCCGTCGGCGGTGGGCGCTTCCTCGCCGAGCGTAACTCCGGCGAGCCATGTCGGGGACGGTGCGGTGCTGATGGATTCGCTTGCAGGGGGCAGTCCGTTGTCGTGCCGGGCCGCGAGGTCGGCGCGGGGACGCAGGCCGGCACCGACTTCACCCTCCATCAGGTCACGGGACGGATCGAGGCCGGCGTCCAGCTTCATCCGGGCGTAGGTCACTGCTTCGGCGACGGCGCGGCGGAACAGCGGACCGGGTTCGGTGTAGGGGTACAGGCGCGCGAGACGGGCCTCAATGTTTTGGTCGGGCGATGGTGGCGGCTCGGGCACCGGTACGGGTAGTTGTTCCGGCTCGGCGGGGATGCGGCCGGCGGTGGTCGCTTCCTGGACGAGTTG
The DNA here is from genome assembly GCF_027923225.1 of Phytohabitans aurantiacus. Lineage (GTDB taxonomy): Bacteria > Actinomycetota > Actinomycetes > Mycobacteriales > Micromonosporaceae > Phytohabitans > Phytohabitans aurantiacus. The sequence goes on from NZ_BSDI01000038.1 coordinate 24,420, forward strand.
TGGTCGGAATACTGGTCTTGCTCGTCCATCCCAGGATCGGTATCTCCCGCCGAACAGCCACCAGGCGACCTCTCCGGTGATTTGTTCCGGGCAGCCTTCCACTGTCCACAGTTCGTTGGCTGGTCCGTTTCGGATCTCGATGGTCAGGCCGAGGGCGGTACGGGCAGCGAGGATCTGGTGTTCGACGGGCATTCGCAGCCACGGTGCCGGCTCCCCTGCCGGCATATCGGGGCTGGGCGGGTCGAGCACGGTGAGCCGCGCGTCCATCTCGGTTTGCACGGTGTGCACGGTCGGCCCATCTGGCGTTTCGCCCAGCTTGACGACGATGAGGGCGTCTGGGTGCCAGCCGCCGTACCCGCCGCGCAGTCCCTGTGCCTCGATGACGTAGCCACGGGCGGTGATGGGTTCGCGTTGGACGTCGACGCCGGAAACCTCGCCGTAGGTGCCGTTGGCGACGAAGGAGACCAGGACAGTTGGATGGCCGTCAGGCGTGCTGGGCCACTGCACGACGTTGTCGGGTATCCCTGCCGCCACCTTTTGCAGCAGCCGCTGCTCCGCGCTCAGCGCCGTGGTGTCGTGTCGTACGGCCGCGGCCGTGGTGGCATGCTCTGGCCTGGGTTCGACGGCTGGTCGGAGCGGGATCGCGAGCTGGACGGCTCCGGCCTCCACCTCCTGGGACTGTTCTGGATCGGTATTCCCGTCGGAGTGGGCCAGCGCGGACTCGTCGACAAGCGGTGCCGCGCTTGGAATGTCGGACACGGGCGCGGCCGGCTCAGCGGTGTTGGTGACGCTGGTCGCGTTGCTGCGAAGCGGCGGCATCTGAGGGTTGGACCGCAGGCGCCGCAGCAGGTCCTGCGCTCCGGTGACGTGGTCTGCGACCGTGCGAACGGTTGCTCCGATCCCGCTGCGGTTGCGTGAGATGATCTTGGTGGCACCACTTTCGGCGATGGCTTTCAGGTCGGCCTGGATGTCCTGCTGGTAGCCCGAATCAAGGGTCCGGTACTCCTCCATGGTCAGCCGGCCGTACGCGGCCAGCCGTACTGGGTCGGGCATGCCTTGGCTGCTGGCGGGCTGGCACAACGCGTCAATGGCCTGTTCCTGGGCCTCGGTGTGAGCCGCGGTAGGGCTGCCCGACCAACGCTCTAGTAGGCGGCGGGCGGTGGCGCGTTCGCGCCACGCGGGTGAGGCGAGGGAGTCGTGAAGGTCGGTGGTCAGCGCTTGGCGGACATCGGACCGCAGCTCACCGTAGTCCTTGGTGGACAGTTGGACGAAAGTGCGAATCCGCCATTCCCGCCGAATGCTCCACGGCTCTCCCCGATCCATGCCGAGTTCGTCGATCACTGCCTGTTGGCGCGGTGTCAGGTCGAACGGCTCGGGGTCCGACCGAGCGACGTCGGATGCTGGCCCTGGTTCCGCGGCGTGAGCAGATAGCTGCGCTGATGGAGTAGCGGTGTCCAGTGGGTTCCGCTCGCCCTTGGGGACTGACTGTGAGGCTGTGGACTCCGCGCGCAGCACGGGCAGAGCTTCGGGCAGGACCAGGACTCGCCAGCCAAGCTCGTCTCGGCGACCGTCGGAGTCGGTGACCACGAGGTCGAGCAGTTCACCTTGGCCGTCCAGACCTGTGATGCCCGCGTAAACGCCTTCGATAAGGAACCGTTCGTCGTTGGGCGATCCGAGTCCTCGCCACGGATGGGTGCCAGCGCCGGCGACCCATAGCCGCACCTGGTCGCCCACCCTCAGATCGGCTTTGGCGATCATCTGCACGGTCAGCGGACCGGCGGCGGGCCGGTCCTCGAAGCGTCTGTCGTTGGGGTCTTCGACGGGCAGGATGCGGCCGTGCTCGCGCATCCGTCGCAGCAGTTGTGCGACCCGCCGCATGCGGGTGTCGTGGTGCCAGCTGCGCGGCAGGCCCCAGCGTTGCAGGCTGCGATACCACTTGAAGCCGGCATCGGACAGCGCGCCGCACATCTGGCTGTCGGACTTGTCCGTGCCGTACACAAGGACGCTGTTGCCGTTGATCTGGATTGTGCCCGGTTCGTCGCCGGCCGTGGGCACGAGCCCGCCGCGGGCGGGGACTACCTGGGTGGGGTCAATGGCGGGGTGATCGACTTCGCGATCGGATAGGGTCGGCTGCGGGGCAGCCGCGTGGTCGACATGAGACGGATCGTTCGGCGATGAGTCGACGCGGACTGGTTCGATGGAGCCTGGGGTAGGCGTGGCCCGGACCTGCTCGTAGACGGTGTGCCCGGCGGCCTGACTGAATGCTGCCCTGAACTGCGGGTCGGTCGAGAAGTACCAGATCGCGAGGGCTTCGCCGGCACTACCGACGTTATCTGCGGCACTGAGCAGGAGTTCCTCCAACGCCGGGTCGAAGACCGGCGGGAATTCGTCGTAGTCGCGGGCGGATCGGGCGGTCATGGCCACCCGGGGGTCGCTGGTCAGCCGCGGGATTTGGCCGGTGAGCCAGTCACGCTGCTGCGTGGTGAGGTTTGCCTGCGCGAGAACGTGCTCCAGGATGCCGGCTTCATGGATAGTCTCCCGCTGAGACAGGGGTTGCCCGTCGTTGGGCGCCCCGCCGGCCGGCCTCGGGTCGGGGTCGCGGCGTTGTTGCCCAGTGTCCGCGCCTGCTGACCCGGATGCGTTCGCCGCATGGTCCGCGTCTGCTCGCGACCGCCGCACGTCGGCCGCTGGCCGTGCGGTCGGGTTGGATTCACCAACGGCGCTGCCGCCTCGCGCGGGGGCGCCTTCCGCCGGGGCTGTGCCGCCGTCCGGAGTGTTGTTGGGGCTGGCCGTGTCGAGGATTTGTAGCTGCTTGTGCAGCTCGGCGAGTTGGTCGGCGTGTCGATCCAGGTCGGCCTGTTGTGGGAATGGCAGGCCGATGCGGGCGGTTGCCCGGTCTATGTTGGCCTGGAGCCGGTCGATGCTGTCCAGGTAGCGCTTGCGCAGGTCGTCGGCGCCTGCGACCTTGTTTTCGAGTTTGCGGATAAGCCCGATCTGGTCGGCGCTGCTGCTGGCTGCGAGGGCGTCGAGGTCGCGTTGGGTCAGTTCGATCATGCTGTCGGCGATCCCGTCGAGTCTCAGCAGCGCCCGGTCGCCGAGCAGGCCCGCCTCGATGCCGGCGGACAGGATGATCCCGCCCAGTTCGCCGAGTTGGAGGTGCTCCCGGCCTCGTCCGGCGTGAACGGCGGCTTGGAGGCGTCGCACGAGGGCGGCACCGGCGTCGGCTCGGCTGTCGAAGGTGGTGCCTTCCAGGGTCATGCGGAAGGCGTCGCCGCGGGTGTCGCGGCGGCGGGCGAGGACGGTGTTCAGGTCGCTGATGCTGCGGCGCAGTCCGGTGATGGTGTGCTGGTTCTGCTTGACGGTGGCGGTGAGGGTGAACTGCTCGTCGCTCCAGATACGCGCCTCCAGTCGCAGCGCGCCGACGGCTTCCTCAGTGCGGTGCAGTTCGAGAAGTTCGGGGCGGCCGGCGGCGACGGCGAACATGACGGCGGGGTCGATCTTCCCCCCATCGTCGTCTTGTTCCTGGGCGTCGATGACGCGGGTGGTGTCGTTCGGGTCGAGCATTTGGCGGGTGAAGCGGGCCTTGTCGTCGACCTTTTGCCACAGAAACGGGTCGTACGAGTTCTCGGTGACCACGAAGATGTGGTGGATGGCGGTGTTGTCGTTGCCTTGGCGCTGTCCCCGGCCCAGGCTCTGCGTGACGGGGGTCAGTTTCCAAGTCGGGTCGAGTTGCAGCACCGAGATGACGCGGCGCTGGATGTTACGTCCGGTGCCCAATCCTTGCCTGCTGCCGATCAGTACGGCGATCTTGCCGTCGCGCGCGTCTTGGTCGAGCTGTTCTTTCTGCTGACGGTTCTTGGCCTCTTGAGCGAAGCGGATCTGCTCAGGCGGCACACCGCGCGCGGCCAGCTCGTCGCGGAGTCCTTCGTAGACTGTCCACCGGTCGCGACGCGGTACGCCCAGGTCGCAGAAGACCAGTTGCAGGCTGCCGCGCACCGGCTCAGGGGTTCCGTCGGACCGGTAGTAGATGTCGTCGCGGTGCGCGCGCCAGATCTCGGCGATCCGGTCAGCGGCGACGTCGATCTTTTGTGGCCCGTCGGTGTGGTCGCCGATCAGGCGCAGGTCCAGTGACGCTGTGCGCCCGTCGGTAGAGATCCACAGAATGTTGTCTTTCTTGAACTCCCCTTTGCTGTTCAATCGCTCGTCGGGGTGGCCGCCGGTGACCTTCTTCGCGCGGGCGGCCAGCATGACCAGATGGCCGTGTAGCTCGGGTGAGGCGGGTACGGCGAGGACCTCTGGCTGGCCACCGATGATGGCCGGCTCGCCCAGGTCGAGGTGTTCCTTGAGTTTGACGTCGGCCCACGAGTACATGAGCTGCTTCTGCTCGGGCAGGTTCACGTAGCGGCTGTGGCGGGTGCGGGATTCAAAGCCGCTTCCGTCGGGGCGCATCTCCACCCGCCGCCGGGGTTGGATGAACGCCGCGTGGTACTGGTCGTCCTCCTCGACACCCATCTCCGCCAGCAGTTCGGGCGCGGCGTACTTGGTCATCGTCAGGATCTCGGACGGTGAGTTGTCGATAGGGGTCGCGGTGGCCAGTGTGACGACGCGGCGGCCGGTGCGGCGCAGGTACTCCAGCTTCATCTCCAGGTCGGCGGTGATGTCGTTACCGTCGTGGGCGAGTTCCCTGATCGATGAGATGACCCGCAGGTTCTTGTAGACGTGGGCCTCGTCGATGAACAGGTAGCCGATGCCAGTGCGCTCGAACTCCACGCCCGGATCGCTGGGGGCGGCCAACTGCTCAGTGATCTGCTGTTGGAGGGTTTGGACCTGCTTCTCGATGTCCTTGACCGTGTACCGGTCGGCGCCTTCGGAGTTGGCCAGGTGTTTGCGGAGCCGGTCGAGTTGCTTGTTGAGGTAGTCCACGCGCACGGCGCGGCTGACGGGGATCTTCTTGAACGCGTGATGGCTGATGATGATGGCATCCCAGTCCCCTGTGGAGCATCGGGCGACGAACTGGCGCCGCTTATCGCCGGTGAGGTCTTCGGAGTCGGCGGCGAGGACTTTGGCGCGCGGGTATGCCTGGAGGAACTCGCGGCGGAATTGGCCGAGCACTCCTTTGGGCACCACATAGCAGGGTTTGGTGACCAGGCCGAGACGCACCAGTTCCATGCCGCCGACGATCATCTCCAGGGTTTTGCCGGCACCGGTGCCGTGGAAAAGGCCAACGCCCGGGGTGTTGCGGATGCGGGCGACGGCGGCCATCTGGTGCGGGTGCAGCGGGAACGCCAACGATAGGCCGGGGGCTTCGACGTGTTCGCCCTCGTACGTGCGCGGGATGCGGGCGTTGAACCTGTCGTTGTAGATACGGCCGAGGGTGGCCGCGCGGTCGGGCTCTTCCCACAGCCAGGCCCGGAACCGTTCGTCGACCTGCTGTGCCTTGGCCTGGGCGAAGGCGGTGGCCTCAGTATCACGGACGGTCTTCTTCTCAGAGCCGGTGCCGACCGTCTTGGTGATCTCGATCGTTTGGCTGTTGAGCAGATTCTCGGCCAGGTCGGTGGCCGGGCGGGACTTGGTGCCCCACACGGTGGTGGCCAGCACACCTTTCTTGTCGCCGCCCTTGACCGACCACCGGGCGCCGATGTTGGAGACGGTGACGGTGTCATCTTCGAGGATTTCCCGTAGGAACTGTTGGACGTAGTCCGCGGCGATCCACGGCGAGCCGAGCCGAGCACCGATCTCCACCGGGGTCAGGTCGCGCGGGACGACGGACTGCAATGCCTGAACGTTGACCTCGAACCGGGCGTCCACGTGTGCGGCCTGTTGGGCCACGACGAGCTTGCGGCGTACGTTGCCCGACAGGTACTCCGCTTTGCGGATCAGTTCGCCGCTGCCCGGTTCCTCGAAGACGAGGTCGCCAAGAGCTTCGCGGGCCTGCTGTGGATGGTCGAGGCCGAGCAGCGAGGCGACCACGTCCAGGCGTACTTCGTTGTGTCGGTCCCAGCAGACGACCAAGGCGTCATCGGGTTCCTGGACCCGCTGCACCGGGTTCGGGACGGTGATCACCCGTTGGCTGAACACTTCTGCCTTCTGCGCCTGGCCCGACTCGTCGTCGAACTTTTCCAGGGCCGCGACGTAGGGGAAGAAGGGGTCGTCGCGGAATCCGCCCATCCGCGGGTTGATACGCCGTTCGGTCTCGACAACCTGTCCGGTCTTCTTGTCCACCCTGGTACCGGCGGAGAGCTGAAACCGGTTGATGGCCTCGAAGCGGGCGCGGTAGGCGTCGTAGCGGCTGTTGAGTTGGGCGCGTAGCGCCGCCATCCGTGGGGTGTCGTCCCGGTTAGCGGCTTCCTCATCCAGCAGCGCCAGCAACGTTTCCCGTAGCCCGATCAGGGCACGTAGTTCGACGATCTGGGTGCGGGCTGGTTCGTGGCGTACCCGGCGACCATCGCGGATCTGACTGAACCGCCCGTCGCCTTCGTCGACGAACAGCCCTTCCTGCATCTGCGGCTCGGGCGAGCGCAGCACGACTTGAGGCTTGGGGACCAGGCTGTCGAGCGCGGAGCGCAGCGTGGCGCCGGTGTCCGGGTCGCTTCCGCGTACCGTCAGCACGGGCCGGCTACGGCCGCTGTCCGTCAACTGGTCGCCGAGCACCATCTGCGGTTGCTCCAGGAAGTACTCGTTGACCTCGAATGTGTCAGCGTTTACCGAATCGCGGGCCGCTGGCAGGTCGACGGGACGCACGCGCAGCCACTGCGGCACGGCCGCCGCGGTGCTCTTCCCATCGGGCCGACGTCGGAAGATCAGGAGGTCGGTGACCACCTCGGTGCCGGCGGCGACTTGGTGAGCGTTGATGGGCAGCCGCACCGCACCGACCAGGTCAGCGAGTGCGGCCATCTGCTCACGGGCGTGCTGGTGCGCCAGGTCGGCACCGTCCATCGTGTACCGGGAGGTGATCAGCGCGACCAGCCCACCGGGGCGGGTGGCGTGCAGCGACTTGATGATGAAGTGGTTGTGGATGGAGTACTCGCGGCCGGGGTTGTATCGGGGGTCGTGCAGCTTGTGGCTGCCGAACGGCACGTTGCCGATCACCAGGTCGAACCCTGGCTCGGGCAGCCGGGTGTCAGCGAAGGACTCGGCGCGGATGTCCGCGTCCGGGTACAGGGCCTGGGTGATCTGCGCGGTGGTCGGGTCCAACTCGACGCCGACCAGCCGCGCGCCGGTTGGCGCGAAGCCGAGGAAGTTGCCGCTGCCGCATCCAGGCTCCAGCACCCTGCCGCCGGAGAAGCCCAGCCGCATCACGGCGTCCCAGATGATCTGGACGTAGGCAGCGTCGGTGTAGTGCGCGTTCAGGGTGGTGGTTCGGGCGGCCCGGTACCCGTCGTCGCCCAGAAGTGCTTGAAGCTCTGCGCGTTCGGCGGCGAACCGGCCGGCGTGCTTGGGTCGCTCGTCGAATAGCGCTGGAGTGGCGCCCCAGCCCGACCATCGCGCGTACAGCACCTGCTCGTCGGCGGTCGCGGGCCGCCGCTGTTGCAGTTGGCGCGCGAGCGCGCGGACCGCGTCCAGGTTGGCGCGGATCCGCTCGACCTCACCCGAGGGCGCCAGATCGTGCTGGCCGGAAGGCCGGAACCTGGCCGACTCCGCTGCCGGCTCCACAGTAGAGGCCGGCAGCGGGTCGCCGGCAGGGACGTCCACCGGATCGCGTGGGCGCGCAATCCGGTCGGGGTGCGGCAAGCGTTCCTGCCGGACCACCGCCGGCGACTCAGCAGTTGCCTCGGTGGCTACCCGGAAGTCAGCAGCATGCCCCGCAGGATCTGGCCTTCCGCCTCGAATCGGGCCATCGTCAGCCGCCGGACTCGCGGTAGGTAGTTCTCCTGCGGCGGCGGATCCCCAGCCAACTTCGCGGCCAGGTCCTCGATCGCTTGCTCCAGGTCCTCGCCCATCTGGGTGAAAAACGCCTCCGGATCCGCCAGCTCCCGCATCTGGTCGGGTCTGGTGTCCTGCCAGTGCCGCATCGCTTGCTGGCCGTACCGGTTCACTGTCGTCTCCATCCTGCGGCGATGACGGGTTCCGCTCGGGGCTGTCCGGCTCGGGGTTGGTCGGCGCGTGTTTGCCGGGTGCCCCAAACAGGAAGTCGAAGTCCAGCGCGAGCTGGTCTGGGTGCTGCTTGCGGCCGCGGTGAGCCATTCACCGTCCTCCCTTCATACCGCTTCGCCGCCCGCTTTGGTCTTGACCGGCTCGCGGCGCGCGTGCCAGTTCTGCGTGAGCCTCCTCACGGCGTCCGCCGGGTCGTTGTCGATGCGGGTGCGGGCGATGCGGCCGTGCGAGCGCGGCTGTTGGGGGCGCTGGCCGCCTGCGGCTCAAAGACCCCGCGTGCTTGGTCCTCGCGGGCCAGTTGGGCGACGGTTCGGCCGGTCGCTGCGGCCGGGGCGGCGATGTCGCGGTTGACCGCGGCGAGCAGCTCACCGATCCAGGCGCGGGCGGGCCGGCCGTTTATCGTGACGCCCTCGGCGATGGCGTGGCCGCTGTAGGCACGCCACCCGGCGAGGATGTCGGTGGCCGCGGTCAGGGTTCCGGCTTGGACGCCTGCGGTGCGGGCTGCGGCCGTCGCGAGGGCAGCGATGCGCTGCCACCGTGGTTGCGGGCCAGGCTTCGCGGCGGCGGCTTGGGCAGCGGCCACTGTGCGCTGGTCGGCTGGCGGCGCGGCGGGTTGGTCGGGTGCCAGCCGGCTGATCGCCTGGCCTGCCACGGAGGACAACTCGTGCAGGGTCAGCCACGCGCCCGGATTGGTCGCCGCGGCATCGGTGGCCGCGGCGGCGACCCGGATCGCGGCGGCGGTGTAGGCGGTACGGTAGGCCGGCGGGTAGTCGCGGTTCCATACCGTGTCGGCCACGAGCACGGCGCGGGCGGCCGCCGGCATTCCGGCCAGCCGGTTCCATTCCCGTTGCGCCATCTCGGTATCGGGCACGCCGGTCTGTGCTCGGTCGGTGGGGTCGCCGCGCGCCGAGCCCATCCCGGCCGATCCGGGTACACGTCCGCTGTCCGGGTCGGCGCCGAAAGCCTGTGCAACGGCGGCGGCATGGTCGAGGGCCCACACGTTCACGGTGTGTGCGCGGGTCCCCCACCGGCCCACAAACGTCGCGCCGGCCAGCGCATGATGGCCCTCGGCGACGATCGGCTCCCCGATCGGCCGTCCGCTGCGCGCGTGCACCACAGCGGCGACGCTGAACGGCTTGAGCCCGGCCGCACCGGTCAACGCGCGGGCCACCGGCCTGTTGCGATCACCGCCGGACCGCAGGTCCGCGGTCAGTACGTCGGCTGCGGCGGCCGCGTCCGGGTTTGGTGCCCACACGTGAACCCAGCGGAACTGTTCGTTGGCTGCCAGGGGGTTGACGGTGTGGAAGGTGTTGTAGTCTTCATGGCCGGCACGGACGACGGGCGTACCGACCAGCTCGCCGGTGTCGGTGTTCACCACTGACGACACGGTGTACCGGCGAAGGTTGTCAGTCATCGTGAGCGCTCCTTGCGGCAGCCGCGCGGCGACGGCCGTGGGTTACGGGTTCAGACCAACGCTGCGCAGGAAGGCGATCGGATCTTCTGCATTGTCCTTTGTGGACGGTGGTGCGTTGGGTCGATGCACCTCGAAATGGAGGTGAGGGCCAGAGGAGTTGCCGGTGGAGCCGACCCAGGCGATGAGTTGTCCGGCCGTAACGCGTTGTCCCGCGTGCACGTTGACGCGGATCGCGTGGCAGTAACGGGTCGCGGTTCCGCCGCCGTGGTTGATGTTGATGGTCCAGCCGCAGCCGTCCAGGCCGATGAAGCCGGGCCGGTTGCAGTAGGCGCTGGAGCAGTGCGCGGACAGCACCACCCCGGCCGCGGCGGCGTAAATCGGGGTGCCGGTGCTGGCGATCAGGTCGACGCCGGCGTGCAGACGGCCCCAGCGGGGTCCGAAGCCGCTGCCGACGGTGTAGGTGCCCGGTGCCAGCGGCAGCACCCATTGGCCGGACACGACGGCCGGGGCGGCGTATTTGGGTAGCCGGGCGCGGATCTGTTGCGGGTAGTCGTGGGCGAGCCCGGCGGCCGGGACGCCACCGGAATCCAGGATGCAGCGGCGTCCGCAGAAGTAGGCGGCCCACGCGAGGTCGAGGACGTGACCGCCGAGCCGGCCGGCGGCGAGCTGCCGCTCGGCCCATTGGACGAGGTCGCACATCAGGTGGCCCTGTGCGACGATCGCGTCGCCCGGGTCGTACGGGGAGTTGACGCCATCGTTGTCGTAGTCGCGGCCCCAGCTCTGCCAGGTGGCGTCGGTGAACTGGGCGATCCCTTTGGCGGGCACCTGTCCGGAGTCGGTGTAGGCGTTGGGGTTCCAACTCGATTCCAGGTCGAGCTGGGCGGCGATCTGCGCCGGACCGATCCGCGGGCAGAGCGATCCGGCAGCCAGCACCATCGCCAGGTACCGCGGCGGTACCGGCGCGTCCGGCCGCAACCGGTTGCCCGCCGGTTGCGCGGTGACCGCGCCACCGCCCAAGCCGGCACCGCCGCCGACCGCGAGCACGAATCCGGCGCAGCAGACCAACCCGAGCACCGCGACGCCGGCTACCGCCAACCACAGCAGCCGGCTGGAGCCACTCTGTCCGCCGCTCATACCGGCTCGCTGATCTGGTAGCCCTCGACCCGCCAGTCGCCGCCGTCGCGGCGCAGTGTGCACAGCACGAGCCGTTGCTCGATCGGGCCGCGCCACCCGTCGACGCCGACCGGAGCGACGCTAACCCGCACCGCGCGGTAGGACTCGTAGGTGGTATCGGCCGGCTGGCCGTCGGCGACCGCGGCGGTCGCGGTCGGGACGGTGGTCGCCTGATGCGCCCGCCAGGTCGCCCAATTCGGGGCACGGCCCGGCGGCTGCGCGGCGACCGCAGCGGCCAACTCGCCGGTGGCGTACGCCATCGCACGCCGGTACGCATCCTGCGCACCGGTATCGATGCGGGTGTCACGCCGGTACACCGCTCCGGCGAACGCCAGGCACACCGCCGTGGGCTCGCGGTAGTCCGTCGCCGGGTCCGTTGGCGGGCTGACGCTCGCCGCCAAGGTGCGCTCCGGCGGCACCGACGAATCTGCGCCACGGCCGCCCAGGACCAACCCGGCCGCGGCGAGCACCGCAACGCAGAGCGCCACCATCGCGGCCACGCGGGGCATCGCGCGCATACGGATCCACCTCCTCGCGGGATCTCGTGATCGGTTCACGAAATCCGCAGAGGGTGAGCGGAAGCGTTACCCGTAACGCCCTTAGCGGGTCCGGATACACCTTCACCAACCGGTCCGCTACCGGACGGCGGCCATCGTCCAGGTCATTGCCTCATGCGCAGGCAAGAGCCAGGACGAAGGAGAACGCACGTGTTGCTCGAACGATTCGCGGCGGCCATGGTCAGTGTGCTGGCCGCCCCCGAACCCACCCCCGCCGTGGGAGTGCCCAATCCGGGGCCGACGCCGATTCCCGGCCTCGCGCCGGTCGCGGACATGTTCCTTAGCTGGGGCAAGTGGACGCTGCTGGTCGGTGGTGTGCTGGGCATGTTCATCTGCGGCGGCATGATGATCCTGGGCCGGCGCAACCGCTCGTCCACTGCGGTGGACGGCGCCACCGGTATCCCGTGGGTGCTCGGTGGTTTGACGCTCGGCTCGATCGGCGCCGCGGTCGTCGGCGTGGTCCTCCAGTAGGCGGCCGTGACTGACCACATCGCGGCGCGGGCCCGCCGTCGTACCGCCGTCGTCGTGGCGGCTGGGGCTGCGGTCGTGCTGGTGACGACAGTGGTCGCCGTAGGACTCGTGGCACTGCTCGGCCAGTCCAACCCCCGGCGGCCTATCACGCCACCGTCCGCAGTGACCACCGACTCGTTGGTGGCGTCCGAAGTGGAGCCATCAGTGCCGGCGGCGTCCCCGGACGCGGCCGGTGAGCTGTCCTGGACCACGGTGGCAGGCGCGCGGGTGCCGGTCTCGCGCAGCGCCGGGCCTCGCGACACCTCCAGTGGGCGGGCACGAGGCTTCGCCCACAATCCGCTCGGTGCGGTGCTGGCCGCCGCGCACATCAGCCTGCGGCTCAGTGCGCAGGTCGGCCCACAGGTGTTTGGCCCGACGCTGCGCGAGCAGGTGGTCGGCGGTGACGCGGCCGCGCTGGGCCAACAGCTTGAGGACGACTACGAACAGGCCCGCGCCCGGCTCGGTCTGCCCTACGGGCAGCCGGCCGGCAGGTTGTACTCGACCGCCCACAGCTATCGCGTCGACCAGGACTCGCCGACCACCGCGGCGGTGCGGTTACTCATCGAGGGGCCGGGCGAGAACGGCGCCCCGGTACTCATCGAGCTACGACTACGCACAAAGTGGCTCGGCGAGGACTGGGCCTTGCAGGCGCCATCCGGCGGCGCTTGGGCGTCGGTCACCGCGCTGGTCACCGACGCCAGCGGCTACACCCCATTCTCGGATGGAGGCTGACCCGATGTGCGCGCCGTGGGATACCGGCTGCGTCGCCACCGAGGTCGCGGCCGTCGTGTCGAACAGCTTCCTCGGCCAGATCTCGCAGATGATCATCACAGCCGAGCTGTTCCTGATCGACGTGTCGGCGAGTTGGTGGGTGCTCGTGCCGTCGATCAAGCTCTACCCGAACGGGTCCAACACCGACCCGAACGCCGCACCGATCGACGCGGTGGCCCGCATCCGCGCGTTGATGCTACCGATCGCGGCCATCATCGCGATGGGCGGCATCCTGTGGAACGGACTGCTGATGGTGCTGTCCCGCAAGCCCGCTCCGCTGGTCAACGTCCTTCGTGGACTGTGGAACACCGCGCTGTGGTCGGCCGTCGGCGTGTTCGGCACCAACCTGCTGCTGTATGGCACCGACCAGTTCAGCGTCTACGTCATCACCTCGGCGCTGCGCAGCGTCGGCGAACCCAGCTTCGCCAAACGCCTTGCCAGCCTCATCGTCCCGGTCACCGGCCCCGATGGCGGCATCCCGCCCGGCTTGGTCATGCTGGTCGGCGCCATCGCCACGGGCTGCGCGTTCATCCAGGCAATGCTCATGCTGTTCCGCGACGGCTCGGTGCTCATCCTGGCCGGGTCGACCTCAGTAGCCGCCTCCGGCAGCTTCACCAACGCCACCAACGGCTGGCTACCAACACTGCTCAAATGGCAGCTCGCGCTGATCTTCTACAAGCCGACCGCAGCGCTCGTGTACGCGACGGCGATCTGGCTGCAAGGCGAGAACCGCTCCACCGACCCGCGCGTGCTGCTCATGGGTATCGCCATGATGATCGTCGCCCTGGTTGCCCTGCCGGTGCTGCTGCGGTTCTTCAACTGGACCATCGGCGGCCTCCAGTCTGGCGGCGGCGGGCTAGGGCTGCTCGCCACCGCTGGCGCGTCCGGACTGCACGCCGCGTCCTCGCTGCGCGGCGCCGGTGGCGGCTTCCAACCCGGCGAGCACGCCCGCCACCTCGCTGAGACCTTCGACCCGGGCAGCGCCCCGCGCGACGGCCCCAACAGCCCGGGAAACCGTCCCGGTCCCGGCCCGGGTCCGGGCACTGGTCCCGGCCCGGGTTCGAGCCCCGGGACTGGTCCCGGTCCGGACGCGGCGCCATCGCCCGTATTCAAGCCGCCGGCGTTCCAGGGCGAGGCCGGTACCGGGAAGGTCGCCACCATCACCTCAGCCGGTGCACCACGCGCCGCGAGCGGAACCGCAGGCGCGGCATCCGGATCAAGCGGCGCGGCCGGCGCCTCCGCGGCGGCTGGTCCCGCAGCGCCCATCGTGGCCGGCACGGTGATGGTGACCAGCACGGCGACGCGGACCGCTAAGGATGCCGCTAACACCACCGCCAACGCAACGAAAGGCCAGTGACACAAACGATGTCCACAACAGACGAACCGGTACGCACCTACGGCGGTTGGCGCAGGTCGCGAGGCATGGGGCTGATGGGCCTGGGCTCGACCCAGACCCTGGTGGTGTTGGCCGCCTTGACTGCGGTGACCCTCTCGCTGTCGCTGAGCCTGACCGCCTTCGCGGTCATGGTCGGGCCGGCGGCCGTGGTCATCGGCGGGACAGTATTGCGGTGGGACGGCGTCCCGCTACTGCACGGGGTGCTCCAGCGGGTGCGCTGGGGCTGGGGGTCGACCCGCGGCTACACCTCCTACCGCTCCGGGATCACGGTGTCCCACCAGCAGGCGTGGACCCTGCCCGGGGTGCTCGCCCCAACCAGACTCCTAGCGGTCCAGGACCCGGCCGGCGACTACGGCCTGGTCTGGCATCAGCGGGTCGGGACCATGACCGCCACCCTGCGCGCCGCCGCCACCTCGACCTGGCTCGTCGACCGGGAGCAGGCTGCGGCGTGGGTGTCCAACTGGGGCGGTTGGCTGTCCGGGCTCGGGCACCTGCCGATCGTCCGGTGGGTCACTGTCACCGTCGACACCGCACCGGCGTCCGGTTCCCGGCTGGCCGACTACGTCAGCGGGCGAATCTCCCCCAACGCCCCAGCCTCCGCGCGGCGGGTCCTCCAGCAACTGGTGCAGGTCTCGCCGGCCGCCGCCGCGGACGTGGAGACCCGCGTCTCGATCACGTTCGATCCCACGCACTCGCCAACCCGGCCTCGAAACCTGGACGAGTCGGTGGCCGAGATCAGCCGTAACCTGCCCGGCCTCCAGGACGCGCTCGGCGGATGCGGCCTGACCGTGCTCGGCCGGGCCAGCACAGCGGACCTGGTCGCCGCCGTACGTGCAGCGTTCGACCCACACGCACGCGGCGACGTGGCCCGGCTCGTCAACGGCGCAGACACGCACACGATCGGAAGGTACCTGGACTGGGACACCGCCGGACCGATCGCCGCCGAAGAACGCTACGACCACTACCAGCACGACGGCGGCTGGTCGGTGTCCTGGTCCTGGCACGAGGCCCCACGTACGCAGGTCCACGCCGACGTGCTGGCACGGCTGCTGGCTCCCGGCCCGTACCCGAAGCGGGTGTCGTTGCTGTACCGGCCGTTCAGCGCCGGTGAAGCCGCCCGCATCGTCGAACGGGAAGTCAACGCCGCGAGCTTCCGCGACGCCCTACGCGCCGCACAGCGCCGCGACGAGAACGCCCGCGACCGCGCCGACAAGGACCGCGCGCTACGCGCGGCGCATGAGGAGGCCGCCGGCGCTGGCGTAGGTCTGATGTCAATGTTCGTCACCGTCACCGTGACCGACGAGGACGACCTCGGCCGCGCGGTCGCCGACGTCGAAAGCCGCGCCGAGGTGGCCAAGATACGGCTGCGGCGGATGCGCGCGAGCCACGCTTCTGGGTTCGCCACCACCCTGCCCTGCGGCATCTGCCCATCGCAGCTCGCCACCCAGTGGCCCCGATAGCCAGCGACGACGACCGGAGGATGCCATGCCTGCCAGCCTTAAGATCGCGCCGTCGTGGGGGTGGCGGATTCCCGGCGCAGGCCGGGTCAGTCACCTCGCCTCGGGCGTGGAGTACCAGGGCACCACCGTGCAGTTGTCCGGCCTGTTCCCCTATGTAGCCGGGTCCGGCTCACCCGTCCTCGGCGTACCGATCGGCCGGCACATGCTGTGGGGCGAAGTGCTCTGTCTCGACCCCCTCGAATGGCTACGCAGCGGCCTGGTCACCAACCCCGGCATGTTCCTGCTCGGCCAACCTGGCGTCGGAAAGTCCTCCCTCGCCAAACGGCTCATCACCGGCCTGACCGG
This sequence comes from Phytohabitans aurantiacus, assembly GCF_027923225.1. GTDB lineage: Bacteria > Actinomycetota > Actinomycetes > Mycobacteriales > Micromonosporaceae > Phytohabitans > Phytohabitans aurantiacus. Next base: position 40,140 of record NZ_BSDI01000038.1, read on the forward strand.
ATACGGCACGCACGCGCTGATCCTGGGCGACACCAAACCCGACTACACCCGCCTCGTCGAACATCTCGGCGGACAGGTCATCCGCATCGGACGCGGCCTGGACCGCATCAACCCGCTCGATGCCGGCCCACTCGGCACTGCCCTCGCACGGATGGACGGCACCGAAGCTGCCCGGCTGCGGCTGGAGATCCGCGGCCGGCGGCTGTCGCTCCTGCTCGCCTTGTGCACCCTCATCCGCGCCGGCCGCGTCACGAACCCAGAGGAAGTCATCCTCGGCCGCGCCATCGATCTGCTCGGCGAACGACTCGGCCACCAACCCACCGTCCCCGCCGTACTGTCCCTTTTGGACGAGGGTCCCGATGAGTTACGCGCCGCGGCCCGAGCGACCACATCGGATGAGTACCAGCGCCGCGTCGGCGAACTGATCCCCACCCTCGCGCTGCTGTGCGAAGGGTCGCTGAAGGGTGTCTTCGACAACGCGACAACCAACCCGATCGACCTCGACGCACCCGCCGTGTCGGTGGACATCTCCCACGTGGCCGCCGCCGGCGACCAGCTCGTCGCCGCAGCGATGCTGTGCACCTGGGCCTACAGCTTCGGCGTGGTCGACGCCGCCGCCGTACTCGCCGACCACGGCCTTGCCCCGCGCCGGCAGTTCTTCGGCGTCATGGACGAGCTGTGGCGCGCCCTTCGCGGCGCTCCCGGCCTGGTCGACCACGCCGACGCGCTCACCCGGTTGAACCGGCAGCGAGGCATGGGCACCCTCATGGTCACCCACAGCCTCGACGACCTCGACGCCCTGCCCACAGAGGAAGACCGCGCCAAAGCAAGAGGATTCTTCGAACGCGCCGCCATCAAGATCCTGGCCGCACTGCCCGGCCGGGAACTGGATCGCATCAATCAGATCACCCGACTGTCCGCGCCTGAGCGGGAGCTCGTCAGCTCGTGGGCGGCGCCGGAGGCGCTATTCCCTGGCAGCGTGCACCCTGGGCGCGGCAAGTATCTGCTGAAGACCGGTGAGCGGCCCGGCCTGCCCGTGGCACTCTCGCTCGTCGGCGAAGAGTGGCGGCTCTACGACACAGACCAGAAGATCCGCCCAGATTCCGGATGGATTGAGCGGAACTCCGGGGGTGAAGTCCGGTGAGGAGGGGATCTGGGTCTGGAGTTCGGGGAACTGCGGGAGCTGATGGGCTGCGGTCAGGCTACGACGGCTGCCGGGACGGCACAGTCCCCAATGGTCGCGGATCGAACGGCGCGGGCCATCGAAAGGCCGGACAACTCGGCGAGGGCGCGGAGATCACCACCTCTGGTGAGGGCTTCGTTGGGGATCCCGTCGAGGTGGATCTTCTGGTCTCGGAGCCAACGGCGCTGACGGATCGGCTTGGTTCACCGCAGGCGCTGAGCGATCCTCAGTTCGGTCAGGTAGCGCTTGACCACTCGTCCGCTGTGGTTCTCGTCGATGAGTCCGGCGATGCAGTTCAGCAACCCGCTTCGTTGTGCGGCCGGCAGTGCCCGGTGTCCCGAGTATGTCAGCAACAGATCAAGGTACTCCGCTGTCGTGTAGGACGACTCCCATTCGTAGCGGTGGAACTTTGCCGGCCCGAATCGCCCGGACGTGGCCAGCTCCCGGTCGTCTTCGGGTATTTCAGAGGCAGATTGCTGGCGCAGACCGGGTGGGGTAGCTGGGTCGAAGCGCTCGTAGCAGTCCTGAGCCTCCACGAAAAACTCCTCGCTGCCACCTGCGATGTGCTCAGTCATCACCGTGGCGAGCAGCCCGTCGGGGCGCAGCGCATCAGCGGACTTCGACACACGTATGACCGGATCGACCCAGTGGAACGCCGTGGCGGAGAATACGACGTCGAATGGCTCGTCGGGCAGTGGCCAATCCTCGAACGCCGCCGTGACGACTTCGACCGAGTCGAACCGGGCCAGGTTCCGCCGAGCGACCGTTGCCATCTCGGGCCCCAACTCGACGGCCACGATCCGATAGCCCCGCTCAGCCAGCGCCATAGTCGCTTGCCCGGTGCCGCAGCCGATCTCCAGCACCCTCGCCCCCGGGGATACCGCAGCTGCCAGGTCCTCGAACATCTGCGCCGGTTATCGGGGCCGGGCTCGGTCATACCGCTCGGCGTCCTCGTTGAAGGTTCTCCGCAGCCGCAGGTAGTCCTCGCCGCTTGTCACTCAGAGAGAGTAGACACTGGGCTGCCCTCAGCGTACGGCGGCTGGTGGCGCGAAACGGTCCACGACGGACGCCTATCGAGCGGCACTGGCGATGGACAGGCCGAACAGGTCGACGAGTGCCCGCAGATCACCGCCTGTGGTGGTGGCTTCGTAGAAGATCCGGTCGACGTGGACCTGTTGGCCGGACATGCCGAGCGTGCCGTAGGTCCTGCAACAGACGCCGCCGTGTGGACAGGCACACGATGACCGCCCAACATCGGCAGCCGTTGCGCGCTGTCGCTTTTGGAGGAGGTGTTCAGTCCACATGTCTCCTCGTACTGGCTGCGCAACAGCGGATCGACTTCGGCGTGTTCCTGTTCGCCAACGTCGGCGACGACTCCGAAGATCCGGCCACATTGGACTACCTTCGTCGGTACGCCATGCCGTACGCGGCCGAGCAGGGCATCGAGCTTGTCGAGCTGCACCGGACGCGACGCGACGGCAGCGCCGAGACACTGTATGGCAGACTGACCAAGCCGGGCTCGCGGTCATTGCCGATCCCGGTGCGGATGTCCTCGGGCGCGCCTGGCACGCGTAGCTGCACGGCGGACTTCAAGGTACGGTTGGTCGGCCGCTGGCTCAAGCAGCACGGTGCCACTGCCGCGACGCCGGCAACCGTTGGCATCGGAATCAGCCTGGACGAAGTCCAACGCGTCAACAACCGGCGGGCGATGCCCTATGAGCGACCTGTCTACCCACTGCTAGACCACACACCGCCGTTGCGCCGCATCGACTGCCAACGCATCATCGCCGCCGCCGGGCTACCGGTGCCCGGCAAAAGTGCGTGCTGGTTCTGTCCAATGAAACGGCCAGCCGCATTCGCTGAGATGCGCCGCGACCGCCCCGATCTGTTCGCCCGCGCCTGCGATCTGGAGGACCTACTCAACGCCCGCCGCGAACAGCTGGGCAAAGATCCGGTGTGGCTGACCCGCTTCAACCGGCCCTTGCACGAGGCCGTCCCGGCGGCGCAAGACATGCTTCCGGGCTTCGACACCACTGACGACGAAGACATGACCTGTGACAACGGGACGTGTTTCACGTGAGCGGCGCCGCCCTCGCCCGCCACGCCGATACGTACCCGCCCTGGCCGCACGGCATCAACATGTGCCGATCCACACAGGACGGTGCCCTGTGAGCATGTCCCAACACCCGGTCCAACCACGATCTGCCGCCGGCACGATACCGCTGACCCCGTTCGTGCTGCTCGCCGCGTTGTGGACGGCGATCGCGTTGAGCTGGCTGGCATGGTTGGCCGGACGGGTCACCGCCTGGATGACCGAACGGCCGGTCGGGCCGGGCTTCGACAGCCAGTTCGTCACCAACCTCGTGGGCGGCCAATGGGACACCGTCTACCCGCACAGCAACCACACCCTCGTCGCGGTCGTCTACGGAGCGCTCGTCGCGTGCACGACAGCGCCAGTGGTCACCGGCGCGATCGTCTGGCAACGGCGGCGCACGCACGCCGGCGACCCGCTGCCATCGCTGGCCCGTCCCCGCGACGTGACCGACCTGACCCCAGCCGGCGTCGCTAAACGAGCCCGGCAGCTACGGCCGAGCCTCGCCGACCTGCCGGCCAAGTACCTACGCCCCGCCGACACCGGACTCGCGCTGGGCACCATGCTGCGGCCCGGCAACCGACGCGGTCCGCTGCTGCGTGCGTCCTGGGAAGACGGAATCCTCGCGGTAATGGGGCCACGGGCGATGAAGACCACCGCCATCGCGGTACCGCAGATCCTGGACGCCCCCGGCGCGGTACTGGCTACCAGCAACCGCGCCGACCTGTGGGCCACCACCCACACGCTACGAGCCCGCGCTGGGACGGTGTGGGTGTTCGACCCGCAGGCCATCACACGCACCGCTCAAGGCTGGTGGTGGAACCCGCTCGCCGCGGTGCAATCCGTGGAGGACGCGGCACGGATGGCTTCCCACTTCGTACAGCCGATCCGCCGCGACAAAGGCGAGGACTTCTGGCTCCTCGCGGCCGAAGACCTGCTCACCTCGTTCTTCCTGGCCGCCGCCGCCAGCGGCTCGACGCTGGCCGACGTACAGGCGTGGCTGGCCGACGCCAGCGACGACGAGCCGGTCGGGCTGCTCTTCGACCACGGCTATCCCGAGGTCGCGCGGGCGCTGCGGGGCCGCCAGCACGGGGCGCCGGAAACCCGCGACGGCATCTACGAAACCGCGCGCACCGCCGCCAAGTGCCTGCAAGACCCACGCATCATGGCCTGGGTCAACCCACCCACCGACATAGACCTGCCGTGCTTCGAGCCCGACACATTCCCGACCTCCACCGACACGCTCTACCTGTTGTCCAAAGACGGCGCCGGCTCCTCCGGGCCGTTAGTCGCCGCGATGACCGACCAAGTGCTGCGCCACGGGGTACGCCGTGCCGAGGCCCGCGGAGGCCGACTCGACCCGCCGATGCTGGCCATGCTCGACGAAGCCGCCAACATCTGCCCCCTCGCGGACCTGCCGCAGCTCTACAGCCACTACGGCGGCCGCGGCATCATCCTGGTCACCATCCTGCAAACCTTCCAGCAGGGCACCACCGTGTGGGGCGAGCGAGGCATGGGCACCCTCTGGGGCGCCGCCACCGTCAAACTCGTCGGCGCCGGCGGCGACGACCCGCGCTTCGCCGCCGACATCTCCACCCTTGTTGGAGAACACGACGTGACGACGCTGTCACTGACCCGTGACGCCACCGGATACCTCTCCCGGCAGGTCGCCACCCGCCGGCAACGCATCATGGAACCCGGCGACGTGCGGGCGCTCAAACGCGGCACAGCCATCCTGCTCGCCTCCGGCGCCCGCCCTGCCATGCTGGAACTCAACCCATGGTTCCGCCAGGCCATTGCGCCCACGCTCAGCGCGCACACCGCCGCTGCGGTGGCCCGCATCTCCGACGCCGCCGAACGCGAACGCATCGTCGGCGACCTGGCCGTCGACGGCATACAACTACCCACACCCGCCGGACCCCAGCCCGACGCACACATATCGCAACGGCTGGCCGCTGGTGCGACACCGGCGGACCCAGACGCAACCGGTGGACCCGGCACCGCCGACCGTGCCGCCCGGCCGACACCTCCACGGTTCCGTGGCCCGACGAGGCGGCCATGACCCGCTCACTCGAACCGGACCCGCAGCGGCTGCTTGACGCGCACGCCGCCGCGAACGAGTTCTACCGCGCACGCCTGCTGTCCGAGCCACGTGCCCTGGCGTACCTGCGCAGCCGCGGCATCGTCGCGGCCGTCGCACACACTCCACCATGGACACTCGGTTACGCGCCGCGTGGCTGGACCCACCTACACGACCACCTGCGCGAGGCCGGTTACACCGATGAGGAGTTGCTGGCCGCCGGGCTGGTGACCCCGACAGGCAACGGCAACCTCATCGACGTGTTCCGTAACCGGGTCACCTTCCCCATCCGTAACCCAGACGGACACATCGTCGCGTTCACCGGCCGGGACCTGTCCGGACGGGCCAACACCCCGAAGTATCGCAACACCGCCACGACAGCCATCTACCGCAAGAGCGAGTTGCTCTACGGCCTGTCCGAACAGCTCGGCGGCGACACTCAACCGGCCGCCGTCATGCTCGTCGAAGGCCCCGCCGACGTGGTCGCCGTGGCCAGGCTCCGCCAATCCCTTGGCGCAGACCAGTACCGGCGGCCCTATACGGCAGTCGCCCCGTGCGGCACCGCGCTGACCGCCGCTCAAGTGGCCCGGCTCACCGAGGCGGTACCACCCGGCACCCCGATCGTGGTGGCCTTCGACCCCGACAACGCCGGACACGCTGCCGCCGAGAAGGCGTACACACTGCTGTGCAACTGGCCCGGCCCCGTTGACGCCATCGCCCTGCTGGCCGGGACCGACCCCGCCGAGCTCATCGCACACGGTCGGGCCAGCGCGGTCCAGACGATGGAGCAGTCCCGCCGCCCGCTGGCCGACCTGCTCGTCGACCAGCGACTCAGCCGGTACCGGCTCGACGAAATCCCCGGCCGTTTCGCTGCCCTCCACGCTGCGGCACCGCTGGTCGTCGACATCGCCGCCCGCGACCCCGCCCACGCGGCGCGGCTATCCGCGCACCTGGCCACCCGCCTGGACCTCAACCCGCTCACCATCTTCGAGGCCGTCTACCCACCAGCCGACGACGCTGAGCCGACGGACTACGCAGCGCCCGCGCCCGACGACAGCCCCGTGGATCCGCCCAACCGGTCGGCAGCTATGCCGCTGGGCGGCGCCGGGTTTCCCCACCCAGAGATCGTCGGCCACCAGTACGCCCGCGTATGCCCACCGGCCGCGCCCGCCACAGCCTGGGTACAACACGATCCCGTCACCGGGCACACCGCGTGGGTACTCGCCGAAGGCGTCGCCGACGCGCCCGGCGACCGCGACGCCGCTCGCATCGCTGCCGAGGTCGCCGGCCGGGCTGCCGTCCTCATCGGCGCCCGCCGGGCCGTCGAACTCGCCCGCACCGCGCTCAACGCTCACTTCGCCCAACCCGGCACCCGCCGCGGCGACGCCGCCATCACCGTGCTCACCAGCTTCGACGGCGAACAACCCACCCTCGGACGCCGACCGTTCACCGTCGCCTGGGCCGGCGACATCACCGCATACGGCACCACCAGCAGCCAGTTCACGTCGCTGACCGCCAGCCACAACCTGCGCGCGCACGCGCGCCGCCAGGACCCGGCCGCCGCGAGTATGGCCGGTGACGCCGCCCTGACCGCGTCGGTGCGCGGCGGCGGCACCATCGGCGTCAACCGCATCGACACGCCACTACACCAGATCGTGCTCGTCGGACGAGCGCTGGCACACACCGACCCAGGCACCATCCGACGCGCCGTCGAATGGCGCAGCCCCGCCAAGGCCATCCGTCACCTCGCCGAACTCAGCGACACGGCGGCCGCCCTAGCGATCCGACCCCGGCCGGATCGAGTAGTCCCCGCGCTGACCGCCGCTCAACTCGCCCGACAGGACCAGACCGCCAACTCGAAGCCGCCGCAGCCGGCACTCTCGGCACGGGCAGCCCGCCTCGCCCTGCCCGCCGCACCGGCCAGGCACACGCCAACGCGGTGAGCCGGCGACACTGACCCGCACGAAGTGCTGGGGCGTTGTCAGTCCCACCAACCCTGCGGCGTCAGCTCGACACGGGGAACCGTCCCCGGTTCGTGCTTGCCGGGCCGCTGCCCCTCCGGCTGCCGGCAATTCCGAAACGAACCGTCCAGTCCAATGAGGATCGGCAGATGGTGGTCCAGGTCCAGCCACCAACTCGGCTTTGCCGCCGGCTCCCAACGGGCCGCCTCCCAGCCGTTCCACAACACCGTGAGCCGTGCGATCGCCTCCGCGTGATCCCACCACCGGCAGCACCAACGAACCCGAGGGCTGCCCGGCACCCTGTGCAGGAACATCGGCGTGAAGTAGCCGTTCACCCACGCTTCCACAGTCAGGTACAGCGGCGGCTGCGCCTCCGACTCGCCAGCGGTGGCCGCCTGCTGGTGTGGCGTCCCGCTCGGTGAGGTCCCCAGCTCGATCATCGTGCCCTCACCGACGTCCGCTTGCCGGTCGGCGTCCGCGTACGCGTGCTGGCCGGCTGCCGGACGGCGACATCGGCGGGCAGCGCGGCCGGGTGGTGCAGCCCCTCCGGATACCACTCCGCCGCCAGTTGCGCGGCGGTGCGGGCGTCAGCCTGATCACGGCTGCCCTCACCAACATCGCGAGCACTGCGCGGCAGGCCCATCGTGGCGTGCTCGTTGACGCCGGCCGTGCTCGGATCGTCCGGGGTGGCCGCAGCGGCCTGTGCATGCCCGAGGTGCTCGCCGGCTCGCGCCTGCAGGATCTCCCGCAACGCCTGCGCGGCGGCGGCACCCCCGGCACCGAGGCGTTCCAGCTCCTCCGCGAAGGCGGCTCCATGGATGCCGTCGGCCAGCCGCGCCCGCTCCTGATCGACCGCAGTGTCGAAGCCATCAACGCCGACCACCGGCTCCGGACCGGCCTCAATGCCCGCCGAACGCTGACCGCCATGCGGGCGGGACGGCCGGGTCTGCGCCATCTCGAACGCGGCGGCACGCATCGCAGCGGCACGCGAAACGCCGTTCGCAACGGCCTGGCCGTACAGGTCCATCGGCCGCGGGTAGATCTCGCGTAGCCGCTCCTCGACCTGCTCCGCCGCCATCCGGGCCTCAGGGAACTCGCCCTCACGCAGCCAGGCCACCCGCCACACCGTAGCCAGGTCATACAGGTCCGCGTGGGCAAGCCAGTCCGGTTCAAGGGTCAGCGCGATGAGCCGCCGGTCACGCTGCGCGGCACGGCGACGCTGGGCGTGGTGCGCGAGCTCATCCTCGTTGCGGTCCTTGGCGTTCTCGCGCTCCCGTTTGCGCTCTTCGCGTTCCCGTTCGCCGTGTTCGCGCTCCTCAGCCCGTTCGGCGTCCTCCTCGCTACGCGCCCGGCGGCGCATCTCCTCCGCCGCCAACCTGGCCGCCGCCTCGCTCAACGTGGCAAGAACCGCCAAACCCTGTCCAAGGCGCTGCCCGACCTCCGCCACCGCGTCGGGATGCTGCCCCTGCCCGATACCGTCCATTCGCCGCTCCCAACCGTCTGCCGCATCGGCGCCGCGCGCTCGACCTCGACGATGCCCACGGGTAGTTGGCAGACCTGTTAGCGGCCCCGGCGTTCAGCGACTGCGGCAGCCCAGCAGGAGGTGACACAGCGAGAGCGAACGCCGGCTAGATCGGCGCCACTCGCCGACGGCGGACCTGACCGAGAGGGCGTGTCGGGCTTACCAGCTCGACGGTCGCTGCTCGTTGATCGGTAGCGATTACCGGCCGGTCCCATCGAGCAATGTCGCCAGGCCGGCGTCCTGGGGCTCTTCCTCTGCCGATGGAGGGAGGATCTGCCGGAGGTCGTCATCCACATCAAGGTTGTACCGGTCAGCGAGCGCACCGATGTAGAAGCCGAACGTTGAGCGGAGTTCACCCACAGCGACGAAGAACCCCGGCGCATCGGCGCGGAAGCTTTGGGGGTCCTCGGAGGCAACGTCAATGAAGCGCCGGCATGCGGCTCGCATCTCCTGCAACGCGCGTGCGAGCTTCCTGCCTGGATCGTGTTCCTCCAGTTGTTCGCCGAGAAACTGGCGGATCTCCTGTGCCGACCTGACGCAATACTGCGGGTCGTTCGGATGCTGGCCGCGTTGTCCGAACAACAGCCGACGGTCCTCCAGGAAGCGAACGGTACGGCGCGCGATCTCCTTGTTGGCTCTGCCGAACTCCCACTTTGCTCCAAGACCAAAGATCGAGAAACTAAGCTCCTTAGGTTTCATGCCATTCACCCTATTACCTGCGTAATGCCGCTGACATCGCGCTTGTGGCGTTGAGTTCGCGGTCGCGGCCTGTACTTGTCAGCGTGCCGGACCCGCCCTCCCGCTGCCATCGTTCGGTGAGGTTGATCAGTCGAATCGGGCAACGGGTGTTGTTGAGCTCAGTGGCATATCCGCGGTGGCGTGCTGGCCCGGCGTTGTGGGTCTTGGTGCCGTCATGGGCTGGTTGCCGCCAGCGGTGTCGACGGCGAGCAGGAACCCGCGGTCGAGGACGATGATCTGCTGAGCGACGATGGCGACGATCCGGCCGACCGGTCGCGGGAGTGTGACCGCCCGGATGACGCGGCCCGTCTCGATCTCCCATATTCGCACGACCCGGTCGGCGCAACTGGTCGCGATGACCGGCACGGCGTCGAGTACCGCTGGCAGGACCGCCCGGACGCGGTCTGGGTGTACCAGCTCCGGCCCGACCAGGTCGCCGGTGGCGATGTAGGCGCAGGTAACGGTGTCAGCGATGGCGCTGACCACCACGGTGCCGGCGACGTGGAGGGCGGTGACGGCGTTGGGTCCGGGCCAGTACACCGAATCCAGGGCCCTGCCGGCCGGGATCTGCCGGTCGGCGAACCGTCCCGGGGCGGGAACCTCGCCCAGGTCAGCGCTGTCGAACCAGCGGATGCCGCCGTCCTGGTCGCCGGCCAACACGACGGTGGCGCCGTGCAGTTCACCGACCGCGATCGCGGTGATCGCGCCCGGCCTGGCCACACGGGTGACGGCCCGCGGCATCAGCGTGGCCACATCCCACACGGTCAGGGTTCCGCCGGCGTCGATCGCCGCGACGAGGCCATCGCGTCCGGCGGCAGCCGTCATCACCGGCCCGGCCGTGGCCGGCTCCGATCCGGCGCGGACCTGGCCGCTGGCGGGGTCGAAGAACGTCGGTCCGAGGTTGAACATGCAGGCGACCAAGGCACGGCCCTCAACGGTCGCGGTAACCAACCGCCGGGGGAACGTGAAGCACTGTTGCCGCCCGTACGCCCCACCCAACTGCCGCCCATCGGCCGCGTCGAACACCCGGAACAGGCCGCCCCGGTCGACCGCGACCACCACGAGCCGGCCATCAACCATGATGGTGACCGCGTCGACGAAGTGCGGCCGGTGCCGGTCATCCTGTACCAGGGGCACGGTCAGCTCGACCAGGTTGGCGCGCCCCTCGCTACTGCCGAACTGCCCGGCGAACACGAATGGACCGCACACAGCGACGTCGCGAACCTCGAATTCGAAGTCGGTCCGAATCGTGCCGCGGACCGTCCCGTCCCGCAGGTCGACGACCTGCAACACCTGTCCGTCGCCGACCACGGCGCAGGCGCCGTCGGCGGTGAAGGCCAACGCCCCCGTCGAATGGTCGGCGACGGGAAACCGTGCCAGTGGCACCGCTGCCCCCGGGTCCCAGACGGTCAGCACGCCGTCCTCGTCGACCGTTACCGCACGGCGTTGTCCGTCCAGACTGGTCCAGCCGCCGCCGCAATGGTACCCGGGTACCGCGGCGTTGCCGGTGCGCCGCAGCCCGTCCAGGTCGTGAAAGGACACTGTGCTGTGGTCTTGGCCGCCGACGCTGAGGACCGCCAACGGCGGGTGGGTGCTCACCGCGACGCGGCGGACGAAGCCGTCGTGGGCGGCGATCTTCGCCAGCCGGCTGCCATCACGCAGATCCCACAGCAGCAGGTAGCCACGTTCGGTGCCGGTGACCGCGACGCCAGCGCCGACCGCGAGACTGCACAGACCACCGGCGGGACGCGGGACGTCATCGGGATCGGTGGCCAACAGCAGCCCGCCGGTGCCCAGATCCCACACCCTCAACTGATCGTCGTCGACCGCGGCGACGGTGTCACCGTCGAACACGGCGGCGCCGTGGTACCGGTACGGCCCTTCAAGCCTCAACCGGTGCACCACGCCATCCGCGATGGTGATGCGGTGCACCGTGTCGTCGACCAGCGCCCAGGCGTAGGTGTCGTCGAGGCGAACCGCCGCGATCAGGCCGCCGAGTTGGTACGCCTGGCGCATCGCCCGGCTCAGCGGCTCCCCAGCCGTCCACCGCGGCAACCACGCCCCCGGCTGCTCGGCACGCACCAGGTCAGCGCGCTCCGGCAGCCCACGCCGCAACAGTCCCACCATGGCCTCGAACCGGTCCACCCGTGCCCTCCCCCGGACGACCGTCAGGACGGTACCGCGCACACCGGCCGCACTACCGCCAGCGGACGTTGGGCCAGCCACACGAACGACCTATGCGGGAAGATCCTTACGCCTCCACCGGACCTGCCGCGAGTCGGGCCTCCGGTCACCTACGGTGCTGCACACGGTCACGATGACCGAACCAACGGAACTGCTCGTCGGGTTCTTCTCGACGACCGAGTACGCCAGCAGCGACCAACGCGAGCAGGGCATCTCGAAGACCATTGCCAAGCTGGTTGTCGGTCCAGAAGACGTGCTTGACGTCGAGGAAATCTGCATCGGGGAACAGTCCGAGGATCCGACCCAGGACGTAGGCCGCCGCGTCCCAGTCGGTCCAATCGTCAAGGTCGTCAGCGAGTGCCACGAGCGCAATGGTGCCGCATCGGCAGGCGGTGAGAGGGCTCCATGGCAGTCCTGCTATGCCGCTAACAGGCGGGTGCCGGCTGGACGTGCCACTCAGGGTGCGCGGCTGGTAAGCGCTCGTCGTATCGGTCCAAGACCCGGGTGGCCCCTTCGTCGTCCAGATCATCCTGGCTATCCGAGACGCCGATATCGATGTGCGCGGTGCCGCGACACGCCCGCGCATACGGACAGTTCGCCACCGCCGAATCATCATGGTCACACCCGGCGACCAGCCACACGGCGTGGAGGATTGGGCACGGTCCGCCGGCCCAACCCACCACCGCAGCGGGACCGTCCGGACCGCCGTACTCGATGCGACGTGGCGACGCGACTGGATGCCCGGCTGGTCAACGCACAGCGGCGACCCGCTGCGCCGCCAGCCGGACCGGGCGCAGGAACGCGGCGTTCTGCCAGCTCCGCGGACCGTAACGCAGGTATGCGAACAACACCGCATGGCACCAAGCGGAGGGACCATGCAGTCGCACCGGCGCAACGTCGCGGAAGGCGAGAATGCAGGACTGATCGACGCCGATCCGGTACTCCATGACCCTGTCGTGGTCAAAGCCAAGCCAGCGTCCGCTCACCTTGCACCAAGTGGTCGTCGCGGTCACCACGACCCGCGCGGGCCGGTGCCCCCTCCATCGCCGCTGGGAGAGGCCGGCGGCTCTGGCGTAGCCAATAGTCGTACCGATAAGGCGACCGATGGCCGCGCCGGCCACAAAGCCGGGCGGGCCGACCGCGACCATCGAGCCCGGCCGGTACGCGACGTCCGCGGCGTAGAAACGGGCATAGTTGAACGGCACATCCATGTACACGGCGCTGCCGGCGCCTACATCCGGCGCATGCACGACCGGCGGCTGGTACCCGCTTGCCAAGTGGGTGTAAAGCCGGACCGCCTCCTGCCAGCCCCGCTCCCCCAATCGCGCTCCCGGGATGGGCAACAGCCGGCCCATACCGTTGCCGAGCACGTACGCAAACAGCGTCCAGGGAGCACAGAGCCCGACCAGGCTCACACTGATCCAGCGGCCGTGGGCGAACCGCCGCCGCTCGCGGCCCTCCACAACGCCGATGACCACAGCGGTCCCGGCTGTCGTGAGCGCGAGAGCCCAGAATCCAAGCGTCGCTACGGCCCGGTATGAGTACGGCCCCGCGTTGGCAGCGACGATCGTGAACAGCAGCGGGGACAACGGCATGGCCACCGCGGCGGCGAGCCAGTACCGGCCGGCGCGTCTCGGTCGCAGGCCACACATTGGCGCGCGCCTCATCGGGTCCGTCCCTGGCCGGGAGTCCCAGGGCTGCGAGGTCGGCCAGCGGGCGCGGTTGGTTCGGCCATGCCGGCCTGCTGCGGGTACCACTGTCCGGCCAGTTCGGCCGGCTTCGCGGGTAAGGCAGACGCCGCTCGGTGGGCCGTGCGCGCGGCCTCCAGGCCGGGTCGCGGCTGTACTCCGACGACGGCGGCCAGGACCCGGCCATGTTTCGCGGCGTTGGCCAGCGCCTTGGCCAATGCGCGGTACGACCGATGCTCTGCCAGTGCGGGCCGCCAATGCACGGACCGCGCACCAACCTGGACGGTCATTGCCAGGACGCCGCCACGGGCCCGCGAGACGTCGACCGCTTGGTGCAGCAGATCGGCCAAGTCCGGCATCCTCGCGGTGATCTGCCCGGCGGTGTTCCACCATGCGACGCGATCCGTCGGGTTGGCCATCCAGGATTCGCGGGAACGCCATTGCCCGTCGGGTCTGAGCTGGCCGCGCAGCCAGGCCGCGGCGCCTGCGATCGCCGTACTGAGTGTGCCGCGGTCGCCGTGGTCCGGTATCGGGCTGCGCAGCTCGGCGACCGCCTGTAGCGCGCCGCGCCAGGGACGGGCAGCGGCGTCAACCGCCATCGGCAGTTCCTCGCCTCCGGAGCCGAGGTGGGTGTAGAGGTAGCCGAGGTAGCGGGTGATGGCCAACGCGGCGCGGGCGGCATCGGCGAGCTGATCGACGGTCAGCTCGTCGCCGCGGCGCACCAGCCATGATCGTGCGGCGTCGATGGCTTGCACGCAGTCGTGGGCGGAGCTCGGGTGTGACCAGCGCTGCGGATCGTCGACCGGTGGTGCCGGGGCCATGCCCAGTATTGGTGCCCGCTGCGGGTCCCCGCCGGCCGCGAGTAGCACTGCCGTGTCGTGCAGTGGGCTGCTCTTGGTCTGCCACGCATCCTCCTCAGCGGCTGCCAGCAGCGAGCGCAGTCCGGTCGGGGCGTCCTCTGGCCACATCCAGCGGGCCAGCCGTACGTCGATCTCGGACGCGGCGGCGGCCAGGCTGGCCAAGGCTGCGAGATTGTCGCTGCGGCCGGCCCCTGCCAGCAGCGCGATGCCATCGGCGGTCAGCGGTTGGTGCCGTTCACCGGGCGCCGTCTGCGCGCCAGTGTTGCTGATCAGAATGTCGCCGGCCGCACGTAGTGCCTGATGCGCCTCGCGGAGCGCTACCGCGACGGCTCCGGCGGTTGGAGGGTCGATGCGGATGACATCGTTGGCCGCGATGGTGCTGGCAGCCGCGTGCCGTAGCCCGATCGTCAGAACCGCGATTGGTCTGCGCTTGGCCAGCAATGACTCGTACTGGCGCGGCAGGTCAGCCTCCGCGGCCAGGTCGCTCGCGTGAAGGCTGCCGAGCACGACGGCCTGCCGCTCCAGGCTGCGGTACAGCCGAGCCCGGGCCAGCGCGGCGCTGGCCCGGGCGTCAGGATCAGGTTCCGAGTCGCGCAGCGCCACGTACGCCCGAGCCAGCGCGGCGGCGGCGTTCTCCAACTGTTCGCCGTAGCTCATCTCAACTCCGCCACCGCGTCGTCGAGCCGGTGAGCCACCCGTGCCCAGACGAGCCGCCGCCACGGCGACCCGCGTTCGCCTGCTGCGGCCGCCGCGTACCGCTCGGCCAGCCGGCGGACAAGGGCAGCCACGTCGCGGCGCAGCGCGGCGCCGTCCGGCGCCGGATCGGGTAGCCCGGCGGCGAGTGCCGCCGGCTCGCCGAGGTCCCGCACGGCCTCGGTAATCGCCACGGTGTAGAGGTCCCAGTCGCCGCCGCCGGGACCGTCCGGGCGGTGGAGGCCGGCGTGTACGGCCAGCAGCAGCGCCTGCCGCATCGCAGCGCCGTCCGGGTCGCCGTCCGCGGCCAGCGCGCTGGCCGCATGCGCCAGCAGAATGCGGTACGTCGTCATATCGGACACTGTTTGCGACCTTCCGCATGGTGGGCAACTGGCGTCAAGGGATCTGTGGATAACGCGCGGCCCGTGCACATGTGGATAACTCCACGGCTACCGGGGCGTCCGCACGGTGGTTGGGCGTGCCGAATGACGTCGAGCATCGCGGCGCGAGGTTGGCGGACCTATTGGCGGACCGGTTAGCGGTACCTCTGCCTCGGCCGCAAGTGCCGGGCCATCCGGCGCGCCAGCGACCGCGCGCAGCAGCCGCGCCGCTACCCGGGCGGCGCGGGCCTGGTGCAGTCGTCGCTGCGAATCGCGCAGGTCGGCAAGCGCGTCCGCGAGCAGAGACAGATTGAGGATCAGGCGCAGCATCGCGAACAGCGCCTCCCCATCAGCGAGGCGGCCGGCCACGCCGAGCAGTCGAGACATGGCCCGCAACTGCTCGGCACGCGGCGTGCGGGCCGGCAGCTGGCCATGCGGGAGCCTGGCAGCCCGGTCGAGTGCTTCGGCGGCTTCGTGCAGCGGACCGCGTCTGGTGCCCTCGGCATGCCGTGCAACCACTGTCAGGACGTCGGCCGCCGCGTACGCCGCTGCGACAGCACCGCCGGGGGCGTCGCCGGCAGCGTCGCATACGTGCTCGGCAGCCCGGTCGTATAACCCGGCAGCTGTTCCCGATCGCCTTGGCACGTCCGCGCTGTCGGCCCACCGGCGCAACAGCCGAGGCATGGACAGGTCCGGTGCCAGCCGGCCACCGCCGTACCAGATCGGTCTACCGTCAGCGGCCGTATAGTCGGGCAGAGCCACCTTGTATCCGGTAATGACTCCTATGTGGATAGTGCTTTCCCGCGCCTCGACCGTTACCCCCGCCTGGCGCAGCAGATCGAAGAACTCCTCCACGGTCGCCGCGGCAGCGGCAGCGAAACGGACCTCGCGGCGAAGCCGGTCCCGGGCCGGTTCGGTCCGACCGGTGCGCCGCGCCTTGTTCAACTCAGGCGACTTCGGCCGCCGATGCGAGGTCCGGTCGGCCGGACCCACCACGTACAGCCCATATCGTTCCTCCAGATTGCGGCAGGCAGCCTGGGCCTTCCACCGGTCGTTGCGGGCGTACTCGGTGCGCCGGTCCTGCCGAACCAGGGTGGCGGCGATGTGGATATGGTCCGGACCGTGCCGAACGGCCACCCACCGCACCGCGCGAGCGTCGCCGTGCTCTGCCAACCCCGCCTGAGCCATCACTTCGGCGGCGATGTGCGCCCACTGCGCGTCGGACAACCGCCGGTCCTCGGGATGTACGCGCACCGAGCAGTGCCACACCGGCCTACGCGGCGGGTTTCGTCCGTTGTGGACTGGCTGCTCCAGCAGATCGACCAAGCGGCGGAAGTCCCGTTTGTCGTCCGGCCCGATCACGGGTTCCAGCCGGTGCAGCGGCCCAGCACCGTCCCACGCGGCGACCAGGTGCGGGTTGACGTGCTCCTCCCGCTTGCCCGGCCCATACAAGTAGCGCAGCAACCCACCGACCCGCTTCCCGCGGACGATGTTGGGCATCACGGCAGGCGCCGGTCCAGCCGCGCGATCACACCGTCGAGGTGTTGCATGCGCCGCTCGCACAGCGCGACGACCCGTTCCAGCCAGTCCGGCGCCTCGCCGGTGGCGTTGAGCGCGGCCATCGCCTGGTTCAGGTTGGTCCCGATCCGGCCGAGCGCTACCCGGGCGTCGAACAGCTCGACCTGCAAGTCGGAGAACATCTCCCGAGCCTGGTCCAACACTGGGGACCGCACCCCCCGGGCGGCACTCAACGCCGCCTCCGCACAAAACCCGGTCGGGGTCACGCCGGCCGCTGTCCCAGCTGCGGCGATGTCCGCGTACTCCGCGTCGGTGAAGGTGGGAGCGATCCGCCGTTGCCGACCGGGATACAGGTGACGGCGATCCCGACCTCGCCCCACTGGCACGTCGACCTGCCGCGAGGGTGTTCCATCAGCCGCTGTCGTATCCGCAGTCACGCCGCGAGCGTCCACTCAGGACGTTAGCGAAAGTGTTAGCGGGCTGCGGTGATGCCGCTAGAAACCTCATGCCGTCTGTCGACCGCGCCCGGTCGACAAAGCATCCTGGCACAGGATGCATAGCTTGCTCCCGCCCCGGGCCATCCGGTTCCCGCGCGACGAAGGAGCGCGGCAGCTGGCTCGCGAAGATCACCGGCCCATGTGGACGGTGGAGCACGCTGGATGCGAGCGTAGCAACCCGAGACACGAGCCGGTATCACTCAGAGGAGTGCCGCAGCAGGCCCGCTGCTACTACTGCCGACCGCCGCCGCGTTCGCGATCCCAGCGTGCCAGAACGTACTGCACGTTGCTCTTCCCCCACGGGCCCTTACCAGTCGGGGTCGGCACCCGCTCCGCCTCCAAAGCGGCTGCTATCTGTGCAAGCGACAGGCCCTGGTCGCGTAGCTCGGCCGCCCGCTGCGCCGACGCCGGCAGCGGGGCCGGTGGCCGTCCGAGCCGCACGCCGCGCTGGCGAGCGGCGGCCATCCCCTCGGATACCTCCGGGCGGCTCGGTCGATGATCGGGCGCTGACACGTGACAGAGGATACAGAAAAAGGTCCAGAAAAGGGCACGGCAGCCAGCATAGAAAATACCTTTTCCTATACGCTTGAGGTGCAGAGAGCCCCGGCCAGTGATGGCCCACCGACCGGGTCAGGAGCAACCGACCCTCAAGCGGAAGGCGTCTCCAATGAACGGGCCTACGACCAACGCCAGCTCGGTTCGCCCAGACGGCCCCGGACGCATCGCCCCCGGCCAGCGGGTCACCTGCCTGCCCGGATCTCTGCCCGCCCGCGACGGAGGCCGGGGCGGCGGCATCCTCGTCTCCATCGGGCCCAAAACCTCCATTGTGGACGTGTACGGCGGCCGCAAGCGGCGCATCCCCAACGAGCTGCTTCACCCCGAGGCCGGCCCCTGGATCGCCGCTGACCGCGACGCTCGCGGACTACGCACCGCCAATGCCTCCGGACGCGGGTGGCTCCCAGGCTGGTCCTGGCTCGGCTGGAGCATCGCCGAGCACCTGGAGTACCTGTGTGGTGAGCGGCGACTGCCCACCCCGCCGCCAGCACCGCAACGGCTGATCATCGTCGCCTGCGGAGCCCGCAAGACCGCCTGCTTCGAAGCCCCTGCCGGCCAGATGTACGTCGGCAGCTACCACCGGGCCGCCCGCCGAGCTGCTGAGGCCATCACCACACCCGACACACGGGTGATGATCCTGTCCGCCCGGTACGGCCTGCTCGACCTGGACGACGTCATCCTGCGCTACGAGGCGCGGCTCGGGCAACGCTTCGCCATCACCGCGCAAGGGCTGCGGGAGCAGGCCGAACAGCTCGGGTTGGCCGATACCGCCGAGGTGATCGTGCTCGCCCCGGCGGCCTACGCCGACCTGGCCTCCCACGTCTGGCCACACGCCCAGCGCACGCTCGCCGGCACCCGCGGCATCGGGGACCAGATGGCCCGACTGAACGCACTGGCCACCGGCCGGACCACCGTCGCCGACCTGGTAGCCGCCGGGTCGACGGCGAACCTCGCCACGACCGGGGACCAACACGCGGTGAGCATCCGCGGTGGCCTCGTCCACCTCGCCGACACGCCACACGCCCGGACCGGCACCGCTGCTCCGGTCTGCCCCGCCAACCAACCCCACCGACGCTGGAAGCTCACCAGCGCTCCAATCACCTGCACCCGCTGCGCCACCATCGTCACCCGCCGCCGCGACCTGGACCGCTGGTGCGCCCTGGTCAACCGCCACGCACAAGCAGCCAGCACAGGGAGACCGCACCAGGACAGAGCACTCGCGCCAGCGGCGACCGAGCGGCGCCGGGACGCCCACACCGGTCCCGAGCCACGCCGACCGGGACGCCAAGGCAGGAGGTGCATCCGTCCCGGTGCTCCACGGCGAACGGGCGGGACGTCCCGCAACAGCCTCCGGGACGACTGGCGGCACGTCCCGGGCGGTCAGGTTCGGGAAGTCCCACTCATCCCGCCGGGCGATGGCCTGGCGACCCGGCGACCGTCCCGCCGCTATCCGCGGCATCCGATCGGACGGCCGCCGCCGCGGCCGCGACCCATCACGCAGGCCCGCCACGCGGTTGCGAACCGGTCACCGGCAGGCGCCGTCCCGCTCATCCCTACCAGGTCACTGACCTGCGACAACAAGAAGCTCACTAACGGGTCCGCTAACGGTCTGCGGCGAGCATCAGGCTGCACCACCAGGCCATCGCCGGCCGGCGCCGGGTTAGCGAACCCGTTAGCGCCCATCGCCGGCCCGCACACCCGACACCCGAGCACCATCCGTCCACCCCAGGCGGCCCCGGGCCGGTGTTGGCGCACCGCCCGGGGCCTTGATCGGACGCAGGAGGTCCGACCCATGACCGACCCTACGACCCACCCGGCAACGGCCGGAACGCCAGAGATGGCAGCGGCAGCCACGCCGGCCAACGGTGTCGCGGTCGCCGACGTCCGTACCCTGCGCCACGTCACCCGCGCCGAGCAGGAACGGCTCTCGGCCGACGCGGAGGTCGAGCGTCGCGCCCGAGCCGCTCAGCTCGACCTGGAGCTGCGCGAGCAGCGACGGGCAGCCGCCCGTCGGGAACGCGAAGCCAGCGCGGCCGATAAGCAGGCCCGCGTCGAGGCACGCCGGGCGCGGCGCGGCGCACGCCGGGCCAGGCTGCGCGCCGCCGCCCCACGATGGGCCGAACGCGCACTGTTCGTACTTCCGATCATGTTCCCGATGGCCGTCGCCTGGGTCGGGCAGATCCGCTTCGCGATGACCGTCATGGGCTGGCCACTGCCGGCCGCGATCGTGTTCGCCGCCGGATTCGAGCTGTCCACCGCGTACGTTGCCCGCCTGGACTGGCTCTCCCGCGCCGCCGGCGACTCCGCCCTGCTGTTCCGCGGCGCTACCTGGGGTTTCGCAGCCGGCGCTGCCACCATGAACTACTGGCACGCCGCCGACCCCGGTCTCGCCCCCAACGGGGAAGCCGTCTCCTACGGCCTCATGTCGATCACCGGCGTGGTGCTGTGGGAGCTGCTGTCGACCTACCGGCACCGCACCGCGCTGCGCGCCGAAGGCAAGCTCCCCGCCGCACGGCCTCGGTTCGGCCTGGCCCGCTGGATCTGGTTCAACAAGCTCACCCGGATCGCGTGGCTGCTGACGCTGCGCGATGGCTACACCGCCACCGACCTCGCCTGGCGCGCCGGGATCGGCGCGGTCGACTTGTACGGCTCCGCGAAGGACGCTCGCGAGGCTGTACGAGCCGGACGTCCCGTCCCGCGTCCCGAACCACTCGCCGGCGGCGAGCGGGACGCCGGGCAAGGCGGGAAGAACCGGGAGCTCCAGGCGCAAGCCGAGAATCGGGACAGCGCAGACCGGGACCTGGACCGGGACGATCCCGCGCGGGGAGAACAGCGGGACGGCCCGACCCGGCACGACCACCGGGACACCTCGCGCGACCAGCAACCCGACCGTACGCTCCGTGCGGGCCACCCAGCGGACCCCGACAGCGGCCAGTCCCCATCGCGGGCCGATGTTCCGGCCCTTTCCGCCATAGCGCACGAACCATCGGCAGACCCAGCTGGCAACGACGCACCCGATCGAGATGAGGCCGACACGGCGGCGCCCGCCGTCAACCCGGATCACAGCGGCGACCAAGTCCCTGCACCGCCGGACCAGGCCGCTGGAAGCGAAACCGACTGGGATGGAAGCAGGGGTGACGAACCGCGCACGAGCCCGGATCACGGAGCCCGGCGAGACTCGGGCAAGCGCGCTGTCAGCGCCAAGATGCTCGCCTACGCCCGACAGCGCCTCGCCGAGGGCGCACGCATCACCGGCGCAGACCTCGACCGCAAGTTCGGCACCCGTGACTACGGCCGGAAGGTTCTACGCCGCCTGGCGACCGAATCTCGAGCCGCCGAAGCCTAGCGAGCGCCGCGACCGATCGCACGTACGAGCGGTGGTCCCCCCGCGAACACGTCAGGCCGGTTAGCGGACCTGTTGCCGTCGCACCCTCCGCCGTTACGGCAACGTGTTCGCCAACCTACGGCCGCAACCGTCGGAACCACACAGGACGGTGCCGGCACACAGCCGGCGGCAGCGGAAGGAAGCAGACTATGACGACCACCGCGAGAGCCCAAGAGGCCGCGCAGCGAGCCAACACGAAGGTTTGGACCATCGACGCCGTCCGCAACCTCGGCGCCACGACCGACATCGAGACCGCCGGGGCGATCCTGGGCATCGGCCGCTCGAAGTCGTACGAGCTTGCCAAGAACGGTGAGTTCCCCGCCCGTGTGCTACGCATCGGCCGGCGCTACCTGGTACCCGTTCCCTCGATCTTGACCCTGCTCGGCGTCGAGTAGCGCACCTCGCATGGCATGCAGATATGGCGAGTCGCCAAGGGCGACTCGCCCTGCATCGAAGCCCTTACTCCTGGTCACATAGTCATTACACAATCGACCTACGTCACTTTGGTGACACCCGGCGGGCTGAGGAGCATCTCGATGAGTACCAGCAGCACGGTGGAGTCGGTGTCGCAGACGGCGGAGAAGCCCACCGACATGGACCCCTTCGATCTCGACATCCGCTTCATCGAGAACGGCGAGGCGGCAGCCACGCTAATCAACCTCACGGACAACGGCTGCGGCAGTACGTGCGCGAGCCCTTGCGCCACCAACGTGGGCTGACACGCCGGCCCGCTCGCCGGAGTTCCTGCGGGCGGGCCGGTGCCAGTGAGGGGGTGAGAGACGCTTGGACTCGCGGATTGGCCAGCCGTTGTACCGATGCGGCGAAAGCGCGGTCGTACGTGCCGCTCAGCATGTCGAGTTGCCGCTGCCGCCCTGGCCGGACCTGACCGGCGAGAGCACCGCCCACGTAGAGGAGTGGCGCGCGTGGCTGCGGAGCATCTGGGCGGTGGATGCGGTTGTCGAGGCGGTCGAGCACGCCAGTCCCGCGCTCGCGGACGAGGTGGCAGCGGTATGTGGTGGGCGGCGCCGGAGCGCTCGCCAGATACGCCGGACCGTGTTCGCCCTGACCAGGTACCTGTTGCGGATGATGGGGCGGGCCACGCCGTTCGGACTGTTCGCTGGCGTGGCTCCCGCGTCCTTCGATTCCAAGCTCGTCGTACGCTGGGGTGACCGGCACCATGCCGTCGCCTCGGCCGACGGGTCCTGGCTGTCGGATGTCGTCGCGCGACTCGAAGCGTGCCCGGAACTGCTTGAGCGATTGTCGCTGTCGGCCAACGACACCGCCTTCGTTCGCGGCGATCGCCTGGTCGTGCCGTTCCAGCCAGAGGTGCGCACCGACGACCGCGTCGTCGCGGTGGACGTGTCGATCCGCAACACAGCGGCGGTCCGTCTGGTGGTGGAGGCAGCTACAGCGCCGATTCGGGGCGAGGTGCTAGCGGCGAAACTGGCGGCAGACTTCCCCACCACGCCCCGAACCAGGATCCGGGACCTGCTGGCCGACCTGGTCAGCCGGTGCGCGCTGATCACCAGCCTTCACGCGCCCAGCACGGTCGCGGATGCCTTCGGCCACCTCCTGGAGCAGCTCGACGCCGTGCGGGCAAGTGAGATCTCGCAGCTGGCCGATCTCGTCGACCGGTTGCGGGAGATCCGCGCCGCGCTGCTCCAGCACAACCAGGCCGGCTCACAACGGCGGGATATCGGAACGGCAGCCACAAACCAGATGAGGGCGGTTACAGCCACCGCGCGTCAGCCGCTGGCCGTAGACCTGCACCTGGACTGCACGCTCGTCCTGCCCTGGCAGGTCATGCGCGAGGCCGCGATCGCCGCGTCGGCGCTAGTGCGCCTGACCGCGTACCCGTCTGGACCGATCGCGTGGCAGAGCTACCACAACCGGTTCTTCGAGCGGTACGGGATCGGGGCGCTTGTTCCGGTGCTGGACGTCGTCGACCCGGACGTCGGGCTTGGTTTCCCGGACGGGTATCAGGGCGCTGGGCCGGAGCCGGCGAGATCGATAGACGATCGCGACGCGCGGCTGCTGACGCTGGCACAGTCCGCAGCTTTGGACGGCTGCGACGAGATCGTCCTGGACGAGCGCCTGCTCGCCGAACTGTCGCACCAGCGTCTTGAGCGGGCACGGCTACAGCCGCACGCTGAGCTGTGTTTCCAGGTCCATGCCCGATCGCAAGCCGCAATCGCCTGCGGCGAATTCGAGCTGGCCGTCGTGAGCGTCTCCCGTGGTGTCGGCACGATGAGCGGCCGTTTCGTAGAACTACTCGGCCAGGAGAGATTCACTGCCACGTTCGCGCGGCTGCCCACTGGCAACCCCGACGCACTGTCGGTACAGGTGTCGATCCCGCCATTTCTCGCGCGGGCCGGCCACGTCGCGCGTGCTCCCCAGTTCCTACCGGCCGGGATCAGCGTGGCCGAGCAGCGCGGTTCCGGCGACGGCGTGATCCGGCTTGAGGACATTGTCGTGGGGTGCGACAGCGAACGCCTCTATCTGGCCTCGCTCGCTCACGGGCGGCTGCTGGAGCCGACGATGCTGCATGCCCTCGACTTGCGGGTGCACGCTTCGCCGTTGGCGCGGTTTCTCGTCGAAGTGGGGCGAGCGCAGGCCGCCGTGTTCGCCGGCTTCGATTGGGGTGCGGCCGCCCATCTGCCCGTGTTGCCGCGGCTACGGTACAGGCGAACGATTCTGGCGCCGGCTCGGTGGCTGCTCGATCAGGCCGAGTTCGGCGGACGCCATGCGCCGTGGGCGCGGTGGCAGGAGGCCCTGGCGGGGTGGCGCGCCCGGCGCCGCCTGCCTGACCACGTCTACCTGACTGAGGCAGACCAACGCCTGCCACTGGACCTCTCCGAGCCGAGCCACACCGCTCTGTTGCGCGATCACCTGGAGCGCTCCGGGCGAGCGGTGTTGACCGAGGCGCCCGGCCGTGAAGCGTTCGGGTGGTTCGGCGGCCGCGCCCACGAGGTCGTCGTCCCGCTGACGGCAACCCGAACCGCGCACCAGCCTGCGCCGCTGGTCAGCCCGGCCCGGCTGTTCGGCCGAGACCACGGGCACCTGCCCGGCGCCTCCAGGTGGCTGTACGCCAAGCTGTACGGGCATCCCGAACGGCAGCCTGAGATCCTGGCCTCGCAGTTGCCGACCCTGTTGTCCGAATGGGGCGAGCCGCCGCTGTGGTGGTACATCCGTTATCGCGACCCGCATCCGCACCTGCGCCTTCGCATCCTGCTCGCCGACGCCAACGAGTTCGGGCCCGCTGCGGGGCGGGTCAGCGTCTGGGCGGGTCGGCTGCGCCGGCTGGGTCTGCTGGGAGACGTGCAGTTCACCGCGTACTACCCGGAGATGGGGCGGTGGGGCAGCGGTCCCCTGATGGTGGCGGCCGAGGCGGTATTCAGCGCCGACTCACGCGCGCTGGTCACCGAGTTCTCCCAGCCGTCGCGGTCGGCTCGGCAGGCCCTGACGGCCGCCCACTTCGTGGCGATCTCCACCGCCTTCCACGGCGGTACGAGCGCTGGCATGGACTGGCTAATCAGGTACGCGAGGACCGACACGACCGCGGCTCCAGCCCGGACCGTTCTCGACGAGGCCGTGCGGCTGGCCGATCCCACCGACGACTGGGCGCATCTTCGCGCAGCTCCCGGCGGACACGCGATCTCCGCGGCGTGGGAGCCCCGCCGCCACGCCCTGGCCGCGTATCGCGCGCTGCTGGACGCGAACGACGGCATCAGCCAGGACATCGTCCTGGACTCGTTGCTGCACGCCCACCACATCAGAGCGGTTGGCATCGACCGTGACGACGAGCGCACCTGCCTACGCCTGGCCCGCTCGGCAGCCCTCGCGTGGAACGCGCGCTCTGGAAGGACTGGCACATGACCACGGCGCTGCTGGAAACCGCCAGCTCCGTGGCCGACGCGATCGCCGATCGGTTGGCGTCACCGTCGACCCGCCATGGCGTACAGGTGCCGAACGGTTGGTGGCCACAGTCCTTGGCGCACGGCGCCGCAGGCGTTGCCCTACTGCACATCGAACGTGCCCGCGCTGGTCTTGGACCATGGCAGCGTGCCCACGACTGGCTCGCGGCCGCCGCTGGCGGCGAAGTCCTGGCCGGAGACGACAGCCATCTTCACTACGGCGCGCCAGCTCTGGCCTACGCCCTGCGTGCCGCAGCCGACGAGCATGGCCGCTACGCACGAGCACTCGACACCCTCGACCGACGGGTGGCCACCTCCACCCGGCGCCGCCTGCAGCACGCGCACGCGCGCATCGACCGTGGCCAGCTGCCCGCGCTGGCGGAGTTCGACGCCATTCGCGGCCTGACCGGCCTCGGCGCCCACCTACTGCGCAGCGACCCGCACGGGGATCTCTTGCGCGCCGTCCTGAACTACCTGGTCCGGTTGACCGAGCCGATAACCGACCGCGGGGAGTCGGTGCCGGGCTGGTGGACCCGGCAGGCTCCATCCGGCAGGCATTCCGAGAGCTTTCCGGGTGGCCACGGCAACAATGGCATGGCGCACGGCGTCGGCGGCCCGCTGGCGCTGCTGGCGCTCGCGATGGTCAACGGTGTCAAGGTGGCCGGTCAGACCAAGGCGATCAAACGGATCTGCGCCTGGCTCGACCGGTGGCGTCAAGGCGGCAAGACGCGCCCGTGGTGGCCGTACTGGCTGACTCTGACGCAGCTGAGCACCCGGACCCACGCCTTGTCGGGGCCGTCGC
The DNA here is from genome assembly GCF_027923225.1 of Phytohabitans aurantiacus. GTDB lineage: Bacteria > Actinomycetota > Actinomycetes > Mycobacteriales > Micromonosporaceae > Phytohabitans > Phytohabitans aurantiacus. The sequence goes on from NZ_BSDI01000038.1 coordinate 66,192, forward strand.
GCCCGTCCTGGTGCTACGGCACCGCCGGGCTCGCCCGCGCCCAGCAACTCGCCGCCCTAGCAACCGGTGACACCAGCCAACAACGGATGGCCGAGCACGCGCTGCTCAGCGCGATGACCGATCCACGGCAACTCGCCGCGACCACCGACCTGTCGCTGTGCCACGGGTACGCCGGGCTGATGCACATCCTGCGGTGCGCCGACGCCGACGCGATCACTCCACAGTTCGCCGCCTGCGTGCCGTGGCTGCTCAACTCGGTCCTCTCTGGCACCACCGAGCGCCTGGCAGCCTCGGGTGGCGACGTCGGACTGCTCGAAGGAGCCGCAGGCATCGCCTTGGCCCTGCACGCTCTGCGCACGGACGCGCCACCGCCCTCTGGCTGGGACGCTTTCCTACTGATCAGGTGACCACCAGGAGGGAGGAACCGGTGGAACCGGGAACCTGGCCACAGGCCATCATCGAGTTCGCCGACCGCGACCGGCGAACCGCCGAACGCGTCGCCGTTGACCACCTCCACCCCGCACTCGCGACAGCCCGTGCGAACGGCTCCATCACCGAGTGGTTCTTCATCCGCAAAGGCCCGTGCTGGCGGCTGCGCTATCGCCCAACCGGACACAGCGCCCGCGCACCGCTCGAACGCCTCTTGGACAAGCTGGCGAGCGAGCGGCACATCTGCGGCTGGACGGCGGGAATCTATGAACCGGAGGAGGTCGCGTTCGGCGGCAGCGCCGGTATGACCGTCGCCCACGAACTGTTCGACCGCGACAGCCGCCACGTCCTCGACTACCTGAGCAGGCAGCCAGTTCTTGGGCGCAGAGAACTCGGAGTCCTACTGTGCAGCGCGCTGATGCGCGCCGCCGGGCTGGACTGGTACGAGCAAGGCGACGTCTGGGCCAGAGTCGGGCAGCACCGGCCCGGCACCGACGAACCGCCGGCCGCGCGCCTGAACCGCCACATGCGCCACCTCATGACCGTCGACGTACATCCATTGGTGACGGTGGGACCGTTGGCCACGATCGACAACTGGATCGCCGCCTACGAGCGAGCCGGACATCAACTGGCCGACCTTGCCCGCACTGGTGTGCTGGAGCGCGGCATACGAGCCGTCCTCACCCACCACGTGCTCTTCAGCTGGAACCGACTCGGCTTGCCCGCCACCGAGCAGAGCACCCTGGCCAGACTCGCGAGAGAGGTAATCATGGGAGAACCAGACGACGCCGTGTCGACGACCGGGGCGAGCGTAGGTCCCACTAGGGTCGGCACGGTGACGACCGATATGACCGAAAAACCCGTCGCCGAACACGCCGCCGAACTGCGCGACGCGCTCGTCAGCAAGCTCCACGAGCAAGGAACCGTACACACCGCGAGCGTCGAGGCCGCGCTTCGTGCGGTGCCGCGCCACGTGTTCCTCCCACAGGTACCGATCGAGCAGGCGTACGCCGACGAACCGGTCTACACCAAGCACGACGGCGCTGTGTCGATCAGCGCCGCCTCGCAACCGACGATCGTCGCGATGATGCTCGAACAGCTCCAGGTCGAGTCCGGCAACCGGATCCTGGAGATCGGCGCCGCCACCGGTTACAACGCCGCACTCCTCGCGTACCTGGCAGGCCAGGGCGGCCATGTCACCACGATCGACGTCGACGAAGACCTTGTGGATGGCGCACGTGCGGGTCTCGAGGCAGCTGGCATCCGCAACGTCCGCGTCGTCCTCGGCGACGGTGCGCTCGGCTACCCGCCGGACGCGCCGTACGACCGCATCATCGCCACCGTTGGCGCTTGGGGCACGCCCCCGCCGGCGTGGCAGGAACAGCTCGCCCCACACGGCCGGCTCGTGGCCCCGCTGCGGATACGTGGCAGCATCTCGCGGTCCATCGTGTTCGAGCACGACGGGCCCGGCCACTGGCGCAGCAGCTCCAGCCAGATGTGCTCGTTCATGCCGCTCCGCGGCGGGGTGGCCGACGACCCCCGGCGCCTGGTCACGCTCGCCGACGAAGGCGTCATCATTCAGGCCCACCAGGAGCAGGCAGTCGACGAGGCGGCCCTGGAGGGCGTTCTCCGCCAGCCCGGCGGCGAAACGTGGACGTCGGTGCGATTCCGCGGGCAGGAGTCGATGGAGTGGATGGACCTCTACCTGACCCTCTCACTGGACACGGCCCTGAGCCGCATGACGGTCCAACCGTCCGCCGTCGACAGCGGCATGGTGGAGCCCCAGTTCGGTTGGGGCGCCATGGCGACCGTCGACAAGAGCTCCCTGGCCTACCTCACCCTGCGTTCCACGCCGGCGCCCGATGGAACCGGACGGCTGTATGAGGTCGGCGTCATCGGTCATGGCCCCGATGGTGATCAGCTCACCAGCCGCGTCGCTGACGCCATCCGCACCTGGGACCAGGACTACCGCACCCTGCCGGTCGAGTTCGAGCTCCTGCCATCTGGTGTCCGAGCACCAGCCGAAGATGCACCGGGCACGTTCGTCGTCGCCACGCCACACAACGACCTCATCGTCTCCTGGCGCTGAGATGGTGGATCTCGACCGGATCGCGAGGCGGTTTCCTCTCGTTGCCCGCCCTCGGCCGGCCTGCCTTGCGCTTGAGGAGCGGGTAAAGCAGGTGGGCGAGCTTGCACGGGCCGCCCGGGCTGGGGAGGGTGACCGTCTGGCTCGTGCCGCCTCGGCCAGCAACCTCGCCGCCTTGATCGCCAGCGACTGTGGCATGCCCGACCTCGCCAGGACGCTGTGCTGGCGCCAGTTCGATGTCTACATGCGCGCGCGGCCACTGGACGCGCCGTCCGCACGGCATGCGCTTGAGCCGATCGTCAATCTTGCTCGGCTCCACATCCGGGACGGCGATGGTGCGAGCGCGTACTCGCTGCTTGACACCTTGTACCGGGCCGTCAGATCCGCTACGAAGGGCTTGATCGACGGCCGACAGGTGTCCTTCCAGGGCTTCACTGCCTCAGCCGAGGACCACCGCACGCTCTGCCAGTGGTTGTGGACCGTCGTACTTGCCGAGGGCACACGAGCCCTCGCGACCGCCGGACGCTGGTCCGAAGCGCTGGCTCATGCCGAACAGCATCGCGGTGTAGGCGATCGGCTCATGGATGGCCGGCAAGTCGCCATCCTGGCCAACTGTCTGGCCGGCGATCCCGCCGCCGCGCTCGCGATCCTGGAGGCGAGCGCGATCTCCGAGCCATGGGAGGGAGCGGTCGCCGCCTGCCTCAAGGTGTTCTGCCTCAATGCCAGCGCCAGGCCGGTCGGCGCCGCTGTCGACGAGATGGTGGAGCGTTACCTCGCGCTCGACACCGCGCCCGAACTCGTAGTGTTCCGCACCCGTGTCGGCCTCAGCTTGGTCGATCTCGCGGACGGAGCCGATCAAGCCGACGTTTCCCAAGCCACTACGCGCCTTTTAGATGAGGCGGTAACGGCTCGAGACGGATACGCCGGGCGAGAGGTACTCGCCCACAACGCATCCAGAGCCCGACTCACCTTGACACAGGAGCGGATCTTGCGCGCCGTCGTGGAGTCGTCGAGGCTTGGGCGCGGCATCATGTCGGCGCAAATGGTGGCCGACCTGCTAAAAGCCATGTCAATGAGCGAGGCCGCGACGGTATGAGGGCATCCGCAAACACGCCCACCCCGTCCTGTCGTGCCGCGTTGTGCGCACTCGGTCATGCGGACCATAGCGCGATAACGCTGACTGCACCATGCTACCGGTAGCCTAGCCGAAATTCCGTTTTGCAAGCTTCTCCCAATACGCCATGATCTGAAATTCATAAGCAAGATATGGTCGGACCGCAGCATCTGGATTGAGTCGGATTACTGCATCCAGCCATATCAGCAGGCCGATAAACGATCGCTCCATTCGTTGCCGCTCGACTTTGGCATGTAGTCCCGCGTTGAAATCCTCGACCAGTTCCTCCAACCTTGCACCTAGAGCAGGAACTCGATCGATCGCTGGAGGATCCGCACTATTTGCTGCATCCGTTAAATACGCCCAAATCCTGTTCCTGTATTGCTGCAGACCTACCTTTCTGCCATTTATCAACCCTTCGCGGGCAGGGAACCAGTAGTTCGCCAAGGCTTCCAGGAAGCGGCGCCCAGAGAGTGCCGCTTGGGCAAGGTCTTCCTCCGTCTGCGAGGTGTGTATCGCGCGCATGGCTGCTGCTAGGATGTTGAACAGGTGGGGGTGTATTTCCTCGAGCGTCAGAGCCAACTCCGATACCGTTTCACCGGAGATCCCTTCCAAGCCGCTAGCGACATCTAGGACGTATTCGATGCGCTGAAAATACTCGAGATCGGTGTACTGATCGAACATCGTCTTCCTTGCGCCTATGTCCTCGTACCGGACGGACATGCCAGAGTCCTCGATGATCTCCTTCTCGGCAATATCAGGGTCTGGGTTCGATCCTCCGGTGTAGAGAATAGATGCTACTGAGCCACGGAATCGATAAAACTCCGGCAGCAACTGTCGGAAAAAATGCAGCTGAACCGGGTCACCGAAAGAGACATCCGTGGCGCCCAAGTATCCCTCTGTGTGCTTAAGTGCATGGTCCATTGCGTCAGCGGTCTCGTCGTTGATAGCTTGCAGCAGCCAGCAGAAGATCGTTGAGTCGGCCATCGCGTCCCGCAACCGTATCCGATGCAGACGGTCGAACCGCAATGGCGAGTACACCCTGCTGAGCAACTGAGGATAGGACGGGTCGCTTCTGTGTGACCACGTCAGGATGTCACCGATTGACACGCGAGTGTGCGTCTGGCGACTTTGCATTACGCCGGTTCCCAGGACCAGCCGTAGAACCGCGTAGCCGTAGTCAGGTCCGAGTGACGGAGCCGATGCGTCAAAGAGTAGTGCGACATTCATCTCGTTCGAACCTATCGGATAGTGCTTACGATCGCTAGTTCTACCGCCTAAGCGGGTGGTACGGGAAGCGACTCAGTGCGACCCTGCAGTCGTCGCCGCAGACGTATTGGTCCACCCCAGGGCGGCTCGGTTGCATTCCTCATCCACTATTTCGAAGAAATGGCGTTCGCGCTTCGACCTTGCCTCCACTTGGTAATAGCCGCGTGCAAGTTTCCACCAATCGCGTCGGGAGGGAACAGCGAAAAGAAGCGACGTCTGGGCGCGCACTCCGGCCTCACTAAACGCACCAAGACGTATCCAAGCTGGAAGTGCTTCATGTGCCAATTCAGAAAACCGTGCCTCCGGGATGACTCGGAATCCGCGGCCAAGGCATCTGCTGGATCCGCGAAAAGCGCTGGATCGTCCAGTGCCATCTTGATGAGTTCGGCTTGCGTCGCCCTAAATGCTTGAAGCCGGTTAACTTGAAGTTGTCGAACTTGCGCCAGCAAGCTGACCATAACGCCGACGAGCGCTAAGGATGAGATCAACGTCGAGACTATCGCGATAGTGAAGCTGGCGTCCGTCATCTGCTACATCCTCAATGTGTCAACTCTGAGAATTGAGCACAGCATACTAGCCTGACGCAAAGAATAGCGGCTTACCGATCGCTGTACTAGACGGACAAGCCCGTTGAAGCTGTGGTCGAAGCGATCTTCCGGTGGCGTGGTCGGCATCCACAAACACGGCCACGCTATCCTCGACGCCGCCGATAGGTGCGACATCAGAATCGACTTCATCTTATTGCCGCCGCCTCCGATATTGGCATCAGGCGGCGGAGATCAGGAACTTCGTCGGTTCCTATCGGTTACTCTTCTTCCTCTTTGTAAGTGAGCTCAATCTCGCAAGCGCCCACCTCTCGGCGTACAATCGCTTGAAGGTCATCGAACAGCTTCTCGGCCGTGAACTTCGCGATGTGGGCTTCACCCGAGGAACCAGGTAGCAACAAGGTCGCCCTCTGCATGTGGCCTTGCAGCTTGTTGAATGCGACCGCAACCTTTGGGCTGGCGAAGATTGAGCCCCGGGCGCCTAGCTTGGCACGGTCCATGGGAGCGAGACGGACATCGGGAAGGTCGGGCAGCCGATCGTCGTCGCTGAAATCTCGGCCATCTCCCTCCTCCGACTCGATCAAAGCAAGCTCGACCTTGGTCATCCTCCCGAGAAACCAAACCTTCTCGGCGTGCGCCTCAATAAGCATGTTCACGTACAACTGGGCGCGCTGGTCCCGGACCCATTTGATCCGGTCTTGTTCAAGGGTCTTCCGGAACGTCCAGATCGGCACAACCACAGCGACGACAGCCGCAAGAACGGCGGAACCGAGCGCTACGATCACAGCGGCGTCCATGCAGTCGATGGTAACGATGAGGTCTGCTGCGCCTGCCTGACCCCAGACACCGCCGACCAGTGTTTACCAACGACGGTCTACAACGAGCGGCTCGGCAGCGACTTCCGGCGGCGACAAGGCCTGGAACGCAGACGATCAACGCCTACGGGGGTTTTCGAAACAGTTCAGCTCGGCCGGTGTGCCGAACGGATTGACCGAGCCATCGCATCGTACATCGGGCTCTCTGGCGCCAGTCGCATCCGTCCGATCACCTCATACCCCCAGGAAAGGTATGCGGATCGCGCAGGCTCGTTGCTGATGATCACAGTGAGCGTCACGAAATCCTCGTCGCGGCCGCTGCAAAGTAGGTCATGCATCGCCCGGCCCGCCCCCAACCGGCGATGCGCCTTGCGAACCAGCATCTGGCGGAGCCAGAAGACGCGTCCCTCGGTGGCAGCCTTCGCCAATTCCGCTGGCAGCGAGGCATCAAGGTCCGTCCACCACGAGACGGTCGGAGGAAGCGTCACGCCATAGCAAGTACCGATAAGGTCGCCATCCGCTACCGCGTTGACGATCTCGAAGCCCTTCATCTCAAAGGTGTCTTGGAGACGCTCGGCATACCTCTCCACGGAGTAAAACGGGTTACCCGCCCAAGGGGGACCGTCATATGCGTCAGCGTAGAGATCCAACAACTCCGGTACGTACTGCTGAGCCTGCTCGGCGTCAAGGCGAGCGAGTTCCACGAGGACGGCCTTTCCCTTCTGAGACACCGCTGACCGCGACGATCCTTTCCAGCGCCTCGGCCACTTCCGGCACGTTGTCATGCAGTGAAAGCTTCCGCCCCAAGTCGCCGAGCTCGCTGCGTACTCGCCCGGATGTGATCTCACCGGCGAGGGCGGCCGCTCTTCCGGCGACGCGCCCGGCATGGGCATAATTCTTCTGACGCAGCGAATTCTTAGACAGATAGACCAGCCCGATGCCGAGGTTTCGCCGACTCCCATCCTTCGAACGAAGGCCGATCGAACGTTTAAGGAGCGTCTCAGCAGCCTGGTATTGGCCTAAACCAGACCGAGCCATTCCTTCCAGGCCCAGAAGGCCGGCCTCGCTGAAGAACGACAACCACTCTGGGTCGCCTGCTTCCGAACCACGCTCAAACTCAGCGCGCGCTCGCCGAATGGCGTCATCACACTGAGGCTCTTGGCGCATGCCCGCCCATCCGTGAGCCTCCCGGATGGCCAGGAGCGCCCTCATGCGGGGCGTCACCGAACGTCCGGCGTTCTCCAAGCCACGCTGGGAAAGGACCACGGCCTCCCGGTAACGCCCGAGGTGAACAGCTTGACGGGCCATGTTCGCCAGCGTGCGCACTACGAGGACAGTGTCGCTGGTCATGTACGCCAGGTTGAGCGCTTCAGTCAGATTCTGGTGAGCCTGTTGCTGCAAGTTGGCGTCGAATGAGTACCAGCCGACCGAGGTCTTGAGTTCGCCCATGATGCCTTGAAGGTCATGGCCGATCGCGTCGCTGTAGGTGAAGTTGTCGAAGATCACCTCTACCAGCCGCAGCTGGGCGAGCGCGAAGCGCCACAGCCGGTCACCGCCGAGCCGGGCATCCAGGTTGTACAGATCGTCCACAGTGTCGCGCAGATCTCGGACGTCGTTTCGACCAATCCGCGGCCTGCGACCACTATCCCCCTGGTCAGCCTGGTCGATCAGGTGACTCAGGCGCTCCCCAGCCTCGCTGGACGCTAGCGAGATGGCCTCGGCAGCCATACCCGCGCCTCCGGCGATCATGACTCGACGTTTCATCGGATCACGACCGCCATCCGCCCGGAGCGCCGGCGGCAAGACGAGTTCGAGCGGAATACCGAGTCCTTCGACAAAGCGGAAGAAAACACCGATATGACGTACGCGCTGCTTGTTGTTCTCGATCTTGCTTAGACCGGGCTGCTCCATGCCGATCATTTCGGCCACTTGGCGTTGAGTCAGCGGCGTCCACTCCTGCAACAGGCGAGATACGCGCCCGAAGTCGTGGTCCTCCAGCGCATCGCGCATGGCTGGCCGGTACCACAGCACCGGCGGGATGAGGACGGCCGGGCCCTCGCGCAGGCACGCCGCGCAGATGGCGGCAGCGTTGTAGCTGCTCAGCACACCCTGACAGGCGGTACACCGCCTGCCGTTCTGACCGGCCACATCGCCCTCGGCCTTCTGGTTCCACGAAGATCAATCTATCTGCAACTGCCGTGTATCGGCATTGTGCTGCACAGATAGCGGTTCGCCTAGGGACATGGCGACTAGCCAAGGGCAGCTCCTCCTGACATCGCTTCCCCACGACCGGTTGTGTTGCTCCTGGTGATGGTGAGCCAAACACAACACGTCTGAGGAAGGACGACATGGGTGCTCGCGCTTTCGATCAAGCCGAATGTCAGGCGCGGATCCCAGCTCTGACGAGCCTCGCCACGGCCAGCGTAACTTCGAGCCTCGCGCTGTCGCCGCCCTCGATCATGCACCGCCACAGCGGCCGCCTCTGGGTAATGACGATAAGCCTGCTGACCCGGTACCGGCTCGATCGGTGGCAGCTGCTGATCTGCGCGGCGACGCCCGCGACCAGCCGTCTCAACCTTGTCGGCGCCGCAGTGGCGGCAGCCGTCCAGGCGGTGGGTATCCCCCGACGCTCATCGCAGCGACGACGGACAGGACCAATGATCCTGGCGCCGGAGAGTCTGGCGGCCGGTCCAGATGGGGCGACGCTGTGAACGGCGATTCGCTGTCGTTGCGCAGTCGATGGCTGGGCCACCACATGCGCGAACTGAGAGACCAGCGTGGACTGACGATCAAGTACGTCGCCGCGTACCTGGGCGTCGACTACAGCGCGGTGAAGCGGTTCGAGCACGGCCAACACGCCTTCACCCGCGAGCAGGTGGTCGCGCTGATGGATGTGTACCACGAGTTCGACCCGCACGACCGAGACCGGTTGCTCCACCTTGCGCAAGCGGTCTGGCAATCGCATGCGCAGCCAGACTTCGACGGGGCAATTCCGGATGAGGCGCTCGCGGACCTGCTGTGGTTGGAGTCCGAAGCGATCAAGATCCAGCACTACAGCCCGGTCGGCATTCCGGAGCTGTTGCACTCCGCCGAGTACGCCGAGCGGCACGCCCACGCGACCTCGGACAAGGACGTTCTGCCGGATCTCATCGCGGCGCGGACGCGGATGTCGGAACAGCGATCGCAGCTCATACGCCGACAGCCGAACCCTGTGCAGTTGCAGGTGGCCCTGCATGAGTGCGCGTTGCGGCACAAGACCGGCGGCGAACGGGTCTGGTCGGGCCAGCTCGAACACCTTCGTCAGGTTGCCACGCTGCCGAACGTACACATGCACGTCCTGCCGGCCGATGCACCGCAGCCGTTGGACCTACGTAGCGCCTTCACGCTGTTCACCCTGCCCCAGCCCTCCCCGGCGCAGGTGGTGCACATCGAGTACCTCGGAGGCCGACTTTTCTTGGAGGGCAGAGGCGCAGCCGATCACCTGCGTGCCTTCGAACGGCTGCGCTACGCGGCTTTGGAGTCAAGCGCCTCCGCCAGCTTCATCACCGAACTAGCCAACCAACTCTCTACTACTTCGGGAAGGTGATCATGCCGACGAAACGATCCGAGTTCGATCAGACAATCCGTGCCCAGTTCCTGGGCGTCCGAATGCGGAAGCTGCGTGACGACCGCGGGCTCACGCTCAAATACGTGGCCAGCTACCTGGGAGTGGAGTTCTCCACCCTGGCCCGCTACGAGAGGGCGGAGTGGCCGTTCCGCCGCGACCACGTGGCCGGTCTGTTGGACATGTACGCCGTCTACGACGAACGCGAACGCGAAGAACTGGTCGCGCTCGCCGCGAACGCCGGCCGGGCGAACCACTGGTACCGCAACGGGGTCGAGCCGGAGACCAAGCAGGGGCCGATGCCGGACCGGTGGTGGATCCACGACCGAGCCGAGGAGATCTGCGTCTACAACCCCACGGTGCTGCCGGAGTGGGTGCAGACCGCCGCCTACCTCGACGAGGTCCTGGCTCGCGTCCGGCCCCACAAGCCGCTGTCCCCGAACGAGGGAAACAAACGCGCACACGACATCGCCCTACGGGCCAAAGCGCTAACCAGCAGCGGCGACGTACGCCTGCACATGGTCGTCGACGAGCGGGTGCTGCGCCGACCGATCGCCGGGCGGGCGGCGTTGAAGGCCCAACTGGAGCATCTGGTCACCCTGGTCCGCAACCACCCGAACATCGACATCCGGATCGTGCCCGAGCAGACCTCCGCCCACCCTGGCCTGTTGGGCGGCTTCACCCTGTACCGGATGCCGCAGCCCTACCCGGAGGTCGTCTTCGTCGACCACATCGGCGGCGCACTGCTGATCGAGGCCGGCGCGGAGGAGTACAGCAAGGCATTCAACGCCCTCGCCACCGAGGTCGCCGACGGCGACACCGAATCCATCGCCCTGATCAACGAAATCCGGGAGGAGCTGTGATTCCCGCACCCGCCCCGGACAGCCGCCACGCGCCGTCCGAGGCGTTGCCAGATGCGGCGGTCACCATCGGCGCTCAGGCCGTCGCCGCCTTCGCCGACCGGCACACCCTGGCCATCCCCGCCAAGCTACGCGAAGACCTCGCCCGCGAAGTGCTCGTCGCCGCCGGTCCGCACCTGACCACCGGACACGAGCCCGGCGACTAGCCACACCGCCGGCGCCAACCGGCACTGCTGACTCCTGCCCGCCGTCGCTGCCACCAGCAGGCGAGGCGGCGGGCAGGCACCACACGCATCCCCCACAACGGGAGGTCCGTCATGGCGACTCTCTACGCCAGCGAAGCCGCCCAGACGGCGGCCGCACAGCAGGCACTCGACGAACACATCACTCTGACCGCGACCGGACGGTGCCGCAGCTGTGATGTGCCGGGACCGTGCGCATGGTGGGAGGCAGCCACCGCCGCGTTCGCGCAGACCGGCCAACTGCCTCGACGCACGCAGGGCCTGACTCGTCCCGAGTTAGCCGGCGCGCGCCGGATCGCCATTCCCACAACCCTCACGACATGAGCCAGCTACGACCGATACGACGTCACGGAGGAGGAATCAGCGTGACCAGCCTGTCGCTGCCCGCTAAAGCGCTCACCCTGATCACCGGTACGTCCTCCACGCGCCCCCACTCACTGTGAACGAGCTCCGGTGCCGCAATCGCGACCACGCGCTCAAGATCGGCGGAGCTTCAGTACGAGCGTGCCAATGCGCCAAGGCCGAGGATGGCTATGGGCGGTCGCTGCCACCGCCGCGGTGGGTGTGACGGCCTTGGCCGCCGTGGGCACGTCGACTGGCGTGGACGGCTCCATCCGGGACAGGTCGGCCGGCAAGGCGCGGGCGTCCTCGCCAGCTCTCACAGCGCGCCGAAACCCTCCCAGCCCGGCACCGACCGACCCAAATGATCGAAGAACAAACATGTCCGGGCGCGTCAACCCGTGATCAGAAAGGGTCGACCCGCCAACACCGGGCCATCCCAAAGGCCGCAACCCACGAGCCAAAGCCACCAAAAATCCTTAAATCCCCAGCGGGGCAGCGATCAACAAAGAAACTCGGGAAATCGGGCGCACGTCCCTCGGTCCGCTCAGGTAGGGCTCTCACGGTCTGCGGAACGGCGTCAACCGGCTGACGGATCAGGTGCTGCGCGAGCGTGCAGGTCAGTCCGAGTCCGCGCGACGCAGACTGGCGGGCAGGTCAACAGCCACGAATTCGGCCAGTTGGTACAGGAACGGCGGCAGGAGAACTGGCAGCAACTCGAACTGGCCGTCGGGCACCATTACCCGCAATCGGCTCATGCCGGTGGCTACGAACAGCAGCATCACCGCGGTGCTCGTTCGGGCCCTCGTGGACGGCGCCGGCTCCAGCAGGGCTTGGCGCAGCAGCAGCCGGTTGAGGCCGAACGTGATGCCGAAGAACCACTGCTGCAAGCCTGGGCAGTCCGGCAAGGGCTCGCCTGCGCCCAGCGCGTCGAGTTCAGCCTCGACGGTGTCGCACAGCGACACAGCCCACCAGTGCATGTCGTCGACGGCCTGCCAGGCGGCCCACAGCTGCGCAAGGGACGACTCGGTCACGATCCGGCCCAGGTCGGCGCGAGCGTCGCCGGCCGGCAGCAGGGTCAAGCCGTGGCCGTCGTTGACGTCGGAGAGCTGAGGGCCCTCGTCGGGGTACTGAAGCATGGACGCGACCGGGACGGCCGCACCGGACGGGGCCAATGCTCGTGAGACTGCGGCCAGGTCACCCTCAGACAACTCGCTGCTGCCGCCCAGGACGGCGGAGACAGCCGCAGTAAGAAAGTCGCGGCTGGTGTACGGCTCGGTGTCGTAGGTGCCCTTATCGAACGGGGCCAGTTCGGGCAACGAGAAGGGGATACCCGCGGCGGCGATGCGGGCGTCGATGTCGCGGATACGCTGGGGCAGCAGCACGCTCTTGCCGCTGTGCTTGGCGGCGAGTTCCTCCGCGACGTTGGCGATCCAGTCGCTGCGATCGGCACCCTCTCCGGGGTCCAGCAGGGCGTCCGATCGGAAGTCGGTAGCTGCAGCAAGCCACGCCCCGCGCACGGTGGACTCCGGTACTGGGAGGCCGGCGCCGAAGGCCTCCAGCGCCAGGTCCGTGGGCCGGCGGCCCGGGCGGGCGTGTGCACTGAGCCAAACCACCAGATCGAGCGCCTCGGCCGGAACTGTGGAGACGCTTCCGCGGCCCTTCCCGGCGCCGTGCTGCTCGTTGCGGAATAGCAGGCCTGCGGCACGCCACCGTTCGAGCTGGGTGGGAGTGGGGACCGCTCCGCGCTCGCCGGCGGCGGCGATCAAGGCGGCATCGGCCTTGCTGGGCTGTTTGCGGACCATGGCATGCGACCGTACCGGCCCGATGTCGACTTTGGAGCCCCGCGAGCTTGTCGAGAACCGGACCGCCGGGTGCTGGTCTGCTGGTGGTGCGCAACGCGAAAGAGCCTCTCTGCCACGAAGGAGTCAACAGTTCTATGACCAACACACATAGCTCATCGACGCGTGGCGAGGGCGGGTCGCGGCGGTGGACCATGATCGCCGCGATTGCAGGCGCTGGAGCCGCCGGGTTACTGGCCGCTCACAGCACGGCGTGGGCAGTCGGCATCGGCACCGCAGTGGGCCTGTTTGTGGCGATCCGCGAGGTCCTTCGGCCTTGAAACCCCTGCCGCCACACGACACGACACGGTGATCCACGAATTGGCTTGCGTCGGGACTAAGCGGCGGCCGAGCCCGGACGCGGGGCTCGGGTGTGCCCGGCGCTCGGAGCGATCAAGGTCGGTGCTCCCGTGTCCCCAGACTGGCGGTGACGGGCAAAAACGGTGCTGACGCACGCGCGTCCGTAGATCCTGGCGGCCTCTCAGCGCCTAGTGGCAGCGTCGGCTCCCATAAAGAGATCAACATAGCGGCTGTATTGCTCGTCAACGTACGCCTTCTCGCGCACCAGCGTCCCTTCCTCGGGTCGATAGGTATGCGTGGGCTGGTCGCGGAAGGAAAGCCAGTCGAAGCCGCTGTTCACCCACGTGTCGTCGAAGATCAGGATGTTCGGCCGAGCATCGCGAACGTGGGCCACGGTAAGGGACTTGTATTGGCGCTCAAGTCCGCGTAGCCGGTTAACGGCGGTCTTGTCGCTGTGCGCAAGGTCCCGGCCGAGGCCGTAGCCGATGTGGACGGTCGGGCTCGACCTGCGCAGCATTGTTTCCAGCTTCGCCAGGAAGTCGTCGGTGACGACGGCGTCGCGCACCCACGGTGCAGCAATCAGGAATCGGTGCCGCGCGGTCTCTAGCGCCGTCATCAGAAGTTCTCGGTGCTCGAACAACGGCACGGAGCGCACGGTCAGTGCGTCCAACTCGGCACGTGCGGTGACGCTGTCATGGTGGTTGGAGCCCGGCGCCGTCTGTGTGGGCGCGAGTTCGTCACCCGGCGACGGGTTATCGGCCCGGCGTTGCAGGTCGCGGACAACGTCGTAGGACGCGCGTTGTTTGCGCAGCGGCGCGGGTAAGTCCACCGGTTCACCGACCGCCGGCGCAATCTGGATCTTGGTTCGTTCGAGTCCTCCAACCTGGTGGAGCGCATTGTCGTGGGATTCGCTGAGGCTGTCGTCGACGACAAGGTTGAAGCGCTGGTCATCGGCCGTGTCCGAGACGTATACCAGCAACACAGCGGGCAGGAGGAGCCGCGGTTGGCGCATGATCGCCTCGACGCTGAGTACTTCCACCGTCGAGTGGCCGCCGTCCTGCTGGCTTCGCTCCAGCAGCAGGTTAAGCATCCGTGGCGTGACGTCACCGGTAGCCACCTCTCCGGTGCGTGCGGATGGAAGCACCAGCATGCCCTGCGTTTCGGCATCGCCACGGGTGATCAGGTCGTGCCTGCCGTGTGGGATCGGCTTCCACAACAGGCGGTCGAAAGCCCGCTGGTGTTCGGTGCGCTGCGGCGTGACCGTGGAGAGTTCCTCGACAGCCCGCTTGCCGCTGTATGTAAGCAGGACCCTGCGGCCCCCGAGACTGTCCGGACGATATTCGACCGTTTCGACCGACAACTGATGGGCGACGGCATCGGAGACGGTCGGGGTGTCGATGCCGAGCACGGCAGCCATATTGTCGATCTTGTGGATGCCGTGGTCCGCCAAGCGGAGCACGAACTCATCGACCAAGGGAAGCCGTTTGCGCTTCTGAACCAGTACGTCGAGGGTGAGGAGGGACACCGGTACGGCGACCTCACCGGCGTAGGCCAGCTGGTAGCCGGGGTGCTGCTCGCTGTAGCGGCGCGCCGCAATGACGGTGGCGTCAGCCATTGCTCGCGGCTCCGATTCTGCACGTGGCGCTGTGGCGCCGGATGTGGGTAAGTACCTTACTCAGAGGGCCGGGCGTCGACTCGCAGAATGGGGCGTCGCCGATGATGACCAGGCCGTACCGGGAGCGGGACAGGGCGACATTGATCCGGCGCCAGTGCAGCGGTCCAAGGAACCCCAACTTGCGGTTCTTGTTGCTGCGGACCACGGAGTAGAAGGTGACGTCGGCTTCGCGGCCCTGAACGGCGTCGACGGTGTTGACCTCGATTTCGAGGTCCTTCGACAGCGGACCCGCCACGGCACGGCGTAGCTGCTCCATTTGCTTGCCGTAGGCGGTCAGAACAAGCACACGCAGGGGTTTGCCGTCCGGTGGCTCGATGAGCTGCTTGGCCACAGCGGTGCGCAGGTTCTTGATCGCGCGGCGGATGATGCGTACCTCGCAATGGTTGACCACGCTCGTACCGTCCGCCCGTTCGTGTCGGTCGGCCATGGCGCCGGTGTCCAGCCACGTGACGGGCCTGTAAATGACTTCCCAACCGGGCAGTGCGCGTGTCGACTTCGACACCAGATGACCGTCGTAGAAGCAGGCCGACACCAGGTCACCGATGCCGGCGACCATCCGATACTGGTGGGTTAACCTGTGCCCGGCGGCAGTGGGTGCGTGGTCGAGCAGCCGCTGGAAGAGGCTCTGCTCGACATCGGCTCGCTCAAGGCCGTGGCGCTGCATCAGCTCGGGATGGTCAAGAACTTCCTCCTGCATCGGCGGAAGCTGGTTGGGGTCGCCGACCAGCACCCACCGCTTGGACCTCGACAAGGGCACAAGCGTCTCGGTGGCGGTCGCCTTCGATGCCTCGTCCAGAATGCACAAGTCGAACTCAAGGTCGCGGACGGCGGGGTGCGACAAGAACCCGAGGCAAGTGCCGGCGACCACCCGCGACGCTCGAAGCACGACGCCCTCAAGTTCGCGTCCCGATTCGATCCGCTGGAACCACTCCGCCTGCAACGTCAGCAGCCCGACGAGCTTGCGCAACTGTTCGTCATCACCGATGACAGCGTCAAACGCGTCCCGCGCGATCGTCTGCGTCAGCTCCTGCGGCAGTTCCAAGTCTCCGCCAAGAGCCACGTTCGCGCGCTCGCGAAGTTCGTCAACCCGTTCGCTGAGCGCTTGGACTCGTTCGTTGAGCGAGGCCGTCTGCGAGGCGGCGTCCTGCTCGCCGAAGTCAGGCAGTTGCCCTCCGGAGCTGCCAGGCGTGGCGGCGACGGTCTCGAGTCGGACCCTGGTTCTTTCGAGGTCACGGAGTGCCTCGATCAGCTCCAGGATCGCTGCGGCGCCCTCTACATGGCCCAAATCTACGCCGATGGCACGGGCACGCTTTTTCAGTTCGGCTTCGGCCCGCTGTCGAACCTGACGGACCATCGCCGGCATCTTCTGGTCGAGCAGATGCTCGCGGGCTTCAACGGCAATGCGCGGATCGTCGTCTTTGCCGAGCCGGACGAGGTGGTCCACTCCGGCTTGGGCGAGGCGGACGAGCGCGTTGTCGACCGCGACGTGGGTTTGGCTGACCAGCAGGATCCGAGCGTCGGGTTTTCGGGCCAGCTCTTGCTGTACAAGCTCGGCGATGAAGCTGGTCTTACCGGTGCCGGGCGGTCCTTCCAGCAGGAAGAAGTCGGAACTGCCTATGGCCATGGCGACAGCAGTCTTCTTATCGTCGTCCAGCGCCGTGCCGAACCATGATCCGATCGCACGTACGGTGGGCCCGGCAATGCGAGTGGGATCGAGAAGCAGTTGACGCAGCTGCGGGCGGACGGAGATCCCTGCCCGGACGTTGACGACGGCGTCACGCTGTCGGCGCAAGGCCGCAGCGGTGGGCCCGATGTGCAACGCGAGCTCACCGGTGGGAGGCAGGCTCTTGATCTTTCTCGGATATGCGACCGTGATGGTCGTATCGTCCTGCGCGACGACTACGCCGGGTCCGCCGACGGGCCGGCCCGCTGGTCCGCGGCAGACCCGTTCCTGGCCGAGAATGTCTGAGTCGGGGCGCTGGCGCAGGAAGAACTTCACACGCCGGCCGTCGATGTCGATCGACTTGTAGGCCAGCGGTGTTTCCCGTTCGAGTTCCAGGTTCTCTTTCGCGTCGAGAAGGTCGATCCACTTGTCGAATATGACGTTCTCGGCCTGACGGTGCTTCTCGTCGTCGAGGCGTATGTAGTGGTCGTCGACCCCGGCGAGGATCATCTCCTTGGCTTCAAGGGCTGCGGTGGGCGGCTGCGGGCGCGACGTCCACGTGATCTGATCGCTGACCGGCCAGGCGCGCCTGCGCATGCTTTCAAGAACTCCGTCGTCGGCGTCATTGACCTTGGTCAGGACGAACTCGGGACGTTCGTTCACCACGGCCAGTCGCAGACGGCGCTGACGCCCGATCAACTCCAGCGTGTCGACCGAGACGTGCCCTGCCGGGTCCTTATAGCGCACCAGATGGCTACCCTGGGCCAGTTCGCCAGATAGCGCCTGCTCGATGGCGGTGGCGTCGCGGTCCAGTGGAGGCGCCGCGAGGCGCCGGGCCGCGTCGTCGCTGACCCGCAGCTGAGCATGGCGAACGTACGTCGAGAATCTGCGCTGGCGGCCAGACTGGATCTCGCGCAGCAGGCTACGCAGGACGGCCGCATTCTGTGGCCGGGCTTGCGGGTCCTGACTCAAGCACTGTTTGAGCAGTTCGTGGACCTTCGGATGCACATCGATGTCGGCCAGTGCCGTGGGGATGTCGGGATAGTCGTCGAACGGGCCGCTGGTCAGACAGCGCAGCGCGGTCGCGGCGAAGCCCCAGACATCCCGGCTTGCGTTGGCCATGCCCTGCTTGTCCGGCGGCGCATAGGGACGCGAGAAGTGCTCAACCAGGGTCAGCTCCGTGACGATCTGGCTGCGGATCTTGCTAATGCCGAAGTCGGCGAGCTTCGGTGTGCCGTCCTCGTCGATCAGGATGTTCGCCGGTTTGACATCGCGGTGGACGACATCCCGCTCATGAGCGTGTGCCAGCGCCTCGACCAGCGGAAGCCCCCACTGCTCAACGAAATCGTCCCAGCCCAACTCCCCGTCTGACTGCAAGAGGTCGACCAGATTCCTGTCGAACCACGGCATCACGAGGTAGAACGCGTCCTCGCGATCGTCCTCGCCGAAGGCCAGCAGCGAGACGATGTTCGGGTGATCCAACCGGTAGAGGGCTTCGACCTCGCGGCGGAAGAAGACTTTCTGGGTCTCATCAGCGTCACGCCGTGAGATCAGCTTCAGTGCGACATGGGCTCCGTCATTTCCATCAACTGCCTTGACGATCTTGCCTTGACCGCCAACGCGCTCGGCGTCGGTCTTGACGACATACCGGTTCGCCACCAAGTGCAACGTTGAGCCCCCTCACCGTATTGGCGCCGCGCAGCCTACCGGATCCGCTGCGACGAACCGAACAACCGTACGAAATGGGCGTGTCTGCTCACCGCCAGGCGAAGGCACGGACGCCCGGTCGGGATCAGGCCAGCACCCGTGCTCAGCCGTCGCGGCTTGGTCGGCGTGGCGGTCTCGGCCGTAGGCGGACCAGGTTGGCAACGTCCTCGCTCCCTCCGCCGATCACACCCGCCGTCCCGGGGAGCGCCCCACCGCCATCCTCCTTCGGCCTGTCCACGGCCGACTCATACCGCAGGTGTCCAACCGCACTCAGGACAAGGTCAGGCCGGCGAGTGCATGGCACAGGGCCTCGGTGTCGGCGATGGCCTGACGGCAGAGTTCCTCGGTGATCGTCAGGCGTTGCCCCATCCTCGCTGTGCTGGTCGGGACCTTCGAGAGGTACTTCGCGTCGACGAGCCCATCGTTGTGGGTGAAGAGGTGCCGGGTCGCCCAGAATTCGATGAGCCGCTGCCATCTTGCCGGATCGACCACGGTGCGCAGGTCCGGGTAGCCGGCGTCGACGAACAGCGCGGCCGTGGGGTCCAGCCGTTGGAAGACGTTGCCCTTGCCGTTGAGCCGCTGATCGGCGTCGACGACGGCGTCGCGGAATACCGCGGACCCGAGCGCCTCCACCACACCGACCAAGTTCTCCAGGGTGTCCACCCAGAGCCGGGTGAAGACGCCTTGCTCGCGCAGGCTCGCTGCGGTCTCCGGTGGAACCTGTGCCAAACCGTCAAGGCGTGCGATCTCGGCGTTGAGCGCGTCTAGATGATCGATTCCAAGGGGTCAGTGGTCGTAGGCGGTCAGGGATCGCATGATCGGTTGGCCGGTGTGCCAGTTGTGCCAGATCGCTGCGGT
>NZ_BSDI01000039.1 GCF_027923225.1 Phytohabitans aurantiacus
GTTGTCCGCCGCGCCTTGCAACGCGGCGAAGACCCCGACGATGGCCGCGCCCTTCGACACCAGCCAGGCCGACGGCACGAACCGGCAGCCCGGCGTCGGCCACGCGCGCGGCACGGCCGAGCAGGCCGGCACCGGCCAGGCACGCGGCACGACCGAGTGGCCCGGCACGGCCGAGGCCGCCTATGCGCCCGGCGTGGCCCCGGCTGCCCATGCGCCCGGCGCGGCCGAGGCCGCCAGCCGGCCCGAGCCGGGCGCAACGGCCTGCGGGGACATGGCGTCTGGCACCGCCGGCCCGACACGCGCCACCACCGGGCCGGTGCGCGGCGGCGTCGAACTCACCGTGCCGCTGTCCACGCTCATGGGGCTGACCGAGTTGCCCGGCGAGTTGGCTGGGTGGGGGCCGGTCATCGCCGACATCGCACGACAAGTCGCCGAGCAGCAACGACGCGGCCGATGGCGATTCACCGTCCACGACGGCAACACCCTCTACACCGGCGTCACCCGCCGCAGACCAACGGCGGACCTGGCGGACTACATCAGCGCACGAGATCGGACATGCCGAGCACCCGGCTGCCGGGTGCCCGCCCACCGCGCCGACATCGACCACATCCGCGACTGGGCACACGGCGGACCCACCGAAGAGCGCAACCTCGGCACCCTCTGCCGCCATGACCACGGGCTCAAACACCACGGCCATTGGGAGTATCACCAGATCGCACCCGGCGTCTTCCAAAGGCGCACCGCCCTCGGCCACACCTACCTCGTCCCACCCGAACCACGACCAGAGGGCTAGAGCGCTTCGGGGTCAGGTTCAGAATCGGGCTTACCTGCTTTGAGCTACCGCGACTGCCCGTCGTGGCTCAGACTGTCACTCCCGCGGCCTCACCCACCGCGTCCCGCTTGATCGGTGCGGGTCGCCGCCGCCGCTACCCTCGTGGGTATGGGAGTGTCGTGGTTGCTCGTGTGGACGAGCAACTGGTCGGATTCGCCTACGGGTTCGCGCTTGCGGCGGACACGAAACGGTGGTCGCGGCTCAGCGCGCCGGTTGCGCCGGAGGTGGTCGAGGAGTGGCCGGGTAGGACTTTCCTGCTTTTTGACTTCGCCGTGCACGACTCGCTGCGCGGTCGGGGAGTCGGCCGTGCGTTGCATGATCGTCTGCTTGGTAGCCGCGCTGAGGAGCGTGCGACCCTGATGGTTCAGCCGGTGGCCGGTGACACGAAGGCGATCTACGAGCACTGGGGCTGGCGGAAGATCGGGCAGACGGAGGGCGGCCCGACGGCAGCGGCTCCCGTCTTCGACGTCTACCTACGTGATCAGCTTGGTGATCTGGTGCCTTCGTAGGCGTGCCTGCCAGCCTGTTGCTGAAGTGGCAACAATGTTTGTCAACCGGCGGCCGGGTCGGGACGCTGGTGGGCATGGAGAGCAACGAGGCCAAAGGCGCGGTCGCCGAGAAGACCGCGGCGGGGCACCAGCACACCGAGGACGACCCGGCGGCGCTGTTCGAGCCGGCCGGCTGGGATGAGCGGTATCGCGGGCAGGAGAAGATCTGGAGCGGGAACCCCAACCCGCAACTGGTCGCCGAGGCGGCCGGGCTGGCGCCGGGTACCGCGCTGGACGTCGGCTGCGGTGAGGGCGGCGACGTGATCTGGTTGGCAAGCCAGGGCTGGACGGTAACCGGCGCCGATTTCTCCGCCAACGGCCTGGCGCGCGCCGCCCGGCACGCCGAGCAGGCCGGGGTCGCCGACCGCGTCGACTGGTGGCGCGTCGACGCACGGGCGTTCACGGCCGAGGGCCGGTCCTATGACCTGGTCACCAGCCACTACCTGCACCCGCCGGACGGCGGGATGGTCGAGGTGGTGCGCCGGCTGGCCGAGGCCGTCGCGCCCGGGGGCCATCTGCTCGTCGTCGGCCACGCACCGTCCGAAGTGTTCACTCACATGGCGGAAAGCCACCGGAGGGCGATGTTCGCCGCCGAGGATCTGCTGCCCGGCCTGCCGGACGACTTCGAGCCGCTCGTGGCCGAGCAGCGGCCGCGGTCCGTGAATCGCAATGGCGCGGTGGTCGACATCCAGGATTCCACCCTGCTCGCCCGCCGTGCTCGGGCCCGGTGAAAGCTTGGCGCAATGGTTGTGAAAGGACGCCTCGCTAGCGTCGCAGGGGTATCCGGATCCGAGTCCCCTGTGGAGGTTTGCGCAATGAGAAGCGGACGGACGATCGTCGGCACCGTCGGCGTCGCCCTGGCAATGTTGGTTCTTGGGCTGACCGGCGCACCAGCGCAGGCCGCCGAAGCCGACCGGGCCGCTTCGGTGGCGGGTTCAGCCGTCGCGGCTATTTCGCCGGGCATCTCGCCGGCCGCCGAGCGGGTCACGTACGTCAGCCGGTACGGCTTCGCGGACTACGACTGCCGCTCCGGCAGGGCCTGCCTGGCCGTGTGGGACGTCAACGTCAACAGTTGGAAGGTCTTCGACCTGTTCCAGTGCGGCTCGTACCGCCTGTCGTACTGGTACGACCTGGGCGGGATGAAGAACAACCAGACCGGTGGCGCCGTGGTGCGCACCTACGGCTCCGGTGGCGGTCTGATCCTGCCGTACGCGCCGAACGGCAACGGGGTCTACGAGGTCGACTGGAACCCGGTGTGGAGCGTCCGGCCCTGCTGAACCGAGCGGGCGCCGCCTGAGCGGAACCTGATGGTAGGGATAGCCCTACCGTCAGGTTCCAAGCTCGCCATGTGTTTTCGGCGGGCGCCGCCGATGAGGCTGATGACCATGACAGAAACGGTCGTCGAGGTCATCGACGTGACGAAGAGTTATGCGGGCGGTGCCGGCGTGCGGGCCCTCGATGGCGTGTCCGTGGGGTTCGCCACCGGCACCTTTTGCGCGGTGATGGGACCCTCCGGTTCCGGCAAGTCGACGCTGCTGCACTGCGCCGCGGGCCTGGACCGGCCGGACAGCGGCCGCGTCCTGCTGGCGGGCCAGGAGATCAGCCGGCTGCGCGAGCCGAAGCTCACCGAGGCGCGGCGCAGGCGGGTCGGGTTCGTCTTCCAGTCGTACAACCTGATGGACTCGCTGTCGGTGTGGCACAACGTGCTGCTGCCGCAACGGCTGGCAGGCGTGCGGCCGGACCGCGACTGGGCGCGCGAGGTCATGCGGCGGGTCGGCCTGGCCGGACGTGAGAACGACCGGCCAGGGCAGCTGTCCGGCGGGCAACGGCAGCGGGTCGCGCTCGCCCGCGCGCTCGCGGGTCGCCCAGAGGTGATCTTCGCCGACGAGCCCACCGGTGCGCTCGATATTTCGGCGGGGCGTGAGGTGCTGGCGCTGCTGCGCGATGC
The DNA here is from genome assembly GCF_027923225.1 of Phytohabitans aurantiacus. GTDB lineage: Bacteria > Actinomycetota > Actinomycetes > Mycobacteriales > Micromonosporaceae > Phytohabitans > Phytohabitans aurantiacus. The sequence continues at coordinate 3,329 of NZ_BSDI01000039.1, forward strand.
GGTGGACGGCTTCGGCGACCTTGGGAGCCGAAGTGGTGAGCGCAGCGGCACGGCGGTCATCATGGTGACCCACGACCCGGCGGCGGCCGCCTGGGCGGACCGCGTGGTGTTCCTCGCCGACGGGCGGATCGTGACCGAGCTCGCCGACCCGACGGCCGAGAAGGTCGCGGCGCAGATGACGGCGGTGAGCGCCCGATGATGCGGCTCGCGCTCGGCACGCTGCGCCGGCACCGCGGCGCGTACCTGGGTTCCTTCCTCGCGGCCTTCCTGGCGGTGGCGCTGCTGGCCGGCGCCGGCCTGCTGCTGTTCTCCGTGCTGACCGCCAAGCCGCCGGCAGACCGGTTTGCCGCCGCCGCGGCGGTGGTCTCCGGCGACCGCGAGGTGACCCTGACGACCACGAAGAAAAAGAAGAAGAACAAGGTAAAGAGCAAGACGAAGAGCGAGCGGCTCACCGGCGCCGGCACGCTGCCGGCAGACCTGGCCGGGCGGATCGCCGCGGTGCCCGGTGTCGTGGACGCGGTCGCCGACTACGCGTTCCCGGTGGTGTTTCCGGTGCGCGGCGAGGACGACGCGCCCGTGGTCGGCCATGGGTGGGCGTCCGCCGCGCTCACCCCGTACACGTTGCGGGAAGGCCGCCCGCCGGCGGCGGGGGAGATGGTGATCGACGCCGACCTGGCCGCGCGCGGCGGCCTGTCCGTCGGGGACCAGGTCCAGATTACGACCAGGACGGGGGTACGGTCAGTGCGCGTCTCCGGCGTCGCCGCGCCCGACGGGCGCGACGGGCTCGCCGCGCAGGGCGCACTGTTCCTGGCGGACCGGCAGGTTCCAGCGGTGTCCGGTTTGGACGGTCCGACGGCGATCGCTGTACTGGCCGAGCCAGCCACGGATCTGGCCGCGTTGCGAGCGGTGGCCGGCGACGCGCCGGTGTTCACCGGTGCGGACAAGGTGCGCGGCGACCTGCCCGGAGCGCTGCCTGACTACATAGGACCGATCTCCATCTTCGGCTTCACCATCGGCATCACCGCGTTCGCGGCGGTCTTCGTCCTCACCGGTACCGTGGCGCTGGGCGTACGGCAGCGGCTGCGCGACCTGGCGCTGCTGCGTACCGCGGGGGCGACACCCGGCCAGCTGCGCCGGTTGCTGGGTCTGGAGAGCGTCGTGCTCGCGGCCGTCGCCGCCGTGCCGGCGATGCCGGTCGGGGTCGTGGTGGCCGGGCTGGTGGCCGCCCGGTTCCGCGCGCTCGGCGCGGTGCCGGCGCAGTTCACCGTCGCCTTCAACGTCCCCGTCCTGATCTGCGCGGCGGTGGCCGGCGTGCTCGTCACGTTCGTCGCGGCCCGGATCGCCGGCCGGCGGGCGGTGCGCATCGCACCGACCCAGGCCCTGACGGAGACCGCCACGGCGCCGCGCGGGGGCATGCTGGTCCGCGTGGTGGCCGCCCTGGTCACCGCGGGCGGGGCGGTCGCGGTGCTGATTTTCGTACCGCTGGGCGGCCCGCTCGGCATGGGCATGAGCTTCGTGTCGTCCGCGCTGCTGCTGTGCGCGGTGGCCGCCCTGGGCCCGGTACTGGCGCGCGGGTTGACCGCCGTGGTCGGACGCGTCGCCGCGCTGGGCGGAGTGACCGGCTGGCTGGCGGGCACGGTCGCCAGGGCGGAGAGCCGCCGGGTCGCGGCGGTGGCGGTGCCGCTGGTGCTGATGTTCGCCATCAACGCCACCATGCTGCTCAACAGCTCCCTGCTCGGCGAGCTCACCGGCGACGAGCACGCCGCGCGCAGCGCCCCGGCGACGGCCCAGGTCACGGGCCCCGGTGGGCTGCCGCTGTCCGTGGCCGGCGACCTCGCCGCGCTGCCCGGTGTCACCGGGGCCGCCGCGACGTTGCCGACCCGGGCGATCGTCGCCCAGGGCGGCAAGCCCGAGGACTACCCGTCGCAGGGACTTTTCACCGCCGGCCGGGAGGCCGCCATCGACCTGGACGTCCGGGACGGGCAGCTGGGCGGCGAGGGCACCTTCGCGGCCAGCGCGTACCTGGTCGAGCAGCACGGCTGGCGGGTCGGCGACGAGGTGCCGATCTGGCTGGCTGACGGGTACCAGGTGACGTTGCGCCTGGCCGCCGTGTACCAGCGGGCCCGGGGCTTCGGTGAGATGGCACTCCCCGCCGACCTGGTCGCCGCGCACGATCCGCGCGGCCTGGTCGCGGCGGTCGCGCTGCGCTACGACGGTGACGTGGCCGCCGGCATCCACCAGCGGTGGCCCGCGCTGCGGGTCACGCCGGCGGTGGCGGCGGCCCGGGCCGGCGACGCGCAGAACCAGCAGGGCGCCTGGGAGCTGATGGTGGTCATCTCGCTCGGCTTCGCCGCCATCGCGGTGGTGAACACGTTCGCCATCGCCGCCTCGTCCCGCCGCCGGGAGTACGCCGACCTGCGGCTGGCGGGGGCGACCGCCGGTCAGGTGCACCGGATGGCCACCCGCGAGGCGGCGATCACGGTCACCGTCGGCCTGGTGCTCGGCGCGGCGGTCACGGCGGTCGTGGTGGGCGCGTTCAGTACCGCCCAGGACGGGATCTTTCGGCTGATCGTGGACCCGGTGACGTACGGGGGGATGCTGGCCGGGATCGCGGCCCTCGGGATGGCCGCCGGCGCCCTGCCGATCCGGGCCGTACTGCGCCGCCGTGACCTGCCGGCCGTCGCCGACGACCACTGATCATGCTGGTTATGGTGGTGCCGGTGAAGACGACCGCGCGGGCCCTGGCATACCTGGCCACCGGCATACCCGCTGGTGCCGCCGGTCTCGCCTGGAGCATCGCCGCGACCCTGGCCGTGGGGCTGCTCGCGGTGACCCAGCTCGGCGGTCCGGTCTTCCTCGGCGCCGCCTGGGTCACCCGCAGGCTCGCCACCGTCGAGCGGTGGCGAGCCGGCTGGGTACTGGGCCAGCCGATCGCCGAGCCGTACCTGCCGGCCACCGGCGACACGTTGGGGCGCCGGGTGGCCGCGGTGGCCAGCCAGCCGGCCACCTGGCGGGACCTGGCGTGGCTGGTGGTGCTGTTTCCGATCGGTCTCGCCGGAGGCGTCGCCGGTATCGTGATCGCCGCCGTCGATGCCGGCGCCATCCTGGCACCGGCCTGGGCCTGGGCGGTGCCGAACCCGCACGCCCCGTTCCCGATGAAGCCGCTGATGACCACCACGCCTGGCCGGTTCGGTCTCACCGTGATCGGGCTCGCGCTGCTGCCGCTCGCGGTCTGGCTGCTGCGTACCCTGGCCCGCCTCCAGACCGCCGCCGCCCGCGCGCTGCTGGCGCCCGGCCTGCACGCGCGCCTGGTGAAGGAGACCGCCCGGCTGGCACAGACGCGGGCCCGCGTGGTCGACGCCCAGGCGGCGGAGCTGCGCCGGATCGAGCGCGACCTGCACGACGGCGCCCAGGCCCGGCTCGTGGCGACCGGGATGATACTGGCGCTCGCCGCCCGCAAGCTGCGCAACGGCGGTGCCGCCGCGCCAGACGTGGAGCTGGCCCGCCGCCAGCTCGACGAGGCGCTCGCCGAGCTGCGCCGGCTGGTACGCGGCATCCACCCGCCGATCCTGACCGACCGCGGCCTGCACGCCGCCCTCGCGGCGCTCGCCGCCGACAGCCCGCTCACCGTGGAACTGCGCGGCGACCCGGGGGAGCGGTACCCGCCAGCCGTGGAGTCGGCGGCGTACTTCGTGGTCGCCGAGGGCCTCGCCAACGCCGGCAAGCACGCGTTCGCCTCTGGATGCCTCGTCGAGCTGGCTCGCACGCCGGCGTCGATCGTGGTGACGCTGACAGACGACGGGCGCGGCGGCGCCGACCCGGCCGGCGCCGGCCTCGACGGCCTGCGGCGGCGGGTCGAGGCGCTCGACGGGACGCTGAGCGTCACCAGCCCGCCCGGCGGGCCGACCGTCCTGCACGCGGAGTTCCCATGCGCATCGTGATCGCCGAAGACCTGCTACTGCTGCGCGACGGCATCGTGCGCCTGCTGACCGACACCGGGCACACCGTCGTCGCCGCCGTGGACACCGCGCCGGCGCTGATCGACGCCGTGTCCGCGCACGCCCCGGATCTGTCCATCGTGGACGTGCGGTTGCCACCCGGTTTCCGCGACGAGGGACTGCGTGCGGCGCTCCACCTGCGCGCCAGCGATCCGACCGCGCGGGTGCTGATCCTGTCGCAGTACGTCGAGCGCGTCTACGCCGTCGAGTTGCTGGCCGACGGTCGAGGCGGCGTCGGCTACCTGCTCAAGGACCGGGTGACCGCGCTGGACGACTTCCTCGACGCCATCGACCGGGTAGCGGCCGGCGGTACCGTCATGGATCCCGAGGTGATCGCGCAGCTGTTCACCCGCAACAGCCGTCGAACCGGGATCGGCGCCCTGACCGCCCGCGAGCGGGAGGTGCTGGGGCTCATGGCTCAGGGCATGTCGAACTCGGCGATCTGTGCCGGGCTGGTGCTCGCGCCGGTCTCGGTCGAGAAGCACATCACGAACATCTTCGCCAAGCTCGACCTGCCACCCGACGACGACGCGCACCGCCGCGTCCGCGCCGTACTGGCCTACCTCAACCAGTGAGCCGGCCGTCGCGGCTGCCCCGGTACGCGGCCGCGCGTAGCCGCCACAGCAGCCCGTCGGTGCGCAGCCCGGGCGCGCCGTGACGCACCGGGTCGAAGGCCAGTACCCGGTCGACCTCGGGTGCGACGGGCGGGCCGACCACGATCCGGCCGAACACCCGCCAGCGGCCCGCCGGCGCCGCGACCGCGAACAGGAAGCTCACCCGTCCACGCGCGGCCGCCGCGGTGAGCGCGTCGAGGTCGGTGCCGAGGTCGTCGGCCGCCGGATCGGGCAGTACGGCCAGATAGCGGCGACCGTGCCTGGTGCCGTACCCGGCGATGGTGGTGTACGTCGACGCGAGGCGGCGCCGGGGCAGCGGCACGTGCCGGGCCAGTGGCGCGCCGCCCGCCGTCGTGGAGGTCAGCACGTCCAGGTCGGCTCCGGGGCCACCGCCACCGCGTACGCGCACCGCGACACCGAGGACGTCCGGCCACGTACCCGGCAGTCCGGCCCCGCGCGAGAGCCGGACCAGCGCCGGATACTGGGCCGCCCGGTCCAGCAGCTCGACGCCGTACCGGCCGCCGCCGCGGGTGCGCACGGTGGCCTCGAAGGTGCGCCCGCGCGGGTGCAGCGCCCGGGCGTGACGCGCGGCCGCCACCGCGCCGGCGACCCTCTGGGCTGCTTCCCACACAGCCGACTGATGCCCTTTCCCGCTACCGCGAAACGGAGCCGGTCGTATCTGAAATCGGCATGGTCGACATGAATGGATGAACCGTACGCGGGTAGAACCCCGGCCCAGCAAGCAACGCTTCAGGTTAGGGGCATATGAGATGACGGATATCGCCACGTCTCGCTCACCCTCGGGCGACCAGGAGTCGACCGGACAGGTGGCGAAGGAACAGGCCGCGAACGTCGGACACACCGCCGCGGAAGGCGGCGGGCAGGTGCTGCGGACAGCGGCCGAGCAGGGCAAGCAGGTAGCCGGTGAGGCGGGCGACCGCGCCCGTGAGCTGTACGGCACGGCCCGCGGCGAGCTGCACGGCCAGGCCAGGGAGCAGCAGCGACGCGCCGCGGGCGGGCTGCGTTCGGTCGGCGCCGAGCTGCGCACCATGGCGGACCAGGGCGGCGGATCAGGTCCGGCCACCGAGTTGGCCCGCCGCGCGTCGGGAACGATCGACCAGGTCGCCGGGTGGCTGGAAGACCGCGAACCCGGTGCGGTCGTCGACGAGGTCAAGCGGTACGCACGGCAGCACCCGGGTGCGTTCCTGGCCGGCGCGGCGCTGCTCGGCGTCGTCGCGGGCCGGCTGACCCGCGGGCTGGCGGCCGACGCCGGCGAGAGTGCGGCCTCGGACAGCCGAGCCACGGCCACACCTCCCGCGCCGCCTCTCGCGTCACCTCTCGCGCCGCCTCTCGCCACGGCGGAGCCGGTACCGGTCGACGGAGGCCAGCGGTGAGTCCCGCGGCCTCCGATGTAAACGAACCGCACCCGGACGTGGCGCAGCGCTCCTTCGGCGACCTCGTCGGTGAGGTGGCCCAGGACCTGTCCACCCTGGTCCGCCAGGAGATGGACCTCGCCAAGGCGGAGCTGCGCGAGGAGGCGGCCAAGGCGGGCCGGGCGGCGGGCGCGTTCGGCGCGGCCGCGGTCGCGGGCCACATGGTCCTGCTGTTCGCCTCCGTCGCCCTGTGGTGGGCGCTGGCGAACGGCATGGACGAGGGCTGGGCCGCCCTCATCGTCGCCGTCGTATGGGCGGTCGCGGCGGCGATCCTCTTCGCCGCGGCCCGCGCCCAGGTGCGGCGCGTGCGCGGTCTGACCCGTACGACCGAAACCGCCAAACAGATTCCGGACGCCCTCAAGCCAAATCCAGGAGGCTACCGATGAGCACAGACCCGGACCAGATCCGGCAGGAGATCGCCCGTACCCGGGAAAACCTCAGCGACGACGTCGACGCGCTGGCGTACAAGGCCAGCCCTCGGCGCATGGTGGAGGAGCGCAAGCGGCGCGTCAGCCACGCGGTGCGCCGGGTCAGCGACAGGGTCATGGGCACCGCCTCGCAGGCCGGCGACGCCGCCTCGGACCGGGTGTCGTCCGCGGCGTCCACTGTGGGTTCCGCGGCGTCCACTGTGGGCGACGCGGCGGCCGCAGCGCCACGGCAGCTGAAGGAGCGGGCCGAGGGCAACCCCATCGCGGCCGGCCTGATCGCGTTCGCGGCCGGCTGGCTCGTCTCGTCCCTGCTGCCGGCCACCCAGCGCGAGCAGGAGGCGGCCAGCCGAGTGAAGGAGGCGGCCAAGGAGCACAGCGACACGATCAAGCAGGAGGTCGGCGGCGTCGCCCAGGAGATGCGCGACAACCTGCGCGAGCCCGCACAGGAAGCCACCCAGGCGGTCAGGTCGAGCGCCGAGGAGGCGGTCGAGACCGTCAAGGACGAGACCCGCACCGCGGCCGACGACGTCAAGCAGGAGACCCGCAACGCCCGCGAGCAGATCCGCTCATAGGACGGCCGAGGGGGCACCGGCTGAGAACCGGCGCCCCCGAGTGCGGGGCTACGCGGTCACGGGCGTGGCGCGCAGCGAGGCCCAGACCGTCTTGCCGTCGACGACGGTGTTGCAGCCCCACGCCGTCGCGTACAGATCGACCAGGAAGAGTCCACGGCCGCCGTGGGCCAGCGCTTCCGGTACCGCCCAGGCCGGCACCGGCGGCTGGGTGCTGCGGTCGCGCACGCTCAGGTACAGGTGGGCGCCGCGCAGCGAAACGGCCAGCTGGATCTCGCCGGTGCCCGCGTGCCGCACGGCGTTGGCGACGAGCTCCGAGACGATCTGAGTGGCCGGACCGCGCAAATGATCGACCTGCCAGTCGTGGCACGCCGACGCGACGAGCGCACGGGCCCGCGCCGGTGCGGTCTGCTCCGCGCCCAGGGTCAGCCGGCGCCGGGCGGTGGTGGCGTGCGAGGCCGCCGCCGCCACGGCCTGCTCGGCGGTGCCGTAGACGGTGACCGGTCCGAGGACCCGACTGTTCATGAGGGCGGCCAGCTCAGCCGACGGGCCGAACAGCAGCAGGACCGCTGTGCTCTCACCGCCGGAGCGAGCCTCACCGCCGACGCGCAACGCCGCCGGAAAGATCGTGAGGCGGGACGAGCGGTCGACGCTCAGCCCGCGGACGTCGACCAGCACCGCGTCGGGGCCATCGGCCAACGCCTTGAGCAGGGCGGTGCGGACAACGGGCGCGGAGTCCAGCGCGAGCAGACCGCGCAGTGTCACCACGATCAAGCCGTTGGCAAGATCCGGTGCCGTCGTCACGGTCAACACCGCTGCGTCATTCCCTCCTCGCCGCGCGCCGGGACAGGGACCCAGTCTCGACGGTACCGGAGGCAGACCCGGCGGCTCAGCCACTCAGCTCGGTGAGCAGTTCCTCGCCCGACCAGTCACGCCGGCCACCGCGCTCGGCGTCGCGGATCAGGGCGACCAGCCGCTCGTTGGCCGGTGCCCGGGTGCCGTGCCGGCGGGCCAGCGCCACGACCTCGCCGTTGAGGTAGTCCACCTCGGTGGTCCGGCCGGCCTCCAGGTCTTCCCACATGGAGGAGCGCGCCAGCGGGTCGATGGCGAGCAGCTTGGCGGCCACCCGGGCGAACAGCGCGTCGGGCGTGTTGAGCAGGGCCGGTATCCAGCCCGGCGGCAGCGGCGTGAGCTTGACCGGGGTGAGGCCGGCGGCGGCGTACGCCCGCAGCGCCTCTCGCTGCGCCATGGCCAGGCAGCGCCGGTACGCCCGCTGTGACAGCTCGGCCTTCAGCGGTACGCCGGACAGGGCGTTGATGGCGTTGTTGAGGTTGAGCAGCAGCTTCGCCGCCTGCACGCCGGCCATGTCGTCGTGTTGCACCAGCGGCAGGCCGGCCCGTTCGAACGCCGCCGCGTATCCGGCCAGCGATGGGTGCCGCTGCGCCTCCAGCCCGCCCTCGGTGCCGCCGTGGAGCCTGCCGTCGCCCTGGTTGACCACGTTGAAGGCGACCATTCCGGCCAGTACGGTGGCGCCCGGCAGCCGCTCGCGCAACAGGTCGGCGTTGTGCAGTCCATTTTGGAAGCTGATGACGACCGCGCCGGGCTTCAGGCGGCTCGCCAGCTCGTCGCCGGCCTGTGCGGTGGCTGCGGACTTCACGGTGACCAGTACCAGATCCGCCTCCGCCACCGCGGACGGCGCCGTTTCGTATCGCGGCGCCGGCACGCGCAGCGCGGCGCCGCGCCAGTCGGTGAGGGTGAGGCCGTGCCCGGCGATCTGCCGGGCCAGCCGCTCGCGGCCGATGAAGATCACCTCGCTGCCGGTGGCGGCGAGCCGGCCGCCGACGTAGCAGCCGATGCTTCCGGCGCCGTAGATACAGATCACCATTGGCGCAGATGGTAGTCCACCCGTGGGCCGTCCGGCTCGCGCCGGACGGCCCACGGAGCCAGGTTTCAGGCCACCGCGCAGGTCGCGTTGTTGAGCGTGAAGGCGGTCGGCTTGGCGTTGGTACCGGTCCAACTCCCGGTGAACCCGAAGCTGGCGGTGCCGTTGGGTGCGATGGTGCCGTTCCACCCGGCGTTGGTGGCGGTCACCTGGGTGCCGGACTGGGCGTAGGTGGCGTTCCACGCCTGGTTGATCTGCTGCCCGTTGGCGAAGCTCCAGCGCAGCGCCCAGCCGTTGACGGCGCTGGTGCCGGTGTTGGCGATCGTGACGTCGCCCTGGAAGCCGCCCGACCACTGGCTGGTGATGGTGTACGTGACCCGGCAGGCGGCCGTACCCGGGGAGGTGCCCGGCGTGGTGGGTGCGACGGTGGTCGGCGCCGGGCCGGGGGTCGTCGGTACGGCCGTCGTGGGCGGGCTGGTCGGTGGGGTGGTGACGGTGGTGCCGCTGGCGGTCGCGGAACCCGCGCGCGTCGCGCCGGTGAGGCTTCCGCTCGGGTACAGGCTGCCGACCGGGGTACCGGACACGCTGCCGCCGGTGTAGATGTCGTAGCTGCGCCCGCCGATGACCTGGTTGGAGGAGAGCGCGATCTGCTGGAACGCCTTCGTGGCCCGGTACGCGGCGATCACGGTGCTGCCGGAGGCCACCTGCACGATGGTGCCGGCCGCCTGGCGGGCGGCGAACCGGTACGTGATCCAGCGCTGCGGCGAGGTGTTGGCGATCGCCCCGGTGACCGCGGTCAGGCCGGTGGAGAACGTGGTGCCGCCGCTGAAGGTGATCGGGCCGTTGGAGTCCAGGCCGCCTTCGCCGCCGGCGCGGGTGTCCGAGCCGTGCGCGACGACGGTACCGCCCGAGATGCTCAGCGTCCCGTTGGTGTCGATGGCGTCGGTGCCGCCGCTGGTGCTGACCGAACCACCGGTGATCCGGATGAACGCGTTGGGCGCCACGGCGAACTCGTTGATGCCCTCTTCGGCCGAGTTGAGCCCGTCGTCGGTGGAGGTGACGTTGACGGCGCCGCCGGAGATGGTGAGCTTGAGCGCCTCCAGCCCCTCGTACGAGTTGGTCACGTTGACCGTGCCGGCGGTGACGTCCACAGTGGTCTCACCGTGTACCGCGTCGTCGGCCGTGGCGAGGTTGAGCGTGCCACCGTCGATGGCGACCGCGACGTCGGAGTTGACGGCGTCGTCGGCGGCGTCCACTGTGACCTGTCCGCCGCCGGTCACGATGAGGACGCCTGCCTTGAGCCCTTTGGCCGACGCGTCCGCGGGCAGGGGAGTGGTGCGCCCGCCGCCGGCCCGCACGGAGAGCGTGCCGCCGGTGGTGATCACGTCGGTCTCGCCGTGTACGCCGTCGCCGGCCGCGGTGACGGTGGTCGTGCCGCCCGCGACGAGCACGTACCCGAGCGTCGCGTCACCGTCCTCATCGGACTTCAGCCCGTCGCCGGTCCGGGTGGTGACGCTCAGGGTGCCGCCGTTGACGATCAGGTAATCCTTGCCGCGGATGCCCTCGTCGACCGCGTTGACGGTGATCGTGCCGGCGGCGATGACCAGGCCGTCCTTGCTGGCGATGCCGTCGTACGCGTTGCCGGTCACGGTGAGCGAGCCGGTGCCGGCGATGGTCAGGTCCGCCGCGCTGAACAGCGCGGCGTTGGGCTCGTCGACGGACGGGTCCGGATAGACGTACTGCGAGGCGTCCGAGAGCCGGTTGGTGGTGCCCGCGTTCAGCACCACCATGACCTCGCCGGCGTCGACCACGTTGATGGCGGAACTGGTCGAGTTGGCGATGGTGACGCCGTTCAGCAGCAGCCGCACGATCCCGGACTCGGCGGTGTCGACCACGATCTGGCCGTTGGTGAGCGAGCCGGTCAGCTGGTACGTCCCCGCCCCGGTGATCGTCACGACGCCGCCACTGACCGAGACGTCCGGGCTCCCGCTGGTGGCGCTGGAACCGTTGAGGGTGATGGCCGCGACGTCGGCGGAGCTCCACGAGTGGTCGGCCGGATCGTCGTGGTCCGGCGCGTTGGCCGCGATCGCCGCGGCCGCCGCGTCACCCGCGGCCAGTACCCCGACATCGTCCGTCTCGGCCGCGGCGCCGGTGACCGCGCCCATCCACGCGGTGACCGATATCGCCGCGGCGGCGACAGGGATGGCGAGCTTCCGGGTACGTCGCATGGTCCGTCCTGTCCTGGGTCGTGGCGCTCCGGCCGGCGAGACATTCATGAATACGAATGGAGAGTACATTGACGAACCTCAAAAGAGGCTGGGAGTTTTTGGTCGACTTCGTCGGGGTACGCGTACCGGTGAGCCCAGCGAAGGCTGGAGCACTGCGAGGAGGCGACCGAGATGTCCGATTCGCATCAGCGGGACGACGAGGAACTGGCCAACGAGCCGAACGAGGAAGGCTTCGCGGGCGGCGCTACCATGCCCGAGGCCCAGCCCGAGAACCCCGACGCGGGGCGGGCCGAACGGATCGCGGTGCCCGGCGACGATCTGACCTCGGCCCTCTCGGACGCGGTACCCGGTAAGAGCGACGACGAGGAGGCATAGCTTCGTGCCGGCGGGGTAGTTCGGTGTCATGGCTGCAAAGCGAACATCGAACGAGCTGGACGCGGCCGAGCGCGACGCGATGCCCGACAGCGCCTACGCGTTCCCGCGCGAGCGCAAGGAACCGCTCAACGACGCCTCCCACGTGCGCAACGCGATCGCCCGCTTCGACCAGGTCCAGGACGTCACGGACGAGGAACGGCGCGAGGCGTTCCGCCGGATCCGGCGGGCGGCGGACAAGTTCGGCGTGGAGATGTCGGCGACGCGCTGGCAGGAACTGGGCAAGCCGACCGCGCCGAAGAAGTCCAAATCCTAGATCCTAGGCCGGGCGCGCGGGTGGTAGGCGGCGCGCGCCCGGGCCCTCGCGGCCGAGTACGTCGCGCGGGTTGGTCAGGTGGCACACGCGCATCGACAGGCAGCCGCACCCGATGCAGTCGGTGAGGTCGTTTCGCAGCGCCTGCAACTGGGCGATGCGCGCGTCGAGCTCGGTGCGCCACGCCATGGAAAGGCGGGCCCAGTCCTCGCGGGTCGGGGTGCGTTCGCTGGGCAGCTGGTCGAGGGCCTCCCGGATCACGGCCAGCGAGATGCCGACGTTCTGCGACGCCCGGATGAACGCGACCCGGCGCAACGTGTCGCGGCTGTACCGGCGCTGGTTGCTCGCCGTCCGGGTGCTGCGGATCAGGCCCTGGCGCTCGTAGAAGTGCAGCGCGGAGATCGCGACGCCGCTGCGGTCGGCGACCTGCCCGACGGTGAGCTCGTGAAAGGTGGTGCGGGGCCTCGGCATCCGTCGACCCTAGCGCTTGACCTCAACAGAGGTTGAGGCCAGAGAATCGCGCCGTCCACGAAGCGCGATCAAGGAGCCTCACCTGTGACCACCGTTCTCGTCATCGGCGCCACCGGCAAGCAGGGCGGCGCGGTCGCCGAGCTGCTGCTCAAGCACGGCCACGACGTCACCGCCTACGTGCGCTCGCCCGAGTCGCCCGCCGCCCAGGGCCTGTCCGCGGCCGGGGCGCGGCTCGTCACCGGCGACCTGGCCGACCCGGAGGCGCTCGCGAGCGCCGTCAGAGGCGTCGACGCGATCTTCGGCCTGTCCGTACCGTTCGGATCGGGCGGCAAGGACGAGGAGGTCGCGCAGGGCCGGCTGCTCGTCGACGTCGCGCTGCGTGCCGACGCGCATCTGGTGTACTCCTCGGTGCGTGGCGCCGACCGGCTGGTGGAGACCGACATCGACCACGCCGACAGCAAGCAGCTCGTCGAGGCGTACCTGCGGGGCCAGCAGGTCCGCGCGACCGTCCTCGGACCCGTGTACTTCATGGAGAACGTCCTCAACGTCGGGTTCAGCCGCCTCACCGACGGCGTCCTCGCCAACCCGCTGTCCGCCGGCAAGCCGCTGGACCAGGTGACCGTGCGGGACATCGCCGGTCTCGCGGTCCACGCGATCGAGTGCCCGGACCGGTTCGTCGGCGAACGCGTAGACGTGGTCTCCGACCGGGTCACCGGCGAGCAGGCCGCCGCGATCCTCAGCGACGTGCTCGGCCGCGAGATCCCGTACCAGCGACTGCCGTTGGACCAGGTCCGCCAGTGGGCGGGTGACGAGATCGCCGACATGTTCCAGCTCTTCGAGGACACGACCGACTTCCTCGACGCTGCCGCCCTGCACGCCACGTACCCGGATGTGGCGTGGCACAGCTACGCCGACTGGGCCCGCACGGTCGACTGGGAACTCGTCCTACGCACCCCGTAGCCCATGAGACCCCCGCTGTTCACCCCGGACACGGGCGAGGTGTCCGGGGTGATCGACGCAGGCCCTAGCGGGCGACCTTGGTGCGGTTCATCGGGAAGTGGCCCGGGGGCGCGTACCAGACCTGTGTCGGTGTCCACTCGAAGAGGTTGTTCGGTGAGCCGCTCAGGACCCACATCGTCGTGCCGCCGTTGAGGTTGTCGAACATGCCGACGAGTTCGCCCCCAGGGGTGTCGTCGATCTCGGCGGAGGTGATGACCGACCGGGCCAGCACGACGTCGGAACCGTTCGCGAGTGGCAGCACGTGCGGGTTGGAGTAGCCGGTCTGCCGCTGGTCGGTGCCGTTGAACATCCTGATTTTGCCGTTGCTGACCACGGCGATGTCGTCCTTGCCGTCGTAGTTCCAGTTCAGGGTGGTCAGCTGGGCGCGCTGGCCGACATTCGGCTCCCAGTTCCAGTCGAAGTAGATCTGGTACTCGTCGTCGGGTCCGGACGCGCCGCTGGCCCAGACCCACAGGATGGCGGTGCTGTTGGGATAGTCCCACAGGCCGACGAGGTCGTCGCGGCCGTCGCCGTTGATGTCGCCCGCAGTGAACTCCACTTCGGACAGTGGATACCAGTGGGGAACCGAATGCCAGGTCATGTACGGGTTGCTCGAACCGTCGCCGACACTCGCGGTGCCCGGGAACACGAATATCCCCATGGAGTTGTCGGGGTAGTTGTACATGGCGAGCAGGTCGTCTTTGCCGTCGCCGTTGACGTCGCCCGCGGCCAGCTTCACCACGCTTGGCCAGAAGTTGCCCGGCGGGCTCCACCACACCCGGTAGGCGTCCGTCGCGTTTGGACCTGAGCCGCCCGTGCCGGGGATGATGAACAGCCCCGCCTCGCCGTTGCCGTAGTCGTACAGGCTCATGATGTCGGTGCGCCCGTCGCCGTTGAAGTCGCCGGCGACGTTCTTCGTCACACCGATCCAGTAGCTGCCCGGCGGCGTCTCCCACGCCATGTAGTTTCCGATCTGGCCGGGCTGGCCGTTGGATTGGTTCGGCGCGCCGGGAAACACCCACAACCCGGTGGAGCCGTTGCCGTAGTCGAACAATGCGAGCAGGTCGCCTCGCCCGTCGCCGTTGAAGTCTCTTTTCAGGTCGGCCGCGGCCGGGCCGGCGGCCATCACCGCGCCGAGCGTGCCGAGCATCGCGGCGAGCCCGATCGACACCAGCCGGCGCGCACGGCGCCACCACCGATTTCCCATGACCGCTCCTCGCCGTCCAGAAGATCGACGCGAGTGACTCTAGTGGACAGTCGGCACGCACCGCTAGGGCTCGATCACAATCGGTTGATGTGTAGGGAATGGTCGGACGATGGTCGGACGATGGCGTTTCCTGGCAGGGTGCCCGAACATGTCGAAAAGTTCACGCATCGCCGCCGCGGCCGCCGCGTCGACGCTCGCCGCCGTGTTTCTCACCGGTGCACCGGCCCAGGCCGGAGTGAGCGTCGGTGTTGACACGCCGTACGGCGCCATGACGTTCAACCACTATGGCGACTATCTGAACGTCTTCGACTGGTACGGCGACGGCTGGGCGTCGCGCGCGCAGCTCCAGGTCTGGCACCACCCCACCGGCACCTGGCGCGACCACGGCGAGGTCTGCTTCGACAACCAAACCACCGGCGGCGTCGACGGGCGCGTCGAATGCAACCTGGAGGTCGCCGAGGGCACCGAGGTGCGCATCCACGCTTGGGCCTCGCGGAACGGCGCGACCAAGGCACACCGGTACAGCGGCGTGGGTGTCGCATGAGCGCCCGGCGGGTGGGGCGCGTCGCCGTCGCGATGGCCGCCGGCGTGACGGCGACGCTGGCCGCCAGTGGTACCGCGCACGCGGGCCAGTCCACCGATGTGGACGGTAAGTACGGTGCCGCCAACTTCCGGCAGTACGGCGAGCACCTGCTCGTCGAGGATTACTACGCGGACCACTGGGGTACGCGTGCCCAACTGCAGACCTGGCACGATCCGACCAAGCACTGGGTCGACCACTCCACCGTCTGCTTCGACGACCAGAGCACCGGCGGGGCGGACGGCGTCACGGACTGCAACTACTCGCTGCCGGAAGGCGAGACCGTGCGTATCCACCTGTGGGCGTCGCGCAACGGCGAAACCACCGACCACCGGTACTCGCCGATCGGCGTCGCCTGAGGCGCGTTACCGGCGTTTGCCCATACGGGCCTTGAACTCCCGCAGCCTGCGCTGGTTAGACGGCTTGGCGATCTCTTGCCGGCCACGCTCCACCAACTGCTGCCCGCGCGGGCTGCGCAGGAAATTCTTTATCCGCTGTACCAAGGCAGACATCTCCACACCCTCCAAACATCCGGTTGTCACCGCCTTACCCCACCCCGCTGGTTGCTAAGCCCCTGCCGTAGATTTCGGGGCATGGCGGAGGAAGTTGTCGACAGTCCGGTCGGCTGGGTCGCGCGGCACATCGGCTCCTATGTAGACACTGATGGCAAGTCCGGTCACCATTTCCACGGCGTCGACGCGCTGTTGCTGACCACGAGGGGCCGCCGGTCCGGCAAGCTGCGCCGCACCGCGCTCTATTACGGGACCAGGGGTGACGACTTCGTCCTCGTCGCCTCCAACGGTGGCTCGGTCGGGCACCCGTTGTGGTACCGGAATCTGGTCGCCGATCCGCGCGTGACGGTCCAGGTCAAGGACGACGTGTTCGACGCGACCGCGCGCACGGCGACGGGCGGCGAGCGCGCCGAGCTGTGGGACCTGATGGCGGGCATCTTCCCCACCTACGAGCAGTACCGGAAGAAGGCGGAGCGCGAAATCCCGGTCGTGGTGCTCACCCGGTCCGCGTGATGTCGACCTTCATGGGGCTGGCCTGGCCGGGCGAGAGCCCCTGAGCCAGAACGCTACGGGATGGCGGCGGCGATGACGTTGGCGATCGCGGCGCGCATGGGGTCGGGGTTGGCCCAGGTCCAGTTCGGGTGGGCGCGGTTGGTCAGCAGTACGAGCACGAGCTTGCGGCGCGGCTCGACCAGCAGTGAGGTGCCCGCGAAGCCGGTGTGGCCGAAGGTGGCCGCGGTGGAGAGCCGGCCCATGAACCACGGTTGGCGCAGCGTGACGCCGAGGCCGTGGTCGGACGGGCGGCCGGGGCGGTCGGGGTCGATGGCGGGCAGGCCCTGGTTGTAGTTGGTGAGCATCCGCTCGACGGTGGCCGCGGCCAGGATTCGCTTGCCGTTGTAGACGCCGCCCGCGAGCAGGGCCTGGCCGACGGCGGCGACGTCCTTGGCGGTCGCGAAGATGCCCGCGCTGCCGGCGACGCCGCCCATCTGGTTGGCGACGTCGTCGTGTACGACGCCGCGCAGCAGTCCCCGGGATGAGCGCGCGTCGGTGGCGACCAGGCGTTGGGCCTGGTCGTGGGCGCTGAGCCAGCCCAGTGGCTTGAAGCCGGTGTCGCGCAGGCCGAGCGGGCCGGTGACGCCGTCCTTGAGCGCCTGGTCGAGGGACCTGCCGGTGACCTTCTCGACCAGCATGGCCGCGACCATCAGGCCGACGCTGGAGTACCGGAACGTGTCACCCGGCGTGGCCCCGCTGGTCAGCGGGGTGGCGAGCACGGCTTTACGCTTGGCGGCCAGGTCGGGCAGGCCGGCGACGCTGGCGCCGACCGGCAGGCCGCTGGTGTGTGTGAGCAGCATCCGGACGGTGACCTTGTCTTTGCCCGTGCCGGTGAACTCTGGCAGGTATCGGGCGACCGGTGCGGCCAGGTCCAGCCTGCCCTTCTCGACCTGCTGGAGGACCAGGATCGAGGCGTACACCTTGGTGAGCGAGGCAAGGTCGAAGATCGAGTCCCGGTACATGGGTACCCGTTTCGCCTCCGCCAGCTCGACCGGCCCGGCGCCGTATCGCAGCGCGTGCCCGACCGCGATGTGGCTGTCGACCCGGCCGTTGATCATGACGAGCGCGACCGCGCCGGCGTAGGTGGGGTGGTTCGGGTTCTCGGCTGTGGGCTTGAGGAAGCGGCGCAGCTCCGCCGAGAGCTTGGCCTCGTAGGAGGCCACCGCGCGCGGCTTCGGCGCGGCCGGCGACGGCGTCTGGGTCGCGGTGGGCCTCGGCTTGGTCCCGGCGGCGCCGGCACCGGAGCCCGGCGGTCCGGGCGACGCCTGGCCGTCCGCCCACACCGTGGACGACCGGCCCGCACAGCCGGCGAGGCCGGCGGCCGCCGCGGCGGTCAGCCCGGTGCCGATGAACCTGCGACGCGAGAAGGACACGGCGACGATCGTGCCACGGCTCGCGGAGGGGTGGACGATCCATCTGTACGGTTTGGGCAACGTTACCCGCATGTCGCGGCTGCTTCCTCGCTGGTAACGATCGTGATCCCTTGACGAGCAGACGGTGAACTTCTAGGGTCAGCCGAAACAATCTGGAAAACGTTACACATCGCAATGGTAGTCAAATGAAACGTTCCAAGGAGTCCACGTGAGAAGAAGGATCGCGATCATCGGGCTGGTGTCCGCCACGGTCTTGACCCTGGGCGCGTGTTCCAACCCCAATTCGGGCGGCGGCGGGGGCACCGCCGTCGCCGACGGGACGGCGAAGGTGCAGGCCAAGGAGTTGACCGTCTGGGTCAACGCCGTCGAGCTGGAAGCCGTGAAAGCCGTCTACAAGCGCTTCGGTGACAAGTATGGCGTCAAGATGAACATCGTCGAGATGCCCACCGACAACTTCGAGTCGGGAGTGCAGACCCGCTGGGCCAGCGGCGAGCGCCCCGACGTCCTGGAGTACCACGCGACGTCGCTGTTCTGGGCGCTCAACCCCGAGCAGAACCTCTACGACCTGTCCAAGATGCCCTTCGCCAGCCGCGCGGGCGACATCTACAAGGACGCCGGCTCGCACAACGGCAAGGTCTACGCGGCGATCACCGATACCCCGTCCCTGTTCGGGATCTTCTACAACAAGGACGTGTTCACCCGGAACGGACTGAACATCCCGCAGACCTTCGCCGACCTCGAACAGGTCTGTGCGACGCTGCGGCAGAAGGATCCCAACGCCATCCCGATCTGGGAGAGCGGCGGCTCGGCCTGGCCGGTGCAGATCCTCTCCGGCCTGATGTACATGGGTTCCGCCCAGCAGAGCGAGAACTGGGCCCAGCAGGTCACCGACAAGAAGACGACGTTCAACGCCCCCGGCGGCCCGTTCGTCGCCGGCCTCAACCAGTACAAGAAGTTCAAGGACACCGGCTGCTTCAACAAGGACGCGACGACCGCGAAGTTCGAGGACGCGCTCCCCGCGCTGGCCAAGGGCCAGGCGGCGATGGTCGCCCTGCCGACCGGGCTCGCCGACATGATCGCCGACCAGTTCGGGGGCGATCGCGCGAAGACGGCGCAACACATCGGCTTCGCCTACCCGTCAGCCACCGGCGCGGTGTCGATCTGGGCCCCGAACGTCGCCGGCACCTGGTACGTCCCGAAGACCGGCAACGGCGATCGGGAGAGCACCGCGCTGGCCTTCATCCAGTACGCGACCGGGGAGGGCTACCAGACGTACGTCGACGAGTCGGGTACCTTCCCGCTCCTCGAGGGCGCCCAGCCTCCGAAGGGTGGCTACTCCGGCCTGGCCAAGGAGTTCAACGACGCGTACGAGACCAGCACCGCCTACGCTTTCAACAGCAACCTGTCCGGGTTCAACGTCGAGTTCCCGAACTACGTCACCGGCATCCTGAGCGGATCGGAGACTCCCGAGGGCGCGGCGGAGAAGTCGCAGAAGGTCTTCGAGCAGGCCGCCAAGCTGGCCAAGCTGCCGGGCTGGTAGGGAAGCCGGCCCGACATGACAGGCGCAACACGTACAGCGACGCGCCGGTGGTGGCACTTCGCCGCCCCGGCCCTCGCTCTCACCATCGGCTTCTTCCTCATACCGTTCCTGCTGAACGTGTACTTCGCGTTCACGGACTGGACCGGCTTCACCGCCGCGATCGCGCCGAACGGCCTCGACAACTTCATCGGCCTCGCCGAGGCCGGCATCCTCGGCAACGCCATCCGGGTGACGGTGTTCTACGCGGTCATCGCCATGATCCTGCAGAACGCCGTCAGCCTGGGGCTCGCCCTGCTGCTCCAGCGCACCACCGCGTTCAACTCGTGGCTGCGCACGCTCTTCTTCATCCCGGTACTGATCTCGCCGCTCGCGGCCGGGTACATCTGGGGAGCGCTCCTGTCACCGGTGGGGCCGCTGAACCAGGCGATCGGGCTGGTGGTACCGGGCTTCGACTTCGCGTGGCTCGGCAGCGGCGGCTCCGCGCTGGTCTCGGTCGCCTTCATCGACGTGTGGAAGTGGAGTGGACTGGTAACCCTCGTCTACATCGCGGGGCTCAACGCGATCCCACCCTCGCTCATCGAAGCCGCGATGATCGACGGCGCCAGCGCCTGGCAGCGATTCTGGCGCGTGAAGTTCCGGCTGCTGGCTCCGGCGTTCACCTTCAGCGTCGTCGTGACCTTCCTCGGCGCCCTCAACGCCTTCGACATCGTCCAGGCGACCACGAGGGGAGGGCCCGGTGCGGCGACCACCGTGCTCAACATCGCCATGTTCCGCCAGTACACCGGCGGGTTCTTCGGCAGCGCCAGCGCGCTCAGCCTGGTGATCACCATTCTGGTGGTCGGCATCGGCATCCCGCTCATCGCGTTCCTTCGGCGCAGGGAGGTGGAGGCATGAACGAGTGGGCCCGGCGGGTGATCCTGGTGGCGATCGCCGTCCCGTGGGTGGGCATTCCATTGTGGATGCTGCTCGTCAACTCGGCCAAGCCCTACACCGAGGCGAGCCGGCTCGGGTTGGACCTGCCGGACCAGTGGAACCTCGTCGAGAACTACAGCCGGGTGATGGCGGAGGGCAACTACGCGGTCGCCCTGGCCAACAGCCTCCTTATCGCCGTACCCACCCTGGCCTGCGTCATCGTTCTCGGGTCCATGGCCGCGTGGGCGTTCGCCCGGTCCAGGCGCGTCTCGATGAAGGTGGCCTACAACCTGAGCGTGCTCTCGGTGCTGCTACCGCCGGCCATCCTGCCCACCATCTACGAACTCCAGGTACTCGGCATCGACGGCACCCGCCTGGGCTACTTCCTCGTGATGGTCGGAACCCGGCTCGGCGTCGTGGTCTTCCTCGCGACCGGATTCATCCGGACGATGCCGCCGGACCTGGAGGAGGCGGCGGCGATCGACGGTGCCTCCAGGCCGCAGATCTACCGGCTGATCATCATGCCCGGGCTGCTGCCGGTACTCCTGGTGGGCGGGGTGATCCTGATCATCACGATCTGGAACGAGTTCCTGTTCGCGCTGTTCCTGCTCCGCGGTGCCGGCGCGGCGACGCTACCGCTCGCCCTCTACCGATTCTCCTCGACATCCTCGGAATTCACCGCGATGCGATGGGAGCTGATCTTCGCTCACGTGGTGCTGACCAGCCTGCCCCTGATCGTGGTCTACCTTTTCGTCCAGAAGCGATTGGTCAGCGGCCTCTCCGAAGGAGCCATCAAGGGATGACGACGTTGGACCCCTACCTGGCGGCGCGGATCCACCTGCTGTCCGGGCTCGACTGGGACGGCATCGCCGACCCCGAAGCCCGGTCGCGGTTCGACGAGTACGGCCGGGATCCCGGCGAGTGGACGATGCCCGACGTCGACGTCGTCGATCACGCCGCCCCGGGCCCGCATGGCGACGTCACCGTCCGCGTCTACACACCGCCGGCGCCGGCCGCCGGAGCGCTGCTCTGGGTCCACGGCGGCGGCTTCTGGGGCGGCGACCTCGACATGCCGGAGTCGTCCGTGGTCGCGGCCGAGCTCGCGAGCCGGGCCGGGATCGTCGTCGCGTCGGTCGGCTACCGCCTGGCCGTCGACGGGGTGCGGTACCCCGTCCCGCTCGACGACGTCGTCGCGGCGTGGGAGTGGTTCGTCCGGGAGCGGCCCGCCGCCTCGCCGGTCTGTCTCGGTGGAGCGAGCGCGGGTGGCGCCTTGGCGCTCGCGGCCGCGATCCGCCTGCGGGACGCCGGGAGCCTGCTGCCCGCCGGCCTGTTCCTCGCGTACCCGGTGGTCCATTTCCCCGTACCGGCGCTCGACGACGCCACGGCGGCGGCGATGCGATCGCTGCCGCCCCTGCTGCGCTTCCCGCCGTCGCTGATCGAGGAGATGTTCGCCAACTACGTCGGACGGCTCGGCGATCTGCCGCCGCTGGCCACACCGGGACACGCGCCGCTCGGCGGGCTCCCGGCTGTGCACCTGGTCAGCTGCGAGCTCGACGACCTGCGCCCGTCCGCCGATCTGCTGGCCAGGCAGCTCGCCGAGGCCGGCGTCGAGGTCCGCGCCCAACTGGCGGCCGGGATGCCGCACGGCCACCTGAACCGGACACCGACCCTCGACGGCGTCGACCGGTCGCTGGCGCACTTCGCGGCGGGCCTGCGCGCCCTGAACGGCGCGGGGGAGGTGCCGCCGGACGTGGCCTAGAGTGCCGTCATGCCGGTCACACTGCGCCCGCTCGCCCTCGCCGACGCCGCCGCCGTCCACGAGTGGGCGCGGCTGCCGGAGTCGTGCCGCTACCAGGCGTGGGGACCCAACACCCAGGAACAGACTCTGGAATTTGTGCGAGCCGCCGTGACGGCGCCCGCCGAACGGCGGGTGTTCGCGGTGGTCGCCGACGGCGAGGTGGTGGGTTGCGCGGAGCTGAAGCTGCGGGGTCCGAGCACCGCGGAGATCGGGTACGGAGTCCATCCGCGGCTGTGGGGACAGGGGATAGCCACGGCCGCCGCGAGGGAGCTGGTGCGGATGGGCTTCGAGGAGCACGGGTGCCATCGGATCTTCGGCACGTGCGATCCCCGCAACCTCGCCTCGGCGGTGGTGCTGCGCAAGATCGGCATGCGATACGAGGGCCGGATGCGCGGTACTGCCTACATCCGCGACGGCTGGCGGGACTCGGACCTGTACGCGATCCTCGCCGACGACTGATGTCCCACGGGGAGTAGGTAGAGCAGCAGGGCTCCGCTCATCGCGATCTCGACTGCGTTCCGTTCAAGATTCCCTCAAGACTGGAAGTCGGATTACCAAGTTCCTCGATGGACTGGTCGACAATGAGGCCCATCGACTCTCAGCCAATGACGATGAAGGAGTCCCATGGGTAAGCGACGTCGTGGGTTGCTCGCGATGGCCGCGGTAATCGGCGCGGTAATCAGCCTGCTAAGTCCCACGGCCGCCAGCGCGGCCTACTACGGCAACGAGATTAACTACACCGTAGTCATCCTGGATACCCCTGCCGACTATGGGCACTGGTACCACTGCACCAGCACCGGCGGCGCCACCGCCTGCTTCATGCCGTATGGCGAGAAGTTCTTCGTCAAAGACACCAATGCGGACGGACACTCGGCAGCCGCGAGCTGGCTTTTCGATGGTCCTGACGGCTACCGGTTGGGGACCTGCGTGCACCAGCACGGCAACGGTACCTGGGGAATCTGTAACAAGAGCTTCCCGGAGGGCTGGCTCATCAATTTCAGGGCCGCGGTCTACGAAGCGGGAAATCTCGTCGGCAACGGAGCGTGGACAGGGACGGAAACCTGAAGCGCGCTTTTCTAACCGGGCCGGCCGGGCGAGCCCGCCTCGGGGGACGACGAGCCTCGCGGGTCGGGGACCGGGACGGGCGGGCCCGGGCGCACCGCAACATCTCAATCGCGCACCTGCGCCGGGCCCGCACGGCGAGGCCCCGTGACCACCTGTGGCACGCGGTGCTGGACATCCTCGCGGAGCTCGGGCAGGACGCTGCTGTTGAGCTGCCAAGACCGGCGTTTCCGGTGCCGGAGGGTGGTCGCCGATGACGCTCCGGAGCCACCCGGTCGGGGTTCGGCATGCTTGGTGGTTCTGTTGCGGCGGCGCTATTTGGCTGGTTGCGCTGTTCACAGCTCCGTGCGGGTACTTCGGTCGAAAGGTCGAGGATGATGTTGGATACCGCCGCGCCGGGTTCATGAGTTCGGTTGGGCTCCGCGTAGAAGGGTTTCAAGACGCTCTTGGACGACGCTCAGGTCGCGTTGGGCTTGGGCGTTGTCGGGGTCGGCCAGCGTCAACCGTTCGCGGATGGCCAGGCTGTCCCGGTAGAATTGTTCGGCTTGTCTGGTGTCCCCGATGGCCTGGCTGAGGTCCCCGAGCTTGTTGTAGGAGACGCTCAGGTCGCGTTGGGCTTGGGCGTTGCTGGGATCGGCTTGGGCGCGTTTCTCAAGCAGTTGGAGGACCGTCTGGTAGCGGTTGATGGCGGCTCCGATGTTGCCGGTGTTGAGCAGCGCCTGGGCTTCCCGGTCGACTATTGCCAGGTAATTCGGGTGGTCGTTAGGGATTGTGGGTGCCACCTGTCCGAGCAGCGCGGCCGTAGCTAGCATCCCGATGCCCGATTGAGCGGCGGCGAGCGCCAGGCCGGCGAGGTCGTCGTATCGCTGGTTGGCGGCCAGATGCTGACATGCCTCGGTGAGGTCCTCGAACCGCCCCCGGCCGCTGCTAATCCGCTCGTCGCGCATGGTGAAGGCGCGGTCGTGCCGTTCGGGCAAGCCGTCGCCATGGTAGGGCCGCAGGGCGTCGGCGACCCAGGCGTGCACCGTGATCTGCCTGTCCGGGACGGGTGAGAGCAGGGTGAGCGCGAGCAGCCGCTGTACGTCGGTCGCCATCTGCTGACGGTGAACCGCGTCGGCCTTTCTGCCGTGCACGGCGATGACCAGATCGTCGAGGCTGAGGGGAATGGTGGACACGCTGGCCTGTAGCAGTAGTTCCCGCTGCTGGTCAGTGAGCAGGTCCAGCAGTTCGCCCAGGACGATGTCGCGGCTGCCCAGCAGCACAGGCGCGGCGCACGGCGGCGGGCACGTTCGGGGCGTTGCGGTCGATGCCTTCGACGTCGGCCAGGTGCCGCAGCTTCGCGGTGACCTCGCGCAGGCTGCCGCGACCGTGCCGCAGCAACGCGTCCACAAACTCGATCAGGCGCGGGTGCCCGCCGATCGTCGCGATAATAGTGGCCCGGTCGTCGAGGTCAAGGTCGCGTAGCTGGGGCATGCGCAGCAACAGGCGCCGCAGCTCGGCAGGGCTCAACGGCGGCAGGTCCACCCCGATCAGGTCCGGTTCGCCGGGCAGCGGATAGCGGCAGGTCACCAGCAGCTTGCCGGTCTGCGCCGTCTCGGCCAGCCAGGTGAAGGTGTCCGCGAATCCCGGATCGATCCATTCCTCGCCGCCGCTGGCGAGGTTCTGCTCGAAGTCATCGAACAGCACCAGCAACCTGGCCTGGGCAAGCAGCCGCCCGACCAAACCAAGCTTGACAGTGTCGTCGACGTCAGCATCATTCAACGCCTGTCCGTAGGGGGCCGCGTTCGTACCTTCGGGGGCGTCGGCCACACCGGCGAAACAACTGCGGTGGGCTCCACACACCGTCGTGTACCACGGTTAGCCAGCCGTCTTCGCGGAGCCGGTGCACGATCCTGCCGGCCACCGCGGTCTTGCCGATCCCACCGATCCCGGTCAGCACCACCCCACCCGCGGCGCCGTACGCCTCCACCGCCTTACGGGTGCCGCGCAATACCCCCAGCCCGGTCCGCAACGCTGCCCGCCGACCGATCAGATACCCGACCGGTAGCTCTCGCACACTGCGCCCACCCGGCGGCAGCGTCGGTTGAGACAGCGGCTGCGGCGACAGGGACGAGGCCCGCAAGGGCGGATCACCACCAGCAGCGATCAAGGTGGGAACCCATACTCCGGCCGCTGCCCGCTCTGGCCGGCCCTGACCGCCGTCAGGCGTCGCTGCTCAACCTCACGCCGCGCCTGCGCCAGCGCGGCACCCACGGAATCCCCTGACTTACGTTCCGGGAGGCCCAACTCCGACGCCGAAACACGGTTCGCGTTACAGACCAATGCAACAAACCTGAGATCATGAATAGCGACAGCCACTTTGGCCGCCCTAAACGTTCACAGCGTCTCAGGCGGTGGGTGTGTGGTCGCGGAGGGTGAGGCCGCAGGAGCGACGGCCCTGGACCGCGGCGGACGTCGCGGTAGCCCGGAATCTCTTGGTATAGATCGTCGAGAGTGCCGCCAAGAGTGTCCCACGGGGAGTAGGTAGAGCAGCAGGGCTCCGCTCATCGCGAAACCGAACGTGACCAGTTCGAGGACGACCGCGATGCCGATGTGGAACGCGAGCCCGGCGACGAGGAGCACCCGGCGCAGCCCGGGAGGAAACAGGCGAGCCAGGGCCAGGGCGAACTCCAGTACCAGCACCGACCAGGTGAACAGCGTGACTCCCACCGCGGAATCGGTGGCCGCCTCGGTCAGCGGGTGCAGAAAGGTCGGCGGCTCGTACCCGGGCGTGCGCAGCCAGTAGAACATCGCGGTGCCGTCGGTCCACTCGGTCACGGCGAGCTTCGCGATGCTGGCGTGTAGGTACACGAAGGCGACCTGGAGCCAGATGAGGATCAGCGCGGCCTGCGCCACCACGCGGCCGGTGCCGATCCCGGTGGCGGCCGGTGGTGGTTGCCAGTGCCACCGCCGGGGGTCGGTGAGCACCAGGGGAAGCAGCAGCAGGGTCAGGGCGGCGGTGATGTGGTCGCCACCGTCCAACGCGGACAGGTTGGCGATCACGCTCCAGGAGATGTACCAGTGCGGCAGCGCGGTCCACCGGGGGCGCCAGCCGCTGGCCACCACGACCAGCACGGCGATACCGATCCACCGGGCGAGTTGTCCGTGCGCGGCGGGCAGGACACACCAGATGCCGGCGGCGGCCGGGCCGGTGCAGTCCCCGGCGCCGTCCATCGACAGCAGGATCGCTGGCTGGTTGACGAGGAGAGTGGCGCCGGTGCCGGTGGCCAGCAGGGTACGGGCCAGCCCGAGCCCGCTGGCCCAGGGCGCGACCGCCAGCGCCGGCCGGCAGCGCTGACCGAGCCGGGCCAGCCAGCGGGTCAGCAGGTCACCGTCAGCCGGGCGACCCGGGACGGGAGCACGGTCGGCAGGTCGTTCCAGGCCCACGGCAGTACCTCCTGAAGGACGATTCCGATCTCGCCGCAGAGCGTGCGTACGGTGGCGGTGTTGGCTACCGGGGTGGCGGGGGCGCTGGCCAGGCAGGTGGCGGGTTCGCCGTCACACTTGGTCCAGTCGGCCCCATCGAGCCGGTGGGCGAGCAGGGCGATCTCCGCGGCGCGGGCACGGTCCCGCTTGTCCAGGCCGGCCGGGCCGCGGCTGCGCGGCGGGGCGGGCCGCCACTGGCCGTTCCGGGCGGTGTCGTAGGCCACCGGGCTGGGCCGGCGCGGGTCGCGGGTGAAGAACGCCCAGCCTTCCGGCACCAGCGCGCGGGCCACCGCCCGGCCCGGCGGGGCGGGCATCGCGGCTACCGGTACCACAGCCCGGACGAGGTAGCCCACGAGCAACCCGGCGACCAACGCGACCCCGGCGATCCGCCGGCCCAACCCGATGTCGTCCATTGTGGACTACCTGCGCGCCAGGTCGCGGCAGACGATCTGAATGAGCTGATCCTGCACCAGCTTCGCCCGTGGTGCCGCGGTGCCCGCCATGTCCCACGACCAGTCCGCGAACCCGCCGGCGAAGATCGCCCGGATGGTACCGACCTCCAGTGCGGTGCGGTCGTCGTTGTCCATGTCGATGTAGGAGTCGGCCCGGACGATCTCGTACGCGTTCGCCATCAGGGCGTCGTTGACCAGAAGTACGGCGGCGTCCACAGTGGCCTTGCCGAACTGCTGGTTGAGTACCTCGCGGGCCAGCGTGACCAGCGTGACCAGGCCGTCGCGCACCACGACCGGGTTGCCGCTCTGTATCCGTTGCCCGACCATCGCGTCGGACCAGCTGCCCCGGCGGGTCAGCTCGGTGTTGATCGCGCTCTGGGCCCGTCGCAGCGCCGGTGTCCACCGGGTGGGCGGGCGCTCCAGATAGACCAGCCGGTAGGCGGCCGGCCCGTCGTTGAACAGGACCGCGTCGGACAGCTGCGTGGCCGGGAACCGTGGTGGCCCGGACGGCCAGCCGGGATCGGCCTGGCCGCGCGCCGCGAAGCCGAGGGACACCGTTGCCAGGGCCAGCACGAGCAGGCCGAGCCAGGCCTTGCGGTGTTTCATGGATACCTCCCGCCAGTCAATGCGACTTTCCAGGAGCACCCTGCGCCGGTCCGTCCCCGATCCATCCCCGGCCCGTCCCCGTGACCGGTTCGAGTCGCCATCGACGAGGAGCTATGCATGCGTTCGTGGTGGTGTGACAATCCAAAGTGGCGCGTGGCACGGACGGGGGCGGGAGGCCCGTGAGGTTCCAGGTACTGGGTCCGCTTCGAGTGCGGCTCGACCGTGGCCAGGTTCCGCTGGCCGCATCGCGGGAGCAGCGCATCCTGGCCGCCCTGCTGCTCGACGCGAACCGGGTGGTGCCGGTGTCCCGGCTGGTCGAGGCGATCTGGGACGAGCATCCGCCGACCAGCTCGGTCAAGGTGGTCCGCAACTGCGTGTCGATGCTGCGCGGGCGGCTGGCGGCGGCGGGTGGTGAGATCGTCACCGACTCCGGCGGGTACTCGCTGCGCGTCCCGGACGGCGACATCGACCTGCGGGTCTTCGCCGATCGGGCACGGCGCGGCCGGCGGCTCGCCGCCGCCGGGGAGCTGGCGGGCGCGGTCGTCCACCTGCGGGAGGCCCTGGCGCTGTGGCGCGGTCCCGCCTTCACCGGGGTGACCGGCCGGCTGATCGAGGCGGCGGCCGCGCAGCTCAACGACCAGCGCCGCAGCCTCCAGGAAGAACGCCTGTCGCTCGAACTCACGCTGGGCGGGGGAGTCGAACTCGTCGACGAGATCGCCGACCTGGTCGCGGCGGAACCGTTGCGCGAGCGGGCGCACGGGCAGCTCATGCTCGCCCTGTACCGGGCGGGCCGCCGGTCCGAGGCGCTCGGGGCGTATCACCACGTACGGCGGCTGCTGGTGGGTGAGCTGGGCATCGAGCCCGGGCGCGAACTGACCGAGTTGCACCGGGCGATCCTCAACGCCGACCCGGGGCTGGCCCCGGTCACCGCGCCCGCGGCGGCGTCCCGGCCCGAGCCCAGCCGGCCGGCTACTCCGACCAAGCCGGTCCCGGCGCAGCTACCCGCCGCCCCGTACGCCTTCACCGGACGCACCGCCGAGCTCGACGAACTGTGCGGGCTGCTGGACGCGGCCACCTCGGCCGGTACGGGCATGGTGGCGGCCGTCTCCGGTATCGCCGGAGTGGGAAAGACGGCTCTGGCGGTCCACTTCGCCCGGCTCGTGGTCGACAGGTTCCCGGACGGCCAGCTCCACGTCGACCTGCGCGGCTTCCATCCGACCGGTCCGCCGCTCGACCCTGGCGAGGCGGTCCGCGGCTTCCTGGACGCGTTCGGCGTACCGGCGCAGCGGTTGCCCGAGGGTCTCGCCGCCCAGTCGGCGTTGCTGCGCACGCTGCTGGCCGGCCGGCGCGTCCTGCTGGTACTGGACAACGCCCGCGACAGCACGCACGTGCGCCCGCTGCTTCCGGGGGGACCCGGCTGCCTCACCCTGATCACCAGCCGCAACCGGCTGACCGGCCTGGTGACGACCGAGGGAGCGCATCCGATCAGCCTCGCTCCCCTGCCGCCCGGCGACGCCCATCGGATGCTGGCCCGCCGCGTCGGCGCCGCCCGGCTCACCGCCGAACCGGCGGCCGCCACCACGATCACCGCCCGGTCGGCGGGGCTGCCCCTCGCGCTGGCGATCGTGGCGTCCCGGGTGGTCGGCCAACCCCACTTTCCCCTGCGGGCCATCGCGGCGGAGCTGGAGCAAGCCCTCGGCGGTCTGGAGGGGTTCACGGGCATGGACGCCGAAACCGACGTCCGGTCGGTCTTCGCCTGCTCGTACCGCGCCCTGACCGGTCCGGCCGCGCGGCTGTTCCGGCTGCTCAGCATCCATCCCGGCCCGGATCTGGGTGCGGTCGCGGCGGCCAGCCTCGCCGGCGTACCACCATCGCGGGTGCGCCCGCTGCTGGCCGAGCTCGCGCACGCCCACATGGTCACCGAACACGTGCCTGGCCGGTACACCGTGCACGACCTGCTCCGCGCGTACGCCGTGGAGCGCGCGGACATCGAGGAGGGCGAAGCCGGGCGGCTGGCCGTGACCCGCCGGATGTTCGACCACTACCTGGGCAGCGCCCACCTCGCCGACCTGCGTCTGCACCCGCACCGGGACCCGATCCGGCTGCCGGCGGCGGCCGCGGGCGTGACAGTGTCGGTCGTCGACGACCGCGAGGCGGCCTGGTCGTGGTTCGGCCAGGAGCATCCGGTCCTGCTCAATCTCCTGCGACGGGCCGGCGCTGACGGGCACGACGTGCACGCGTGGCAGCTCGGCTGGGCCATGACCACGTACCTGGACCGGTGTGGCCACTGGTACGACCAGGCGATCGTCCAGCGACTCGCGCTAGAGGCGGCCGACCGCGTCGGGGACCGGGACGGGCAGGCCCGAGCGCACCGCAACATCTCCATCGCGCACCTGCGCCGTGGCCTGCACGGCGAGGCCCGTGACCACCTGTGGCACGCGGTGCGGCTCTACCGCGGGCTCGGCGACCAGGTCGGGCAGGCCCGCACCATGCTCAACCTGGGTACGGTCGCCGAACACCGGGGCCAGCCACGGCTCGCGCTGCGGTACGCCGAACACGCGGTGCGGCTGTTCGGGGCGGCCGGGCACCGATCCGGGCAGGCGAACGCCCTGAACAACGCCGGCTGGTACCACAGCCAGCTCGGTGACCACGAGCTGGCGCTGCGGCAGTGCCAGCGGGCGCTACTGCTGCAACAGGAGGCCGGTGACCACTACTGGCAGGCGCACACCTGGGACAGTCTCGGGTGCGCGCACCACCACCTGGGCCAGTATCCCGAGGCCACCGAGTGTTACCGGCAGGCGCTGTCGTACTGGCGCGAGGCCGGCGAACGCTACTACGAGTCGGCCACGCTCACCCAACTCGGCGATACCCACCTCGCCGCGGGAGAACGGCGAGTGGCGCGCGAGGTGTGGCAGGCGGCGCTCGGCATCCTCGCGGAGCTCGGCCAGGACACCGCCCCCGTTCTAAACAAGATCCGGTCGACAGACGAGATCTGAGCTGCCGCGAACCCGCAGCCGGATGTGATCAGGGCGTCCCTCAAGCTGTTCTAGCGACTTGAGGGACGCCCTGATCACGAAGCGCGCGGTTCGGGGTCGGGGATGGGCACGGTGGGGAAGGAGCCGTCGCCGAACAGGATCCGGGCGGCCGCGGCACGACCGGCGCGAGTGCGTAGCGCGGCGACCGCCGCCTCCGCCACGGCGGGCGAGCGCACGCCGGCGAACAGGCGGCGCAACAGCAGGCGGCCCCGAAACCGGGCCCGTAGCGCTTTTCCGTCGTACCGGCGCAGCACGCGCTGGTCGCCGGTGCGCAGGTAGTCGCCGGCGACCGTCGCGGCCAGTTCGGACATGCGCAGGCACGGGTCCAGTCCGCCGGCGGTCAAAGGCGACACCGCGCCCGCCGCGTCCCCGACGAGGAGGCCGGCCGGGCACGCCAGCCGCCGCAGCACGCCGCCGACCGGGATGGGGCCGCCGCGCCGCTCGACCGGACCGGCCGGTGTCGCGCGGCCGGGCGCGCGCGCCGCGAACTCCTCCAGCAGGTGGCGGACGCCGGCGCGCATGGCGTCCGGGTATCCGGCGACGCCGACGTGCGCGTTCCGGCCGTCGTCGATGACCCACGCCAGGTAGCCGGGGGCGACGCGCGGATCGAGTACACAGTGGAATGTCGGGACGGTGGTGCCGGACGCGGTCGGGTGGACGAGTTCGGCACCGATCAGCAGGTGCCGGTTGACGTCCAGGCCGAGACCGCGGGCCACTGTGGAGCGTGCGCCGTCCGCGCCGACGACGAACCGGGCGACGACCGGATCCGCGCCCTCCAACCGCACCACACCCGTGGCGGAGCCGGCGTACCGGACGCCCAGTGCGATGCGGGCCCCGGCCGCCTCCGCCATGCGCCGCGCGTGCGCGTAGACGCCCGGCATGTCGGCCACCCGGTACTCGTCGCGTTCGCTGCTGAGCCGCACCGGCGCCCGCCGCGACGGGGGATACAGCACGACCTCCCGGACGGCCGGTCCGAGCAGGTGATCCGGCAGGTCGAAGTCGTCGAGGGTGCGGCGCACGAAGATGCCGGTCGTGCGGACGCCCGTCGACAGGGTCCGGCGGCGATCGGCCACCAGCACGTCGAAGCCCTGTTCGGCCAGCAGGCGGGCCGTGTGCAGGCCGGCCAGCCCGGCACCCACGACGAGTACGTCAACGCTCCGCACATCCGTGACGGTAGGGGCGATACCCGGACCGCGCGACCGCCTGCACGGTATCTGCTCGCTACCTCCACAGCATCGCCACAGCGGTCAGCGGTCGCCGATGAACTCCAGCGGGTGGAACCTGACGAACGCGGCCGTGCCGAGCCCGAGCGACTCGGCGAGATGTTGCATCCGGCGCGGTTCGGTCGAGTCGCCCCAGCGTCCGGTCGCGATCCGCCTCTCCACGGTCAGCACCGCCGCGACCAGTTCGGCGGGCGTGAACGCGCAGTGCCCGGGGCGCTGGACGTACGCCTGCCGGAACAGCGCGGCCGAGCCGCTGGCGCGCACGTCCTCGGCGTACTCCTGCTCGTGCTGGACCGGCACGAGGCCGTCGTCGGTGGTGTGCAGGGTGAGGACCGGCATGTCCAGCCGGCCGCTGAGCGTGGAGGTCCGGGCCATCCAGCGGTACGCGTCACGGTCGGCGGTCACGTCCGCGGTACGCGTCAACAGGTCCAGGTCCGCGCGCAGGTCGGCGCCGGCCAGCTGGTACATCCGCGCCACCTGAGCCAGGTGACCCGACTCGACCAGCTGCCGCCAGTAGCTCACGCCCTTGTTCCACGAGGGGTTGCCGCCCGCGGTCTGCTCCACATCGAAGCGTCCGAACAGGACGAACGGCAGGATCGCGCGCAGATTCTGGTACTGGCCAGCCACCCTCGCCTCGACGTCGCCCGGCGCCGGCTGTTGCTGGCCGGAGACCCATGCCGGCTCCTGGAACAGGGCGGTGATCAACGCGGTGCGGGCCCGGCCCTCGGGGCTGGCCTGTGCCTGGTCCAGCGCCGCCGTCATCCGGCTGGCCGTGGCGCCCACCTCGGCTGGGTCGGTGAAGCGGACGAGCTTGACCGGCTGCCCGGTGAGCAACAGTTGTGCGATCGCGTGTGAGCCGTCCAGTTGATAATTGTGCAGGTCGATCCCGCCGCCGACGAGGCCGCAGGTGGCGACCGCGCCGTCGAGCAGCCGGCCGCCGCGTTCGGCGAGCTGACCGGTGATCAGGCCGCCGAACGAGGTACCGAGCGCGATGGCGCGGCGCGGCTGGCCGATCAGCGCGGCGACCGCCCGCACCGTGTCGAGCTGGTCTTGGGCGGCGGTGGCGGCCGCCCACCCGGCACGGGAGTACGACGAGCCGGCCAGCGCGTACCCGCGCGCCAGCAGCGCCTCCGCGGTGCCCGGATCGGGGCTGTTGACCGGCGGGTTCGCCGGACCGGGGTTGTAACCGTGGCTGTAGATCAGCAGCGTGCCGTTCCAGGCCGCCGGGACGTCGGCGATCCAGGTGGCGCCGTTCCGCAGCGCGCCGGCGTACCGGGTCGGGGGTGCGGCCTGCGCCGTGACGGGTGCCAGTCCGAGCACGGCGAGCGAGGCGATGAGCGTGGTGGCGAGCAGCCTGCGGATGATCCTCATATCGCTACCTCCGTGGGAACGGCCGGTAGCTGAAGAAGCTATGCAATTTTCCCAACGCTCGTCAAGAGAACGGCAAGTATAACTGCTATGGCTTGGGCACGAGCAGCCGCCAAGCGGCCGGCTCGACCGTCCAGGTGCGGTGGCTCGCCGGCCCGTCGACCTCGCCGTCGGCGTTGAGCCAGATGTCCTCGCCGGTCAGGCTGATCCGCCGTCCCTGCACGTACGTGACCGCCTTGTCGTGCGGATGGGTGCCCCGGCGCAGCCGCAGCGCGTACCGCAGGCGCTGCCAGGCGCCCACGGCATGGCTGACCGTGATGTCGGCCAGCCCGTCGTGGGGCAGGGCCGCCGGTCCGATGGTCGCGCCGCCGCCGGCGATGAAGCGCCCGTTGGCCACCGCCACCATCAGCACGCGCTTGCCCGGCTGGGAGACGGGGACGCCGTCGACCTCGACCCGCCAGGGCCAGCCCCGCGTGGTCAGGCCGGCCCACACCGCGCCGGCCGGAAACGCGAGCCTGCCCAGCAGGGGCTTCGCGGGCGTGGCGGCTCGGGCGGCGGTGGCGCCCACACCGGCGTGGACCGCGTTCACCACGGCCTGGCCGCGGTCGTCGACGATCAGGTCGAAGGTCTGCGGCTCGCCGTCGAGGAGCGCGTGGGCGGCCGGACCCGGGTCCAGCGGGAGGCCCTGCCCGCGGGCGAAGTCGTTGCCGGTGCCGAGGGGGAGCAGGCCGACCACGCGGCTGCCCGTCTCGCCGCGCCGCCACAGCGCGCCCACCAGCGTGTGCAGGGAGCCGTCGCCGCCGGCGACGATCACCGTGGGGTGCGGGTGCCGCGCGAGGATGCCGTCGATGTCCGCCGGGGTGGCGCACACCTCGACGTCGACGCGCAGCCGGGTACGCAGCACCGCGAGCGCGGTATCGATGGCCTCGTCCCCGGTACCGCCGGCTGCCTGGTTGGTGATCAGCAGCGCCGAGCGTCCGCTTTCGCTGGCGTTGTCGGTCATGGCGCCCGACCTTACGCCGCTCGCCGAGCGGCCGCCGGGATGGTGGACTACAGTCCTCCCGGTGCCGGGATTGGTGATCGGTCCGATGCTGCGATACGCGGACGCCGTCAGCGCGTCCGTCTGGGTGCAGACGGACGCGCCCGCCACGGTGACGCTGTCGGCCGGGCCCGCCGGCACCGTGAGCGCGCCCACGTTCATCGTGCACGGCCACCACTACGCCCTGCTGGTACTCGACGGCCTGGACCCGGGCGCCAGCTACCCGTACACCGTCGCGCTCGACGGGGAACAGGTGTGGCCGCCGGCCGAGCACGAGTTCCCGCCGAGCCTGATCCGCACGATCGCACCGGACGACCGGCTGCGGCTGGTGTTCGGCTCGTGCCGCACCAGCGTGCCGCACGACGCCATCCACACCCTGTCGCACGGTGTCGACGTGCTGCGCTCGTACGCCCACCGGATGATGGAGATCGACGAGAAGGAGTGGCCCTCGATCCTGCTGCTCCTCGGCGACCAGGTGTACGCGGACGAGCCGCCGCCGGCGATGGTCGAGTTCATCGCCGACCGCCGGGACACCAGCGGGGAGCCCGGCAAGGAGATCGCCGACTTCGCCGAGTACGCCGAGCTGTACCGGCAGGCCTGGAGCGAACCGGCGCTGCGCTGGCTGCTGTCCACCGTGCCCACGGCGATGATCTTCGACGACCACGACCTGCGCGACGACTGGAACACCTCCGCCGACTGGCAGGCCACCATGCGGGCGCAGCCGTGGTGGCGCCGTCGCGTGGTGGCTGGCCTCGGCGCCTACTGGATCTACCAGCACCTGGGGAACCTGCCACCGGCCGAACTGGCCGAGGACCCGCTACTCGCGGCACTCCGCGACGCGGACGGCGACGGCGGCGCGGTCCTGGACGAGTTCGCGTGGCTGGCCGACGCCGAACCCGAACGCAACCGGTGGAGCTACGCCCGCGACTTCGGCCGCACCCGGCTGATCGTGCTGGACTCCCGCTGCGCCCGCGTGCTGACCCCGGGCAAGCGGGCGATGCTCGACGCCTCCGAGTGGGCCTGGTTCCAGGAGCTGGCCACCGGCGACCTCGACCACCTGGTCATCGGGAGCTCCCTGCCGGTACTGCTGCCGGCCGGCCTGCACCAGTTGGAGAGCTGGAACGAGGCGGTCTGCGACGGGGCCTGGGGACCGCGGGCCGGCCGGCTCGCCGAGAAGATCCGCCAGGCTATCGACCTGGAACACTGGGGCGCGTTCCGCCAATCGTTCGATGCGCTCGCCGACACGGTGGTCGAGATCGCCACCGGCCGCCGCGGCGCACCGCCGGCGAGCGTGCTGTTCCTGTCCGGCGACGTGCACTACTCGTACCTGGCAAAGGCCAAACTGCGCCGGGCCGCCACCCCGGTGTACCAGATCGTCTGCTCCCCGATCCGCAACCCGCTCGCCCGCACCGTCCGCCTGCTCAACGGCGTCGCGTCCTTCGCCGTGGCCGGCGTGCTCGGCCGCGCCCTGGCGCGGGCCGCCGGAGTGCCCAAGCCGAGGTTCGGATGGCGCATCCCGCGCGGGCCGTTCTTCCACAACAGCCTGGGCACGCTCGACCTGGCCGGCCGGCGCGCCACCCTGCGCTTCAACGTCGGCCGGGTCACCGGCGGTGACCCGCCCCCACTCGACGCCCTGGCCGAGGAAGAGCTGACCTGACACGCCGGGCGGGAACGGTCGACTACCAGGTCACGGGCAGGCGGTGTACGCCGTAGATGGCCATGTCGGTGCGGAGCGGAACCTCCTCCGGCGGCACGGCCAGCCGGAGGCCGGGAAAGCGCCGCAGCAGCGCGGTGAACCCGATGCGCATTTCGATGCGGGCGAGCTGCTGACCCAGGCACTGGTGCACGCCGTGCCCGAAGGCCAGGTGGCCGGTGGTGGATCCCTTGACGGCCAACCGATCCGGGTCGTCGAAGTGGGCGGCGTCGCGGTTCGCCTCGTTGATCGCCACCACGACGGTCTCGCCCGCCGCGACCCGCTCGCCGGCGACCTCGACGTCTTCCAGCGCGGTGCGCGTCAGTCCGATATGGATGATCGACAGATAGCGCAGCAACTCCTCGACGGCGTTTTCGACCAGCGCGGGATCGGCGCGCAGCACGGCGATCTGCTCCGGGTCGCGCAGCAGCGCGTAGGTGCCGAGCGCCAGCATGTTCGCCGTGGTCTCGTGGCCGGCGATCAGCAGCAGCATCGCGATGCCGGTCAGCTCCTCGTCGGTCAGCTCCGGGTGCTCGGTCAGCCCGCTGAGCAGGTCGTCGTCGGGCGCGGCGCGCTTGGTGCGCACCAGGCCGTACAGGAACTGGCCCAGCCCGGTGACCGCCTCCTGAAACTTCTCCATGTCGGCGCCGACGGTGAGCAGCGTGCCGGTTTGTGCCTGGAAGTGGTCGCGCTCGGCGTACGGCACGCCGAGCAGCTCGCAAATGACCAGCGACGGAATCGGCAACGCGAACGACCCGACCAGGTCGGCCGGCGGGCCCTGACGGGCCATCGCGTCGAGGTGCTCCTCGACGATCGCCTCGATGCGCGGTGTCAGCGCCGTCATGCGGCGCATGCTGAACTGCCGGGTCAGCAACCGCCGGTACCGGGTGTGGTCAGGGGCATCCATGCGCACGAACCAGCCCGGCCGTGCCGGCCCGCCCTGGTCGCCGATCGGCAGCCGCACCGGCATGTGCCGCAGGTCCTGGCGGGCGCTGAAGCGCGGATCGCTCAACACCTGGCGCGCTTCGGCGTATCCGCTCACGACCCAGCCGAGGTGACCGTCTGGAAAGGACAGCCGGCGGATCGGATCGGCGTCGCGCAGGCTGGCGGGCGGATCGAAGGGGTGCTCGCGCGCAAGGGTCATGGTCATCGGGTCAGGCATGTCAACCTCCGTCGATGGGCACCCATGCAAGAATAGGTGCCAATCCCCACGCGGCTACTGGTCGGCGGTGAAGATGACCGCGCGGTTCGCGCCCGCCGCCTGGCGGTAGAAGTCGCGCACCTGCTTGAACCAGCTCCAGGTATAGCCGAAGTCTTCGTCGTCGAGCTCGCCCTGGTAGTCGGCGGGATCGATGCGGTCGTAGCGCTGGCGCATCCAACTCTCGTCGACATCCTCGAGCGCGGCGGCGACCTGAACGACCTCGGCTGGCACCAGGTGGGCGACGATGTAGTCGTCGCCTTCGTAGTGGTGGCCGCCGCCCAGCACCGCCATGTCGAGCGGGGAAAGGCGCCTGCCGGCGCCGAGCGTCCCGTCGCTCAGGCAGCGGTGGATGGCATCCCATGCCTTGTCCGTCTCGCAGTCCAGCGGCTCGCCGTCCCAGTCGCCCATTTCGAGCTCTTCGAGGAACGCGAGAACCTCGGCATCGTCGCGCGTGGCCATCAGGGCCACTTCCTGCTCGCTCGTGAGAGCGAAGTACATTCCTCGGCACGCCATGGGTCGCAGGGTAGCCCGAAGGGCCGCTACGCGTAGCCCATGGCCGGGATGACGCCGTCGAGTGTTCTTTCGACGAACGCGCGGGTTTCGGGTGCGAACTGGTCATGGCGGTTTTCCAGGCGGTGTGACTCGAACGTCGACCTCGTCTCGAAGTCGTCGACGTCGAGCAGTTCGAACAGGGCCCTGCGCTGCTCGGGCCAGTCGGCGGCGAGATCCTCGGCCTTGACCTCCACGTATCGCCTGCCCGTCAGGTCGGCGGCGGCCTTCCACGCGAGCCACCGGTCGTATACCGGTTTGAGCCATGCGAGGGCGCCGGCCACAGTGGGCGGTGCCCATGGCTGGTCGACGTGTGAGGCGACCACCGCGACCGGATGGCGTTTGATGTGGACGATCGTCGCCTCGGGGACGAGCTCCCAGAGAAAGTCCATGCACAGAAGGTTGAAAGGCGTCTTCTCACACCAGGTCGGCTTTCCCGCGTCGGCGGCCGCCCCGGCGAACATCGTGTCGATCGCGCGGCGGAGGATCCCGATCAGTTCGCCCCGATCGCTGAAGTATCTCGGGATCGCTCGCCGGTAACCGCGAGGCTCGAACGGCCCGGCGGGCCAGTCGGCGTGCCCGAACCCGGCCGGGCGCAGGGGCTCGTCGAACGTGTCCACAGCGAGTTCCGACCACAGCCGTCCCACCGCGTCCCAGTAGTGCTTCTCGCCGATGGCCTCGGGAACCGTGTGACCGCGATCCCGGTCGCGCCTGCCGACCAGTCGCACCGTCAGGATGTCGCTCAATCTGCGGAGCGCGTCGTCGCCGACGTAAGGGTCGTATCGGATCGTGAGCGCGTCCGCCAGGTCTCGCAGGCCACCCGGATCGACGATGAACCGGGTCTCGATGGGAACCCGGTGGATCCGCGGGTGTTGGCCGAGAATGTCCGCGAGCCGCGATGTTCCCGAACGGCCGGTGCCCGCGACGAAGATCGGTGAGGGGCCAGACATGCCGTCCAGCCAAGCCCCGGCACCGCGCCCGCGCAACGAAATATCTTGGGTGCTCGACACCGGAGGATGGGACGGCATGCGGGAGTACCGAACGACGATCAGGGTGGCTGGCAATACCGCGGCTCCGGCGTTGTACGCGCTGAGAGCGAAGGGCTACGCGGTGACGCTGAGCTACGCGCCTCTCGATGGTGCCGAATACGCGGCGGAGAAGGACGGGCGCCTGTTCAGCGCCACGACCGCGGAGGAGCTGCTCGGGCTGGTCGCGATGTGGGAGGTCCGCGGCGACAACTGGCGCGCGTGTACCGACGACGAGCGCGCGTGGCACGACGCCCTCGTCGAGGCGGCGACGTAGATCGATTGTAACGAAACGGTAACAGAAACTTTCGTCGATCAGTGTGACCGGTCACACTATCCCTCGCGACATCGGCCTCATTGGATGTCTCGACCGCTGCTCGACGACCAGGAGGTTGCCCCCACCATGAGATCGATACGTCGAAAGATCGCCGGCGCCGCCGTGCTGGCGTTGGCATTGGGCGCGGCGTTGCCGGCGGGAGTGGCCAGCGCCGCCCCGTCGCAGCTCACCGTGGACCTGTCGGCCAACACCGGTGCCCTACGGTACGGCGCGACCGGGTTCCTCTACGGACTCGGTGACGAAGGCATCCCGAACGAAACCATGCTGTCCGCGCTCCGGCCGCAGGTCGCCGCGCAGAAGGCGCCGGACGGCCTCCAGCACCCCAACGGCGACGCGCTCAGGGTGGCGCCGATGTTCAAGCGGGCCGGCGGCCGCCAGATCGAGATCTACATGCAGGACATCTACCCGAACTGGCCGTACGACAACCTGGGCCTGAACGACTACCTGACCAAAGTGGACACCATCGCCCGCAAGGTGGTCGCCGACCCCAACCGCACCTTCTTCGTGTACGTGCCGTTCAACGAACCCGACCTGATCTGGTACGGCGGTCAGCTCACCAGCCGGTTCCTCACCGACTGGCGCACCGTGTACCAACGGATCAAGTCCATCGACCCGAGCGCGCGTATCGCCGGGCCGGGCTTCGCCGCCTACCGTTCCGCCGAACTGCGCGCGTTCCTCACCTTCGCCCGCGACAACGGCGTGCTTCCGGACGTGGTGACCTGGCACGAGTTGGGAAACGACTTCTTCGCCAACTGGAACAACCACTACAACGACTTCCGCGCCATCGAGAGCAGCCTCGGCATCAGCCCCCGGCCGATCACGATCGACGAGTACGCGCGGCAGAGCGGTGACCTGGGCGTGCCGGGCAACCTGGTGCAGTACGTGGCCAAGTTCGAAGCCAGCAAGGTCGACGCGTGCCTGGCGTACTGGACCACCGCCGGCGGCCTCAACGACCTGGTGACCCGCAACAACCAGGCCACTGGCGGCTGGTGGCTCTACAAGTGGTACGGCGAGCTGACCGGTAACACCGTGGCCGTCACGCCGCCGTCGGTCGGCGGTGCGCTGCAGGGGCTGGCCGCGCTGGACCCGGCCAAGCAGCAGGCTCGGGTCGTCTTCGGCGGCAACAACCCGGTGACCGGCACCTACGACACGAACGTCGTCGTACGCGGCCTCGGCTCGGCGCCGTTCCTGGGCGGCACCGTGCACGCGACGGTGTGGGGTGTGGACACGTCCGGACTCGACCCGTCGTCCGGGCCGTTCGTGGTGGCCGAGGGCGACTACACGGCCAGCGGCGGCCAGGTGACGATCCCGCTCACCGGGCTGCGCGGCTCGGCCGCGTACCAGGTGATCATCACGCCGAACCGTGACCTGTCCACTGTGGGCGGAAGCTCGCGCTACCAGGCCGAGTACGCGCGCCTCGACGGCGGTGCCCGGGTCACCTACGGCACCAACACCGGCTACTCCGGCACCTACTTCGCCGAGGGCTACGGCGCGAGCACCAGCGCCAGCACCAAGTTCGTCGTCACCGTGCCCTCCGACGGCTACTACAACGTCGGCTTGCGCTACTCGGCCGGCCCGCTCTCGGGCGCCCCCGCCAACAGGTCGATCCGGTTGCGACTCAACGGATCCGACGTGACCGACCTGGCGCTGCCCGGCACCGCCGACTGGAACACGTGGAACACGGTGACCGCCAAGGTGTTCCTGCCCGCCGGCATCAGCCGGATCGAGGCCAACGCGTACGCGAGCGACGACCGGGACGCGGTCAACCTCGACTACCTCGACGTCGCGGCCACCACCGGCACGATCACCTCGTACGAGGCGGAGGCGAGCGGCAACACGCTGTCCGGAACCGCCGCGCGGGCGAGCAACTCCGGTGCCTCCGGCGGCCAGCACGTCGGTTTCGTGGGCGCGGGAGCCGGAAACACCCTGCGGTTCAACAACGTCACGGTGCCCAGCGCCGGCCGGTACCGGATGGTCGTCGCGTACGCCAACGCCGAGGTGGTGGGAAACCACCAGTACAACAACAACATCGTCGACCGGGGCGCCGACATCAGCGTCAACGGAGGCGCTTCGCGGCGGGTGTACTTCCGCAACACGTTGAGCTGGACCACCTTCCGCACCACGGTCGTCGACGTCGACCTGGCCGCCGGCGCCAACACCATCACGTTCGGAAACGCCTCCAGCGGCTACGCACCGGACCTCGACCTCATCCGCATAGCCACCCCGATCGGCTAGGCGATCTTTTCCAAGGGATATCGAGCTACCGCGACGCCCGCCGCGCGTAAGACCGTCGCTCCCGCGGCCTCACCTCTCGCGGCTACACGACCCGCCCGTGGATCTTGAGCGTGACTGGGCGCGGAGGGTGAGGCCGCGGGAGCGACGGCTCGGGGCACGACGGACGTCGCGGTAGCTC
This sequence comes from Phytohabitans aurantiacus, assembly GCF_027923225.1. Classification (GTDB taxonomy): domain Bacteria; phylum Actinomycetota; class Actinomycetes; order Mycobacteriales; family Micromonosporaceae; genus Phytohabitans; species Phytohabitans aurantiacus. The sequence goes on from NZ_BSDI01000039.1 coordinate 44,578, forward strand.
AAATCCGGGGATGTGCGGCGGAGCTTGACGGTTCGGGCAGGTGGCCGGCGTCGATCTGGTCGAGTACGCGGGCGGCGGCACCGAGGGCGGCTGACCCGGCGCCGAGCGTGGAGGCCACGATGCGGCAGCCGCCCGCGTGCGGCGCGACCGCGCGGGCGGTGAGCGCGGCCTCGGCGGAGGCCAGCAGCCAGGGTGCCAGCGGCGCGAACCGTCCACCTAGGATGATGACGTCGGGGTTGAGCAGGTTGGTCAGCAGTGCCGCGCCGTAGCCGAGCCAGCGCCCGGTCTCGGCGAGCGCCTCCACTGTGGATGGGTCGTTGGCCTTGGCGCGGCGTTGTATCTCTTGGAGATCCGGGGCGAGGTCTGACCGGCGCGGGCCCGAGTCCGCCTCGGGCAGGGCTCGCCGGATCAGTGCCGGGATGCCGGCGACCGCTTCCAGGCAGCCGCGCCGCCCGCACACGCAGGGCGGGCCGTCGGGCATCACCTGGATGTGGCCGATGGCGCCGCTGAACCCGCGACTGCCGCGCAGCAGGTGGCCCTGAACGACGATGCCCGCGCTGATCGCGGTGTCGCTGGCGAGGTACGCGAGGTTAGCGGGCCCGGCGTAGGGGCCGTACCGCTGCTCGGCGAGGATCGCGAGGTTGGCGTTGTTGTCCACGGCTATCGGGTAGTCGGGCTTGCGCAGCGCGGTCGCGAGCTCGCCATGCAGGTCGAGGTTGTGCCAGCCGAGGCTGGGGGAGTGGCGCACGACGCCGTCGCCGTCGACCAGGGCCGGCACGGCGACCGTCAGGCCGAGGACCTGGCGGCCCTGCCGGGTGAGGTGGGCGGTGGCGCGCCGGGCCAGCGCGACGATCGCGGCCACGGCCCGGCCCGGTGATGCCGCGTGGTCGGCGAACGAGCGGTGCCACGACAGCAGCCGGGTACCGGGCAGGTCGACGGCGATCGCGGTGAGCTGGTCGGAGCCGACCTCGATGCCGACCGCCACGTAGGGCTCTCCGTCGAGGCCGAGCATGGTGGAGGGGCGCCCGACCCGGTGACCGCTGGGTCCTGTCTCGCGCAGCAGCCGCCGGCGGATCAGGTCGGCGACGAGGATGGAGACGGTGGCCTTGTTCAGGCCGGTGGCGGCGGCGATGTCGGCTCGGGAGCATGGGGCGTTGCCGCGCACGTGCCGCAGCACGACGGCGAGGTTGGTGGCCCGGACGTCCGCGAAGCCCGCGGGCTGTGCAGCGACTATCAACCCTTCACCGCCCCGATGAGTACGCCCTTGATGAAGTGGCGCTGGATGAATGGGTAGACGGCGACGATGGGCGCCACGGTGAGCACGACGACGGCCATCTTGATCGCCTCGGTGGGTGGCATGGTGACGCCGACGGTGGCGCCGGAGGTGTGCGGTGCCTGGCCGGCCAGCAGATAGCTCTGCAGTACTCGCTGGATGGGGTACATGTCGTTGCGGTCGATGAACAGCAGGGCGTCGAACCAGACGTTCCAGTAGCCGACGGCGTAGAACAGGCCGATGACGGCGACGACCGCTTTGGACAGTGGCAGCACGATGCGGCCGAGGATGCGAAAGTCGCTGGCGCCGTCGATTCTGGCGCTGTCGAGCAGCTCCTGGGGGATGCCCTGGAAGAAGCCGCGGACGACGACCAGGTTGAACACGCTGATGGCCGAGGGCAGGATCAGCGCCCAGATGGTGTCTTTGAGGCCGAGGCCGGTGACCACCAGGTATTTGGGCACCAGCGGCGGGTAGACCAGGAACGGCAGCAGGAAGTACGCCAGCAGCCAGCGGCTGCCGAGCGAGCGTGGCCGCGACAGGCCGTAGGCGGCGAGCACGGTGACGGTCAAGGCCAGCGCGGTGCCGATGACGGTGACGAGGGTGCTGATCCACAACGCCCGGGTGACCGCACCGCCCGAGAGGATGGTCCGGTACGCGGAGACGTCGATGCCCTTGGGGATGACCACGAACCCGCCGGCCTCGGCGATCGTCTCGCGGGACGACAGGCTGGTCACCAGGATCACCCACAGTGGAAAGAGCACTCCCAGCACGAGCAGCGCGAGTGCGGCGGCCTTGAGGGTCTGGCCGATCGGGGTCGGCTTCTCCTCCCAGACCGGGCGGGTCGTCTTGACGCTCACTTCGCGTAGATCCCTTGCTCGCCGAGTCGGTGTGCCACCTTGTTGGCCGCGAGGATCAGGCACAGGCCGATGGCGGCTTTGAACAGCCCCGCCGCGGCGCCGTACCCGTAGTTGCCGGTGGCGATGGAGAAGTAGTAGACGAAGGTGTCGAGTACCTCGGAGGCTTCGCGGCCGACGGCGTCGCGTTGCAGGATGAACTGTTCGAAGCCGACCGAGAGCGCGTCGCCGAGGCGGAGGATGAGCAGCAGGACGATGACCGGGCGCAGGCCGGGCAGGGTGATGTGCCACAGCCGGCGCCATCGTCCGGCGCCGTCTGCCGCGGCTGCTTCGTAGAGGTTCTGGTCGATGGTGGACAGTGCGGCGAGGAAGACGATGGTGCCCCAGCCGATGTCCTTCCAGACGGCCTCGGCGGTGACCAGAAGGATGAACGTGTCGGGGTTGGTCATGATGTTCCACGGCTGGAGGTCCGCCTCGCGCATGGTTTGGGCGAGGAGGCCGGCGCCGCCGAGCATCTGCACGAAGAAGGTGATGACCAGCACCCAGCTGAAGAAGTGGGGCAGGTACACGACGGTCTGGATGAAGCCCCGAACCCTGCTGGAGAGCAGGCTGTGCAGCAGGATCGCCAGCAGGATCGGCAGCGGGAAGAAGAAGACGAGCTGGAACGCCGTGATGGTGAGGGTGTTGCGCAGGGCGTGCCAGAACGCCGGGTCCTCGAACAGCAGCTGGAACTGGCCGAAGCCGATCCACTCGCTGTGCAGGAACGCTTCGAGCGGGTTGTCGCCCAGGTAGGGGTTGTAGTCCTGGAAGGCGATGACGTTGCCGGCGATGGGCACGTAGCTGAACACGAGCAGGATCAGGAAGCCGGGCGCCACCATCACCAGCAGTTGCCAGTCGCGCTGGAGGCGTACCCGGAAAGGGATCCGGGGTCTTTTCATCGTCCTGCCTCGGACAGCGCCTTGGCCAGCAGGTCCCTCGCCTCCTCGCCGCCGTTGGCCTTCCACTCCGCGACGATGGAGTCCACATCGGACATCGGTCGGCGGCCGCGGAGCACGTCGGTGAACTTCTCCTCGGCCGGCACGGCGAACGCCTTGAACTTGTCCGGCATCTCGACCTTCAGCCCTTCCCAGGGATCCGCCTCGAGATACTTGACGGTCTCGTTGGACCAGCCCAGCAGGTCGCGCACGTAGTTCGGGGTGTCGGGGAACGGCCCGATGGTGGGGTTACGGCCGCTGATGAAGAAGTACTGGTTGGCGATTTCCTTGAAGGCCAGGTCGGTCTTGACCGGCCCGTTCGGGGTCATGGTGTGGTGCTTTCCCTCGACGCCGTATTCGCGCAGGAGCGCCTCCTGGGAACCCACCGGGGCGGAACACCAGTTGATGACGCGCAGCAGCTCCTCGACCCGCTCCTTGCCGGCGCCCTTCTTGATGAACGTGAAGGAGATCGGCTCGTCGGCGCGCCACATCAAGGGGTCGCCGCCGGTGGCCGAGAAGACCGGCACGGGCTGGATGTTCAGCTTCGGGTTGACCTTCTGGTGCTCGGCCTGGGCACCCTGCCAGAAGCCGACACCGGCCTGCTTGAACACGATGCTGCCCGCCTGCGCGAACAGCAGACCGGCGTCGGCGCCCTTGCTGGCCACGATGTCCGGGTGGACGAGACCGTCCTTGTAGATTTTGGCCATCACCTCCAGTGCCTGCCGGTACTCCGGCGTCTCGTACTTGAACTCGGGTGTCTTGTCGGCCTTGAGCCGCCACCCGAACTTCGAGCCGGGCACCTTGTGATAGATCTGGATCATCGGGAAGACGTCGTCGAACGCCCACGCGTTCTTGGCCGGGTCGGTCACCTGCTTGGCCATGGTGAGCAACTCGTCGAGGCTCTTCGGGATGGCGAGTCCGCGGGCCTCCAGCAGGTCCTTGCGGGTGAAGAGCGCCCACGGGAACGGGCCGTCGCTGGGGTTCGGCACGGCCATCAGCCGTTCGTTCCACACCGCGTGGCGCCAGGACGCGGTCGGATACGACGCGAGCATCGGGTACGCGTTGACCGCGTCACCCTTGAGATGGTCGGTGAGGTCTTCGAACAGTGCCTTGACCGCCTCGGAGAAGCGCGGGATCTTCGCTATCTCCCAGCCCGGCACGCACAGCAGTTCCGGAACGTCCCGGGCGCCGAGCATCGCGTTCAGCTTGTCGGCGTACGTGTTGCCGTCCTGGGTGGTGAAGTTGACCGGCACGCCGAGTTCGGCGTTGACCGCCTGCAGGTACGCGCTCTGGCCGATCCCGGGCGGGGCCGGACCCCACACCGGTGTCATCGCGGTGATCTCCTTGCCGCTGGTGCCCGGCTTGCCGGTGATCGCGTCGATGAGCGTGCTCGGGTACTTGGTGTAGCCACTGGGCACCGGGGGCGTGCCGGCGATGTCGGGGGAGATGTTCAGCGCCAGCTCCTTGCGCGCCGGCAGCAGGTTGGCGAACTTGTCGAGGTTTTCGGCGCCGCCCGAGGCGGTCGGTTTCTCGCTGCATCCGGCCAGCAGCGGACCGCCGGCGGTGGCCGCCGCGCTGAGCCCCAGCAGTCCAAGGAAGGTGCGTCTCGAAGCCGTCATGGTTGTCCCTTCGTACCGGTGATGGAGGCTCCCGACTTGGTGAGCACCAGAAACTTTCGCTAGTGTGCCGAGAAACGTAGCATAGAGAGGCGTCGACGAATAGAGAAGATTTGGTGCCTACAAGGGGAAGCGGTCCAGTGCGCCTACTCGCCGTTGACGGCATCGCTGATCTTCACTACGCTCCGCCCAGAAAGCGCTACAGGAAACACCTGGAAAGTTTCGAGCCGCTGGAGGACGTCATTGTGAGCACGGCCGGCTGGGTCGACGGCACGTTCGCCAACCCGGTGATCGCCGGCATGCACCCCGACCCGAGCGTCTGCCGCGTCGGCGAGGACTTCTACCTGGCCTGCTCCAGCTTCGAGTACTTCCCGGGCGTGCCCATCTTCCACAGTCGCGACCTGGTGCGCTGGGAGCAGATCGGCAACGCCCTGGACCGGCCCAGCCAGCTGTGCCTGCCGGCGGAGACGCCGTCCTCCGGAGGCGTCTACGCGCCGACCCTGCGCCACCACGACGGCCGGTTCTGGCTGATCACCACCAACGTCGCGCCCGGTGGCGGCACCTTGATCTTCACCGCGACCGACGCCGCCGGCCCCTGGTCCGAGCCGATCCGCGTACCCGGCGTCGGCATCGACCCCGACCTGGCCTGGGACGACGACGGCAACTGCTGGTGCACGTTCGCCGGCATCCACCAGGTGCGCATCGACCCACACACCGGCCAGCCGCTCGAACAGCCGCGGCGGCTCTGGTCCGGCGCGCCCGGTGCCCAGGCCCCGGAAGCCCCGCACCTGTACCGGATCGGCGACCACTGGTACCTGCTGATCGCCGAGGGCGGCACCGAGCGCGGCCACGCCGTCTCGATCGCCCGTGGGCCGGCGCCGGACGGGCCGTTCGAGCCGTGCCCGGCCAACCCGATCCTCACCCATCGCGGCACCAACAAGCCGATCCAGAACACCGGCCACGCCGACCTCGTCCAGGCCACCGACGGCTCGTGGTGGCTGGTGCTGCTCGGCGTCCGGCCGCGCGGCGGCACTCCGGGCTGGCACGTTTTGGGCAGGGAGACCTTCCTGGTACCCGTCACCTGGGTCGACGGCTGGCCGGTGGCCGGCGACCTGAGGCCGGCGATGCCCGCGCCGGCATGGTCGCCACACCTCGCCGCCGCACAGCCCGTTCGCGACGACTTCGACGAGGAGAATCCGCACCCGCGGTGGGTCTCGCCGCGCTCCCGGCCGGACGACAGCTGGTCACTGAAGGACCGGCCGGGCTGGCTGACCCTGTACGCCCGCGGCGGGTCGCTCGACGATCCCGACGTCACGTTCGTCGGCCGCCGCCAGCAGCACCTGTCCTGCCGGATCCGCACGTTGATCGACCCCGCGGAAGGGTCCGGGGGATTGGCCGCGCGCCTCGACGAGTCGCACCACTACGAGATCGAGGTGGGCGGCGGGGAGGTGCGGGTGATGGCGCGGACCGGGCCGGTACGCCCGGTGGTCGCCACCCGCTCGGTCCCGGCCGGGCCGATCCGGCTGCGCGTCGACGTCGCCGGCTCGGACGGCTGGCATCCGCGTGCCGAGCCGGATCGGCTGCGCCTCGGTATCGAAGACGACCGGGGAGAGTTCGACGTGCTGGCTGAGCTCGACGGCCGGTACCTGTCGACGGAGGTCGCCGGCGGCTTCACCGGTCGGGTCCTGGGAATGTACGCCGCCGCCGGCACCGTCCACTTCGACTGGTTCGACGACGAGCCGGTCGCCTAGGCAAGGAGGCAGGGTGGCAGAGGCCGACGGTGTCGACCCGGCCGGGCCGGTGACGATCTCCTATATCGCCGAGTCGGCCGGGGTGTCCGTCCCCACGGTGTCCAAGGTGATCAACGGACGCTCCGGCGTAGCCGCGGCCACCCGGGCGCGGGTCGAGGCGCTGATCAGCCGGTACGGGTACCGCAAGCCGATCCAGCGCAGCAACATGATGGAGCTGGTCTTCGACGAGCTGGCGCACATGTGGGGCGTCGAGATCATCCGCGGTGTCGAGCAGGTGGCCCGCGAACAGCGGGTCGGCGTCGTGTTGACGGAGTTCGGCCCGGAACGCAACACCATCCACTACTGGATCGACGACACGATCTCCCGCCGCCCGGACTGCGTGGTGACCGTGGCCCAGCTCTCGGACGAGCAGCGTGCCCAGCTGTCCGCCCGGGGCATCCCGTACGTGGTCTTCGATCCGACGGTCGAGCTGCCCGACGGGGTGCCGTTCGTGGGAGCGACGAACTGGACCGGCGGCCGGTCCGCCACCCGGCACCTGGTCCAATTAGGACACCGGCGGATCGGGATGATCGCCGGCCCGGACCGGATCCTGTGCTGCCGGGCCAGGCTGGACGGCTTCCGCGCCGCCATCGACGGCGCCGGCCTGGCGGTGGACGCCGACCTGATCGTGCGCGCCGGCCTGACCCAGGACGAGGGCCGGGCGGCGGCGCGCGCCTTGCTGACCCGGCCGCGGCGTCCCACCGCGATCTTCGCCAGCAACGACCTGCAGGCGTTCGGTGTCTACCAGGCCGCGCGGGAGCTCGGGCTGCGGATACCCGAAGACCTGAGCGTGGTGGGCTTCGACGACCTGCCACTCGCCGCGCTGGTCGACCCTCCACTGACGACAGTCCACCAACCACTGACGGAGATGGCCGTGGCGGCGACGGAGCTGGCGCTCGCGCTGGGGCGTGGCGAGAAGGCGCCGCCGGCGGGCCTGGAACTGGCCACCACGCTCACCGTACGCCAGAGCACCGCCCCGCCCGCTGGCTCCTGACCGGGCTTGGCGCGCGGACCTGGCAGCGCGGGCCGGGGGTTTCGGCGAGCGCTCGCGAGCCGCCGGCCCGCGCGGTGCCCGCGGGAGCATGCGGTCCGCAGCTGGCGCGGACCGGGGCACGCAATGCATGTCAGGACCGGCCGAAGGTCAGGAGCGCGCGGGTACGCCCAGGCGGTCGAGCAGGCGGCGGCGCAGCGGGCCGAACCCGGGGTCGTCCGGGGCGCGCGGGTGCGACAGCGGCACCGGCGCGTCATCGACCACCCGGCCGCCGTCCAAGACGAGCGTGCGGTCGGCGAGCAGCAGCGCCTCGTCGACGTCGTGGGTGACCAGCAGGGCGGCGAAGCCGTGCTGGGCGCGCAGCCGGCCGAAGAGCGCCTGCATACGGAGCCGGCTGAGCGCGTCGAGGGCGCCGAACGGCTCGTCGAGCAGCAGCAGGTCCGGCTCGCGGATCAGAGCGCGCGCGACCGCGACGCGTTGGGACTGCCCGCCGGACAACTCCGCGGGCCAGGCCCGCTCGCGGCCGGCGAGCCCGACCTCGGCCAGGGCCGCGCCGGTGCGCCGCCGCAGGTCGGGACCGGTCACGCCGAGCGCCACGTTGTCAGCGACCCGTTTCCACGGCAGCAGCCGGTGTTCCTGGAAGACCACCGCGAGGCTGCCGCTGACCCGCCAGTCGCCGGTCGCGTCCGGATCGAGGCCGGCGAGGATCCGCAGCAGCGTGGTCTTGCCCGAGCCGCTGCCGCCGAGCAGGGCGACCACCTCGCCGGCGCCGATCGTGAGGTCTACGCCGTCGAGCACCACCGCGTCGCCGAAGGTGCGCCGCACCCCGGTCGCGGTGACTACGTCGCCCGAAGTCCGCGCCGCCATGTCAGCGCCCTCCTTTCCGCGATCCGCAGGATCTGGTCGGACAGCAGGCCGAGGAGGGCGTAGATGAACAATCCCACCAGGACCACGTCGGTCTGGCTGAACTCGCGGGCCTCCATCATCAGGAAACCGATGCCGCTCTGGGTGGCGACCGTCTCGCCCACCACCAGGCTCAGCCACGCGGCGCCCGTCGCCAGGCGCAGGCCGAGGAACAGCGACGGCAGCGCCCCGGGCAGGATGACGTGGCGGATGCGGGCCAGCGCGTTCAGCCCGCAGGTGCGCGCCGCTTCGACCAGCCGCTCGTCGATGTCGCGGATGCCGGCGTAGATGTTGAAGTACATCGGGAAGAACACGCCCAGGCTGACGAGGGTGATCTTCAGCGACTCGCCGATGCCCACCCAGATGATCAGTAGCGGGACCAGCGCGAGGTGGGGGAGCATGCGGGCCATCTGCACGGTCGGGTCGACCAGGTCGTCGCCGATCCGCAGCAGGCCGGCGACCGAGCCGAGGATCAGCGCGAGGCTGACGCCGATGAGGAGCCCGGCGCCGGCACGGGTCAGCGAGTCCAGCAGGTGGGTGGCGAGGGTGCCGTCGGCGGCGAGCCGCCAGCCGGTGCGCAACACCTGGCTGGGCGGGGAGAGCTTCTCCTCGGGCAGGACGCCGGTACGCGATGAGATCTCCCAGAGCGCGAACAGCGCGACGGGCGTCGTGAGCCGCCGCCACCGCCGGCGCCGCGCCGTCCGGGACGCCTTCCCGGGCGCCTTCTCGGCGGTGGCCGGCGGGCGGGTGGCGACCGTGGTCATGTCAACGCCCCGGAGAACTGGGTATCGACGCGGGCCTTGATGTCGATCGGCTCGGGGATCAGTTCCAGCTTCGCGAAGCCGTCGGCGATGGCCTGCAGTTCCTCGCCGATGGCCGGCGTGACCGGGGCCAGCGGCTTGGCGCTGCGGGCGAGGGAGCGCTTCGTCACGTCTTCGGGGATCTTCAGCTCGGGCGCGAGGACGCGGGCCCGCTCGTCCGGGTTGGCGATGCCCCAGTCGGTGGTGGCGTCGAGCTTGGTGAGCAGGTCACGCACCTGATCGGGCTTCTTCTCGACGGCGTCGGGGGCGGCCAGGATGTACTCGCGGTTGCTGGCCAGCCCGGTGGCGTCCGCGAGCACCTTGACGCCGGGCTGCTCGGCCAGGGCGAAGTACGGATCCCAGATGATCCAGGCGTCGACCTGCCCGGAGTCGAAGGCGGGCCGGCCCTCGGCCGGCTTGAGGTACTTGACGGTGATGTCCCTCAGGGTCATGTTGTTGGCCTCCAGCAGCTTGACCAGCAGCCAGTGCACGTTGGAGCCCTTGTTGAGCGCGACGGTCCGGCCCTTGAGGTCGGCGAAGGTCCGGAACCCGCTGCTCTCCTTGACGAGGACGGCCTCGCCCTGCGGCACCTCGTCCGACGTCGCCACGATCTTGAACTTGATCTTGCCGGCGGCGGCGAAGATGGGCGGCGCCTCGCCGGTCTCGCCGATGTCGATCGAGCCAGCCTTGAGGGCCTCGGTCAGGGCCGGCCCGCTCTCGAAGAGCGACCAGGTCACGCCGGGCGCGGCGTTGCGGGCCTTGAGCAGGCTCAGGCTCCCGTAGCGCTGGTAGCCCACCCGCAACGGCGCGGCCTCACTGCCGGCGGCCTCGTCGCCACCGCAGCCCGCGAGCACGCCGGCGGCGGCGATCAGGACGGCGCTGAGCGTGGCGATGCGCCGGCGGGCCAGGGCGTCGCGGCGGTTCGGTGACCTGTTCATGGGCGCTTAGTCTACTGAACCGATGGGATTAGTGGGAAGACCCTCCGGTGCTGGTGGTTGAGTGCACGGGGTCTTGCCGCTAATGTACGGACCGGTACGTTAATACGGCGAGCGGAGTTGATCATGTCCGCACTGGCTAAGACGGCTTTGGCTCTCGTGCTCGTCACCGGGCTGCCGGGTGCGGCGGTGCCGGCCGCGCACGCCGCACCGGCCCGCGACGAGGTTCCCATCCCCGCCGTCAGCGGCCTGATTCCCTCCACGGTGGGCAGTGCGGACCGCGACTACACGTTCTTCGCCAGCGACCTCGATCTCGCCGGCCGCGGCTACGTCGAGCAGGAGTTCTTCTACAGCGGTAAGGCGAACGTGTACGACGCGACCGTCGCACCCGGGATCGGCGCCCGGCCGACGCCGTCGCCGACGGCCAGCATCGTCTCGACCGGCCATCCGTACCGGACGCGCATGGTGGTGCGGCGGCCGGCCCGACCGGCGGCGTTCAACGGGACCGTGGTCGTGGAGTGGCTCAACGCCACGAGCCAGTACGACGTCGAGGCGCTGTGGTTCCGCACCCACGAGTTCCTCCTGCGCGAGGGCTACGCGTGGGTGGGCATCACCGCGCAGAGCGCCCCGATCACCAATCCGACGCTCGGGCTCAAGGCGTTCAGCCCGCTGCGGTACGGCAGCCTCGACCTCACCAGCGGCGGGACGCTCACGTCCGGCGATCCGCTGTCGTTCGACGTGTACGCACAGGGACTGCGTGCGGTGCGCGCGACCGGCGTGCTCGGCAACCTGCGTGCCCAGGTACGCACCGTCGTCGCGGCGGGCGTGTCGCAGTCCGCCGGGCGGGTGTCGGTGTTCGTCAACGCGGTCCAGCCCCGCACCCGGGCCGTCGCCGACGCGGCCCTGCTCTACATCGGTGGCGAGCGGCTGCGCGCCGACCTGGACCTGCCCGTGTTCAAGGTGCTGTCGGAGACCGAGTTCACCGGGCCACCCTCGGCCAACGAGATCAGCTCGCTGCAGCCGGACACCAACCGGATGCGAACGTGGTCGATCGCCGGGGCGTCGCACTCGGACTGGGCCTCGTTCGCGGTCCGCTACGCCCTGCTGCGACGCGATCAGCCGGCGGCACCACTGCGCGACAACTGCGCCCGGCCCAGCCGCAGCCGCATCCCGGACCGGTACCCGCTGTCCGCCGCGATCCACCATCTGGCCGGCTGGGCCCGGCGGGGCGTACCGCCACCGGCGGCGCCGCTCATCGCACTCGCCCCGGACGGTGTCACCGTGCTGCGCGACGCGCACGGCAACGCGCTGGGCGGCCTGCGGCTGGCACCGTTCGAGGTGCCCGTCGCCCTCGACACCGGCGTCAACGAGAACCCGCCCGGTGGCACCGGACTGTGCTTCCTCAACGGCACGCACGTCCCGTTCGACCGGCAGACGCTGCGAGCGCTGTACCCCGACCGGCAGGCGTACCTGCGGCAGTTCGTCCCCGAGGCGTGGCGGAACGTGTTCGCCGGCTACGTGCTGCCCGCCGACGTGCGGGAGATGCTGCGGGACGCGCACGGCTCGCTCGCCGGCCGCGACCTCGAATGCGGACCCCTGTGCGCCAACGTCGCGCAGTTTCCCATCCAGCCGTCGACCCAGCTGCTGCGTGACCACACCGCCTTCCTCTACCTGCGGGGCGGCGACCAGCTCGTCCGGACGCTCGACCAGGCCACGTTCGCGGTGGCCCGCGGCCAGTCCGAGCCCGCGCGGCGGCAGCGCCACTACGGAGAGGCGATCCGGTCACTGGAGCGCTACCAGTCACTGCTCGACCGGGAGCATCAGCGGGGTCACGCGACGGCGGAGCAGGTAGGGCTGCTCGGAGGGTACGCGCGGATCCTGATCGAGGGCCTGTCGTCTTGAGGAGCCCTAGCCCTGGACGGCTCGGCTGGTCGCGATGGCGGCGTATCGGCCCGCGCTCGGCTTCGGGGTGCGGACGAACGACTCTCTGTCCACTGTGTGCAGACCGAAGTGGAAGGAGTATCCGCCGGTCCACTCGAAGTTGTCGAGCAGGGTCCAGTGGCAGTAGCCGAGCACCGGTACGCCGTCGTCGATCGCGTCGAGCAGGCCGGCCAGCGACGGGGCGATGAAGCCAGCCCGCAGGGTGTCGTCTTCGACGCCGATGCCGTGCTCGGTCACGAAGACCGGCACGCCGCTGACCTCGTGGGCGTACCGCACAGCGCCGCCGAGCGACCCCGGGTCGATCGCCGAGCCCAACTGGTTGAGGGTGGCGCCTCGCGGCGGCGACAACAGCCCGGCGGCGTCGTAGGCCGCGCTCTCGTAGTTCTGGATGCCGACGAAGTCGTCGTCGCGGGCCAGCCGCAGCCAGTGGTCGTACACCTCGGCGCGCTTGAGGTCGCGAAGCGTCGAATCGTCGCCGGCCACCCGGTCGTCGACGATCGCGATGGACAGGCCCACGGGCAGGTCGGCCCGCCGGGCCTTCAGTGCCTCCCGGGCGGCGAGGTGGCCCGCCGCCATGCCGTCGCGCATCGCGTCGAACTCCTCCGGGAGCATGATGTTGCTGACCCGGTAGCGGGGGACGCCCGCCGCGACGCTGGCCGCCTCGAGCGTGGCCCGCTCCAGCTCCCGGACCGACGCGGGCAGGTCCACCCAGGACAGCAACTGCGGCAGGTTCGGCTCGTTCAGGGTGACGGCGGAGTGAATCCGGTCGCCGAACTGGTCCATGACCGTGTCGCAGTACCGGGCGAACAGCGCCGGCGCGGCGGGATCGAGCCAGCCGCCGCGCTTGGCGAACCAATGCGGACAGGTCATGTGGTTGAGGGTCACCACCGGCGCCAGACCGCGTTGCGCGCAACCGTCGACAATGGCCGCGTAGTGCGCCAACGCCTCGCGGGAGAAGGTGCCCTCGGTCGGCTCGATCCTGGCCCACTCCAGGGAGAACCGGAAGGCGTCCAGCCCCATGGCCTGTACCAGATCGAGGTCTTCGCGCCACAGCTCCCAGCTGTTGCAGGCGCGGCCGGAGCGCGCGGCGAAGACGGACGGCTCGACGTTTTCCAGGAACCAGGTGTCGCTGTCGGTGTTGTCGCCCTCGGTCTGGTGACCGGAGGTGGCGACGCCGAAGAGGAAACCGTCGGGGAAGCGCCTCATCCGGCAAGGGTAGGTCATCGCAGCGTCGCGTCGGGGGAGCCTCCGATGTGGTCGAGCTCCGCCCTCGTCGGCAGACCCTCCCAGTCGCCGTGCGCGGCGACCGCTGCCGCGCCGAGTATCACGCCGCGCCGCAGCCGTTCCGGCACGGGCAGCCCGTCGAGGAACGCGGACAGGTAGCCGGCGGTGAAGGCGTCGCCGGCGCCCACGGTGTCCACCACGGTGACCGCCCGAGCCGGCTCGTCGTGCCGGCCGGTGCCGGTGTACGCCGACGCACCCCGCGTGCCCCGCTTGACCACGACCTCGCGCACGCCCAGGTCGAGCAGCGCCCTCGCGCGGGCGGCCTCGTCTGGTCCGTCGCAGACCAGCGGGAGCTCGTCTTCGGAGGCGACCACGAGGTGGGCACCGGCGGCCAGCGGGCGCAGCACGGCACTGGCCCGCTCCCGTGGCCACAGCTTGGGCCGGTGGTTGACGTCGAGGCAGACGGTCGCGCCGGCGGCCCGGCCCGCCTCGACCGCGTATCGGACGGCGGCGGCCGGATCCTCGCCGAGGGCGGGGGTGATGCCGGTGACGTGCAGGACGCGGGCGCCCAGCGCGACCGCGGCGGAGACGTCGGCCGGGGCGAGGCGTGCGGCGGCGCAACCCGCACGCCGGTAGTGCGCCCGGGGCGTGCCGCCCGGTGCCCGGTCGAACAGCAGCATCCCGGTCAGTTCTCCGGGCGCCACGACGGCGGCGGACACGTCGACGCTCTCGGCGCGCAGGGTTCGCAGTACCAGCGCGCCAAGCTCGTCGTCGCCGACCCGGCCGACCCAGCGGGCCGCGTGCCCCAGCCGGGCGAGTCCAATGGCCACATTGGACTCCGCGCCGGCGATCGAGAGCCGCAGGTCGCCGCCGAGCCTGAGCGGGCCGGTGCCGCGTAACGCCGCCATCGTCTCGCCCAGGGTCAGCAGGTCGACTGTCACCCAGCAATTATGGGGGAGGGCGAGACGAGGTGGTGGGCGTAGGCGCCGGTGGTGAAGAAGGCCGGCAGGTCCTCGTCGAGCGCGTGCTGCTCGAACACGGCCGCCGCTCGCGCCAGCCGCTCGTGGTCGGCGGCCGGCCGTTCGGCGCGCAGCGCGGCCAGCTCGTGCTCCACGATGGACTGTACGAGCTCCGCCGTGACCACGCCGCCATCGGCGAGCGCGGTGCCGTGCTGGATCCATTGCCACACCTGGCAACGCGCGATCTCAGCGGTCGCCGCGTCTTCCATCAGGTTGAAGATAGCCACCGCGCCGGCACCGCCGAGCCAGGCGTCGAAGTAGCGCAGCGCCACCGCGATGTTCGCGCGCAGCCCCGCCTCGGTGACCTGTCCCGGCGTCCGGTCGACGGCCAGCAGGTCGTCGGCGGTCACCGACACGTCTTCGCGCTGCCGGTCGAGCTGGTTCGGCCGGTCGCCCAACACGCTGTCGAAGACGGCGCGGCAGACCGGCACCAGGCCGGGGTGCGCCACCCACGAGCCGTCGAAACCGTCGCCGGCCTCGCGCTCCTTGTCGGCGCGCACCTTCGCCAGCGCGACCTCGTTCGCCTCGGCCTCCCGGCTCGGGATGAACGCGGCCATGCCACCGATGGCGTGCGCGCCGCGCTTGTGGCAGGTCCGCACCAGCAATTCGGTGTACGCGCGCATGAACGGTACGGTCATCGTCACGTCGGCCCGGTCGGGCAGGACGAAGTCGGGCCGGTGACCGAAGTTCTTGATGGTGCTGAAGATGTAGTCCCACCGGCCGGCGTTCAGCCCCGCTGAGTGCTCGCGCAGCTCGTACAGGATCTCCTCCATCTCGAACGCGGCCGTGATGGTCTCGATCAGAGTCGTCGCGCGGATCGTGCCCTGCGGGATGCCCACGTACTGCTGCGCGAACCGGAAGACGTCGTTCCACAGTCGAGCCTCGCGGTGACCCTCCAGCTTCGGCAGGTAGAAGTACGGCCCGCCGCCGGCGTCGAGCTGCCTTTGCGCACAGTGGAAGAAGTACAGTCCAAAGTCGACGAGGCTGGCCGAGATGGGTCGCCCGTCGACCGTGATGTGCTTTTCCGTCAGGTGCCAGCCGCGCGGGCGCACCACGATCGTGGCCGGGTCGTCACCGAGGGCGTAACTCTTGCCCTCGGCCGTGGTGAAGTCGATCCGCCGGTCGATGGCGTCCACCAGGTTGAGCTGTCCGCCGATGACGTTGTGCCACGTCGGAGCGGTGGCGTCTTCGAGGTCGGCCAGCCAGACCTTCGCGCCGGAGTTCAGCGCGTTGATGGTCATCTTCCGCTCGGTGGGGCCGGTGATCTCGACCCGCCGGTCGACAAGGCCCGGCGCCGCGGGGGCGACCCGCCAGGTCGGGTCCTCGCGGATGGCGGCGGTCTCCGGCAGGAACCCCGGCAGGTCGCCGAGGGCGTACCGGGCGCGCCGGGCCCGCCGGGTGTCCAGCAGCGCCACCCGGCGACCCGCGAACTCGTCGTCCAGCGCGGTGAGGAAGTCCAACGCCTTGGCGCTGAGGATCTCCTCGTACCGCTCGGCCATCGGGCCCGTGACCTGGATTCTCACGCGAACTGCTCCTCTTCGGTCGACCCGCGCAGCGCGGTGGTCTCGGCCTGCGGGTTGAGCACCGTGCTGATCAGGTCGAAGTACCCGGTGCCGACCTCGCGCTGGTGCTTGACCGCGGTGTAGCCGTCGGCCTCGGCCGCGAACTCCCGTTCCTGCAACGCCACGTACGCGCTCATGCCATCGGTGGCGTAGCCGCGCGCCAGGTCGAACATCGAGTAGTTCAGCGCGTGGAAGCCGGCGAGGGTGATGAACTGGAACTTGTACCCCATGTGGCCCAGCTCCCGCTGGAACTTGGCGATCGTGGCGTCGTCGAGGTGCTTGCGCCAGTTGAACGACGGCGAGCAGTTGTACGCCAGCAACTGGTCGGGGTACCGCACCTTGATCGCCTCGGCGAACCGGCGAGCCACCTCCAGGTCCGGCGTGCTGGTCTCCATCCACAGCAGGTCGGCGTGCGGGGCGTACGCCAGGCCGCGAGCGATGCACGGCTCCACGCCGTTGCGAATCCGGTAGAAGCCCTCGCCGGTGCGCTCGCCGGTGATGAACGGCTGGTCCCGCTCGTCCACGTCGGTGGTGATGAGCGTGGCGGCCTGCGCGTCGGTGCGCGCGACGACCACCGACGGCACGCCCGCCACGTCGGCCGCGAGCCGGGCGGCGTTGAGGGTGCGGATGTGCTGCCCGGTGGGGATCAGCACCTTGCCGCCCAGGTGACCGCACTTCTTCTCCGAGGCGAGCTGGTCCTCCCAGTGCACCCCGGCGGCGCCCGCAGTGATCATCGCGGTCATCAGCTCGTACGCGTTGAGCACGCCACCGAAGCCGGCCTCGGCGTCGGCGACGATCGGGGCGATCCAGTCATGTCCAGAGGTGGTGCCCTCCGCGGTGGTGATCTGGGCGGCCCGCAGCAGCGCGTTGTTGATCCGGCGCACCACCGCCGGCACCGAGTTGGCCGGGTAGAGGCTCTGGTCCGGGTACGTCTGCCCGGCCAGGTTCGCGTCCGCGGCCACCTGCCAACCGGACAGGTAGATCGCCTTGAGGCCGGCGCGCACCATCTGCACCGCCTGGTTGCCGGTGAGCGCGCCGAGCGCGTGGACGTAGTCCTCCTCGTGCATGAGGTGCCACAGCCGCTCGGCGCCGCGTCGGGCGAGGGTGTGCTCCTCCTGTATCGCGCCCCGCAGGCGCACCACGTCGGCAGCGGTGTACGTGCGCTCCACGCCGCGCCATCGGGGATCGGTGGACCACTCGCTCTGCAACTGTTCCGCCATTGCGGTCATCACGGCCTCCTAGAATGGAATACGGCCACCGTGACACGTCGATATCGCACCGGTCGAGGTACGGAAACAGCCAATTATTGAAAACCTGTCGATAGGGTTTTGCAAAGTTGCGAAAGCGTGCCTTAACAGGGGTGTTAATGTGAGGGATGGCCAAGACCTTCGCCGGTGCCCGGCTGCGCCGGCTGCGCGAGGAGCGCGGGATCAGCCAGATCGAGCTGGCCCGGCAACTCGGCATCTCCCCGAGCTACCTCAACCAGATCGAGCACGACTCGCGCCCCCTGACGGTCGCCGTGCTGATCCGGATCACCGAGACGTTCGGCGTCGACACGGCGTACTTCGCTCCCCACGACACGCCCCAGCTCGTCGCCGACCTGCGCGAAGCGCTGCCGGCCCGCACCAGCCTGCCCGAGCTCACGGAACTGGCCACCAAGCTGCCCGAGGTCGCGGCGGCGGTGATCGACCTGTTCCGCCGGTACCGGCAGGCCGACGACCAACTCGCCGAGGTCGTCGGCGACCGCGAACTGATCGCCGGCCACAGCCCGCACGACCAGGTGACCGACTTCTTCTACCGCCGGCAGAACTACATTCCCGACCTGGACGAGGCCGCCGAGGCGCTGGCCGGCGGCATCGGGGTGCGCCGGGGCGAGACCTGGATCGCGCTGCGTGACCGCCTGGCGGAGCGCCACGACATCCGGATCGTCCGCGAAGACACCGACGCGCTGGCCGGCGAGCTGCACCGGTACCGGCCGGGCACCCGCACGCTGCACCTGTCGACCTCGTTGCGCCCCGGCCAGCAGGCCATCCGGATGGGTGCCCAGATCGCCCTGCTGGAGTGCGCCGACGTCATCGACGAGATCATCGAGGAGGAGAAGTTCGAAGACGTACAAACGAAGATCCTGACCCGAGTGGGCCTTGCGAACTATTTCGCAGCCGCACTGATCCTGCCATACGGAAGATTCCTCGAAGCCGCCGAGAATACGCGATACGACATTGAGCTTCTCACCGATCATTTCGCGATGGGCTGGGAGAGTATCTGTCACCGGCTGAGCACCCTGCAACGCCCGAAAGCGCGCGGCGTACCGTTCTCCTTCGTCCGGGTGGACCGCGCCGGCAACATGTCCAAGCGCCAGTCGGCCACCGGCTTCCCCTTCTCCCGCTCCGGCGGCACGTGCCCGCTGTGGAACGTGTACGAGGCGTTCAGCGCACCGGGCCGCGTGACGGTCCAGGTCGCCGACATGCCCGAAGGTCAGCGCTACCTCTGGATCGCCCGCACGGTCACCCGCCACCACGGCGGCTACCGGCAGCCAGGCAAGGTGTTCGCGATCGGCCTGGGCTGCGAAACCCGCCACGCCGGCCGCCTCGTCTACTCCACGGGCCGCGACCTGCAAGCCGCCGACGGCGCCACCCCGATCGGCCCAGGCTGCAAGACCTGCGCCCGGATGTCCTGCCCCCAACGCGCTGCCGCCCCGATCGGCCGCAGCCTAGACCTAGACGAAAACCGCAGCACCTTCATCCCCTACCCCTTACGCGACTAACTCTCCATGCGCTCCGCGCGTCACCACCGCGGGCTGCGCGCGTGCGGTTCTCGCCGCCGATCAAGGGCGAATGCACGTGGTTGGATCTCTTTTCCGCGTGCGTCCGCTCCCAGGCCGGTCCGGCACGGCGTGTCGCCACGCCGCTTCCGCCGATCAAGGGCGAACGCACGCGGTTGGATCGCATTTCCGCGTGTATTTGGCCTTGATCGATGCGAATGCCCTTGATCGCCGCGCCGCGCGTGCGTCTCGGCCGCTGTGCGTCGTGCGTCGTGCGCGGCGTGATGTGGGTCGCGGGCTGCGCGCGTGCGGTTCCTGCCGCCGATCAAGGGCGAATGCACGTGGTTGGATCTCTATCTCTGCGTGCGTCCGCTCCCAGGCCGGTCCGGCACGGCGTGTCGCCACGCCGCTTCCGCCGATCAAGGGCGAACGCACGCGGTTTGATCGCATTTCGCGTGCATTCGCCCTTGATCGATGCGAATGCCCTTGATCGCGGCGCCGCGCCGTGCGCCCGCCGCCGCACGCGTCCGGTTCGTCCGCTTCGCGGTCGTCCGTCCCGCGCGATCGTCCGTCCCGCGCGGGCCGCGGGTTCGTGCGGTGTCCGGTTCGTGTGGGTGTGCGGTGCTCGTTGGCGGCTGGCCTGCGGCCGGCGGCCGGCCAACGTGGCCCACGACGGCGCCGCGCCGCCGCCGCGGGCCGTCCTACTCGCCGCGTCGCCGCTAGCATCGTCCTATGTGGACGGCGCGCGGCCATCGATGTGCCGTAAGGCACCGGCGACGGGGGAGGCCGCGTCGACGTGCGCGGCGGGCGTGAAGCCGAGAGGGGCGGGATTTGGGCTGCCGCGACGTCCGTCGCGGCCAAGGCCGTTGCTCCCGCGGCCTCGCCCTCCGCGTTTCCATGACCCACCCCCGGCCGGTGGTTGTGGACCGCGCAGGGTGAGGCTGCGGGAGCCACGGGCATGGACCGCGACGGGCGCCGCGGTAGCCCGAGACTCGATCTTGATCCTGAAAGCTCAGCGATGATCCTGTTGGGGAACGTTGCCCGGCTGCCGTCGTCGAGTTCATCGCTGGTGGCCAGGCTTCCTCTTGACGGTCGGCGGATCGACTTCTAGTGTCGGCCGCAGTTTTGTGGAAAACGTTACCCACTGGAGGTTCGGGATGGACCGCAGGGCGATGATCTGTGGGGCGCTGTCGGTGGCGGCCGGGATGAGTGTGCCGGCGGTGTTTCCGGCGGTGGCGCGGGGCGCGGGGAGAACGGACGAGGCGGCGACGCGCTACGGGAGGGTGCGGGGGAGGCGCGAGGACGGGATCGTCAAGTTTCTCGGCGTGCCCTACGCTACGCCGCCGCTTGGCGAGCTCCGGTTCAAGGCGCCGAGGCCGCTCCGGCCCTGGTCCGGGGTGCGCGAAGCGGTGAGTTTTCCCAATCCGGCGTTTCAGGTGGCCGGCAACGAGATGGGGCCTAACGGCAACGGCCGGATGCCGGCGCCCTCCGAAGACTGCCTCTACCTCAACATCTGGACCCCGGCCGCGGACTGCGAGCGGCGGCCGGTGATGTTCTACAACCACGGCGGCGGCTACATGATCGGCTCCGGTTCCGCTACCGGGCAGGATGGCACGCATCTGGCCCAGCTGTACGACGTCGTGGTGGTCGAATCAAACCACCGGCTGGGCATGTTGGGTTACCTGTTTCTGGGCGATCTGGCCGGTGGTGACTACGCCGCCAATCAGGGGATGCTGGACATTCTCGCGGCGCTGCGCTGGACGCGGGAGAATATCGAGCACTTCGGGGGCGACCCCAAAAACATCATGGTCTGGGGCGAGAGTGGCGGCGGCGCCAAGACCGCGGCCATTTACACCATGCCGGCCGCCGCGCCGTTGTTTCACAAGGCTTCGATCGAAAGCGCCGCGCCGTTACGCTTCCCCACCCGCCAAGGCGCGACCGCTCGGGCCAGGCGCACGCTGGAGCTGCTGGGATTGTCCATAGGGGACATTCCGCGGTTGCGCGAGATTCCGGCGGAGCGGTTGCTGGAGATCCAGCAGTCCGAAGCCGCGAACGGGGTCGCGCCCTGGGGCGACCCCGACCCGCTGCCCGGCTTTGGCGCCTTTGTCGATGGCAGCGTGATCCCGCGGCACCCGTTCGCCGATGGCGTCGCACCCTTCTCCGCCGGCAAGCCGCTGATGTGCGGGACATGCCGCGACGAAACGGTGTTCTTCAGCCTCTTCGGGCCGCGTGACATCTTCAGTATCGACGAGGCTGGCCTGCGTACGAGGTTGAGCACCACGTATCAGGGCGCCGAACTTGACCGGGTCATCAGGACCTTCCAGGCGTCGAGGCCGGGCGCGACGCCGGCGCAGCTCTACTTCGCGATCACGACGTCGCCCATCTGGCGGGACGCGATAAGGATCGCGGAGGCCAAGGTGGCGCAGCGCGCCGCGCCCGTGTACATGTACCAGCTCGCCTACCAGAACCCGACCCTGGTCCCGGGCACCAATTTTCCGCTCGGCTCGCCGCACGCGTCGGACATCAATCTCAAGTTTGCCAACACCGACAAGAACCTCGACTTCTTCCTCTACGCGGATCAGTCGCCGGGGCGGTTGGCGACCGCGCGGCACATGAGCGGACTGTGGGCGGGCTTCGCCCGCACGGGACGTCCACATGCGAGGGGCGTGCCCACCTGGCCCGCCTATACGACGAGGAGCCGCGCCACGATGTGGCTCGACGCCGAATGCCGGATCGTCGACGACCCCGACCGGGCGGAGAGGCTGTTCTGGGAGAACCGCGCCTGATGCCCGTTTCGCGGGATGCCGGCCGGCATACTGGCCGTAGTTCAGCGATATACCGGAGGCCATCATTCTTACCGTCAACGCCATCGCCGCGCCGTCCGCCACCGAGCCGCTCGTGCGCACCACGATCGAGCGGCGTGATCTCGGGCCGCGCGATGTGCTGATCGAGATCAGCTATGCCGGGATCTGCCACTCCGACATCCACACGGTGCGCGGCGAGTGGGGTGCCGTGCCGTATCCGCTCACGGTCGGCCACGAGATCGTCGGGCACGTCACCGAGGTCGGTGCCGATGTCACCCGGCACGCGGTCGGCGACCGGGTCGGCGTGGGCTGCATGGTCAACTCGTGCCGCGAGTGCGCGAACTGCCGCGCCGGGCAGGAGCAGTACTGCCTGCAGGGCAATGTGGGCACCTACGCCAGCGTCGACCGCGACGGCACCGTGACCCAGGGCGGGTATTCGACGCACGTCGTGGTCGACGAAGACTTCGTGCTGCGGGTGCCCCACGCCATCCCGCATGAGGCGGTCGC
Source organism: Phytohabitans aurantiacus (assembly GCF_027923225.1). Lineage (GTDB taxonomy): Bacteria > Actinomycetota > Actinomycetes > Mycobacteriales > Micromonosporaceae > Phytohabitans > Phytohabitans aurantiacus. The sequence goes on from NZ_BSDI01000039.1 coordinate 66,532, forward strand.
CCCGTTGCTGTGCGCGGGGATCACCACGTACTCGCCGCTGGCGCACTGGAAGGCCGGCCCGGGCACGAAGGTCGCCGTGGTCGGCATGGGTGGCCTGGGCCACATGGCGGTCAAGATCGCGGTCGCGATGGGCGCCGAGGTGACCGTGCTGTCGCAGACGCTCGGCAAGAAGGACGACGGGCTGCGCTTCGGCGCCGAGGACTACCAGGCGACCAGTGACCCGGCGACGTTCGAGGCCCTCGCCAACACCTTCGACCTGATCATCAACACGGTCAGCGCGTCGATCGACGTCGGCGCCTACCTGGGCCTGCTGCGACTGGACGGCACCATGGTCAACGTCGGCGCCCCGCCGGAGCCGCTGCCGGTGCGGGTGTTCTCGCTGTTCAACAACCGGCGCTCGTTCGCCGGATCGAGCATCGGCGGCATCGCCGAGACCCAGCGGATGCTGGAGTTCTGCGCCGAGCACGGCATCGCCCCCGAGGTCGAGGTCGTCGACGCCGACGCCGTCAACGACGCGTACGAGCGGGTGCTGTCCTCCGACGTCCGGTACCGGTTCGTGATCGACATCGACTCCCTGCGCTGACGCGCGAGCCCTAGCGAATCCGAGCTACCGCGACGGTCGTCGTGGCCGAGGCCGTTGCTCCCGCGGCCTCACCCTCCGCGTGTGGTCACGCTCGCCGCTCGCCGTCGCCACGCCGACCGGTCACGGCCGCGGGTTGTGGGAACGCGGTGGGTGAGGCCGCGGGAGCGGCGGTCTTGTGCGCGGCGGGCGTCGCGGTAGCTCGGATTTCGGTCCTGGTTCTGGGCTTGTCCTTGTCCCGCGAAGGGCTGTCGATCAAGGCCATGTGCGTGGATCAAGGGCGAATGCACGCGGAAAAGAGATCGAACCACGTGCATTCGCCCTTGATCGGCGGGCTGGCCGGCCGCCGGCCGCGCGGGGCGGCGCAGCGCGGGCGGCACGGGCGGGGCGGGGTGTCTATGGGGTGGCGCAGGTGAGGGACGTGGCGGATGGGGTGCCGCTGCTGATGAAGCCGAACGTGGTGGTCGCGCCCGCCGCCAAGGCGCCGTTGTAGGGGGCGTTTCGCACCGCGGCCGCGCCGCTGCCGGTGACCAGCGTGCCGTTCCAGACCTGGCTGATCTGGCCGCCGCCCATGGTCCAGCGGACGGTCCAGCCGTTGATCGCCGAGTTCCCGGCCCGCACCGTCATCTCGCCCTGGTAGCCGCCGGACCAGGTGTTGACGGTCTGGTAGGTGGCCGCGCACGCGCCGCCGGGCGGCGGCCCGGTCGGCCCGGGCGTGGTCGGCCCGGCCGACGGGCTGGAGGTGGGCGGTGTCGCGCTGGTCAGCGGGCAGGTGTTGAGGTACTGCGACAGCCCGGACATGTTCGTCGTCGGGCAGAAGAACTGGTGGTAGCGCGCGTCGTTGTCCACGAAGATCTTCAGCCAGGGGATCCAGTTGCGCGCGATCGCGGTGGTCGGCTGCCCGATCTGGTTGTGGCCCGCGCCGGCGAGTTCGATGTACGCCTTCTCGACGCCGGCCGGGATCCCGTTGTAGGCGTTGCGGTTCTGCCCCACCAGGCTGTCGTTCTGCATCGCGGTGATCAGCGTCGGCACCCGGACGTTGGCGGCGCTGCCCGGGAAGAACGGCGCGTTGGGGATCGACGCCTTGAGCGTGGGGCGCCGGAGCACCGCTTCGAAGGCGCCGCCACCGCCCATGGAGTGCCCGGCCACGGCGAGCCGGCTGGCGTCGACCCGGGTGCGTACCGAGCTGGTCTGCGTCAGGTAGTCCAGCGCCGCCAGCAGCTGGGAGCCGCGGCTCGCGGTGCTGTCGTTGAGCCCGAGCGTGTCGATGCCGAACACGACGAACCCCTGCGAGGAGAGCCTGGGCCCCAGCCACGCGATGCCGGGCCAGGTGCCGTTCAAGCCGGGGGAGATGGCGACCGCGCCGAAGGTGCCCTGGCTGGTGTCGGTCGGGTAGTAGATCACGCCGCCGCCGAAGTTGCCCTGGCGCGGCACGGTGACCGACGCGGTGGCGAACGGCCCGGTCGTCGCCGAGATGCTCTGTGGGGTGGGGTCCGGACCCCGCTGGTACGGGTTGTCAGCCGCGGCGGCCTCCAGCGCCACCGCGACGCTGGCGCCGCACAGGAGCGCGGCGACGGATCCGATCGTCCATAACCGTTTCATCGATCCTCCCTGCGTGGAAAACGTTGCCCACTATAGGTGGCTGTCGATGGCCTGGACAAGGGTCCTTCCTGGAGGAGGATCCCGGGGAACGTTGCCCGCCAGATGGAGCCGCTCGGCCCGGGACCCACCCCCGGGCCGAGCGGCCGTTCGGGTTTAGGTGGTGCCGCCGGTCACCGTGGTGCCGGACCTGGTGATGAAGTACGTGGTCGTCGCGCCGCTCCAGAAGTGGAAGGTGAGAGTGACGCGCCCGTCGTTGACCTCGGCGAAGAACTCGGGCTTCAGGATGATCGTGTTGGCGTTGTAGTCCGGCTGGAAGTGCTGCCAGAACTCCTTGTAGGTGGTCCAGTTGGCCGGTCCGGCGGGCGTGCCGTCGGCGTACCTGGCCTCCATGGTGGCCAGCTGGTCACCGCGGAACTGGGTCGGGATCGTGAACGAACTTGTCGTTCCCGAGGCGCCGGCCTGTGTCGGCGGGTCGTTGCTGATGACGCTGATCTGCCACGGCACGCCGGTGGAGAAGCGCGCCTCGATGGTGGCGTTCACCCCGTAGGCGCGGTTGCCGGCCAGTCGCGTCAGGGCCGCCGCGGTGAGCGTGAGCGTCGCCCCGGACACGGTGTAGTCGGCGCCGTTGGCCAGCTGCGTGTTGCCCTGCCACAGCCCGCGGAACGTCGTGCCGTTGAGGTTGAGGCTGAGCGACTTGCTGGTGATGGCGGTGCCGCGGGGCACGTAGACCTGGTCCGACGAGGCGGTGCCGGAGCGGGTCGTCCAGCTCGCCTTGAACATCTCGTACACGCCCTGGTCGCGCCACTGCAAGGTGTTGCGGTTCAGGAACTGGCCGGCGTCCCACACCATCGTGGTGAGGTTTCTGATCCGGGCGTGGTAGCCGACCGCTTCGAGGAACTTCAGGAACTCGCCGCGCTCGATGACGCCGGGCCGGTTGTGGTCCCAGTTGAGCAGCGCCCACTCGCCGACGATGACGGGTATCCCGCGGTTGACGAACGCGTTCTGGACCCGGTCGAAGGTACCGGTCAGGTCCTGCTCCACATTGGAGTCGTATCGGGTGCCGCCGGCGATGTTGACGCTGAACGGCCACCATCCGTAGAAGTGGACGGTCGCGGCGAGGTTGGGGTCGTTCAGCTGGTTGAACGTGGCGTTCAGCGCGTCCAGCTTGGGCTGGTCGGCGTTGGTGAACAGGGTGGGCAGCACGAGTACCCGGGTCGCGTTGTTGCCGCCCGACTGGCGCACGATGCGCACGAACTCGACGTTGAGCTCGTTCAGCAGCGGGTACGCCTGGTCGTCGGTGACGTTGGCGAACTGCGGTTCGTTGATGCTCTCGAACAGCACCCTGCCGGAGTAGCCACGCAACGATGTGGACAGTTGCGTCCACAGTGCCCGGTACCGCTCCATCACGTTCGCGCGGTCACTGGGATACGTGTTGATCCACTGCCAGGAGTCGTGATGGAGGTTCACCAGCACGTAGAGGTCTTCTTGTAGCGACCAGTCGATGATCTGGCGTACCCGGTTGAGCCACGTCGCGTCGATGGTGTACGCGGGTGCCGGGCCGTGGTGGTTGCTCCAGGTCACCGGGAGCCGGATGCTCCGATACCCCTGCGATCGCACGTGCCGCAGCAGCGCCTGCGTGGTCAGCGGGTTGCCCCAGGCCGTCTCGTCGGGGATCGCGTCGAGCGTGTTGCCCAGGTTCCAGCCCGGCTGCATCGCCGCCACCGTCGCCATCGGGTTGCCCGGCGGCTGCGGAGACGTCGACGGCGAGGCCGAGGGGGACGATGACGGCGACACCGAGGGCGACACGGTCGGCGACGTCGTGCCGCCCACGTTGCCGGTACAGGCGACGCCGTTGAGCGCGAACGACGTGGGTGCCGTGTTGGTGCCCGACCACGAGCCGTTGAAGCCGAACGAGACCGTGGCGTTCGTGGCGATCGCCGCGTTGTAGCTGGCGTTCACCGCGGTGTGCTGATTTCCGGAGGCGGTGACCGTGGCGTTCCACGCCTGGGTGACGCGCTGGCCGGACGGGAACGTCCACACCAGACTCCAGCCGTTGACGGGGTCGCCGAGGTTGGTCACGCCGACGTTGGCGGTGAAGCCACCGGGCCATTGGGACGTCGTCGAGTACGCCACCCGGCAACCGGCCGCGGCCTGGGCGTTGACCGCCATGGCCATCCCGGCCACCAGCAGCGCGACCACGCCACCGGCGAGGGCGCTGAGCCGCCACCGGGTCCTTCGTATGCCTTCCACACTCACGAATGACTCCTCAGCTCGTTGCCGTACAGCTCAAGGTGGGGGCGCCGTTCGTGCCGAGCCACTGACCGACGAAGCCGAAGGTCGTGCTCGCGCCGGCGGCGAGGTTGCCGTTGTAGTTGACGTTTCGGGCGGTCCAGGTGCCGCCGTCCGGGGTGACCGAGGCGTTCCAGATCTGGCCGATCGTCTGCCCGTCGGGGAAGCGCAGGGTGACCGCCCAGCCGGTGACCGGGCTCGAACCGGCGGTCACCTTGACCTCGCCCTGGTAGCCGCCGTTCCACTGGCTGGTGAGGGCGTACGTGGCCGAGCAGCCGGCGTTCGGCGCGGGCGTCGGCGGCGGGGTGGTCGGGTCCGGCGGGCCGCCGGGGAACCGCACGTCCGAGCACATGTAGTAGTTCTGGTCGGCGTGGCCGGCGCGCCAGACGGCGTACACGATGTGCCGGCCGGTCCGTCCGGGCGCGCTGATCTGGAACGGTCCATAGTCGACACCGTTGAGCAGCGGGTCGTTGGGCCTCGTGGGCCACCCCGAGTCCGGGAACGCGCCGGTGTCTTTGACCAGTTCCAGGTCGCTCCAGCGCAGCCGCTGGGTGACCGGGTTGAAGCCCTGCTTGGTGACGTAGATGCGGATGTACGCCGAGCCGTGGCGGGCCTGGTCGTGCATGGTCCAGCTGAACGTGTTGTTGACGTTCTGGGCGCGCCAGAGGCCGGGGTTGTCCAGGGCGGCGTACGTGTCGTCACCGCCGCCGCACAGATGGCCGTCCGGCACGCGCGCCTGGTGGTCGTTGTTGACGTTGTCCTGGATCAGGCCGTTCCAGGTCCACATCGCGGCCGGGTTCGCCTGGTACGCCTGCCAGCACATCGGGTCCTGGACCTTCATGGCCGGATTCAGCCAGTCCACCCACCGGGTGGCGCAGCCGTAGTGGCGCGACGGCGGGTCGATCGCCGACCCGTGGGCGTCGGCGGGCCGGGCGTCGATCAGTAGGGCGGTCAGCGCGATCAGGGCCATTGCGGCGACGGCCAGCAGCCGGCGCGGTAGTGCGACAGAAGACATGAACCCTCCAGTAGTCCTGATGGGGGGCTCGCGGACGCTTGCCCTGAATCCGCGAACGCTGCATGGCTCCCGCAGCGAAAGTTTCTGTGACGGGACCGTACGCCTTTCCTAGATTCACGTCAATGGATGCGCTTTAGGTGGCGAATTGGGTGCTTAGTCGGGAAAGTTTCCACGCCAGAAGGCGGCGACGATCGAAGCGCCGAGGGTAAGGGCGACAACGCCCACGTAGTTCCACGCGCCGAGCGCTTCCACCGGACCCACCGACAGCAGCGTGTAGACCAGCAGCCAGGCGGCGCTGGCGAAAAGCGCCGCTGTGAAGAGGGCACCGTGCCAGGGCGGCGAGGGTCGTGTGGACATGAGGCGATCGTATGTAAGTGCAGTTGACACAAACAAGGTTCTTGTCAACGGAATTGATGTGTGCCACCGTCATGACATGACTACGTCCTGGCGAGACGGTCGTCGATACCTGTGGCCCTCGGCGATCGTGGTGCCGATCCTGCCGTTCCTGAGCTTCGGCCTCGTGCGACAGACCGGCGACGGCGGCTGGTGGTGGTTGACCGCGGTGCTCGTCTTCGTCGTGATCCCGATCATGGATGTGGCGGGCGGCGACGACGTCGGCAACCCACCCGACGAGGTCGTCAAGCAGCTGCAGGACGACCGGTACTACCGGTGGCTGACCTACCTGTACCTGCCCTTGCAGTTCGGCGCCCTGGTCCTCGGCGCCTGGCAGTGGCGGGCCGGTGGCCTGGACTGGGTCGGGCGGCTCGGGCTGCTGTCGGCGGTCGGCACGGTCAACGGCATCGCCATCAACACCGCGCACGAGCTGGGGCACAAGCGGGAGAGCGTCGAGCGCTGGCTGTCGAAGATCGCGCTGGCGCCGACGGCGTACGGCCACTTCTATGTGGAGCACAACCGCGGCCACCACACGCGGGTCGCCACCTTCGAAGACCCGGCGAGCGCGCGGATCGGCGAAAGTTTCTGGCGCTTCTGGCCGCGAACGGTGCTGGGCAGCCTGCGGTCGGCCTGGCACATGGAGACCAACCGCTTCACCGTGCGGCGGCGCTCACCATGGACACCGCGCAACGACGTGCTCAACGCCTGGCTGATGACCGCCGTGCTGTTCGCCGCGCTCACTGTCGCGTTCGGACCGGGCGTGCTGCCGTTCCTTGTCGCGCAGGCGGTCTGGGGGTTCTCGCTGCTCGAGGTGGTCAACTACCTGGAACACTACGGCCTGGCGCGGCAGCGCAACGCGGCCGGCAGGTACGAGAAGGTCGACGAGCGGCACAGCTGGAACAGCAACCGCTTGACCACCAACATCTTCCTATACCAGCTGCAGCGCCACAGCGACCACCACGCCAACCCCACCCGGCGCTACCAGGTGCTGCGCTCGTTCGACACATCCCCGCAGCTTCCGGCCGGCTATGCGACGATGATCGTCGTGGCGCTGATTCCTCCACTGTGGCGACGGGTCATGGACCATCGCGTGCTCGCCCACTACGGCGGCGATCTGAGCCTCGCCAACGTCCATCCGCCCGCGCGCGCCCGGCTGGCGGGTTCCCAACTCTCCGGAAGTCCACAGTGACGCCTGCTCCCGGCCGGCAGCGCTACGTCGATCGGGCCCGCGTCGCGATGCGGGAGTCCATCCTGCGGGCGGTCGAGGAGCTGATCCGGGACCGGGGCTGGGAAGCCACCCGCATGGCCGACGTCGCCGACCGGGCCGGCGTCAGCCGCCAGACCCTCTACCAGCTCTACGGCTCCCGCGACGCACTGGCGCAGGCGTACGTGCTGAGCGAGACCGAACTGTTCCTCGGCACCGTCGTCGACGCCGTTCGCGGCCGGGCCGACGACCCGCTCGCCGCGATCGAGGCGGGGCTCGACGCGTTCCTGACCGGCGCGGCCGACAGCGTGATGGTCAAGGCGATCCTGCAAGGCCACGCCGGCGACGAGCTCCTGCCGCTGGTGACCACGCAGGGCCTGCCCGTCATCCAGGTCGCCGAACGCGCGCTCACCGACGTCATCGCCGAACTGTGGCCGCAGATCCAGGCCGACGACGCCCGGCTGTTCGCCGGGTCGATCGTGCGGCTGGCGATCAGCCACGTCACCGCGCCGACCGGCACCCCCGACGCGACCGTCAAGGACATCGTGCGCCTGCTGACCCCGTTCGCGGTCCAGGCACTCAGCTAAAAGACCAATCGGGCTACCGCGACGCCCGCCGCGGTCCATACCGCTGCTCCCGCGGCCTCACCCTCCGCGTCCCCACGCCCTCGCCCCCAGGCCGGGCCGGGCCGGCGTGTCGCCACGCCCGGGTCGTCGATCAAGGGCGTATGCACGGCTCTTCGCCCCGATGTGTGGGTTGGGGTCGGGTTGGTGATTGGGGCACGCCGTTGCCTGGCCTAGGTTTCGGACTGTCTGACGGTT
>NZ_BSDI01000040.1 GCF_027923225.1 Phytohabitans aurantiacus
CGCCGCGTAGTCCGGTCATAGCCTGACAGCGCGGCGGCTGCCCCTCGTTGATCTCTTTGGTCCACACAACCCAGGTGATCTACACCGGGGCGGCCGCCGTCACCTGTAGTGACACCCGTGGCCCTGACCACAGTGGACGATCAGACGTTCTGAATAGCGCTCAAGGATTGCCGTACAAGAACACGGCGGTCAGCAGGTCCCCGTGCCCGTTCCGTGAGTATTTCGGCACCGCCCTGACACGGCGTCGTTACTCCCCTCCCCCACGCCTGCCGCCCGCGAACGGCGGACGCGGCGGCGCAGCAGCACCGCGCCCGACACAGCAGCGCCGGCCGTCACGCCGGCCGCCGCCTCAAGCCCGCCGACCGCAATCCCGGATACGCCGGCCAGGACACCGGCGAGAACGAGCAGATGGACGGCACAGCACGCCACCATCGCCGCGCCGGCACCGGCGACGGCCGGCACGGAACCGCCCTCACGCCGGTTCATCGAACATCCCTATCGTTCATCGATTCGCCTTCGATGTCAGACGGCGCAGCAGGACAGGTCGGCAACATCGCGGGTAAACGCCTGCGCGGCGAGCTTCAAGCCTTCCGCAGCCGTCAGGTAGGGGGACCACATCTCGGCAACCTGCCGCACCGTCATGCCCGCCGCGAGGACATACACGCCGGCGGCAGCCAGTTCCCCGGCCGCTTCGGCCACGGCGTGTACGCCGAGCAAGCGGCCTGTGTCGGCGTCTACGACCAGTTTGACCATGCCTCGGGTGTCCCGATTGACCACTGCCCGCGGCATGTACTCCAGAGGCAGGACTCGGCAGTCGCAGTTGTACCCGGCCTCGACGGCTTGGGCCTCCGTCATTCCGGCGGCGGCGATGGCGGGGCTGGTGAAAATCACTCGCGGGAGGTGGGCGTAGTCCACGGTACGGCCGGCGCCGGTAAGGGCATTGCCAGCGGCGACATCGCCGTGGTGGGCGGCCACGTACACATACTGAGGCGCCCCGGTCACGTCGCCAGCTGCCCACACGCGCGGATTCGTCGTGCGCAATTCGTCGTCAACCACGATCTCACCCCACGCGCCGGTCGCCACACCGACCCGATCGAGGTTCAATCCGGCGGTGACCGGCCGTCGGCCCGTGGCCCCAAGGATTTCATCTGCCCGTACCTGTCCGGCGGGCAAGGCCACAACCACTTGGCCGTTGTCGCGCCACACCTTGGTAACCGGCGCACCGGTGTACACGGTGATGCCTTCATCGGCGAGGATCGACTCGATCGCCACTGAGGCCTCTGGTTCGTCGAACGGCGCCAGCCGGTCCAGCGCCTCGACGACCGTCACCTGCGTGCCCAGTCGGGCGAAGAGTTGCGCTTGCTCAAGACCGATCGCGTTGCCCCCGACCACCACCATCGATCCTGGCAACTGAGCCAGATCCATCGCGGTCGTGGACGTCAGATAGCCGGCCTCGGCGAGACCGTCAATGGATGGCGCGGTCGGCGCCGACCCGGTTGCGACCAGATACTGGCCAGCCTCGATGCGATGCACGCCGCCGCTGTCGAGCTGGACGTCCAGCACCGGGTCTCGTCGCGTGCCGGCGAACCGCGCCACTCCCGCGACTATCTCCCACCCGTACCGGCCAGCCAGATTGATGTACTTGTCCGACCGCATCCCCGCGACCAGGGCGTCCTTGCCGAAAACCAGCTCCTCGAACTCCACGCGGCCGACGCCGGCGCTGATGCCCGGAAACCGGTCGGCGGTGGCGGCAACCTGCCTGACGTGAGCTGCCGCGAGCAGCGCCTTCGACGGCACGCAGCCGGTGTTGACGCAGGTGCCACCGACTGTGCCGGCTTCGATCATTACCACCGAAGCGCCGTACCTGCGCGCGCTGATCGCTGCGGCGAATCCGGCGGCACCCGAACCCACGACCGCCAGGTCGTACCTCTTGGCCACCTCGCCCACACCTCCACAACCCATCCGGTCATCCGGATCAATCGCATCTGATGCTATCATGCGATCCTACGGATCGATACGGAGTGGAGGCGCGGGTATGGCCCAATTAGGCGAGGCACACCCGGTCGCGCTGCTACTACCCCACGACGACGAAGGCGTCGGCGTGGTGGCCAAGTTCTTCCGGGCTTTGGGCGACCCGACCCGGCTGCGGCTCCTCGAATACCTCCTACATGAGGAGCACACCGTGGGCGAGTGCGTGGAACACGTCGGGCTCGCGCAGAGCAGAGTCTCCACCCACCTGGCCTGCCTAGCCGACTGCGGCTACCTCACCGCCCGCCGATCCGGACGGCGAACCTTCTATCGGGTCACCGACCCCAGAGTCGGCGAGCTCGTCAGCCTCACCCGCGCCCTCGCCGCCGACAACGCCGCAGCCGTGGCCGACTGTGTCCGCATCGCCCCGCAGCCGGGACTGTAGAAACAAGGGCTCAGCGCAGAAACGTAGGCGGTTGCTCCTAAGTGGCCGACATCTACACCAACCCCACTGCCCCTATGACAAAGTCCGACCGGCGCGACGACGCCGAGCGATCCGCCGCCGTACTAGCTCGCCGCAGGCTCGTGCACGGCTAGCAGGGCGGCGAGCTGGGTCATTAGGCCGGGGCGGGCTCGGTAGTGGACCCAGGTGCCGCGGCGTTCGGCCTCGACGAGGCCGGCGTCGCGGAGGGTCTTGAGGTGGTGCGAAATCGTGGGGCCGCTGAGAGTGAAGGAAGGGGTGAGGTCGCAAACGCAGATCTCGCCGCTTGGCGCTGAGGCGATCATCGACATCAGCTGGAGCCGGACCGGGTCGCCGAGTGCCTTGAACGCCGGGGCGAGCACCGCGGCGGTCTCGGCGGGGATGCGTTGCTCGCTGAGCGGCTGGCAGCAGACCGCGCCGGCGGAGAGGTCGGTCACGGCGAGAGCAGTCTGTTTAGACATGTGCCTAGGTTGACAGATTTCGAAACAGAGTGCAACGCTAGTTAGAAGAACATCAAGACAGCCCGGGGCTCGGGCCATGCTTCGCGGTATACCAACAGCCGAATCGATCAGACACAGGACGACACCGTACGCGCGTACGTGTCGTTGACGTGTCACGATCGTCGACAGTGGACGCTGTGTCGACCACAACGCGCGTAACCGAGTAAAGGGGCCGTCTCGCGAGCTCGCACCACAACCACCACGGGACATAAGACCTGCTCAGACCACATCTGCACCGATCTCCACGACCCCGGTGTGAGGCGGCCCGGACCCGTTCGCTAACGGCCGAGCCACCGATCACAACGGCATCCAGCAGCGAAAACGCGCCAACCGTATGGCCGTACGGGCAAAATCAAGTGTCAGGACACGATCAGCACATCCACGTCCATCAAACAAAAATGCCAGCTGAGCTGGCATTTTACAAAGTCGGGACGGCCGGATTCGAACCGACGACCCCTTGACCCCCAGGGGCGTGGGAACGGTTCCACTATGGAGTGTTGCCTCGTGTCGGCCTATGCCTTCACATCCAATTGACCTCCTCATATTAACACCGCTGTGTGCTGACCGGTGTGGTGTCATGCTTCCGAGTCCACCTGGAGTCGATCTCCGCTGTGAGCGGATTGTTAGCGCGCTCCGGTCAAGTGTCCTTCGTGTTGGTGGGTCCACACTGGACCCGCAAACACCGAAAACGAAACGCAGCATGCCGAATGGTTGCCCTACCGGGTTCGGGCAGCGACGCACCCAGCGTGAACGGGGCACACTCCAGATCCAGCGCTGCGATACGCCGGGGTCGCGCTCCCAAACACTCGACGAAATGCGGGACAGCACCCTCCGGAACCGGGACACGTCCCGGACCGGGACACCGACTGATCGGCACCCGTCCCGGCATGTCCCGGTCTCGGCTTGCGCATGTCGTGTGGCGGGGCAGCACGATCGGGACGTCGCGCCACGATCGCACGCACCAGTTGGCTGATCCCCTACTCCCTGGTCAGGCCGCTCGTACGAGCGTGTGCTTGACCGTTTGCGGATTCACTTGGACTGCCGCGCCGCCGGTTGCCGCTAGGCACGGCTTGCCGTCCGGGGTGGTCAGTGTCGTGAGAGCGACGTTTTTTAGCGTGACGACAAGCGTGGTACCGTCGAGCACGATCGGCAGCTCCGGGATCTGGGTGACCGGCTGCGGGGGCAGCTTGGCGACCTCGCCGCGGACGGCCGCGATGATCAGCGGCGCCATGCCGTTGACGATGGTCTCGAGGAGGTTGTCGAGGATCGCCGGCACGCCCTTGAAGTCGAGGTCGAAGCTGATGGCGTCGATGCTGTCCAGATCGACCGTCACCTCGTTGGCGGCGTTGACCGCTGCCGTCGCGTGTACCGTCGGTCGGGCGACGCCGGTCGCGCTGAATGAGGTGAGGTTCTTCGCCCAGAAGTGCACGTCCACGTCGACCCGGGCTGCGCCGTGCAGTTGGCCTTTCTGGCCGGGCACAAGCTCGATTGAGATTTCCGAGATCCGGGCACGGAAGTCGGCCTTCAGCGTGATCGAGAAAAGGAAGAAGTCGAACCGCTTCTCCCAGTGACCGGTGATCTCCTGTCCGGCCGTGGCCTCGTTGAGGAGGCCATTGAGGACCTTTGGCAGGACCGCAACAAAGACTGTGCCGTCGGGCCATCCGCCGGCCAGCGGAGCCGGATCCGGCTGCTCGGGTAGCACGGAGGTGGTGGCGAGCAGGCGGCCGTCGCCAGTGGCGACGACGGGCGATGCGACCTGCAGGTTACCCAGGCCGATCGGCGGGATCTGAATGGGAAACAGGAAGTTCTGCTCGATCAGCCGGATCAGCTCCGGCCCCAGACCGCGGTTGACGATCTCGGCCAGATCGGGGTTGTCCGGTATGTTGATTGTCAGGGTGACGAGGTCCGGCGTCATGACGCCGCCGGACACCACGATCAGCTGCAGACCTGCACGTACGGATGCCTCGATCTGGGTCGGCTCGGGGTCGCCGGCGTAGTGGACGACGGCAACCAACCGATCCACGGTCAGCTCGAACGACGCGCGCGACTCGGCCGCCGCCCCGGCTACGATGTCCTGGTCGGTGAGCCCGGCGAGCTGCCGTAGCTGCTCCTCGCGGTGTTGCCGCACCAGCGCCGAGGGGCGTAGCGCGACAACCGGAGCCGACGCGATGTCGTACTCGATCGCGGTCACGGTAAGTGGCGGCAGGGAGACGGGCACGGTTCCCTTGAGCAGGCGGTCGTGGGCGGCGTCGTACACGGTCCGGACGAACTCGTTCAAAGCGAGTTCGTCCGTACCGAGCACCGCGTCGTAGTTAGCCATGGGTCCTCCTCAGTTGTCGTACTCACGATTGCCGCGAGTCGGTATTCACGATTCACTCCGGTCGCTGTGGAGCGCTTCCGGGGATTCCCTGGCTGGCCCTCGCTAATGGGCGCGACGCATCAACGGGGCACAACGCGGTCGATGATGCTGGGACAGAAAGTGAAGGCGGCCTCCAGGGCGATCGTGACGAAGACGTTGCCCTTGGCGCTGCGCAATCTTCCCGCCAGCCAGCCGGTCAGGCCCTCGTTGAGACCGGTGCAGATGGCGCTGAAAGTAGCCCGCAGAGCACCAGAGCGTTCAGCCGGCGGAGCCGGCGGCCGAGGTGTCGCCACGGTTTGGTTGCCTGCGGTGAACCTGAGAAACTGGCCGCTTGTCCAGTCCAGTTGGGCCGGCTGGTAGCGGCATGTCCGGCGAATGAGGCTAATCAGCTGGTTGAGTGCTGGCAGCGCGCTGAGGTCCGCACCCGGGATCGTGGCGAACAGGCGGCCCAACGAGTGGCGGACGCCGATGTTGCACCAGTCGGACAGGAAGTGCTCGATCGCGGCCGGCGTGACGCCCCAGGCCGGGTTCACGGCGGTCAACTGCCGCGCCACCGACTGGATGCAGCAGGCAAGGTCAGGCAATTCCACATCGAACTGCCGGAGCTGATCGGAACTGAGCACTGACATGTCCGCCTCGCCACCCCGTGTCGCGTCGGCGAGCAGGGCGTCCGCCCAGGCCGCATCGGAGGTGTCGGGAACCGGCTGATGTGGCGTCGGCAGCCTGCCCTGAGCTGTCCGCGGAACGACCGGCGAAGACCCTTCGTGCGGAGTGTCGGATGAGCAGCCTCCAGCGAGGAGCACAGTGAGCACCACAATTAGCAACAGAGTCCGAGGGGTTCTCATGATGCCGTCCTTCGCGGTCATTTCGGCGGGATGAGCTTGCGCGCGAGATAGGTGACGATCGCCTGCAGCACGGATTTCGCGGCTGACAGCCCGAGTGCGATCCAGTACTCCCTGGTCCACTGCAGATCGGTGAGGCTGGTACTCAGCACGAGCACGACGGCGACTGCGACGTCCAGGAACAGACCGAAGAAGAACGCGCGCGTCCCCCGTTGTCGGGCGTCGGCCTCGTTCGACTTGGGCGGAAAAGTGGTCATGATGAACCTCCGAAAGTGGTCGGTGTCCCTCACGGTCACTTGCGGACCGCACCCGCCGCTTCGGGGCTACCCCTGGCATCTCAGCCGTCGAGGACCACCGGCAGGCTCGTGAAGCCGCGCAAGGTCGGACTCGGTCGCCGCGTCGCCTCCCCCGCAAGGCGAGCCTTGGGAAAGCGCGCGAGGAATCGCCTGAGCAGGACTATCGCCAACTGCTGGGCCAACGCGGCGCCGAGACAGTAGTGCGGGCCTGCTCCAAAGCTCAAGGCGTCGCGGTCCGTGCGGGCGGGATCGAACCGGTCCGGCGCCGGGAATCGCTGCGGGTCACGGTTCGCCGACCCCAGCACCAGCGTGATGTCCGCTCCCGCCGGAACCGTCACCTCGCCAATGCGGCAAGTGCGGCTGGCGACACGCTCGGTGAGCTGCACTGGAGAGTCCCAGCGCAGCGTCTCGGCGATGAGTGCCGCCGGATCGGCTGACCTGTGCTCGCCGCGCAGCACCGCATGAAGGGCGTTGCCGATCAGGCCCGAAGTGGTCTCGTTGCCTGCGGCGAACAGCAGCAGTAACGCGTCGTGGGCCTCGCCGGTCCGAAGCCTGCCGATCCGGGCCGCTGCGGCCAGCGTGGAGGCCACATCGCCACGCGGGTGCTCGGATCGCTCCTCGATCAGTTCGGAGAAGTAGCTCCCGAGGCGATCCGCGGCCTGGTCGGCGCGGTCGCGTACCGCTGGCGCCAAGAGCGGGTCCAGTACCGCGACCAGGTTGTCGACTGTTGAGGCCAGCCACCGCCGGTCCGCTTGCGGCACTCCGAGGAGATCGCTGATCACCGTCAGCGGCACAGGCGTCGCGACGACGGTCTGCAGATCGACCACCGAGCCGACGGCGCCGCGCTGGGCGAGCGTGTCGAGCGCACGATCGACGACCGATTCGAGGTTCGGGCTAACCGGCAGCGCGTCGCGAAGGATCCGCCGCAGGCGGGCATGATCGGGCGGATTGCGCCGTAGCAGCGAGTTGTAGAGGAACACCGCCGCTGAGTGTTCACGCCAGCCGGGCTCGCGAACGTCCAGCCAGGCTGGGTCCGGTGTCCGGATGTCAGGGTCGCGCAGCACGGCGGCGCAGTCGCGATGGCGTAGGACGAAAAAGGTGTCCAGCCGCAGGTCGTAGAGCACCGGAGTGATCTCGCGCAGTCGCCGGTACCTCGCGTACGGGTCGTCCTGGCCGGCGGCGGTGAACCATCGTTCCGCCGCCGCCGTGCCGTCATCGGCGGTTCCGGGCATTGACTCAGGCGGCGGCGTCGCGCCGCACCAGCCTCGCGGTCGCCTCGGTCAGCGGGTCCGGGGGTTGCGGCAGCCGCTGCAGCACGTCCCCGATGACTCCGATGGCCCGCTCGGCGATGTCGCGATCGAGGTCGCCCAGCCGGACCAAGGTACCCAGGGCGATCTGGAACCACGTGCCGCAGAAGTGCGCCGTGGGTGGGAAGAGCGTCACGCAAGCGTGATCATCGCAGTTGACCCGTACGACCTGCAGATGCGTGAGGTGGTTACCGAGCCGGTGTGGGTCCCCGGCGCTCGGTGACCACGTGGCCATAACGAGGTAGCACCCCGGCGGCACCTCGAACTCCGCGTGGCCACAGTGGGTCTCGATGTTGGTGTAAGGCGTTGGCTCACGACCGTCGCGGCACCAGGTCAGGAACTCGCCGTCGCACGTGAGTACGTGCACGAACCACTGGTGTTGAAGGTCGATTTTGCAGGGGTCCCCGACCTCGGTAACCCACACGTTCATGGTTGCTGTTCCCACGGTTCCTCCAGGCGTATCCGATGCGATCTGCTCACATGGCATCGGATACGCCTAGCCAGCCGCGTCCGGAGAAACCCTTGGAAACCCGGCCTGGCGCGCGCCGAAAGCCGACAGCGATCAATTGATGACCGTCGGTACCTTGATGTCGTGCTCTTCGGGCGAACGGACGAGACGCACCGGATCGACGAGCTGCTGACCGCAGCACGTCAGGGACATAGCGGCGTCCTCGTTCTACGCGGCGAGGCTGGGATCGGCAAGACAGCCCTGCTGGAGTACGCGATCGGCGCCGCGCCTGACATGCGAATCTGCTCGATCCGAGGCTGGGAACCCGAACGCGAGCTGGCGTTTGCAGGCCTGGCACAGTTTGTGCTGCCGCATCGCCACCGGCTCGACGATCTGCCGCCCGCGCAGTCGCGCGCGTTGCGCGGGGCGGTAGCACTCGGCCCGGCCGAGTCGGCCGATCGTTTCTCTGTGTACGTCGCGACGCTCGGCCTGCTGGGTCTGCTGGCCGAGAACGCACCGGTGTTACTGACAGTCGACGACGCGCATGTACTCGATGCCCCGTCGGCGGAGGCGCTCGCTTTCAGCTGCCGCCGATTGGTGGCGGAGGGAATCGTGGTGCTGGTCGCAAGCCGTCTTCCGGAGTCGGCCGCGCCCAGCGCCGGTGCGCTGCTGTCGCTGCCACTCACCCGGCTCGACGAGGATGCCGCGGCCCGGCTCGTGGCGCAGCGAAGTGGTCTACGGCCGCACCGCGACCTGGTCCGACAGCTTGTGCGCGGCACCGGGGGCAACCCCATGGCATTGCTGGAAACACTTAATCACCTGTCGCCGGCGCAGCTGACTGGGCGGCAACCGGCGCCCGGACTCGTCCCGGCTGGAACGACGGCGGCGTTGCTCTTCGAGCGCCGTGTGGCGACGCTCGGCGCACCCGCTCGTGCGGCGTTGCTGCTTCTCGCCGCCAGTTCCTCGGCCCGGCTCAGCGCCGCGCTCGAAGCTGCGGAGATCATGCAGATCCCCCGAGATGCCTTTGATGAGCTGGAGGCCGAGCGGCTGGTGACCTTCGACGGTCCGCTGGCGCGCTTCAGCCATCCGCTGATCGCGACGGCCGCGCTCTCCGCCGCCGGCCCGGGGCAACGGCGTGCCGCCCATCGGGTGCTGGCGGCGGTACTGATCTCGCCGGACCAGGCCGACGAACGCGCCATGCACCTGGCCGAGGCGACGCTCGGCACGAACGAGAAGGTCGCCGACGCCCTCGAGCAGGTGGCTGGCGTCTCCCGGGCTCGCAGTGGGTACGCGGCCGCAGTATCCGCGTTGGAACGCGCCGCGGCACTAAGCGAGGACGACTCCTCGCGGGCCCGGCGGTTGTATCTCGCCGCCGCTGACGCGCAGCTTGCCGGGCTCAACGCCCGGGCTCGCGAGATGCTTATCGCTGCCGATGGCCTCGCCCGCGACGTGCGGATGCGGGTCGCCGTCGCGGCCGGTCGCAGTCGCGTCGAGGCGTTCAGCGGCCACCCGGCGCTCGCCCATCGCATCCTGCGGGAGGCGGCGACGTCACTGCGCGACGAAGAACCGGTGCGCCGTGCTGAGCTGCTGACCGACTCGGCGATGGCCGCCCTCCTCGCGGGTGACTCCCGGGCGGCGATGGCCGCCGCCGAGGAGGCGGAGCGGATACCCGCCGACCCGTCCGCTAGTACGAGATTGGTGACCCGGCTGGTGCGCGGCATCACGCTGATGCATCTCGGCCGGCACCGGGACGGCGTGCTGATGCTGAGCGGTTGCGCCGCCCTGGCGCGGCGTACCGGGCCAGACCGTCCGCCGATCGAATACATGCTGCTCGGTGCCGCGGCGATGTCCTGGACCGGTCAGCACAAGATCGGCCGGGACATGGCGTTGCCACTTGTCGACGAGTTGCGAGGCGGCGGCGCGCTGGGCCTGCTGCCGTTCGGCCTCTATGCGCTCGGTTCGGCCGAGGTGCGCGCCGGCCGGATCGGCGCGGCCCAGGCAGCGGCCACCGAGGCCGTTGAACTGGCTGAAGCCACAGGCGATGTGCTGTGGCGCTACCTGGGCCTGAGCCTGCTTACCCTCGTCGAGGCGATTCGTGGCGACGTCGACGCCTGCCGCGAGCACGGCCGTACCGCGCTGGAACTGCGCCAGGAACACAGCGACTATCCGCGCGACGCCAATGAGGCCGTCGCGCTGCTCGAGCTGAGTCTCGGCCGCTACACCGAGGCAATCGAATGCCTGCGCCAAGGCGTACAGCATCTCCACCCGGACGCGTCGCCCGACCTCGTGGACAGCAATCGCGACATGATCGAGGCGTACCTACGCAGCGGCCGGGAGCTCACCGGAGCGATGCGCCAGGTGATAGCGGATCATCTCGGCCCGGCCAACCTCGCGATCGACGTCGCCGTCGCGAGGCGACTGCGCGGGCTGGCCGCGGCAGCGACGAACATCGACGAATGCTTCGAGAGCGCACTGAAGGAACACGTCGCGGCCGCGATTCCGTTCGAGACCGCGCGCACCCACCTCGCATACGGTGAACGGCTGCGGCGAGCCGGCCGCCGCGTCGACGCACGGATCCAGCTCCGGCTGGCGCTCGAGATGTTCGAGCGGCTAGGCGCCACGGTCTGGTCCGAGCGGACACGGCAGGAACTCACCGCGACCGGGGAGAGCATTCGCACCCGGCCGACCGCCCTGCCGCTGGAGAGGCTCACCGCTCAGGAGTACCAGGTGGCCCGGGCCGTAGCCCACGGCGCGACCAACCG
This sequence comes from Phytohabitans aurantiacus, assembly GCF_027923225.1. Classification (GTDB taxonomy): domain Bacteria; phylum Actinomycetota; class Actinomycetes; order Mycobacteriales; family Micromonosporaceae; genus Phytohabitans; species Phytohabitans aurantiacus. Next base: position 10,964 of record NZ_BSDI01000040.1, read on the forward strand.
CGAGGCTGCCTCGGCACTGTTCCTCAGCACCAAGACCATCGAGTTCCACCTTGGCAACGTGTACCGCAAGCTCAGCGTGCGGACCCGCACCGAACTCGCCGTCCAGCATCCGGAGTTGAGCGCCGGATGACCGGCCCTGGGGAGCTCCCGGAAGCGAGCGCCTTCGCGACTCCCCGACGCTGGAGGGACCAGTGCGCCCGGAGGAGGTTGCGATGCCGACGTCCAACAACAGACCCGATCCGCCGGCCACGAGCCTGTTCGGCCTCGCCGACACCCATGTGCATTTCCGGGCCGATCTGGGCTTCGGCGGCCGGGGAGTCGTCGGCGCAGCTGTGCCGGACGATCCGGGCGGTGGTCCCGACACCGCACTCCCCCATTGCACGAGGGCGCACGGACCCTGGGGACTATTGCCGACGCTGGATGGCATCGGGCATCGCGTGGGCGGCTTTCCCGAGTTCGACGGCTGGCCGTTGCACACCACGCAGGCACACCAGCAGGCGTACGTGGACTGGATCCGTCGCGCTGTCGATGGCGGCCTGCGCCTCGCTGTCTGCCTGGCGGTCAACAACGCTCTGGCAGCCCGCCGGGCCGGATGGCCGTTCGGTCCGCGACCGGGGTCCGACGACATGTCCGCCGTTGACCGGCAGTTGGCCGGCATGCGGCAACTGGTTCGCTACGTCGACGAGCAGTGCGGCGGACCGGGACAGGGATGGATCGAGATCGCCACCGACCCGGCACACGCCCGACGCATCGTGACATCCGGCCGACTCGCGCTGGTACCTGGGGTCGAGGTGCCCGCACTCGGTAACTGGTACACGCCCGCGCAACTCGAGCAGCAGGCCGCCCGCCAGGGCTGTCGGCCCGAGGACCTGATCTCCGCGCTTGTCCAAGACCTCTACGACCGGGGCGTGCGACATGTCTTCCCCATGCACACCTTGCATAACGCGTTCGGGGCGCCGGCCGTGTTCGCTCGCACCTACGACGCGGCGAACTATGTCCTGACCGGGCGCAGCTTCGTCGTCGAGGAGGCACCGCAACAGCTCGGCATCGCCTACCGGATCGACGAGGACGAGTTCGACGGCGGCGGAATCGCCGAGCGCTTCGCGTACCGCGGATGGCGCGGCCTGCTGAGCCGTGGCGGCACGCCCCGGCCGACCAACTGGGCCGCGACCCCCGGCGGCCACATCAACGCCGAGGGCCTCACCGACCATGGTCGGGTCCTCGTCCGCGAACTGATGCGCCGCGGCATAGTCATCGATATCGACCACATGGGGCACAAGACGATGGATGCCGCACTCACGCAGTGCGAGCGGCATGCCTATCCGGTCGTCTCCGGCCACAGCACGCCTCGCGAGATGCGGCACGGATGGAGGCCTTCGCTGCCCGATCCCGCAGCGACCTATTCACGTACGCGCAACGCCGCCGATTTCGGCACCGCCAACACGCGGATGCTCGCCACGGAGAACAACCGCTCGCCCGATCAACTCAAGCGCATTCTGCGGCTGGGCGGGCTGGTCTCGGTATTTCTTTACCAGCGAGACGTACGTACCGTCCCCGGCGCGGTCGCTAACGATAGCGCCGGCTCGGCACGTTCCTTCGCTCAGGTGCTGCACTACGTGCACGGCGTGATGCACGGGCGGGTCGCGCTGGGCAGCGACGTCAACGGGGTGGGTCAATTGCCCGGGCCGAGATTCGGGCCCAACGGCTCGGCAGGCATCCGGGGCCGCGCAGACCAGGTAGTCCGCCGGGCTCTGGGACGTGCACTGCGGCGCGCAGAGGTCTTCAACCAAGAGGCCGGGGTACGTTACGCGACCCCGCCACTGGACTACCGTGCGCCACGCTTCCTCTCCGGCGATGGACCGCCGATGACCGCGGTGGAACAACAGTTCTGGGAAGCCATCATGATCTGGCGGGTCGGTTTCGCACCCGAATCGGCCGACCACCCGCCCTGGTGGCGTCGGCTGCCCAGCGTCCGCAACCGGATCGTCAACCTGGCCTATGGACTGCGCGCCAGCCACCGCGACGAGTTGCCCATCCCGGTCCCCTATCGGTGGCCGTCCCAGCCGTGGCCGCTGTTCCGCACCGTCCACTGGATCCAACTCGTCGCCTTCCTCGCCCGGCATGGCGAGGCGCTCCGCGCCGACGATCCGGCGCCAGTCTGCAAGCTGACGCCGGTGCTAGCCGAGGTCTGGAACCACTGGGCGGCCATGGAGAGCGGCCCCCGCCCGCTCCCATGGATGCAACACCGGTTCGGCCCCACCGGCTCGGGTCTCTACACGGCCGACGGCGCCATGAGCCGATCGGTCGCGGGGCGCCGGGACTTCGACGTCAACATCGACGGCGTCGCGCACTACGGCCTGTTGCCCGACTTTCTGCAGGACCTGCGCAACATCGGCGCCCCGGAGGCGGAGGCCGACGCGCTCTACCGGGGCGCCGAGCACTACATCCGGATGTGGGAGCGGTGCCTCCAGCAGGCCCCTGACGGTGAGGAGTAAGAGCCATGCACGACCGATGGGAGATCGTCGAGAACGAGCACGGCCATCCACTGCTCGCCGACATCCTGATGATTCACGTGGCGCTGCTGCCATCGGGAAAGGTGCTCGGCTTCGCCGCCTCACAACACGACGAGCATCACCCCAAAGACGATTACTACAGCGTCCTGTGGGATCCCGCTCAACCGCACAAGATAACCAAGCAAAAGGCGCCTGCGGCGGACATGTTCTGCGCCGGCCATTGCCTGTTGCCCGACGGCAACGTCTTGGTCGCGGGCGGCACTGCGAACTATGACCGCGAGAAGGGCAATCCCCACCGGCCGTACCACTTCACCGGCATCGACAACTGCTTCATCTTCGACTGGCGCACCGAAACCTGGTCCCCCGTGGCATCCATGTACTACGAACGCTGGTACCCGACGCTACTGCCCCTCGCCGACGGGCGAGTCCTGGCTGCCAGCGGGCACGGCGGCCCTGACCTGCCCAGCCACGAGGTGTTGGAGACGGAGATCTATGACCCTGACGCAGATCGTTGGGAACCGGCGCGGCAAACCGTGCCGCCGCTCGAAGACACAGGGCACTTCTGGTTCATCGTGAATCTTCAGCCCATGGTTTACTATTCACGCCTGCACAACCTTGACGACGGCACCGTCTTCTCCTCAACGGCCCTGCAGGTGCGCAAGAAGCGGCGCACACGGATCCTCGATCCGGTGAGCAACCGGCTGACCACCGCCGGGCCCGCCCCGTGCGGCATGTTGGTGCCCTTCATGTCACACGTCTATTCGAGATCCAACTTCACATCTGTACTCCTGCCCCTGCGACCGCCGGATTACGCGCAGAGCGTCCTGATCGCCGGTGGCCGCACCGCACGCCGCTTCGACCTCGACGCTCCCAAGCGCAAGTGGCGGCGGGCCGGGCAGCGCCGGCCCTACAAGATGCGGGCGTACACCACCGGCCTGCTCCTGCCGGACGGCTCGACGATCCTCATCGGCGGCGGCAAATCGGAGAAGGTGCCGCGTTGGTACTGGCCGTGGCGCGAGGTCGGCGGCTACGACCGCGACGCGAACCCGGTGCCAGAGCGCTACCTCCCAGACAGCGATACTTGGGTCCCCGGGAACCCACCGGCCGACTATCCGCCGATCCCCCGCATGTACCACATGAGCGCTGTGGTGCTGCCGAGCGGCCAGGTGCTGGTATGTGGGTCCAATCACGACAGCCAGCGCAACAGCGGCGGCAGCCGGTCCGACCACGGCCATCATGGGCAGGACGCCCGGGAATTGCGTCTGGAGCTCTACTCCCCGCCCTACATGTTCGACAGTGCGGGGAACGAGTTGGACCGGATCAAGATAGAGCTGTCGTCGGACACCATCGGGTACGGCAAAGAACTTGGCCTGGTCTCGGCGCAGGCCGGGCGCATCCACCGAGTGACCATGCTGCGCTGCGCCTCGGTGACTCACGGGTACAGCTCGGATCAGCGCCTGATCGAGCTGGCCATCACCGGCCGTACCGCCGGTCAGGTCACCGTGCGAACCTCGCCCAGCCGGCAGATCGGCGTTCCCGGTTACTACCTTGTGTTCGCCCTCGACGCGGCGGGTGTCCCGAGCGTCGGCCAGTACCTACACGTCAATTGAGCGCGCTGCACTACATCTTCCTGGCGCAGGGCGCCTGCTTCGCCACCCTGGTCAGCAGGATCCCAGCGATGCGCGACCGGTTCGCCATCGACGACCTCCGCCTCGGCGTCGTCCTGGCCGTCGTGCCGTTGATCGCGGGCGTTGGTAGCCTCGCAGCGGACCGACTAGCCCCACGCTTCTGCGTCGTGCGCCTGCTACGGATCGCCACGCCGGTCACCTGCGCGTGCCTGGCCGCTATCGGAACCGTGTACAGCCTCGCCGTGCTGTTAATGGTGCTCGCGCTGTTCGGATTGGCACTCGGTGTGGTGGACGCGACCATGAACGCCCACGGGGTCGCGGTGCAGGAGTCCGCCGGCCGGGCGATGATGTCGGGACTCCACGCCGCGTACAGCCTCGGTGGCATCCTCGGCTCGGTCGCCGCCGCGGCGGCGACCGGCGTACCGCTTGCGATTTTCTTCGGCGTGGTCGGTGCCGTTGCCTGTGTGGGATGCCTGGCGATGGGCACGCGTCTCAAGCCGGCGTCGCGTCCGCCGACCGACCGTTCATCGCCCGATCCACCCGGAGTGTGGCGACGGACGGCCATCATCGGCGCGGCGATGCTGGCTCTGTTCATTGTGGACTCGGCTGTGTCCAACTGGGGCGCCACGTATCTGCGCGCCGTCCTGTCCGCACCCGAGCACCTCGCCGCGCTCACCTACGGCGGGTTCGCCGGAGCCGCCCTACTGGGCCGTGCCATCGGTGATGGCGCCGTGGAACGATTCGGCGGCACTCGTGTCGTCGGCGGCGGCGGGCTACTCGGGGCCGCGGGACTGCTGCTGGTGATCAGCGCCGGCACGCCTGCCACGGGCCTGGCCGGCTTCGCTGTCGCCGGGTTCGGCCTGTCCGTGATCGCCCCGCAGGCATTCGTCGCAGCCGCCCGAGCGGTCCCTCAACGCCCCGGCACGGCGATCGCCCGGGTCAACGTGTGCGTGTATGCGGGCTTCGTACTCGGCGCACCCCTGATCGGCGCGATCTCCGCCCTAGCCTCGCTTAGGACGGCGTTCGCCGGCGCCCTCGTGCTCGTCATCGCGCTCACCGTGGCAGCGCCGCAGCTCGGTAGTGCCGGCCCTGGGGATCCGACCGAAAGGCCAGCCGACACCGACGGCGAATCGTAGGGCGCAAGCGGATCCGCCAGAACGCGCAGAAGGTACCTGTACCGACCATGCTCGAACGCGCCTGAGTCCGGCGCAGGGCCCGCTCGCCAACCCTGGGGAGATCCCGGAATCGGCTGACCGGCTCTCCGCCTGACGATGGCCAGAACGAGCGGGCCGGAAGTCCCAGTTCGCGCGCGCCCGGCCCGCACCGGTACCGCGTGGCTCTCGAAGCGAGGTAGCAAAAATGCGAACCAGAGTGTGGATCAGTCTTCTCGCCGCGATGACGACGCTCCTCGGCGGTTGCGGCGCAAGGGTTGACGTCGGTGCGGAGACCCGAAGACTGCTCGACGACGCCATCACCAAGCTGACAAACCAGTCCGGTGACTGGCGTCAGGTGATGGAGACAACGGTCCAGAAGTTGCCGAAAGATGCCCAGTCACTGGTCCGAACGGAGCTTAACGATCTGTTGAGCCGCAGCATCTCCGCAGCCGGCTCCGAAATCCGGTGCGTGATCGACTTCGTCGGGCAGCGAGCGCTGCACGGCCTCATCCGACTGCGAGCCCAACTGCTCGGCCAGGAAGCCCCGCTGATCCGTCCCACATTCTGCAGCGGGACGCCGGACAACATCCCGATGGCCGACTTCAACGCCAATCCCAGCCGCTTCCCGTCGATCCAGGTACACGGCTACGACCTCGACACCCAGCCCGAGATGCAGGTCTTGCTAACCGACAATGACGGCACAGTCAGCGACGTGACCAGGAGCCCCTCCGGCACGAGTCGGCTGAGCCACCAGGGCCACTACAAGATCGTGATCAGCCTCGGTGCTAACGGCGTGCGACTCTCAGCCACGAGCCAGCAAATATCCATCGTATGGAACGGCGGCGAGCGGAAGTGGGAGATCCCCGTCTCCCAGCCAAACAACCCCCCATGTCGGATCCGCGATGTCTTCCTGGACAGCATCGGCATCAAGGAAGTGCGCGCCAGCCTGGACACCGGCGATCCCGAGTTCGGCGTCAACCGGCCGCTGGTGAGCGCGGGCGCGAACCTCACCAATCGGGGCTCGCACGTCGACGCCGAGGTCTGGATCCAGGCCACGGAGGCCAACAACGGCGATACAGCGGGATCAGGGCGGTCCATCTTCACAATCCACTCCGCGCCCACCGGATGGCGGGTGCACCGCATAGTGACACCGAGCTCGGACACGATCGACACCTACCGCGACACGACATGGGAGGTAGACGAACGGCTAAGGCCGGGGAACGGACCGGTATCGCTGTTCCAGCTATGGGGCGACACCCATGGGTGGGACGTCGAGCCGGAGCGCCAGGACGGGACCCGGGTGGTGGCGCATTTCCGTCGCGTGCATCTGGAGGAGATTCAGGCTACCGACTGCACGTAGGGAACGCATGTCCTGGCATCTGGGTAGCCGGCAGCCGGTAGCTGTCCCGAGGTGTCGAATCACGTACTTTGACCTACCTGCCGCGCGACCATGTGATAACCCTTCTCCATCAGGTAGCTCGCTCGCCTCCGAGGGGTGCCGACCAGATGGGCCTGGTCCCGCTCGTGTGGTGGAGCACCGCGAACGGCTCGCCGCGCGAGCGCGCGGATCGGGGCACTGCTGTCCGATCTCGGTGTCCCGCATCCCGTCAACCCCGTGTTGCGCGACGTTCGAGATGAGCAGGACGGCGTCATTGCTGGTGAGCGTGAGCGGGCCGGCTTGGTGTTCATGGTGGCGGCGTCCTGCTCATGCTGTCACTGATGGTGGTCGATGCCGGCATCCGGTTGAGCGCACAGTGGTGCCCGGACGTGACGTTGTTGATCAGTCAGCGGGCACCGGGGTCAGGAGCCGTCCGCCGGTCAACCCGGCGACGAGGGTCCATGCGTCGGTAGCCACACCGAGCCGGTGCCGGTAGGCGTACACGGCCGCGGCGAGGGCATTCACCGCGTCGCCGAGGACGGTGGGCTGTGGATGCAGGTCGGCGACCAGTTCCGGGCACAGGCGGGCGAGGTGCGTGACCGCTATGCGGCGCAGCCACTCGGCGTGATCGCCGCGGACCCGCCGCAGCCAGCGGCGCACGGTGGCGGCCGGACGGTCCAGGTCAGCGGCGATGCCTCGGTGTCCCCGACCGGTGGCGTTGGCTGCCAGTGCGGCTCCGACGACCTCGGCGGCGTCGCCACAGCGGGGCAGGCACCAGGCTGGCAGTAGCACCTGGGTGGTATGGCAGGACGAGCAGCGGGTCCGTCGGGGCCGCACCGGCTCGCTGGTGCCGTCCAGGCGGCGGACCGTCCGGACCGGAGCCCACGCCCAGGGGCGTAGCACGCCACCGCAGTGGGGGCAGGCCAGCCGGCCGCCGGCGAGGTCGCGGGCGGCCTGGTCGACGTCCAACACCATGATCACGGCCGGTGGCTCCGGGCATGAGAGTGAGCATTGACCTAACGGGCCGGCCAGCCAAGGGGTCACGTCGCGTTGCTACACCGTCGCCGGCATCGTCCACTTCAGACGGTTTCGATCGATCGGGCTCGCCGTCACGATGAGCACGACGGGTTCCCGCGTTCGCAGCACCCGGTTCGTGTTGGACCGGTTCCTGTTCACCGTGTCGCCGCGCCGGAGGTCCATCGGCGTACCCGGTTATCCACGGAACGTGCTCACCGGCAGTGTCGCTCGGTCCTCATCCACAGAGTCGCCGAACACCCCGAGCCGGCACCGCCCAGCACTGGCCCGCCGACGCGGGATCCCTACGCCCCGCACCACCATGGAGGTCACGCTCCGGGTAGACGATGTGGACGTCGACGCACCGTCGGTCGACTCGCTACCCGACGAGACGAACGTCACGGTGCTCAGCCAGACCAGCGGCACCACCGTGACCGGCACATACGGCACCAGCGCCATCTGGGACCGCATCGGCCCCAGCCGGTACGTCGCCGACGGCTACCTGCACACCGGATACGACGGCTACATCCCCGGGCTGCCGCGCGGCTGAGCCTCGGGAGCCGGGTAGGCCGCACCCACCCACCCACCCACCCGGCCCCGGACCGTACCGCAGCACGAGACTCTGCCGACCGACCGTCACGTGGTTCAGTCGCGTGGATCGAGGAAGAGGCCGCTGGCGTCAATTGCCTGTCGCTCAAGCGTTGGCGTCCTGCGCATAGCCGACCTTTTGCTCGACGATCACCTGGCAGAGATATGGACGGCCCAGCTCCTCACCGCAGGGCTGCGGTCGAGGATACAAATAGCCTATTTCGGACAGATGTTGACGTACGGTAACTCCGCAGCGTATCGCCGCCAGTCTTGGACACTCAAGCTGCCGCGCGCGACCTGGCAAGCACGGTCGACCGGGTTGGCCGCGATATTCGCCAGCTCCGTGATGTCCCAGAGCAGCGCGTCACCGTCTGCACTTCCGGTCAGCGCAATACCCCCGTTTCCTAGGAGCATCGCGGAGAGCACCGGCCCGAGATGACCGGCCAGCGGCGTGAGCAGCTGCGGGCGGCTTGGGTCGATGAGGTTCCAGACCTTGACGACGCCGTCCCCGCCGGCGGTCAGCGCCAATCGGCCATTAGCGCTGAGGGCAACGGCCTGGACCGGCTCCTTGTGGCCGCCAAGCGCGGGCTGCTGATACGGATGGGCGGGGTCACCAATGTCCCACATCTCCGCGAGAAGGCGTGTGTCCCGACTGATCAGAACGGTGTCGTTCGCCGGGTTGAACGCCACCGAAGTGATCTTGCCAGAACCCGGTACGGTGCCGATGGATCGCGGGCGGGCCGGGTCCGCCACCTCCCAGATCCTCGCCGTACCGCCATCGGCAGTCAGCAGGTAGGTGCTGCCGGTGGCAGCGGTGCGTCGGATCGCTACGCGCGTGGCGTGGCCGTTCGCGGGGATGCCGCCGAGCCGAAGGGGTCTATTCGGTTTTGACACGTCCCACAAACCGACCTCGACATCTCCTGATAGCACCAGGATGTCGCGGTCCGGGCTGAACGCCGCAGCGTACACCGACTGATTTCGGTCTCTGATGGGGTCGAACGACCGTGGCGCGGCGGGGTCGGACACGTCCCAGAGCACCGGGTCGGCGTTCTGACTACCGACAAGAGCCAGGGTGCCCTTGGCGTTGAGCGCGAACGCCTTCACCGGAGCCCGCCCGCGGCCGTTGAGGCTGCCCAGCCGGCGTGGCCGGTGGAGGTTGGCGAGGCCCCACACCACGGCCTCGCCCTCGGCGTCGAGGGTGAAGGCACCGCCCGCCGATGGCGTACCGGCTACAGCCACGACGTCACTGCGTTCCTTGGCCTGGAAGACCTTGGCGCCTGCAAGGGGTCGCACCGTGAAGTCTTGGTGGGCGAGGTTCCATAGGATCGTCCGACCGTCCCGTCCTACCGTCATTGCCAAGGCACCATCCGGGCTCAGCGCCGTGCCCACGATCGCATCGGTGTGCCCGTCGAAGACAGCTCTGGGCCGGTACTCGCCCAGCCCAGCGTTGTAGCTGAATTGCCACACCGTCGCGATGCCGCTCGGGCTGCCGCTGATGGCCGTGCGCCCACCTGGCGTCATCGAAATCGATCCCACCGGTTCCTTCCTTCCCACCGGCGCCAGTTCGTACGTCCTCTTCGGCTTCAGGCGGTTGTCCATCGCCAACATCACCGCCTTGTCTTCGGTCCGTACGAGCGCGATCTCGTCTCGATCTCGCTTGGCGTGCGCCATTTCCTGGTACGCCATACCCGGATCGGGTCCGCGCAGGAGGGCGGGGCTGTGCCGCGCGATCAGCTCCCACACCGCGGTGCCGCGGTCTGTGCCCACATAGAGTGTGTGGTCGTCCGCACCAAGCGCCAGCCACGAGATCGTCGGCGCGAGCCGCGACGTCTTCTGGACGGTGATCCGACCATCCTGCGCGGTCCAGATGGTGGCCATCCCGTCCTGCCACGCGATGACCCCCGACCGTCCACCGCTGAAGAAGGCTGCGGCGCGCGGTGCGATGTGGGGACGGTCCAGAGCCGTCGCGTCCACTCCCTGGAGGGCGTTGGACGGATCCCAGAGTTCGATGGTCCCGTCGGCATGGCCTGCCATGACGAAGCCGCCATCCCGGCCCGCTTCTGTAAACACCGATGCAGTCTTCGACGAAGCCAGCACTTTAGGGCGCGCGCGGTCCCGGACGTTCCAGAGCCTCACGCCGGATGGACCGCCCGCCACGGCGACGTCGTTGCCCAGAGCCACCGTCTCTACGCCTCCCTCGTCGTCGAGCACCGTGGAATCCTCCCGCACGGTGAGGGCGGTGAGGAGGCTGGCCTTCGTGGTCGGCCCGTCGTTGACCGCTACCGCCGCGATCGCCAATTTCAACGCGGTCATCGGTTGGCTCTCGCGCAGTGATTCCGCCGCCATGAGCATCTCGGTCGCGATGTTCTTCCTCTGCTCGCGCTTTTGCTCCTCTCGCGCGGCCGTGGACTCCGTGCCAAGGCGATCCAGCTTCTGCTCCACGACGGCGCCACCGGCTACGAGCAGTAGCGCGCCCGCTCCGGCCATGATGCGGGTGGCCAACCACCGCTTGGCCTTTCGCCGGGCCTGGCTGATATTGCCGACGAAGCTCATCTTCAGCCCATCGGGCTTCGTCCGGCACGCGTCCCGGTTGGGCAGGGGGGCGACCACTCGCCAGTTGTTCCGGTGGGCCGCCTCGAGCTTCCGGTCCAGACCGCCGACGGCTCCGACGGAGCCGTCGGCCCCGACCGTGCCGGTAATCGCACTGCGCGAGCGCACCACGTGTACCCGGGACCATCCGCGCAAGGACTCACACAGGGCGACCGCGAACGCTGCCCCCAGCGAGTCGCCTTCGATCCGCCATTGCCTCTCGCCCTCCACTGAGGTAACCGACCACAGCACGCACGGCGGGTCGGCGCGGCCACGCGTCGCATACGTCCATGCCGCGGTCAACGCGTCGACGAAACCCCGATCCGCTTGGAAGAAGGTCATCGTCCTGGGATCCGGATAGAGGCCTGACGGGCCGCCGGGCAGCACGGACACGCGTAGTGTGCCGGTCTTGCCCATGGGCTCTTCTCCTCGGTGATCGAAGAGGACCCGTACCTGGCGCACGCATCTTTCCGTCACAGGCAGGCCAGCCAGCATCGCCGCTTGGAGGGCCAGGAAGGCGCGGGTGTGGTCACCGGCGGAGCGATCGATCATGCTAAGCACATCGCGAAGCCCAGGATGGGAACATCTGGACAACATCCGCTGGGCGCTGGGCGTCACCGGCATTCGGGGCAGCGGGTTCGCGGCCGACCAGTGGGTCAGCGCACGTGCAAGTGGCGCGGAGCGATCGTCCGGCGGTAGGCCGATGAGCGCCGCCCCTACACCGGCGAGGACGCGTGCGGCCTGTACCGCCGCCTCGCCGCGGCCGGCAAGGGCTCCGAACGTCGCGCGGTCCTTTCCCTCGTACCACTCCAGGAGCCGATCCGACCGTGTGGCGACGGCCTCGACGCAGACGCGCCACCAGAGCTGCTGATCGACGAGCCGATCGGCGAGCCCACGGGGGGTAATCCCATTACTCCCGTGGTCCTCGCTCTCCATCCGGTGCACGGTGTCGTCGAGTTCCACCATGGCTGAGGGCTCCGTTGCGGATCCCGGGGAGCGACGTCCTTTAAGAAGGGTCATCGGCGCGTCTCGTTCGTGATGGTGTCCTCGATCGTTGCCCGTTGTGCCCGTGGGGCCAGTGCGGCGACGGCCAACCAGGCCTCCGCCGTACCGTCCGACTCCGCCGCGCGTATCGACGGGGGAATAAGCGCATCCCATGCGGGCAGGTCCATAACGTCGACGTCGGGAGCGCAGTGCCAAGGTGCCTCAGGATCGAAGCCAGCTAGCGGCAGGTACGACGAGGCATAGCGGAGTGTCCCCTGTCGGAGCGGCACGAGTAGCACTGTTGTGTCGCCGTCACGGCGGCTGTACTCGAGGATCGTCAGACCCACGCCCGACGGCGGCCGAGCCATGACCTCAACCCCGTAGGCGTTGCCCTTGCGGAAAAGTACATAGCCTCCGCGGCCGCCGGGCCCAACCACGTGCAGCACGTCCCTATGACCGTGGAGCGAGTGGGCCAGGCTGATCCCCTGCCGGTCAGGGAGCGGGAGCCCGACAGTCGGCGAGGTGAGCCGGGGTTGGACCGGCCGATCGGGTGCGCTCAGCCGCCATCGCCCCGCGGGAACGCTCGTGAACGTGGCATGGCCAGACGCGCCGAATATGGACAGGTAATGGTGGCTTTCGTCGACGCAGAGGCTTACCGTGTCGCCGTCGAGGCGCCCGCTTGACGACGTGCCGTCCGAAATCGATATTTCGACGTCGAGGCGGCCATCGGCGCGGGCCAGTGCGCTGGTGCTCACCTTGAGGCCGGCGACGGGGATAACGGCATGCATCGACGTCGCGCCGAAGCCGCGATCGGCGAGGCCATCCGCGGCTTGGGCGAGGATCCGTCGCAGAGCCCCCCGATTTCTCCCACGGGACGGCGGCCGGCGCGGCACCGTCGGCGGTGACAGCGAATCGGCCGGTGTGGCCACGACTAGCGGGGCGCGGGGAAGGCGGATTCGAGGCGGTCCCTCCCCCGGGGCGAGCGGGTCGTCGTCGGGTGTCCGCGGGTCGAGCGGGTAGCTGGTGAGCGCGCCTTCGAGGAGGGTGCCGGCGTACGCGTTCCAGCGCGCCGCCGTTTCGGGCATCCGCGCCGCCTCCGGCAGGCGGTCGAGGAGCGCTGCCAGCAGGTGTACGCCTTCCGCGACCACAGGCGGCCCGAGAGTGGCAGCGCGCCGCACGGCCGGCACCACTGCGGCCGCGTGGTACCCGTGATCCCGAGCCACCTGCGCCGCGCCGAGTACCGCAACGTCGGCTGACGCGGGGTAGTTGTCTTCGAGCGCGGAGATCCAGGCCCGTGCCCGCCCGTCCCGTAGACGGAGAAGGTGATACCCGACCACGATGTCCAGCAGTGGTCGGCTGCCATCCGGCACCGCGAGGCCGGCGGGCCCTTCTCCCACGACTGCCGCGAGCGCCACATTGTCGCCGAGCCAGAGATAGCCCAGCAGCGTCGCCTCGGTGCTCGGTGCGATGTTGACGTCGAGGTGATCGGCGCCGTGGCGGACGGAATGGGTCAGTCGCAGCGGCAGCCAGTCGGGCACGACCGTGAGAATGCTCGTCGTGCTGTCAGCGCCGAACTGGAGGGCGGTGCCGTGCCCGCCGGTGCCGGCCTGGGTCAGTTCGACGCTGCCTCCGGCGGGAACCTCCAGCGAAACGGGCTGTTCCGGCTTCCATGTCGCGTTCGCTATTCGCCACCACCGCGTCCACACCTGAACACGTTCAGCCGCTATGGCTGCCTCCGGTGGCTGCCGTCTCAGCCGGATCAAGGCAGGGGCGCCACCTTTTGGTACGTCCAGCACGACGCTGATCGGCTCGCCGGAGGGAAACCGTCCCCGGACGAAGTAGCGGCCCGGCTCCAGAGGCACCTCGGTGACCTCGCCTACCCGCACGCTCGCCCAGGCCACGGTGCCGAGGCCGACGTCCGACACCTCGACTGCGGCGGCCACCGCACCGGCGGGCAGGTCACTGCCGTCGTACGTTATACCCGTGGCGGTCATCGTCGATCCCTTCTCAGCGTGGCTCAGCCACAGTCGACCCCCACGCACCCACGCGGATCGCCTTGAGACGTGTTGCCCCGCCCGTCGATAACCGCACCGTTGCGGATCTCGATGCCGCAGTCACCATTGGACCTCGATGTGTTGTCACGGATCACAAAAATGGGCTCGCCAGCCTCGATATCCACGTGCAGTCCGTCGTTGACGGGCCCTGGGGCGCCTCGGCCGTTCGCCGTGAATGTGTTGTTGGCGATGGTCACCGGTCCGTCCCGTTCTCCGCTCGGGGCCTGAATGAAGATTCCGGCCTTGCGGTTTCCGCTGAATGTATTGCGTCTGAGCGTCAGGCCGGCGGCTTCGTTGAGCGGTCCTGTAATCGAGACACCGATATCGTTGCGTTCGAACTGGTTGTCCTCGATGAGGGTGCCCGCTTCACTGGCGGCCAGTTGAAGGTCGATCGCGACCGTCGCACCCTCGAACCGGTTGCGCTGATAGACGTTGTCGAGAGAGTTTCCGAAGTGGGTAATCTTGCTCCGGACGAACTCGTTGTCCGCGAACACGGCGTCGTCGTGCAGGAATACCGACACGGCTACGTCGACGAACGTGCTGCGGGTGACCTGCGTCCCCGCGAACTCTTCGACCCGGAACCTGCCCCCGGTGATGGTGCTGTCGTTGACGACCGGAAATATGGCGCTGCTGAAGTGCATTCCGCCACGGACGTCCACGTCCGCCACCACGGGGTTGCTGGATCCGCTGAACTCAACGGCGAACGGGGGCTGGGCCCATACCTCGGATCCGCGGAGTTCGGCACCCGGCGATTGGGCGATATTCAGGTGACCGTTGAGCGTGACGTCCTCTACGCGGGCGCCAGGCACGCGCTCGAATCCGACCCCGCCAAAAACCGTGCCGTTCCGAACGACGACGTTCTCGGTGGGGTTCTCCAGGGAGAGCGGCCGTGCCTCGATGGCCACGCGGGTCGAGCGGAGTGTGTGGCCGTTGAGGTCGATGACGACGTCGCCGCCGATCACTCGGATCGCCGGGCTGGTTTCGCCGCAGTCGAGATCGGCACGCAGCACCACACTGACCGAGATCCGATCCCCGCACCGTACCTGCGGCGACGGCACGGCGACTGTCAGCGCGGTGGACTGCTCCGCCCGGCCCGGGCCGGCAACGACCACCAAGGTGACCCGGTAGGTACCCGGCGCATCGAAGACGTGGTCGAACTCGCCGTTGGCGGAACTCACCTCCGCCGTGCCGTCGGGATCCCGCACTACGCTCCACTGCCAGGTGTCGGGTGTCCCGGTGACGTCGGCGGCGAAGTGCACCTCCTGACCGGCTTCGGGGGTACGCGGTGTGATCCGTAGGCGCTGGATCCTCAGGTCGCCGCCCGGGCTGGGTGAGCCCGAAGGGCTCGGTGTGAGCCGCTGGGTGCCGACGGGGCTGGGCGTCGGCGTCCGCTCGGGGTCCGATGTGGGCTCGGATTTCGGGTTGTCTTTCGTGCGTTGGACGGTTGGCGTGGGTTTCGGCGGCTCGTACTTCTTGATTCGGCGTACCTGGCCGTCTGGCGCGATGACTCCCGCGTGCTCGCTGTTGGGATCGTTGTAGAAGACCAGCCCGTCCCGGGGGATCAGCTCGAACGGAACGTTCCTGTTGAAGAGCGGAACTGTCCGCGCAACCGCGCGGCTGGACAGGTCCACGATGGAGACGGTGTTGGACGAATGGTTCGGCACGTACGCGTGGTCACCAACCTCGACGGTTGGCCCGAGCTCGTCGCCGCCCACGCCGACAGAGACGGTGAAGTCACAGGCGCCGTTCTGGAAAGTACAGACGGTGAGGGCCGCGGTGGCCGGCTCGGCGATGAACAGGCGCTGCCGCGTCGGCGAGCCGGTGACGATGTGATCGTCCTTGACGTTGGTCAGCAGCGTCCGCCGCGTCCGTCCTGTCTCTGGGTCGAGGACACTCGCCAAGCCGGTTGCTCGGTCGAGCACGACCGGAAGTCCGGCGGTGACGTGCAGGCTCACGTCCTGTGTGGACCGAATGACCGGTCGGCGCAGGTTCTCCCGGAGCGAGCTGGTGGTGGCACCAAGGTGGGCGATTTGGCCGGTGGCGGGCTCGAGCGCCCATACCCCGTTCCCGGCGCTGGCCGTCGTCCGGTCGGTGCCGGCCACAGCGGCCGGACGCCCCAGCTGGCCCAGCGTTCGTGGCTCCGCCGCCTGCAGCAGGCGGCTGTGAGTATTGAACACGTAGAACGACGTCTCGGTGGCGTAGGCCACGATGCCGCCAGGGCTGCCGGGCAGCGGCGTGCCGGCGACGGTGTCCAGTGTGGCGCTGTCGACGACCGCCGCTCGGCCGCTTTTGTTGTCGATGGCATAGCCGAACCGGCCTTGTTGGAGGGCCGTGAACTCGGTGCCCGGCGCCGCGACGGTTACGTCTGCGGCGACCTGGGCCGCAGCACCGTCGACCAGTGTCAGCTTGCCGATCGCCCTGGACGCGAGCCAGACCGTGCCGGAGAGTACCCGGGGCTTGGTCGGCGGCAGGGTGTGCCGGAGCCCGACCAGGACGAGCGCCGCCAGGAGTGGCACCGCCGTCGCGGCGGCAAGGATGGCACGGGTGCGGCGACTCGTCCCTCGGATGTGGATCCGGCGGACGGCACCAGCGGCAAGGTGCAGGGCACGGCGGGTCACGGTCGCCTCCTGTACTGCCGTCGCGCGTTGCGTCGGCGACGAGTTTTGACCGCTACGATCAGGGGTCTGGGGCTGAACCAGACGTGCAACCGCCGGGGCGCGGCCCAGCCCCGTACGAGGCCTCGGCGGAATTCACGCTCAAGGCGCCACGCGCGCAGGGCCGCGTCCGGTGCCAGGTGCCCCGGACCAAATGTCGCGCGGGTCGCCAGCGTGGCGAGCTCGGGCAGGGCGCAGGCCCGGGCGCCGAGCTTCGCCTCCGCCCGCATCGCGATCTCCGTGGCGGTCATCGAGCCTGGTACCGCCAACCGCCGCTCGACGAGCCGGTCGACCGTCTCACACCAGGCCCCGACCACCCGCGCGGGAGCGGTGGGCGCGCGTCTCCGGTGTCTCCGCCGTACTACCTTGACCATCGGCACGCCGATGATCAGTCCGGTCGCGGCACCGGTGATACCGAGGGCGATCGCCAGCAGAGAAGAGAAGCCAGGCGGTGGCTCCGGGCGCTTCGGGGGTGGTGGGCTGGGCACGATCGACGGGGTCGCCTCCGGCTGCGCCGCCCCCGCGTTGCTCGGCGTGGGCACGACGGTCGGCTCGGCGATGGCGGACTTCGACTTTCGCTCCGGGTCCGTGGGGTCGTAGGCGACCCAGCCGTAGCCGTCAAGGTGGACTTCTGCCCACGCGTGGGCCTCGCGCGTGGTCACGGTCCGGATCGCGCCGGTGCTGGGGAGCCGGTACCCGACCGCGACGCGAGCCGGCATATTTAGGAGCCGCGCGAGCACCACGAACGCGGACGCGTGCTGTTCCGCGTAACCGTGTGCGTCGCGGACGTTCGCCGGGGCCCCGAGCATCCGGCCAATCGCGGCGTAGGAGTGCCCCGGCGGGGCACTGAGGTCGTACGGCAGGCTGCGCAGGTACGCCTCCAGTGCGCTGAGCTTGCCCGGCGTGGTCGGTTCGACATCGGTGAGCTGGTGCGCCAGTCCCCGGATTTGGGGCCGCAATCCGTCCTCGGGCAGCTGGACATAGCGCGCGAAGGCCGCCGACCGGCTGGGCGCCGCCGTACTATCCACATCGCCCGCAGTGACGCCGGCGCCGATGATCGTGTAAGTGATGCCGTCCAGGCGGCCGTCTGCGGTATCGGCGACCACCGTTCCGGACGTCGCGCTGTAGCCGATCTGGATCTGTCGAGGGCCAGCCAGCTCGACCTGCAGCGGCCAGCCAGCGACCGGCAGATAGGGCCCGTCCAGCGATCGGATGCCGATCGTAAGAGCCTGTCTCGGACCGGCGTCCGATCGTTCGTTAGCGGGGAGGCGGCGCCCGGCCAGCAGATGGTTGTCATGCGCCGTCCACAGGGCGCCGTCAAAGGTGTCCAGTGCCGCAGTCCGGATCAGCTCCACTGGAGCCGCGGCTTCGTCGGGAGTCTGGACGACAAGGACCGTGCGAGCCGGTTTCTCGTCGAGCTGGCTCCGCACCATCGACAATGGACTAAGCAGGTCCGGGTGGCGCAGCCCGTACGGGTGCAGCGGCCTCGGATCGGCGCGGCGGTCGCCGGCAGCGGGCAGGCCGAACTGGATAGCGCCCGTGCTCGCCAGCGCGACGGCCGCTATCGCCGGGACGCCGAGCAGCACCGCTGCGGGCATCCGTCGCCTCGCCGCCAAACGGTCGCCTTCCGCCCGTGCCCGGACAGTGGCGGCTTGCCGGCGAGCGCGAACCAGCGCGAGCGCTCCCGTGGCAAAGGCCAACACTACCGCCAACCACGAATGTGTATGCCCTGCACTCGCCACCATCACGAGACCGGCAGTGAACGCCAGCAGCGACGGGAACGCGGGGGCCAGCGGCGACGCCGTGCGGAGCGCGAGGAGCACCGCGACGAACGCCGCCGTCCAGACCAGCAGCAGCACCGTCACGAGCATCCTGGTATCGAGATCCGCGGGGAGGCCGATCGACAGCATCCGTGCCCACCCGGTAGCGAGCCCTCGAACGGCCTCGAGAGCTGTCGTCGTCCAGGGCTGCCCGATCTGGGCCCCGTGTATCGATACGGCGATCGCCGCCAGCACGACGAAGCCACCGACGCCCGCATACACGATCCGTACGGCTTGCCATCGACGCTTCGCCGCCACAAAAGTGAGGACAGCGACTCCGGCGAGCGCCGCGACGGCGGAATACAGGTAGCCCTCGGTGGCGAAGAAGTCCTGGAAGATAAGGGCAGCCGGCGCCGTCGCGACTATTGACAGTCCGATCTGGACAGCGTCGCCGACCGTGCCGCTTCCGCGCTTCGCGCCTTCGACGGTCATGGTCGCACCCAACCGATCCAGCGCTCGGAGAAGTCGAACGCGGTGCCGACGTCCAGCAGCCGCCCGTCCCGTGGAGCGGTGGAACGCTCCGCCTCCGGCACACCGACACGCACGAACTGGACCGATGTCACGGCCGCGGCATTGAGGACAGCGGACAGTTCATCATCGTAGGCGTTGCCCGTGACCACCGTCAGGGTCGCCACCTCGTCAACCGTCGCCAGCGCGTCATGCCAGCGGGCGGCGCCCCGCGCTGCGGGAGTGAGTCTGACCCCGGCCAGAAAGTCGAGGACCGTACCCTCCGGGTCGCCATCAGGGCCGTCCGAAGGCGGTGGCGCGGCGCGCGCGGAATCCGTGGTGCACAGGGTGAGCGGAGCGCCGGTGCGGGTCACGGCGACGGCGAGTGACGCGGCGATGCGGACCGCGTCCTCAAAGGACTCGCTAGTGTATCGGGTCATGGCGGTGTCGAGCACGATGGTGAACCGCATAGTCGAAGGCACGAACGCCTGCCGCACGACTAGGCTGCCGAGGCGTGCGCTGGATGGCCAGTGGATCAGGCGCGGGTCGTCGCCGTCGACGTACTCGCGCAGGCTGTGAAACGAGGTCTGCCCCAGATGCGGGTTCGCCGTCCACCCGTCGAGTTCGCGGGAGCCGTACGCGTCCGTTGCCGCAAGGGGATATACCCGCGGACGCACGTACACAGTCTGCGGTCGACCGGACCAGGACCGGCGTGCTGCCAGCCGCAGCCCGTCGTAGCGCGCGACCGACGGCGGCGGAAGTTCGTACACACCGCGGCGCGGCGGTGTGATCCAGTAGGTCCGCACCTGCTCACCAGCGCCCGCCCGGAGCCGGGGAAGGCTGACGTGGGTACGCACTCCGTCGATGACCTCGGTGAGTTCCAGCTCAGGTACACGCCACCGGCCTGAGTTCGCGCACCGGACGTCGCACCGGATCTTCTCGCCCTCCTCGACCCGGTCAGGATGGACGAAGCGCTCCACGGTGATCCCGATGCGGGGCAACGCACGGAGCAGGCCGGCGGTCACAGCGGTGGCCGCCGCCAGACCCAACGCGAGTACCTCCGGATAGTCGAAGTAGGTACCGACGACTATCAGGACAGCGCCCGCGGCGAGCGCGCTACGCCCGGGACCCGTCAACGCCACGGTCAACGGAGTGGCACCCTTCCGGGCACGTCGGCATTGTGCAGTACCTCCGAGATGACCTTCTCCGCGGTGTTCCCTTGACGCCGGGCGTCCTGTTTCAACAGCAGCCGGTGCGCGAGTACCGGGATCGCGACGTCCTTGACGTCGTCGGCGATCGCGTACGCTCGGCCCTTCGACGCGGCCCATACGCGGGCCGCCGCCGCGAGGGCGATGCTGCCGCGAGGGCTCGCGCCCAGCCGGACGTCGGGGTGGCGGCGGGTCGCCTCGGCGATGGCGACGACATAGTCGAGCAGCGGCGGGTTGACCTCGACCTCCCGGGCCAGCATCACCATCGCGGAGACCTCGTCGCCCGAGATGACGGGGCGGATCTGCGCGGGCGTCACTCCGGCGAGTGCCTGCGCAATGATCGATGTCTCCTCGACCGCGGGTGGATATCCCATCGAGACACGCATCATGAAGCGGTCCAACTGGGCCTCGGGCAGTGGATAGGTGCCCTGATAGTCGACTGGGTTCTGGGTCGCCAGGCAGAAGAAAGGGCGTGGGAGCCGGTACGTTCTGCGGCCCGCCGTGACCTCACCTTCGGCCATCGCCTGCAGCAACGCGGACTGGGTCTTCGCCGACGCTCGATTGATCTCGTCGCCGAGAACGACGTTTCCGAAGATCGGACCCGCTCGGAACTCGAACTCGCCCTCCTTCTGGTTGTAGATCTCGACGCCGGTGATGTCGGCCGGGAGCAGGTCGGGCGTGAACTGGACCCTGTGGAAGGTGCCGTCGATCGACGCGGCGATCGACCTAGCCAACGACGTCTTCGCGACGCCGGGAACATCCTCGATCAGGAGGTGCCCCTCGGCGAACAGACAGACCAGCGCGAGGCGCACCGTCTCCGACTTACCGCGAATAAGGCGCTCGACATTGCCGGACAGGCTCTCGAATTGATGCTTGAAATGCAGGCTCTGGCCTGGCATGTAAGCTCCTCGCCGACTAGAGAATCTTGAAGATCCGTCACCTCGACACAGTCGTGCCCTCGCATAATGTCGACGTACGACCGATTCACAAACCAACTGTCGACTTGCTGACGTCATCCTTTTGAGTGACCCATGTCGGAGCGCGGAATTGTCTGACCGATCCGATTCTCGATCCGACAGACAAACGTTGGCTACGTCTTGGGCGTTGTGTCGAGTGGGTGACAGACCATTCGAGGGTTTGTGGCGATGATGCTCGCCAACTGTGCGGTTGTCGTTGGCCCAGTTGTGGAGGACGCGTGCGGATCGAGATCGAGTGGATCGATGACGTCGACGGTGGACTGGCCGAGTTGGAGGCCTTCCTCCGGCAAGATCCGCGGATGGACGAGGTGCCCCTAACTCGGGGACGCCCGGTGGTGGCGCCTACGTCGCTCGGTGTCCTCGAGGTTCTGGAGGTCATCGCCACCGACGTGACCCTGGGAATGGTCGCCAGCGCGTTGTACGACTTTTTGCGTCGTCATAATCGGGCCGGTACCGCGGAAGCGAGCACACAGTTGCGCCTGACCCGAACCGACCTGCCAGACGAAGTGCGGCATGTGGAAATCGAGTTGTCGGGGTCAGCTGCAACCGTGGAGCAGGTCGTCCGCGATGCCTTGACCGCCGACTGAGGGCAGGGCTGTGGTTGAGACGTCACGACCGAATGTCGACGTGGGACGGCTGGATCCCGGCCAATCCGTGGCCGTACTGATCGGGGTTGGCGAATATCCCCGTTCTGACTACCCATCGGTGGTCGCGGCACGGAACAACGTGGAGCGCCTAGCGGCCGCGTTGGCCAGCGACGAGCTGTGGGGACTCCCGCAGCCGACGCGGCTGTTGGAACTGGTCGACGGCGACCGGGCGACCGTGCTACGCACCATCGCGGATGCCGGGCGGCTGGTCGGCCGACAGGGGATGCTACTGGTTTACTTCGTGGGGCACGCCGAGCCGGCGGGTGGGGAGCTGTGTCTGGCTATGCGTGACGCGGACCGGTCAAATCCGAAGGCGACGATGGTGCCGGTGGCGGAGTTGGTTAGAGCAGCAGGCGGTTCGCGGTCAGACATGCGGATGCTGGTGTTGGATTGCTGCTTTTCCGGCCGGGCCGGCTCCGCCCTGCCTGGCGTTTCGGTCAAAGTCGGTGAGGCGGCTGGCTGGTATTTCATCGGCGCGGCCGACGGTAGCAGCGAGGCGTCGGCGCCCGCCGAATCCGACATGACCCTGTTCACGGCCGCGATGGTGCAAGTGCTGGAGGGCGTACCGACCGGGAATCGATGGCTCACTCCCGCAGATGTATGGGAAGCCATGACCGCTTGCCTGCCCGCCGACCACCCACCCGTGCACAATGACTTGGCGTGGGCTCGCCGCCGGCTGTGGGTGAAAAACCGCCGCTACAGTCGTTCGCGCCATCAAGCCGTCCGGCAGGGTGCGGCCGGTGCCGATGCGGATCAGGACGACCCAATTCCTGACCCTCCGGCGTTGTACGCCGAGCCGCGCTACCTCGGGTCGCATCCGTTTGTGGGGCGGGCGGGCCAGCTACAGACGCTCGACGACTGGGCCGAGCCGGCACAGCCGCACCCGGTGTTGTTGTTCGAAGCGATCGGAGGCACCGGCAAGAGCATGCTCACCTGGCAGTGGCTCACCAACCACGCCGCAGCCACGCGGGACGACTGGGCCGGACGCTTTTGGTACTCGTTCTATGAAAAGAACTCCACGATGGCGGAGTTCTGCCGGCGTGCCGTGGCGTACATGACCGGCCGACCGTTGACCGAGTTCCGCGATGTCAAACAGGCCACACTCACCGGAATGTTGCTGCGAGAACTGCGGTCGCGGCCGTGGTTGCTGGTGTTGGACGGCCTGGAGCGGGTACTGGTGGCCTACCACCGCTACGACGCCAGCCAACTGGCCGACGAGTTGGCCGGCCAGAGCGACGAGATCGCCGGCCGAGACCCGTGCAGCGCGATCCGGCCCGATGACGACGACCTGCTGAGGCAACTCGCGACCGGGGCGCCTTCGAAGATCCTCATTACGTCGCGATTGACGCCTCGGGTGCTGCTCAACACCGCCAACCAGCCCTTCCCTGGTGTTCGGGTCGAGCGGCTGCCCGGCCTGCGCCCACCGGACGCCGAGGCCCTGCTGCGGGAGTGCGGAGTCGACGGCGACACCCAACGGATGCGGGACTTCCTGCAACGCCACTGTGACTGCCACCCCCTCGTCACCGGCGTCGTCGCCGGTCTGATCAACGCATATCTGCCCGCCCGGGGTGACTTCGACCGATGGGCGGCCGATCCCGCGCACGGTGCGCTGCTCGACATCGGCGACCTGGACCTGGTCCAGAAACGCAACCACATACTGTCGGCCGCACTGGACACGCTGCCAGAAGTAGGTAACCGCCTGCTGTCGGCGCTGAGTATGCTGCCTGGTGTCGTCGGCTACGCCACCCTCGACGCTCTCAATCCTCACCGGCCGGAGCCACCGAAAAGGGTCGCAAGACCGGTCGATCCTGAGTCGGGATGGGAATGGGTGTCAGCGACAGCCGAAGAGCGCGTCCGATACCGGGAGGACCACCAGCGTGCCATGGCCGCGTGGGAAGAGTCCGAACGGCGTCACGCGCAGTGGAACGCAGCGCCTGAAACCCTTGCCGCCGCCGAGGCTCTGTCCAAGACCGTGGGCGATCTCGAACGCCGGGGCCTACTGCAGTACGACCGCCAAGCGGGTCGCTGGGATCTACATCCGGTCGTCCGCGCCACCACTCGCGCTCGTCTCACGAGCAGAGTCCGGGACCGTCTCGGCCAGCAGATCATCGACCACTTCTCGCAGTCCCAGGGCACCTCCAAGACCGTCGATACTCTCGACGATCTGCACAACGCGCTCACGGTGGCGCGCACGATGGTCCAGATCGGACGGCTCGACGACGCTGCCGCGGTCCTCACGCACGACCTTAGTGATGCATTACTGTCCGATCTGGAGGCGTATCCTGAATTTGTCTCGTTGGCGCGTCCGATGTTCGCGTCGGACTGGTCCACGCCCATTGCCGGACTGACTGAGCCCACCATGCTGGCGAACGCTGCGTCCTTCGCGCTACATCGCCTCAGTCTGTATAGGGAATCGGCACGCCTATCCCGGATGTGCGTAGAGACTTACCTTTCCAAGGAGAACTGGGCTCAACTAGGAGCCGACCTGAACAATCTCGCCAGAACCTATAATCGGTTGAATAGCCTGGCGATCGCGTGGCGCTGCAGCCGACTCGCTCTGGATCTGGCCGAGGCGTTGGACGAGCAGAGCCACCTGTTGATCGCCAGAAGTCACCAAATGCAGCTTCTTGCCACGCTGGGCAGGTGGACGGAGGCCGAGCAGCTCTGGCATGTGATCGAACCGATGGACCGCGACGTATCGCGAAGAATGACCCTGCCAGGAGGCGTGGAAATAGCACATCTCTCCTGGGTCGCGTTTCCGCTTGGCCAGCTAACGGACGACGCCCTGGCCAACGCCGAACAACTCGCCGCCACGGGCCGAAACCGGTATGGGCTACGCAAGCTGCAGTTCCTACGCGGGCTGTGGTGCCTGAGCCGCGACGATCCGACTGGCGCCGTCGAACCCCTCCACGAGGCCGTCCGCATGGCCAACGAAGCAGGCTTCGCAGACACCAGGGCGGAAGCCCACCTTGCGTTGGCTCGCCTACGTTCCCGACCCGACAACCGCGCCGACGCAGGCCGCCTCGCACGCCGCCTGTCGAGCCACGCCATCGCACCGCACCAGCCACTGGCTGAACTGTGGCTGGCCCTCGGCGACAGAACCCAGGCCGCCGAACACGCCCGAGCCGCATACATCCGATCCTGGGCAGACGGAGAGCCCTATGTCAGGCGACACGATCTCACCCAGGCCACGGCCCTGCTTCACAGCCTGGGCGTGCAGACACCGGCGCTACCACCGCACGACCCCGCCAGCCACCCGATCGAAGGCTGGGAAAGCTCCGTCGCCACAGCCATTGCCAAGCTCCGTGCCGACGACTGAGCACCAACGGCGGAACCCGCTTACCATGCTTGCCCCTGACAAGCGCCCGCCCCGGCCGCAGTGAGCCGCTTCCGCAGCCGACGAGAGGACGGGGAGGAAAGGAACGGCCGCCCCAACCAAGCACCAGCGCAACCACCCGCGCCCAACCCGGCGTGTCACGAACAGACCACCAGGATCGCCCACTATTACAAACGGCGCGAACGCCTCAAAGTGTCACGACACTCAAAGCAATGACTCGCCGTAGCAGCACTATGGCCCGATCCTGGCCGCGCGGGCTCGTGCCACTGCTTCCGATCGGCGCCGGGCGCCGAGTTTCTCCAGAACGTTGTGGACGTGGTTCTTGACGGTGCTGACTTCGATGTATAGCCGTGCTGCGATCTCCTTGTTTGACATGCCCTCGTCGATCAATGCGAGGATTTGCCGTTCGCGCGTCGTCAGGCCGATCATGCTTCCGCGGCGTGCGGGTGTGGTTTCGGACGCTACTACCCAGCGGAGGAGCACGGCAGTCGCTGCTGGTGAGCAGGCGATCTCACCCCGGGCGATCACTCGTGCGGCATCGAGGATTTCCGACAGCGTGCCGTCGGCGGCTACGAAACCGGAAATACCGGCTCGGGCGCACTCCATTACGGTGGCGTCGTCGTCAGTCGCGGTGATGACCAGGACCCGCGCCGAGGGTTCGGAGCGGGAAAGTGCACACACCGCGCGTAGACCCGCGTCCGTGGACGCGTCGGCGAGCACGACGTCGGTGCTGTGAGCGCGCATACAATGCGACGCCTCTTGGGCAGACGCCGCCACGCTGACCGTGCCAACGCCATCTTCCTGGTCCAAAGCTGCGGCGAAGCTCTCCCGATACACCCGGACCGGCCCGAGCACTAATAGTGACATCATCGACCGATGACCTCCGCTCTCGCTGGAGCGCAGGTCCGATAGGACCTGCGCCACCATAACGCGAGTGGGACCGCAGCGCTGTCGCCAAGGCGTCCGCCGATGGATACAGATCCTCCGGTCCAGTCCCGCGGATGGATTCTGGCGGGCAGGATTTCGGTTCCGGTACCGGATCAACGGCCTCATGCTCGCCGCCGTCGGCGCTCGTAACGTCGGACGGTGTCACGGATTCGTATTCTCCTGGCTGGCGCCACGTCCGACCTGCGGTCCATGGTCCACGACGCGGTCGCAGGTCAGCACGACCTGCTCATCGTCGGCGAGACAAGCGGTGAGGTGGAAACCCTTCTCGAAGCCGGTCGAATTCACGTCGAGGTAGTCATTGTCGGGATGCGAGGCGCGGAGCTGCCGCCCGTGGCTGAGCGTCTGTTGGATGAGTACCCGCGGCTTGGCGTGCTCGCGGTCGACCTTGATCGGGACGAAGGAATGCTGTATCGCCTGAGCCCTCGGGTCACCCGTATCAGTGACATCAGGATCACGGGTTTGGCGGGAATGGTTCGGCAGATCGCGCCGGAGCGGAGAGGCTAGGCATTGGCTGGATAGGAGAAGCGATGGCAGAGATCAGCGCAGAGACGGTCTATCCACGGCTGCGGGAGGTTCTGGATCCGCGGTTCGCGTCGCTGTCGGACGCGGAGCTCGAGGCGGCGTTCGAGTCGGCTTTTGGTGAGGGCGTCACGCCGGCGGAGTACGAGGAGTTCTTCAACGGGCTAGGCAAGGCGCTGAGCGGCGTGGCCCGCGACGTGGGCCAGTTCGCGCAGCAAGCCGCACCGGTGGTCGCCACCGGGTTCCAGGGCGCGCTTCAGGGAGCCGCCGCCGGTAGTCGGCTCGGTCCATGGGGCGCGCTCGGAGGAGCGTTGACCGGTGCCGCGGGCGCGGCGCTCAGCAAACACGGCCAAGGCGCCGCGCGCGATGTGGGCGGCGTGCTCAGCGGTGTGGTCGGTACCGCCGGCGCGTTGCGCGGGGGCGGGGCACCGGACGCTGCCGCGAACCTTCTCGGACTGCTACGTCGGCCGGAGATGGGGCAGGCGATCGCAGGGCTGCTTGGCGGTTCAGGCACGGCCGTGCCGGTCGGCAGGTCCGGCACACCGGTACCAGCCAGCGCCTTCGCCGGCCTGCTGTCTGCCCTTGCCCGGCAAGCCGAGGCAGAAGCGCTGGCTACGGATACCGCCGAGTCGGTGCCGGCGTACCTGGTCGGACCAACAGGTCAGCTCGTCGCCGATCCGGCCGACCCCGACCAGCGCGCCGCTCGGCTGTTCCAGCTCCTGGCCCGCGAAACGGAGTACGACGAGGCGGCTGACTGGCCGGAGGCGGAGTACGACGACGCCGACGATGACGTGTTGCTGTATGCGCCGACCCGGTGGTGACCGGCGATGGCGAGCACTGAGCAGCTCATCGAACTGCTGCGGCAGCAGGGACCGGGCGGCGACCTCACCGACCCAAGGATCGCACCGGTCGCCGATCTACTCGCCCGGCGTGAGGCGGAGCTCAACGAGGAATTGGCGCGTCAGGAGCGGGAACTGGAGGAGACCCAACAACAGGCGCGGCGCCGAGAACGTGCCGAGGCACTGCGTGGCCACCTCGACGCGCTAACCACCGAGCTGGCGTCGGCGCGGGCGTTGCTCGATGACCTGACGGCGGCGCTGGGGGCGTGTCCAGCCTGCTGCGGCGAAGACGCTGCGTGCCGGTGGTGTCGCGGTCGCGGCGGCGGTGGCTTCACGACACCGGACCCTGACGGCTTCGAGCGGTTCGTCGTGCCCGCGGTGCGCATGTACGTCCGGATGCGTACACCGAACAACACCGAGGAAGAGCACCGGAAGAGCGTGGAATAGGAGAGATTCATGAACGGGTACACCGACGAACTCGACTCCCTACTGGACGGATTCGAGTACGAGGACTTCGACGAGCGTGTCGCTCGGCGCCGTCCGACCGCAGTCCGCACCCCGAGCCGCCAGAGCAGCTTCACCTCGAGGCAGGCTCCGACGGCGGCGAGCCAGGGTCAGGTGCAGGCAGCCGCACGCAATCTGGACGCCAAGATCGAGACGCTGGGCAATGCCGTCAAGACGTTGGAGAGCCGGACCAACGGCCTGGCCGCGGAGCAGGAGCGGACCACAGCGCTGCTGAGGAAGGAAGCCACCGATCGGACCAAGGGCGTCGACGCGACGCGGGCGGAGCTCCAGCAGACGAGGATGTTGGCGCTGCTGCTGCCCTTGATCAGCCAGCAGGCTGTGGAAGTGCCCGCCGAGGACGGCAGGACGGTCAAGGTGGTGACCCAGTCGCAGGACCAGCTGTCCACACTCCTGCCACTGTTGCTTTTGTTGCCGGGGCTCAGCGGCGGCGACACGGGTAAACCCATGGACCTCACTCCAATTCTCCTAATCACGGCGCTGCGGAAGTAGGAGGCGACTATGACCAGCCCAGCGGTTCCGATCCTCAACTTCGGCGGCCCCGCCGGCCGGAGGATCGCCGTGCCGGATGTCGTGGGTAAGGAAAAGGCCGAGGCCGAAAAGATCCTAAAGGAAGCCGGCCTACGTTGCCGCAGCCAGGACGCGGAGTCCTTCACGCCGCTCGGAAAGGTGGTAAGCCAGGAACCCGCGCAAGGAAAGACGGTTCCTCCGAATACACAGGTTTTGATCAACATTGCGATCGCCCCCCCGGGTCCGCCGCCGGACTTCGACAAGCTCTTCAAAGAGCTGAAGGATGC
This sequence comes from Phytohabitans aurantiacus, assembly GCF_027923225.1. Classification (GTDB taxonomy): domain Bacteria; phylum Actinomycetota; class Actinomycetes; order Mycobacteriales; family Micromonosporaceae; genus Phytohabitans; species Phytohabitans aurantiacus. The sequence continues at coordinate 39,581 of NZ_BSDI01000040.1, forward strand.
CGTCGCCGCCGCTTCGGCCGAACTTGGCCAGGTCAGGGCCGACGTGACCCAAGTCAAAGCGGACGTTGGCAGCGTCAAAACCGAGGTGACGCAGGTCAAGTCGGAGGTGGGCACGGTCAATACCCATGTGACGCAGGTCAAGGCCGATGTGGTTGCTGTCACCACGGCCGTGCAAACGGTCGAGACGGAGGTCGATGCGAAGGGACGGCATGACGTACTGGTCCAGAAGCTGGACGACATCGCGGCCAAGCTGAAATCGGCCGGGGCAGGCCCCGGCGCAGCCAAGAAAGCGTAGCTGGGACGCGGGATGGACCCGGCACTGAGGGAGCTGGCGCGGCGCGGCGATCCGGGTGACGAGGTCGCGGTGATCCTCCGGCTGCGTGACCCGGCGCGGACGCCGCCTGATGCCCGGGTCGTCTGCCGGTTCGGTGACGTCGTGACGGCACGTGTCCGACGTGGCGAGTTGGCGCGGGTGTGGGCGGACACCATCACCGTCAGTGTGAAGGCGCCGCACTGGTACACCCCTGACCTCGAGCCGCCGGACGCGCCGACGATGGAAGTGGAGGCCGGCGCCACCATGCCGGGCGACATCGGCCGGTCCTCCGGGCTGCCGTGGACCGGGAAAGGGATTGTGGTCGGATTCGTCGACTGGGGTCTTGATGTCCAGCACGCCGCGCTACGGCACTCTGGCGGCGGCGGTACCCGGGTCGAAGCCCTGTGGTTACAGGGTTCCAGCGGGCCGGGCGCCCCGTCCTCGTACGGCTACGGCCGGGTCTTCGATGCCTCTGACATCGACGCCGCGCTGAGGGAGGACGACCCGTACGCGATGCTTGGTTACCATCCGGCGGACTTCGACGCAGGCCTCGGTGCGCATGGCACTCACACGACCGGGATTGCGTGCGGCAATGGGATAGGGGGCGGTCAGCCGGGTTTTGCGTCCGATGCGGCGATCGTCTTCGTGAACCCAGGCCGACACGACCGGATAGCCCCGCTCGGGTCCTCTGTGGAACTGCTAGAAGCGTTGGACTTCATCGTGCGCAAGGCGGCCGGTCGAGCCTGTGTCATAAATCTCAGCCTAGGCAGGCATGCGGGTGAACACACTGGACGGTCGCTCGTGGAGCGTGCGATGGACCACCTGGTTTCAGCCGTCCCAGGCAGAGCCATAGTCCAATCGTGTGGGAACTACGCAGAGCGGCGAACACACACGTCGTGGCGAATGCGTCCGGGCGGTGAACACAGCTTCCGCCTCGATATCGACCCGAACGATCTGACGCTCAATGAACTCGATCTCTGGTACCCCGGTGTCGACCGCATCACCGTTCGGCTGTCCACATCAGATAGGAAATACAGCCTGACGGTTCCACCAGGTGAGCATGGCTCGATTTCCATCGACGGCCGCGAGGCGGCCCGGGTCTACCACCGGGTCGGTGACCCGCAGAACGGCGACTGCCAGGTGAGCGCCTACCTTGAGCCCACACCGACGGTGTCGCGCTGGGTCGTCACGCTTACCGCCGATGACATCGTGGACGGGCGCATGCACGGCTGGATCGAGCGGGATGGCGCCTGCCGCGGCTGCCAGACGCGATTCACGGAGGCGGACGCCGACCCTCGTACGACGCTCGGCTCGATCGCCAACGGCCGCCGCACGTTCGTGGTCGCGGCCTACGACAGCCATCACGCGGACCGCCCACCGGCCCGCTTCAGCAGCTCCGGTCCCACTCGGGACGGGCGGGGTGTGCCGTTGATCGCCGCACCGGGAGTCCTCGTCCTCGGCCCGCGTTCGCGTCCGCGCGGGTCCACGCCGGGCCCGGCATACGTCAGGATGTCCGGCACCAGCATGGCAGCCCCTGCGGTCACCGCCACCGTGGCGATGCTCTTTGAGGCCGCTGGACGCAAGCTCAGCATCGAGGAGACCCGGCTGGCGGTCCTGGCCAGCTGCGATCCGCCCGCCGAGAACGCGGACCGCGACCGTCTCGGCAACGGCTACCTCAATCCTGTGGCGGCCACGCGCCGCCTGGCCACGGGCTTCGGTACCTCCGTAGCGAGCGAGGTCGCCGATGCGTCATACGCACACCTCCCGGTCGCGGTCGTCGGCGGCGGATTCGCCGGACTCGCCGCCGCCTGGCACCTGACCAGGACCGGCTTTCCCGTCACCGTCTTCGAGGCTTCCGGACGGCTCGGCGGCCGCGTCCGCACAGATGCGGATCTGGTGCCCGGAAAGGTCCTGGAGGCCGGCGCCGAGCTCATCGGCGACAACCACCCGACGTGGCATCGCCTGGCTGCGACTTTCGGGCTGCACCTTCAACCTCTTGGCCGCTCGGGACCGGCCCGAACCCGCCTCGGCAACCACTTCCTCACCCCCAAACAGGTGGCGGACGCCGAGCGCCAGATCACCCGCGTGCAGACGCTCATCGGCCGGGAGGCGCAGGCGGTGCCGTTTGACCAGCCCTGGACCGCACCGGATGCGGCGGGCCTCGACGCCCTCTCCGTCGCGGACCGCCTCAGCCGGCCCGACATGTTCGGTCGGACCGGGACCATTGCCCGGCGGCTGTTCGACCTCGTCGCCGCCAACGACCAGTGCGCGCCGGTCGCCGAGCAGAGCTACCTCGGACTCCTAGCCGCGGTCCGGGCGCACACTATCGACGGCAACGTCCGCGGGTACTGGACGCGCACGGAGACGCGCCGCTGCAAAGGCGGCAACGAACAACTCGCCACGCACCTCGCAAAAAGCCTGCCTGACGTCAGGCTGAACACACCGGTCAGCAGCATCGAGATCCACTCCGACGGCGCCCGACTCACATACGAGGGCGACGGCGTGTGCACCTCAGCACCCTTCGCTTACGTCGTACTGGCACTACCACCCGCCGTGTGGCCCTCAATCCACTCGAACCCGCCGTTCACACCGGCCGACTTCACCATCCGCCACGGGCCCGCGGTGAAGTTCATCGGCGCATTCACCTCCAACCACTGGGGATCGCCGAATGTGCTCTGGGACCAGGTGGGCAGCGTCTGGGAAGGCACCGACAACCAGCGCCAGCCAAAGAACGGCTTCGCCCTGTCGACGTACTCCGGCGACGGGCTGGTACTGGACGCCGCCCACTACCCTCATCGCCTTGAAGAGATCTTCCCCGGCTACCGCAAAAGGCTGACAGCGCGGCTGTTCGCCGACTGGCCGAACGAGCGGTGGATCGGCACCGGATACGCCAACCCCGCCCTTGGTCAGGTCACCACGGTCCTCAGGAATCTCAGCCGGCCGTACCAGGGCCGCCTGTTCTTCGCCGGCGAGCAAACCTCACCCGGCTTCTTTGGCTACATGGAAGGCGCCCTCCAGTCCGGCAACCGAGCAGCCGAGCTCATCACCGCCGCAGCGTGTGATCCCCACCGGCCTCCATACGCTCCAACGGAAGGAGAAGATGTCGTGCGTGGTCCTGCGGGCCTCATCACCGGGCCGACCAGTGACAGCGAACACCTCACGCCCGCACAACTCTTCGACGCATTCGCCGCAGGCACAGGTCAGATCCCAGGCCCGATCGCTGCCACCTTGTCACTGGTCGCCGGACCCCGGGCCACCCGCCTGCCGGCGCTGCGTCCAGGGGATTTGATGCTGACCCGCGGCCGCGGGAGCCCATTCGCGGCGGTCGCCGTTGTGGCGACGCCGACGCTGCGGGTACGGGAGGCACTAACCCCGGCAGGGTATGTCGTTGACTCCCCTCTGCCTGGCCGATATGTCCACGTGATGGCCATGGGGCCGCACCGCCAGGCCCGGCGGGTGACCGACCCGGTAGGTGTCGTCCTCGACCATGTCATGATCCTGCGACCCCAAGCGCCACAAGAACTGTCCACCGAGGACGCCCAAACCCAGGAACGCTGGACTTCCACGGAGGCACAGGTGCGGTTCCGTGAGGCGGTCCTTGACGCGCACATCGCCCGCCAAGCACGACGGCGAGGCTCACCCGGCCGCGACCTCGGCCCGGAGGAACTCGCTCCGGTCGCGGGCACCGAGATCAGCATGCGACGCGACGCTGCACAAGCGGCCGGGCGGATGCTGGCGGCGGCCAACACCGCACTCACCGCCGCACACGCCGCCGGCGACGCAGACGCAGGCCACACGGTACGGGTTACCGCGTCCAGCGGCTACCGGGACCGCTCTCACCAAACGCGACTGTGGCGGAAGTACTTCACCAGCTACTACGACGACACCCGACAGGCACGCGACGCGCTACCCGGCGGCCCACACAGTGATGCCGCAGTGGGCTACCTGCTCGAGGTCTTCCGCATCCCGGCACGCATCGCCGCGCCAGGCTACAGCAACCACCAGAACGGCATCGCGATCGACCTGATGCAGGAACGGACCAAAGGACACGGCATCCGCAACTCCACCGCCGCTCCCGCGGTACAGGCATGGCGGACCACATGGCTATACCGATGGCTCAGGGCTAATGCCGCCTCGTTCGGCTATTCACCATACGAGCGGGAGCCGTGGCACTGGGAACACCGTCCAGCAGAAAGCTGATGAGCCTGAATCATCGGGAGTTGTTGCAGCTCATGGCCGATGGTCAGCCCACGCCAGCACGAACGCGGTCCGGCATCAGCTCGCACAGCAGCCGGTACTCTCGCTGTCCAAGTCCTCGGGAACCTCGGCTTCAGGGACGCGGATGGCGGAGTACCTCCAAAAGACCGGTATCCCGACAGAGGCCGACGACGAAGGGGCTGCCGCAGCCGAACATGAGAGGCGGCGTCGCCGGGTCGACGGCAGTGCGCGTCGTCACAAAGGGTCGACCGCGTCCGAGCGGCTCGGACTCAAGATCGACAGGATGATGCAGCAGGGCAGGCCCATCTTCGTGCTGCTCTGCGGCGCACACCTGCCGCTGCTGCTCAACCAGTGTCCGTACGAGGTCGTGAAGCGGTCGCGTATGCCGCCGTCGACATTCGTGAGCCTGCTGTACGAGGCGATGAGTGGCGCCAACGCGAGCCCGCTCATCCGTCGAGGTCTACAAGCGAACGGCGAGCAGCCTCCTTGCTGCTGGCGTCCGTGGTCGCGGCGGTGCTTCTCGTGATCGACACCGCCTACTGGATCGCCACTGCAGCAAGACGATGAGCAGAAACGCCTAGCCCGCCGGCTCGCCCAGGACGGCCACCCGCAACTACGTGACCTGGCAGACAGAGTCGCCGCCAACGGGCTCGGCCGAGAGCAAGAAACAATGCATCACCTCATACCGAGATCAGTCGCCCACCTGGCAGACCTGGAAATTGCCGCACACGGGCAGTGACTCCACGTAGCGCTGTGGTACCGACGGCGCTGGAAAGCGCTGGCATGTTTGTCGATCAACTTCTGCAGGCTGAGCCAGCGGCAAACCATCTCGTGCTCGGCGTTCGGCGGATTCGGTTTCCGTCCGGGTAATCGTGCGGCACTGCGGCTGAGCAACCCCTTGAGCTGGCCTCACCTGCCCCACCGCTGACCAGCCGTAACACGGCCGGTGGTCGCAACGTGGTCGCACCCGAACACGATCATGATGATCTCAAGGCCGTTTGTCGATCCTAGGAGGACGTCATGAGACCCAACCCGAATCGCGGCCGCGTGTACCGACGCTGCGGCTGCCGCGATACCAACGGCCAGCAACTGGGCGCCCGCTGCCCACAACTGGCCAACCCGCGACACGGAAGCTGGGCTTTCGCCGTAGACATGCCGTCACCCGACGGCAAGCGCAAGACCATGCGCCGCAGCGGCTACGACACCCGCGCCGACGCCCGCACGGCACTGGGCAGGTGCTGGAATGCGAACGCGCCGGCGTCTACCTCGACGACACCCAGACCGTCGCCGACTACCTGATCGGCTGGCTGGACGCCAAGGCATGGCAGCTCAAGCCGACCACCGTGGCCCGCTATCGCGACTATCTGCACAACGATCTGCTGCCGGCCTTCGGTGCGGTTTCGCCTCGAACGCCTGACGCACCAACATGTCGACCGGTTCGTGCGGACCCAGCTTGCCGCAGGCCGCGGCCCGGTCACCCTACGCCGCTGCATCGCCACACTGTCCAACGCGCTCAACGACGCTATCCGCCAACGCCGACTAACCCACAACGCAGCCCGCTACACCGCCATCCCACTCCCACACCGCGCCGAACGTCCATGTTGGACCATCGAGGAAACCGTCGCATTCCTGCGCTACTGCCGCCAGGTCGACGACCCCCTCACCGAGCTCTTCGAGGTGCTGATCTGTACGGGCATGCGCAAAGGCGAAGCGCTCGGCCTGCACTGGGCCGACGTCGACCTGCAAGCCCGGCTGCTATTCGTCCGACACACCCTCGTCGCCGTCGACAACAGCCGCTTGGTGCTCAGCACGCCGAAGACGCCCGGCAGCCGCGACTGGATCGCGTTGTCCAGCCGAGCCGTCGCCGCGCTACGCCGCTGCGCCAGACGTCAGCGCGCCACAGCCATCACCGGCAGGGCATCCAACGACCGGGGACTCGTCTTCTGCCGGCCTGAAGGGCAGCCGATCCGCCCCGAGCGCGTGCTGCGCCGCTTCTACGAGCTGGCTGAGGCGGCGGGTGTGCCGCGGATCCGGGTCCACGACTTACGTCACCTGGCCGCCACCATCATGATCGCGTCCGGAGTTCCGCTGGCCATGGTGTCTAAGACCTTGCGGCACTCCACTTTTTCGACCACCGTTGACATCTACGGCCACCTGACCCGCCAAGCCGCACAGGGCGCAGTCGATGCCACCGCCACCGCATTGGAGGCTGCCGAACGCACGGCAAGAGGCACACCGCCAGGACGACGCTCGCATGCGACCATACTGCGACCATAATCGGCCCTTATACATAACCGCTGATATACCACGCACGGCATATCAGCAGCTCAAGCCATGTCGGGACGGCCGGATTCGAACCGACGCCCCCTTGACCCCCAGTGGCCCAGCGGCATGCTCGCGCACGTTTGCCCAGGTCGTCTGAAGCATAAACCGGCCGAGTAAAGGAGTCATCGCCACGCTCCGAGACTGACCGCGCCTGAGGTGCCGCGAGAACCCAGCGTGTGCTTACCTGCCCGGACCGTCGGGACTTCTGGCCCTGCGCGGCCGCGCCGGCACGCGGCAGTGTGGTGCCAGGAAGAGCTCGCGCCGACCTGGTGACGGGCCAGCGTGGAAGGCGGTGAGGGCGATGGCGTTTCCACGTGTCGCCGTCGGCGTGGCCGGCACCGCGACGTCCTGGCAGGCATTGGCCTGGGCCGCCGACGAGGCCGCCGCCACCGGCGGGCACCTGGTCATCTGCCACGGCTGCCCCGCCGAGTCCGTGCTCGGCCGGTATCCGGCCGCGGTGCCGATGGCTGTGCTCGAGCTGGCGGACCCGCCGCTGGCGCGCGCAGTTGCCGCGACCCGCGCCCGCCTGGGCGGCGAACGGGTCAGCGTGCGCATCCGTCCAGAGCACCACGCGGTCGCGCTGCTGGCCGACGCTGCCCGGGACGCGGATGTGCTGGTCCTCGGGGCGCCGAGCAGTAGGGGCTGGCGCGAGATCACGCACCGGCTGCTGGGTCACGTGCCCGTCCCGACGATAGTGGTGCGGCCGGTCACGGGTCCGGCTGGCCCGTTTGCCGGGCATGTCGTGGTCGGCGTCGACGGTTCCGAGCCTTCCGCGGGTGGACTGGAGCTCGCCTTCCGCTACGCGGCCACACACCGGGTGCCACTCGCCGCCGTGCACGCCACCGCCGACGCCCCCGATGACTTCTGGTTCGACGACACGATGCTGGAGGCACACTTCCCCGCCGAACCGGCCGGGCTGCGGCTGCTGGCCGAACAGGTCGAGCCGTGGACCCACAAGTACCCGGACGTGCGGGTCAAGCGAGCCGTGTACACCGGGCGAGCCCTGCCGGCCCTGCTTCGCGCCGCCGCTGGCGCTCGGCTGCTGGCGCTCGGCGCCCGCGGCCACGGCGTGGCGGCCCGCGTGCTGCTGGGCTCTGTCAGCCACGGCGTCGTCGACCAGGCCGGCGGCCCGGTCGCGGTCGTCCCATCCATGGGAGCACCACGATGAGCACCACCATCCAGCCACAGATCGATCTGCGCGAAGCGGTCACCGCCGCCATCAGGGCGCCGTCGATGCACAACAGCCAGCCGTGGCGGTTCCGGCTCCGAGAGGGCGGCATCGACGTGTACGCCGATCCGGCGCGGCGGCTGCCTGTTTCTGACCCATCCGGCTGGGCCACCCGTATCGCTTGCGGGGCGGCTATCTACAACCTGCGGCTCGCCTTTGCCGTGCAGGGAGCGCCGGCAGTGGTGGAGGTCCGTCCGGACCTGACCGATCCGGATCTGATGGCACGGGTACGGCCGGGGCCGGCACGCCCAGCGACGCCTGCCGAGCGCGACCAGTATGCGGCCATCTGGCGCCGGCACAGCAACCGGCTGCCGTTCTGGCCGGACCCGGTACCGGGTGATGCTCGTGCCCGTCTGATCGCAGCGGCCCGCGCGGAGGCCGCTTGGCTGGAACTGCTCATCGGGCCCGGACCGCTCGCGGCGGTGAGCGAGATCGCGCATGCCGCCCATCGCGTCCTGCACCGCGACCCCGAATACGCGACCGAACTGACCGACTGGACCCGGCACGCCGCAGCGCCCGACGGGGTGCCCGCCGCGGCCGGCGGGCCCAGTCCGGAACCCACCGACCTGCTGCCCGGCCGCCCGTTCGGTAGCCGACCGCGCGCCGCCGGCCGGGATTTCGAGGCCGACCCGCTGGTCGCGGTGCTGGGTACCGCGTCGAATTCGCCCAGCGACCAGATCCGGGCCGGTCAGGCGCTGCAGGCGGTGCTGCTGACCGTCACGGACGCCGGCCTGGCCGCGTCCATGCACTCGCAGCCGATCGAGGTGCCCGCTGCCCGCGAACGCCTGCGCACCGCACTTGGCCGGTTCGGCACGCCGCAGATGGTGCTGCGCATCGGGTACGGCCAACCGGGCTACCCCACCCCGCGGCGCGACCCCGCTGACGTCATCGAACCCTGAACCGGAAAGGGGACGTCCATGTTGGACACTGTCGTGCGCCCGGCCACGGAGGCCGAGCCGATCGCGGCGCCGATCGAGTTCGCCGGCCCGGAACCGGTGCTGCTGGTACCGGTCGTCAGCGGCGGGGCGAAGCCGCGCCCGGTCGGTGCCTTCGTAGTCGCTGGCGGGCGGGTCCGCTACCGCCCCGTGCTCGACGTGGGCGAGTTGGCCGCCGCCGCGCTCGCCGCGGTGACGATCGTCGGTGCGGCGGTCGCCGTAACCCGCCGGCGGACCCCGGTGGTCGGGGCCATCCGGATGGGACACGGCGGCTGGGTCAGTCTCAGAGGCTTCTCCCCCACCGGGCGAGGGCGGCCCCGGTGGTGGCCGCAGCGGAACACCAGATCCGAAGGAGGACGCAGATGCGCGCGTCGGTCGTGACGAGCTTCGAGAAACCGTTGGAGATCAGGGACGTTCCGGTCCCCGAGCCGGGGCCCGGGCAGGTTCTGGTGCGCATCGAGGCCAGCGGCCTGTGCCACACCGATATCCACGCCGCACGCGGAGACTGGCCCGTCAAACCGTCCGTACCATTCACGCCGGGCCACGAAGGCGTGGGCATTGTGGAGCAGACCGGCGATGGGGTCACGTCTCCGGCGGTCGGTGACCGGGTCGCGATCCCGTGGCTGGGCTCGGCGTGCGGCACCTGCCAGTACTGCGTGAGCGGGTGGGAGACGCTGTGCGAGGCGCAGCGCAACACCGGCTACTCGATCGACGGCGCGCACGCGGAGTACGCGGTCGCGTCGGCCCGGTACGTGGTGCCGGTGCCCGACGGCGTGGACCCGTTCGCGGCGGCGCCGCTGACCTGTGCGGGCGTGACCACCTACAAGGCCGTCAAGGTGGCCGGGGTCCAGCCGGGTGAGCGCGTGGCGATCTTCGGCGTTGGTGGGCTTGGACATCTGGCTCAGCAGTACGCGCAGATCTTCGGTGGTGAGACGGTGGCCGTCGACGTGACCGAGGAGAAGCTGCGGCTGGCCGCCTCGCTGGGCGCGACCGAGCTGGTCAACGCCGCGACGACTGACCCGGTAGCGGCCATCCAGTCGCTGGGCGGCGTCGATGTGGCGGTGGTGCTCGCCGCCGAGCCGAAGGTGCTGGAGCAGGCGCACGCCTCGCTGCGCCGCGGCGGCCGGCTGGTGCTGGTGTCGCTTCCCAAGGACAACGCGATGCGGTTGCCGATCTTCGAGACGGTCCTGAAGGGAATCTCGGTGATCGGATCGATCGTCGGCACACGCGACGACCTTGCCACGGTGTTCAAGCTGCACGCTGCCGGACGGACCAAGGTGATTTACGAGGTACGCAAGCTCGACGAGATCAACACGGCGATCGACGACGTACTCGCCAGCCGGGTGCCGGCCCGTTTGGTGCTACAGCCCTGACCGTCCGGGACCAACGGCCCTAACCCCGATCCCCAGCCTCCCGCAGGCTGGGGATCGGCGATTACCGAGCACGGTATCCGGACCTGGGAGAGGCTGACCGTATGGACACGACGCTGGACACCGCCGCACCGCTGACCGGGGAGGAGCTGCGCCGTCTGGACGCCTACTGGCGGGCGGCCAACTACCTCACCATCGGGCAGATCTACCTGCTCGACAACCCGCTGCTGCGGGAACCGCTCGCGCCCGAACACATCAAGCCACGCCTACTCGGGCATTGGGGCACCAGCCCCGGGCTGAACCTGATCTACGTACACCTCAACCGCGCCATCGTAGCGCGCGACCTGTCCGCGATCTACGTGACCGGGCCGGGCCACGGCGGCCCGGCGCTGGTCGCGAACACCTGGCTGGAAGGCACCTACAGCGAGCTGTACCCGTCGGTGTCCCGCGACGAGGCCGGCATGGCCCGGCTGTTCCGCCAGTTCTCGTTCCCCGGCGGCATCCCCAGCCACGTCGCGCCGGAGGTGCCCGGCTCGATCCACGAGGGCGGCGAACTCGGATACTCCCTGATGCACGCATACGGCGCCGCGTTCGACAACCCCGACCTGCTGGTCGCCTGCGTCATCGGCGACGGCGAGGCCGAGACCGGCCCGCTCGCCGCCAGCTGGCTCTCCAACGTGTACCTCAACCCGGCCCGGGACGGTGCGGTGCTGCCCATCCTGCACCTCAACGGGTACAAGATCGCCAACCCGACCGCGCTGGACCGGATCCCGCCCGACGACCTCATCGCGATGCTGCGCGGCTTCGGGTACGAGCCCTACGTGGTCTCGGGCGACGATCCCGACACCGTGCACCAACAGTTCGCCGGCACCCTCGACAAGGCCCTCGATGAGATCGCCGGCATCCAGCGGCACGCCCGCACCACCGGCGACGGCACCCGCCCCCGCTGGCCGGTCATCGTGCTGCGCACCCCCAAGGGCTGGACCGGCCCGCGCGAGGTCGACGGCGTGCGGGTGGAGGGCACGTTCCGGTCACACCAGGTACCCCTGTCGGCGGTCCGCGACAACCCCGACCACCTGCGCCAACTGGAGGCATGGCTGCGCTCGTACCGGCCAGAGGAGCTGTTCGACGCGACCGGCGCACCGATCGACGACCTCGCCGCCCTGCCACCGGCCGGTGACCGGCGGATGAGCGCGAACCCGCACGCCAACGGCGGCGTCGTACTGCGCGACCTGGTACTGCCGGACTTCCGCCAGTACGCCGTCGACGTACCCACGCCCGGCGAGCCGATGGCCGAGGCCACCCGCGTGTTCGGCACCTGGCTGCGCGACGTCATCCGGGCCAACCCCGACCGATTCCGGCTGTTCGGCCCGGACGAGGTCACCTCGAACCGGCTCGGCGCCGCCCTGGAGGTCACCGACCGGGCGTACACCGCGCAGATCCGCGACGGCGACGACCACCTCTCCCCCGACGGCCGGGTCATGGAGGTGCTGTCCGAGCACCTGTGCCAGGGCTGGCTCGAGGGGTACCTACTCACCGGCCGGCACGGCGTGTTCACCAGCTACGAGGCGTTCATCCACGTGGTCGACTCGATGGTCAACCAGCACGCCAAGTGGCTCAAGGTGACCCGGCACATCCCCTGGCGCCGGCCCCTGGCCTCGCTGAACTACCTGCTCTCCTCGCACGTGTGGCGCCAGGACCACAACGGCTTCTCCCACCAGGACCCCGGCTTCATCGACCACGTCGTCAACAAGAAGGCCGAAGTCGTCCGCGTGTACCTGCCGCCGGACGCCAACACGCTGCTGTCCACGATGGACCACTGCCTGCGCAGCCGGCACTACATCAACGTCGTCGTGGCCGGCAAGCAGCCCGCCCCCAGCTGGCTGACCATGGACGAGGCGATCCTGCACTGCCGGCGCGGCCTGGGCATCTGGGACTGGGCCAGCACCGACGCCGACGCCGAACCGGACGTCGTGCTCGCCTGCGCCGGCGACGTGCCCACCCTCGAAACGCTCGCCGCCGCCGACCTGCTGCGCCGGCACCTGCCCGACCTGAAGGTACGCGTGGTCAACGTCGTCGACCTGATGCGCCTGCAACCCGACAGCGAACACCCGCACGGGCTGCCCGACACCCAGTTCGACACCATCTTCACCACCGACAAACCGATCATCTTCGCCTACCACGGGTACCCGTGGCTGATCCACCGGCTCACCTACCGCCGCACCAACCACCGCAACCTGCACGTGCGCGGTTACAAGGAGGAAGGCACCACCACCACACCGTTCGACATGGTCATGCTCAACGACCTCGACCGGTACCACCTGGTCATCGACGTCATCGACCGGGTGCCAGGGCTCGGCGCGCGCGCCGCCCACCTGCGCCAGGCCATGGTCGACGCCCGCCAACAATGCCGCGACCACACCCGCCGGCACGGCGAAGACGCACCCGAGGTCACCGAATGGCGCTGGATCCGCGAGGAGGCCGAAACGACACCCTGACCGGACGGCAACGGGGTCCCCTGCCGCGGCGGGGGACCCCGTTGCCGTTGCTGTTGCCGTCACAGGTCGAGAAGGCGGGACCGGGTGGCTTGTAAGCGCTCGACGACCACCTGAACGAACCGGCGGTGAGCTCGAACCCCAGAGCCGGGTCCTCCGCGCACAGTCGGTAGATGCCCTTGCCGTCCAGCTCGACGGTGAGCGTGGGCTCGACAGCGGTGGCGCCGAAGTGCCACCGGTACGGCGGGAACAGCCAGGACCAGCCCAGCACGCTGCCGCCGCCGAGCGTCTCGACCACGACCCGGCCGCGGCCCGGCACCTCCGTATCCAGCTCGACGGCGCCGTCCCGGATCAGCCAGAACCGGTCAGCCACCCCACCCTCGGAGAAGATCCGGGTGCCGGCGTGGAAGGACGAACGGCGGCCCCACAGCGCCAGCCGGTCCAGGTGCTGGCGGGACATGCCATGCAGGAACGGGTGCCCGGCCAGCAGGTCGTACGCGGTCGTAATCATGGCGACACCTCCTGTTTCGTACCAGCACACCAGGTCCACGCACGGGTGTTCAGGGTCACCGGTCCCGGCCGACTAGGGCCTTCCGGCCCTGCCCGCGCGGCGGCCCTCACCGCGAATCTTGATCCCGTGGATGCTTTGGACCTGGCACGGTGGCAGTTCGGTGTCACCACCGTTTACCACTTCCTCTTCGTGCCGATCACCATCGGCCTGTCGGCTCTCGTCGCCGGCCTGCAAACGGCATGGGTGCGCACCGGCGACGAACGGTGGCTGCGGCTGACGAAGTTCTACGGCAAGTTACTGCTGATCAATTTCGCGATGGGCGTGGTGACCGGCATCGTGCAGGAGTTCCAGTTCGGCATGAACTGGAGCGACTACTCGCGCTTCGTCGGCGACATCTTCGGCGCGCCCCTGGCCATCGAGGCGCTGCTGGCGTTCTTCCTCGAATCCACCTTCCTCGGACTGTGGATCTTCGGCTGGGACAAGCTGCCGAAGAAGGTGCACCTGGCCTGCATCTGGGCCGTGGCCATCGGCACGCAGCTATCCGCGTACTTCATCCTCGCCGCCAACTCGTGGATGCAGAACCCGGTCGGCTACCGGTTCAACCCCGACACCGGCCGCGCCGAGCTCACCGACTTCGCCGCCGTGCTGACCAACAAGGTGACGCTGGTGACGTACCCGCACACGGTCGCGGGCTGCTTCCTGGTCGCCGGCGCGCTCATGCTCGCCATCGCACTGTGGCACCTGGTCCGCAACGGCGCCGAGGAGTTCCGGCCGGCGCTGCGCCTTGGCGCGTGGGTGACCATGGTCGCCGCGCTCGCCACGCTCGTCACCGGCGACATCCAAGGCAAGATCATGACGGATGTGCAGCCAATGAAGATGGCCGCCGCCGAAGGGCTGTACGAGACCGAGCGGTCCGCCGGGCTCTCGGTGTTCACGATCGGCTCGCTGGACGGCAGCCGCGAGGTGTACGCGCTGAAGATTCCCGGACTGCTCTCGTGGCTCGGCCAGGGCGATGTCAACGCCGCCGTCGAGGGGGTCAACGACCTGCAGGCCCGGTACTCCGCCCAGTACGGCGCCGGCTCCTACACCCCGATCATCCCGGTCACGTACTGGAGCTTCCGGCTGATGATCGGGTTCGGGCTGCTCACCGCGCTGGTCGCCGCCTGGGCGCTGTGGACCCATCGCAAGGGCCGCCGGCCCACCTCGCGGTGGCTGGTGCGGGCCGGCATCGTGCTGCCGCTGCTGCCGCTGGCCGCGAACGCGTTCGGCTGGATCTTCACCGAGATGGGCCGGCAACCGTGGATCGTGTTCGGCGAGATGCTCACCCGCGACGGCGTCTCGCGCACCGTCTCCGCGAGCGAGGTGGTGACCTCGCTGGCCGGCTTCACCCTCCTGTACGGACTCCTCGCCGTCGTCGAGGTGAAGCTGCTGCTGCGCTTCATCAGGCCCGGCCTGCCCGATCCGGCACCGCCACCGGAGACCGACACCGACGACCGCCCGCTCGCGTTCGCGTACTAGGAGAAGCGCCGTGGACCTCTCGACCATCTGGTTCATCCTCATCGCGATCCTCTTCACCGGCTACTTCGTGCTGGAGGGCTTCGACTTCGGCGTCGGCATCCTGCTGCCCCTGCTCGGCCGCGACGACCGGCAGCGCCGCGTGCTCATCAACACCATCGGCCCGGTCTGGGACGGCAACGAGGTGTGGGTTCTCACGGCGGGCGGGGCGATGTTCGCGGCGTTCCCGGAGTGGTACGCCACCCTGTTCTCCGGCTTCTACCTGCCGCTGCTGTTGATCCTCGTCGCGCTCATACTGCGCGGCGTGGCCTTCGAGTACCGCGGCAAGCGCGACGATCCACAGTGGAAGTCATGGTGGGACAGGGCCATCTTCTTCGGCTCCCTGCTGCCCGCGCTGCTGTGGGGCGTAGCCTTCGGCAACATCGTGCGCGGGGTTCGGCTGGACGCCACCCACGAGTACGTCGGCGGTTTCTGGGCGCTGCTGAACCCGTATGCGCTGCTGGGCGGTCTGGTCACCTTGAGCCTGTTCACCACGCACGGTGCGGTGTTCCTGGCGCTGAAGACCACCGGCGAGATACGCGAGCGTGCCAACGTGCTCGCAGGCCGCACCGGCCTGGCCGCCGCGGCGCTCGCGGTGGGGTTCCTGGCCTGGACACTGTTCGGCGTACGCGGTGGGGCGGCGGCGGCGGTCCTGGCCATGTTCGCTGCCCTCGCCTTGGTCGGCGGGCTGGCCGCCAACCTGGTACGGCGTGAGGGCTGGGCCTTCGCGGGCACCGCCGCCGCCATCGCGCTCGCCGTGGCGTGCTTGTTCGCCGCGCTTTTCCCGGACGTGTTGCCGTCCATCGTGGACCCCGCGAACAGCCTCACCGTCGACAACGCGTCGTCGACCTCGTACACGCTGAAGATCATGACCTGGGTCGCTGTCGTGTTCACCCCGATCGTGCTGGCCTACCAGGGCTGGACGTACTGGGTCTTCCGCAAGCGGATCGGCGTCGACCACATCCCGCAGGCATAGGAAAGGACGGTCGTGATGGCGAAGTACGTCTTCGACTTCACCGAGGGCAACAAGGAGCTCAAGGATCTGCTGGGTGGCAAGGGCGCCAATCTGGCCGAGATGACCCGGCTCGGGCTGCCGGTGCCGCCGGGGTTCACCATCAGCACCGAGGCGTGCCGGGAGTACCTGGCCACCGGCGCGGTGCCGGAGGGCCTGTTCGACGAGGTCAACCGGCAGCTGCTGCACGTCGAGGCGCGCATGGGCCGCGCGCTCGGCGACCCGGCGGACCCGTTGCTGCTGTCGGTGCGTTCGGGTGGCAAGTTCTCCATGCCGGGGATGATGGACACCGTCCTGGACATCGGACTGACCGACGCCAGCGTCGCGGGTCTCGCCCAGCACTACGGTGGGGAGCGGTTCGCCTGGGACTCCTACCGGCGCCTGATCCAGATGTTCGGCAAGACGGTGTTTGGCGTGCCGGGCGAGGCGTTCGAGGAGGAACTGGCCGCGCACAAGGTGCACGCCGGCGTCAGGATCGATACTGAACTGACCGTCGCCGACCTGCGTCACCTGGTCGCGGCCTACCAGAAGATCCTTCAGGCGCACACCGGCCGCGAGTTCCCGCAGGATCCGCGCGAGCAGCTCCACCTGGCCATCCGGGCGGTCTTCACCTCCTGGAACAGTGAACGCGCGACGCTGTACCGCCGGCAGGAACGCATCCCGCACACCCTGGGTACGGCGGTGAACGTCATGGCGATGGTCTTCGGCAACCTGGGCTCCGACTCGGGCACGGGTGTCGCGTTCACCCGTGACCCGGCGACCGGCGCGCAGGGCGTGTACGGCGACTACCTCGCCAACGCGCAGGGCGAAGACGTGGTGGCCGGCATCCGCAACACCGTGCCCCTGCAGGACCTGGAACGGCTCGACAAGACCTCGTACGACGAGCTCATGTCGATCATGGCGACGCTGGAGGGCCACTACCGCGACCTGTGCGACATCGAGTTCACGATCGAGCGCGGCAAGCTGTGGATGCTCCAGACGCGGGTCGGCAAGCGCACCGCGGCGGCGGCTTTCATCATCGCCAGCCAGCTCGTCGACGAGGGGCTGATCGACCTCGACGAGGCGCTCCAGCGGGTCAACGGCGCACAGCTCGCGCAGCTGACGTTCCCGCGCTTCGACCTGTCGGGTGAGCCCGAGGCGCTGGCCAAGGGCATCGCGGCGTCGCCGGGAGCGGCGTACGGGAAGGCGGTGTTCGACTCCGCGCGCGCCGCCGAGGTGGCCGCGGGCGGCGAGCCGGTGATCCTGGTCCGGCGCGAGACCAACCCCGACGACCTGCCCGGCATGATCGCCGCGCAGGGCATCCTCACCAGCCGTGGCGGTAAGACCAGCCACGCGGCCGTGGTGGCCCGGGGCATGGGCAAGACGTGCGTGTGCGGGGCCGACGACCTCGAAGTGGACACCGCCGGCCGGAAGTTCACTGTGGACGGTCGTACGGTCAGCGAGGGTGACGTCATCTCGATCGACGGCACCAGTGGCTGCGTCTATCTCGGTGAGGTACCGGTGCGGCCGTCGGCCGTGGTGCGGTACTTCGAGGGCGAGGTCTCACCAGACGACGACGCGCTCGTGGCGGCGGTACACAGACTCGTCACGCACGCCGATGAAGCGCGGCGGCTGCGCGTTCGCGCGAACGCCGACACCGGGGAAGACGCGGCGCGTGCGCGGCGGTTCGGTGCCGAGGGGATCGGCCTGTGCCGCACCGAGCACATGTTCCTGGGTGACCGGCGCGAGCTCGTCGAGCGGCTGATCCTGGCCCGCACCGACGAGGAGCGGCAGGCGGCGCTGGACGGGCTGATGCCGTTGCAGCGCGCGGACTTCGTCGAGATCTTCCAGGCGATGGACGGCCTGCCGGTCACCGTGCGGCTGATCGACCCGCCGCTGCACGAGTTCCTGCCGGCGCTCGAAGACCTGGCGGTGCGCGTGGCGGTCGCGCATGAGCGCGGCGAAGACGCGGGCAAGGACGAGGCGCTGCTGGCCGCCGTCCGCCGCATGCACGAGCAGAACCCGATGCTCGGCCTGCGCGGCGTCCGGCTCGGCCTGGTGATTCCCGGCCTGTTCGGCATGCAGGTCCGCGCGATCGCGGAGGCCGCCGCCGAGTGCGCGCGCCAGGGCGGCACGCCGCGGCCGGAGATCATGGTGCCGCTCGTGGGCGCCGTGCAGGAGCTGGAGACGGTACGCGCGGAGGCGGAGCGGATCATCGCTGAGGCGGGCGTGTCCGGCATCCCGATCGGCACGATGATCGAGGTACCGCGAGCGGCCCTCACCGCCGACCAGATCGCCGAGGCGGCCGAGTTCTTCTCGTTCGGCACCAACGACCTGACCCAGATGGGCTGGGGGTTCTCCCGCGACGACGTCGAGGGCGCGTTCTTCCCCCGCTACCTGGAGTTGGGCATCTTCGGTGTGTCGCCGTTCGAGTCGATCGACCGCGACGGGGTCGGGCGGCTCGTGCGGATCGCCGTCGACGAGGGCCGGACCGCGCGTCCAGACCTCAAGATCGGCGTTTGTGGGGAGCACGGGGGCGACCCCGACTCCGTGCACTTCTTCGAAGACGCGGGCCTCGACTACGTGTCGTGCTCGCCATTCCGGGTGCCGGTGGCCCGACTGGAGGCCGGGCGCGCGTCCGTGCACTCCGACGGCTCCGACAGCCGCTAACCGCACGCCCCCGCCGGTCGTCCAGTGACGGCGGGGGCGTTCGTACGAAGTTCAGACGTCCAGGTCTTCCTCGATCGAGCGCAGCTGGTGGCGCGCCATCGCGAGGTTGGCACGGGCCTTGTTGAGGGCCAGGTAGATGAACAGGCCCTTGCCCGCGCGACCGGTCAGCGGCCGGATCAGGTGGTACTGGGTGTCAAGCGTGATCAGGATGTCCTCGATCGTCTCCTTCAGCGCCAGCAACTCCATGGCGCGCAGCTTGGCGCGCACCACGTCGGTGTTGCCGGCGGCGGCGACGGTGAGGTCGAGCTCCTTGCCGCCGCCGACGGTGCCGAGCGCCATCCCGCTCGTGTAGTCGACCAGCGCCACGCCGATCGCTCCGTCGATCTGCATCGCCTGCTTGAGGGCGGTGTCCATGTCGGCCATGCCAGGTTCCTTTCGGGTGAGATGTGAGTGCCGGACGTCAGGCCCGCTGGTTGAGAGTGGCCATCGGGGTGCGGGTAGCGAGTGGCCCGCCGTGGTGGGTGGATGCGGAGTCGGGTTGCGGCGGCGCTGCCGCGTAGACGTCGAGTAGCCGGCCAATGCGTTCCGCCGAACGTCGCGCCTCCAGGTGCAGTCGGGCCACGTTGGCGTGCGGATGCGCCAGCACCGTGAGCAGCGCGCCGCCGCCGGCGGCGTACGTGGCGATGTAACCGCCCGCGGCGCGCATCACGACTTCCATCAGCCCGCCCTGGCCGACCGTGGCCGCGAACCGCTGCCCCAGTCCCAAGGTCGTCGCGCACATCGCCGCTACGGTCTCGGCTTCGACAGCCGACCCGCCGTCCCGCAGGTCGCTCGCGATGAGCATGCCGTCGACGGCGGCCAGCACGGTGCCGGCCACGTCGGGCAGCCGGCGGCGGAGCGCGAGCAGTTCCGCCAGCGCGTCCATCTATTCCCCCCTTGTTTTATCGACCCTGTGTCGTCAACGCAGAGCTTTGAGCCCCGATCGGATGCGTTTCAGCAGCGGCACGTCCGGTTCTTCGGTGGCCAAGGCCGCCTCGACCGGGGGCAGCTCCGCGCCGGGACTGCGTTGCGGCAGCTCACCCTCCGTCGCGCGGTTTTTCTGGGTACGCCGAGCCGGGCTGGCCGGCTTTCGAGCGATCTGTGCCTTACGGGGTGGTGTGGCGGGGCCGGTCTTTGGACCCGCGGGCGCGGGTTCCGCCGCGACCGGCCCGTCATCACCGTCCACTGTGACCAGACCGGCTGCGGCGAGCCGGCGCAGCTCCAGCAGCGTGGTGTACCCCGCCCGCCCGAGCAGCCGGGCGATCTCGGCGGCGGTGCGCTTCCCGTCGGCGTGCACCACCAGCTCCCACTGCGCGGCGGTCAACGCCAGGCGGGGCACGGGCGCGCGAAGCACGGGCGTGATCGGCGCACTGTCCACCGCGGACCCGGGATGCGCCTCGTCGAGTTGCTTACGCCGGCGGGTCACCTCTCGGCCGAGTACCGCCGGGTCGACCCGGCACACCCCGCCGAGCGGGTGCGTACCGCCGGGCTCGAACCGGACCCGGGCCGGCGTGGGGGAGAGCACGAAGAAGGCGGCGTCGTAGAGCGCGCCGAGCACGCACAGCTCCAACTCGCCCTGGGTCAGGTGGCCCTGCGCGACCAGCTGCGCACCGGCGCCAGTGTCCGAGGTGCCGGTCACCACGGTGTGCCAGACGTGCGGCGGCACCCGCCCGGACGCGGTCAGCAGCTCACCCGCGTCGGGCGTCGAGGGCGACTCGGCGTAACTGACCAGCCCGCCGGCCAGGTACAGCGTGCCGCCCGGCTCGCCCTCCACGTACAGGGCGCCGGTCTCAGCGGCACCGGCGAGTTGGGTGAGCACCCGTCGGGGCAGGACCGCACGACCGGACTTCACCGGCACTCCTCACGAGGCTGTGGTGGCTACGGGGCGACGTTCAGCGTCCAGCGCCCGACGCGGGCGCCGGTACGGCCGCGGAGGCGGCGACGAGGTTGTCGGCGAGAAGCTGCAGCTTTCTTCGGGCGATCGCGAGGTTGGCGACGCTGCGATCCAGCCATAGGTAGAGCACCAACCGGCTGTCGAACTGCGTGTGTACCTGCCGAAAGATGTGGTAGCCACCGAGCGTGGTGACGATGATGTCCTCTACGCGGTCGCCCGGCCGGGTCGACGCGAATGGCGCCCGGTTGACGGCTGTGTTCACGACCTCTGAGGCGCCCGCCCAGGCGCCGTCCGGATCCTCCGCGGGCGCCCGCCCAGCGGTGCCGAGGGCGAAGCCAGAGCTGTAGTCGACGAGGCCCGTCCCGATGGCGCCGGGGATGGCCATGGCCTGCACGAGGCAGTCGTCAATGCCGGACACGTGCGCTCCTCCGCCCGAAGGAAACTCCGGCGACCGCTCCGGCCTGGTGGTCGTCGAACTTCGAGCATCGTGGGTGGACGGCCGGCACCGCTGCCGACCTGCTTACCTTCCGCCTCGGCGGACGCTACTCGCCGCTATTGGTCATTGCCATAGCCGTCACGGTCGGCGATCGGCCAGCAAGTCTCGACTGATCGGCGGTTGTGCGGCCGGCGGGACTTGGAAGCTCGGCGTAACCTAAGCGTCACTTTGACTTCGTCGGTACGGTGACAACGGAGGTGCGACCCATGGGCAGCCAGTGGGAGAACCTGGTCGTTGACTCTCAGGACCCACCGCGACTGGCGCGCTGGTGGGCAGAGGCGCTCGGCTACCAGATCACCTACGAAAAGCCCGACGAGGTGGAGATCCGCCGCACGCCCGACGCGCTGCCCGGCCTGATCTTCGTGGCGGTACCCGAAAGCAAGACCATCAAGAACCGCCTGCACATCGACCTGCGCCCCTCCGATCAGGAGGCCGAGGTGGAGCGCCTGGTCAACATGGGCGCCCGGCACGTCGACGTGGGCCAGGGCGACGACGTGAGTTGGGTCGTGCTCGCCGATCCCGAGGGAAACGAGTTCTGCGTGCTGCGCCAGCGCGGCTAGCTCATATATGTCCATTTCGTGCTACCCTGCGCAAACGGCGCAATTAAGGGTAAGGCGGACATAGTGGGCTTCGATCCACAGAACCTCTACGGCGTGGTGCTCGCGGGCGGCTTCGGTACCCGACTCTGGCCGCTCTCGCGGCAGGGTCGTCCCAAGCAGTTCATCGACCTGCTCGGCGGTGGGCGGTCGCTGCTGCAGCAGGCCGTCGACCGGGTCGTCGACATCATCCCGCTCGACCGCGTCCTGGTCGTCACGACCGAGCGGTTCGCCGCCGACGTCGCCGCCCAACTGCCCGACCTGGCACCGGAAAACATCATCGCGGAGCCGTGCGGCCGCGACACCGCGCCCGCCATGGGCGTCGCCGCCGAGATCGTCTCCGCGCGCTGCCCGGACGCCGTGGTCGTCAACCTCCCGGCCGACCACTACGTCGCCGACGGGGAACGCTTTCGCGCCGCGCTGCTCACCGCCGCCGAGGCCGCGTACGACCATCCGGTGGTCGCCGTGCTGGGCGTGCCACCCACGTTCGCCAACACGGGACTCGGGTACATCGAGGTGGGCGCCGACACCATCGAGGTAGGGGACCGGACGCTGCTGGAGGTGGCCCGGTTCACCGAGAAGCCCGACGCGGCAACGGCTCGCGCGTTCGTCGACTCTGGACGGTACCTGTGGAACGCCAACTACTACACGTTTCACGTCGACACGTTCCTCGCCAGCCTTGCTGAGTACGCCCCCAGCCTGTACCGCGCGCTCGCCCCGTTGCGCGGCACCGCTGACAGGGCCGCCATCGCCCAGGTGTACGCCACTGTGGAGGCGGCGCCGGTCGACACCGCGATGACGGAGAAGGCGTCCAACATCTACGTGCTGCCGGCCGACTTCCGGTGGAGCGACGTCGGCAACTGGAACGAGCTGTACGCGGTGCTCGCCGACGGTTGGGCCGAGCCCGACGGCACCGTGGTGGTCAGCCCGCGCCCCGAGCTGATCATCGGCATCGACGCGTCCGACAACCTCGTGCTGCAGGCCACGCCGCGGCCCATCGCGCTGGTCGGCGTCCGTGACAGCGTGGTCGTCGACCTCGACGACGGGTTGCTGGTCGCCGGCCGGGCCCAGATCCAGGACATCCGCCAGGTCGTCGAGCGCCTCGCCGAGGTAGCCCCCGCATACTGCTGACCCCCTCTTCGTGATCAGGGCGTCCCTCAAGCTGCCCTAACGCCTTCAGGGACGCCCTGATCACGAAGGGGCAGGGCTAGGCTCCTGGAGTGAGTCGGGATTCCGAGCGCCTCGTCTTCGAGCCGCCCAAGGACACCGGGTACGGGCGCAGCCCGTACGAGCGAGACCGTGCCCGGGTGCTGCACTCGGCGGCGTTCCGGCGGCTCGCCGCGAAGACCCAGGTCCACACGGCCGGGTCGGACGACTTCCTCCGCACGCGGCTCACCCACTCGCTCGAAGTGGCGCAGATCGCCCGCGAGATGGGGGCGCGGCTCGGCTGCGACCCCGACGTGGTGGACACGGCGGCGCTGGCGCACGACCTGGGCCACCCGCCGTTCGGGCACAACGGCGAAGACGCCCTGGACAAGGCAGCGCGGGACTGTGGCGGGTTCGAGGGCAACGCGCAGACCCTTCGGGTACTGGCTCGGCTGGAAGCCAAGGTGGAGGGTGCCGGCCTCAACCTGACGCGAGCCTCCCTGGACGCCACCTGCAAGTACCCGTGGCGGCGCCGGCCCGGCCAGCGCAAGTTCGGCGTCTACGCCGACGACGCCGCGGTGTTCGACTGGGTGCGCGCCGGCGCGCCGGGCGAGACCCGGTGCCTGGAAGCCCAGGTCATGGACTGGGCCGACGACGTGGCGTACTCGGTCCACGATGTCGAAGACGGCGTCCACGGCGGCTACATCGCGTTTCGCGGGCTGCTGGACGACCGCGACGAGCGGGCCGGCCTGTGCGCCGACGTGGCCGAGGCGTACTCCGCCGAGTCCGCCGCCGACCTCGAAGAGGCGCTCGTCGACCTGCTCGCCGATCCGGTGCTCGCGCCCCTGTCGCGGTACGACGGCAGCCACGGCGCGCTGGCCGCTCTCAAGGGCGTCACGAGTGTCCTCATCGGCCGGTTCGTGGCGGGAGCCGTCGAGGCGACCCAGGAACGTTTCGGCGACGGTCCACTACGGCGGTACGCGGCCGATCTCGTCGTGCCGCGGGCCGTACGGGCACAGTCCGCGCTGCTCAAGGGCATGGCGCTGCGATACGTCATGCGCCGGCCGAACGCCGAGCATCGATACGTCGAGCAGCGCGAGATCCTCACGGAGCTGGTCCGGGCGCTTACGATCAGGGCGCCGGACGGACTCGATCCGGTATTCGAGCCGCTGTGGAAGGCCGCTCCCGACGACGCCGCGCGGCTTCGCGTGGTTGTCGACCAGGTGGCCTCCCTGACCGACCCGGCGGCCGTAGCCTGGCATCAGCGGTTGACGGGAGGCTGACATGCCCACGTTCGTGATCATCGGTGCGTCCCTCGCGGGCGCGAAGGCGGCGGAGACGCTACGCGCCGAGGGCTTCGACGGGCGGATCGTGCTCGTCGGCGAGGAGACCGAGCGGCCGTACGAGCGGCCGCCACTGTCCAAGGGGTACATGCTCGGCAAGGAGCCGCGCGACAAGGCGTTCGTGCACGACGAGTCCTGGTACGCGGAGCACGACGTCGAGCTGATGCTGGGCCGCCGGGCCACCAACCTCGACGTCGCCGCTCGCACCGTCACGCTCGACGGCGTGGTCGAGCTGGCGTACGACAAGCTGCTGCTCGCCACGGGCTCCCGGGTCCGCACGCTGTCCGTGGCGGGCGCCGAGCTGAGCGGCGTCCGCTATCTGCGCACCGTCGACGAAGCCGAGACGCTGCTCGAACGGCTCCGCGCCGGTAACCAGGTGCTCGTCGTCGGCGCCGGCTGGATCGGGCTGGAGGTAGCCGCCGCCGCCCGCGAGCACGGCTGCCCGGTCACCGTGGTCGAGCTGGACTCGCTGCCGCTGCGCCGCGTGATCGGCGACGAGGTGGCGGCCGTCTTCCGCGACCTGCACGTGGCACACGGGGTCGAGTTCCGGTTCGGCGTCGGGATCCGGGAGTTCGGTGGGCTCGGTGGCCGGGTCACCCACGCGGTGCTCGAAGACGGCACCGAGGTGCCCACCGACCTGGTCGTGGCGGGCGTCGGCATCCGGCCCGCCACCGAGTTGGCCGAGGCCGCCGGGCTGGCCGTCGACAACGGCGTGGTCACCGACGCCGCGCTGCGTACTGCCAACCCCGACGTGTACGCGTGCGGCGACGTCGCCTCCTTCGAGCACCCGCTGATCGGCGAGCGGATCAGGGTCGAGCACTGGTCGAACGCGCTCAACGGTGGCCCGGCCGCCGCCCGCTCGATGCTCGGCCAGGCGGTCAGTTACGACCGCGTGCCGTACTTCTTCACCGACCAGTACGACCTGGGCATGGAGTACGCGGGCTGGGCACCCCAGGGCTCGTACGACTCCGTCATATTCCGGGGCGACGTGGCGGGGCGCGAGTTCGTGGCGTTCTGGGTCAAGGGCGGCCGCGTCCTCGCCGGCATGAACGTCAATGTCTGGGACGTCCAGGACGACATCCAGGCCCTGGTGCGCGCCGGCTTCGCCGGCCAGCCAATAGACGAGACCCGTCTGTCCGACCCCTCCATCCCCCTATCGTCCCTCCTCCCGTAGCCCCACCCGCCGTCCCCACCCGCTCTCCCGCCGTCTCTCTTCCGTCGATCAAGGGCGAATGCACGTGGTTGGATCGCTTTTCCGCGTGCTTTTGCCCTCGATCGATGCAGTTGCCCTTGATCGGTGGTCCGGGCCGGCGGCGGTGACGCCGCGAAGTGGCACGGCTACATCGCGCAGTTCCCCCTCCCGTGGCTGGCGAGAGCTTGATACTCTGCCGCCGACTCACGGCTACGGCTGCAGCGACACAGGGGAGGTCATCTCGTGTCTGACAGTGGCATGAAGGGTCGTGTCAAGGGACTACTCGGAGGGCCATCTGGAATGAGCGAGACTCTGGAGCAGGTGGCCGTCGCCGCAGCCGACCCCGTCGCGCAGCAGCACCAGGCCCTGCAGGTCCTCACGCTGGCGCAACGCACCGCCGAGGAGCACGTCGCCAGCGCCCGGCGCGAGGTCGAGCGGATCCGCGCGGACGCGCAGGCCAGCGCGGAGCAGATCATCCGCGAGGCGCAGGCTAACGCCCAGGGCCTCCAGCAGGAGGCCGAAAAGGCGTTGTCGGCCGCGCACGCCTCGGCCGCTCAGATCGCCCGCGAAGCCCAGTCGCGCTCCGACAAGGCGCACCGCGAGGCGGAGACGATCCTTTCCGAGGCGCGCACCAAGGCCGACGACATGGCCAAGCACGCACAGGTGTCCGCCGAGGAGCTCAGGCACCAGGCCGAGCAGAAGTACCAGGACGTCGTCGGCAGCCTGGCCGCCAAGCGGGAGGCGCTGCAGCGGCAGATCGAGGCACTGGAGAGCTTCGACCGGGAGTACCGGACTCGCCTCACCTCGTTCATGCAGAACCAGCTCCGCGCGCTCTGGGTCGACGAGCCCCAGGTCAACGCCGAGGCCATCGAGGAGCCGGCGCCCGCCGAGCCCGAGGCCGACCCGACCCCGACCAGCCCCGTCCCGTCCCAACGCGCCACCACCGCCGCCTAACAGCGCGCCCTCCGCGCCACGGCCGCGCCGCGCTACGGCCGCGCCGCGTCTACGCGGCGTCCGCGCCGCGGTCTCTCCGCGCCGATCAAGGGCGAATGCACGCGGTTGGATCTCTTTTCCGCGTGTATTTGCCCTTGATCGATGGACTTCTCCTTGAGCGGCGTCGTCGAGCCAGGCGTTGCGGCGATCTGTCAGGCTCCGGCGCGCGACCCAGCGTTACACCCACGGCCATCGAGATCTTGAGCGACGTCGAGACCGGGGGCCGCGGTCGTCAATCCAACCGACCGTGCCACATCCAGCATTCGCTTGTCGTATGTGACCAGCGAGTTCAACGCGGATCCAATGATCTGCGCGCTCGCGACGTGGATCGCGCCGAGGGCACGTGCGCCAGCGGGACGCCGGGCGGCGGCGTCGCGTACCTCGTCCGTCACGACGTTGGTGTACCTACATCGTCGCGGACCGGCGGGCGTCCACTTCGATTTCGATCTTCATGCGCGGGTCGGACAGGCCGCACATCAGCATGGTCGCCGCCGGGCGGACCTCGGCGAAGTACCGGCGCAGCGTCGGCCAGCAGGGCTCGAAGTCGTCGCGGTCAGGCAGGATGTACCGCACGCGCACCACGTCGGCGAACGTGCAGCCGGCCTCGGCCAGGGCCGCGCCCACGTTGCGAAGGCACTGTTCGGCCTGCTCGACGACATCGTCCGAGATCGTCATCGTGGCGTAGTCAAAGCCGGTAGTGCCGGACACGTGTACCCGATCACCGTCGACCACGGCCCGCGCGTACCCGATCTGCTCCTCGAAGGTCGAACCGCTCAAGATCGCCCGCCGTTCGCTCATGCGACGCACCCTAGCCGTTTCTCTACCGGTCGCAACGGCGTTGATCACACTTGTGGAACGCGTGACGCCTCTGGCTTTCGGCGGGTTCAAGTACGAGTACCGGGTCGTGACCCGCCCCGAACCGGCGATGGCGCCGATCCTGCTGCTCGGCGGCGCGTTTCAGGACAAGCAGTCCTGGCTGCGGCACGAGGCCCTGATCGGGCCGCTCGCGTCCGTGGTGACCGTCGACCTGCCGGGCGCGGGGGCCGCGGACTACCTGCCCGCCGGGTACGGGCTGGAGTTTCTCGCGGACGCGCTACACCACATGATCGTCGAGGAGGGGCTGCCGCCGCTGAACGTGATGGGCGGCTCGTACGGTGGCGCGGTCGCGTACCGGCTGGCGCAGCGCCATCCCGCCGACGTGCGCCGGTTACTGCTGTGCGGTACCGCGTTGGACGTGCCCGACGCGACCCGGGCCCGCGCCGCGGACACCGTGGCGCTGCTGCGCCGCGGAGCCATGGACGACTTCGTGCGTGCCACGCTCGCGCTCTTCCTGTGCCAGGACTCCGACCGTGAGATCCGCCGGCAGGCGGCGGTGGCTCGGCTGCTGGAGCGGCAACTCCGCGCACTGACCCCCGAAGACATCCGGAAGTACGTCGCCAACACCGAACGGGTGCTCGCCGCCCCGCTGCCCGCCGGTGCGCCGCCGGCGGTGCCGACGCTGCTGGTCACCGGTGAGCACGACTCGTTGACGACCGCGTCGATGTGCCGGGCGACGGCGGCGCGCTGTCCCGACGCGCGGTTCCTGACCGTGCGGCAGGCGGATCACCTGATGCCGCTGCAGCGGCTGGACGAGTTCGTCGACCTGATGCTCCGCTTCTTCGGCGACCGCACCCTCCACGACCTGCCGTACCGGACTCCTCCCGCCGGCCACGACCAGCCGGCGCGGACGGCGGCGGCGTAGGAAAACCGGAGCGGCGTCGCGAGGGAGCACGCTAGCGTCGTGGCTTGTGTCGCGTACCGTTTCGCTGACCCTCGTCGATGGCGAGGGATCGCCGGCAGGCTCGCTGCCGCCCTTCGAGGTTGATCTCCCGTACTGGCAGGAAGTCGCCTGCGTGGTCCGCGGCGCCCGCGAGCGGTACGGCGTCGACGTGACCATCCTGCGCCTGCTCGCCGCCGAGCGGCCGGTGCCGCATGGCGGGCCCGTCACGTACCTCGCGCAGGTGGGCGAGGCGCTTGACGGGTACCGGCCGGACCCGGTCGCGCATCCGCACCGTGCTCCCTACGCGTGGCCGGGCGGTCCGGCGGCGAGCCTGCGATGGGCCGCTCGCGTGCTGACCGATCTGGGCTACGGCGCGGTGTCCGATGTGGAGCAGCACCGCACGTGGAACCTGTCTGCGATCTGGCGGCTGGGCACGCCCCGCGGCCCGGTGTGGCTCAAGCAGGTGCCCCGGTTCTTCGCGCACGAGGCAGCGGTTCTCGCGTGGATCGCCGACCGGGCGGGGGAGCGGCTCGTGCCCCCGCTGCTCGCGGCCGGTGACGACGGGCGGGCGCTGCTCGCTCACGTCGAAGGCGATGACCTGTACGGCGCGGGCATCGCCACCCGTGACGCCATCGCCGCCGACATGCACCGCATCCAACTGGCCACACTCGACAACGAGGCCGAGTTGCTGGCCACGGGTGTGCCGGACCTGCGCGCGGCACCGCTCTGCGACTGGGTAGCCGGCGTCGTGACACGTCATGGCGGCGGTGATACCGGCCTGCGGGCGCTCGTCGACGACCTACCCGCCCGCCTCTCCACAGTGGAGTCCTGTGGCCTGCCCGACACGCTCGTGCACGGCGACCTGCACCCCGGAAACGCGCGCGGCACCAGCGAACGGCGCACGCTCATCGATTGGGGCGACTCGTTCATCGGGCATCCGGCGTTCGACATACTGCGGCTGACCGAGGGCGTCGCGTCGGCCGATGCCACGCATCTCATCGGGGCCTGGGCGGCGCGCTGGCGTGAGGCGGTGCCCGGCTGCGATCCCGAGAGGGCCGTCGAGTTGCTCCGGCCGGTCGCCGCGCTGCGCATGGCCGCCGTCTACGCGAACTTCATCGACAACATCGAGCCGTCGGAGCACCCGTATCACGCCGCCGACATCCCCGCCTGCCTGAGCGCCGCCGTCTCCCCTCCGTGATCAGGGCGTGGGGGGCGGGGGGTCGGGGAGCGTGGTGCGGAGGTCGGCCGGGGCGTTTTGGCGGCGAGCCTGGGCGACGAACGGGAGCGCCAGCGCCGACAGCACGCCGGAGATGAGGTACGAGGCGGGATAGCCCCACACGTCGGCCACCCGCCCCAGCACGGGCTGCGCCGCGATACCGCCGCTCGACGACATCAGCGAGTCGAACGACAGGATCGTGGCGCGCTGCTGCGACGGGATCATCCCGTTGATGTACGCCTGGCGCACGGGCGTGACGGCCGCGAACAGCAGCGCCCACACGACGATCAGTGCGATGACCGCCCAGAAGTTCGTGACCAGCCCGATGAGCAGTACGGCCACCGCGGCGATCGCCTCGACGACCAGCAGGGCCGTGGTGCGGCGCGGGAAGATCCGGGCGACCTGCGGTGTGAGCAGCCCACCGAGGATCTGCGCGCCAGCGACGATGGCCGCCGCGAGACCGGCGATGCCGTACGCCTGCGGGTCGCCCCAGAGATCGAGCAGGTACGGCTGGAGCGCGTAGAAGACGTAGATGCTGACGCCACCGGTGAACGGCGCGGCCAGCATCAGGTACCGCACCGCCGGCACCCGCCATCCGTACCGTACCGAGTTGGCGGCGATGTTTCGCACCCTGTCAATCGGTCCGGTGCCGCCGATCGGCCCGGCGCCCCGGCTCGGCGTGAACCCTATGTCGCGCATCAGCACCAGAGCCACCACGAACATCACCAGCAGCACACCCGCCCGGAGCACGAAAGGCACACCCAGGTTGGTGAGCTGCGCGATGTACCCGCCGGCCACCGAACCGGCGAGCATTCCCGTGCCGCTGATGACCTGTCCGCGCGCGAAGACCGACTCCAGCGGCCCGGTGTATCCGGTCGCGGTGAGCGCGTCGACCAGCCACGCCTCGACCGCGCCCGAAAAGAACGTGAAGCCGAGCCCCAGCAGCAGCGACACGACAGCCCACTGCCAGAACGGGCCGTTCACCTGCCAGAGCAGCACGTACAGCCCGGTGGACGCGGCCAGCGTGACCGTGCCGAGCAGGAAGGACGCTCGCCGCCCCCACACGTCGGCGACCACGCCCGTCGGTACCTCGAAAAGCACCATGCCGGCGGTGAAGAAGGCGTTGGCCGCGAACGCCTCCAGGTTCGACAGCCCGGCGTCAAGCAGGAAGATCGTGTTGATCCCCCAGATGAGCGACGCGGCCAGGGTGTTTCCCAGCTGGAGTGCGTAGTAGGTGTACCGGACCGACTTCGCGGTGGCGATGACCGTTCTCCTCTCAGCTCCGGCGGCGCAGCGCCGCCTCCGCCATCATCACCCCGGCGTGGCCGCCGCGCGTCCACCCGTGGCCACTTGCCGCCATTGACGTGAAGAGGCCGCGCCGCCGTCTTCCCGCCAGCGGCCGACGCTGCCATCGTAGATCAACAATGTCGGCGCCCTGGGGAGGACGAATGAGCCGTCCAGCGTGGTTGCGAGCCACGGTCGCGAGTGCCGTACTGGTGCTCGGGTTACCTGTTGTAGCGGCAGCACCCGCGTCGGCGGCGCCACCGCCACCCGACGTCGCGCCCTCTTACGGGGCATCCAAGCCGATCGGCGAGGTCACACTCGTGACCGGCGACGTGGTGACCGTGGGTGTCGAGCCGAACGGCGCGTTCAGCGCGGAAGTGACCGCGCCCGCGCCCCGGCCGAACGGCCGCGCGGTGGTGTATTCGACGGTGCGCGAGCACGACTCGCTGTACGTGTACCCGTCCGACGCGATGGCGCCCGTCGACGAGGGCCGGCTGGACCGTCGCCTGTTCGACGTGGCGTATCTGGCGAGCAACGGGTACGCGGACAAGGCGTCGAAGACGCTGCCCGTGATCGTGCGGTACCCAGCGACCGCGCGTTCCGACCTGAGTCGCCGCGCGGACGACCTGCCCGCGAGCGCCCGCACCGCCACGCTCGCCACCGTCAACGCCGCCGCCGTCGAGGTCGAGAAGCCGGAAGCCGAGAAGTTCTGGGCGTCGGCGCTTTCGGGAGTCGACAGCCTGTGGCTGGACGGCCGGGTCAAGGCCGACCTCGCCGAGAGCGTGCCCATGATCGGCGCGCCCCAGGCGTGGGCGTCGGGGTACGACGGCTCGG
Source organism: Phytohabitans aurantiacus (assembly GCF_027923225.1). Taxonomy (GTDB): domain Bacteria; phylum Actinomycetota; class Actinomycetes; order Mycobacteriales; family Micromonosporaceae; genus Phytohabitans; species Phytohabitans aurantiacus. Next base: position 70,983 of record NZ_BSDI01000040.1, read on the forward strand.
GCGTGACCGTTGCCGTGCTGGACACCGGCGTCGACGAGAAGCATTCCGCGCTGGCCGGCAAGGTGGCGGCGACCCGCAGTTTCGTGCCGGGCCAGACGGTGCAGGACGGAAACGGCCACGGCACCCACGTGGCGTCCACTGTGGCCGGTGTGGATGAGAAGTACAAGGGCGTCGCTCCGGGCGCCTCGCTGATCGTGGGCAAGGTGCTCGACAACGCCGGTAACGGCAGCGAGTCGCAGATCATCGCTGGCATGCAGTGGGCCGTGGACCAGGGCGCCGACGTGGTGAACATGAGCCTCGGCGGCTGCTGTACCGACGGCACCGACCCGATGAGCCAGGCGGTCAACAGACTGAGCGCGCAGTCAGGGGCGCTCTTCGTCATCGCCGCCGGCAACAACGGCGCCTACGGCAACCGCACCATCGGTGCACCTGGTGTCGCGGCGTCCGCGCTCACCGTGGCAGCCGTCGACAAGCAGGACCGGACCGCTCCATTCTCCAGCCGTGGGCCCCGCTTCGGCGACTTCGGCCTCAAGCCGGACATCGCCGCGCCCGGCGTCGCCATCACCGCGGCGCGCGCCGACGGCACCGCGGCCGGGCCGGTGGTCGACGGGAAGTTCACCACGATCTCCGGCACCTCGATGGCGTCGCCGCACGTGGCGGGCGCCGCCGCGATCCTGGCCCAGCGGCATCCAGACTGGACCGGATCACGCCTCAAAGAAGTCCTCATGAGCACCGCCAAGGACAACGGCGCGGACGTCTACGAGCAGGGCGCCGGGCGGGTCGATGTGGCGCGCTCCATCGGTCAGGGCGTGTACGCGACCGGAAGCGTCGACTTCGGACGGATCGCGTACGACCAGGCGTCCCCGGTGACGCGGACGGTGACGTACACCAACGACACCGGCGAGCCGGTCACGCTCAGCCTTGAGTCGTCGGTCAGCGCGCGCACGGGACCCGCCCCGGCGGGTGCGCTGCGGCTCGATCGCACCACCGTCACCGTGCCGGCGCACGGCTCGGCCCCGGTGGTGGCCGCGTTCAACCCGGCCGGTGGCCCCGACACCTGGTACCAGGGCAAGATCCGGGCGCGTGCCAACGGTGTCGAGGTGACCACGGCGGTCGGTGCGTTCCGCGAGATGAAGAAGGTCGACCTCACCCTGCGGGTGATTCCGCCGGATGGCGCCAGCCAGCTCTTCTACGGCGGCTGGGTGCTGCTGCGGATCGACGGGCGCGACGAGGTGCCGGTGTTGGGCGAGACCGCCGAGGTACCCGAGGTGAGCGGCGAAATCTACGCCGGCCGGTACGCGGTGCGCACGTTCGTCGAGTGGCGCGACGCCAGCGGTGCGCCGAACGCCGCGCTCGTCGCCGCACCCGACGTGGACGCGCGCAACGACACCACCGTCGTGCTCGACCTGCGCAAAGCCAAGCGGATCGGCGCGGACACGCCCCGCCCGACCGAGCGGTACGTGCACCAGTTCGGCTTCGAGAGCACCGTGGCGGGTGGTTGGGCTCGCGCCCGCGTCGAAATCCGCATGTACGGTGCCATGACACTGTGGACACTGCCGACCGTCAAACCCAAAGTCGGCTCCTTCTACGCGTACAGCCAACAGGTCCACATCACGCCCCGGCTGTCCATGCGGATCGCCGGCCGGCACACCACGCTCGACGCCCGGTACCAGACGCCGAACGCCGCGGTCAGCGACGACAAGATCCTGCGGTTCGACGGGCGGCACACTCTCCCAGTCGTGTACGCCGGACGCGGCACCCCGGAAGACATCGCCGGGCTGGACCTGCGTGGCAAGCTGGCGCTTCTCGACCTCTCCGACATCTGCGGGTTCACCTGCACCGACTACGGCACCGCCAGGGTGCGCGCGGTCGCCGCGGCTGGAGCGGCTGGTGTCGCCGGCTTCGGCTCGGCGGGGCGTGGTTTCCTCGACCCCGACCCGTACGCGGCCCGACCGACCTGGCCCGCGCATCCCGTGCCCACCGTGAGCCTGGCGGCCGAACAGGGCCGGGCGTTGCAGGACGCGCTGACCCGCGGCCCCGTCAGCGTGGACATCACCGGCTCGGTGGACCCCGAGTACGTGTACGCGCTGACGTACCCGTGGGAGGGCCGTATTCCCAAGTCGTTGAGCGGTCGCGTCGCCGGCGACGAGCTGTACCGGATCGACAACCGCATCCACGCCGACGGGCCCGCCAAGGCCACCTTGAGCTGGAGCGCCAGCCTTCCCGAACTCAGCTATCCGAAGCGGGTCGGCAACGGCAACGACCTGCCGGTGCGGGCGCCCAGCGAAATCACCACCTACTACGGGCCCGTCAGCCGGAACGTTGGCTGGTTCCACGGCGCGATGGTGTCGTACGACGCGGCGCCCGGGATCGTCCGGCCGGGCGGCTGGGCGGACACCAAGATCGAAGAATTCACCCGACCCGGGCACCGTGTGGAGGAGTGGGGCGAGCATCCGCTGGTGCCAAACACCAGCCAGTACACGTCGAGCACCGCCGACTACTTCACCCGCACCTGCCTGTCGTGCCGCAACGGTGACATGTTCAACCCTGTACACGTGCTCGACAACGACGGCCTGGGCAGCGGCTACCAGGCATACGACATCTCCAACGGGTACTACGGCGACGAGCAGACCGAACTGCGCCTGTACCGTGACGGCGTCGAGGTGCCGCGCCAGCAGGGCCTCGTCTGGATCGCGCCGCCGTGGTTCGCTTACGTCAACGCGTACTTCATGCTCCCGCCCGAGCGAGCGAACTACCGGCTGACCGAGCGGCACCCGACGCTGGCAGGCGCGCAGCGCTGGGCGCGAACCGTCGAGACAGAGTGGACGTTCACCTCAGAGCGACCAAAGAGCGGCTACACGTCGACCGCGGACGGCGCGAACTGCATGGGCTGGTACATGACGTGGCCCAGGCCGAACGACGTCTGCCAGGCCACGAGCCAGCTCTTCGTGGGGTACGACCTGGGGCTGAGCCTGGACAACACGTTGCGGGCGGGCAAGGCCCACCGGATCACGCTGAGCGCCGCACACAGCCCATTCCTGAAGCCGGCGCCGAAGGTGAGCAAGCTGGAGCTGTGGACCAGCGTCGATGATGGAGCACATTGGACACAGGTCCGGACGGCACCGGTGGGCGGTGGCCAGTACACGGCGACGGTGAGGCATCCGGCGCTGACCGACACGACGGGTGCCGTGAGCCTGCGCGTACGCGCGGTCGACGCCGCCGGCAACACGGTCACCCAAACAGTCCACCGCGCCTACGGCCTGACCTGATCTGCCCCGATCTTGAGGGAGCCGCCGAAGCGGTGGGCGGCTTCCTCAAGGTCGGTCGGGCCGTACATCGAGAAGGACACGCGTAGGTGCCGCGTGCCGCCACCGTCCACATGGAAGCGTTCGCCGGTCGACATCCCGACGCCCCGCTCCAGAGCGCGCCGCGCCACCGCCGCCGCGTCCGGTACTCCCAGCCACAGAAACCACCCACCCGCCGGCACCGTGAACTCGACGCCGGGCGCCGCCGCGCGCAGCGCACCAACAAGCGCGTCCCTGCGCAGCCGGTACGCCTCACGGAGCGCGGACACGTGCGCCTCGTACCTGCCCGTAGTGGCGAACTGAGCCAGCGCCATCGCCGACGTGTGGTTGACGCAGCCTCCACTGTCGACGTACCCGCGGCCGGCGAGACGCCGCACGAATCCCGCCTCCGCCGAGAGGTAGCCGAGCCGGAGGCCAGGCGCGATCGTCTTGGCGAAGGAGCCGAGCCGCACCACGCCCGCCGAGGCGAGACTCCACAACGATGGTGGGGCCGGGCCGTCGTACGCCAGCTCGCGGTACGTGTCGTCCTCGACGATCGTCACGCCGTCGAGAGCGTCGACCAGCTCACGCCGGCGAGGCACCGGCATCGAGGCGCCTGACGGATTGTTGAACGTCGCCACCGTGTACAGCATGGGCACCCGTCGTCCGGCGGCGCGCAGGTCGCCGACGAGCCGCGCGGTGGCCGCGGGGTCGATGCCCTGCGCGTCGGTGGGTGCGGCACGCAGCTCGACGCCGCGGTCGGTGAGGATGCGCAGCGCCAGGTGGTACGTGGGCGAGTCGACCAGTACGACGTCGCCGGGTCGGGTCAGGACGGTGGAGACAAGTTCGAGGCCCTGTGAGGCGCCGGCTGTCACGAAGAGTTCGTCCGGTGAGGGCGCCCGGCCGTCGATCGCGCCGATGTGGACGGTCAGCCACTCGATCAGTGGACCGGGCCCGTTGGCGTACCCGTAGGTGAGCGCCGTCCACCCGGCGGCGCGTATCGCTTCCGATGTGGACTCCGCCCACGCCTCGACTGGGAGCAGGGTGGGGTCGGGGTGGCCCCAACCGAGGTCGAGCACCCCTTCGGCCCCGGTGTACTGGATCACGGGCAGCATAAGACATTGTGACCTATTTCACCGAGCCGCTGACCGGTGACTCAGGGAGACCGATGTGACTGATGTGCCCGATCTGACCACTACGCGTGGGAGATTCGTAAACGCCGAGTAATCGATTACTTACTGTGACAGGTCGCTTGCTCTGGTGGTCTGGTGTTGCCCGCCGTGTGATCCATACGGTCCACGCCCATGGCGTCATTCCCCCGTTTCGTCCGGCCGGTGCTGGTCCTCGCGACCGCTGCGGTCTGTGCGGCCGTACCCCTGACCACCCACGCGGCCACCGCCTCCTGCACCGTCGACGACAAGCTCGTCAACTCGTGCCGGCCATGGCTCGGAGCCCGCGCCAACGACTATCCGGACGTGTCGTCGGACCAGAAGGTCCAGCTCGAATTCCACGAGAAGCGGATCGGCCGGCAGGTCGACATCGTGCACACGTTCGCTCCGGTCGGGAAGCTGCCGCTGTCGAGCTCCAGCGACAAGTACTTCGCGCTGCGCGCCGACACCTACCTGTACCAGAACTGGAAGCCGGTCAGCCGGTGGAAGGACGCCGGCGGTGGCAACGCGAAGGTGAACGCGTTCATCGACAAGGCGGCCGACGCCATCAAGTCGCTGGGCGGCAAGAAGATTTTCCTGACCCTGCACCACGAGCCCGAAAACGACGTGACGTCGGCCGGTTCGTGTGACACGAAGTCGAGCGCGTCTGGCGGCACCGCGGCCGAGTACCGGCAGATGTGGAAGAACGTCCGCACGCGGTTCGACGCCAAGGGTGTCGACAACGTCGTGTGGGTGATGGACTACATGAACTACAAGCGCTGGGACTGCCTGGTTCCGCAGGTCTACCCGGGCGACGCCTATGTGGACTGGATCATGTTCAACGGCTACGGCTCGGGCAGCAAAGCCAACTTCGTCACCGACGTCGACCGGTTCTACAAGCTGCTCACCTCGCTGTCCACAGCGGACCGGAACCTCGTCTCGAAGCCCTGGGGCATCGTGGAGTGGGGCGTGCATGACGCACCCCAGTCGACGGCGATCGCCTACTACGGGCAGGCCGCGGCCGCGCTGGCGACCGACCGGTTCCCGCGACTCAAGGCGTACATGATCTTCGACTCGCCGGGAACCCACGACCAGGGCGGCCTGCGGATCCGGTACGACGACAAGGGCCGCTCCGACACGGCCGAGCAGGATGCCTACCGGAAGTTCGCCAACTCGGAGGCGTTTGCGCAAGGCTGAACCACATGGCGCGTTCCTATGTGGTGACCGGAGGCGGCCGGGGTATCGGCCGTGCGATCGTCGAGCGGCTGCTGGGCACCGAAGACACCGTGGTGGCGATCGAACTCGATCCGGCGGTGCTCGCCTCGGTTCCCGAGCGGGTGATTCCGGTGACCGGCGACGCAAGCGACGAAGCGGTGACAGAGCGGGCGGCCGACCTCGCGGAGGCGGCCGCCCCGCTCGCGGGTTGGGTCAACAACGCGGCCACGTTCCGCGACGCCTGGCTCCACGAGACGCCCGCCAGCGAGGCGCTGAGCCTCGTGGATCGCAATCTCGCTCCGGTACTGGCGGGCTGCGCCACCGCGATCCGGCGGTTTCGTGACGCCGGCACCGGAGGCGCCATCGTCAACATCTCGTCACACCAGGCCCAACGGGCGGTCCGCGGCGCGATGGCGTACGCGACCGCGAAGGCGGCCACCGAGGGGCTCACCCGGGCGCTGGCCGTCGACTACGGCCCGGACGGCATCCGGGTCAACGCGGTGGCGCTCGGCTCGATCGCGACCGAGCGGTACGCGGACTATCTCGCCGCTCAGGAGCCCGACGAGGTGGCGCGGATCGGCGCGGAGATGGGCCGGCTGCACCCGCTCGGCCGGGTGGGGCGCATCGACGAGGTGGCCGCCGCCGTCGCGTACCTGCTGTCGGGTGAGGCGAGCTTCGTCAACGGCGCGGTGGTGCCGGTCGACGGCGGCCGGTCGGCACAGGGCCGCGACCCTGAGGAAGCCTGACGGCGCGACCCCAAAGAAGCGTGATTCACACGTCGACCGGGCCGCCCGTGCGCCAGTACAGGCCACCCTCGCGGCTCATCAGACCCTCGTCGATGAGGTATCGGCGCAGCGCCACCCAGTCCGTCTCGTAGAACGCGCGCAGCACCGCGTCGACCTCGCGCTCGGGTAACTTGACTCCCGGCTCGAACGCGCGTGCGATGTGCTCCAACAGCACCCGCCGCTTGCCCGCCTTGGCCGGTATCGACACGAGCCGCCCGTCTCGCAGGAACGTACGCAGCACCTTCTCCTGATCCGCGTCCACCGTTCCACGCTACCGCCAACTCAGATGGCGGCGGCCTGAGATACCTTCCACTCGCCGTCGACCGGCACCATCGTGAGCACCACTCGGTTCTGGTCGACCTTCTCGCCGGACGTGTTCACGTTGCGCCGGTACTGGTTGAGATAGAGCAGCAGTTCGACCTTGTCGCTGCCGGCGCTGACGACACCCGTCGACGACACTTCGGCCAGGACGACCGCCTGCTCCGTCGTGGCGGTCTTTTTGAGCGCGGCTGTCGTCTCGGCGTACTCGTCGGCGAATGTGCCGGTGACGAAGAGCTTCCCGTTGGCCACGCTCGCGTCGAACGTGCGGTAGTCGTACGAGAAGATCGCCTTGGCCGCGGCGGGCGCGGCGGCGAGCGACTGCCGGACCGCCGCGGACTTGCCGTCGGCGCGGTGGTGCCCGATCCAGCCGGCGACCGCGATACCCGCGGCGAGCACGGCGGCTACGGCGAGCGCGGGAACGATGCGAACGCGCACGGTGTCCCTCCTTATCCGACGAACTGGAGCTTCGACACGAGCCACGCGCCGGACTTGCCGTCGCGCGTGACGTCGACCTGGATGCGGTAGTGCGACGCCCGGCCGTCCGGCGTCTTCACGTTCTTGACGGTGGCGTCGATGGCGACCAGCACGACGGCCGAGCGGCGGTCGCCGGAGACCAGGCCGGCCCGCAGCACGGTGCCGCGCGACTCCACCTTGTTTTCCACCACGGCGGTGCGCACCTGGGCCTGCCCGCGCGTGAACTCGTCCTTGAAGTCGCCGGTGGCTCCCGCGACGATCCGCTGCAAGTCACGGTCCACACTGGACGCGCTGACCGACACGAAGTTGACGGACGTCTGCTTGGCCGCCGCGAGGGCCCGCTGATGCGCGTCGTCGAGCGCACGGTCCTGGTACCACTGATATCCGGACAGGATCGCGGCGGCGAGTGCCAGCGCGAGCGCCACGGCGGCGCCGATCAGAGGCAGCCGCCAGCGCCGCTTCGGCGGCTCCTCGTCCGATACCGGCTCCTCGTCCAGGTGCGCGAGGAGCGCGACCGGGTCGTCTTCCGCGCGCGGCAGCCGGCGGACGATGGCGCGCCGCTGCCGCACGGCGGCAGCGTCAGTTCCCTTGACCAGGCGCAGCATGCGCTGGTCGCGTGTCGTCGGCATGGTCGCCTCCTGATGTCCGTCGGTACTCACGGGGCTATCTCGTTCATGGGGCAAGACCCGAGAGGAGAAGCTGCTTCCAGGATTGGTCGCCCGCCATCTGGTACTGGCCACCCGTGCCCCCGAACCACAGTGGAGCGCCGCCGTCTTCCGTGACGACACCGGTCTCCGGGTCGGGCTGCGCCGGCTCCCGCCCACCGGGCCGTGGTGCGTTGCCGGTGCCGCGCACGCTGTCGCACCGCGTCGACCCCTGGTACTTGCACGACGGCGGATCGTCGATGTTGACGACGAGTCCAAGGTGGGCGGTGCCGTCGCCGGGCGTGACGGTGAAACCACCGGCCACCGCCAGCGGGTACACCACGAGGATCTGCTCGATGCCGGGCAGCCGGCGGGCGGCGATGCCGTTCACCGTCACGAGGTTGCCCAGCAGCGTGCCGATGGTGGGTTCGAGGTCGCGCAGCAACGCCACGAGCTCCGTGGCCGCGGGTGGTGCGGTCGTGAGGAGCTTGCGCAGGTCCGGATCGGCCGCCTTGAGCGTGGCGGACAGATCGGCGAGCCCCTTGGCCCAGCGCCGGATGGCGGCCGCCGACTCCGCCTGCGTGGTGAGCACGGTGCGGCCGTCCCGGATGAGCGCCACCGTCTGCGGCAGGTTGGCGACCGCGTCGGCGAGCAGCGCGTCGCTCGCGTCGAAGATGGTGCGCAACGCGGCCTCGTTGCCCTCGAACGCGATGCCCAGCTCGTCGATGACCACACCCAGGTCGTCGGGGTCGACCGAGCGCACCAGCGTGTCCAGGTTGGACAGTAGAGTCTCGGCGGCGATCGGCGTGCCGGTGCGGTCGCTCGGTATCACCGAGCCGTCGCTCAGGTACGGGCCGCCGTCCTGGTTCGGCCGCAGGTCCAGGTACTGCTCGCCGACCGCGGAGCGCTGGGCCACCACCGCGCGCAGGTCGCTCGGCACCCGTACCCCTTGATCAAGCCGAAGGTCCGCGCGGACGCCGCCCGCGTGCAGCCGGACGCCGGTGACCCGCCCGACGGGGGAGCCCCGATAGGTGACCGGCGCGTTGGCGAAGATGCCGCCCGCGTCGGCGAAGTCGGCGTGCACGATGTACCCGCGCCCGCCGATTCCCACATAGCGCACGGCGACATACGTCACGCCGAGCACGCTCACCAGAAGGAACGCGAGGAGCTGAAGCTTCGTACCCGTTCGGATCACGGCGTCAGCCCTCCGGTGAGCACGTCGGTGAGGCCGCCAACCACGCCGTCCACCGCGCCGGTGACGGCGCCGAGAAGGCACTGTGCGGTGAGGACGGTGCCTTTGGGCAGCTTGGTGCCGGCGGGAAAGACCGTGCCGGCGGGCACCAGACCCTCGGCGGGAATGAGGAGCCCGCCCAGTGGCACCGGTGAGCCAGGAGCCAGCAGCTTGCAGCCGTCGGGCAGCTTGCACTCCTTGGGCGGCACCCACTCCGGCGGCAGGATGCCGTCGAGCGGCAGGCATTCCAGCGGAAGCTGACCGGGGAGCGAGGGCGCGAGCGTGCCGGGTTTCGGAGTCTTCGTGGTGCCGCGCGGCGTGGTCGTTGCCGTCTTGCCGGCCTTGCTGACGCGAGGCCCGGCCGCCACGAGGTTCGCGAGGATGGACGCGGCGTCGAGGTCGGCGGTGATGGCGAGGTTGACGAAGTCGCCGACGATAGCGCCCGTCACGTTCGGCGGAAACGGGTAGGTCAGCAGGAAGTCGAGGGACTGCGGCAGGTCGTCGCCGGCCTTCACGAGCTGGTCGAGGATGGGACGCAGCGCACGCAGGCTGGCGACGGTGTCGGCTTTGCTCTCGTTGACCACGCGGGTGCCAACGGTGCCCAGCTCGCCCAGAGACTTGAGGGCGCCGGTGAGTTGGGTGCTCTGGTCGGCCAGCACGGTGATGCCGGGCCCGAGCGCGTCGAGGGCGTCACCGATGACCGCTCGCTGCTGCACAAGCCGCCCGGTGAGCCGGTCGAGCGCCTCGATGGCGCGCACCAGGTCCGCCTTCTGCTTGTCCAGGCCACCCATGAACTCGTCGAGCTGGTGCAGCGCGTCGCGCGCGACGGGCTCACGGCCGTCGAACGCGGTGGCGAGCTCCTGGTTGATGGTCTTCAACTGGGCGAGACCGCCGCCGTTCAGCACGAGGCCGAGCGCGGCCAGTACCTCCTCGACCTCGGCGGAGCGGCGGGTGCGGGCCAGCGGGATGACTGATCCGTCAGTCAGCTTGCCGCGCGCCGCCTCGGTGGTCGGCTTGGCCACCTCGACGTACTTCTCGCCGAGCAGGCTCGTCTGGCGCACCGCGGCGGTGGCGTTCGCGGGCAGCTGGACCTTCCGGTCGAGCCGCACCCGCACCTTGGCGGTCCACCCCGACAGCGAGATCTTCTCGACGCTGCCGACGGTGACATCGTCCACTTTGACCGACGAGTGTGGAACGAGGTCGAGCACGTCGCTGAACTCGACGGTGACCCGGTAGCCGTCGGACCTGTCGACGACGCCGCATCCGCTGGCGAGCGCGAGCAGTACCGTCGCGGCGGCGACCGGGGCCTTCATCGCCCGCCTCGCAGGATGCCGCCGAGGGTGAGATCTGGAGCCACGTCGGAACCGGCCGGCGCCGGGGAGGCCTCCGGAGTAGGGACCGTACTCCGTGAAGGGGCGCCGGCCGGTAGTTTGAGGAGCTTGCGGAGCTGGTCTGTCATGGGCAGCTTCTTGGCGTTGAGAGTCTGCGCGAGCGCGAAGCACTTGTCTGACACCTTGCCCGCCGGCAACAGGTCGACCATCAGCGAACAGACGAAGCTCGCCGGGTCGTACGGTCCCATCACGTTGTCGCGGGTGTCCAAGGTGCCCGAGCGCGGGTTGTACGCCAGGTTCAGGTTCGACAGCGCCAGCGGTGCGACGTCGAGGATGTTGATGACCGCCTGCTGCTGGCGTACCAGTACACCGGTGATGTCCGCGAGAGCGTCCACATTCGACACTAGCTCGGTGCGGTTCTGCTTGAGAAACGTGGTGACGTCGGCGAGTGCGGTGGACAGGCTCCGCAGCGCGGCGGTCAGCTCGTCACCCTCCGCCGCCAGCTGCTCGGACACCCCGGCGAGCTGCTGGTTGAACGAGCGCACCTGCGCGTCGCTCTGGGCCAGAGCCGTGGTGAACTTCTGGAGGTTGCCGACGGTGCCGAAGAGATCCTGCCGGCCGTCGGCGAGCGTGTCGAGCGCCTGTGAGAGGCCGGCGAGCGTCTCGTGCAGGTTCTGGCCGTTGCCCTCTAGGTTGGCGCGGCCGGTGGCCAGCAGGTCGCTCAGCGCGCCGTCCTTGTTGGCGCCCTCCGGACCGAGCGCCTTGTTGAACTCGTCGAGGGCCTGGTAGATCTCGTCGATCTCCATGGGCGCCGCTGTCCGGCTGATCGGCAGGTCAGCCCTGTCGGCGAGGGTGGGCCCGCTCGAGTACGCCGGCGTGAGCTGGACGTACCGGTCGCTGACCACGCTGGGCGGGACGATGATGGCTTGGGCACCGGCCGGGATGTCGTATTCGCGGGCGTACCGCATCTCGACCCGCACCGTGCGCCCCTCGGGTACGACGGCGGTCACCTCGCCGATCTTCACGCCGAGCACCCGCAGGTCGGATCCTTCGTGCACACCCACGACGCGAGTGAAGTGTGCGACCAGCCGCCGCTGGGGTTCGCCGTTGGCCAGTACGACCACCGCCCCGGCGGCGGCGACGGTCAGCGCCACGCCCGCGGCTATCCGGGTACGCCAAGCCATCAGCGGCCTCCCGTCGGGGTGTACGGCTGCAGGAGCCCGCTGACGTAGGAGTCGAACCAGCGGCCGTTTCCGACCACGTTCGCGAAGGCGTCGAGGAACGGGCTCATCTTCTCGATCGACTGCTCCAGGTTGTCGCGGTTGCGCTGGAGGATCGCCACGACACCGCGCAGCTCCTTGAGCGCCGGCTCAAGCTGCGCGCGGTTGTCGGAGACCAGCCCGGACAGCTGCACCGACAGTTCGTTGGTGCCGACCAGCAGCTCGTGGATGGCGTCGCGCCGCTTCCTGACCTCCCGCAACAGCGCGTCGCCATCGGTCACCAGCTTGCGGAACTCGTCGTCGCGTTCGGCCAGTACCTGCGTAACAGTGTGCGCCCGGTCGAGCAGCTGGCGCAGTTCGGCGTCGCGGCTGGCGATCGTCTGCGACAGCCGGGACAGCCCGTCGAGCGACGACTCCACGCTGGACGGTGTGTCCGTGAACGCCTGGCTGAGCGTGGTGAAGGCGGTCGCGAGCTGCTGGCTGTCGATCTGGTCGACGGTGTCGGCAAGCCCGGTCACCGCCTGCAGCACGTCGAACGGTGACGCGGTGCGGTCGAGCGGGATCTCGTCGCCCTCCGGCATCCGCCCGTCGCCGGCCGGTGCGAGCGCCAGGTACTTCTGGCCCAGCACGGTCTTGATGCGGATCGTCGCACCGGTCCCGGTACCCAGGCGGATGCCGTCGTCCTCGACCCGGAAGCCGACCCGCACATACGTGGTCGTGCCGTGCCGGGCGAGGTCCACATCGGTCACCTTGCCGACGCGCACGCCCGCGACGCGTACCTCGTTGCCGGGCGCCAGCCCGCTCGCGTCCCGGAAGGCCGCCTGGTACCCGCGGGCGCCGAGCGCCGCGATCTCGTCGATCCGGAACGCGATGACCACCGAGGCCACCAGTACCGTCAGCCCGATCGCCCCGACCACGACCGGGTTCCGCTCCCGGAACGGCTTCATCGCGCACCTCCGGGTGCCGCGCAACGGGCGGCCGGCGAGCTGAGCGTCGCGGGGTTCAGGCTCTGGTTGCCCACCGTCACGCGGCCGTCGAAGTCACACAGGTAGAAGTTGAACCACGAGCCGTACGACGCCACCCGGGTCAGCGCCTCGTACCGTCCCGGCAACTCCCCGAGCGTCTGGTCGATGACGGCTGAGTTGCGGTTCAGCGTGCCGGCGAGCGTGTCGAGCGATACCACGTCGTCAGCGATGGCCGGTCGGGCGTCGTGCAGCAGGTCGGCGGTCGCACCGGTGAGGTCGGCGAGACTGTCCACCGCGTCGCCGATGGCCACCCGGTCGGCCGCGAGGGCGCTGACGAACTGCTGGAGCGATCCGATGGTCTGGTCCAGCTCCTGGTCGCGACTGGCCAGAGTGGACAGCACCTGGTTGAGGTTCGTGACCACGCGGCCGATCACCGCGTCGCGGTCGGCGAGCGTGTTCGTCACGGACGCCGTGCGCCGCAGCAGGCTGGCCACGGTGCCGCCCTCGCCTTGGAGCACCTGGATGATCTCGTACGCCAGCTTGTTGACGTCGTCGGGTGTGAGCGCGGTGAACAGCGGGCGGAACCCGTGGAACAGCGCGGTCAGGTCGAGCGCGGGTGAGGTCTGCGCCAGCGGTATCAGCGCGTGCGGGCGCAGCGGCCGGCCGTCGCCCGGGCCCTCGCTCAGCGCGATGTACCGCTGGCCGACCAGGTTCCGGTACCGGATCTTCGCCAGCACGCTCGTGGCGAGCGGCACGTCGCCGTCCACTGTGAACGTCACCTCGGCGACCGAGTTGTCGACCACCCGGATGTCGCGCACCTGGCCCACCCGGACACCGGCGATGCGCACGTCGTCGCCGTCGAGCAGCCCGGTCACGTCGGAGAACCGGGCCCGGTACGTGGTGCCACCGAAGTCGAACGAGCCCAGGGTGCTCGCGAGCGCACCGGTCAGCAACACCGTGACGGTCGCGAAGATGAGCAGCTTCAGCAGCGGCTTTCCGGTCTTCATGGCGTGTTCACCACCGCTCCACGCAGCAGCGGTCCCCATAGGAGCACCGCGATGTCGGGTACCTCCACGGGGAGCGTGCCGGTGGCCGCGCCCACGATCGGCTTGAGCACGTCCTTCTCCTCGGTCGTGCCGGCGACGCCCATGTCGGGGCTCTCGGTGACGCTTGGCAGGCCCACCGGCAGCTTCACCGGCGACCGGCTCCCGCTGTAGTCATAGCCGTCGTCGATGGGATATCCAGGTGCGGGCTGCTTGGGGCCCGGCAACCCATGACACAGTGGACCGTCGTCGGCGCCATAGACCGGATCGTCCCGCCCAGCCTCGTACTTCCCACCGTCGCGCGTCACCTCCAGCGTGATGTGGAACCGCCCGTTCTCGAACGACTCCGCCACCCGAGGCTCCAGCGTCACCAGACCCTTCAACAGGCACGGGTACTCGGGCGCGTAGGCGGCCAGCAGCTCCAGTACCGGCCGGCTCACGTCGCCCAGCCGGATCAGCTGGTCGCCATGGCGGTTCAGGAAGACGCTGGACACGTCGGCGGCGCCGGTCGTGCTGGCGAACAGCGCGGCCAACTGCGTGCGCTGGTCGTACACCGTCGTGGCGGTCACTGTCACGTCGCGCAGGATCGACATCAGGTCCGGCAGCGCCGCGTCGTACGCGTCGACCACGGCCGCCAGCTTGCGTACGTCTTCGGCGATCACCGGCATCTGCGGGTTCAGCGCCTTCAGGTACTGGTCCAGCAGCACGAGGTTGTCGCCGACCTGCTCGCCCCGCCCCTCCAGCGCGGTGGCGAGCGCGCTCAGCGTGGCGGCGAGGCGGTCCGGCCGGATCGACTGGAGGAGCGGCAGCGCGTTGTCGAGCACCCGCTCCAGCTCGACGCCGTTGCGCGTGCGGTCCTGCGTGATGGTCGCACCGTCCCGGATCGGCGCGCCGGTCGTGGTGTCCGGTGCCGCCAGCGCCACGTACCGCTCGCCGAAGAGCGTCTTGGGCAGCAGCCGCGCGGTCACGTCGGCCGGAATCTGCGGCACCAGGTCGGGGTCGAGGGCCAGCTGCAGCTTCGCGCCGCTGCCGTCGCTGCTGATCGACCGCACGTCGCCCACGACGACACCGCGCAGTTTGACCTCGGCGCCACGGCTGAGCTGCATGCCGCTGCGGTCGGCGAGCAGCGTCACCCATGCGACCGAGGTGAACGCCTTGTTGTACTGGAGAACCGCCGCCGACAGGGCCGCCGTGAGCAAGGCGATGAAGACGATGCCGAGTACCCGATGCCTCACGCCGTCACCCCGCGATCCGTACCGTCGTCGTCGCGCCCCAGATGGCGAGCGACAGGAAGAAGTCGACGACATTGACGGAGACGATCGCCGTGCGCACCGCGCGACCCACCGCCACACCGACACCGGCCGGCCCGCCCGTCGCCGTGTACCCGTAGTAGCAGTGCACGAGCACGACGATCACGCTGAACACGAGCACCTTGCCGAACGACCACAGCACGTCGACGGGCGGCAGGAACAGGTCGAAGTAGTAGTCGTAGGTGCCCGCGGACTGTCCGAAGTAGACGACCGCGATCGTGCGGGTGGCCAGGTAGCTGGAGAGCAGGCCGATCACGTACAGCGGGATGACGGCGACGAACGCCGCGATCATTCGGGTCGTGACCAGGAACGGCAGCGAGGGTATGCCCATCACCTCGAGCGCGTCGACCTCCTCGGAGATGCGCATCGCGCCGAGCTGTGCGGTGAATCCACACCCGACGGTGGCTGAGAGTGCCAACGCCGCTACCAGCGGGGCGATCTCGCGCGTGTTGAAGTACGCCGACACGAACCCGGTGAACGCGCTGCTGCCGAGCTGGTTCAGCGCCTGGTATCCCTGGAGCCCGACCTCGGTGCCCGTGAAGAAGGTCAGGAAGCAGATCACGCCGACCGTGCCGCCGGCCACCGCCAGCGCGCCGCGCCCGAAGCTGACCTCGGCCAGCAACCTGAAAACCTCGCGCTTGTACCGCCGGATCGCGCGTGGCGTCCACCCGAACGCCCGCAGGTAGAATGCGAGCTGCCCGCCGAGGCTCTGTAGCATCTCAGGACCCCTTCTGCGGGACGAGCTGGAAGTACAGGGCGGTGACGACGAAGTTCAGGGCGAAAAGCAACATGAACGTGATGACCACGCTCTGGTTCACCGCGTCGCCGACGCCTTTCGGGCCGCCCTTGGCGTTCATCCCCTTGTAGGAAGCCACCAGAGCCGCGGCGGCACCGAACAGCAGCGCCTTGATCTCGCCAACGATGAGGTCGGGGAGCTGGCCCAACGCCTGGAAACTGGCCAGGTACGCGCCCGGGGTGCCGTCCTGAAGCACCACGTTGAACAGATAGCCGCCCGATACGCCGACCACGCTCACGACACCGTTGAGCAGTACGGCCACCAGCATCGCGGCGACCACGCGCGGCACCACCAGGCGTTGGATCGGGTCGATGCCGAGCACCTGCATGGCGTCGAGCTCTTCGCGAATCTTCCGGGCACCCAGGTCGGCGCAGATCGCCGAGCCGCCCGCGCCCGCGATGATGAGCGCGGTCACGATCGGTCCCGCCTCGCGCACCACGGCCAGTACCGAGGCTGCGCCCGTGAATGACTGCGCGCCGAGCTGGCGTACCAGAGAACCCAACTGAAGCGCGATCACCGCGCCGAACGGGATGGCGACCAGCGCGGCCGGCAGGATCGAGACGGAGCTGATGAACCACGCCTGCTGGATGAATTCGCGTACCTGAAACGGACGTCGCGCCAGACCGCGCAGCGTATCCAGCGAAAACGCGATGAAGTGTCCCGACGCCCTGATCACGAGAACGATCCCGGCGGTGGCGCGATCCCGTTTTCCCGGCACCACGCGCCGGGCGCGTGCTCCGCGCGGCGCGGCGCGCCGTCCGACGGCCGCAATTGCAGCGGTATCGGTGGCAGTGGCGGAAGCTCCACACCGGACGCCGCCTCGGCCTGAAGCTCGTCCGCGTCCTTCTCCTCGGCCATGCCGATCGGGCCGATCCGTTGCGCGTTGAGGAACTGCCGCACCACAGGCTCGGTACTGGACAGCAGCATCTCGCGCGGCCCGAACATCGCCAGGTGCCCGTGGTAGATGAGCCCGATGTTGTCCGGGACGGTGCGCGCCGTGTTGATGTCGTGCGTGACGATGAGGAACGTCGCGCCGGTCTGCTGGTTGAGGTCGATGATGAGTTGGTTCAGATAGGCGGTGCGCACCGGGTCGAGCCCGGAGTCGGGTTCGTCGAAGAGGATGATTTCGGGATCCAGGACGAGAGCCCGGGCGAGACCAGCACGCTTCCGCATGCCCCCAGAGATCTCGCCCGGGAGTTTCTCCTCAGCACCCACGAGACCGACCATCTCCAGCTTCTCGAAGACGATCTTCTTGATTTCCGACTCAGGACGCCGGGTGTGCTCGCGCAGTGGAAAAGCAACATTGTCATAGAGGTTCATCGAGCCGAAGAGCGCCCCATCCTGGAAAAGGACGCCGAAGAGCTTGCGAACCTCGTACAGGGCACGCTCAGAGAGGCGCGGCAGGTCGTTGTCCGCGATCCAGATCGAGCCACGGTCGGGTTTGAGCAGTCCGACCAGCGTCTTCAAGAAGACCGATTTGCCGGTTCCGGACGGGCCGAGCAGCACCGAGATCTCGCCCGAGGGCAGGGTCAGGCTCACGTCTGACCAGACCGCGTGACCGCCGAACGACTTCGTCAGCCCCTCGACGCGAACCTCGACACCCATCCGCCCCTCCCTCTGGGGTAGACATCGGGAGAAGGCGCCCGGGTGTTACACACGATTTTGCGGCGGTGGCGGTTTCGCCTGCTCACCGGTACGGTGCGGTAGTTAACTGGTGAGTAATGAGGGCGTACCCCACGCGACATGAGCGCAGCGATCGATCCGGATCTGGTCCGGCGGGCCGCACAACGCGACCCGCGCGCGACATCCGCCTTACTTACGGAGCTTCGTCCGGGTTTGGTGCGGTACTGCCGTGCGCGGCTCGGCCGGATCGGTGGCGCGTACACCACCGCGGACGACGTCGCGCAGGAGGTCTGCATCGCGGTCCTGCGGGCGCTGCCCCAGTACCGTGACGAGGGCCGGCCGTTCGCCGCGTTCGTCTACGCCATCGCGGCCCACAAGGTGGCCGACGCCCAGCGCGCCGCAATCCGTGACTCGGCGGTCACGCCGACCGAGGCGGTACTCGACCGGCCCGACGCCGCACCCGGACCGGAGCAGCAGGCGGTCGCCACCGACCTGGCCCGCCGCCTGTCCGCACTGCTCGGCCGCCTCCCCGAAGCACAACGCGAGATCATCCTGCTGCGCGTCGCCGTGGGCCTGTCCGCCGATGAGGTCGGCGTCGTGATGGGCATGTCCGCGGCGGCGGTACGGGTGGCGCAGTCCCGCGGCCTCGCCCGGCTGCGTACGCTTGCTGGGAGCGCTCTCGACGAGGTGACGGCGGCATGAGCACGACCAACCCGCCCGACGGCCTGCCCACCATCGCAGCCGACGACGCGCTGCTCGACGCCCTCGGCCAGGGCACGCTCCCCGCCGACGCCGACGAGGTCGCCGAGATGCTGGCGGTGTGGCGAGCCGACCTGGACCCCTCGGATGAAGCGTTCGAGGAAGTCGACACGGCCCCTGTCGTCGTGCTCAAGCCACGCCGGTTCGCCCGCGTCATAATGAGCGCGGCGGCGGGTGCCATCCTGCTGACCGGCCTCGGCGTCGCCACATACCAATCCGAGCCCGGCGGTCCACTGTGGCCGATCACCGAGGTCGTGTACCCGCAACAGGCCGAGATCCGTGCGGCGGAAAACGCGATCGCGCTCGCCGGTGCGGCGCTGACCGCGGGCAACCGCGACGAGGCGGCGAGGCAGCTCGACGAGGCCGACGCCCACGTCGCTCGCGTCGACGACGAGCCCGCCGCCCGCCGCCTTCGCGGCGAAATCGACACGCTCCGCAAGCGACTCGCCGCCGCCAGCCCGTCGACGCCCGCGCCGCACCCGTCACCGTCGACCCAGCCAACACCGTCGACGTCACCCGGCACCGCCGCCAACCCGGCGCCTTCCGCGCCGGTCTCACCGTCGCCATCCCCGGAGCCCTCGTCCCGTCCCGGCCTGCTCCCATCGCTGCTCCCGGGCCTCCCGCTCCCCACCCTCCCCCCACTCCTAGGCAACTAACCCGCCGCGCCGCTCGTGCCGCGCCGCTCGTGCCGCGCCGCTCGTGCCGCGCCGCTCGTGCCGCGCCGCTCGTGCCGCGCCGCTCGTGCCGCGCCGCTCGTGCCGCGCCGCTCGTGCCGCGCTGCTCGTGCCGCGCGAAGCGCCCCCTCCCGTCGATCAAGGGCAAACGCACGCGGTTCGATCTCTTTTCCGCGTCCCTTTGCCCTTGATCGATGCGAATGGCCTTGATCGGCGGACCCTCGCGGCGTTTCCACCGCATCCCGCGGCGCGGCGCGTGCCGGACGGCCTTGCGTCGGCGAGCGGCGCGGGATGCAGCAGTTTCGGGGAAAATGCGCCCTCCGGGCCGTGGTGATGCAGCACTTTCCCTGAACCTGCTGGAACGCCGCGTAGATCCGCGGCCCGCACCAGGCTGGTCCGCCGGTAGGTCAAGATCAGGGTCGATGCTTGGGCTACCGCGGCCTGCGTCGCAGTAGCTCGAATCCATGGACGGACGAACCCCGACGTCGGATGGTCAAGACGAGAGCGGCGGCATCGCCGGGCGCACTGGCCCGGCGGCCGCCGGCGCCGTGCGGTGAGCGGGTCGCGCTGCCGGCGGGCGCCGATCGATCAAGGGCAAGTGCATGGATCAAGGGCGAATGCACGCGGAAAGAGATCCAACCGCGTGCATTCGCCCTTGATCGGCGGGGAGAGGGCGCGGGGCGCGACCGCCCGGGCGCGGGCGCGTCGGGCGCGGGCGGACCGCGCGCAGCGCCGCCGGCGGGGTGTTGTCAAGAGCGATTTGACGGACCCTGTGTGCGACGGCGCGGACTTGATCAGGTGTGTGCTTCGGCTGGCCGTCGGCCTCGGCGGTGACACGGCGGACAGGTGAGGAGAGGGCGGTGCCCAATGTGTCGGCTGCTCGGCTACGCGACCTGGCGGCAGAGGTGTTTGAGGTCGGACCTGAGGAGGTCACCGAGGGCGCGTCGTTCTACGAGGATCTCGGGGTCGACTCGCTCCAGAAGGTTGAGCTGGTGGTGCGCATCGAACGACAGCTGGGCGTGAAGCTTACCGACGAGGAGGCGGCCGGCCTTCGCGACATCGGTGACACGCTCGCGGTACTGCGTGGCAAGGGTCTCTACATTGGACCGTAGGAGAGCGGTCGCGGTCTCCGGCATCGGCGCCGTTTCGGTCGCCGGCCTGGGTGTGACCGCGCTGTGGGACGCCACTGTCGGTGGGCGGGTGCTGACCGGTCCGGTCACCCGCTTCGACGTTTCCGGGTACCCGACCCAGCGGGCGGGGGAAGTCCCGGCGCAGACGGTGGCCGCGCTGGACGCGGCGCTGCCGCATCACGAGTCGCTGGTGGCGCGGTATCTCAGCGCGGCGGCTCTGGAAGCGTTGGGCCAGGCGGGCATCGCGCCCCGGGCCCGGCGGGAGAAGTTGGGTGTCTTCGTCGGCACGGTGATGGGTACCCGGCCGGTGCTGGACCGCGCGATCGGTCCGGGACGGCTGGGGGTTTCGGACCGCACGTGGGCGGATCCGGATGAACTGCTCGCGACGCTCTGCCAGGTGGTGGCCGTCAACGGTCCGGTGGTGCTGTTCGCGCCGGGCTGCTCGGCCGGCAACATCGCGATCGCGGCGGGCGCTGCGGCGGTCGCCTCGGGCGAGGTGGACGTGGCGATCTGCGGTGGCGTGGACGAGTTGTCGCTGGAGGTGTTCGCGTTCTTTACGGCGATGCGGGCGCTGGCGCCGGACACGATCCGGCCGTTCGACGCCGGCCGGCGGGGCACGATGCCGGGCGAGGGCGCCGGCGTACTGGTGCTGGAGCGCCCCGAACGCGCCCTGGCTCGCGGTGTCGAGCCGCTGGCCCGGGTACTGGCCACGGCGTCAGCCGCCGACGCGTACAGCGTCACGCAACCGCACCCCGACGGCTCCGGCCTGATCGCGACGATCCACACCTGCCTCACCCGCGCCGGCCTGGGCGCCGACGATGTCGACTGGGTGTGCGCGCATGGCACGGGTACGCCCGCGAATGACGGTGTGGAGGCGCGCGCGGTCGCCAAGGCGCTGGCGGGGAAGCGCCGCCCCGTCCTGTCGTCCATCAAGGGCCAGATCGGGCACGCCGAGGGTGGCGCGGCCGCGCTGGAGGCGATCGTCGCGGTGAAGGCGTTGGAAGAGAACCGCATCCCGGGCAACGTGACGCTGCTGGAGCCGGACCCCGACTGCGCGGGTGTCGACCTGGTGCCGCCCGGTGGCCGGAAGACCACAGTGGACGTCGTGCTCAGCCAGGCGTATGGCTTCGGCGGTGGCGTGTCGACGGTACTGCTGGGAAGGAACGACGATGCCTAGGGCCGCGGTCGCGCAGGTGGGCCTTCGGCTGTCCGGCGTGGGCGGCACCGACGAGCTGGCCGGGTGGCTGGTGGCCCGCGAGGCACCGGTCGGCGGCGATCTGGTCGACCCGCGGATGCCGGAGCGGATCGGCACGCGCGGGCTGCGGAACATGGCGCACGAGTCACGGCTCGCGCTCGCCGCGGCGGCCGACGCCGACCCGGGTGGTCCGCGCGACGCCGCCGCCGTGGCGTGGGCCAGTTCGACGGCGGGCCTGACCGAGTACGCGACAATCTGCACCGAGGCGTCCACACTGGACCCAGGACTCGCGAGTCCCGCGCTCGGTCCCGCCTCGGCGTTCAACATCCCGGCGGCCATGATCTCGATCCGGCTGGGCCTCGTGGGACCGAACCTCACCCTGACGGGCGGTGCCACGGCGGGCCTGTCGGCGATCGCCGAGGCGATCAGGCTCATCGCGACCGGCGACGCGACCGGCGTACTGGCCGGCGGCTCAGCGGCGGTGAGCCCGTGGCGCGCTCCGAACGGCTTCATCGCCGCGGAGGGAGCCGCGTGCCTCGCCCTCGCACCCGCGAACCACAAGGGAGTACACCTGCGCACGCGCCATCGCGGTGCGCTGGACGAAGCGGCACTCGGCGCCACCGCCGGCCTCGTCGTCGCGACACCCGATACCGGTATCGCCGAGGCGCTGGCGAAGCGCCTGCCGTACCCGGTATGGCATGTCGAGCGGACGCTCGGCGACTTCGGTGCGGCCGGTGGCCTCATCGCGGCGGTCTGCGCGGTCGCGCTCTGCGGTGAAACCACCCGTCCCGTCACCATCCTGGCGCTCGCCATCGAGCCGCGCGGAAACGCCGTGGTACTGGAGGTCTCGTCATCGTGAACGTCAACATCGTCGAGCGGCTGCTGGGCGCTCCGGGGAAGTCGGTGGCCTATGTGGACGGCGCCGGCCAGATGACATACGCGGACCTGGGCCGGGCGGTCCGGGCGTACGCGAGCCGCTTGGCGGACACCGGATTCCGGCCCGGTTCGCGGGCACTGGTCGTGTCGGACGACTCGGTACCGGCCGTCGTGGCGATCCTCGCGGTGTGGTGGAACGGCGGCATCCCGGTACCGGTGAGCCCGATGCTGACCGTGCAGGAGATCGAGTTCGTCGCCAAGGACTGCTACGCCGCGTTTCTGCACCTGGACGAGAGTGCGGCCGCCAAGGTGCCGATGACCGGCCCGTTCGATGTACCGCGGGGCGGCGCCGACTGGGCTCTACCAAGTGACACGGGTAACCCCGGTGCCGCAGGTAACGCGCCGCCGCTGGTCGCACAGGAGAGCGGCGACGTGGTGCTGATCCAGTACACGTCGGGCAGCACCGGGACGCCCAAGGGAGTACTGCACACCCGGGCCGGCATCGACAGCGTGCTCGGCGGGTTCGGCAAGCTGCTCGGCCTCGGCCCGACCGACGTCGTGCTGTCCACGGCGAAGCTCTCGTTCGGGTACGGGTTCGGCAACTCGTTGCTGTTTCCGCTGGCCGCCGGGGCACGGGCCGTGCTGATGTCAGGACCACCGGATGTATACAAGGTGGCGGCGGCGGTCGCCGCGCACCAGCCGACGGTCCTCTGCTCGGTGCCGCGCATGTACGCCGCCCTCCTCGACGAGCGGAAGCCGCTCGGAAGCCTCCGGCTCGCGGTCTCGGCCGGCGAGCACCTGCCATCCCCGATCTGCGAGTGGTTCGTCAAGCGGTACGGCGTCCCGATCATCAACGGCCTCGGCGCGACCGAGGTGCTGCACATCGTCGTGGCGACCCGCGGCACCCAGCCCGGCTGGACGGGCACGGCGGTGCCCGGCATCCGGATCTCGGTCCGCGACGACGAGGGCAATCCGGTGACGAACGGTTCGCCCGGCAGGCTGCACATCGCGGGCGCGTCGGTCGCGGCCGGATACCTGGACCGTCCCGAGGCGACCACGCGGACGTTCGCTGACGGTGGCGCGTACACGGGCGATATCGTGCGGCGCGGACCCGGCGGCGTGGTTGAGTTCGTCTGCCGGCGCGATGATCTCATCAATGTGGGCGGCTACAAGGTGTCGCCGTTCGAGATCGAGGCCGCGATGCTCGGCGTCCCGAGCGTGGCGCAGTGCGCGGTCGTCGGCTCCCGCGATGACCGCGGCTTGGAACAGGCCGTGGCGTACCTGGTGCCGACCCCGGGCGCGGAGCTGGACGCGGTGCACGCGGCGGCGCGCCGCGCGTTCCGGGCACTCCCGGCCTTCAAACGGCCCGCCGTGGTCGAGGTGGTCGACCGGCTGCCGGTGACGTCGACCGGCAAGCTCGCCCGGTTCAAGCTGAGGGCCGCGGGAGTGCGCGAGGTCGCGTCGGTGACGATGCGGGTACTGCGCAACGACCCCGGCCGCACGCTTGTCTGCATCCCTTACGCGGGCGGCTCGTCAGGCTCGTTCACCCGGCTGGCCCGGCACCTGCCCGGCTGGCGGGTGGTGGCCGGCGAGGCGTCGTACCGCAACGGCGTCACGCTCGGCGAGGCGGCCGAGGCGTGGTGGAAGGCCATCACGCCGTACGTCTCTGACGGCTCGGTGCTGCTCGGGCACAGCGTGGGCGCGGTACTGGCCGCCGAGGTGGCCGGGCTCGCGGGCGGGCGGCTGGACGACGCGCACGTCGTGCTCTCCGCGCTGCCTGTGTGGGCGGGCCGGATTCCACGCGAGTTCCTGGCGCTGGACGACGAGACGCTGGTCGTCGAGCTGCTGAGGGCCGGGTTGCTGCCGCGCACCTCGCTCACGCCCGACGAGGTACGGCGGCTGGTGCTGCCGCGGTTCCGGCGCGACCTCGCGCTGGTGGCGCAGGGGTGGGAGGGTTCGCTCGGCACGGCGGTGCACGTGCTGGCCGGTACCCATGACCCGCTCTGCACGCTCGACGCGATCACCGCGAACCTGCCGGCGGACCTCGTGTCGACCGCGCACGCGGTCGACGGCGATCACTACTTCGTCGCGACCAACGCGGCGCGAACCGCGGAGGTGCTCCGGACGATCTTTCGCCATTGAGGACAGAGTCGGGTAACCGGTTGGCTCCCGTCCGTAACGCGGCTATCTTGCGTGGAGAGCGCCGCGGCGAGAGGGGTCACCACCGTGCCGGGCGAAGCGCTGGGTCTGGGGGTCACGTTCGCGTTGGCGTTCGCGTCGGCGGCGTTCTTCCTCTTCCTGCGCTGTGAGGGCAAGGGCCGGCCGTTCGGTCCGAGTAGCAGGTGGTGGGCGCTCGCGGTGGTCGGGATCACGAGCGCCCTGTCCACGGCGGTCGCGTTCGCCGGCGTCACGCTGCTGAGCCACCTGCCGCACGCCTTCCTCGGTGTCGGCGTCGCGGCGCCGAGTTGGCTGTGGCTCGGGCAGATCCGTAACAACGGTGAGGCCCGGCGCAACCTGGCCCGCGACGCGTCGACGTTATGGCTGGCGCGGCTGCTGGCCCGGATGCACGAGGGGATGGCCGACGACCGAGACACCTGGTGCGAGCGGCGCGTCGATCCCATGTGGAGCACCGACGAGCTGCACATGGCGGCGCGCGTCTACCAGGAGTACCTGCGGGAGCGGCTGTCGCTGGAAGAGAAGCGGCGAGCGAGGATCCATGCCGTGCTCAGCGGGATCGAGACGCGGCTGGGCATCGTGCAGATCATCGAAAACGGAGTGGCGCGGCAGAAGGTCGAGGTCGCGTTGGACGAGGCGCGCGTGACCCGAGAGCCGCGCTACCGGCGGTACCTGGACGATCTGGGGCGGCTGGCGAACATCCTGCGGCACGACGCGGAGCGCGATCTGGTGCGACTGATAAGCGTCGGCTACGCCGCGGGGTACCGGAAAATGCCCTGCTACCGGCCGGCGCCAATGGTCAACCGGCGAGTCTCGGCTCCCGCGAGCGGAGGGTGAGGTCGATCTCGGCGCCGAGAGCGTCGATCACCGATCCGAGGGTGCGAAGGGTGAGGTTTTCATCGCCGGAGAGGATCTGGCTGACCCGCCCGGGCGAGACGCCCATCGTCGAGGCCAGCTCGGCACGGGTGATCTTGTGCTCTCGCATATACCACGTCACCTCGTCGACGATGACACGCAAGAGATCGAAAGACTCGCGAGCCATGAGTCACGCCCCCTGTGCCGAGCTACCAGACCTCAACGTTAGCTCTACCTAAACCTTTAGTCAAGCCTAAACCACGTCAGGCGCTGACCAACTCGTATCCGGCTTCGTCGACAGCCTCGCGGACGGCCTGCTCATCGAGGGCCGCGGCGCTCTGGACGGTGACCGTGCCGGAGGTCAGGTCGACCTGGACGTCATCGACGCCGGGCAGCGCGCCGACCTCGCTGCTGACCGAGTTGACGCAGTGTCCGCAGGTCATGCCCTTCACGCGGAACGTCTGGGTGATCACTGGTAGCTCCCTCCCTCGCCAAGTTACCCCACCGGGGTATCTGAAACCTAGCATACCCCCGGGGGGTTTGACTATCCTTGGAGTCATGACGACACCAGTTCGTGGCTACACCGCCAGCAAAGACCAGTTGCTCGCGCGCCTGCGCAGGGTCGAAGGGCAGGTTCGCGGCATCGAGCGGATGGTCGACGACGACCGGTACTGCATCGACGTGCTCACCCAGATCTCCGCCATCCAGGCGGCGCTCGACAAGGTCGCGCTCGGCCTTCTCGACGGTCACGCCCGCCACTGCATGCACGAGGGTGCCAGCGACGGGCGTGGCGAGGAGATGGCGACGGAGATGATGGCGGCCGTCGGTCGCCTCATGAAACGCGGCTGAAGTGGTGCGGGAGCGCTTCCATCGATAGGCTTGACATCCAAAGACCGGACATTCACCATGTTCGGTGCATCCTCTCCGGGCGAGGATCGACCCGTCGTCTACCAGAGGATTGCCATGTCAAATCGGCCATCGTGGCGCCGATATCTGCTGATCGCGACCGCGTTGCTCGCGCTCGGCGTCTCCTTCGGCCTGCCGCGCCTGATGCCCGAAGCGTCCGCCGCCGCCAAGACCGTCTTCATCCCGGCCCGCTGGCAGAGCACCGGCGAGGTGCCGTGGGCGACGGATCGGACCAGGGAGTCGGCGAACTTCATCCTGCTGTGGGGTGAGAAGTCGGGCACCAACCCCCTGACCGCGCCGTCGGAGTTCCGCTTCGACCCAGCCAACATCCTGAGCCAGTTGGAGAGCCTGTACTCCTTCTACGTGAACACGATGCAGTTCACGCCGGAGACCGGGCTCCTGGCCGAGCACAAGATCATCGTGATCGTCACGCGCACCTGGAACCGGACCGCGCTGGACGCCTGGGCGACCGGCGGCTCGACGGACGGGCGGGTCGGCGTCATCAACATCGCGCCCGGCGCGGCGCAGCCCGGATCGTGGGGTCTCGCGCACGAGCTCGCGCACGTGTTCCAGAACTACACGTTCCTGGGTCGCTCCGGCATGGGCTTCACGCACCCGTCGGCCGGCACCTTCTGGGAGGCCAGCGCCGAGTTCATGGCCATGCAGGTGTACCCGCGCGCGGCAGCCGGTGACCTCACCCGGTGGCTGCGGACGGAAAACCTGTACTACAGCTCGAGCCGCCATCACTACGGCGCGTGGATGCTGGCGCAGTACATCAAGGACCGTGACGGGCTCGCCATGTTCAACCGGATGTGGAACGAGGCCCGCAACACCGAGCACCCGCTCGAGACGTACCGGCGGATCGCGAACATCTCGCACACCGAGCTGAACCGCCGCCTCGGCGAGTACGCCCAGCACAACGTCACCTGGGACTACACGAACCGCGCCGACTTCATCGGGTTCATCAACAACGTGTACGGGGCGGGCTTCCTCAACGCGTACAAGGGTGTGCCGGTCGAGGCGGTCAACGCCAGCGCCCGCCACTACCGGATCTCGGACGCGATGGCACCGTCGGACTACGGATACAACAAGATCAAGCTTGTACCGGACAGCAGCGGCGCGCTGATCCGGCTGCACCTCAAGGGACACGCCGAGACCGGCGCCACGGGCTGGACGTTCGGCTTCGTCGCGGTCCGCAACGGCAGCACCCCGCGGTACGGGCCACTGACCCAGGGCACCAGCGGGCAGATCAGCTTCCAGACGCAGGCCGGTGAGACCGAGGTGTACCTGGTCGTCACCGGTACGCCGGCGACCGCCGTGCCCAAGTACGGCTTCCTCGACGGCTGGTCGAAGAACCGCCGGTACCCGTACGAGTTCCGCATTTCCGGCGCGATCCCGGACGGTCACCAGGCTGGGTACCAGAAGCCGGCGGCGACCAACGGCGGGCGCTGGCACTCCAACGGTGGAGGCTGGGTCGCCGGCAACGCCAGCGTGGCGTCGACCGCGTACGTCGGCCCCCGCGCGGCGGTCTTCAGCGGCACGGTGAGCGGCAACGCCCGGATCGAAGACCTCGCGTGGGTCAACGGCGGCACGGTCACCGGCAACGCGATCGTCCGGCACAACGCGATCGTCCACGGTGGAGTGACCATCGGCGGCAGCGCCATCATCGGCGGTGACGCCGAACCACCGGCCGGTCCCACCGGCGGCAACTGCTCGTCCGGGACGTACCTGCTGTTCAACCCGGACCGGGCCTGCGGCAGCGGCTCGACCGAGGTCGACGTCAACCCGGCACACGGCACGTTCACCACCGAGGAACTCGCCATCACCGGTGACACGAACCCGACCACGCCGCCGCCCGCGACGACGCCGCCGGCCACCACGCCTCCCGCGACGACCCCGCCGGCGACGACGCCGCCGCCCGCGACAACCCCTCCACCCGCCACGACACCGCCGCCTTCCGGAGCGGGATGCAGCGCGACATACACCATTACCAGCCAGTGGCAGGGCGGGTTCCAGGGCGACGTGAGCGTGCGTGCGGGTACGGCACCGATCAACGGCTGGACGGTGAGCTGGACGTACGCGAACGGCCAGACCATCACCCAGGCGTGGAACGCGACCGTGACCAGCAACGGCGCGAGCGTGCTGGCGCAGAACGTCTCCTGGAACGGTGCCCTCGCGGCCGGTGCCGGCGCGGCGTTCGGCTTCACCGCGTCGTCGGGTGCGACCAACGCCGTACCCGCGCTGACCTGCACCGCCCGCTGAGGGCTGTACGGGTTAGCGACATACACCGATAATGTGGCGATGACCTCGGAGTGGCTACGCATCTCGCACCGCGAACGGCAGGACGCCGTTCGAGCCCTGCGTGACGGGGCGCGAGATGGGCGGCTCTCCGAGGTCACGTTCGTCACCCGGCTGCGCATGGCCCTCGAAGCGCGGCGACGCAGCGAGTTGAAAGCGGTCGTCGGTGACCTGCCGGCCCGTGGCGTGCTGGCCCGGGCGCGGATGCTGCTCGACCGGGCCACCCGCTCCCTCTCACGACCGGCCGTCGCGGCGGCGGTGCCCGAGATGCAGCTGCGGTTGCCACCCGCCCCGGGCAGCTACGTGATCGGCCGCGACAACGCCTGCGACCTGCGGCTGGCCGACGACACCGTGTCGCGCCGGCACGCGGTGCTGACGGGTAACGACGGGCAGTGGACGCTGTCCGACCTGGGATCCACGAACGGCAGCCGCATCAACGGGTGGAAGCTCCAGGCACCCTCGCCGGTCCGTCCCGGCGACGTCGTCGATCTGGGCTCCCAACGCCTACGCATAGTTTCGTGATCAGGGCGTCCCTCAAGTCGCTCTAACGACTTGAGGGACGCCCTGATCACGGGGTTACCTGCAGGTGAGGGTGGGGACCGCGTTCGTGCCGGTCCAGGAGCCGATGAAGCCGAATGTGGTGCTGGCGCCGGCACCCAGCGCGCCGTTGTACGACACGTTCCGGGCGGTCACCGCCGTGCCGCTGGTGGTGACCGTCGCGTTCCACGCCTGGCTGAGGCTCTGACCGTTGGCGAACGTCCACGTCACCGTCCAGCCGTTGATCGGCGCGGAGCCCGCCACGACCCGCACCTCGGCCTGGAAACCGCCCGTCCATTGGCTGGTCACCGAGTAGGTGGCCGTGCACCCGGTAGGCGCGGGGGGAGCGCTTGTGGGCGGAGGAGTCGTCGGTGGGGGAGTGGTTGGCGGGGGAGTGGTTGGCGGGGGAGTGGTGCCGCCGCCGAAGCCGGCCGCACTGTCCAACCAGGACACCCGCTGCGTCAGCCAGGTTCGCATGGCCTGCACCTGGCCCTGCCACGTCGGCGCGGTCGGCGTCTGGAAGAAGCCCACCTGTGGGGAGCTGAGGTTCGGCCAGCGCTGGAAGTTTCGCTGGGCGGCGTTTGTCAACGGTGCCGCCAGGCTGTCGATGCGCGCGTTGAGGGAGGAGTTGGACAGCACACCTTGCCGGAGCTCCCGCCAGCGGGTCTTGACGTCCGCGACGAAAGCCGGATCGCGCATCAGGATCTGGAACCAGTCGTTGGCCGTCGGCTGCCGCGTCTGCTGGTACTGCCAGCCGGCGGTCTGCGTGTTGTTGAAGAACCCGCCGACGCCGAAGCTCAGGTCGTAGTCCCACAGTGGACCGGCGAAAATCTTCGTATCCCGATCCTTGTGGAAGTACGCGCTGCGCACGTACGCGTCCATCTCCCGGCTCACCTCGTAGATGATGAGCTGGTTGACGAACGAGCGCACGTCGATCCACGCGCGATACCCGGTTGACGGATCGTTGGCACCGGAAGTGTGCATGAGGTCGTGGAACTGTTGCAGGTGCTGGGTGAGCCACGCGCGCTGCTGGGTGTTGAGCGGTGACGGGTCCTCGACCTCCAGATAGTTCCAGCAGGTGGCGGCCGGCCCGGTGCACGGCAGGATCGGCTCTTCGGCGGCCATCCACTCGAACTTGAAGATGTACCCGCCCTGAATCTTGGGCAGCGTGGTGTCTTCCTCTTCGAGCTGCTTGAGGTCGAGCCGGTCCTTGGAGTTCTTGATGGTCTCGACGACCATGTAGACGCCCTGGTAGTCGCTCGCGGCGAGCGGACTGGCATCGGTGTTGAGATAGAACTCCACGAACGCGAACCGTGGCGCGGGAATGCCCATGTCTCGCCCGAGCCCGTAGACGAACGCGTCCCGGATGAGCGACTTGTCGGTGAACGGCCCGCGCAGCACCCAGTCGGAGTCGGCCGGCATGCCGAGCACGGCGTGGTCGGCGTCCTCGTTCGCGTTGTCCCAGAACTCCAACCGGTACGGCGCCTTCTCGAACGTCGACGACGACTGCCCGCGCAGCCGTACCCCGGCGCGCGTGGCGATGGCCGGCGCCGAACCGAGCGACGCGGGTGCGTTGAAGACCATCGTGGCCGCGTCGACGTACTCCCGACCCGGCTTGCCCTGGCCGTACGCGTCGACGACGACGAGCGGCAGGTCGTGGCTGGCGTTGAACGACCGTGCGATGTAGAGAGCCGTGCCGGGCGCACCCGTGGCGGCGCCGTTGACGAACGCCTGGGCACGCAGCTGCGTGGTCGCCGTTAACCGCAACGGCGCCCCGTACGCCGTCGAACTCGCGGTGGGGAGCTGGCCGTTCGTCGTGTACCGGATCTGGGCGCCGCTGACCGCGGTGCTCAGGGAAACGTTCACCTCGCCCTGGAAGGTGCCACTGGGTACCGAGAACACGATGTCGCCAGTGAGATCGGCGGCGGCCCGCACGGGCGGGCTCATGACGGTGACCAGGATCACCGCCAGGGCAGTGGCGGCAGCGCGAAACACGGAGCGGACTCCTTCCGTAGCGGAACGGGGGCAGCGGTGAAGTGCTGGCGCAGGACGCGCCGCCAGGGTGCGTCCGGCAGGTCGGTGCGCAGGGCGGCCAGACCCGTGGCGTACTTGGAGATGCGGGTCGGGCGATGTCCGCGCCGCCACAGTCGACGGTCGACAGTGGACAC
Source organism: Phytohabitans aurantiacus (assembly GCF_027923225.1). Taxonomy (GTDB): domain Bacteria; phylum Actinomycetota; class Actinomycetes; order Mycobacteriales; family Micromonosporaceae; genus Phytohabitans; species Phytohabitans aurantiacus. The sequence goes on from NZ_BSDI01000040.1 coordinate 101,946, forward strand.
AGCTCGGCTCGTCTTGGTCTCGACCACCGCGAGGCCGGGCAGGTGCAGGCGATGGTGCCGGTCGTGCCACGACAGGTCGGTGTCGATGGTGACCCGGCTGGCGGTGGCGGGCACGAAGAGCGTGCAGCGGCGGTACCGGGTGACGAGCGTGGGCGCGAAGCTCGCCTGCTGCCCGAACCCGGTGAGCACGCTGTCGACGAACTCCCGGCCGGGGTCCACTGTGGCGTGGTGCTCGCGGTGGTACGGCGCGCGGTGCTTGACCGTGTCGCCTCGCGAGCCAGCCACTTTCACCTCGAGCCAGCACGTCGCCGAGTCCACATAGGTGCGCGTGCGCACCTTGAAACGCCGGCGGCGCCGGTACGCCGTCAGCAGGTAGCTGGTGAGCTCCGGCGTGTCGAAGTACACCGTCTCGTAGGTGAAGACCCGTGTCCCGTCGATGTCCAGGATCTCGGTGCCCGCTTCCAGGTCGGCGAGCAACGCGTCGACCTCGGTCAGCGGCACCAGGTACTTGCGGTCGACGCGGGTCTGCAGCGCGGCCCGCTCCATGAGGTCGTCGAGGCCGATCGGCGCCAGGTCCCAGAGGCGGGAGGTCGCGACCAGCGCGCTCACCGGTGCGCCGCCAGCATGGGACCGACGCCCACCGGCACCGGCGCGATGGCGTACCGCACGTCGACCACCATCGTGTCGTTGACGAGGTCGACGCGCTGGACCGTCACCGCGTGCACCCGGCCGCCGAGGATCTGTTCGAGGTGGGCGACCAGCGCCACGTGATCGGTGATCGCCGAGTCCAGTACGACGATCTGGTGGCGGTACCGGCGGAACAGCCGGGCGTGGTCGCCGACGAACATCACGACGACGATGAGTGCCATCAGCGCCACGTTGCGCCAGAGTGGGTTGGCTTCGAGCGCACCGAGCAGACCGAGCGCCAGCGCCGAGAAGTAGTAGGCGACCTCGTGCTGGTCCAACTCGGTGGAGCGCAGCCGGATGATCGACAGTACGCCGAAAAGGGCCATGCCGAGACCGAGGCCGGCGCCGATGGTGCTGACGCTCAGCGCGCTGGCCACGGCAAGGACGCCGACGTTGACGCCGAGGTAGGCGACGACCAGGTCACGCCTGCGGTGGCGCGGGAAGTAGAGCCCGAATACCAGGACACCTACCGCGACGACGTCGACCGCGAACAGGGTGAGCTGCGCCATGGGCGATGGTCCTCCCCGGAAACGGGTTATGCTTACCGGAACAATTCCGGAAGAATACTTGGTTAAATCAATGTTGGTCAATGGAATGTGAGTAACGAAGGGCCGGATCGCCAAGATCAGGTTCGCGAGGCAGGATGTACGGCATGGCTGGCCGCATCCGAGACGAGGACATCGCGCTGGTCCGCGAACGCACTGCGATCGCCGACGTCATCTCCGAGCACGTCACGCTGAAGTCGGCCGGCGGGGGCAATCTCAAGGGCCTCTGCCCGTTCCACGACGAAAAGACCGCCTCGTTCACCGTCGCACCCGGCCGAAATGTGTACTTCTGCCACGGCTGCGGCGCCGGTGGCGACGCGATCAAATTCCTGATCGACATCGACCACCTGACGTTCGTCGAGTCGGTCGAGCGGCTCGCCGCCCGCGCCGGCATCCAGCTCCGGTACATCGAGGCCGGCCCGGCGCCCGTCCGCCAGCAGCAGGGGCAGCGGCAGCGCCTGGTCGCCGCACACGCCGCCGCCCTGGAGTACTACACGGACATGCTCGGCACCGCGGGGGCGCGGCCGGCCCGCGAGTTCCTCGCCCAGCGCGGCTTCGACAAGGCGGCCGCCGAGCGGTACAGCTGCGGGTTCGCCCCGGACGCCTGGGACCTGCTCGCCAAGCACCTGCGGCAGAAGGGTTTCACCGCACAGGAGCTGATCACCGCCGGATTGGCGCGTGAGGCGCGGTCGGGGTCGCTGATCGACCGGTTCCGCCGCCGGCTGCTGTGGCCGATCAAGGACCTGACCGGCGACGTCATCGGTTTCGGGGCGCGCAAGCTCTTCGACGACGATGACGGGCCCAAGTACCTCAACACGCCCGAGACGCCGATCTACAAGAAGTCGCACGTGCTCTACGGCGTCGACCAGGCCAAACGCGAGATCGCCAAGCAGGGGCGCGTGGTCATCGTCGAGGGGTACACGGACGTGATGGCCTGCCACCTGGCCGACGTCCCGACGGCCGTGGCCACCTGCGGCACCTCTTTCGGCACCGACCACATCGGCGTGCTGCGCCGGCTGCTCATGGACACCGACGGGTTCGCCGGCGAGATCATCTTCACCTTCGACGGCGACGCGGCTGGGCAGAAGGCGGCGCTGCGGGCGTTCGAGGAAGACCAGAGGTTCGTCGGCCGCACCTTCATCGCGGTCTCGCCCGACAACATGGACCCCTGCGACCTGCGCCTCGCCAAGGGCGACATGGCAGTGCGTGACCTGGTCGCGCGCCGCGAGCCGCTCGTCGACTTCGCGCTGCGGCAGGTGCTGTCACGGCACGACCTCGACACCGTCGAGGGCAGGGTCGACGCGATGCGCCGGGCCGCGCCGCTGGTCGCGAAGATCAAAGACAGGGAAAAGCGTCCCGAGTACGTCCGGAAGCTCGCCGGCGATCTCGGCATGGAGATCGAGCCGGTACAGCGTGCCGTGGCGGCCGCCCTGGGCCGGGCCGAGCCGCCCGCGCGCTCGGCGCCACTCCCGGAGTCGGCTGTGGACAGTCCACAAGCGGCGGTCGAGCGCGAGGCGTTGAAGCTGGCCCTCCAGGCGCCGGTGCTCGCTGGCCCGATGTTCGACGCGCTGGGCCCCGAGGTCTACCGGCACCCGGTGCATGTGGCGATCCGGCAGGCGATCACCGATGCCGGTGGGGCCGCGTCCGCCGTCGCCGGAGCGGTGTGGATCGAAGGGGTACGCGACGCCAGCCCCGACCTGGCCGCGAAGGCGCTGGTGGGCGAGCTGGCCGTGGAGCCGATGCGGATCGACCGCGAGCCCGACCCGTACTACGTCTCGGTGACGCTGGCGCGGCTCCAGCTCGCCTCGGTCGATGCCCGCATCCGCGACCTCAAGTCGAGGCTTCAGCGCGTCAACCCGGTATCCAATGCAGACGATCACCTCCGCCTCTTCGGCGAGCTCGTGCCGCTGGAGCAGCACGCGCGGGCGCTGCGCGAGCAGGCGGTTGGAGGGCTTTGATGGGACTGTTCCGGCGCAAGCCCAAGTTGCCAGCCGACCGGCGGCCGGCGCTCGACCGCGACGAGCGGGTATTGGCGTGGGCCGAGTCGGGCGGCGGTGTCGTGGTCGCGACCAACCGCGGGCTGTGGCTGCCGGAGCACGACCGCCTCGGCTGGCACGAGATCCACAAAGCGGCGTGGTCGGGGCGCGAGCTCGCGGTCACGGCGGCCACCGTCGTCGAGGAGCAGGAGGGGTACACGGTGGTGGCCGACCGGCTACCGCTCTCGTACCTGCTGCTCGACCCGGGCGAGCTGCCGCACCAGGTGCGCGCCCGGGTGACCAAGTCGGTGGCGTACACGGAACACCACGCGCTGCCCGACGGTGGCGGCGTGCGGGTGGTGGCGCGGCGGGTGAGCGGCGTGGATGGCCTGACCTGGACGGCCCGCTACGACCCCGACACCCCACCCGCCCCAGAGGCGGTGGCCGACCTGGTAACCGCGGCCCGCGCCGCCACCACCTTCTCGTGATCAGGGCGTGAGGATGTGGTCGCTGATCAGGCGGGCGGCGCCTACCAGGCCGGCCTCGTCGCCCATCTCGGACAGGGCGATCGGCATGTCGCCTGTCGCCAGCGGTGGCGAGGAGCGGTAGACGACGCCGCGGATCTCGGCGAGCAGCGCGTGGCCGATGCCCGCGACGCCGCCGCCGACCACGACCAGGCCGGGGTTGAAGAAGCTGACCAGGCCGGCGAGGACCTGACCGACCCGTCGCGCGCCGTCGCGCACCATGCCGATCGAGTACGGGTCACCCTCGGCGGCCGCCCGCGCGACGTCGACCGAGGTGACCGTGCCGACCTCGGCCAGCCTCTCGGCGAGCTGCGGCGACCTGCCCGACTGGGCGGCGGCGAGGGCGTCCCGGCTGAGGGCCGCTCCACCGAAGAACGCCTCCAGGCAGCCGGTGTTGCCGCACACGCACACCGGCCCGTGCGGGTCGACCGAGGTGTGCCCGATGTCGCCGGCGCTGCCGGTCGCGCCCCGGTACACCTGGCCACCGACCACGATCCCGCAGCCGATACCGGCGCCGATCTTGACGAACAGAAAGTCGTCGAACGAACGGGCGATGCCGGCGTGCATCTCGCCGAGCGCCATGATGTTGACGTCGTTGTCGACCAGTACCGGGCAGGCCAGCTCGGTGGCGATGGTCTCGCGTACCGGAAACCGATGCCAGCCCGGCATGAACGGCGGCGACACCGGCACACCCTCGCGAAAGCTGACCGGGCCGGGCACGCCGACACCCGCTCCGGCGAACCGCGTGGTGCCCGTGTCGGCGCGCAGCTTGTTGACGAGTTCCAAAGCCTGGGCGAGTACCTTCGCCGGCCCGCGCCGCAGGTCTGTCTGCTCGGTGAGCCGTGAGATCATCCGCATCTCGCCGTCGACCACGGCCAGGTCGAGCGTGCTGGCGCCGATGTCGATGCCCAGAAAGCGCGTGGTGGTGGCGATGCGTACCACCGACGAGCGGCGCCCGCCACGGCTGGCCGCCGGGCCGACCGCCTCGACGAGCCCGCGCTCGACGAGGCGGTCGATCTCCAGCCCCAGCTTGGATCGGGAGAGTCCCACCGCCTCGACCAGCTCGGCGCGCGAGGACGGCCCGCCGTCGCGCAGGAGGCGGAGCACTGCCGCCTGGTGCCGATTGTCGGGCCACACGCCAACCATTCGTCCAAGATATCCTAAAGTTCGGCTCGACAGCGATGAACTTTGTTCTATCTCTTCAAAAGTCCGAAAGTCGGTGGGTTCGTGTCGGACCCCGGGGCTAGGGTGCGTGGCGTGGCAACTGAACCACTTATCCATGCTCGGGGGCTGGTCAAACGGTTCGGCTCCTTCACCGCGGTCGACGGCATCGACGTCGACGTCCAGCCGGGAGAGGCCTTCGGCTTCCTCGGTCCAAACGGTGCCGGCAAGAGCTCGACCATGCGCATGGTGGGCTGCGTCTCGCCGCCGACCGGCGGCACGCTGCGCATCCTCGGCATGGATCCGCGCCGCGACGGCCCGGCGATCCGTGGCCGCCTGGGCGTGTGCCCGCAGCTCGACAACCTCGACCCCGAGCTGACCGTCCGGGAAAACCTCACGACCTACGCGCGATATTTCGGCATCCCGCGCAAGGTGGCTCGGCAGCGCGCCGACGAGCTGCTCGACTTCGTGCAGCTCACCGAGCGGGCGGGCAGCAAGGTCGAGCCACTGTCCGGCGGCATGAAGCGCCGGCTGACGATCGCCCGTGCGCTGGTCAACGAGCCCGAGATCGTGCTGCTCGACGAGCCGACCACCGGGCTCGACCCGCAGGCCCGGCACCTGGTGTGGGAGCGGCTCTTCCGGCTCAAGCAGCAGGGCGTGACGCTCGTGCTGACCACGCACTACATGGACGAGGCCGAGCAGCTCTGCGACCGGCTCGTGGTGATGGACGCCGGCAAGATCGTCGCCGAGGGCTCACCGCGCGAGCTCATCGAGCGGTATTCGACGCGTGAGGTGGTCGAGCTGCGCTTCACCGCCGAGTCGCAGGAGGGCTTCGCCGACAAGCTGGCCGGCATCGGGGAGCGGGTCGAGGTGCTGCCCGACCGCATCTTGCTGTATGTCGAGGATGGCGACGCGGCCCTCGCGGCGGTGCACGAGCGGGCGCTGACCCCAGCGAGCGTGCTGGAGCGGCGCAGCTCGCTCGAAGACGTGTTCCTGCACCTCACCGGCCGGACCCTGGTCGACTGACATGGCCGCGGTCTTCGAGTTCTACCTCGTCAGCTACCGGCGGGTGTGGCGGGGCAGCGCGATGTCGTCGTTCGTGCTGCCGCTGCTCACCATGCTCGGGTTCGGCCTCGGGGTCGGGGCCTATGTGGAGGGTGGCGTCGACGGCGCGCCGTACCTCGACTGGATGGTGCCCGGCCTGATCGCGTCGACCGCGCTGCAGGTGGCCGTCTTCGAGTCGACCTGGCCGGTGCTCAGCAGCTTCAACTGGGTGCGCACCTACGAGGGGCAGGCGGCCACGCCGGTGCGCCTCGACGACATCCTCGGCGGCAACCTGCTCTTCGTGATGTTCCGCGCGCTCACCAGCATCGTGGCGTTCCTGCTGGTGGCACTCGCGTTCGGCGTGCTGCACTCGCCGTGGGCGCTGGCCACGCTGCCGATCGGCGCGCTGCTCGCGTTCGCGGTCGCGGCGCCCACGTTCGCCTACAGCTCCTCGGTCACGAGCGACAGCTTCCTCGCGTTGCTGTTCCGGTTCGTGGTGATCCCGATGTCGCTGTTCGCGGGCGTTTTCTTCCCCGTCGAGTCGCTGCCGGTCGGCCTGCGGTGGCTGGCATACGCGTCGCCGTTGTGGCACGGCGTCGACCTCAGCCGGGCGGCGACGCTCGGCGTGGCACCGGAGTGGTCGGTGGCCGGTCACCTGGCGTACCTGTCGGTGTGGGCGGTCGGTGGTTACCTGCTGGCACGCCGGCAGTTCGCGAAGAGGCTGGTGGTCTGATGCTCGCCATCGCGGTTGGCCGGCGGGCGCTGTCGGTGTCCGAGCGCAACGTGGCCGCCCTCAAGTCGGCGTACTGGCTCGTGCTGCTCTCCGGCTTCCTGGAGCCGCTGCTCTACCTGCTGTCGATCGGCATCGGGGTGGGCGCGCTGGTCGGCGACCTCACGCTGCCCGGCGGCGAGGTGGTGGCGTACGCCGCGTTCGTCGCGCCCGCGATGCTGGCGTCCTCGGCGATGTCCGGCGCGCTCTCGGAGACCACCTTCAACTTCTTCGGGAAGATGAAGTACATGAAGCTGTACGACGGGGTACTGGCCACCCCCGTGCAGCCCTTCGAGATCGCGCTCGGCGAGCTGGCCTGGGCCATGGTGCGCGGCTCGCTGTACTCCGCGGCGTTCCTGGTCGTCATGGTGACGATGGATTTGACCACCGGGCTGCGGGCGCTGGCCGCCTTCCCGGCGACCGTACTGACCGGCTTCGCGTTCGGGGCGCTGGGCATGACGCTGTCCACGTTCATGCGTGGTTGGCAAGACTTCGACGTGGTGGGTTCGGCCCAGTTCGCACTGTTCCTGTTCTCGGGCACGTTCGTGCCGGCCGAGAGCTACCCGGCGGTGCTGCGGTGGGTCGTCGAGCTGTCTCCGCTGTACCGGGCGGTCGACCTGATCCGGGGCATCACGACGGGCACCTCGGGCGGTCACCCATGGCTCGACCTGGCCTATCTTGTCGCCGTGCTGGCGCTGGGCCTGTGGGTCGCCGCGCGCCGGATGGGTAAGTTGCTCGCTAAATAACCGAGCTTTCGCTGAGATCGTCAAAAGTTTGGCGCTCTGGGGACTTTCTTTCGCCCAGCGGTGCCGCTAGCGTCTGCTCTCAGGACGTAACACCATTGACACAAAGCTCGGGCGGCACCCCCGTACCCCCTCTCATCTCCTGTTTTCCTCGGTCCGGCGCATCGGCAGCGCGTGACCACGAAAGGTGAGAACGCATGAACGAGCCGCAGTCCAAGTCCGCGTTGACCCGCCGGCGGCTGCTCACCGCCTCGGCCGGAGCCGCTGCCGCGATCGGCGCCGCCGGCCTGCCCGTCCTCCAGACCGGCGCCCCCGCGCTCGGCGACAAGAAGCTCACGGTCGAGCCCCTTATCCCGCACCAGAACCGCGGCATCATCCTGTACAGCGTGCGCGACCGCATCGCGGCGGCGCCCGACGAGAGCGGCGTCCCATACGGCTTCGAGCGGGTGCTCAGCCGGCTGGCCGAGGTCGGATACAAGGAGATCGAGTTCGCTGGGTACAACCAGCACACCTCGATCCTCGGCCGCCAGATCACGCCGGCCGAGATCAGGAAGATCCTCGACGACAACGGGCTCGTGGCCAACGGCACGCACACTCAGATCAACCCGGCGACGTTCCAGCAGCAGCTCGACATCGCCGAAGAGCTGGGCATGAAGCACATCGGCACCGGCTCCGACCCGACGGGCAGCGCGTACCAGTCCGATTGGGACGCCGCGGCCGACGTGTGGAACGAGTTGGGACGGCAGGCCAAGGAACGGGGCATCAAGCTCTACACGCACAACCACGACATCGCGTACAGCTTCCTGCTCGACGCCGGCCCGCTGGACGCCAACGGCAAGCCCACGCGCTCGTCGGGCGTGCGGCGGCTGGAGTACTTCTTCGCCAAGACCGACCCGAAGTACGTGTTCTTCGAGATGGACATCTACTGGGCGCACGTGGCGAAGTTCAAGCACAAGACATACACGAACTCCGCCGGTCAGGTGAAGACGGACATCTTCGACCCGATCCTGACGGTGGCCCGGCGCACCAAGCGGTTCCCGCTCTTCCACGCGAAGGACGGCGACAAGGCGCCGGAGCAAGCCAACGGATACGTGATGACGCCGCTGGGCGAGGGCGACATCAACTTCCAGCAGTTCTTCGAGGTGATCGGGGAGCAGGACTACCACCACGCCAACTGGGAGCAGGACACCGCTCCCGGCGGCACGGCCAACCCGGGGCAGTCGATGAACTTCGCCGCGCTCAGCTACACCAACATGTCCGACCTGACCATCTACCGGTAGGAACACCGCGCAGCCTCAGACTTTTGCTCAGGTGATGAAAAGTTTGGGGCTGCGCTTCCCAAAGGTATAGACAGCGCAGGCGGAAGCCTCATATTGTTTCGAGCACGTTGCTTCTAGGAGGATTCCGTGCGCATCGCCGAACCTCTGCACCTGCGGCTCCTGCGGCTCCTGCGCGATCAGGGCACGGTCTCCCGCGCCGAGCTGGCCGACCGCCTGGAGATTCCCCGGCCGCGGCTGCTCGCAGAGCTCGACCGCCTGGTCGGCGCCGGCTACATCGCCGAGGCCGGCATGGCGGCGTCCCGGGGCGGTCGACGCTCCACATTGGTCGAGCTCAACCCGAACCTGCGCTTCGCGGCCGTCGACCTGGGCGCCAGCTCGGTCGACGTCGAGGTGAGCAACGGTCGGCTGGAGCCCATCGCGGCGTACACCGAGAGCACCGACATCCGCAGCGGTCCCAAGGTCATCCTGCACCGGGTCAACGAGCTGCTCGCCAAGGCCAAGGCCGACGGCGTGTACGAGCGTCTCGACGCGATCGGGATCGGCGTACCGGGGCCGGTGAGTTTCCGCGACGGGGTGCCGGTGTCGCCGCCAATCATGCCGGGCTGGGACCGGTTCCCGGTACGGGAGCTGCTGACCCGCGAGCACGGCTGCCCCGCCGTCGTCGACAACGACGTCAACATCATGGCGATCGGGGAGCGGCACGGGGGTGTCGCGCACTCGGTCGACGATTTCCTGTTCGTCAAGATCGGCACAGGTATCGGTTGCGGCATCTACCTTTCCGGTGAGGTCTACCGGGGCACCGACGGCTGTGCCGGCGACATCGGGCACATCCAGGTCGACTCGCACGGTCCAATGTGTTCCTGCGGCAACGTCGGCTGCCTGGAGGCGCTGTTCAGTGGCGCCGCGCTCGCCAAGGACGCCGGGCTCGCGGCGCGCGGCGGCACCTCGCCCGCGCTCGCCGAGCGGCTCGCGGCCAAGGGCACGCTGACCGCGCGCGACGTGGCCGAGGCGGCCTCCGAGGGTGACGTCACCTGCATCCGGCTCATCCGTGACGGGGGGCGCCGGCTCGGTGGCGTACTGGCGGGGCTGGTCAGCTTCGCGAACCCGTCGATGATCGTCATCGGGGGCGGGCTCGCACACCTCGGGCACATCCTGCTGGCCGAGATCCGCAGCGTGGTGTACCGGCGCTCCCTGCCACTCGCCACCGGCAACCTGCCCGTGGTCCTGTCCGAGTTGGGCCCGCGCGCCGGCGTTACCGGCGCCGCGGTCCTGGCCAGCGACCTGGCGTTCGAGCAGGCGACATGACCGACAACGAGGTCGTGCTGCGGCTGGAAGACGTCGTCAAGACGTTTCCCGGCGTGCGTGCCCTGGACGGGGTGCAGCTGGAGGTGCGCGCGGGCGAGGTGCACTGCCTGCTCGGGCAGAACGGTGCCGGCAAGTCCACGCTCATCAAGGTGCTGTCGGGTGTGCACCGCCCCGACGAAGGGCGGATCGAGTGGCTCGGCGGGGAGTTCAAGCCGGCCAACCCGCAGGCCGCGATGAAGGCCGGCATCGCCACCATCTACCAGGAGCTCGACCTGGTCGACGACCTGTCGGTGGCGGAGAACGCGTTTCTCGGGCATGAGCCGCGCCGGTTCGGGTTCGTCCGGCGCGGATACATGTCCCGGCACACCAGGCAGATCCTGACCCGGCTCGGGCACGGCGAGATCCCGCCGGGCCGGATGGTCCGTTCGCTGCCGGCGGCCGGCAAGCAGGTGGTCAGCATGGCCCGCGCGCTCTCGCACGACGCCAAGCTGATCATCATGGACGAGCCGAGTGCGGTACTGGCCCACGACGAGGTGGACAACCTCTTCCGGATCATCCGCGACCTCACCTCGAACGGCATCGCGGTCATCTACATCTCCCACCGGCTCGAAGAGATCCGGGAGATCGGCGACCGGGTGACGGTACTCAAGGATGGGCGGACGACGGCGGCCAACCTGCCCGCGCGCACGACGCCCACCCGCGACCTGGTCAGCCGGATGACGGGGCGCACCATCGAGTACGTCTTTCCCGAGCAGTCCACACAGGACCGCGGGGAGGAGCTGCTCCGCGTCGACGGTCTTGGCCGCGCCGGGGAGTTCGCCGACATCTCGCTCAGCGTCCACAGTGGTGAGATCGTCGGGATCGCCGGGCTGGTCGGCTCGGGCCGATCGGAGCTGCTGGAGACCATCTTCGGCGCGCGCCGGGCCGAGTCGGGCACCGTGACGGTCCGCGGCAAGACGCTGCGGCCCGGCAGCGTTGGCGCGGCGGTACGGGCCGGGCTCGGCATGGCGCCGGAGGAACGCAAGAGCCAGGCGCTGCTGCTCGGCGAACCGATCTACCGCAACGTCACGCTCGCCACGTTCACCGGGTACGCCCGGGGCGGGTTCACCAACGCGGGCAAGGAGATCGCCGAGGCGAACCGCATCGCCGACCTGCTCGAACTGCGCCCGCGCGACGTGCGCCGGCCGGTGCGCACACTGTCCGGTGGCAACCAGCAGAAGGTCGTGGTCGGCCGGTGGTTGCTCGGCGACACCAAGCTGCTGCTGCTCGACGAGCCGACCCGAGGCGTCGACGTCGGCGCCCGCGCCGAGCTGTACCAGGTGATCCGCGACCTCGCCGCGCGCGGCGTCGGCGTCCTGCTGGTCTCCAGCGAGGTCCCCGAGGTGCTCGGTCTCGCCGACCGGGTGCTGGTCATGCGAGAGGGGCGGATGGTCCGCGAGGCCCCCGCCGGAGAACTCGACGAAGACACCGTGCTCGACCTGGTGATGGCGGGCTCGCTCCAGGCGGAAGAGGTCACGCTATGACGACAACACAGACGGCGGCCCCGCCCGCCCCCGAAAAGCCGGCCGAGAAGCGGAGCTGGTGGCGCGACGACGCCAGCGAGCCACTGCGGCGCAACCTGGCTCTCGTCGGCGTGCTGATCCTGCTGGTCATCATCGGCATCGCGACCCGGCCCGACCTTTACGGCGACTCCACCTGGGTGCGCAACAACATCTTCACGATCCTGGAGCTGGCGTCGGTGATCGGCGTCGTGACCGTGGGCATGACCTTCGTGATCATCGGCGGCGGCATCGACCTGTCGGTGGGCGCGATCGTGGCCCTCGCCGGGGTCTGGTCGACAACGGTCGCCACCCAGAGCTACGGCGCCGGCGGCATGATCTTCTGCGCGGTCGCGGTCGGCATCGGTGTCGGCGTGGTCAACGGCATCCTGATCGCGTACGGCCGGCTGGTCGCCTTCATCGCCACGCTCGCGATGCTGGTGGCCGCCCGCGGGCTCGCCGCCCAGATCTCCGGCAAGCAGACCCAGGTGTCCACGAACACGTTCATCAACGACATCGCGGCGGGCGACCTGCTCGGCATCCCGCTGCTCGTCTACATCCTCGCCGCGGTCGTGGCCGCCGGCTGGGTACTGCTCAACCGCACCACGTTCGGCCGGCGCACGGTGGCGGTCGGCGGCAACGTCGAGGCCGCCCGGCTCGCGGGCATCAACGTCAAGCGGCACACGCTGCTGCTGTACGCGCTGTCCGGCCTGTGCTGCGGCATCGCGGCCATCATGCTGACCTCGCAGGCCAACTCCGCCCAGGCGGCCATGGCCAACCTGTACGAACTCGACGCGATCGCCGCGGCGATCATCGGCGGCACGCTGCTCAGCGGCGGCCGCGGCACGATCATCGGCTCGCTCCTGGGCGTGATCGTGTTCGCCACCATCACGAACCTGTTCGCCATCAACAACCTGTCCACCGAGGTCCAGAACATGGTCAAGGGCGGCATCATCGTCGCCGCCGTACTGGTCCAGCAGTTCCGGTACAAGTCGCTCTCCCAATTGTTCAACCGAACCTGATCCAAAACGAACCATCGGCGACCGTCCATCTCGGACGGTGGCTGGGCCCCTTGCACCCCTGACTCTCCCGGAGGTCGCCATGCGACGCCTACCCGATCTGTCCCGCCGACGCCTACTGATAGGTGGTGCCGCGCTCGGCGCGGGGGCCGTGCTCACCGGCTGCACGAGCAACGACTCGGGCGACGACGACAACAACGCGCAGGTGAACACCGGCAACAACAACGCGAACGCGGCACCGGGCAAGCAGGTGACCATCGGCTTCTCCGCACCGGCCGCCGACCACGGCTGGATCGCCGCCATCACCAACAACGCCAAGGCGCAGGCCGGCACGTACTCCGATGTGGAGTTCAAGACGGTCGAGGCCGGCGCGGACGCGGCGGCCCAGCGCGCGGCCCTCCAGACGCTCGTCTCGCAGAAGCCCGACGTCATCGTGCTGCTCCCGCACGACGGCAAGGAGCTGAACGCGTTCGGGCTGGAGGCCATGCAGGCCGGTATCCCGGTGGTCAACCTGGACCGGGCGTTCCCGGACGCGAAGGCGTACCGCCTGCAGATCAAGGGCGACAACTACGGCATGGGTGTCTCCGCGGCGACATACATCATCACGCAGCTAAAGGCGAAGAACGTCAGCGCACCGGTCATCGGCGAGATCGCCGGCATGGACGAGCTGGAGCTGACGCAGGAGCGCTCGAAGGGCTTCGCGGACACCCTGGCTCAGGCCGGCTTCCGGGTGGCCAACCGGCGCGCCGCCCGGTTCACCGCCGACTCGGGCCAGCAGGAAGCGGCCAGCCTGCTCCAGGCACTGCCCAAGATGGACGCTGTCTGGAACCACGACGACGACCAGGGCATCGGCGTGCTTGCCGCGATCAGCCAGGCCAACCGCAAAGAGTTCATCATGATCGGCGGTGCGGGCTCGAAGGCCGCGATCGAGGCGATCCAGGCCGACAACAGCGTGCTCAAGGCGACCGTCACGTACAGCCCGTCGATGGCCTCGTCGGCGATCTCGCTGGCCCGCCTGATCGGCCAGGGGCGCGGCATGTCCGACCTGGTCGAGCTCCAGGTGCCCAAGGAGATCACGCTTGCCTCCGAGACCATCACCAAGGAGAACGCCGCCAACTATCTGAAGCTCGGGTTCTGACATGAGGGATGAGCTACGGGTCGGCATGATCGGATACGCCTTCATGGGCGCGGCGCACTCGCAGGCGTGGCGCACCGTGAACCGGGTGTACGACCTGCCGGTGCGCGCCCGCATGGTGGCGGTGTGCGGTCGTGACGAGTCGAAGGTGGCGGCCGCTGCGATCCGGCTCGGATGGGAAGGGCACACCACCGATTGGCGTGAGCTGATCGCCCGCGATGACATCGACGTCGTCGACGTCTGCACGCCGGGCGACAGCCACGCCGAGATCGCCATCGCGGCGCTGGCGGCGGGCAAACACGTGCTGTGCGAGAAGCCGCTCGCCAACAGCGTCGACGAGGCACGGGCGATGGTCGCCGCGGCCGAGCGCGCCCGCGCTGCGGGCGTGCACTCGATGTGCGGGTTCAACTATCGCCGGGTACCCGCTGTCGCGGTCATGCGCCAGCTCGTCGAGTCCGGGCGGCTCGGCGTGATCCGGCACGTCCGCGCGGTGTACCTGCAGGACTGGATCGTCGACCCGCAGTTCCCGCTCGTGTGGCGGCTGCAGAAGGACAAGGCCGGCTCGGGAGCGCTCGGCGACATCGGCGCGCACATCGTCGACCTGACACAGTTCGTGACCGGCCAGCGGATCGCTGGCGTGAGCGCGTTGACGGAGACGTTCGTCAAGGAGCGCCCGCTGCCGGCGGCGGCCTCCGGCCTGGCGGCGTCGGCCGATGGCACGGGCACCGGACCGGTCACAGTGGACGATGCGGCGCTCTTCCTGGCCCGCCTCGACGGCGGTGCGATCGCCACGTACGAGGCGACCCGCTTCGCGACCGGCCGCAAGAACGGGCTCCGCGTCGAGCTGAACGGCTCGCTCGGCTCGGTGGCGTTCGACTTCGAGCGGATGAACGAGCTGGAGTTCTACGACGCCACGCAGCCAGGGCCGGAGCAGGGCTTCCGCCGCATCCTGGTGACCGAGTCCGACCACCCGTACATGTCGGCGTGGTGGCCGCCCGGGCACGCCATCGGGTACGAGCACACCTTCACGCACGAGATGCGCGACTTCCTCGAGGCGGTCGGCACCGGTGTCGACCCGACCCCGTCGTTCGTCGACGCGCTCCAGGTCCAGTTGGTACTCGACGCTGTGACCCGCTCGGCGGAGCGAGGTTCGGCATGGACATCGGTGGCGCCCGCCTTGGAGCAGGTCGCCGCCTGAATCAGTGGGCGCGGTGGCGCGCGCCCACCCGGAGTTCCTCGGGCCCGCCCACGAGGGTCCGGACGCGGTTGCGCCCCGCGTCCGGGTCGGGCGGGTCCCGAGGTACCGAACAGAGGTACCGAAACCAGGTACCGAAACCAGGAAGACCTTGGCGGACATGGCACCGCGCCAGGGGGTTGGGCACACGCTTCAAACCCCGGAGGGTTACATGGCTTCACCAACCAGACGGTGGGTATCCGCACTCGCCGCCGCGATCCTTACGACGCCCCTGGCCGCCACCGCACCAGTGTCGGCCGCGCCGGCACCCAGTACCCCGACCGACGAGACCCTGGTGACGCGGGAGAACGGCCCGGCTGCCCTGCGCTCCTCCGCGCGGGCGCCGGAGACGTACCAGGTGCTCGTGTTCACCAAGACCGCCGGCGTGCGCCGGGACTCCATCGACAAGGGCGTCAACGCCATCCGGACGCTCGGCAACGCCAACGGGTTCACCATCGACGTGACCCAGAACTCGACCGCCTTCACCGACGAGAACCTCGCCAACTACCGGGCGGTCGTCTTCCTCAACACCACCGGTGACGTGCTGTCGGGGCCGCAGGAGGCGGCGTTCGAGCGGTACTTCCGGGGCGGTGGCGGGTACGTGGGCGTGCACGCCGCGGCCGAGACCGAGCCGGACTGGACCTTCTACAACACCGTCGTCGGCACCAAGGTGGCGAGCGCGGCACCGGTGTCGTCGGGCCTCATCGACGTCGCCGACCGCGCGCACCCGTCGACCGAGCCGCTCGCGCGCGAGGTGACGCTGAGCGAGGAGTGGTACAACTACACGACCAACGTCCGGGGCACCTCGCACGTGCTGGCGACGGTGAAGGCGGCTGGCAGCACGATGGGGTACGACCACCCGATCGCCTGGTGCAAGGACTACCAGGGCGGCCGTTCGTGGTACACGGGCCTGGGCCACTCCACCGCCTCGTACGGCAACGGCGCGTTCCGCAAGCACCTTCTCGGCGGCATCCAGTGGGCCGCCGGCGTGGTCGAGGGCGACTGCGGCGCCACCGTCCTCGCCAACTACGAGAAGGTCACGCTCAACGACGAGCCGGGCGAGCCGATGTCGCTGTCGGTGCTGCCGGACGGCCGGGTGCTGCACAACACGCGCGGCGGCGAGATCCGGCTGTACGACCCGGCGACCGGCGCCAGCCCAGTGATCAACACGATCCCGGTGTACCAGCACGACGAGGATGGCCTGCAGACGCTCACGATCGACCCGAACTTCGCGCAGAACAAGTGGGTCTACGTGTACTACTCGCCGCGCCTGTCCACGCCGACCACCGACGCGCCGGCCACGAGCACCGACCCGACGGTCTGGGACCAGTACAAGGGGTACAACCAGCTGTCCCGCTTCAAGTTCGTGGAGACGCCGACGCCACACCTGGACCTGGCGTCCGAGCAGCAGATCCTGCGCGTCGACGTCGATCGGGGCATCTGCTGCCACGTCGCCGGCAAGATCAAGTTTGACGGCAAGGGCCTGCTGTACCTGGTCACCGGCGACGACACGAACGCCGGAGGCTCCGACGGGTACGTGCCGATCAACGAGTCGCCGACGCAGGGGCCGGGCTACGACGCCCAGCGCTCCTCGGCCAACACCAACGACCTGCGGGGCAAGCTGCTGCGCATCAAGGTCAAGGACGACGGCTCGTACTCGATACCGGCCGGCAACCTCTTCCCCGAGTCGCAGGACAGCGACGGCAAGACTCGGCCCGAGATCTTCCTGATGGGCCTGCGGAACCCGTTCCGGTTCGACGTGGACAGCAAGGGCATGGTGTACGTCGGCGACTACTCGCCCGACTCGCGCGTGCCCAGCCCGACCCGCGGCCCGGAGGGCACCGGCCGGTGGTTCGCCACCAACAAGGCGGGCAACTACGGCTGGCCGTACTGCTACTCGCCGACCCTCCCGTACGTCGACTTCGACTTCGTCACCCGCACGTCGGGCGCGCCGTTCAACTGCGCCGCGCCGGTCAACAACTCGCCCCGCAACACCGGCCGGAGCGTGCTGCCGCCGGTCGAGCAGCCACAGTTCTGGTACACGTACAACGCGCTCACCCCGTGCCCGCAGGCGTACTTGCAGACTCCGGCCGGTACGTGCGACTTCAAGTGGCCGGTCATCGGCACCGGCGGCGTGGGCCCGCACGGCGGCCCGATCTACAAGTACGACCCGGAGTTGGAGTCGCAGACCAAGTTCCCGGAGTACTACCAGGACGCGGTGTTCTTCGGCGAGTTCACGCGGGACAAGATGTTCGTGATGCGCACCAACGGCAGCGGCAAGCTGGTGGGTGTCGAGCAGTTCCTGCCCGGGTTCGTCTTCGACAACCTGATGGAGATGGAGTTCGGGCCGGACGGCAACATCTACTTCCTGGAGTACGGCGACGGCTTCTTCCGGGCCAACCCGGACGCGCAACTCGCCATGATCCGGTACGTGAAGGGCACCCGGTCACCGGTGGCGAAGCTCAGCGCGACGCCCACCTCCGGCCAGGCGCCGCTGACCGTGCAGTTCTCCAGTGCGGGCACGCACGACCCGGACCCGGGTGACTCGATCTCGTTCGCCTGGGACTTCGACGGCAACGGCACGGTCGACTCGGCCGACCCGGACCCGTCCCACACGTACACGGCCAATGGCGTCTACGCGGCGAAGCTGACCGTGACGGATTCCAGCGGCAAGACGGCGGTGCTGACCCGTGAGATCACGGTCGGCAACACGGCGCCGACCGTCACGGTCACCTCGCCGCTGGCGGGCACGTTCTTCAACTGGGGCGACACCATCCCGTGGACGGTGACGGTGACCGACCCCGAGGACGGGCCGATCGACTGCTCGCGGGTCAAGGTGTCGTTCGTGCTCGGCCACGACAGCCACGGTCACGGCATGAGCGACCAGTACGCGTGCTCCGGCTCGTTCGTGAGTCCGGCGGACGGCGGCGACCACGCGGGCGGCTACCTGTACGGCGGGATCAGCGCGACCTACACCGACCTGGGTGCGAACGGCCAGCCCGCGCTCACCACGGTCGACCAGGTGGTGCTGCAGGTCCGGCGGCAGCAGGCCGAGTTCGCGCAGGTGCAGCAGGGCGTCACGCTCGCCAACACGGGCGATACCGGCGGCGGCCAGCACGTGACCGGTGTCGACGCCGGTGACTACATCGCGTTCAACCCGGTCAACCTGGGCGGCGTCGGCGCGATCACCTTCCGGTACGCCAGCGGCGCCGCCGCGACGGCTGGCACGCCACGCGCCACGGTCGAACTGCGGTCCGGTTCGCCCACCGGCGCGCTGGTCGCCACGGCGACGCTCAACGCGACCAGCGGCACCAACTCCTGGGCGAGCACGACGATTTCGCTCAGCGCCGCGGCCGGTACGCAACAGCTGTACCTGGTGTTCCAGCCGGTGTCTGGCGGTCCGACCACGAGCCTGGTAAATATCAACTGGCTTGAATTTGGAGCGGCGGCACCGTAACGAGGCGCGGGAGGCGATGGCCATCGCCTCCCGTTGCTCCATCCGCCCGCCGGCCGGGTCCCGTGGCCGTGCCGGTGCCGCCGACTCCGGCCCGGTCGCGGTGGTGCCATCCCGGCTGGCGGGTGGATGGGGCTTGATACCCCAAAGGCTCAATACAGGCCACAAAGGGTACAAAACGCTGGTATCAATGCAAGGGGAGGCGACATGGCGACGGGTGTCTGGCTTGTCGGCGCGCGCGGTTCGGTCGCGGCGACGAGCATCGTGGGAGCCGCGGCGATACGCGCGGGTCTGGCCGAGCCCACCGGCTGCGTCACCGAGCTGCCTCAGCTCCAGGGCGCGTCGCTGCCACCGCTGAGCGATCTTGTCTTCGGCGGCCACGACATCGCGGACACCCCGCTGGCGAAGAAGGTCGACGCGCTGGCCGCCGCGGGCGTGGTGCCCGCGCGGCTGGTCGCGGCGGTCGCGGGGGAACTGGCCTCGGCCGACGCGGAGATCCGGCTCGCGCCCGCCGCCGACACGCAACGGGAGGCGGCCGCGCTGATCGCGGCCGACATCGCCGCCTTCCGGGACCGCCACGGCCTGGAACGCGTCGTCGTGGTCAATGTGGCGTCGACAGAGCCTCTGGTACAGGCACACCCCGCCCACGAGAACCTTGAGGCGCTGGACGACGCGCTCCGCTCCGATCCGGTGCTGCCGCCCAGTTCCCTGTACGCCTACGCGGCCTTCAGCGCGGGCTGCTCGCACGTGGACTTCACGCCCTCGACCGGTGCCCGGCTGCCCGCCTTGGCCGAGATGGCGCGCCGGCACGGGTTGCCGCACGCCGGTCACGACGGCAAGACCGGCGAGACGCTGGTCAAGTCGGTGCTCGCGCCGATGTTCGCGATGCGCAACCTGCGGGTCCGCACCTGGTCGGGCACCAACCTGCTCGGCGGCGGCGACGGCGCGAACCTCGCCGAAGCGGGGCCCAACGCCGCGAAGGCCAGCAGCAAGCAGCGCGTCCTGGCGGAGACGCTCGGGTACGAGCCGCAGGGGCACACGCGGATCGAGTACGTGGACGACATCGGCGACTTCAAGACCGCCTGGGACCTCGTCACGTTCACCGGTTTCCTGGGTACGGCGATGCGCATGGAGTTCTCGTGGCACGGCTGCGACTCGGCGCTCGCCGCACCCCTCGTACTCGATCTGGCGCGCCTGACAGCGGCGGCACACCGCGCCGGACGGTCCGGACCTCTCACGGAACTCGCGTTCTTCTTCAAGGATCCACTGGGGACGGTTCCGCATGGGCTCGCGGAGCAGTGGGCCGCGCTGGCGGCGTTCGTCCGTGGACTCGGCAATGCCTAGCTGGCGGGCGCTCGTCGACCTGGTCCGGGCGCCGGCCGCGCTCTCCGTCCCCGGCGACGTCGTCGCGGGCGCGGCGGCAGCGGGCACGCTCCGCCCGCGCACGGCGGGCTTGGCCGCGGCGTCCGTCTGCCTGTACTGGGCCGGGATGGCCGCCAACGATTGGGCGGACCGGGAACTGGACGCGGTCGAGCGCCCCGAGCGACCGATCCCGTCGGGGCGGGTCACGCCGGGCCAGGCGGTCGGCGTCGCGGCGGCCCTGACGGCGGCCGGCGTCGGGCTGGCCGCGCTCGCGGGCGGTCGCCGGTCACTGGCGGTCGCGCTGCCGCTCGCGGGCACCGTGTGGGCCTACGACCTGGTCGCCAAGAAGACGCCCGCCGGCCCCGTCGTGATGGCCGCGTGCCGCGGGCTCGACGTGCTTCTCGGCGCGACGCCCGGACGGCTCCGGCGGGCGGTGCCGGCCGCGCTGACGGTGGCGGCGCACACGTACACGGTGACCGTGCTCTCCCGCCGCGAGGTCTCCGGCGCCGACCGAGCCCTGCCCGCCGCGACGCTGGCCGGCACGGCGGCGGTAGCGCTCGCGGCGGCAGCGCCCTCTCCCGTGATCATTGCGTCATTCAAGTCGCTCTTACGACTTGAGGGACGCTCTGATCGTGGGGTGGGGGTTGCGCTGGCCGCGTGGTACGCGGCGCGTTTTGGGGCGGCGCAGGCGCGGGTCGCCGCGGAGCCCTCCGCGGCGCGGGTGCGTGCCGCGGTGGGTGCCGGGATCACCGGGCTGCCGCCGTTGCAGGGCGCCCTCACCGCGCGTGCCGGTGCGCCCATTGCGGGCCTCGCGGTCGCGGCGGCGGCGCCGCTGGCCCGACACCTCGCGAGGAAGGTCTCACCGACATGACGCTGCGGTTCGGGTACGGGACGAACGGGTTCGCCAACCACCGGCTGCCCGACGCGCTGCGCGTCATCGCCGACCTCGGGTACGAGGGCGTCGCTCTCACACTCGACCACGACCACCTGGACCCGTTCGCGCCCGACCTGCCGCGCCGGACCGCCGAGGTGGCCGCGCTGCTCGACCGGCTCGGCCTGGCGGTCGTCATCGAGACCGGCGCGCGGTACCTGCTCGATCCGTGGCGCAAGCACGCACCGACGCTGCTCGACGACGAGCCGGCGCTCCGGCTGGAGTTCCTGCGCAAGGCCGTGCGGGTGGGTGCGGACCTGGGTGCCGAGGCGGTGTCGTTCTGGTCGGGCGTGGCGCCGCCGGGCGTACCGGACGCGTGGGACCGCCTCGTGCGCGGCACGGTATCCATTGTGGACGCCGCTGCGGCGGCCGGCATGACGCTCGGTTTCGAGCCCGAGCCGGGAATGCTTGTCGCGGACATCGCGGGTTGGCGCCGCCTGTACGCCGACCTGGGCAGCCCACCCGGCTTCGGCATCACTCTCGACATCGGACACTGTCGGTGCCTGGAGCCGCTGCCTGTGCCCGAGTGCGTGGCGGCTGTCGCTGAGTACCTGGTCAACGTGCAGATCGACGACATGCGGCGCGGCACGCACGAGCACCTGGAGTTCGGCGAGGGCGAGATCGACTTCCCACCCGTCCTCCGCGCGCTCTCGGACGCCGGCTACCGCGGACTGGTAGCGGTCGAGTTGCCCCGCCACTCCCACGCCGCCCCGACGGTGGCTGCCGACTCCATCGATTTCCTACGCACCGCACGTGATCAGGGCGTCCCTCAAGTAGCTCTAACGACTTGAGGGACGCCCTGATCACGGAGAGGGGGAGCATGACCACGACGGTGGCGCAGCTGCGGGCGGCGCTCGGGGAGCAGCCGTGGCTGGACGAGGCGGTCGCGCGGGTCAGCGCCGAGCCGGGGGCGATCGGGCGGCTGTTTCCGGCCGCTGGGCGCAAGTGTGGACGTGAGCCGGTGGCGCCCGGGTGGAGCGCCGACGAGGCCGCTCGCGCGGTGCTGCTGGACGCGCTGCCGGCCGACCGGATCAGCGGCGAGGTAGCTGACCTGTACCGGTACGGGGACGCGGCCGAGAAGCGGGCGGTGCTCAAGGCGTTGCCGCTGTTGCCGATCGGCGGCGACGCGGTGCCGCTGCTGCACGACGCGATCCGCACCAACGACACCCGACTCGTGGCCGCCGCACTGGGCCCGTACGCCGCACACCTGGACCCGCCCGCGTGGCGGCAGGCCGTGCTCAAGTGTGTCTTCATGGGCGTGCCACTGTCCGCGGTGGACGGCCTCGGCGACCGCGCCGACGCCGAGCTGGCCGGCATGCTCGCGAGCTTCGCCGAGGAACGCCGAGCCGCCGGCCGGGACGTACCGGCCGACGCGCTCGCCGTGCTGGAGAGCCTGAGGGAGGGCTGATGCGCATTTTCGACCCGCACATCCACATGACCTCACGGACCACCGACGACTACGAGCGGATGGCGGCGGCGGGGGTACGCGCGCTCGTCGAGCCGGCGTTCTGGCTCGGGCAGCCGCGCACGAACCCCGGATCGTTCGCCGACTACTTCGACGGGCTGGTCGGGTGGGAACCGTTCCGGGCCAGCCAGTTCGGCATCCGGCATCACGCGACGATCGCGCTGAACCCCAAGGAGGCCAACGATCCCCGCTGCCGGGGCGTGCTCGACCTGCTGCCCCGGTACCTGGAGAAGGACGGTGTGGTGGCGGTCGGGGAGATCGGGTATGACTCGATGACGCCCGAGGAAGACGAGGTCTTCGCCGCCCAGCTGGCCCTGGCGGTCGAGCACGAACTGCCCGCGCTGGTGCACACCCCGCACCGCGACAAGGCGCGCGGCACCGAACGCAGTCTCGCCGTGGTCGACGAGTCCGGCATCGCGCCGGACCGGGTGGCGATCGACCACCTCAACGAGGTGACCGTCAAGCTCGTCCGGGACACGGGGTGCTGGCTCGGCTTCTCCATCTACCCGGACACGAAGATGTCGCCGCCCCGGATGGTGGAGATCCTGCGCGAGTACGGGCTCGAACGGATGCTCGTCAACTCGGCCGCCGACTGGGGGCGCTCCGACCCGCTGCTGACCCTCGCCACGGGTGAGGCGATGCTGGCGGCGGGGTTCAGCGACGACGACGTCGACCGGGTGCTGTGGCGCAACCCGGTCGAGTTCTATGGCCAGTCCGGTCGGCTGCGACTGTCTGACGTGGACGGTGCCGAACCGACGTTCGAGGGCAACTCGATCCTGCGCGGAGGCAGCTGATGCACCTCAGCTACTGCACCAACGTGCACCCCGCCGAAGACCTCGACGGCATCGTGCGGCAGTTCGACGCGTACGCCGTCGCGATCCGCCGCCACCTCGACGCCGACGTGCTGGGCCTCGGGCTGTGGCTGGCCGCCCCGGTGGCCCGCGAGCTGGCGGCAGACCCGGCGGCCCGGCGGCGGCTGCGGCACGAGCTGGACGTCCGGGGGCTGGAAGTGGTCACGCTCAACGGGTTCCCGTACGAGGCGTTCCAGGCACCGGTCGTCAAGCACGCCGTGTACCACCCGGACTGGACCACCCGGGAGCGCCTCGGCTACACGCTCGACCTCGCTCGCGTACTGGTCGACCTGCTGCCAGCCGGAGCCGACCGCGGCTCGATCTCCACGCTCCCGCTCGCATGGCGCACGCCGTGGGACGCGCGGCGGAAGGAAGCCGCGAGGCGGCATCTCGACGAGCTGGCCGGCGTACTGTCCACGCTGGAGCGGCCGATCCGGGTCGGATTCGAGCCGGAGCCCGGCTGCGTCGTCGAAACCACGGCACAGGCGGCAGAAGCGCTGTCCGATGTGGACGCCGAGTGGCTCGGTGTCTGCCTCGACCTCGCACACCTGGCGTGTGCGTGGGAAGACCCCGGCGAGGCGCTCGACCGGCTGGCCGCCGCTGGGCTTCCGGTGGTGAAGGTGCAGGTGTCCGCCGCGCTGGAGGCCGCCGATCCGGTCGGTGCCGCGGATGTGTTGCGGCGGTACGTGGAGCCGCGCTTCCTGCACCAGACGCGCTCGGCGCTGGGGCCAGCCGCAGACGACCTCGACGAGGCGCTCGACGCGCGGCTGCCCGGCCCGTGGCGGGTGCACTACCACGTGCCGCTGCACGCCGAGCCGGCCGCACCGCTCACGTCGACCGTGCCGGTACTGCGGGCGGCGTTGCGGGAGCTGATCCGGCGGGACGCCTGCGACCACTTCGACGTGGAGACGTATACGTGGGGCGTGCTGCCCGAAGAGGCCCGCCCGCGCACCGACGCGGACGTCGCCGCCGGCATCGCGGCCGAGCTCGCGTTCGCCCGCAACGAACTGCTGATGGGGGTCGCCTCGTGAGTAAGAAGCTGCTCGTCATCGACGTCGTGGGGCTCACGCCGAAACTGCTCAAGCACATGCCGAGACTGCGATCCGTTGCCAGCAAGGGATTCCAGGCGCCGCTCGGCACCGTGCTGCCGGCGGTCACGTGCACCGTACAGTCCACGTTCCTCACCGGCGCGCCGCCCGCCGAGCACGGCATCGTCGGCAACGGCTGGTACTTCCGGGAGCTGGGTGAGGTGCTGCTGTGGCGGCAGCACAACGCGCTCGTCGGTGGCGAGAAACTGTGGGACGCCGCGCGCCGCGCCGAGCCGGGCTACACGGTCGCCAACATCTGCTGGTGGTACGCCATGGGCGCCGACGTCGACTGGACGGTCACGCCGAGGCCCATCTACTACGCGGACGGCCGCAAGGAGCCCGACTGCTACACGTTTCCGCCGGAGCTGCACGACGAGCTGACGAGCGCGATCGGCCCGTTCCCCCTGTTCACGTACTGGGGACCGGGCGCCGGCCTGCCCTCGTCACGGTGGATCTGCCAAGCCGCCGAACGGGTCATGTCCACACACGACCCCGACCTGACGCTCGTCTACGTTCCGCACCTCGACTACGACCTGCAGCGCTTCGGTCCCGGGGCACAGGAGGCGGTCGCGGCCGCCCGAGAGCTCGACAAGGTGCTGGCGCCCCTCCTCGACGCGGCCGCCCGACGGGGTGC
The DNA here is from genome assembly GCF_027923225.1 of Phytohabitans aurantiacus. GTDB lineage: Bacteria > Actinomycetota > Actinomycetes > Mycobacteriales > Micromonosporaceae > Phytohabitans > Phytohabitans aurantiacus. The sequence continues at coordinate 126,691 of NZ_BSDI01000040.1, forward strand.
CACGGTGGTCGTGTTGTCGGAGTACGGCATCACACCCGCGCGCCGTCCGGTCGACGTCAATCGCCTGCTGCGCGCCGAGGGGCTGCTGCGGGTGTACACACAGGACGGCATGGAGTACCTGGACCCGTGGACGTCCCGCGCGTTCGCGGTCGCCGACCACCAGATCGCGCACGTCTATGTGAAGGACCCGGCGGATGTGCCGCAGGTGGCGAAGCTGTGCGCGGCGCTTCCCGGGGTCGCCGACGTGCTCGACGAGCAGGGCAAGGCCGCGCACGGGCTCGACCATCCACGCTCCGGCGAGCTGGTGCTGGTGGCCGAGCCGGATGCCTGGTTCACGTACTACTACTGGCTCGACGACGGCAAGGCGCCGGACTTCGCCCGGCTCGTCGAGATCCACCGCAAGCCCGGGTACGACCCCGCGGAGCTGTTCTTCGACCCGGCCGCCCCGGGAGCCGCGAAGAAGCGCGCGGCGGTCGCCCTGGCGCGCAAGAAGCTCGGCATGCGGTACCTGATGAGCGTGGTCGGGCTCGACGCCGGTGCGCGGGCGGTGCGCGGCTCGCACGGCCGGTTGCCCGACGATCCCGACGACGCGCCGGTGCTGCTCTGTTCCGACCCGTCCGCCGCCCGCGACGGGTTGGCGGCCACCGAGGTGAAGGGCTTCCTGCTGGACCTGGCGGGACTATGACCATCGAGGCGGCTCGCGAGTCGGACGTCAGGGAGCTGCGCGAGCGGTTCGACGCGGTACTCGCGGGCTTCATCGACCGGCAGGATCCACAGTGGCCGGACGGTGCCCCGCGCGGCGTACTGGCCACGATCCGGCGGTTCGTGCTCGCCGGCGGCAAGCGGCTGCGGCCGATGTTCTGCTACTGGGGCTGGCGCGGCGCCGGGGCACCGGACAGCGACGAGGTGGTGGCCGCGGCCGCCGCGCTGGAGTTGTTCCACGCGTTCGCGCTGATCCACGATGACATCATCGACGGGAGCGACCGCCGCCGCGGCGAGCCGTCTGTCCACAAGGTCTTCGCCGAGCTGCACACCCGCTCGGCGTGGCGCGGCGACCCGGCCCTCTTCGGCCGCAATACGGCGCTGCTCTGTGGCGACCTGTGCGCGGCGTGGGCCGACCAGATGTTTCAGGAGTGTGGCCTGCCCGCCGAGCGGATGCGGCCCGGGTACGCCGTCTTCGCGCACATGCGCACGGAGGTGATCGCCGGGCAGTACCTCGACCTTGTCTCCGGTGTCGGTGACGGCTCGGTGGCCAGCGCGCTGACCGTGATCCGGATGAAGGCGGCGCGGTACACGGTGACCCGGCCGCTGCAGATCGGTGGTGGGTTGGCGGGCGCTGACCGGGCACTGCTCGCCGCGTACGCCGAGTTTGGCGACCCGCTCGGCGACGCGTTCCAGCTCCGCGACGACGTCCTCGGGGTCTTCGGCGACCCGGCTGTCACCGGCAAATCCGTTTTGGACGATCTCCGGGAAGGCAAGCCGACCGTGATGATGGCGCTCGTACGCAGCCGCGCCGACCGGGCGCAGGCGGATCGTCTCCGCGACCTGTTCGGCAACCCGGACCTGGACGCGGGTGGGGCGGAGGAGCTGCGTGCGATCATCGTCGACACTGGCGCGCTGGATCGGATAGAGCAGATGATCCGGGTACGCGCCGAGACCGCGCTGGCAGCACTGGAGAGCGCACCGCTGTCCCCTGACGCTGCTGAGGCCCTGAACGCACTAGCAACTCAAGCGGTTAATCGAAACATGTAACAGAAAAATCAACCATAGGTCTGGTGCCGCGGCTAGGAGATCATCTACTGTCGCGCCTCGGGGAGGACGTCTATGGCCGCGAACGACCAGGTCACCACGGAAGTCGACCACGTCGATCAACAAGCCCAAGTTGTGGTGCCGCGCCAGCGAACGCCGCAGCGCACGGGCTGGCGCCCGCTGCATGTCGCGATGATCGGCCAGAAGGGGATGCCCGCCACGTACGGCGGGGTGGAGCGGCACGTCGAGGAGATGGCGAGCCGCCTCGCCAGCCTCGGGCATCGGATCACCGTGTACTGCCGCGACAGCTACGGCGAGGTCACCGAGCCGATGTACCGGGGCGTGCACCTGCGACGGGTACGCACGGTGGCGAGCAAGCACCTCGACGCGATCGTGCACAGTGCCGCTTCGTCGCTGGTCGCGATCCGGTCGCGCCCCGACATCGTGCATTACCACGGTCTCGGGCCGGGCCTGGTGGCGCCGTTGCCGCGTGTGCTGTCCCGCGCCAAGGTGGTGCAGACCGTGCACGGGCTCGACAATCACCGGTCAAAGTGGAGCCGCGTTGCCAAGGCGGTGCTCGGCACGGCGTACTGGATGAGCGGGTACGTGCCCGACGCCCGGGTCGCGGTGTCGCGCGGGCTCGCCACCCACTACGCCGATCGGTTCGGCCGGCTCACGCGGTACCAGCCCAATGGGGTCAACGCGCCGGTGCACGTGCCGCCGGACCAGATCGTCGAGCGGTTCGGCCTGACGCCGGGGCGGTACGCCCTGCTGGTCGGGCGGTTGGTTCCGGAGAAGGCCGCTGACATGCTGATCCGTGCGTTTCGCCGATTGCCGGGTGACCATCGGTTGGCCGTGGTAGGCGGGTCCTCGTACACGGATGAATTCGTCGCGGAGCTGAAGGAACTCGCGGCGGGTGACCCCCGCGTGGTCTTCACCGGTTTCGCGTACGGTGACCTGCTCGCGGAGCTGTACTCGCACGCGGCCGTGTTCGTGCAGCCGTCACGCGTCGAGGGCCTGCCGCTGACGTTGCTGGAGGCGGCGTCGTACGGCGTGCCGATCGTGGCGAGCGACATTTCGCCGCATGTCGAGGTGCTGGAGCGCGACGGGCACGGGCGGCGCCTCTTCCGCGACGGTGACGAAAACGACCTCGTCAGCGCGCTGGAGCGGGCGCTGGCCGACCCTGCCGCCGAGCGGCGCGGCGCCAAGAAACTCGCCGAGCGGGTGCTGGACGAATACAACTGGGACGCGGCCGCCAGGGAACTGGAGCGCCTCTACCTCGACCTAGCCCGCCGTTGACGCAAGAGCACCCCACGAAAACACTCGCTTCGCTCGCGTTTCCGCAGGGACCCCGCTAGATTGAGCCGACTTTGCCGGGCCGGCTGGGTTGGTCGGGACGTGGCGGCGGAGCGAGAAATCACAGGCTAGGCAAAGGGACGTGACCGTACTCGTGCAAGGCCGGCCTCGACCGGTCGGGACGGCGCTGACCGTAGCCGCGGCGTTACTGGCTGCCGCGACTGCGGTCGTCGCCGGCCTCGCCATGGACGGCGGCCAGCGGATGCGTGTCGTGCTGCCGCTCGCGGTGGCCGCTGGCGTGCTGGTGGCGGTTCTGGCAGTGACCCGGTTCGCGGCATACGTCCTGTTGATGCTCGCCGTCCGGTCGTGCGTCGACCTGTTCAAGCTGAGCGGTCCGACAGCCGGCACGGGCGGCGATGGTGGATCGGTGCGCGTGCTCGACCCGTCGACGCTGGTCGGTGTGCTTTTTCTGGTCGCGGCCGGGCTGTGGCTGGCGGCGCAGTACCGGGCCCGGGGACGGTTGAACTCGTCGCCGCTCGGCGTCGCGTTGCTGCTGGTCGGCGCGACCGGCGCGGTCAGCACGCTCGGCTCGGCGCGGCCGTCGAGCAGCGCGCTCGACGTGCTGCGGGTGCTGACCGTCGTGGCGATGTTCCTGGTGCTGGAGCAGCTCCTGCCCGACGATCGCGCGGTGCGGCGGGTGCTGCTCGCGGTGTACGCGTCGCTGGCGCTGGCGCTCGGATACACCATCGTGGCGTCGCTGCTCGGGTCGCCGCCGTCCGAGGTGAAGGGCAGCTTCGTCCGGATCAGCGGGCCGTTCAGCCAGTCCACCACGTTCGGCCGGTACCTGATGTTCCTGGTGGTTTTCGGCTTCGGCGTGTACCGCTTCCTCAGCGGTCGGGCGCGGGTGGCGCTGGGCGCTTTGCTGGTCCTGTCATTGGGCTTTCTGGTGTTGACCAACACCCGCGGCGCCATCATCGGCACCGCCCTCGGGCTGCTCGTCGTGGCCCTGCTGCACCGCAGCGTGCGGATGCTGGCGGTGCTGTGCGTGGCGGCCATCGCGGCGGTCTCGCTGGTGCCGGCGGTGGGGGAGCGGTTCGCGCAGCTCTCCGCCGTGCGCGATGTGGGCGGCGATCCGACCGGCAACACGCTGGCATGGCGGATGGCGTACTGGTCGGAGATCGTCTCGCTGGCGAACCAGAACCCGGTCACCGGCATCGGTCCCAACATGACCCAGCGCGCGACCGAGGAAGCCAAGAAACCGCACAACGACATCCTGCGGGCGTACGTCGAAACCGGCGTCCTCGGGCTGTTGGCGTATCTGGCGTTGCTGTTGATGTGCCTGCACACGGCGGCGCTGGCGTTGCGGCGGGCGCCGCCGGGCACGCTGGCGCGCGGGATCGCGGTCGGGTTCGCCGGATGCGCGGTCGCGTTCGTCGCGGTGAGCGCCGCGTCGAACGTCATATCCAATGTGGTCACCCTCTGGTATTTCGTGGCGTTCGCGGCGGCCGCTTCGGCTGTGGCGCGCGGTGTGTCGTTTTTGGGGAGCGATAGTGGAGATCGTTGATTACCTTCGGGTGGCCCGCCGGCGACTGTGGGTGCTTTTGGGTGTGCCGCTGCTCGCGGCGCTTGCCGTTGGAGCGTTCGTCTTCCTGTCGCCGCAGCGATACACCGCGACCAGTTACGTGGCCGCGCCCGCGCTGGTCGGCGGCTCGGCCGCGCAGCAGTTCACCGGCACCCAGGGCGCCAACCAGTTCGTGGCCGCCTTCAAGGCCGCGGCCACGTCACCCCGCGTGCTCGACGAGGTGGCCGCCGACACCGGCGTGGCGACCGGCACGCTGCGCGACGGGCTGGCGGTGACCCAGGTGGGTGCGAGCAGCCAGCTCACCGTCGCGTACACATCGACGAAACGCTCCACTGTGGAGCCGGTACTCGCCGCGACGGCCAAGCGGGCGCTGGACTTCCTCTTCTCGTCGCAGGTCAACATCGCCACCGAGCAGGCGCGCGCGGCGAGCGCCGACGTGACCGAGGCGACCAAGGCGATCGCCGACTGGGAGAAGGCCAACAAGGTCTCGCAGCCCGACAAGCTGTACCAGGCCACGCTCACCGAGATGGCCTCGCTCAAGCAGCAGAAGCTCTCCATGGAGGCGGTCGGCAACACTCGGGGCGCCACCGCCGCGAAGTCGGCGATCGACGCCGCGCAGAAGCGCCTCGACGAGCTGGGCCCGAAGCTGCCCGACTACCAGGCGCTGCTGGCACAGCGGGACGCGGCGACGAGCGCGCTGTCGCAGGCGCGGCAGGGGCTCCAGGGCGCGCGGGCGCAGGCGCAGGCGGCCGACCCGGCCCAGGTCACCAGCGTGGGTGAGGTCAACCAGGTCTCGCGGGTACGCGCGCTCGCGATGAGCGTGCTGCCCGCCGCGGGTGCCGGGCTCCTGCTCGCGGTCCTGCTCGCCGTCGTACTGGAGTTCGCGTCCCGCCGACCACCGCTGGTCCCGGCACACACGTGAGCACTGAGACGGCCACCGCCGATCGTCATGTCCGGGGAATGGCTCGCGGCGGGGTCCTCAACCTCGCCGGCGCCATCTGCGGGCAGGCGGCGCTGTTCGCCGTCATGCTGCTCCTGGCCAGGGTGCTGGGCAGCGACGACGTCGGCCGGTACGCCCAGTGCTACGCGGTGCTGGCACTACTCGGCCTGCTCTCACTCTCCGGGTTCCGGGCCGGGCTGACCCGATTCGTCGCCGTACACCTCGCCGACGACGACCCGGCCGGTGTACGCGGCACCGTGCGGCTCGGCCTGGTGATCAGCTTCGCCGGTTCTTTGGCGATCGGGGCGGGCCTCTTCGCGCTGGCCCCGGTGCTCGCCGACGCACTGCACGACCCGTCGCTGGTCACCGGGCTGCGGCTGGTGGCGCTGGCCCTGCCGGCGTCGACCGTGTGCGAGGCGGCCCTGGCGGCGACCCGCGGCTGGCGCACCCAGCGCCCGTTCACCGTCATCGGGCAGGTCTACGAACCCGCCTCCCGCCTCGCCCTCACGGGGCTGGCCCTCGCCTCCGGCTTCGGCCTGACCGGCGCCCTGTGGGCGGTCGTGATCGCCTCCTGGTCAGCGGCGCTGCTCGCGTTGGGCGCGCTGGTGCGACTCATGCGCCGCGTCGCACCGGCCGAGCCCGCGTACCGGCCCCGTGAGCTGTTCAGCTTCTCCACCGTCAGCTGGGCGTCGTCGCTCGCCTCGACCGGCCTGATCTGGCTCGACACGCTGCTGCTCGGCGCGTTCGGCAACGGCGACATCGGCGTCTACAACGTCGCCACCCGGCTCGTCACGCTCGCGATCTTCGTACTGGCACCCATCAACGCGGCCTTCGGCCCGTACATCGCCTACCTGTACCGCCAGGGCAAGCTGCCGGAGGTGCGCCGGATCTACGCGGCGGCCACCGGCTGGGTGGTGCGGCTGTCGCTTCCGGCGTTCGTGGCGCTGCTCGTCTTCCCGGCGGACCTGTTGCGCTTCTTCGGCGGTACGTTCGCCACCGGCGCCACCGTCACCGTCGTGCTCGCCGTCGGACAGCTTGTCAATGCGGCCACCGGACCCTGCGGCACGCTGCTCAACATGTCCGGCAAGGTCTGGCTCAACATGGTCGACAACGTGGGAGCGCTCGTGCTCAACGTGGCTCTCAACCTGTGGCTCATCCCCGCGTACGGTGTCATCGGCGCCGCCGTCGCGTGGAGCGCCTCGCTGGTCGCCGTCAACCTGGCGCGGGTCACCCAGGTGTGGGCGCTGGTGCGCGCGGTGCCGGTCAGCGAGGGCATGCTCAAGGGGCTGCTCGCCGGAGCGGCGGCTCTCGGTGCCGCGCTCGTCGCACGCTGGCTCCTGTCTGGCTCTATCCAGCTGGCCGCGGGGCTTACTACGATTATCGCCGTCTATGTCGGCGTGGTGCTCGCTCTCGGCCTGTCCAAGGAGGACACCATGGTGCTCCGATCCGTGCGAGCCGAGCGGGCCGCCGCGTGAGCCGGCGGACCACGCTGGATGGCATGCGCCGGGCGGTGCGCAGCACCCGGGCCTGGGCGCGGGCCGTCGCTCCCGGCGCGCTGCCCGACTTCCTGATCATCGGCGGCCAGCGTTGCGGCACGACATCGCTGCACAACTACCTCGCCGAGCACCCGCAGGTGCGCCCCGCCACCGGCAAAGAGCTCCAGTTCTTCAGCATCCACTACGGGCGCGGCGAGCGGTGGTACCGCGGGCACTTCCCGGCGCCGATGGCCGGGCGGCAGTCGTTCGAGGCCAGCCCGTACTACCTTTTCCACCCGCGGGCCGCCGAGCGTGCCGCGGTGACGCTGCCACAGGCCAGGTTCATCGCGTTGCTGCGCGACCCGGTCGAGCGCGCGTACTCCCACTACCTGCACACCCGTTCGTACGGCGCCGAGCCGCTGTCGTTCGGCGACGCGCTGGCAGCCGAGCATGACCGGCTGGCGTGGGCACTGCGGGCCGGCCCCGACAGCCGCGCCGCGCACGCCGTGCTGCGCCGGTTCTCGTATGCGGCCCGCGGGCGGTACGCGGAGCAGTTGGAGCGCTGGTTCCGGCACGTGCCCCGGTCACGCATCCACATCGTGCGCAGCGAAGACTTCTACGCCGACCCTGCCACGACGTACGCCGAGATTCTGCGCTTCCTGGACCTCGAGCCGTACCTGCCGCCCCGCTTCGCCCAACACACGAGGCGCGTCGAGTGGGGCGCCCCACCCCGGCAGGCCCGCGACTCCCTCCGCGCCTACTTCGTTCCCCATAACGCTCGCCTCGCCGAGCTACTGGGCTGGCCAGACCCCTGGCCCGCTTGATCGAGCTCCGATGATCCCGGCTTGTCCACACAGCGGGAACCGTCGGCCCGATGTGACCGTCTCATCGCCATGACCATCGCTCGCACCGTTCGCGCCACCACCGCAGCAGCGCTGCTGGCGCTCGCCGCGGCCTGCGCACAGAACTCCGGCGGCACCGCCCCCGAGGCCGCCGATCAGCCCGACCCCAGCGACGTCGCGCTCCGTGTGGAGTACACCGGCGGTTTCCTCACCCCCGCGATGATCGCCGGCCGGATGCCCATCGTGACCGTGTACGGCGACGGCCGGGTCGTCAGCCAGGGCCCGCAGATCGCCATCTATCCCGGGCCGGCGCTGCCGAACGTCGAGGTACGCCAGATCGACGCGGCCACCGTGACGCAGCTCATCGACAAGGCGGTCGCGGCCGGCGTGGGCAAGACCGCCGACTTCGGCCAGCCGGGTGTCGCCGACGCGCCGACCACCCGGTTCACCGCGTTGACCGCCGCCGGGCACGTGACCACCGAGGTGTACGCGCTGGTGGAGGCCGGCGACTCCACCGGTCTCACCGAGCAGCAGACCGCCGCCCGCACCAAGTTCCGTGACCTGTACACCGAGCTGACCGGCCTGCCCGACAAGTCCGGTACAGCCAAGCCGTATGAGCCGACCGCGCTCGCGGCGTACGCCACACCGTGGGTCGCGCCCGACGCGGCGCTCGGCAACCAGCCCGAGGTGGCCTGGCCCGGCTCGGAGCTGCCCGGCGCGTCGCTCGGCCAGCAGCTCAACCTGGGTTGCGTGACCGTGACCGGCGACGGTGTGCAGAAGGTGCTGGCGGCGGCCGCCAAGGCCAACTCTGCCACGCCGTGGACCTCGGCCGGCAAGCGCTGGAACGTCATCTTCCGCCCCCTGCTCCCCGACGAGTCCGACTGCGCCAAGGTCGCCACCCGCTGACGAGCCTTCAGGATCGCCCGGATCTCCCGTCGCACCGCTGCGTGTCGCTGCGCAGCCGCTGGCGGGAGAACCGGGCGTCTGGGTCTTGGGACTTCGATCAAGCGGTCGGTTCGCTGGTGCGATAACGTAGGTGAATGTTCGCCGCCGCGCCCACCCTGCGAGGCCCGCGTGGGCTGCGCCGGTGGCTGCGATTGCTGCGCGGGCTGGCGATCCTGGCGATCGTCGCGGGTGCCTGGGCCTGGCAGCCGGCGCCGGAGAGCGCCGCACCCGTCTCCGCGCCCGCCTATACGGCGGCGCACACGACCGATAGGGCCGACCAGGCGACCGTGTCGCTGGTCGAGGAGCCGGAGGCGCCGGCGGAGCCGGCCGCTGAGAGCGGGCCGGCCGTCACGCCTGACAAGGGCGCCACTCCCCGCGGCACCGACCTCTCGACGGTCGGCGTGCGCGGGCCGCCGCGCTGACGAGCCTTTCGCCCCTCTCGTCATCCCTCTCCGCCCCTCCACCTTGGGTGAGGTGTATCTCATGGACCCCTTCCAGACGGCTGTCCACATCTTCGAATCCGACTTCCGCGGCGCTGTTCTCATCTGGCTACTGCTCGTTTCCGTGGCGGCGCTGCCGTTCGTCCTGATGTCCATCCCGGCGTGCGAGGAGCGCCGGGCGCGAAAGGCCCGCCGGGCGCAGCGTGTGGTGCGGCGCCGGCCCGAGAACACACCGGCAGAGCTGCGTCGGTACGCCGAAGAGGTGGCCGTCGCCGCCCGGCGCGCCACCGTGATGGCGGAGCGCCGGAGAGCCGCGTGGGCCGGCGTGTCGCGCACGCAGGAGGCGACCTGGCGGGCGTACGACGAGGCGGTCGAGGCCGCCCAGCGGGCCACCCAGGCCGAGGCGTTCACGGTGCCGGATACACCGTCCACACCGGACGAGCGGACGGCGCGGCGGCGGCACCTGGAGCGGACGGCGACACTCGCGCTTCGCAGGGGCGACCTGACGGCCGCGGAGTACGGCGACATCCTGGCGCACCGCAACGGCTGGGACCCGTACGCGCACCCCTTCGAGCAGGACACGAAGTTTTGCGTGCTGCGCCGGGAACGGCTGCGCCGGGCGTGCGCCACACTGTCGAGTGTGGAGCGTTCGGCGTGGCAGGCGGCCGAGGTGGCGATGGCGGCCCAGCGCAGCCTGAGCGAAGAGGCGGCCGAGGCGGCGCTGCGTGTACGCCAAGCGGAGATTCGTGAGCGGGCGAAGGCCCAGCGGAGCTGGCGGCTGCCGCAGAAGGCAGCGCGCCCGGCTGTCGCGTGGAGCGCCGAGACGGTTGTCATCCCGGCGATCGACACGGTGCCGATCCCGCGCCCGGCTCTTACGTAGGCCAGGCCCCCGTCAGCCGGGCCAGCTTGAGGGCCAAGTGCAGACACAGGCGTTCGCCGCCGTCGCGCAGGTCGGTGCCGGCGAGCTGCTCGACGCGCTGAAGGCGGTAGTAGAGGGTGGTGCGGTGCAGGCGTAGGCGTTCGGCGGTGGCGTGCGCGTTACCGGCGAGGTCCAGATAGGTCTCCAGGGTTTCCAGGAGCACGTGGCTTGACTCGTCGGGCATCAGCCGTTCGAGTCCAAGGTGGACAGAGGTTGTGGTGTCCATCTTGGACAGTACGCGGTAGATGCCGAGACCGGACCACGTCACCACCCGCCCGAGTGCGGGCAGGCGCGCGGCGACCCGGCTGGCATGCAGCGCCTCGTCGTAGGAACGCGCCGCGTCGGCCAGAGCCGGATACGTCGTGCCCACGCCCACGGCGGTGCCGACCACCGAGGGCAGTCCCCGGGTGGCGCCGCGCAGCGCCTCGTCGAGATGGTCGGCGGTGGCCTCCGGCGACGGCCGCCCGGCGTTTCGCGAGCCGCACAAGACCAGTACCCCATGGTCGTGACGGGGCAGATGGAGCGCGCCTTTCGGTCCGAGCCAGCGCCGCGTCAGTACCAGAGCCTGCTCCAGCGCGATGCGCGTGACCTCGTCGGGCGCCTCGCCCGGCGCGACGACGAGGTGGCCGACCAGAGCGGTCGTCGGACCGTCCGCGCTGATCACGCCCTCCTCCAGGAGGGCCTGGGCGGCGCGCTCGCCGCCTTGGTCGACGAGCAGCGACCGGGCCGCTTCCGACTCGCGCTCGGCGGTCAGCTCACCGAGCAGGTTCTCCCGATACAACGCCAGCGACAGGTCGGACATCGTGTCGAGCGCCGCGTCGACCTCGTTGTCGGTCATCGACCCGTCCGCGTCGATGAACCATACGAAGCCGAGCAGCAGGTCGTCGTGGCGCACCGGCAGGCAGATGCGGGGGAGCAGGTCGAGCTCGGGGCAGGCGGGCGTGCGCACCGGCTTGCGGGCCTCCAGGATGCCGGCACGCCGGAACCACGTCATCACCTCCGGCGTGGTGTGCCGGCGCAGGATCGAAGCCCGCCGGACGGCGTCCATCGGTTCCGCGTGCTCGCTGTATGCGACCACGCGTTGCCGCCGGTCTTCGATCAGCGCTGGTCGTCCGACCCGGGCGGCGACGGCGTCGACGGTGCGCTGGAGCTCCCCATGCATCGTCCTACCCTTGACGGATTCCGGCCCGCCGCGCAAGCGTTGCGGGCATGGTCGATGTGGCGGTGGTGGGTGCGGGGATCGTCGGTGCCGCCTGCGCGCTCGCGTGCGCGCGGCGCGGGCTGTCGGTCGTCGTGCTGGAGCGCGGCGGTCTCGTCGCCGGCACCACCGGCTCCGGTGAGGGAAACCTGCTCGTATCGGACAAACCGCCCGGTCCCGAGCTCGACCTGGCGCTGCTGAGCCTGCGGCTGTGGCGGGAGTGGGCGCCTGAGCTGGGCGACATCGAGCTGGAGGCCAAGGGCGGTCTCATCGTCACGCGGAGCGACGCGGCGCTCCCGGCGCTGTCGGCCGCCGCCCGCGCGCAGGCGGTCGCGGGCGTGCTCGCGGAGGAGCTGGACGCGGCCGCCGTTCGCGAGCGCGAGCCGGCCATCGCACCCGACGTCGTGGGCGGTGTTTACTACCCGCAGGACATGCAGGTGCAGCCGGCGAGGGCCGCCGCGGCCATGCTGGCCGCCGCGCGGGATCTGGGTGCTCGGGTACTCCTGCGTACGCCCGCCGTGGCGGTGCGTCCCGATGGGGTGGACACGCCAACGTCTTCCGTGACCGCGCGCTGGGTCGTGAACGCCGCGGGCGCGTGGGCGGGTTCACTCGGCACCGCACTGCCGGTCGCGCCCCGCCGCGGGTTCGTGATGGTGACCGAGCCCGTCGGGCGGCTGATCCGGCACAAGGTGTACTCCGCCGAGTACCTCGACAACGTCGCCTCGGACGCGGCCAGCATGCAGACGTCGACGGTCGTCGAGGGCACCCCGGCCGGCACCGTGCTCATCGGGGCGACCCGGGAACTGGTCGGCTTCGACCCGGCACTCAGCCACGACGCGGTCGGTGCGCTCGCCCGGGGCGCGATCGCGCTGTTTCCGGCGCTCGCCGGCGTGCGCGCCATCCGCGTGTACCGCGGCTACCGCCCCTTCGCACCGGACCACCTGCCGGTGATCGGCCCCGATCCCGGGATGCCCAGCCTCCTGCACGCGCACGGCCACGAGGGCGCGGGGATCGGCCTCGCCCCCGCGACCGGTCACCTGATCGCACAGTCGATCGTCGGGGAGACCCCAGACCTGGACCTCACGCCCTTCGACCCGGCGCGCTTCCTCACCGCAACCCCTACCCCCCTTCCGTGATCAGGGCGTCCCTCAAGTCGTTAGAGCGACTTCAGGGACGCCCTGATCACGGAAGGGGGTACGTCGGGGTGCGTATGCGCGGGGCTCCCGGTCGCGCTTTCCGGCGTACTCGATCACGCTCGCCGCCCGACGACGCGCCGTGCGCGGATCGGAAGCATCGGGTCATGACCACTACCTTGCCCCGACTCGATGATCCCGATACCGCGGCTCGGGCTCGACCAGGGCCGCTGGGCCGCCTCGCCGGGCTCGCCTACCGCCGGCGCGGGCGGGTGCTGCTGGCGTGGGTGGCCGCGTTCGCGATCGCGTTCGGCGTGTCCGCCGCCTTCGGTGGTGACTTCACCGCCGACTACTCCGCACCGGGCTCTGACTCGAAAGCCGCGCAGGACCTGCTGGCCGAGCGTTTCCCGGCCCGCGCGGGCGACACCGTCGACGTGGTGGTGCGCGCCGACGGTGCGGTCACCGATCCCGGTGTACGCGGCGAGGTGGCCGCCCTGCTCGCCGAGTTGGCGCGGCTGCCGCACGTGGCCGCCGTCGAGGACCCGTACGCCACTCCCGGTGCTATCTCCGCCGACGGCCGTACCCTGCTCGCCCGCCTGAACCTCGACGTCACCAACCCGGTCGACATGCCGGTCACGGACACCGAGCGCCTGCTGGCGGCCGCCGATGACGCCGCCCGGCCGGGCCTCGACGTCGCGCTCGGCGGGCAGACGATCCAGCAGGCCGACGCGGGCGAGGTCGGTTCGGAGGGCATCGGTCTGCTGGCCGCGGCCGTCATCCTGCTCGTCACGTTCGGCTCGGTGGTGGCGGCGGGGCTTCCGATCGGTGTGGCGCTCGCCGGCCTCGCGGTGAGCGGTGTGCTCGTCGGTGCCGTCGCCCGGTTGATGGACGTACCCGACTGGGCGCCCGTGCTCGGCTCGATGCTCGGCATCGCCCTGGGTATCGACTACGCGCTGCTGATGGTGACGCGGTTCCGGGAGTGGCGCGCCGCTGGGCTGGACCCGGAGGCCGCGACCGTGGCGACGCTGGAGACCGCCGGCCGGTCGGTACTGGTGGCCGGCGCCACCGTCACGGTGAGCATGCTCGGCCTGTTCGCCATGGGTCTGTCGTTCATGAGTGGCGCCGCCGCCGTGACGATGGTCGCCGTGTTCGTCGTACTGGCCGCGGCGCTGACGCTGTTCCCGGCGCTGCTGGGTTATCTCGGCCGGTGGATCGACCGGCTCCGGCTGCCACTGGGGCACCGTGGCACGGCCGCTGTCGTCGACGGTCACCTGGTGCCGGCGCGCGGCTGGACGTGGTGGAGCCGGCTCGTCGGGCGGTACCGCGTGGTGGCGGCGCTGGCCGGGGCCGCGCTGCTGCTCCTGCTGGCCATGCCGTTCCTCAATGTCCACATCGGATTCCCCGACGGCGGCAACGATCCCGACGGTACGTCGAACCGCCGCGCGTACGACATGGTGGCCGACGGGTTCGGACCGGGCGCCAACGGGCCGCTGCTTGTCGTGACCGATCTGTCCGGTGTGGACGCCGGACCGCTCATGTCACGCCTCGCGAGCGACCTCGCCGCGACGCCCGGCGTCGCCGCGGTGGCGCCGCCGCGGCTCAACCCCGCTGGCGACGCGGCGATGCTCATGGTCGTGCCGGCCACCGGGCCGCAGGAGACCGCCACCGAAGACCTGGTGCGCACGATCCGCGACGACGTCATCCCGGACACCGGCGCTCGGGCGCACGTCGGCGGGGTGACCGCCTCGACGATCGACTCCAACGTCAACATCGCGAAGCGGCTTCCGTTGCTCATCGGCGGCGTCGTGCTGCTGTCGATGCTGCTGTTGATGCTGTCGTTCCGCAGCCTCCTGATCCCGCTGACCACGGCCTTGATGAACCTGCTCTCGGTCGCGGCGGCGTACGGGGTGGTGGCCTTCGTGCTGGACGGCGGCTGGGCGGGCCAGCTGATCGGCATCGACACACCGACGCCGATGGCCGGGTTCAGCCCGGTGATCATGTTCGCGATCCTGTTCGGGCTCTCGATGGACTACCAGGTCTTCCTCCTCAGCCGGATGCGCGAGACGTGGGTGAAGACCGGTGACAACGGGCGCGCGGTGCTGGCGGGGCTCGCGGGCACCGGCCGGGTCATCACGGCGGCGGCCGCGATCATGATCGCCGTGTTCGCGGCTTTCGTGCCCATCTCGGACGTCGCGGTGAAGGTGCTCGGCTTCGGGATGGCGGTGGCGATTCTCATCGACGCGACCGTCGTGCGGATGCTGCTCGTACCCGCGGTCATGCACCTGCTCGGCCGGGCGAACTGGTGGCTGCCGGCGTGGCTGGACCGGTCCCTGCCGCAGTTGCACGTCGAGGGGCGACCGGATGTCGGCGTGCCGGTGGCCCCGTTCCGACAGTCGTCGGAAGACGCGGCGCTGCGCGCTCCCTAGCGTGACGCCATGGTGAGTTGGTTCTGCGGGATGGGCGTGTGCTTCGCGTGCGCCGGCCCGCAGAGCCCTCGCACCTGCGTGCCGGCGCCCGCCGGCCCGGTGGAGTGTCCCGAGCCGGATGTCGTGGTGGTCGGTGCCGGCCCCGGAGGGCTCTCGGCGGCGGTCGGCGCGGCGGGCTCCGGTGCCGCCGTCGTGGTCGTCGACCTCGGCGCCCGGCCCGGCGGCCAGTACCTGCGGGCGGCTCGGCATCCGCTCATCGAGCGGGCGGAAGCCCACCCGCGGATCACCTTCGTCCAGGGGCACGAGGTCTGGGCGGCGGGTCCCGGCCTACGCGTTGGCGATCGCGAGTTGCGGCCCCGGGCCGTGGTGCTCGCGACCGGCGGATACGACCGAGTGGTGCCCTTCCCCGGGTGGGACCTGCCGGGCGTGGTCACCGCGGGCGGCGCGCAGGCGCTGGCGAAGGGCCAGGGAGTCCCCATAGGACGGCGGGTACTGGTCGCCGGCACCGGGCCGTTCCTGCTTGCCGTGGCGGCCAGTCTCCGTGAGGTCGGCGCCGAGGTGGTCGCCGTCGTCGAGGCGTCCCGCCTGTCGCGCTGGCTGCGGCACCCGCGCGCGGTCGTGGGCTCGCCGGGCCGGCTGGTCGAGGCCGCCCGGTATCTGCGGGGCACCGCCGTGTGGCATGGGCAGCGGGTCACGGCTGTCGAACGGTACGGCGATGGGCTGCGCGCGCTGGTGTCTCCAAAGGACCGTTGGGTCGAGGTCGACGCGGTGTGCGTGGGACACGGCTTCACACCGTCGATCGAGCTGGCCGTGGCGTTGGGCTGCGACACCCGCGTCGACCCGCGCGACGGCAGCCTCGTGGTGACCGTCGACGACGCGCAGCGCTCCAGCGTGCCGGGCGTACTGGTGGCCGGCGAGGCGACCGGCGTCGGCGGTGCGGCGCTCGCCATGGCCGAAGGCGCCATCGCGGGACTCGCGGCGGCCCACCACATCGGACTGATCGACGATCGCGCCCTCGCTGCCGCGACCGCATCGCACCGGCGTACCCGCGCTCGCCGGCTCCGGTTCGCGAACGCCCTGCACGCCGTGTACCCGGCACCGGACGCGGTGCCGCCGGACGGCACCGTGCTGTGCCGCTGTGAACGGGTCACGGTGGGGCGGGCGCGCGCCGACATCGTGCGGTACGGCATCGACGACGTGCGGGCGCTGAAGCTGCTGACCCGGGTCGGGATGGGGATGTGCCAGGGCCGGATGTGCGGCCGGACGGCGCTCGCCCTGCTGCGCGCCGAGACGGGACAGGTGCCGGACCCGGTGGCGTTCGCCCGGCGGCCGTTCGCGTTCCCGGTACCGCTCCGCACGCTCGCATCCCTCGACGGAAAGGGTGGACATGCGTAGCCGGCTTGTACTGCATGCCGTGGATTCCCACACCGAAGGCATGCCGACCCGGGTGGTGACCGGCGGCGTCGGCGTGCTGCCCGGCGCGACGATGCTCGAACGCAAGCAGCTCTTCGAACGCGACCGGGACGGCCTGCGCCGGCTGCTGATGTTCGAGCCGCGCGGCCACTCGGCGATGTCCGGTGCGATCCTCCAGCCGCCCACCCGCCCGGACGCCGACTACGGCGTGCTCTTCGTCGAGGTGTCCGGATGCCTGCCGATGTGCGGGCACGGCACGATCGGCGTGGCCACCGTGCTGGTCGAGACCGGAATGGTGCCGGTCGTCGAGCCGGTCACCACGATCGCGCTCGACACCCCCGCCGGGCTGGTGACCGCCGAGGTCGCGGTCGACGGTGGGCGAGCGCGCTCGGTCACCATCCGCAATGTCGATTCGTTCCTGCTGGCCGGCGACCAGAAGATCGAGGCGGGTGGCACCTTTCGATACGACATGGCGTTCGGCGGCAACTTTTACGCCATCGTGGAGGCTTCGGAGCTCGGCCTGCCGGTCGAGCCGTCGACGACACCGGAGCTGATCCGGCGCGGCTTGCAGATCATGGAGGCGATCAACGAGCAGGCGATGCCGGTGCACCCCGGTAACCCGGCTATCAGTGGCTGCCGGCACGTCCAGGTCGTCGAGCCGGGGCGAGACGGCGCCGACTCGCGCAACGCCGTGGTCATTCACCCCGGATGGGTGGACCGGTCCCCGTGCGGCACCGGTACGTCCGCGCGGATGGCGCAGCTGCACGCCCGCGGCCGGCTCGACCTCGGTACCCCATTCGTCAACGAATCCGTTCTCGGCACCCGGTTCACCGGCCGGCTCATCGCCGAGACCACAGTGGACGGCCGACCGGCCGTCGTGCCGACGGTGACCGGCCGAGCCTGGATCACCGCGACCGCACAGTACCTACTGGACCCGGAAGACCCCTTCCCGGAGGGTTTCCTGCTCTGACGGTTTCCCACTCTTCACAAGAGAGGTGTAGAAATGCGGCTGCGAAGATTGACGGTAGTGGCGACAGCGGCGGTGGGCCTGATCGGGTCCGCCGCCGTCGCGGTAACTCCGGCCGAGGCGGCCAGCTACGCGGGCGCCTTCAAGCCGGTGGACCCGCAGAACTGGCAGAACCCCGACGACATGACCTGGGACGACTACACGCCGGTGCCGGGGCGCAACTGGAACGACCCGTCGGTGGCCGGCTCGGTGCGAAACTTCAAGATCGCTCTGGTACTGGTCGACTACCCCGACCAGCCCTTCGTGGTGACCCAGCCGGCGGGGTCGACCATCTTCGGCAACCCGCAGCCCAGCGCCGCCAACATTCCCACCGACCAGGTGGCCAAGCACTACACCGATCTGCTCAACACCCCGAACGCGCTCAACCACGGTCGCACCCTCCACGACTACTGGATGGAGGATTCGGGTGGCCGGTACGGCGTCGAGCTGACGGGATTCGGCCCGTACACGCTGCCGAACAAGTCGTACCACTATGGAATCACCAACGACATGAACCCGGGCATGTGCCCGACCGGCGAGACCTGTAACAGGAACATCCGCACCGACGCGCGCGCCGCTTGGCTCGCGGCGGTCGGCCAGGAGGTCATCGACCAGTACGAGCAGATCTTCTATCTCGGCGCGGGCCAGGACGAATCGTCGACCTGGCAGGAGTTCGGGATGATGAAGTTCAACAACAAGGAAGACGTGACCGACGCGTGGGGCCCGCCCGACCCGGCGATGAACAACTGGTCCCGCACCCGGTACGTGGAGTGGACGTCGTGGCAGTCGGCGGCCAGCATCTGGCCCAACGCCAGCGGCAACTCGTCGACACAGGCCGAAAGCTCCGGCATGAGCGTGTACGCGCACGAGCTGAGCCACCTGCTCGGCATCGGCGACAACTACAACAACCCGTACGCCACACCGGTGCGCCGCGCGTACTCGGGCATCTGGGGGATGCTGTCGCGCGGCACCTTCAACGGACCCGGCGGCCCGCACACCAGGTGGAAGATTCCGGCCGTCGAGGGCAGTTCGCTGGGCGCCCAGCACATGCTGCGCGACAAGATGAAGATCGGTCTGGTCGCTCCCGACGACGTGCTCAAGGTGTCGCGCGAGGCGCTGGCCAGTTCCGGTCTCGTGGTGGCCACGGTGACCGCGCGTTCGGCGTACACCGGCGAAGGGCTGGCCGGCGTCAACGTCGCGATGAACCAGGACCGTTCGCCGGCGTGCACGGTCGCGACCGATCCGCTGTGCGACGGCGGCAACTACAACAACTACACGGTCGAGGTGGTCGACCGGGTGGGTGCGGATTCGTTCACGCCGGACCGCGGCGTGCTGCTCAGCAAGACGAAGAACGCGGACAGCGCGCCGTTCGTGTGGGTCGTCGACGCGCACCCCGAAGACATCAACATGGTCGACTATCGCAAGCCGGACGGTACGCCGGTGATGATCACCATGGGTGACTACCGGCAGCTCTCCGACGCCCTCTTCCACTCCGGCACCGACTCGGGCAGCGACTACGAGTACGTCGACGAGGCCAACGGGCTGCACTTCTACGTGCTCAACGCGGTCCACGACGGCGCCGGCATCCTCCAGTACACGGTGGCGATCCGGCCGCTCGACCGCAGCGCCGACCCGCAGACCCGCGGCCTGAAGCTGTCGGCGGGTGAGGTGACCGCCGGCCGGCCGACCCGCAACGGCGCCACGTGCACGTTCGATCTGACCAACACCGGCCAGTTCTTGGGGATGGGCGCGGTGCCGCACCCGACCGACGTCTCCACATACGTCAAGGCGGACGTGTACCGGCTGTCGGCGCAGGTGGCCGGCAAGGGGTACCGGGCATGGCTGCCGCACGAAATCACCACCGCGCGGTTCGGCCAGAGCACGAAGGTCCACGTATCCGTCGGGGCGACCGCCGACGCGGCCGGCACCGGTTTCGTGAAGCTCACCGCCACATCGGAGAGCGACCCGACCAAGACCGTGACCCGGCAGTGCCGGGTCGAGAAGGGCTGAAAGCCGAGCGCCTACCGGCCGTCGATCCGCTCGACGACCGGTAGGCGCTCAGCTGGTGCTTCGGTCCCTACTGGACGTTGACCCGAACCGAGTCGAACGCCGGGATCTGGTTGGCCCGCTGCATCATCGGCGGACGGTGCGAACCGTCACCAGCCCACGCCGCGCA
>NZ_BSDI01000041.1 GCF_027923225.1 Phytohabitans aurantiacus
GATCCGTTCCCGCTCCAACGCGGACAATCTCTCTGCCACAACCCACTCCTACCTGCAGAAACGTGGGTGTTGCAGCCAGATCTTGAAACCGCCCAGGACGACGCTGGAGCGCCAAGATCTGGCGCGCGGCGACCGCCAGGGAAAGCTACGCGTCAAGATCCGGCGCGGACGGCGGCATGCTGGCGGCGGGTTCGGCGTGTCACGGGGCTCGGGTGCGGGAGTGTCGAGTTTGTTGCTGATGTTGGGCGTTTTGCGTTGTTTGTGGGTTTAGGGTGGTCTGAATTGGGTACCAGCGGTGCGGCATGTTGTCGGACGTCTTCACGTTCCGTATTCTTGCCAGCCACCGGAGTGCGCGGCGTCCTGCCGCGCGCCCGTTTTGCTAGTGGGGGACGCGATGGCCGAGCGGGCGAATGCCGCACGCAAGGCGGCATCGAAGAGCGGTGCTGCTACGCAGCGCGCCGCAGGGGCGCGGGCGACCGCGTCGCGGGGGAAGAGTGCGCCGGCGACGACGGCGCCAGCTGGCCGGAAGGCCGCGCCTGCCAAAGCGGCCGGGCCCGGTAAGAAGGCTGCGAGCAGCGCAAAGTCCGCTGCTGGAAGCAAGGCCGCGTCGGCAGCTAAAGCGGCGCCCGCTGTGAAGGCCGCGTCTGGTACTAAGGCCGCGCCTGCCGCGAAGGCTGTGCCTCGTTCTAAGGCCGCGCCTGCCACGAAGGCTAAAGGCGCACCTGCGGCGAAGGCGGCGTCCGCAGATAAAGCTGCGCCTCGGGGCAAGTCAGACGTAAAGGCTCAGACGCCCACGAGGGCGGCGGCCAAGACCGCCCGCAAGTCCGCGGCTCCGGCTAAGACCGCATCGGCTAGGACGAGCGCGCCTGCGGCGAAGGTCGCATCTGGGTCAAAGGCCGCGCCTGCCGCGAAGGCTGGGGCGGGGGCGCAGTCTGCGCCCAAGGCGAAGGCCGCGTCCACGGCGAAGGCGTCCACGGCGAAGGCCGCGCCTGCGAGCAAGGCCGGGACGGCGAAGAAGACGGCGGCTACGGCGGCGAGCGGTGGGTCGAAGGCCAAGGCCGGCACGGCCAAGAAGGCCGCCCCTGTGAAGGCGAGCCGGGCCGCTACCGGCAAGGCCGCAACAAGCGAAGCGGCGAGCAAGGCTGCTAAGGCAACGACGAAGGCCGCGCCCGCGACGAAGGCCGTACCTGAGAAGGCGGCGCCCGCCGCGAAGGCGCCTGCGAAGGCGCCGTCTGGGACGAAAGCTGCGAAGGCGGCGCCGGTGAAGGGCGCGTCCGCGGCGACGTCCAGCGCGGAGACCGCACCGGCCGGGAAGGCGGCGCCCGCCGTGAAGGCCGGGCCTGCGAAGGCGCCGTCGGGGACGAAAGCCGCGCCGGCCGCGGAGGCCAAAACGACGAAGGCCGCGCCTACCGCGAAGGCCGCGGCTGGAAAGACAGCGGCCAAGAAGGCCGGCACGGAGGCCAGCACGGCCGAGGCCGCTGCGGAGCCCGCGGCTGGGAAGACGGCGACCGAAAAGGCCAGCACGGCCGAGGCTGCGGCTGGGAAGGCGGCGGCCAAGAAGGCCGGCACGGAGAGCGCCAGCACCGCCAAGGCCACTACGAAAGCCGCGAAGGCTGCGAAAGCGGCCGACGCTGGCGGGGCTGTGAACGGCGTGAAGGGCGCGGAGGGCGCCGCCGGGCCGGAGGCTCCGGCTGAGGCGGCCGCACCGTCGAAGAGGTCGGCTTCAACGACGAAGGCGGCACCAAGTAAGAAGGCCGCGCCCGCGAGCCTTACCGCCGCTAAGCGTGCGGTCAAGGCTGCCGAGTCGGGCGCGACGAAAACGGCGTCGCCGGTGAGCGACGTGCGAGATGACACGACGGCCGGTACGACCCCGGCCACCGGACCGTCTGAAGAGACGGTCACCGCCGCTCCGGACGTTACGGCGAGACCCGCTCGTAGCGCTGAGGAGATCACCACACCGACCGCGGCCACCCAGGCCCAGCCGACCGCCGCGCAGACCGCGGACAAGGGAGCGACGATGGCGAAGACTGCCGACACGAAGACCACCGCCGCAAGCCGCAAGCCGGCAAAGGGCACCCGCACTGCCGCGGAGACGGAGAAGATCAAGGCCGCGCTGGCGGCTCGGCTGGACGAGCTTCGCACCGAGTACGATCAGACGCTGAGCGAGATTACCGAGCTTCAGCGCGAGCGGCTGACCGACTCGGCCGGCGACGACCAGGCCGACACGGGCACCAAGACGCTCGAGCGCGAGCAGGAGATCTCCCTCGTAAACGGCATCCTGGAGCGGATCAGCCAGGTGGAGCGGGCGCTGGAGCGGCTCGACGAGGGCAGCTACGGCTGGTGTGAGCGGTGTGGCAACCCGATTCCGGTGGAGCGGCTTGCCGCGTTCCCCTCCGCGACACTGTGCGTGACCTGCAAGCAACTGGAGGAGCGGCGCTGACTGCGGACGCGGAGACGACGGCGGCCGATTCGACGGCCGGGACAAAGGCGACCACGCGCAGACGCGCGGTCACCATCCTGGCAGCGACGGCCGCCGTCGTGTGCCTTGCTGATTTTGGTACCAAGCACTGGGCGCTCGCGACGCTTGAAAACCGCGATCCGGTGAAGCTGCTGGGCGGCGCGGTCTATCTGACGCTGACCCGCAACAGTGGTGCCGCGTTCAGCTTGGGCAGCGACTACACGTTCGTGTTTCCGCTGGTGATGGCCGGTGTCGTGGCGTGGATCTGCTTCATGGCGCTGAAGCTGCGGTCGCTGCCGTGGGCGGTTGCGCTCGGTCTGGTACTCGGTGGCGGGCTCGGCAACTTCGTCGACCGGCTGTTTCGGGCGCCGGGCCCCTTCGTGGGGCACGTGGTCGACATGGTCAGTCTCTTCGACCCGTACGGCCAGGTGTGGCCGATCTTCAACCTGGCTGACAGCGCCCTGGTGTGCGGTGTCGTGCTCGCGGTGGTGCTGGAGTTGACGGGACGGCAGCGCGACGGCACGCGAGTGCGATCCAAGAAGGATCCCTCGTGACCGCGACCCGCTCGTTACCGGTACCCGATGGCTTGGATGGGTTGCGCCTGGACCAGGCCGTCTCACGCCTTTTCGGGCTGTCACGCACTGCCGCGGCCGCGCTGGTCGAGGCCGGTGACGCGCTCGTGGACGGCGTGCCCCGGCCGAAGGCCGACAAGGTCAGCGCTGGCTCGTGGCTCGAGGTGACGCTGCCGGCGCCGCCGGCGCCGGTGGAGGTCGTACCGCAAGCGGTGCCCGGCCTCAGCGTGGTCTACAGCGACGACGACATCGTGGTGGTCGACAAGCCGGTGGGGGTGGCCGCGCACCCGAGTCCGGGGTGGACGGGGCCGACGGTCATCGGCGGCCTGGCCGGCATGGGGCATTCGATCTCGACGAGCGGCGCGGCCGAGCGGCAGGGCGTCGTGCACCGGCTCGATGTCGGCACGACGGGGCTGATGGTGGTCGCGAAGAGTGACCAGGCTTACAGCGTGTTGAAGCGGGCGTTCAAGGAGCGCGAGGTCGAGAAGCGGTACCACGCGGTGGTCCAGGGGCATCTCGACCCGCTCCGGGGCACGATCGACGCCCCGATCGACCGGCACCCGACCCACGACTGGAAGTGGGCGGTGATGTCAGGCGGTAAGCCCAGCGTCACGCATTACGACACGCTGGAGGCGTTTCCGTCCGCGAGCCTCGTCGATGTCCGCTTGGAGACCGGCCGTACGCACCAGATCCGGGTCCACTTCTCGGCCATGCGGCACCCGTGCGTGGGTGACCTGACGTACGGTTCTGATCCGACACTCGCGGCCCGGTTGGGGCTGTCCAGACAGTGGTTGCATGCCCGGGCGCTCAGCTTTCTGCACCCCCGTACGGGGGAAGAGGTTCAGTTCGTCAGCGACTACCCTGATGACCTGGCGAGGGCGCTGACGAAGCTGCGCGACGCCGCCTGACATCTCACCCTGAGGAGCGACGCCGTGCGCGCTGGCGATTTGCTGCGCCGGCTTGACAGCCGGTTGCTGCCGCCCCTGGCGGCAGCGCTGGCACGGCTCGCACACGGTCGGGTTCGCATGCGTGTACTCACCGCTACCGCACTGCTGTCCGTGAGCGCGGTGCTGCTCACCGCGGTGTGGACGGCGGGGCGCGGTGAGCCGCCCGGTGACGTCACGGTGGGTGATGTCGTGCGGGTCGGTGTGACCGACGGGGAGTCGATCCCGCAGTACGTGCGGTCGAGTCGCAGCGAGCTCGCGACGCTGGCCGCGGACCAGGAGACGTACGCGCTGGTCACTCTCTCGGCGTACCTGGCACCCGAAAGGCTGAAGCCGATCCTCGGCGGGATTTCGGTGTCGCAGGTTTTCGGGCGGGTGCCGCTCCCCGGCGCTCAAACCCAGATAGTGCGCATTCCGGCGTTGCGCGTGCCAGACGACGTCACGGCGGGGATGGTGATCGTCGCCGACCGCAAAAACGCCGAGGCGACCGAGTACCGCGAGATGAGCAGCAAGCTGACCGGCGACAGCGCGCGCGAGCGGGAGCTGCGCCAGGTCTACGACAGCGGTGCCGAGGTCGCGATCGCTGAGGCGGAGGCGTACCGCGGCGGCTGCTCGTGTGTGTACGCGGCTGTGGTTCGCGCCACACCGCCGGCGCTGGATCGGGTTTTCGAGCGACCGGAGGTGCGGGCCGTCGACGCCGCGCCGGAGGTGCGTCGGCTGGACCGAGCGGTGTTCCTGCCGCCGCTGCCCGAGCAGCGTGACGTCGTCCGCCCGCCCGTCCACACCGCCCTGCCCTCGGGGCCGCCGGCCCCGGAAACACCCACCCCGCCTGCGGAAAGTCCCTCAGCTTCGGCGCCGTCACCGGAGCCGTCGACGGAGCCATCGCCGTCGGTCGAGCCGTCCTCCGCGACTCCGGAGCCCTCACCGAGTGACGTGCCGACGACGGCCCCCGCGTCCGAGTGACAATCGTTCGGCAGCATCTCGCGGCCCGTCCGGCCGTTGAACCTTTAGGTGGGTGCGGCCCGTGTCCAGAATCGTGGCGGTCGGAGTGTCGTGCTCTCGTAGGGCCGATGGTGTGGTCTCAATAAGGATTTGTTCGTAGCCTGTCATGCGGGGTCCTTGCTGAGAAATGCGGGACCGAGATGGCGCTGGGAGGGGCGAGCCGTGGAGGGCACCGAGACCGGCTGGGGCCGGCCTGCGGAACCAGCGCCGCGATGGCGTGCGCTGCTGGACCGTGCCCTGCTAGGCAATCGTTCGGGGGAAGACCCAGAGATCGTGGTCGATCAGCAGGGCATGATGCGAAGGGCGCCGAGCCCGCTCGACGGTCGTTCTCGGACAAATGGGGCAAATGGCGCCAACGGCATAAACGGCCGCCAGAGCTACGGCGGCTACCCGCAGGACTACGACGACGGCTACCCGCCCGACGCGCGTTACCGCGACGAGTACCGGGATCCGGCGCCGCGCTACCCCGACGACTACGACCGGCGCTACCCGCAACGCGAGGAGTACAGCCGGTACGCCGCCCTGGAAGAGGAGCGCTACCTGCCTCCGCAGTCGCCGAGCAACGGCTACGCCCCGCCGGCACCCGACCCGTACGCGTCGCGCATCGAATGGCGCCAGACCCGTCCCGACCCCGAGGTGGAGCGCGCCGTCGGCGTGCTGCGCCGCGACCTGGGCAACCCGAAGGTGCTCGCGTTCGCCAATCCCAAGGGCGGCGTCCACAAGACCACCGCGACCGTGCTGGCCGCGGCGACGGTCGGCAGCGTCCGCGGGCGCGGCGTCCTGGCCTGGGACGACAACGAGCTGCGCGGCACGCTCGGCCTGCGCGCCGGTAGCGCGCGCCACGCGCGCACCATCCGGCACCTGATCGCCGACCTCGCCGACGTCGAGGGCATGCACGGGATCGACCTGAAAGACACCCTCGACGACTACTTGCGGCACGCCTCCGACGGCTCCTATGACGTACTGGCCGGCGAGGAGAGCCCGCGATTCGCGCAGCGCCTCGACCAGTACACGGTGCGGCGGGTGCTGGAGTTGCTGCGCCGCACGCACGACGTGATCTGCGTCGACACCGGCAACAACGTCGAGAGCGCCAACTGGCAGACCGTGCTCCAGGCGGCCGACCAGTTGGTGATCACCACGGTGCCGCGCGAAGACGCCGCGTTCACCGCCGACTGGATGCTCGACCTGCTCTACGAGGTGGGCATGGGCGAGCTGGCGGAAAACGCGGTCACGCTGCTCTCGTGCCCCACCCCGGCCAAGTCGCCGCTGCTCGACGACCTGGCGGGGCACTTCGAGGGCAGGACCAGGGCGGTCGCCGTCGTCCCCTACGACCCCGCGCTGGAGGCCGGCTCCTCCATCGAGTACGCCCAGCTGCAGCCCGAGACCCGCGAGGCGTGGCTGAAGGCGGCGTCAGTGATGCTGGAGCCCTTCGTCCGCTAGACGATTGGATCTGGGTCAAAACCAGGATTCGAGCTACCGCGATGCCCGTCGTGGCGCGGACCGTCGCTCCCGCAGCCTCGCCCTCCGCGTCCAGTCACGCTCAAGATCCCGACAAAATCCCTGATTTTGTCGCCTCAGACGCGCTCGGAAGCCGCGATATCAGGGATTTCGCTGTCACGTCCGGGCGGGTCGTGTGGCGGCGGCGGGTGAGGCCGCGGGAGCAACGGCTCTCGAGCGCCGCGGACGTCGCGGTAGCCCGGCATCTCTTGGAATAGATCGTCTAGCGCTTGATGACGGGGCGCTGCGGGGGCCACGACTTCGGCAGGATGTCCTTCTCGACCTTCGGCCGCGGGTCGGGGCGGCAGCCGTAGACGATGCCCCAACGCGGGCACGATCCGTCTGGCAGCCGCTTCATGTGGGCGATCCACGACATGTACCCGACGGTGTCGCGGCGCTCGGTGTCCGGCATGTACCGGTTGGCGGTGGCCGAGGCGCCGGACGCCAGCACCAGCATGATCGGGATCAGCATGAGGCCCGCCGGGGCGCCGCCGTTGGCCGACTTCGGTTCGAGCCGGTGCGCCATCATCCGGCGCACCGCCTTGACGCCGTACAGCACCGCGAACCCGGTCAGCAGCAACGTGCAGTACAGCAGCACGGCGGTCGTGCGCGGGTACAGCCGGACGGTCATGGTTTCCCACTGCTCGCTGGCCAGCCACATGCGCAGGATCCAGGCACCGGCCGCGAAGCAGCCGAGCGAGATCACCGCGCTGCGCCGCCAGCCGAACCAGAGCGCCGCGCCGATGCCGAGCGCGAGCAGCAGCGTGAACACGCCGACCCCGCCGAGCTCACCCGTGGGCGGCCACAGCAACGACTCGGCGCCGGGCCGGTCGTTGCGCCACATCGCGAAGTACGTGGGCTCGGTGTTGGTGTCGAAGTAGAAGTAGTTGTCGCTGGTGGCGCCGGTGGGCGAGAAGAGGCCCATGATCGTGCCCCACGTGATGCGCAGGAAGATGAGCAGCGCGCTGCCGGCGAGCAGCAACGCCTTGACCCAGCCGCGCCGCCACGGGGTGACGATCAGGAAGGCGAGCACCACGCCGGGCGCGCACCAGACGAACCAGCCGGTATAGAACTGGAACTGCAGCGCCAGGATCGCGCCGAACCCGGCGCCGTAGAGCAGGGCGAGCAGCGGATGCAGGCGATCCGAGCGGCGGGCCTGGCGCAGCAGCGCCACCAGCACCGGGATCATCATGACGAGCGTGAGCTGCGGGTACGGCTTGACGGGCTCGATGAACGGCAGCATCGCGATGACGCCGATGCCGAGCGCCCACATGGGGCGCAGAGTCATCCGCCAGGCGAGATACGCGGCCGGGCCGAAGAGGGCGGTGCCGAAGATCTGCAGGTCCTTGAGGGCGTACAGGGGAATCTGGTCGTAACGCTCTGACCAGTACTGGATGATGGTGAAGGGCAGCGGACCGTAATGGTCCGGGATGTCCTCGCCCCGCATGAGCATGTCGGTCCATTGAAGGATCCAGACGTAGTCGCCGCCGCCGGCCCACAGCGGCAGCGGCGTGTCGCGGAGGGCGACCTGGATGCCACCCGCGACGATGCCGGTCGTGAGGCCCGCGACGGCGGCGCAGCCGATCCGCACGACGACGTCGCGCCAGTACGGGTTGAGCAGCTTGTGGGCGATGACGAGGATCGTCACGATCCCGGCCGCGATGATGGCGAACCGGAATTGGAGCGCGGAAAGCCCGCTTACCTGACCGATCCGATTCATCGGGTTGACGTCGATGTCTTTCGCCCAGAAGGGGAAAATCAGGGCGGTGAAGACGGCGGTGACGATCTCCAGCGGTATCCACACCGCGCGCAGCCACTGGCGCCAGCGCTGGCGCTTGACGGGTGGGCCCGCCGGCTCCTCTGTGACTGTTGGTGCTGGTGAGGTCTCATCCGGCGGCAGCGGGTCCTCGGGCAGTTGCTCGACCGGAATTACCTCCGGTTTCCGGCCCACTGCCGGTTTCGCGGTGTCTCCCACCAAATCTTCCGCTACCATCCATCCACCTTCGCCCCGTGGGTTTGCGGAAGCCCGCGGCGGCAGAGAATACCCGAGCCACGTAACGGCCCGATGGCGTCGCTCCCCCTACCGTAGGGTGAGCCGCTTGGTCATGTCCGCGGTATCGGGCAATTCACCCGTGTCCACTGTGGACTGTGTGCCACGTGATCCAGTTGGCACGACCTGAGGCCGTGTCGCCCCTGCCGGGTGTCGGACCCCCGGGCTAGGCTCTGTGACCGGTAAGGCGTGCGTCGACGGGAAGGGGGCTTGGGTGTCTGAGCGTCGGGGCGGATCTGACTCGTTCGTGCACCTGCACGTGCACACCGAGTATTCGATGCTCGACGGTGCCGCCCGGCTCAAAGATCTTTTCAGCGAGACCAGGCGGCTCGAGATGCCCGCCCTCGCCATGACCGACCACGGCAACCTCTTCGGTGCGTACGACTTCTACAAGCAGGCCACCGCCGCCGGCGTCAAGCCGATCATAGGCTGCGAGATGTACTTAACGCCCAATACGGACAGGCGTGACCGCACCAGGGTCCGCTGGGCCGACGGCGGGGAAAACGACGTCTCCGGTGGTGGCGCCTACACCCACATGACCATGCTCGCGGCCGACGCCACCGGCCTGCGCAACCTCTTCCGGCTCGGGTCGCTGGCCAGCCTGGAGGGCTACTTCTACAAGCCGCGCGCCGACCGCGAGCTGCTCAACCAGTACGCCAAGGGGATCATCGCGACCACGGGCTGCCCGTCCGGCGAGATCCAGACTTGGCTGCGCATCGGCGACTTTGAGAAGGCGTGCGCCTCGGCGTCCGAGTTTCGAGACATCTTCGGTGCCGACAACTTCTACCTGGAGTTGATGGACCACGGGCTCGGCATCGAGACCCGGGTGCGCGAAGACCTGATCCGGCTCGGCAAGCGCCTGGGGCTCAAGCCGGTCGCCACCAACGACCTGCACTACACGTACGACAGGGACGCCGACGCGCACGAGGTGCTGCTCTGCGTGCAGTCCGGTTCGACGATGGCTGACCCGAAGCGGTTCAAGTTCGACGCCCGCGACTTCTATCTCAAGTCGCCCGCCGAGATGCGCAAGCTGTGGGACGCCGAGGTGCCCGGCGCCTGCGACCACACGCTCGAGATCGCGGAGAAGATCGGCGACTACTCGACGCTGTTCGCGTCGCGCGACCTGATGCCGCAGTTCCCGGTGCCGGCGGGGGAGACCGAAGAGTCGTTCCTGCGCAAGGAGGTCCTGCGCGGGCTGGAAAACCGGTTCCCCAACGGGGTGCCAGACGACCGGCGGCAGCAGGCGGAGTACGAGCTCGACGTCATCCTCAAGATGGGCTTCCCCGGCTACTTCCTGGTCACCGCCGACCTGGTGGCGCACGCCAAGAAGGAGGGCATCCGGGTCGGGCCGGGCCGTGGTTCGGCCGCGGGTGCGCTGATCGCATACGCGCTGGGCATCACCGAGCTCGACCCGATGCAGCACGGCCTGCTGTTCGAGCGGTTCCTCAACCCCGACCGCGTCTCGATGCCCGACATCGACATGGACTTCGACGAGCGCCGGCGCGGCGACATGATCCGGTACGCCACGGAGAAGTACGGGCAGGAGCGGGTCGCGCAGATCATCACGTACGGCACGATCAAGGCGAAGGCCGCGATCAAGGACGCCGCGCGGGTGCTCGGGTACCCGTTCGCGATGGGCGACAAGATCACCAAGGCCATGCCGCCGGCCGTGATGGGCAAAG
The DNA here is from genome assembly GCF_027923225.1 of Phytohabitans aurantiacus. Taxonomy (GTDB): domain Bacteria; phylum Actinomycetota; class Actinomycetes; order Mycobacteriales; family Micromonosporaceae; genus Phytohabitans; species Phytohabitans aurantiacus. Next base: position 10,206 of record NZ_BSDI01000041.1, read on the forward strand.
ACATCCCGCTGGGCGGCATCTTCGATTCGAGCCACCCGCGATACCCCGAGGCGGTCGAGTTCCGGCAGCTCTACGACTCCGACGCCGAAGTGCAGAAGATCGTCGACACCGCCAAGGGGCTCGAGGGGCTCAAGCGGCAGTGGGGCGTGCACGCCGCGGCCGTGATCCTCTCCCGCGACCCGCTGGTCGACGTGCTGCCGATCCAGAAGCGCGAGCAGGACGGCGCGATCATCACCCAGTGGGACATGGGTGCCTGCGAAAACATCGGCCTGCTGAAGATGGACTTCCTCGGCCTGCGCAACCTCACCATCCTCGACGACTGCCTCGAAGCGATCCGCGACAACCGGGGCGTCGACGTGGTGCTCGAAGAGCTTCCGCTCGACGACAAGCCCACCTACGAGCTGCTGGCGCGCGGCGACACGCTCGGTGTGTTCCAGTTCGACGGCGGGCCGATGCGCGCACTGCTCCGCTCGATGGCGCCCGACAACTTCGAAGACATCTCCGCCGTGGGCGCGCTCTACCGGCCCGGCCCGATGGGTGCCAACGCGCACAACGACTACGCCGACCGCAAAAACAAGCGCAAGCCGGTGGTGCCGATCCACCCTGAGCTGGCCGAGGCGCTCGAAGACGTCCTGGGCGACACCTACGGGCTGATCGTCTACCAGGAGCAGGTCATGGCGATCGCCCAGAAGCTCGCCGGCTACACGCTCGGTGCCGCCGACCTGCTGCGCCGGGCCATGGGCAAGAAGAAGAAGGAGATCCTCGACAAGGAGTTCGAGCCGTTCTCCGCCGGCATGAAGGCCAACGGCTTCTCCGACGCGGCGATCAAGACGCTGTGGGACATCCTGGTCCCGTTCTCCGACTACGCGTTCAACAAGGCACACTCCGCCGCCTACGGCGTCGTCTCGTACTGGACCGCGTACCTCAAGGCCAACTATCCCGCCGAATACATGGCCGCGCTGCTCACCTCGGTCGGTGACGACAAGGACAAGTCCGCCGTCTACCTCGCCGAGTGCCGGCGCATGGGCATCAAGGTGCTGCCGCCCGACGTCAACGCGTCCAACGCCCGGTTCGCCGCCGTCGGCAACGACATCCGCTTCGGGCTGGCCGCCGTGCGCAATGTCGGCGCCAACGTCGTCGAGTCCATCCGGCGCTGCCGCAAGGAAAAGGGCGCCTACACCGACTTCTACGACTACCTTCGCAAGGTCGACGCCGTCGCCTGCAACAAGAAGACCGTCGACGCGCTCATCAGGTCGGGGGCGTTCGACTCGCTGGGCCACAGCCGCAAGGGTCTGCTCGCCATCCACGCCGACGCGATCGACTCCTTCCTCGACATCAAGCGCAACGAGGCCGTTGGCCAGTACGACCTGTTCGGTGACGCGTTCGGCGCCGGCGACGACGCTGGCGGCGGTGGCATGGTCGTGACCCCGGTCATCCCGACCGACGAGTGGGACAAGTCAGACCTGCTCGCGTTCGAGCGCGAGATGCTCGGCCTGTACGTGTCCGACCACCCGCTGCTCGGCGTCGAACACGTCCTGCGAGACGCCGCCGACATGTCCATCGCCTCGCTCGCCGAAGAAGGCAACGTGTCCGATGGCGCGGTCATCACGCTCGCCGGCATCCTCTCCGGTGTGCAGCGGCGCATCACCAAGCAGGGCCGGGCGTGGGCGTCGGCGTCGCTGGAAGACCTGGGCGGCGCCGTCGAGGTGCTCTTCTTCCCCAACACGTACGAGGTCGTCGGGCAGTACATCGCCGAAGACGCGATCGTGGTGGTCAAGGGCCGCGTCGACCGGCGCGACGACCAGCCGCGGCTGATGGCGATGGACATGTCGATCCCCGAGATCACCGCCGCCGACGAGGTCAAGCCCATCGTGCTGGCCTTGCCCCCGTCACGCTGCACGCCGCCGCTGGTGGAGCGGTTGCGCGAGGTCCTGACCAGCCATCCGGGCAGCGCCGAGGTCCACGTCAAACTGGTCAACGGCTCCCGTTCGACGCTCCTGCGCCTCGGCCCGACCCGGGTCGCCCCGACGACGGCCCTGATGGCCGACCTCAAGGCCCTCCTAGGCCCCAACGCCTTAGCCAGCTAACGCGCACCGCCCCGCCGCGCTTTTGCACGCGGCGGGTGCGCTTCCAGCGCCGCCGCGGCGGCCGGCCTTTCCGTTGCGTGGTGGTGCGTGGCGGTCCGGGCGTCTGTTGCGGCTGCGCGGTGGGCGCGGCCTGGTTCTTGCCGTTGCGCGAGGGTGCACGGTGGTCCGGGCGTCTGTGGCGCTTGCGCGGCGGGGGCGCGACCGGCACCTTTTCCGTCGATCAAGGGCAATGCACGGCTCTTCGCCCCGATGTGTGGGTAGGGAGCCGGGTGGGTGAGGCGGCGCGCCGTCGTGGCCGGGGCTGGTCGTCGGGGTTTGAGGGGGTTGGCGGCGGTGTGTCGCCGCGCCCCTGCGCGCCGATCAAGGGCAGTCGCATCGATCAAGGGCGAATGCACGCGGTTTGAGATCAAACCGCGTGCATTCGCCCTTGATCGGCGTGCTGGGCGTGGCGACACGCCGTCACCGGCGGGCGGCCCGCAGGGCAGGGCTTCTTGATCGATGCGAATGCCCTTGATCGGCGTGGCTTGGTCCGTTTTCCTGGCCTGCGGACTTTGGCTGGCGCGGCGCCGCCGTGCCGGTGGGTGCTGTCCAGGCGGGTCGGTCTTGCGGCGGTGGGTGGAGGGGACATGTTCGGGGATTTTGCGGCGTCGCTGCCTTCCGGAGGCCGCGTTTTCGGGGATGTTGCGGCAACGTGACGGCGTCCGTGTGTAGATCTTGGAGCTCTACCGTCGCCAGGGGCGACGGTAGAGCTCCAAGATCTGGCTGTGGCCCGGGTGGCGGGATGTGGCCGGCGACGCGGTGGGGCTGAAAGGGGCGATCGGAGGAGAGGAGGGTGGGGCACCCGGGTGGGTGGGAGTGCGGGAGGCTGAGAGGATCGGGGCGTGACCGAGGAGCTGCACGAGCCAGGACTCGATTTTCGTACGGCGCCGGCGCGGCCGCGTCTGCTGCGGGTACTGGGCGTCGCGGCCCTGGTCGCGGTGGTGCTTGCCGTGTTGGGTGCGCCGCTCGGCTTGCTGTGGAAGGCAGTCGCGCCGGGTGTGCCCATGGTGAAGACGGCCGAGGGGGCGCGGCTGGTGGATCCGCAGCCGGAGGAGTTTGTCGCGGCTGACGGGTGGTTCACGCTGCTGGGTCTCGGGTTCGGTGTCGTGGCGGCGATCGTGCTGTGGATGGTGCTGCGGCGGTACCGGGGGCCGGCGATGATGGCGGGGATCGCGGTCGGCACGGTGGGGGCCGGGTTGGTGGCATGGTGGCTGGGGAGCAAGCTCGCGCTCAACGACTTCGATCAGGTGGTGGCGGCCGCGCAGGTTGGTCAGGCGTTGAGCCGGCCGCCGGATCTGCGGGCGGGCGGGTTCGAGTGGTTGTACGGCTTCATCCCGACGCTGCGCGGTGACGTGTTGATTCCGGCGTTCGGCGGGGTGGTCATGTACACGTTGCTGGCCGGCTGGTCCAAGTATCCGGGACTGCGACCGGAGCCCGAGCTCGACGGCCCGGAAGCCATCGACGGCGCCCTGCCGCCGCACGTGACCGACGGCTGGCAAGCGGGATCGGACGGTGGGCAGCGGACGGGCGATGGTGGAGCGGTCGACGACGAGGCGCAGCGGCTCAGTTGGGGCTCAGGGGCACCGCAAGCTCCGTCAGCGGCACCGGCACCGCCCGCACCTGATTCAGCAGCGCCGCCTCGCGACTGAGCAGCCGGAGCTCGGCCCGGAGCCGCGTCGCCGTGTCGGGGGCCGCGAGGAGCCGCTGGCGGTCTTCCAGCGTCAGGGCGGTCGTGGCCGCTACGAGGTGGGACAGCACGGTCGGGTCGTCGGGGAGCTGCTCGGTGGCCTCGTCGGGGTCGGCGCGCATGAGGCTCAGGTACTGCCGAAAGACCGACAGGACGCGCGGCGCCAGCAGGTCGGCGATCTCCTCTTCGCCAGCGGGCTCGGGCAGCCATTCGACGTTGGCCGTGAGGTACGGCGTGGAGTCGGTGTCGACGTCGATGATTCTGAACCGGCGGCGGCCCACCGTCACGATGTCGTACCGCCCGTCGGGCAGCTCGTTGACCTGGCGCAGTTCGGCGGTGCACCCAACCTCGTGGAGGCTGAGGTCCTCAGAAGACGGGGAAGCCGGGCCGGCGGTGGGCAGGGTCTCCCAGCCGCGCCGGATCGCCACCACGCCGAATTCCCGGGGCGTGCCATCGGGTAGTGAGACGAGGTGCCGCACGAGTTCGCGGTAGCGCTCCTCGAAGATGTGCAGCGGCAACACCAGTCCCGGAAAGAGCACCGTCCCCAGCGGGAACACCGGCAACCGCTGATCCACTTCATAACCCTATAGGACCGATCTCACTGCCTGGACCCGCCGGACGGGCGCGGCTCTATCAGCGAAAGGCCGCATAGACTTGCGGCGTGTTGAACCGGATCGACCTGCGGGGCAGTACCACTGACCCCCGCGGCCTCCTGCCTCGTGCGCAGCTCGACGTCTCCGTCGCGGTCGACAAGATCCGCCCGGTCGTGGAGGCGGTTCGCGAGCATGGTGCCGCCGCGGTCCGGGAGGCGACGGAGCGGTTCGACGGGGTGACCCTGGGCGCGCTGCGGGTGCCGGCCGAGGCGATCGCGGCTTCGGTGGAGGCGCTGGACGCCGACGTGCGGGCCGCGCTGACCGAGGCGATCGCTCGGACGCGCAAGGTGCATTCCGACCAGCGGCGCGCCGACGTGACCACGCAGGTGGTGCCGGGTGGCACGGTCACCGAGCGCTGGGTGCCAGTGGCGCGTGTCGGGCTGTACGTGCCGGGTGGCCTGGCGATGTACCCGTCCACCGTGGTCATGAACGTGGTGCCCGCCCAGGTGGCCGGCGTCGAGTCGCTGGTCGTGTCCAGTCCGCCACAGGTCGACAACGGCGGCCTGCCCGACGCCCGGGTGCTGGCGGCGTGCGCGCTGCTCGGCGTCGACGAGGTGTACGCGGTCGGTGGCGCCCAGGCGATCGCCATGCTCGCCTACGGGGTCGACGAGTGCGCTCCGGTCGACATGATCACCGGGCCGGGCAACATCTGGGTGACGGCTGCCAAGCGACTGCTGCGCGGCGTGGTGGGCATCGACGCCGAGGCGGGCCCCACCGAGATCGCGATCCTCGCCGACGATACGGCCGACCCGGTGCACGTCGCCGCCGACCTGATCAGCCAGGCCGAGCACGACCCCTTGGCCGCGAGCGTGCTGGTCACGCCGTCCGAGGCGCTCGTCGAGGCGGTCGAGCGCGAGCTGACCAGGCAGGTGGCCGCCACCAAGCACACCGCCCGGATCACCGAGGCGCTGACCGGGCCGCAGTCCGGCGCGGTACTGGTCGACGACCTGGCGGCGGGGCTGCGGGTGGTCGACGCGTACGCCGCGGAGCACCTGGAGATCCAGACGGAAAACGCGCGCGAGTGGGCGCTGCGGGTGCGCAACGCCGGCGCGATCTTCGTGGGGGCGTACTCGCCGGTGTCGCTGGGCGACTACTGCGCCGGTTCCAACCACGTCCTGCCCACCGGCGGCTGCGCCCGGCACTCGTCGGGGCTGTCCGTGCAGTCGTTCCTGCGCGGCATCCACATCGTCGACTACGACGAGGCGGCGCTGCGCGACGTCGCGGGCCACGTCGTCACGCTCGCCAACGTCGAAGACCTGCCCGCACACGGCGAGGCCGTTTCGGTGAGGTTCAAGTGAGCCTGCCGATTCGCGATGACCTTCGAGGCCTGACACCGTACGGAGCGCCGCAGCTCGACGTGCCGGTCCGGCTCAACACCAACGAAAACTCCTATCCGGTACCGGAGGCGGTGGTCGAGGCCATCGGCAAGGCGCTCCAGGCCGAGCTGCGCGACCTCAACCGGTACCCGGATCGCGACGCCGTGGCCCTGCGCGCCGACCTGGCCGACTACCTCGGGCATGGTCTGCAGACGGAAAACGTCTGGGCCGCCAACGGCTCCAACGAGGTGCAGCAGCAGCTGCTCCAGGCGTTCGGCGGGCCGGGGCGCACCGCGCTCGGCTTCACCCCGGCGTACTCGATGCATCCGCTGCTCGCCACCGGCACCGGCACTCGCTGGGTCGACGGATACCGGGCCGAAGACTTCGGTCTCAGCGTCGAGCACGCCGTGGCGCAGGTCGAGAAGCACCGCCCTGATCTTGTCTTCCTCTGCTCGCCCAACAACCCCACCGGCACCGCGCTCGATCCCGCCGTCGCGGCGGCCGTGCTCGACGCGGCACCGGGCATCGTGGTGGTCGACGAGGCATACGCGGAGTTCGCCCGGCCGGGCACCCCGAGCGCGCTGAGCGTGCTCCCTGGGCACCAGCGGCTCGTGGTGACCCGCACGATGAGCAAGGCGTTCGGGTTCGCTGGCGGTCGGCTGGGCTACCTCGCCGCCGATCCCGCGGTCATCGACGCTGTGCAGCTGGTCCGGCTCCCGTACCATCTGAGCGCTCTGACGCAGGCCGCCGCCCGCGCGGCGCTCGCCCACCGCGAAGCCCTGCTCGCGACCGTCGAGGCGATCAAGGAGCAGCGCGACCGCATCGTCGAGGTGCTGCGGTCGCGCGGCCGGCGGGTCGCCGACAGCGACGCCAACTTTGTCCTGTACGAAGTCGGCGGCGACCAGAAAATCGCGTGGCGCGCGCTGCTCGACCGTGGTGTGCTCGTGCGCGACGTCGGCCTCGCCGGCTGGCTGCGAGTCACCGCCGGCACCCCAGACGAGACAGATGCCTTTTTGGAGGCGCAAGCATGAGTCGCACCGCCCGCGTCGAGCGGACGACCAAGGAGACCAAGGTGCTCGTCGAGGTCGACCTCGACGGCAGCGGCAAAGCCGACATCAGCACCGGCGTCGGTTTCTACGACCACATGCTCAACCAGATCTCCCGCCACGGCGGCTTCGACCTGACCGTCCACACGGTGGGCGACCTGGAGATCGACGCGCATCACACGATGGAAGACACCGCGCTCGCGCTGGGGTCGGCCTTCGCGGAGGCGCTCGGCGACAAGGCGGGCATCCGGCGGTACGGCTCAGCCGTCATCCCGATGGACGAGGTGCTCGTGCAGGCCGCCGTCGACCTGTCCGGCCGGCCGTACGTGGTGCACGACGAGCCCGCCCTGGCCCCCTACATCGGGCCGGTCTACCCGACGAGCATGACCCGCCACATCTGGGAGTCGTTCGGCCAGTCGGCCAAGATCACGCTGCACGTGACGGTGCTGCGCGCCGCCCGCCCTGGCGGTCACCCCGACGCGCACCACGTGGTCGAGGGCCAGTTCAAGGCGGTGGCGCGGGCGCTGCGCGAGGCCGTGTCGATCGACCCGCGTGCGGCGGGCGCGATCCCGAGCACCAAGGGCGTCATATGAGCAGCGCGCTGCCCGTCGTGCTGTTCGCCCTCGCCGGCGTACTGGTCGGCGGGGCCTGGTCGATGCACCGCCAGGGCGCCGCGAAGGGGGCGGTCGGCTTCGTCGGTGTGCTCGCCGCGCTGGCCGTCGCGGGCGGAGTCCTCTGGCTCATCCCGGGAGACGGCTGATGGCGCCGCGCGTGGTGATACTCGACTACGGCTCCGGCAACCTGCGCTCCGCCGAGCGCGCGCTGGCCCGGGCCGGCGGCGACGTCACGGTCACCCCTGACCTGTCGGCCGCCGCCGACGCTGACGGGCTCGTCGTGCCGGGCGTCGGCGCGTTCGCCGCCTGCATGGCCGGCGTCGAAGCGCTCGAGGCCGGTCCGACCATCGCCGAGAGGGTCGCCGCCGGTCGCCCTGTGCTCGGCATCTGCGTCGGCATGCAGATCCTTTTCGAGTACGGCGAGGAGCATGGCGTCGTCACGAAAGGGCTGGGCCTGCTGCCGGGCGGCGTGACCCGGCTGCCCGCCGAGCGCGTGCCGCACATGGGCTGGAACGAGGTTCGGGCTGTCGACGACTCGGTGCTCTTCGCGGGGCTCCCGGAGGGCACGCGGTTCTACTTCGTCCACTCGTATGCCGCCTTCGGTGCCGGTCCCGGCGTGACGACCTGTACCCATGAGGAAGCCCCCTTCGTGGCCGCGGTCGAGCGCGGACCCCTGTCCGCGACGCAGTTCCACCCGGAGAAGTCCGGCGACGCCGGCGCGGCCCTCCTGCGCAACTGGGTGACCTCCCTGTGACGCCCCCATCCGCTGTGATCATTGCGTCATTCAAGGCGTCCTTACGACTTGAACGACGCAGTGATCACGGACGGGGTGCGCGCGGTGTCTAAGGAGCGGGCGAAGCGCCGGGCCCTGCGTGAGGCGGAGGCGGCGCGCGAGCGGGCCGTCGCGACCCGGCGCCGGGAGCGGCGCGCGCGGCTGCGCCGGCTCAAGCCGAAGCTGCCCCGGCGCCCCCGCACCGGCCGCCTGTTCGCCCGCCGCAGCCGCACCGAACGCGCCGGCATCGTGGCCCTGTGCATCGTGCTGCTGACGGTCGTCTGGGTGTTCGTCGACCCGATCGCTCTGCGGGTGGCGCTGATCGCGCTGCTCGTGCTCGTCCTCCCGGCCGTCGTGGTGATCGCGTTCGGCCGCCGCACTTAGGAGTTGTTTCGTGAGCCTCGTCCTCCTTCCCGCCGTCGACGTCGCGAGCGGCCAGGCGGTCCGCCTCGTCCAGGGCGCCGCCGGCAGCGAGACCGTGTACGGCGACCCGCTCGACGCCGCGCTCGCCTGGCAGCGGGACGGTGCCTCGTGGGTGCATCTCGTGGACCTCGACGCGGCGTTCGGCCGGGGTTCCAACGCCGCGCAGCTCGCTGACGTGGTCGGCCGGCTCGACGTGGCCGTGGAGCTCTCGGGCGGCATCCGCGACGACGAGTCCCTGGAGCGCGCGCTCGCGACCGGGGCGGCCCGCGTCAACATCGGCACCGCCGCCCTCGAAGACCCCGAGTGGTGCGACCGGGTCGTGGGCGAGTACGGCGACCGGGTGGCCATCGGGCTCGACGTGCGCGGCCACACGCTGTCCGCGCGCGGCTGGACCCGCGACGGCGGCGACCTCTTCGAGGTGCTGGAGCGGCTGGAGAAGGCCGGCTGCCAGCGGTACGTGGTGACCGACGTGCACCGCGACGGCACCCTCACCGGCCCCAACCTCGACCTGCTGCGCGAGGTGTGCGGGCGTACCGCCAAGCCGGTCATCGCGAGCGGCGGCGTCTCCACGCTCGACGACCTCCGGGCGCTGTCCGGCCTGGCGTCGGAGGGCGTCGAGGGCGTCATCGTGGGCAAGGCGCTGTACGCGGGCGCGTTCACCGTCGCGGAGGCGCTGGAGGTCGTGCGGTGAGCGAGGGAGGTGGCGCGGCGGCGCCTGGACTGAGCGACGCGCCGACGCAGTCGGTGCGCGGCGTGAGGGAAGGCGTCGCCTTCAGCGCCGCCCGACCGAGCGAACAGGAGGCACAGTGAGTGTCGCGGTGCGCGTGATTCCCTGCCTCGACGTCGACGCCGGCAGGGTGGTCAAGGGCGTCAACTTCCTTGACCTGCGAGACGCCGGTGACCCGGTCGAGCTGGCGGCGGCGTACGACGCGGCCGGTGCCGACGAGCTGACCTTCCTCGACGTGACCGCCTCGTCAGACGACCGCGGCACGATGCTCGACGTCGTACGCCGCACCGCCGAGTCGGTGTTCATCCCGCTGACCGTTGGCGGGGGCGTGCGGTCGGTCTCCAACGTCGACGTGTTGCTGCGGGCGGGTGCCGACAAGGTGGGCGTCAACACGGCCGCCATCGCCCGGCCTTCGCTCATCTCGGAGATCGCCGACCGGTTCGGCAACCAGGTGCTCGTACTGTCGCTGGACGTGCGGCGCGGGCCGATGCCGAGCGGCTTCGAGGTCACCACGCACGGCGGTCGCCGTGGCGCGGGGCTCGACGCGGTCGAGTGGGCCAGGCGCGGCGCCGAGCTGGGTGCGGGCGAGATCCTGCTCAACTCGATGGACGCCGACGGCACCAAGGCCGGGTTCGACCTGGAGCTGATCCGGCTGGTACGCGCCGCTGTCGACATCCCGGTCATCGCGAGTGGCGGTGCGGGGAAGCGTGACGACTTCCCGCCGGCGGTGGAGGCGGGAGCCGACGCGGTGCTGGCCGCGAGCGTCTTCCACTTCGGCGAGCTGACCATCGGCGACGTCAAGGCAACGTTGCGGGAGGCCGGCCACCCCGTCCGCTAAGGCGCCAGTCGTCAGGGAGCTAGATAGCGGACGGTGTATTCGCGTACGGCCGCGGCGTAGTCGTCTTCGCCGAGGGTCCAGGTGGTGCTGGCCGGGGGGCCGGGACGGATCGAGCGGTTGAGGACGCCCTGGATGGTGTCGACCGCCGTGGCGAGCCCCGTGCGGGGGCGGCCGCGCCACAGGCGTTCACCCATCTGGGTGAGGCCGAAGAAGCCGTCGGCCACCGTGACGAGGCCGGCGCCGGAAAGCCGGTGGATCGCGACCTCGACGTCGTCACGCGTGGGGATGGTGTCGTTGAGGTGGGCAGCCGTGGCGAGCAGGTCGGCGAGCGCCACGCCTTCGGGTCTGCGGGTGTTGGCCGCTCTCAGGTGTCGCCCCGACCCACCCCCGATGACCACGGACACGAAGACCCACGCGTCGCTCCACTCCCAACCGGCATCCGCCATGGCGCCATGATGCCTTGGCGGAACCGGTTCAAGGAAGGCGGATGTGATCTGCTGAGCATCGCTCAGTTTTCTTGAACTGTCGGGGCATCGTCCACGTTAGACATACTCAGGGGCGGGCACGGTGAACAGCGGTATGAACGCGTGCGCCAGCGGGCCGATGGTTACCGCGTACGCGACCGTGCCGATACCCACGGTGCCACCAAGGAGCCAGCCGATGGCGAGTACGGCCACCTCGATGACCGTACGGGTGCGGCGGATTGACCGGCCGGGTTTCAATGCCACCCATCCGGTCATGAGTCCGTCGCGGGGGCCCGGCCCGAGGCGCGCCCCGATGTAGAGGCCGGTGGCGACGCCGTTGAGGAGGATGCCGGCGATCAGGAACGCCACCCGCGCCGGTAGGCCCTGTGCGGCGGGTAGGAGTGCGAGCGCGCCGTCGACCGTGAGGCCGATCACGATGACGTTCGCGATGGTGCCGACGCCGGGCCGCTGCCGCAGCGGTATCCAGAGCAGCAGCACCGCCGCCCCGGTGATGATCACGACCGAGCCGAACCTCAGTCCGGTGACCTCGGCGACGCCCTGGTGGAAGACGTCCCACGGGTCGAGCCCGAGCGACGACTCGACCATCAGCGCCATGCTGAGGCCGTACAGCAGGAGGCCGCCGAGGAGCTGCCCGTACCGCCGGAGATTGGTCTTGCTCGGGATGATCATACGTGCCACCCTGAAGGCCAATTAAGATGTTGGAAAGGGCCAATCAGGGAGGGGTGGCATGACGAGCACGGTCCGGGGGAGTCAACTGGCCCGCTTGCTCGGGCACTGGCACGCGCTGCCCGGGCGCCGGCGCAGTCCTGACTACGCCGCGCTCGCCGGTTCGGTACGCGGGCTGCTGGCCGACGGGCGGCTGCCGCTGGGCGTACGGCTGCCGGCCGAGCGGGAGCTGGCCGAGGCGTTGAAGGTGAGCCGCACCACGGTCACCGCCGCCTACCGGGAGCTGCGTGAGTCTGGTCACCTGACCAGCCGCCGCGGCGCCGGCAGCTGGACCACGCTGCCGCGCGGCCACCGGGTGGCCAGTTCGGGGCTGTGGACCCCGCTCGACGACATGGACATGATCGACCTCGGCTGTGCGGCCCTCGCCGCGCCGGCCGAGCTGCTCCCCGCCGCGCGCGCCGCCGCCGAAGACCTGCCGCGATACCTCGACGGTGCCGGCTACCACCCGACCGGCATCGTGGAGCTGCGGGAGGCGATCGCGCGGGAGTACACCGAGCGCGGGCTGACCACCTCGCCCGAGCAGATCATGGTCACCAACGGCACGCAGCACGCACTCGACCTCGTACTGCGGCTGACCGTGCCGGCCGGCGCCGGCGTACTCGTGGAGTCACCCACCTATCCGAACGCGCTGGCCGCCCTGTCCGCGCGGCGGGCGCGGATCGCCACGCACGGCCTGGACGCGCTCGGCGAGGGCTGGGACACCGACCTGCTCCTCGATGCCATCCGGCAGACGAGACCGCGCCTGGCGTACCTGATTCCCGAGTTCCAGAATCCCACCGGGCACCTCATGCCGGCCGAGCTGCGCGAGCGGGTCGTAGCCACCGCGCACGCGAGCGGCACCGACCTGGTGGTCGACGAGTCCTTTGTAGACCTCGCGCTCGACGGCACCGGGATGCCCCCGCCCACCGCCGTTTTCGACCGGCACTCGCGGGTGGTCTGCATCGGCGGGATGAGCAAGCCTTACTGGGGCGGGATGCGGATCGGCTGGGTGCGCGGGTCGGCGCCGTTCGTGCAGCGGCTGGCCGCCCTGCGGGTGGGTGTCGACATGGCGAGCCCGGTGCTCGACCAGCTCGTCGCGGTGCACCTGCTGGCGGGCGCGAACGCCATCGTCCCGGCGCGGCGGGTGCAGCTCGCGGAGCAGCGCGACGCCCTCGCGGCCGCGCTACGCGAAGCCCTGCCGGAGTGGCGCTTCACGCTGCCGTCCGGCGGCGTGACGCTGTGGGCCGAGCTGGACGGGCCCATCTCCAGCGCGCTCGCGCGCGCGGCCGAGGAGGTCGGTGTGCGGTTGGCGCCCGGCCCGCGCTTCGGCGTCGACGGCACGCTGGAACGCTTCCTGCGCCTGCCGTTCACGCTGCCGGCCGCCGAACTCGTCGACGCCGTCAAGCGGCTCGCGGCGGTCCGCTACGACCTCGACCGCACAACACGTCCACAGTGGAGAGAACCGGCGGTGTTCGCATGACAATCACCATCACGGAGCTGCCGGAGCGGCTCGACCTCACGGCGCCGGCGCGCACCGACCTCTTCATCGACCCGGGTCGCGCTGAGCCAACGCTCAACGCCGAGCGCGTGCTCGGCACGGTGCCGGACGGGCCGTTCCAGTTCTCCGCACGGGTGCGGGTCGGTTTCAACGGCACATACGACGCCGGCGCGCTGCTTGTGTGGACCGGCGAGCGTAACTGGGGCAAGCTCTGCTTCGAGTACTCGCCGCAGCGTGAGGCGATGGCGGTTTCCGTCGTCACCCGCGGATACTCCGACGACGCCAACGGATTCACCGCGCCGGCCGACGGTCCACTGTGGCTGCGCGTGTCTCGCCTCGGCCCGAACTGGGCCTTCCACGCCAGCACCGACGGCAAGTACTGGCACTTCGTGCGGCACTTCGCGCTGGCGGAGACCGACGAGCCGGTGCTTGTCGGGCTGCTCGCGCAGGCGCCGATGGGTGATGGGTGCACGGTCTCGTTCGACCAGGTCACCTTCATCGCGGAGCGGCTGGCAGACTTGCGGAGTGGCGAGTAACGGCAGGATCAGATCGGCGGCGCGCATGCTGCCGGTCACCGAGGGCGCGCGGGTCACGCCCCTGGAGCTCTTCTTCGACTTGGTGTTCGTCTTCGCGCTGACCCAGGTCACCGAGCTGATGGCGGGTGACGGCAAAGCGACCTGGGACGGCGTGGGCCGTGGCCTGCTGGTGCTGGCGCTGCTGTGGTGGTGCTGGTGTTGCTTCGCGTGGCTGGGCAACAGCGTCCGCGCCGATGAAGGCTTCACGAAGCTCGCGCTCTTCGCCGTGATGGCCGTGATGTTCGTCGTCGCGCTGACGATTCCCGAGGCATTCGAAGACCTTCCGGGCGGCCTGCCCGCGCCGCTGGTCTTCGCGGCCTGCTATCTGGCCGTCCGCCTCCTGCATTTCCTCGTGTACTGGCAGGCAGCCACCGGCAACCCGGCACTGCGCCGGCAACTGCTGACCACGTCGCTGTTGCCGCTGATCGCCGGCGCGACGCCGCTTTTCGCCGCCGCCGCCATCGACGACGTCGCCACGCGCACCGCGTTGTGGGCGCTCGCGCTGGCTCTCGACTACAGCCTCGTGCTGCTGGGCGGTGTCAAGGCGTGGCGCATCAACTCGGCCGCGCACTGGGCCGAGCGGCACGCGCTGATCGTCATTGTCGCGCTCGGCGAGTCCATTGTGTCCATTGGCGTCGGCGTGACCGCCCTGCCGATCTCCTGGCCGATCATTCTGGGATCGGTGTTCGGAGTAGCCATCGCCGGTGCGCTCTGGTGGGCGTACTTCGACATGACCGCGCTCATGGCCGAGCACGCGCTGGCCCGGGTCGACGGCTCGGCGCGGGCCGGGCTCGGCCGGGACGGATACACCTACCTGCACCTGCCGCTCGTGGCCGGCATCATCGTGATGTCGCTCGGCTTGAAGAAGGTGTTCGAGTACGTCGGCGACACCGGGCACCACGAGCTGTCCGACCCGCTGCACGGGGTGGGCCTGTTCGCGCTCTACGGCGGCGTGATCATCTACCTGCTCGGTCACTTGGGCTTCAAGCTGCGCACGCTCGGGCACGTCGGGTGGACCCGGCCGGCGGCGGTGGCGCTGCTGGTGGTTCTCCTGCCGGTGGCCGATCGGGTGCCGGCGCTGGTGGCCCTGGCGATGCTCGCCGTCGTGTGCGTGGTCCTCGTGCTCGTCGAGACCGTCCTGTACGCGGAAAGCCGCCGGGAGGTCCGTGCCTCCGCGGCGGCTTCCCACTGACTCTGGGAATCAGATCTCGGCTAGCGAGCCCTCGTACATCTTGTCGATGTCGCCGGCGAAGTTCTCCTCCACCGAGCGACGCTTGATCTTCATGGACGGGGTCATCTCGCCGTCTTCGATGGTCAGGTCGCGCGGCAGGATGGTGAACTTCTTGATCGTCTCCCAGCGGTTGAGCTTGGCGTTCAGTTCCTCCACGTACCCGGCCACCATCGCGTGCGCCTCCGGCGACGTGGCGATCTCCTCGTACGACTTGCCTTCCAGCGCGCTGCCCGCCGCCCAGCCGACGATCGCGTCCGGGTCGAAGGTGACGAGCATCGTGCAGTAGTTGCGGGCCTGCGAGATGACGACCGCCTGCGACGTGTACGGGCACAGCGCCTTGAACATGCCCTCGATGTGCGACGGCGCGATGTACTTGCCGCCGGACGTCTTGACCAGGTCCTTCTTCCGGTCGGTGATGCGCAGGAAGCCGTCTGCGCTGAGCTCGCCGATGTCGCCGGTGCGGAAGAAACCGTCTTCGGTGAACGCGGCCGCCGTCTCCTCGGGCTTGTTGTGGTACCCGCGCATCACCGGCGCACCGCGCACCAGGATCTCGCCGTCTTCGGCGATGCGGCACTCCAGGTCGCCGAGCGCCGGTCCACAGGTGCCGATCTTGATGTTGCCGGCACGGTTGACGAAGTTGCCGGCACTCGTCTCGGTGAGGCCGTACCCTTCGCTGATCGGCAGCCCCGCCGCGGCGAAGAACTCGGCGATCGGCACCGAGAGCGGGGCCGCGCCGGAGACCAGTACCCGAATCCGTCCTCCCAGACGGGCCTGGAGCTTGCTGAAGACCAGCTTGTTCGCGATCCCGTACTTGAACTTCAGGCCGCCGGGCACCGGCTTGCCGGCCTGCTCCAGCGCGACCTTCTGCTTGCCGACGGCGACCGCCCAGCCGAAGATCTTGGCCTTGGCGCCGCCCGCGGCCTGCGCGTTGGTGACCGCCTTGTTGTAGACCTTCTCGAAGATGCGCGGGGCGCCACACATCAGCGTGGGCTTGACGATCGCGAGGTTGTCGACCAGCTTGTCGATCCGGCCGTCCACATAGGTCGGCAGGCCCACGTGGATGACGCCGCAGATCAGCGTCTTGCCGAACGAGTGCGACAGCGGCAGCCAGAGGTACTGCAAATCCTGCGGTTCGAGCAGGCCGAGGTCGGACTGGGCCACACCCTCCCAGCACCAGCCCCGGTGCAGCAGCTCGACGCCCTTCGGCCGCCCCGTCGTGCCGGACGTGTAGATGAGCGTGGCGAGATTGTCCGGCCCGATCGTCGACACGATGTTTTCGATCATGCTCGGATCGGCCGCCAGCTGCGCCGTGCCGCGCGCCTCCAACTCGGCGAGCGTGAGCTGCGTCGGCGTCGCGGTGGGGTCAGCCGCACCGTCGATCAGGATCACGTGGGTCACCCCGGGCAGGGTGGCGCTGTTGAGCTTCGCCGCCTGCCCCTTGTCTTCCGCGACGATGACCTTCGAGCCCGAGTCGCCCACGATGTACGCGACATCTTCGGGCTCGGTCGTCGGGTAAACCGTGGTGGTGGCGCCGCCCGCGCACATGATGCCGAGGTCGGCGATGACCCATTCGAGCCGGGTGTTGCTGATGATCGCCACCCGGTCTTCGGTCTCGACACCGAGGCCGCGCAGGCCGGCCGCGACCGCCTTGGCCCGCTCGCCGACCTTGCCCCAGGTGAGCCACACCGGTCCGGAGTCGTCCGGGGCCGGGTGGGCGAACGCGTCCTTGTCTGGGGTCGCGGCGACGCGCTTAAGAAACATGTCCGGAATGGACTGGTAGGGAACGTCAATAGCCATTGCGAGGGCCGCCTTATTCAAAGCCAGGGTGACCACCGTCACGTTACTGCGAGGTTACCGTACGGTAGTCGCCCTGCGTCTCTGCCGCTAGACCCAGCTTTACAGCTTAAGTTTCATGCCCTCGTGGCTGGCGACAAATCCGAGCCTCGCATAGAAACGGTGCGCGTCGGCGCGCGACTTGTCGGTGGTGAGCTGCATGAGCGCGCATCCCCGCTCGCGCGCCTGGTCGATCGCCCACCCCATGAACCGCTGCCCGAGCCCGGAGCCCCGCCGATCCGCCCGTACCCGCACCGCCTCGATCTGCGACCGCTCGGCGCCGTGCCGGCTCAGCCCCGGGATGTACGTGATCTGCATGCACCCGACCACCTCGCCGCTGTCGTCGGCGACCGCGAGCATGTTGCGAGGATCAGCCGTGATGTCCGCGAAAGCCCGCTGGTACCGCTCATCCACGACCGCCACGTCACGGCTCGCGCCGAGCTGGTCGTCGACGAGCATGGCGAGAATGGCGGGCAGATCGGCGAGTACCGCTTCGCGAAAGATCACGTTTCGACCCTATCCAGCGGCGTGCGGCGGCCCGGCGTTGTATCCGCGTGCGGCCCGGCGGTGTGCCGGGCCGCACGCGATGCCTGACCGTTAGTCGTCGTCGTGGTCGTCACGATCGTCGTAGCGGTCGTCGTCGGGGCCATCGTCGTCTCGGTCGTCAGCGTCGTCCCGGTCGTCACCGTCGTCGTCGGCCGCTTCACGCTCGGACTTCACGATCTGACCGTTCTCGCGGTCGACGTACACCTCGTGCTCGGTGGCACCGTTCACGATCTCGACCTTCCACGTCGGGCGGTCATGCTCCCGCTCCCGCTCGACCTCGGTCACCTGGCCGCCACCAGCCTCGGCCAGCGCGATCTCGACCGCCCGTTCCCGCGCGATCGCATCATCGCCGGGAGCCGTGCTCGTGGGGGTGGTCGGGGTCGTCGTTTGCGACAGGACCGGCGTCGGCGGGGGCGAGGTGGGCTCGCCCGCCGCGAGCGCCGTGCCGGTGATAGCGAGAGCAGCGAAGCCACCGGCGGCCAGAGCCAAAATCGTTTTGCGCGTCATAACGCACCTCCTTGATCTGTACATTCGCCGAGAACGCGCTAGCGGCACGCTGTGCGATCCCTAAGCCCGGGTTAAAGCCCCCGCTTCCCGGCCCCCCACTCCGTGATCAGGGCGTCCCTCAAGTCGCCCTAGCGACTTGAGGGACGCCCTGATCACTTACAGGTGGAGTGTTACTACCGCGCCGCCGCGCGGGCTGGCGGACACGGTCAGGGTGCGGGCGGCGCGGCGGGCGATGTCGAGGCCGAGGCCCGTGGAACCGGCCCCGCTCGCGCCGCGTTCGGCCACGTCGGGCGGGAGGCCGGGGCCCTCATCGGCCACCGTCAACACCGCGTCCGCCGTCAGTGTCACCGCGAACCCCGTCCCGTCCGGCGTGTGCGCGAACACGTTGCCCAGTACCGCGTCGATCGCCGCACCCAGGTCATCAGCGCCGGTGGCCACCATCAGCGGGCCGGGTGCGAGGTCGAGGGTGACGGTGCGACCGGTGTCCTCGGCCAGTACCGACCAGAACGCGACCCGCTCGCGCACCACAGCAGCGGCGTCACACGGTTCCACAGGCGCGCCAGACGGTCGTCGCGCCTCACGGATCAGCCCGGTCACCGCGCGTTCGAGCCCGTCGACGGCCGCGGTCACGCGGGACGCCTCGGCCGGGTCACCCAGTGACTCGGCCTCCAGCCGCAGGGCGGTCAGCGGCGTACGCAGCCGGTGCGACAGGTCGGCCACGTCCTCACGTTCGGCTCGAAGGAGATCCTGGATGCGGCCGGCCAGATGGTTGAGGGCGCCGGCCACCTCACGTAGCTCGGGCGGCCCGGCGGGGGTGGCTCGGGCGGTCAGCTCGGCGTGTGCGAGCCGGTGCGACACGGCGGACAGCTCACCGATCGGCCGGATCAGGCTGCGCGCGAGCCAGTCGGCCACGAAGAGGCCCAGCAGTACGAGCGTCAGCCCCAGCCCGGCGAGCACCAGCCACGCGCGGGTCACCCCGCGCGACAGCTCGGCGTCCGGGACGAAGGTCCGCAGCACGACAGCGCCGTCGGAACGCCCCTGCACGCCCACCACGATCTCGCGTCCGCCGTGGGCAGCCGCCGTCAAACTGTTGCCCCGCGCGGCGAGTTCCACAGCGGGGGTACGCCCAGCCGGCGCCCCAAGCACCGAACCGTCCGGCAGGTACACGGTGACTGGACGGGACGAGCGTCCGGCCAGGTCGGTCAGCTCCGTCAGTGAGGCGGTGGCGGCGAACGGTACGAGCGACTGGACCTCCGCGGTGGCCGCCACCACCGCGCGGTCTGCTGCGACCGCTCGCAGCAGCACGGCCAGCGGCACCAGGAACGCCACCAGCACCAGGCAGGTCGTCGCGGCCACCAGCAGCGCGAGCCGGCGTCTCATGACGGTGCCGTGAGGCGTACGCCGACGCCGCGCACGGTGTGCAAGTATCGGGGCTCCTGGGCGGTCTCGCCGAGCTTGCGGCGCAACCAGGACAGGTGCACGTCGACCGTCTTGTCGGTACTGCCGTAGGGCACCTGCCACACCTCGGTCAGCAGCTCGCGTTTGGACACGACCTGGCCGGCGCGGCTGGCAAGGTGGTGCAGCAGGTCGAACTCGCGCGGCGTCAGGTCGAGCGCGGTACCGCCAAGGCTCGCCTCGCGAGAGCGAGGGTCGACGCGGAGCTCGCCCACGACGACGGCGCTCTCGTCCGGGTCGCCGGCGCCGCGCCGCAGCACCGCGCGCACCCGCGCGTCGAGCTGCGCCGCCGTGAAGGGCTTCACCACATAGTCGTCGGCGCCGGCGTCGAGGCCGCGCACGATCTCCCGCTCGTCGTCACGCGCCGTGGCGATAATGACGGGTACCGTGCTGACGCCCCGCAGCATCCGCAGCAGTTCGAGCCCGTCGAGATCGGGCAGGCCAAGGTCGAGCACGACGAGGTCGGGCCGTTCGTCGAGAGCGGTCTGCAGGCCGCCCATGGCGGTGTGCGCGGCGGCCACCGCGTGCCCGCGCTCGCGCAGCGCCCGCAGCAGCGGCGTACGGATGGCGGGGTCGTCTTCGATCAGCAGCAGCCGGGCCACCCTCGCACCGTATCCGTCCCACCGCCCTGCCAGGCGCACGTTAACCATCCATTAGCGTCCGCCGGCGCTGGCTTTAACGGTGGCGATGCCTGTTGCGAGGTCCGAGAGCCCAGTGGCATCATTGAACCGTCGAGGGCTGCTTAGCCCGAGGAAGTGGGCCCGATCTCTCTCCGGACGGTTTGGGATCGGGTTTCGCGCTGTTCAGGGTCCGTTTTCGTCCAAAGCGACGACCTTCTCGACGACCCCCTCTACTTGCTGCCGCCACATCCCGCCGGCTCCGTACGCCCACGCGATCACATCGGCGATGGAGAGCAGCGGCTCTTCGTGCGGCCGGAAGTGTTCGTACGACGTCTCATGCAGCGACGGGTACAGGTGGCGGGATGAGACGATCGTGGCGCGGTCGCGGTTGTCTTCCGGCTCGCCAGCGGACTCGAACGCTATCCGATGTACGCGGGCACCCAGCGTGGCCAGGTCGTGGAGCATGTGTGCGAGGCACCGGCGGCGCGCCTCCACCGGACGACCTGTTGAGATGTAGATGCGGGCTTGCACCGGCGAGTCGACGACGGCGCTGAGAATCTCGCGACGCCGACTGGCGCGTTCCTTGGTCATGTGAATGCGGTTCTGCCCCGCCCACAGAGCCGGCGCACCATGGCGCGCGCCGCCGCGAGGGATCGCGACTCGTATGTCACCGCACACAGCAGGAAGAGGTCGCGTCGCATCGACTCGTCGATGAAGACATGCACTCGGCCATCCTGGCAGCGCCGGAATCGTGGTGCGGTCCCGCCAGATTCGGCGGCGCGTTAACCGGCTGTTAGGGGTGCTTGGCGCTGGCTTTAACGGTGGAGGGGGCATAGTCGGGGCATGAGCCGTCCTACGCTCCTGGCCGTTGCGGGCTGGCTGGTGGCCGCGACCGTCGCGACGCTGACCGGGCTCGCGGCTGTGCGGGTCATCGGGGATGGCATCACGGGCACGGCCGCGGCGACGCTGAGCGAGCGTGAGGTCGAGGAGCGGCTCGCGTCCGCACGGCCCGGTGTCACCGTGTCGCCACACGCGAGCGCGGGCCAGGGCGGTGGCACCGTGCTCACGAGCGCTGCCGGCACGATCGTGGCGACGTGCGAGAACGGGCTGGTCACGCTGCTGTCGTGGGCGCCCGAACAGGGGTACAGCGTGGTCGAGGCGGACCCGGGGCCGGACGACGAGGCCGAGGTGGAGTTCGCTCGCGGTAGCGAGCGGGTCGAGGTCAAGGTCGTCTGCACGGCGGGCAAGCCCGCGATCAGCCGCGAGAAGGACGACTGACGCCGCGCGGGGCGCGGGGGCGGCGGGGTTAGATGCCCAAGCGGGCGGTGCGGAGGTGGTCGGCCACGGGGGGTGGGGCGTCTACCTGGACGCGGGTCGCTCGTTGGCGGCCGCTCAGGAAAAGGGCCAGCTCGCCCGGTGGACCGATCAGGCGTACCCGCTGCCCTCCGGCACCGGCGGTCGTCTCGCCGTACCCGGGAGCCTGGATGAGCACGGCGGCGCGCACGCGGCGCAGCGCGAGCCGAGCCGAACCCCTGGCTCGCCGCCACAGGGTTTTCTGGAAGTCGTGCGGCAGCTCGCGGGCCCGCCAGCCGGGCGCGGCCCGGCGCACGTCTTCGTGGTGGATGAAAAATTCGAGGGTGTTGACCGAGGCGTCGGTGAGAGGATTGCTCACCGGGCTCCACCAGGGTGCCGTGCGCACGAGGCCGACCAGCTCGGGGTAGGGCTTGTCGGCGAGCTTTCGGCGCACCCGCTCGGCGTGGCCGCTCAGCGCGCCGACAACGATGCCGGCGGCGGCGTCGGGCCGGCGCTCTCGCATCACGATGTGCGCGGCGAGGTCGCGCGTGGTCCAGCCCTCGCACAGGGTTGGTGCGTCTGGCCCCACCGCGAGGAACAGATCGGCGAGTGCTCGACGTTCGTCTTGTGCGTACGAAGCCACGCCACGAGCGTATCTGTGACCGCCGACACAACCGTGTAACGGATCGCTTTGGTAAGGATGTTATGGACCGGGAGTACTTACGGCGGGGGAGTGCGTGACCGACAAGACGAGCCGAGACGTGCTGAGTAGAGGCATGCGCGTCCTCGGGCACGGCATCCGCGAGGAGCCGTGGATCTTTACGGCTGGCGTGGTGGGCAGCGCGTTCTTCGGGCTGCTGACGGTGGGCAGCGCGTTCATCGTGGGCGCGATCGTCGGCGAGGTGGTCGTGCCGTCGCTGGAGGACGGTCGCGCCGACACCGGACTCCTCTGGCTGATCGCCGCCGCGCTGCTCGGGTTGAGCGTGCTCAAGGTGGGTGCCATCTTCGGGCGGCGGCTGGGCGCGGGGTTCATGCAGTTCCGGCTCCAGGCCCTTTACCGTCGCCGCGTGACCCGCCGCTATCTGGACCTGCCGGTCTCCTGGCACCACCGTAACGCCACGGGCACGCTGCTCTCCAACGCGAACTCCGACGTCGAAGCGACCTGGTTCCCCATCGCGCCGCTGCCGTTCGCGGTCGGCACGGTGGTGATGCTGCTGGCGGCGTTCGTGTCGCTGTTCGCCACCGACTGGGTGCTCGCGCTCGTCGGCGTGCTGATCTTCCCGGCGCTCTTCGGCCTCAACGTCGTGTACTCCCGCCGCATGGCTCCCCGCCAGGCCCGCGCGCAGCAGTTGCGCGCCGAAGTGAGCGCGATCGCGCACGAGAGCTTCGACGGCGCGCTGGTGGTCAAGGCGATGGGGCGCGAGGCGGAGGAGACCGACCGGTTCGCGGCCCGCGCCCGCGAGCTGCGCGACGCGCTGATCAACGTCGGCCGGCTGCGGGGGCTGTTCGACCCGGTACTGGACACGCTGCCCAGCCTGGGCACGCTCGCGGTGCTGCTGGTCGGCTCGTGGCGGCTCAGCCAGGGCGCGGTGACGGTCACCGAGCTGGTCAGCGTCGCGTTCCTGTTCACCGTGCTGGCGTTCCCGGTGCGCGCGATCGGCTGGGTGCTCGCCGAACTGCCGCGCAGCGTCGCCGGCTGGGACCGCGTCCAGCGCGTCCTGACAGCCACGGGCGAGATGCCTTATGGCACAGCGTCCACCGAGGAGCGGCGCACGCCGGCCGCGATCGGCTTCGAGCAGGTGTCTTTCGGGTACGACGACAGCACCGTCCTCCACGATGTGTGCTTCACCGTCGCGGAGGGCAAGACGGTGGCGCTCGTGGGGCCGACCGGCTCCGGCAAGTCGACGATCGCCTCGCTGGCGGCCCGCCTCGTCGACCCGGCCGCGGGAGCGGTGCGCCTCGACGGCGCCGATCTGCGGTCGCTGTCCGGTGACGCGCTGGCCGGCTCGATCGCGCTGGTGCCGCAGGTGCCGTTCGTGTTCGACGACACGGTCCGGGCCAACGTCGGCCTGGACAGGCCGGGACTGACCGATGAGGACATCTGGGCGGCGCTCCGGCTGGCGGAGGCCGACGGGTTCGTCGCGCGGCTGCCCGACGGGCTCGACACGATGGTGGGCGAGCGCGGCACCTCGCTCTCCGGTGGGCAGCGGCAACGGCTGACACTGGCCCGCGCCCTCGCCGGCCACCCGCGGCTCCTGGTACTCGACGACGCCACCAGTGCCGTCGACCCGAGAGTGGAGGCGGCGATCCTGGCGTCCCTGCGCTCTGCCGACGCGAGCGCCTCGATCCTGGTGGTCGCGTACCGCCGGGCCACGATCGCGCTCGCCGACGAGGTGGTCTACATCGAGCACGGCCGGGTGATCGCGCACGGGACGCACCCCGAGCTGCTGGCCACCGTCTCCGGGTACGCGGACCTTGTCACCGCCTACGAGAAGGCCGAGGCGGAACGCGAACGCGAGCACGCATATGAGGAGGTGACCCCGTGAACACGCTGCGACGCGGGCTGGCCCTGTCGCCCGAGCTGCGCGCGGGGCTCGCCGGCACCCTGTTCTTCGCGCTCGTGTCCATGGCCGGGCGGGCCGCCGTACCGGTGGCGATCCAGCAGGGCATCGACCGCGGCGTGCGCGCGCCGGGCGGCCCCGATCTCGGGGTGGTGAGCGCCGTCGTGGCGGCCACCGTCGGGGTACTGGCGATCACCACCCTGTGCGGGTACCTGATGATGCGCCGCCTGTTCACGGTGAGCGAGACCGCGCTCGCCAACGTGCGGATCCGCACCTTCCGGCACATCCACGACCTGTCGATGCTGCACCAGCAGTCGGAGCGGCGCGGTTCGCTGGTGTCGCGGGTGACGAGCGACGTCGACCAGATCACCCAGTTCCTCCAGTGGGGCGGCGTGATCCTGCTGATCAGCCTCGGCCAGGTCGCGGTCACGTCGATCGTCATGACGGTGTACTCGTGGCAGCTCACGCTCGTCGTTTTCGGCGCGTTCCTGCCCGCGGTGATCGTGATCCGGGCGTTTCAGCGGCGGCTGCGCGGGGCGTACGGGGTCGTCCGGGAGCGCACCGGCGCCATGCTCGCGGCCGTGTCGGAAAGCGTGGTGGGCGCCGAGGTCATCCGGGCGTACGGGGTGTCCGGGCGCACCGCGACCCGGCTGAACGAGGCGATCGAGGGGCAGCGCAGGGCGCAGCAGCGGGCGCTCCGGTTGAGCGTCACCGGGTTCTCCACCGGGGAACTGGCCGCGGGTATCGCCCTCGGTGCCGTGGTGGTGATCGGCGTACTGCTCGGCGTCGACGGTCAGATCAGCATCGGCCAGCTCACCGCGTTCCTGTTCCTGGTGACGATGTTCGTCCAGCCGGTGCAGATCGCGACCGAGGTGCTCAACGAGGCGCAGAACGCGGTCGCGGGCTGGCGCCGGGTACTCGACGTGCTGGACATCGAGCCCGACGTGGCAGACCCGGTGGCAGACGGCGTCGACCTGCCGGCCGGTCCCCTCGACGTCCGCTTCGACCACGTCTCGTTCGCGTATCCGGACGGCCCTCGCGTCCTGTCCGATGTGGACCTGGAGATACCGGCGAAGACCCGGGTGGCCGTCGTCGGCGAGACGGGGAGCGGGAAGACCACGTTCGCCAAGCTGCTGACCCGGCTCATGGACCCGAGCGAGGGCGCCGTACTGCTGTCGGGCGCACCGCTCGACCGCGTGCGGTTCGCGTCGCTGCGCAGCCGCGTCGTGATGGTGCCGCAGGACGGGTTCCTCTTCGACGCGACCGTGGCCGAGAACGTCCGCTTTGGACACCCGGGGCTGGGCGACGCCCAGCTCGCGCTGGCGTTCGCCGAGCTGGGCCTGGCGGACTGGGTCGAGGGCCTGCCGCACGGCGCCGACACACCGGTGGGCGAGCGCGGTGAGGCGCTGAGCGTCGGTGAGCGGCAACTCGTGGCGCTGGCCCGGGCGTACGTGGCGGACCCGGACCTGTTGGTGCTCGACGAGGCGACCAGCGCGGTCGACCCCGCGACCGAGGTGCGCCTGCAACGCACCCTGGACGCGGTCACCCGCGGCCGCACCACGGTGGCGATCGCCCACCGCCTGTCGACAGCCCAGGCCGCCGACGAGGTCATCGTGGTCGACAAGGGCGAGGTGGTCCAGCGCGGCCCCCACGCGTCGCTGCTGGAGAACCCCGACAGCGTCTACGCCCGCCTGTACGCGAGCTGGCTGGAGCAAACCCGCTGACGCGCGCGGTGATCAGGGCGTCCCTCAAGTCGTTCTAACGACTTCAGGGACGCCCTGATCACGCTGTGGTGGTGGGGGAGCCGCAGTGGCGGCACAGCACGGGGTGGAGTAGGCGGGCCAGGTCGGCGCGGTCCTCTACCGGGCGCGGGAAGGCCAGGCGGACGCGGTACTCGGCGGGTGGCGGGCCCAGGGTCACCACGAAGCCGTAGCGGTCCAGGCGGACCACGCGAGGTGTCGGGCCGGCCGGTGCGGTGTGGCCGCTGCCGGCGAGTTGGCGCTCGATGAAGCCCGTCATCTCCGGTACGTGGTGGTCGGCCAGGTCGGTGAGCAGGTCCCACTCGATGTGGTGCAGCGGGTCGGGCTCGGCGGCGGCGTACTCGTCCGGGTCCACCTCGACCGTGCCGCCGGCCCGTTCCAGCCGCACCTCGGCCGGCTCCATCCGGTACAGCACCTGGCTCTCGCCGACGTCGAGCAGGTCGCCGGTCGGGTCGCAGTCGGCGAAGTCGAGAGCCGCCTCGCGCGCCTCGGCACCGTCGAGCGCCACGGCCCAGCCGGACACCCACACCCGCCCGAGCGACGGTGAGCCGGCCACCGGCGGTACGTCGGGGACGTCGAGGACGACCGCGATGTCGTCGGCGCCGTCCGTGGGGCGCAGCGCGCGGGTCAGGTCGCTGTCGGCGGGGACCAGCATCAAAACACGTCCAGCCCGATCGGTGGCGTGCCGCACGCGGTACGGGCCGGGCCGGCAGGCGATGTGCGCGTTACCGGAAAGCCGGCCGGCCGCCAGCGTGCGGGCGACCTCGGCGGGGCTGGGCT
Source organism: Phytohabitans aurantiacus (assembly GCF_027923225.1). Taxonomy (GTDB): domain Bacteria; phylum Actinomycetota; class Actinomycetes; order Mycobacteriales; family Micromonosporaceae; genus Phytohabitans; species Phytohabitans aurantiacus. The sequence goes on from NZ_BSDI01000041.1 coordinate 36,257, forward strand.
GCATCGTTGACCTCCGGTTAGGCTAAGCTTAGTAAGGCAAGGCTAACTTATCCTGTCAGGAGGCGTCTACGTGAACCAGGCCCGACCGAAGGCGAAGATCTCCCGGGCGCTCGGCATCCCGCTGACGCGGAAGTGCGTGAAGTACTTCGAGCGCCGGCCATTCCCGCCCGGTGTGCACGGTCGGACGCGGCGCAAGACCTCCGACTACCAGGTGCGGCTGCTGGAGAAGCAGCGGCTGCGGCACCAGTACAACATCAGCGAGGCGCAGCTGCGGCGCGCCTTCGAAGAGGCGGCCCGCAGCACCGACAAGACCGGCGAGCGCCTGGTCAGCCTGCTGGAGCGGCGGCTCGACGCGGTCGTGGTGCGCTCCGGGCTGGCCCGCACGATCTACCAGGCCCGCCAACTCGTGGCGCACGGTCACTTCACTGTGGACGGTCGCAAGGTCGACATCCCGTCGTACCGGCTCAAGCCCTACCAGGTCGTGGCCGTGCGCGAGTCGAGCCGGCAGAAGCCGCCCTTCCAGATCGCGGCCGCCGGTGCGCACGCCGACGGCCCCACCCCGCCGTACCTGTCGGTCGCGCTCTCCGACCTGCGGGTGACGCTGCTCAAGGAGCCCGCGCGGCGCGAGGTGCCGGTGCTCTGCGACGAGCAGCTCGTCGTCGAGTTCTACTCCCGCTAGCCCCCACCGTGATCAGGGCGTCCCTCAAGTCGCTCTAACGGCTTGAGGGACGCCCTGATCACGCTTGGAGAGGGCCGGCGACGTAGCGCTGGATGGTCGGGGCTATCGCCGAGATCACCACGTCGGGCGGGGCGGAGGCGAGCGGCTCCAGCTTCAGCACGTACCGGACCATGGCGAGCCCGGCCATCTGGCTGGCCACGAGGCTGGCCCGAAGCCGGGCCTCGCCAGGCTCCACGCTCAACTTCGGCAGGACGTACCGGAGCATCTGTGTCGTGACGAACTCGCGCAACAGGCGCGCGGTCCATTCGTTGCTGAGGGCGGAGCGCATCAGCGCGACGCCCGCCGCGCCGGCGGGCGAGTCCCAGACGGACAGGAACATGCGGACCAGCCGCTCGCCGATCCCGTCCATGCCGCCGTCCAGCACCTGGGGCAGCACGGTCGACGGGTCGATCGGGAAGTCCATGCAGGCCCGGAAGAGCTGCTCCTTGGTGCCGAAATAGTGGTGCACCAGCGCCGGGTCGACCCCGGCGCTGGTGGCGATGCCGCGGATGGATGCCGCGTCGAACCCGCGTTCGGCGAACGCCTCCCGTGCCGCGGCGAGGATCGCCTCGCGGGTGTCGGGGTTGCCGGGGCGTCGCCCGGTGCGTCGTGCCATCGCGCGAATCCTCAGGCGGTGCGCCGGCGCAGGGTCGCGGCGGCCAGTACGAGAGCGACTATCACGGCGCCGGCGACGATCGCCAGGTCGCGCCACATCGTGCCGGTGGGATCGGTGTGGACGCCAACCTCTTGGAGCGCCTCCACCGCGTACGACAGCGGCAGCACGTCGCTGATCGCCTCCAACCAACCCACCATCTGGTCACGGGCGACGAACAACCCGCAGAGCATGATCTGCGGGAACGCCACCACCGGTAGGAACTGTACGGCCTGGAACTCCGTACGGGCGAAAGCGCTGCACAACAGGCCGAGCGCCACGCCGAGCACGGCGTTGACCACCGCGATCAGGATCACCAGCGCCGGGCTGCCCTGCGTGTCGAGGCCGAAGAGCCAGTACGCCACGGCCGAGGCCACCGCCGCCTGTGCCGCCGCCGCGATACCGAAGGCGATCCCGTATCCGAAGAGGAGGTCGACCTTGTTGAGTGGCGTGGTCAGCAGCCGTTCGAGCGTGCCGGTGGTGCGCTCGCGGAGCATCGCGATGCTGGTCACCAGGAACATGATGATGAACGGGAAGACGCCCAGCATGACCAGGGCGATCCGGTCGAAGACCTGCGGCTGGTCGTCGAACATGAAGTACAGCAGGGTCAGCAGCACGACGGGTACCAGCAGCAGCAGCGCGATCGTGCGCCGGTCGTGGCGCAGCTGGCGCAGGATGCGCCCGGTCGTCACAGTCAAGATTCGGAGATTCACGCCGCCACCCCTTGCGCGCGGATGAGGCGCAGGAACGCCTCGTCGAGGTCGTCGGTGCCGGCGCTCGCCCGCACCGCGGCGGGAGTGTCGTCGGCGATGAGCCGGCCCTCCCGGATCAGCAGCAGCCGCTCGCAGCGGGCCGCCTCGTCCATGACGTGGCTGGAGACCAGCAGCGTGGCGCCGTTCGCGGCCATCTCCTGGAACCTCTTCCACAGCTCGTCGCGCAGCACCGGGTCCTGCCCGACGGTGGGCTCGTCGAGGATGACCAGGTCGGGGTTGCCGACGATCGCGCACGCCAGCGAGGCGCGGCTGCGCTGCCCGCCGGAGAGGGTGCCGACCAACTGGCCGGCCGCCTTCTTGAGCCCGACGTCGGCGACCGCCTGGTCGGCCTCGGCGGCACCCAGCCCGTACAGCGCGGCGAAGTATCGCGCGTTTTCCCGCACGGTCAGGTCGGCGTAGACGCTCGGCGCCTGTGTGAGGTAGCCCATCCGGTGGCGCAGTGGCGCCGATCCGGCCGGCTCGCCGAAGACGGTGATCGAGCCGGACTTGACGATCTGCACGCCCACGATCGCCCGCATGAGCGTGGTCTTGCCGCTGCCGCTCGGTCCGAGCAGGCCGGTGACGCTGCCGCGCGGGATCGTGCAGGTGAAGCCGTGCAGCACGGTTCTCTTACCGCGCTCGATCACGAGGTCACGGACCTCGATCGCGGTGTCCATGTGCGCTCCTTAGAAGAATTCAACGCCTGATGAACTCAACGCTAGATGAAATCTTGGAACAGCGCAATCAGGGCTTGACTTCGAGTGTGCTCGAACTGGAACTCTTGAGGCATGACGATGACCGTGAGCGAGGCGGCGGAACGGGTCGGACTCACCACCTACACGCTGCGCTGGTACGAGCAGGAAGGGCTGGTGGAGCCGGTCGACCGCGACTCGGCCGGCCGCCGGCGGTACTCCGATCAGGACGTCGACTGGCTGGTACTGCTGACCCGGCTGCGGCGCACCGGAATGCCGGTACGTGACATGCGTCGCTACGCGGAGCTGGCCCGCCAGGGCGACCGCACGCTCGGCGAGCGCCGGGCGCTCTTCGAGGCGCACCGGGATCGGGTACTGGCCCGCATCGGCGAGCTGGAAGAGGACCTCAAGGTGCTCAACTACAAGATCGACATCTACGAGAAGATGGAGCGGGAACTGCTGTGACGCGAAAGATCGCCGACGCCGACGTCGCACCCATCGGCCTCGGATGCATGGGCATGAGCGTGGCGTACGGCCCGACGGACGACGCCGAATCCACTCGCACCCTGCACCGGGCACTCGACCTCGGCGTCAACCACCTCGACACGTCCGACGCGTACGGCGCCGGCGCCAACGAGCGGCTGCTCGCGCCGGTCGTCCAGGCCCGCCGGGCAGACGTGTACCTGGCCACCAAGTTCGGCATCCGCATGCCGCCCGGCGCCTCGCACTCGGCCACGCCCGGCACCCGCGTCGACAGCAGCGCCGAGTGGGCCACCGAGGCCTGCGACGCGTCCCTGTCGCGGCTCGGCATCGACACGATCGACCTGTACTACCTGCACCGGCGTGACCCGGCCACCCCCATCGAGGAGACCGTCGGCGCGATGGCCGCACTGGTCGCCGCCGGCAAGGTGCGCCACCTCGGCCTGTCCGAGGTCAGCCCGGCGACGCTGCGGGCGGCCCACGCGATCCATCCGATCGCCGCGGTGCAGATGGAGTACTCGCTGTTCAGCCGCGACGTCGAGCGGGAGATGCTCGCCACCTGCCGCGAACTCGGCGTGACCCTGGTCGCGTACTCGCCGGTCGGGCGCGGGCTGCTCACCGGCGCGATCACCTCGACCGCGCAACTCGGCGACGGAGACTTCCGGGCCACCGCGGCACCGCGGTTCGCGCCCGAGAACCTCGACGCCAACCTCGCCCTCGTCGAGCGGGTCCGCGAGGTGGCCGCCGAGATCGGCTGTACGCCCGCACAGGCGGCGCTCGCCTGGCTGCTCGCCCAGGGCGACGAGGTGGTGGCGATCCCCGGCACCAGGCGCGTGAAGTACCTGGAGGAGAACACCGCGGCCGCCGACCTTCGGCTCACCGCCGATCAGCTCGCCCGGCTCACCGCCGCGGTCCCACCCGGCGCGGTCGCGGGAGAACGGTACGCCGAGGCAGCAATGCGATTCATCGGACACTGAGGTGAATATTGCTCTTGGATCGGGGCGTACGGCACGATGACGCCGTGATCGAAATGCCGGTCGTCGAGTCGGGCTTCCTGGGGGAGTGGGTGGACCGGTTGCGGACGGCGGCCGGCCCACCCGTGGTCGGGATCCTGTTGCGCGGCAGCTACGCCCGCGCCGCCGCCACCCCGTACAGCGACGTCGACCTCGACGTGATCGTCACCGGCTCCAGCTACGAGACGTACCCGGCGTACCTGGCCGAGACCGGCGTCGGGCGCCTCGTGCACCTCTCCATCGCCATGACCGACGCGGCATCCTGGGCCGCACACGTCGCCGCACCCGCCGACTGGGCCTTCGGGCTGCCGGTACGCTCGCCGATGCGGGTGCTGTGGGCCGCCAGCGAGTGGCGCGAGCGGCTCGACCGTACCGAGATCAATCAGCCACCCGCGCGGCCCGAGCTCGAAGCGCTGGTCGCCGGCCTCGGCAAGGTCGCCGGCGCGTTCGCCGCCGGCGACGACCTCGGCGGGCGCTTCGCGGCCAGCGACCTCGCCCGCCGCTGCCCGTCCGTGCTCCGGCTCGCGAACCCGTCGGTCACCGTCGCCAGCCGCCGCGAGGCCCTGGAGGCGGCGCTCGGCCTACCGGCCGCGCCGCCCGGCTACCGCGAGGCCATGCTCACCTGTCTCGGCCTCGCCGGCGGTTCACCATCCGACGTGTACGCGGCCGCGCGCCGCCTGGTCAGCGGGACGGTGGCGACGGTGCGTCCGTACGCCCACGAACTCGCCGAGTCGGTCGGGCCGGACCTGGGAGCGGCCCTGGTCGACGGCCGGCTCGACCGCTATCTGTCGCAACTGCGGCCACACCGCTTCACATGAGCCGCGCGGCCAGGTCGGCGACGGCTGGACCGTCCTCGTCGCGCAGCAGCGACCGCAGGCCGGTCATGGCCGGCTGACCGTCCAGGCCGAGGGCCACCGCCGCCTGCTTCCAGGCGAGCTCGTCGCCGGCCGCCGCCGCGAGCAACTGCAACCCGCGCTGGCCGTTCACGTGCCGGTGCAGGCCGCGCTGGAGCGCCGGCCAGCGGGTGACGATCTCGGCCAGGATGATCAGGCGTCGGGCACGAACCACCATCGCGTCCGGTTCGGCGAGCGGCTCGACCACCTCCATGATCCGTTCGTAGAACTGCCAGACGTTGATCAGGCGCTTGGCCTCCCGTACCGATCTGTTGAACTGTCCCGACAGCCGGCGGATCAGCAGGTCACGTACCTCCGGATGCCCCTCGGCGGACCGCCAGGTGATCGTGTCGACCGGGGTGCGTGGCCGTGGCGCCTTCCGGGTGGTGGGCCTGGCCCGCGACGGGGCCGCCAGCGCGGCGATCGGCCGCGCGTGTGCTGGCGGTGCCACCGCAACAGCGGGTGCCCTGACGGCGGGCCTTTCGGCTGCCGGGCCGGGCGCCGTCACCTCGTCGACGAGACGCCGCACGCCATCGTCGGGTATCTCCGGCACGAGCACCGGCAACTGGATGAGCTTGCGCAGGAACGCCCAACCCGGTGAGGGATCGTCGCCGTGCAGCGCCGCCGCAGGGTCGGTGTGCTTGCCGTACGTGGTGTCCAGGTGGCTGGCGACGACCGCCGAGTCGAGTCCGACGACGAAGTGGGCTCGCAGCCCGCCACGCGAGGCCACATTGGACAAGAACAGGTTGATCGCCTCGAACACCTCGGCGATCGTGCCCGGGCGGCATCGGTCGATGTCGTCCACGAAGACCACGAGTCCATATCCGGCGGCGGCCAGGTCGTCGACCAGGTCGCCGATGTTGTGCTGGTGCAGGTACAGGGCACCGGTGCGGGCCCTGCGCAGTGGGTCGCTGTCGGCATCCTTCTGCTCGTCGCCGCCGACCTGCGTGCCCTCGGCGACCGGACCGGTCAACAGGTCGGTCGGCAGGTAGCTGACCGCTTTGCCGAACCATCGCCGCCACACCGTGTGCAAGGCGCCGGCGACGACGGTCGCTGCCGCGACGGCGATCGCCCAGACCGGCGCGTCCAGCCGGACGATCGCGAGCAGCAGCGGTACGACCAGCGCCACCATGCCGATACCGAGGATCGGTGAGCGGGTGCGCTGGCGCAGCGAGCGGCCCAGCGCGTACCGATCGATCCGCCCCAGGTTCCGCACCAGCCAGTAGTGCTCGCGGTCGGGCTCGGTCGGGTACAGCACGTCGCCCGCCGCCTCGATGATCTCGTTGGCGAGACCGGCCCAGACCTGTTCCCCGGACTGATACGCCCACGGGTTGAACCACGCGGTCACCATCGCGGTCGGCGCCGGTGGTGGAGCTGGCTCCTGCCGGGCCGGGCGTGCCGCGTACCGCCGGATCGCGCGTAGCACGGCGCGTACCGTCAGATGCCGCTCCGACGTCGCGATCCGTGCCGTCGGCGTGGGTAGCCGTTCGCGCACCAGGTTCATCAGCGTGCTCTTGCCACATCCCCACGGCCCTTCGACGCTCACGACGGTCGGCCCGTCACCGTGGGCCGAATTCAGATCGCCGGGCGGCTGCCGGAGCTGGTCGGCGATCGCGTCGGCGAGCGGCTGCCGGCCGATCACGTCCCGCCGGGTCGGCGCGTCCGACACGCCCCACATCGAAACCGGGCCGATCTCGATGGTGCGTACCGCGTGCCCGCGCTCCGGGTCCCACAGCCGCACCGACCCGTCCTGTCCCGCCGACGCCAGCCGGACGCCGGTATCCGGGTCGTACCAGCTCGTCAGCGCCCAGATGCCAGCGACGTGCCCGCCGAGACGGTCACCGATCCGCTCGTGGGCGTCCAGGTTCCACAGACAGATGACGCCGTCGGCACCGCCCGACGCCAACCGGGGGCCGCCGTCGGCCGCCGTCCATATGGCCAGGGCACTCACCCGTCCCGTGTGACCGGTCAGGGGAGGGCCGAGCGCCGCGCCAGTGTCGGCGTCCCAGACTCGTACCGTCCCGTCGTAGCCACCGGAGACCAGCAATGTCCGGGTGCCGTCCTGCCAGACCGCCAGGACCCGGACCCAGCCGTCGTGCGCCACCACGGGAGGGCCGACCGGCGTGCCACTCTCCGGATCCCAGCGCCGGATCGTGCCGTCGACGCCTCCGGACGCCAACCGGCAGCCGTCTGGTCCCTGCCACGACACGACCGACAACACCCAACCGTCGTGCCCCTGTAGCGGGTCGCCGATCTCGTCGACTCTCCGCGGATCCCAGCGGCGGATCGTCCCGTCGATGCCGGCCGAAGCCAGCGCGATCGAGCCGTCCGGCCGCTGCCAGGCGCTCAGCCCCGGTACCCAGCCGGCGTGCCCGGTCAGCGGGTCGCCCATCGCGGCGCCGGTCGCGCCGTCCCAGACACGGACGGTTCCGTCGTCGCCGGTCGACGCGAGCCGCGTACCGGCCGGGTCCATCCACGTCACCATTGCCCAGACCGCGGCCGTATGGCCGGTGAGCGGCTGGCCCACCGCTTGGCCGGTATCCGCGTTCCAGATCCGGATCATGCCGTCATCGCCGCTGCGCGCGAGCCGGGTGCCGTCGACCTCCCGCCAGTTGGCGAGCGCCCACATGCCGGCGACGTGGCCGATGAGCGGCTCACCGGTCGGCTGACCGGTCACCAGGTCGTAGGAACGGATCGCCCCGCCGCTGGCGGCCACCGACAGCCGGGGGCGTCCAGCGGCGCCGACCCACGTGACGAGCGTCGGCAGCGAGTTGGGACCGGTCAGGTTCGGCAGTACGTCGACCGGCGCGCCGATTGCCGCGTCCCAGACGCGTACCGTCCCGTCGGTACTGGCCGAGATCAGCCGGGTGTCACCGCCGGCACCCGTCCATGCGGCGAGTGCCGGTACCCAGTTGTCGTGTCCTCGTAGCGGCGGCACCATCTCACGCCCGGTATCCGGCTGCCAGATCCGGATCGTGCCGTCGTATCCGCCGGACGCCAACCGCGGCGCACCGTCGGGCATCGCCCACCTGGCGAGTGTCCACACACCACCGCTGTGGTTCATCTGCCGGGCGCCGGCACCGCAACGGCTCTCCGGATCCCATACGGTGATCGCACCTTCGCCGTCCGCCACCGCCAGCCGGACACCATCCACAGTGGACCACGCCGAGAGTGCCGCCAGCCGTTTCTGGCCGGTCAGCAGGGGTGGTTCGAGCTGTTCGCCGTTGAGCGGATCCCACAGGCGTACCGTGCCGTCAGCACCCGCCGACGCGAGCCGTGGCGCGCCATCCGCCCCCACCCAGAACGTCACCGCCTGCACCCAGCCGTCATGTCCGGCGAGTTGGGCGCTGCTCGGTGCCTCCGCATCGAGGTCCCAGACGCAGATCGTGCCGTCTTCGCTCGTGGATGCCAACAGCCGCCCGTGCGAACCGGTCCACGCCGCCAGGCTCAGCACGGTCGCGCTGTGGCCGACGAGCGGCGACCCGATCGTGACACCGGCCTCGGGATCCCAGACCTGGATGGTGCCGTCGGTACCCGAGGAGGCCAGCCGTGGCGCGCCGCTCGCCGCCGTCCACGCGGCCAGAGCGCCCACGCCGCCGGCCGTTGGTGCGAGCCACGGTAGGGATGCGGTCGTGATGTCTGCGGCTTCGACCATAGGAAGCTTCCGTTCGATCCGGGGCTTCCAGTGTCAATGATCAAAATAAATGTCGGAGTGCCGCTAGCAGCACTCCGACAATTGTGGTGCTCGAACGGGTGACCGCGTCATGCGCCTGCCGGCAAAACCCCAATCTTGCACGTCAGGGGCGAATCGCCGGCCAGGTAATTTAGCGAGATTTCGTATTCCTGGCCGGCGTGAATCTGCACCGGACCCGTCGTCAGGAAAATGATCTGCGGGTTGAGCAGGAACTCTGTCGGCTTGTCGGCCCAGATACCCGCCGCGAATTCGATGTCGTAGGTGATCTTTACGGCGTTGGCCATGCCTTCGCCGGTGCCCATCACCCGTATCCGGGCATCGACCATGGGGTCGGAGGGGTCGAGGAAGTCGGTGTCCAGGTACGGCGCGGCGCGGCTCAGTGAGTGGTCGCCCGCCAACTCGGTGAAGCGCGAGTCGAAGTTGAGGCGCAGCCCGTACAGCTCCTCCTGGGCGTCGATCAGCTCGACGTAATTCTTCATGAGGCTCGGCACGACGGCGCCGCCGGGCTTCAGGAACTTGCGCAGGTGCCCGACGATCTGCAGCTGCGGCTCAAAGAAGAAGCCGGCGCTGATCACCTCGCTGATGAGAACGTCGACCTTCTCCGGCAGCTCGTACGTGGCCGCGTTGCCGCAGCGCGCGATGATCTTGTGTTCGAGGCCGTTGCGTCGCGCGTTTTCCTCGATGACCCGGATGAACTCGGGGTTCAGCTCAAGGCAGTAGACCCGAGCCGCGCCGGCCTGAGCCGCGAACATCCCAAGCAGCCCAGAACCGCTTCCGGCGTCGACGACGACATCACCAGGCTTGACGGTCTGGAAGATGGCGTTCCGCAGGTACTCGACCCGCTGCGGGTCGAAAAGGCACGCCTGGATGTCGTATGTCGTGAACGCCTTGTCAGTGACGTCGTTGCTGGCTGCCGCGCCAGAATCGCTGGAGGAAACCACCGCTACCTGCTTCTGTGTCGAAGGGCGCGCACCAGCCGGGTGCCAACCCCTGATAATACCAGGAATCGTCTAGACGGATGCGCTCGTGTAATGCCGGTAACCAAGATCATGCCGTCGTATCCGTCGCGTAATTGCTGCTGAGGGGCGATGTGATGGATCTTGGACGCACTCGTGAGCTCGCGCAGGACCGGCCGTAGATCACGCTCGGTGATGGCAACTGCTGGAAACTGTTGATCGCCCACGGAGTAACCCCGAGAATTCTCCATGAACGCCGCGACGAACGGTGCACCGGGTTTCAACGAACGGAGGAACCGCCTGGTCGCGGACTCGAACTCAGCGCGACGACCGGTGATCGACTCGGCCACGAAGAACATCGTTCCCATGTCCCACTGGGCCTCGGGCAGGTGGAAGACGCTCGCCTTCTCTACCTTGACCGCGGCCGAGAGCGCCTCATCGGGGCGAGCCAACCGGCGATACATGTCAGCGGCGGCGACCAGTACGCCCCAGAATGGTTCCCACGATCGCCGGTAAGGCCTGGTCTCCCGTTCCAGCCAGGCGACATTGGTCGCCGAATGCTCCCAAAGGGTGATCGTGCTGGCCAGGGGAAGCATCGCCAGCGCCGGATACAGGTTGGTGCCGGAGCCGACATCGATGCCGTGCCACTGCCTCCCAGATCTCTCCCGAAGCGCCCGCTGGGCGGCGAAGAACCGGCCGACGTGCTTGATGATCGTCTGATCGGGGGGACGCAACTCACCGTAGTTGTGTTGCAGGTAGCGGTCGGGATCGAACAGCTCCCAGGGGCAGTCGGCATTGGCCGGAGGCGCCGCAAGACGCACGGGCCGTGCTTGTGAATCCGTGAGCGACATCCACGTACCCCTCAGCGCTGCGACCAAGTGAACCAAGGCGGCCGGCAGAACACTCCGCCGGCCGCGACCCGGCGCGGCACGTAGGGGCCGCCCAAGGTCGGGCACGGCAACGCTGTGTCGGATTCGCACGATAGCACTCCTCGGCATTACCGACTGTTTCGTATCCGACCTTGATACCCAAAAGGCGCCCGGCTCAACCTCCATCAATGGCAATGGCGCCCGGATGGCCAACCATCCGGGCGCCGTTCGGCCTATGTGAAGGGTTCAATCTTCTAAAGAGCGAGCACGCGGTCCAGGAAGTCCCGGTACCGCCGCATCGCCACCCGCATCGCCTCCGTGTCGGGGGCGTCCGATTGCCGTCGCGGGTCGAGGTCGACCTGCTCGGCCAGGAGGCGCTCGGCGAGCGTGTGCACCGCGCTGGATACGAGCGCCTGTGCCTGCGCCACAGCCGCCTCGGGATCGTCGACGAAGAGCGACTTCACCTGGTGCCAGTCGTCCCGATACCGCTCCGCGTCGTCCTCGCCCCACACCGCGATCGGCGTCTCCGCCACGTCGCCCGGCCGCATCGGGCTGGCGGCCGCGACCAGCGCCGGTTCCTTAGCCGCCTCGCCGTCCGTCGGGGGAGTGGGGGGTGGCGTGCCCCAGTCGTGCTCGTCCTCGTCGTTGGGCCCGTCACCCTCTTCTTCATCGGGGCCGTGCCGTTCACCCTCGCCGTCCGTCGCCGGCTCGCCGTCCGCGGTCGTCTCATCGAGTACTGGCGGAGCGGTCAACAATTCACTGAGGTCGGCGGTATCGTCGGCGGCTTCCACGCCCTCGTCCCCAGCGTCACCCTCGGCCACCGGCTCGTCGACGCTGTCTTCCTCGTCCGCGCCTTCGTCTTCGTCGTCCGCTTCCGCGAGCGCTTCGGCGTCTTCGGCCTCGTCGCCGTCCTCAGTGTCTTCGTCGTCTTCGCCGTCGTCCGCGAGCGCTTCCGCCTCGTCCGTGTCCTCGTCTTCGCCTGTCTCCGCAAGCGCTTCGGCGTCGTCCGTGCCCTCGCCCGCTTCGTCGGCGTCGGGCGTTGCGAGCGCCTCAGCCTCGTCCGGTTCGTCGTCCTCGTCCTCGTCGTCGTCTTCTGACTCGGCGAGCGCGTCGGTGTCGGCCGTGGCCTCGTCTACATCAGCCTCCGCGAGAGCGTCCGCCTCCTCAGCGCTGTCGGACTCGTCGTCTTCCGTCTCGGCGAGCGCGTCGGCGGTGTCGGTCTCGTCCGCGTCGTCTTCGGTCTCGGCGAGCGCGTCGGCGGCGTTGGCTTCTTCGTCTTCCGTCTCCGCGAGCGCGTCTGCGGCGTCGGACTCGTCGGCGTCGGACTCGGCGGTGTCCGTGCCGGCGAGCGCTTCGGCGGTGTCGGTTTCGTCGTCCGTGTCGGTGAGTGCGTCTGTGTCGGCGAGTGCGTCCGCGTCGCCGTCGAGGTCGTCCGCGTCGGTGGTGTCCGCGACCGCCGCGAGCGTGTCGTCGATCTCCGCGAGAGTCTCGTCGGCCTCGTCCGTGGTCGCTGGCTCCGCGAGGGCGTCCGTCTCGTCGAGGCCCGCGTCGTCGGAGGGGGCAAGGGCGTCCGCCTCGTCGAGGTCCGTCTCGGCAGCGGTGGTCGCGGCGGCCTCGAAGTCAGCGGAGGCCGGGGACGCTTCGTCGACGTCATCAAGGGCCGGGGACGCCAGGTCTGCGGGGGCGGTAGATGGGGCGAGTGTGTCGGTGGGGTCCGGGGCGCCGGCCGGGGCGTATGGGGTGGCGAGCGCGGCCGTTGGCGGCTCGGTGGGCGTGGCGGATTCGATCAGTTGGGTGGCGATGGGCGGCAATGGGCTCGGCGGCTCGTCTTCGAGGCGGGGACGGATGACCGGCATCTCGGTCGTCGGCTCGTTGAGCACGGGTGCGTCCGTGGGTGGGCGCGGGCCGGGAAGTGGGATGGCGCCTGGCGCGGGGATGGCGATGGTGGGTTCTGCCTGGCCATTCTGGTCAGGTGTCGAGGTCGGGCTGGGCTGCATGCTGTGTGTCCTCCGTCCGCTCGGCTGAGCGCGACCGGCGGGCGGGTGCCGGTGCGCCCCGGTGCGCCCGTACAGGGTTCTTCGGCGTCGCTGACCCGACGAAGGCTGGATCGGTGACCCCGGGCCTGTGTCGAAGTGGATGACCGGAATGCGGCGGACTCAGACGACGACCGGCAGCGCCGGATCGCCGCCTGGGCCTCGCCTCGCTCCGGCCCCCACTTGGACACAGGCCCGTGGGCCCGATGACCAGAGAAGGGGGAGCGCGCCCCGCCGGAGACGACCCGTGGCGGCGCACCAGTCAACCTACCGCCGGAACACAAATCGCACAGCCCCTGAAACCGCGGTCGGATGCGTACGGAACAATCGGGCACTGTGCCAGTACCTGATCCGCCGACCGGCCGCGTACGGTCGTCCGCCCTGGACCCGGAGATCGCCAGCCGGCTCTGCCGCAACGACGACGGTCTCGTCGCCGCGATCGTGCGCGAGCACACCACCGGCGAGGTGTTGATGATGGCGTGGATGGACGACGAAGCGCTGCACCGCACGCTCACGACCGGCCGTGCGACGTACTGGTCGCGCAGCCGCCAGGAGTACTGGGTGAAGGGCGCGACGTCGGGGCACCACCAGTACGTCAGGTCGGTGGCGATCGACTGTGACGGCGACACCGTCCTGGTGAGCGTCGAGCAGGTGGGCGCGGCGTGCCACACGGGCGCGCGCACGTGCTTCTTCACCGAGTTGCCCGCGAAGCAGGGGAGTCCCGCATGACGTCCGGTGCCGTGAGCCCCGACGAGCGCACCTTCGCCGAGCTGGCGGCCACCCGCCGGGTGGTACCGGTGACGCGGCGGCTGCTGGCCGACGGCGAGACCCCGGTGGGTGTGTACCGGAAGCTGGCCGGCGGCCCGGGCACGTTCCTGCTGGAGTCGGCCGAGCAGGGCGCCGGCTCGGCCGGTACGGCGTGGTCGCGGTACTCGTTCGTCGGGGTGCGCAGCGCCGCCACGCTGGTCGAGCGCGACGGGCAGGCGGAGTGGCTGGGCACGCCACCGGCCGGGTTGCCCACCGAAGGCGATCCCGTGGCGGTGCTGCGCCAGACGGTCGCGGCGCTGACGGGTGACATAGCTGTAGACGGCCTGCCCCCGCTGACCGGTGGCATGGTCGGATACCTGAGCTACGACCTGGTGCGCCGGTTCGAGCGGCTGCCGAGCCTCGCCACCGACGACATCGGGCTGCCCGAGCTGGGCATGATGCTGGCGACCGACCTGGTGGTACTCGACCACTACGACGGCTCGGCGATCCTGGTGGCGAACGCGATCCTTCCCGAGCATGCCACCGACGCCGCCCGCGCGGCCGCGTATCACCACGCGGTGGGCCGGCTCGACGCGATGACGACGGCGCTGTCCCGCCCGATCCCGCCGATGATCTCCACTGTAGACAGTGCGGCGCTGGGTGATGTGGTGAGCCGCACCGAGCCGGGCGCGTACCCGAAGGCGGTCGAGACGGCCAAGGAGGCCATCCGGGCCGGCGAGTGCTTCCAGATCGTGGTGGCGCAGCGGTTCGAGCGGGAGACCGCTGCGGACCCGCTCGACGTGTACCGGGTGCTGCGCGCCACCAACCCGAGCCCGTACATGTACCTGCTGCGGTTCGACGGGTTCGACATCGTTGGCTCGTCGCCGGAGGCACACCTCAAGGTGACCGGTGCGCCGACCCGGCGGGCGTTGCTGCACCCGATCGCCGGGACCCGGCCACGCGGGGTCACCCCCGAGCAGGACGGCGCGCTGGCCGCCGAGCTGATCGGCGACCCGAAGGAGCGCTCGGAGCACGTCATGCTGGTCGACCTGGGCCGCAACGACCTGGGCCGGGTGTGCCGGCCGGGCACGGTGGAGGTGCCCGAGTTCGCGATGGTCGAGCGGTACAGCCACGTCATGCACATCGTCTCGACCGTCGTGGGCGAGCTTCGCGAGGACCAGACGGCGTTCGACGCGCTCGCCGCCACGTTTCCGGCGGGCACGCTCTCCGGCGCGCCAAAGGTGCGCGCGATGGAGATCATCGAGGAACTGGAGCCGACCCGCCGGGGACTCTACGGCGGCACGGTCGGGTACTTCGGGTTCGGCGGCGACATGGACATGGCGATCGCGATCCGCACGGCACTGTTCCGGGGCGGCCGGGCGTACGTGCAGGCGGGCGCGGGGATCGTGGCCGACTCGGACCCGCTCGCCGAGGAGCGCGAGACGCAGAGCAAGGCAGCGGCGGTACTGGCCGCCATCGCTGCCGCGGAGACGCTGAAACCAGCACGGTGATCAGGGCGTCCCTCAAGTCGTTAGGGCAACTTGAGGGACGCCCTGATCACGAAGAAGGGGGCGAGATGAACGCTCGGCGGGAGATCAGCATCGCGGTGGTGCTCAGTGCCGCCGGGGCTGGGCTTGCCCTCTTCGCGGCCACTCGCACGTGGTGGGTCGAGGTGGTGCCGCGGCCGGCGCCGTTGCCGGCGACCCGCACGCCTCACGACGGTGGCGGTCTACTGCCGGCGCTCGCACTCGTCGGACTGGCCGGGGCCGGCGCCCTGGTGGCCACCAAAGGGCGGGCGCGCAGGTGGCTGGGCGTACTGCTGCTTCTGAACGGTGCTGGAGTGGCGACCAGCGGGGCTCTCGGTCTGGCCGATGCCACCGGTTGGCCTCTGGCCTGCGTAGCAGGTGGGGTGTTGCTCGCCGCCGGGGGCGCGCTTGCCGTCGTGCGCGGCGGCGGATGGCCGAGCCTTGGTACGCGCTACGAGCGCGCGCCGGTCGTGACCTCGGACTGGGACGCGCTCGACCGGGGCGAAGACCCGACGCTGCGCTGACTGAGCTGCCGGCGGACCTCGGCGATGCGGTCGGCCCGGGCCCGGTCGGCGCAGACGGCCTCCCAGGCGTTGCCGCGGGCGGTGCGTATGCGGCCCTCGCCGACGACGGCCCGCTCGACGGTGTCGATGACGCCGACCGCCATGGAGAGAACCGTGCGAGGGATGGCGACGAAACCGCTCTCGGGTGTGTTCATGGCTTCGCTCCGCATGTGATCAGCCGGGTGGGACGCCGTCGAATAGTCTGCCCGATAGCCACCCTGCCGGGGGCGTGTTTCGGGGTGGTGACCGCGTCATCAACTCTCCGGTCTCCGAGCCGTATCGGCAACGCCATGCTCGTCACACCGGAATGCCGGGCTTGTCCGAAACGCCTTCATGATCGCGCACCGTGACGTTCTCGTAGCGGGCGGCCGGCATTATGCCGCATTCCAACGAGTGAGGGTTGCCATACCCCGGACTCCAACTATTCCGTGGCGGCGCCTAGCATCGGGCGAATGACACCCGGAAAGGGGAGTCCGTTGGTGACTGCTGAGCATGCAAGCGCGGATGACGATGGCAACCGGCCATCCGTGAGTGTGCTCGACGAGATTCTCGCTGGAGTGCGCGAAGACGTCGAGCAGCGACAACGACAGGTCTCGCTGGAGCGGGTTAAGGAGCTGGCCGCCGCGGCGAAGCCGGCGCGCGACGCGTACGCCGCGCTGCGCAAGCCGGGCGTCGCGGTGATCGCCGAGGTGAAGCGGTCGTCCCCTTCGAAGGGACAGCTCGCCGAGATCCCGGACCCAGCAGACCTGGCAACCGAGTACGCGGCCGGCGGCGCCCGGTGCATCAGCGTGCTCACCGAGGGGCGGTGGTTCGGCGGGTCTCTCGAAGACCTCGTGTCGGTACGCGCCGCCGTCGATGTGCCGGTCCTGCGCAAGGACTTCATCGTCTCCAGCTACCAGGTGCACGAGGCGCGGGCGCACGGCGCCGACCTCGTGCTGTTGATCGTGGCCGCCCTGGAGCAGAACGTGCTCACCGGCCTGCTGGAGCGCATCGAGTCGCTGGGCATGACCGCCCTGGTCGAGGTGCACACCGAAGAAGAGGCCGACCGCGCGCTGGAGGCCGGCGCACAGGTGATCGGCGTCAACGCCCGTGACCTGCGCACGCTGGAGGTCGACCGGTCGGTGTTCGAGCGGATCGCCCCGGGGCTGCCCGGCAACGTCGTCAAGATCGCCGAGTCGGGCGTGCGGGGTCCGCACGACCTCATCCGGTACGCCTCGGCGGGCGCCGACGCGGTCCTGGTGGGCGAGGGCCTGGTGACCCAGAAGAGCCCCCGCGACGCCGTGGCCGAGCTGGTCAACGCCGGCAACCACCCCGCCACCCCGCGGCCCGTCCGGTGACGGCCTCCCTCGCCGGCCTCCTGCCCGACGTCGCCGGTCACTTCGGGCGGTACGGCGGCCGGTTCGTGCCGGAGGCGCTGGTCGCCGCGCTCAACCAGCTCGACGCCGCCTACCGGCACGCGATGGCCGACGAGGCGTTCCAGGCGGAGTTCGGCGCGCTGCTGCGTGACTACGCCGGTGTGCCCTCGCTGCTGTATCGGGCCACCCGGCTGTCCGAGTCGGTGGGCGCCAACATCCTGCTCAAGCGGGAAGACCTCAACCACACGGGCGCGCACAAGGTGCGCAACGTACTGGGCCAGGCGCTGCTGACCAAGCGGATGGGCAAGCGCCGGGTGATCGCCGAGACCGGTGCCGGCCAGCACGGCGTCGCCAGCGCCACCGCCGCCGCGCTCATGGATCTTGAGTGCGTCGTCTACATGGGTGAGGTCGACACCGAGCGGCAGGCGCTCAACGTCGCCCGCATGAAGATGCTCGGCGCCACCGTCGTGCCGGTGACCAGTGGTTCGCGCACGCTCAAGGACGCGCTCAACGAGGCGCTCCGCGACTGGGTGTCCACAGTCGACCACACGCACTACTGCATCGGCACGGCGGCGGGCCCGCACCCGTTCCCCGCGATGGTGCGCGACTTCGCGCGCGGCATCGGCGTCGAGGCGCGGCGGCAGTGCCTCGACCTGACCGGTGGGCTGCCCGACGCGGTCGGCGCCTGCGTCGGCGGCGGCTCCAACGCGATCGGCATCTTCCACGCGTTCGTCGGTGACGAGGGCGTGCGGCTGTACGGGTTCGAGGCGGGCGGCGAGGGCATCTCCAGCGGCCGGCACGCCGCGCGCTTCTCCGGCGGCACCCCGGGCGTGCTGCACGGCACGCGCACGTACGTGCTCCAGGACGACGACGGGCAGACCCTCGAATCACACTCGATCTCGGCGGGGCTCGACTACCCCGGCGTCGGACCCGAGCACGCGTGGCTGCACGACAACGGCCGCGCGTCGTACCTGCCGGTGACCGACGACGAGGCGATGGGCGCGTTCCAGCTGCTCTGCCGCACCGAGGGCATCATCCCGGCGCTGGAGAGCGCGCACGCGGTCGCCGGGATCATCAAGGTCGTGCCGGCGCTCCGCGAGGAGCTCGGGCGCGAGCCGACGATCATCATCAACCTGTCCGGGCGCGGCGACAAGGACGTCGAGACGGCCGGCGCCTACTTCGGGATCCTGAAGTGAGTATTTCGGTCGCCTTCGAGAAGGCGCGGGCCGAGGCGAGGCCCAGCGGGCGGGAGCGCCCCGGGCGGGCCCTCGTCGTCGGGTGCATGCCCGCCGGGTTCCCCACGGTCGAGGGCAGCATCGCGTCGATGAAGGCGATGGCTGAGGCCGGCGTCGACGTGATCGAGGTGGAGCTGCCGTACTCCGACCCGGTCATGGACGGCCCGGTGATCCAGAAGGCGAGCGACATCGCGCTGGCGGCCGGGGTACGCACCCGTGACACGCTGCGCATCATCGAGGCGGTCGCGGCCACCGGTGTGCCGGTCGTGCTGATGACGTACTGGAACCCGATCGAGAAGTACGGCGTCGACGCCTTCGCGCGCGATCTCGCCGCCGCCGGCGCCACCGGCATGATCACGCCGGACCTGATCCCGGACGAGGCGCAGGAGTGGCTGGCCGCGTCCGACGCCCACAAGATCGACCGGACGTTCCTGGTCTCCCCGTCGTCGACCGACGACCGGATCGCGATGACCGTCGAGCACTGCCGAGGGTTCGTCTACGCGACGTCGATCATGGGTGTCACCGGTGCGCGCGAGCAGACCTCGTCGCTGGCGCCGGAGCTGGTCGCCCGCGTGCGCGCGGTCAGCGACATCCCCGTCGGCGTGGGCCTGGGCGTCCGCGACGGCGCGCAGGCCGGCGAGGTGGGGCGGTTCGCCGACGCGGTGATCGTGGGCAGCGCGCTGATCCGGTGCGTCCTGGAGGCACCGGACGAGGCGGCGGGGCTCGACGCCCTCCGCACGCTGAGCGCCGACCTGGCGGCCGGCGTCCGCGCCTAGATTCAGCCCCGCACTACCGTGATCAGGGCGTCCCTCAAGTTGTTAGGGCGACTTGAGGGACGCCCTGATCACGGAAGGGACGTCGCGAGCGCCGCGACGGGCTGGTCGGCCTCGACCGCCTCGGGGAGCTCGGGTTCCTTGTCGCGCTGGACCTCGCGCAGCACGCCGCTCCGCCCAGACACCGCGTCGGCGACGGCGGCCCGCGCGGTCGGGGTCATCGGCTCGGGCAGCGAGTCGGGGTCGTGCCACGAGAGGCGGCTGATGCGGCCCGGCGAGTTGACCGACGGCTCGCCGCCGGCGATCTCCGCGCGGAAGACGTGCATGAGCACGTCGGGCATGTCTTCGCCGCACGCGTCGCCGGTGAGCTGGTAGATGCCCAGCAGGTCGACCATGTGCGTCTCCAGCCCGGTCTCCTCGCGGATGTCGCGCACAGCCGCGTGCATCGGGCTCTCGGCCTGGCGGATGCGACCGCCGGGCAGGCACCAGAGGCGGTGCCCTTGACGTAGCTGACAGAGCAGTACGCGGCCGGCGGCGTCGGTGATGACGGCGGCGACCGCGGAGGTCAAGGAGCTCATGCATCGAGCCTAAGGCCGCCCGGACCCCAAGTCAGCCTTCCGGCGAGGGCAAACAGAGGTCAAAGAGCTGCCGACCGGGGTGACGCGACCGGCGCTGGCGACGGTAGCGTGTGCACCCGTGACAATCGCCGCAATCCCGAGCCCGAGCACCGCCGTCTGGCACCTCGGCCCGATCCCGCTCCGGGCGTATGCCCTCTGCATCATCCTCGGCATCGCGGTGGCGTGCGCGGTGACCGAAGTGCGGCTGCGCCGCCGGGGCGGCCCGCAGTGGGCGGTGCTCGACATCGCGCTGTGGGCGGTGCTGTTCGGCATGGTCGGCGCGCGGCTCTACCACGTGATCACATCGCCCCAGGACTACTTCGGTGACGGCGGCGAGCCCATCCGGGCGCTCTACATCTGGGAGGGCGGCCTCGGCGTCTGGGGAGCCATCGCGGGTGGCGCGCTCGGCGCGTGGCTGGCAGCCCGCCAGCTCGGCATCCCGTTCACGGTGGTGGCCGACGCGGCCGCGCCGGGCCTGCCGCTCGCGCAGGCGGTCGGCCGGATCGGAAACTGGTTCAACAACGAGCTGTACGGCGGTCACACCGACCTGCCGTGGGGCCTCAACGTGCACCAGATGGACCCGGACAACCCCGGCGAGGCGCTCAAGGACCAGAACGGCGATCCGATCCTGGAGCCGGGCGGGCCGTTTCACCCCGCGTTCCTGTACGAGGCGCTGTGGAACGTCGGCGTCGCCGGCCTGGTGATCTGGGCCGACCGCAAGTGGAAGCTCGGCAAGGGGCGGGCGCTCGCGGTCTACGTGATGGGCTACACCGTGGGGCGGTTCTGGATCGAGCTGATGCGCACCGACGAGGCCAACAAGATCCTCGGTGTCCGCCTCAACGTGTTCACCTCGATCATCGTCTTCCTCGGCGCGCTCATCTTCTTCCTGCGGGTCCGCGGCACCCGGGAGTACCTCGTGCCGGTCGACGCCCCGGTGGTGGCGCCGGTGGGGGCGGCCGGCGGTGACGTGTCGCAGCGCGACGTGTCGGGTGCGTCCGGTGCTACCGCGCGCAAGCCTCAGCGGTACCGCGCGGTGACAGAAGAGCAGTACCGTGCGTACCAGGAGACGGGTGTGATTCCCGAGGAGAAGGGCGACCTCCTCGACGACTTCGCCGACGACGACGTGGATGACGTGGAGGACGAGCCCGACGACGACGTGGCCAGCGACGGGCCGGACGACGACGCGGACGACGATGGCGAGGGCGGCTCAGGCGGCGGGTCGGAGACCGGCTCTGAGAGTGGCGAAACGTCGGACGAAGAGTCGGACGACGAGTCCGACACCGACGCCCGGAGCCGCGCCGAGAATGGCGGCGATCCGGCCGTCAGCACCGGCGACCGCTGAAGTAAGGGGGCGCAGCCCATGCGTACCGCAGTGGTCGTGGGTGCCGGGATCGGTGGCCTCGCGGCCGCGGGCGGGCTGGCCCGGTCCGGTTGGCAGGTGACGCTGCTGGAGCGTGACGACCGGATACGCGCCGGTGGCACCGCGCTGATCCTGTGGCCCAACGCGGTACGGGCCCTCGAATCACTCGGCATCTCCGACGGGCTGGCCGCGATCGCCACGCCGCTGCCCGACACCGGGGTACGCCGTCCGGACGGCCAGTGGCTCGTGCAGCCCCGGATCGGCGGCACGCGGCTGCCGGTCGTGGTGCACAGCGACGACCTGCACGACGCGCTGGTGGCGGGCCTCGGCGACCGGGTCGAGATCCGCACCGGCGCCGCGGTGCGCTCGGTACGCGCCAACCCGGGTGACCGGCCGGCGGTCGGCGACGGGCGCCACACGTACGAGGCCGACATCGTGGTGGCCGCCGACGGCATCGACAGCGCCGTCCGGCAGCGTCTCGCGCCGGAGTCCACCGTGGTCAGTTCCGGCTGTGCGGCGTGGCGGGCCGTGATCCCGTGGTACCGGGCGCCCCGCCTCCCCGGCGACGTACCGGTGCGCGGCGAGACCCTCGGCGCCGGATACCGGTTCGTGGCCGCCTCGCTGGGTGAGCGCGGCTCGGCGGGCGCCTCCACGCGGGGCGGCATCTACTGGATCGCCACGGCCGCCGGTGCGCCCCGCCCCGAGTCGCCCGCGACCCAGCTCACGCTGTTGCGCCGGTGGTTCTCCGACTGGCACGCCCCCGTTGGCGACCTGCTCGCCGCCACCGAGCCCGACGACCTGGTGCAGCAGGAGGTACGCGAGCTGCGGCCGCTGCCAAGGGGATACGGGTTCCCGGCGGGCACGGGCGGATTCGTGCTGCTCGGCGACGCCGCGCACGCGATGCCCCACCACCTCGGCCAGGGCGCGTGCCTCGCGTTGGAAGACGCGGCGACGCTGCGATCGGTCCTGCGCGAGGTCGTTCCCGGCCAGCAGGCGCAGGCGGCCGTCGAGACGTACTCGCGGATGCGCCGGCCGCGCGCGGTGACCGTCGTGCGCCAGACCCGCCGCATGTCGGCGGTGCTCCAGACGCGCGGGCGCCTGGCGTTGCGGGCGCGCGATGCCGCTCTCGGCACGATCAGCCCCCGCCTGATGAGCAGCGCCGCGACCGCGGCTGCCGCCTGGAAACCCCCCGCCTGACCCGTGATCATTGCGTCATTCAAGGCGTCCTTACGACGTGAATGACGCATTGATCACGGAGAAGGGGGAGACCGAATGAACCGAATGGCCGGCTGACCGTCGCGCTCCGCAAGGTGCACACTACGCGGGATGACGAACGGGCGGCGTGGAGTCGAGGGGCGCATTCGCTTGCTCGGCCCGGTGGAGCTCACGGGCCCGGACGGCACGACCGCGCTGGCCGGAGGTCCGCGAGACCTGCTGTGCGTGCTCGCCCTCCGCGCCGGCGAAACCGTCAGCCGGGCGCTGCTGCGCGAGGCGGGTCGCGAGCCGTCCACACTCGACCGTGACGCCGCCGTCCTTTCCAGCGCCCTCGCCCGCTGCGGCCTGCGCGGCTCGCTTGAGGTGCGCCCGGCGGGATACCGGCTGGTGACGCGGCAGATCGACGTGCGGCGATTCCAGAGCGCGGTACGCCGGGCGCAGGCGTGCCGGCGCGGTGGCGACCTGGCGGGCGCGGTACGCCTCTACGACCGCGCGCTGGTGCTCTGGCGCGGGCCGGAGCCGCTGGCCGAGGCGCGGGTGTCCGGCTGGGCGGGCGCCGAGGTGCGCAGGCTGCGCGAGAGCCGCACGGTGGCGCTGGAAGACCGGTGGGACTGCGCGCTGCGCCTGGCACGCGCGGCGGTGCGGGCGAGCGGCGCCCCGGTGGCCGACCGGGAGGCGGTGGCGGCGGGCATCGCGGCGGCCGCCGACGCCATCGACGCGATTCCGGTACTGGAAGAGGCGGTCGAGGCCCACCCGCTGCGCGAGCGCCGCTGGGAGTTGCTGCTCGTCGCGACGTTCCTCAGTGGACGCCGCAGGGAGGCGCTCGCGGTGTTCGAGCGGGCCCGCCAGACGTTCCTCGACCAGCTCGGCGTCGAGCCCGGTGAGCGGCTGCGCGCCCTGGCGGGTGCCGCCGAGCGAGGCGATCTGGCCGAAGCCGACCCCGACCAGGTCCGGCCGGCCACGATGACTCCGGTGCGCGCCGCCCACCTCGCGACCCTGCCGGTACCGCTGACGAGCCTGCTCGGGCGCGACGCCCTGCTCGACGCGCTCGCCGGCTGGCTGCGCGACCGCCGGCTGGTCACGCTGGTCGGTCCGGGCGGTGCGGGCAAGACCCGGCTGGCCATCGCGGCGGCGCGCCAGGTCCGCGGGCCGGTGCCCTGGTTCGTCGAGCTGAGCTCCGTGGAGTCTCCGGTACGCGTCGCGGGCGCGGTCGCCGAGGCGTTGGGCCTGCGGCAGGAGACCAGCGGCGACGCGGTCGACGCCATCGTCGACGAGATCGGTCACCAGGACCTCCTGCTGGTACTCGACAACTGCGAGCACCTCCTCGCGGGCTGCGCCGAGCTGGTCGCCCGGCTGCTGCGCCGGTGCTCGCGGCTGCGGATCCTGGCGACCAGCCGCGCCGCGCTCCGGGTGCCCGACGAGCTGGTGGTGCCGGTGCCGCCACTGCTGCCCGAGGCGGCGGCCCGCCTCTTCCTGGAGCGCGCGCAGGCCCGCTCCGGCCGCCCGGTGGCCGAGGGCAGTGCCGGTGCGGTGGCGCAACTGTGCGCCGAGCTTGACGGGCTGCCGCTGGCCATCGAGCTGGCCGCCGCCCGCACCCCGCTGCTCAGCGTGCCGGAGATCGTCGCCCGGCTCCGCAGCGACCTGCGCCTGCTGCACAGCCCCGACCCGACCGTGCCGGACCGGCACCGCACCGTCTCCGCCACCGTGGAGTCCAGCCTTCGCCAGCTCGACCCGGCCACGCAGGCGTACTTCGACCGGCTCGCCGTGTTCGCGGGCTTCGACGCCAGCGCCGCCGAGGCGGCCCGGCAGGCCATGGCGGCCGAGGCACCGGGCACGGACGCGCTCGCCACGCTCGTCGGAGCGTCGCTTGTGGAGCGCACCGGTGACCGGTACCGGATGCTCGTGCCGATCCGCCGGCACGCTCTCGACCGGCTCGCCCGCGACGGTGGCGAAACGGCGGCGCGGCGCGTTCATGCCGCCCACTACCTGGCGGTGGCGGAGTCGGCAGACAGCCAGTTGCGCGGGTCCGGGCAGGAGCTCGGGCTGGCCCGGCTGCGCGCCGACGCGGCAAACCTGCGGGCGGCGATGGCGTGGCTGGCCGAGTCGGGCGCGGCGGCCGTGCCGCACGGCGATTTGCGGCTCTCGACGGCCCTGGCGATGGCGTGCCGGATCGGCGGCCAGTACCGCGAGGCGCTCGGCTGGCTGTCGGCGGCCCTCGTGCGGCACCCGGACGCGCCGGCCCCGCTGCGTGCCGCCGCCGGTGCCGACGCGGCGATGCTCGCCATGCTGCTGTGCGACTACGCGACGGCCGCCGACTACGCCGAGGAAGCCCGCTCGGCGTACCGGGCGACCGGCAACCGCCGCGCCGAGGCCCGCGTGGTGATGACGCTCGGTTCGGTGGCTCGCGAGCGCGCCCAGTACGCGATATCCGCCGCCCACCTCGACGCGGCCACCGCCACGTGCGTCGAGTGCGGTGACGAGCTGGGCGAGGCGCGGGCGGTACTGCTGCGTGGCTTCACCGCGTGGCTGGCCGGCGACCTCGAACGGGCCGAGTCGCGGCTGCGGGCGTGCCGGCGCTGGTTCGAGCGGCTGGACGACCCGGAGCAGGCGGCGACCGCCCTGATGAACCTGGGTGCCGTCGCCCTGTACCGGGGTGACATCGACCGGGCCGGCTCGCTGCTCGACGCGGCTCTGGAGCGGTACGCGGCGCTCGGGTTCCCGGAGGGCCTCGGCTGGGCGCACAACCTGCGCGGCCTGGTGGAGCTGCGTATCGGCCGGATCGACCGCGCCGAGGCGCACCTGGCGCTGAGCCTGGCGACGCACCGCGAGGTGGGCGACCGGTGGCGCACCGCGAGCGTGCTGGAGGCCCTCGCCGAGGTGCACCGCACGGGCGACCCGCGCCGGGCCGCCCGCCTGCTGGGCGCGGCCGCCCGCATCCGGGCCGAGATCGGCGCACCCGTCCCCGCCTGCGAGCGCGCCGACCTGGCGGTGACCACGGCAGGCGTCCGCGCCGCGCTGGGTGGGGCCTTCGACGCGTTGTACGCCGAGGCCCGCACCCTGCCGCTGGACGAGGCGCTGGTGCCCCGCGCCCTCGTCTAAGCGGGCGGAGGGATGTGCTCCGGCTCGGCTATGCAGGCTGTGCCTATGCGGCGGAAGCCGACCCTCGTGTAGACCCGCGCGATGTCTTCGCTGCCGGCAGACAGGAAGACCAGGTCGGTGCCGTTGCTGAGGGCGTGACTGGCGAGGGCGGCTGTCACGGCGGCGCCCAGGCCGCGGCGGCGAGCCGACGGGAGGGTGGCAACGCCGACGATCTCGGCGACGTCGTCGACGCGCTGGTACATGCCGCTGGCCAGTACCCCATCGGGAGATGGCACCAGCGCGGACGCCCGCTTGCCCGCGAGCGCCGCCCGCCGCTCGCTCTCGACCTCGTCCTCGGCGAGCGGCACCGTCGCGACGTCCCGTTCCGTGGGACCGGCGCTTCCGGCCGCGGTGCCCGGCACGCTGAACCCGATCGCCGCCACGGCCCGCCGCGCCGCGAGGTCCGCGGCGAACGACGGCGCCTCGGCATCGAGGATCGTCACCGGTACTGGCGGCGGCGCCGGCGCCGCCGCCCGATCCAGCACGAGCAGTGGCGCTTCGAGCACGCGCAGTCCTGCCGAGCGCGCCACGGGGAGCAGGTCGGGGCTCGTTTCATGGACCCACTCGAATGCTTCTGGCGCTCCAACCTCGCGCTGACGGGCGCGAACCGCGATAACATCGGCTGCGGAGGGCGGCTCCGCAGCACCCAGCCGGGGCCGCGCGTAGTACGGCCAACCCGCGCCGTCGCGCACGAAGAGCACCAGCCCACCGAAGTCTTCGGTGTGGGCTCCGTCACGGGGCACGGCGTCGTAGAAGCGTTCCAAACGGTCAAACAGCTCAGTCACGTGTGATCTATCTCCGCTGGTGGAGTTCGGTAACCCCTAACGTAGACTCGAATGACTCAGCAGGGCCGACGTCGTCCCGATCTTTGATTCAGTGCGAGCGACGACAGGAGGCCCGGTGGTTCATCCGCACCTTCAGCCATCTCCCGAAGGGCTGTACGACCCGGCGTACGAACACGACGCCTGCGGCGTGGCCTTCGTGGCGGACCTCTCCGGTCGCCGTTCACACGACGTGGTGGCGAAGGGGCTTTCGGCCCTGTGCCGGCTGGACCACCGGGGTGCCCGGGGTGCGGAGCCGAACACCGGTGACGGCGCCGGGATCATGGTCCAGGTTCCCGACGAGTTCTTCCGTGCCGTGGTGGAGTTCGAGCTGCCGCCCGCGGGGCGGTACGCGACAGGTCTGGTGTTCCTGCCGCACGACCCGGCGGAGCAGGCACGCGCGCTGCAGGTGCTGGAGAAGTACGCGCTCGTCGAGGGCGCCGACATCCTCGGCTGGCGGGAGCTGCCGGTCGACCCGTCCGACCTGGGCGAGACGGCCGAGGCGGCGCGCCCGCACATCCGGCAGCTGTTCATCGCCGCGCACCGGCTGACCGACTCTCCGGATGGCCCGGCGGGCTCCCCGCTGACCGGCATCGACCTCGACCGGGTCGCGTTCTGCGTGCGCAAGCGCACCGAGCGCGAGACCGCCGAGCGGGGCGTGCCGGCGTACTTCCCGTCGCTGTCGTCGCGCACGATGGTCTACAAGGGCATGCTGACGCCCGAGCAGGTGCCGGCGTTCTTCCCCGACCTGCTCGACGAGCGGGTGGCGAGCGCGATCGCGCTGGTGCACTCCCGCTTCTCCACCAACACGTTTCCGTCGTGGCCACTGGCCCACCCGTACCGGTTCATCGCCCACAACGGTGAGATCAACACGATCCGCGGAAACAAGAACTGGATGAACGCCCGCGAGGCGCTGCTGGCCTCGAAGAACATCCCGGGCAACATCAAGCGCCTGTTCCCCATCTGCACGCCCGACGCCTCCGACGCGGCAAACGTCGACGAGGTGCTCGAGCTGCTGCACCTGGCCGGGCGCAGCCTCCCGCACGCCATGCTGATGATGATCCCGGAGGCGTGGGAGAACGACACCGACATGGACCCGGAGCGGCGCGCCTTCTACCGCTTCCACGCGAGCCTGATGGAGCCGTGGGACGGTCCGGCGGCGGTCGCCTTCACCGACGGCACGGTCGTCGGCGCGGTGCTCGACCGCAACGGCCTGCGTCCGGGCCGGTGGTGGCGCACCAGCGACGGCCTGGTGGTGCTGGGCAGCGAGGCGGGCGTGCTCGACCTCGACCCGGCCACCGTCGTCGCCAAGGGGCGGCTCCAGCCCGGCCGGATGTTCCTGGTCGACACCGGCTCGGGTCGCATCGTCGAAGACGACGAGATCAAGGCGTCGCTCTCGGTGGAGCAGCCGTACGACGACTGGCTGCACGCCGGGCTCATCAACCTGGAAGACCTCCCCGAGCGCGAGCACATCGTCTACACGCACGACTCGGTGCAGCGCCGCCAGCAGACCTTCGGATACACCGAGGAGGAGCTGAAGATCCTCCTGGCGCCGATGGCCCGCACCGGCGCCGAGCCGCTCGGTTCGATGGGCACCGACACGCCGATCTCGCCGCTGTCCAGCCGGCCGCGGCTGATGTACGACTACTTCCACCAGCTGTTCGCGCAGGTCACCAACCCGCCGTTGGACGCGATCCGCGAGGAGTTGGTCACCAGCCTCCAGTCGACGATCGGCCCCGAGGGCAACCTGCTCGACCCGGGCCCGGCGAGCTGCCGCCAGATCGTGCTGCCGTACCCGATCATCGACAACGACGAGCTCGCCAAGATCCTGTCGATCGACGACGACGGCGACCTGCCCGGCTTCAAGGCGGTCCGGGTCTCCGGCCTGTACCCGCTGCGTGACGGCGCCGCGGGCATCAAGGCGCGGCTGACGCAGATCTGCCGGCATGTCTCCGAGGCGATCGAAGACGGCGTGCGCATCCTGGTGCTCTCCGACCGCGACTCCAACGCGCAGCTCGCGCCGATCCCGTCGCTGCTGCTCACGGCGGCCGTGCACCAGCACCTGGTGCGCGAGCAGACCCGCACCCAGGTGGCGCTGATCGTCGAGACCGGTGACTGCCGCGAGGTGCACCACGCGGCCGTGCTGATCGGATACGGCGCGGCGGCGGTCAACCCGTACCTGGCGTTCGAGTCGGTCGAAGACCTGGTCTCCACGGGTGCGCTGGCCGGCGTGGAACCGGCCAAGGGCGTGCGCAACTACGTCAAGGCGCTCGGCAAGGGCGTCCTGAAGATCATGTCGAAGATGGGCATCTCGACGGTGTCGTCGTACTGCGGCGCGCAGGTGTTCGAGGCGGTCGGCCTCGATGCCAAGCTCGTCCAGCGGTACTTCGCGGGCACGCCCAGCAAGATCGGCGGAGTCGGCCTGGCCGGCATCCACGAAGAGATCAAGGCTCGGCACGCGCGGGCGTACCCCGCCAACGAGGCCGAGCGGGCGCACCGCCGGCTCGACGTGGGTGGCGAGTACCAGTGGCGCCGCGAGGGCGAGGTGCACCTCTTCAACCCGGAGACGGTGTTCCTGCTCCAGCACGCCACGCGGAGCCGGCAGTACGACGTGTTCAAGCGGTACACGTCCAAGGTGGACGAGCTCGCCAAGGACGCCGGCTCGCTGCGCGGCCTCTTCACGCTGCGCACCGGCGTCCGGCCTGCGGTGCCGATCGACGAGGTCGAGCCGGCTTCGGAGATCGTCAAGCGCTTCTCCACGGGTGCCATGTCGTACGGGTCGATCTCGGCCGAGGCGCACGAGACGCTCGCCATCGCGATGAACAACCTCGGCGGCAAGTCCAACACCGGCGAGGGCGGCGAAGACGTCGAGCGGCTCTACGACCCGGCCCGGCGCTCGTCGGTCAAGCAGATCGCGAGCGGCCGCTTCGGCGTGACCGGCGAGTACCTCGTCAACGCCGACGACCTGCAGATCAAGATGGCGCAGGGCGCGAAGCCGGGCGAGGGCGGCCAGCTCCCGGGCAACAAGGTGTGGCCGTGGATCGCCAAGACCCGGCACGCCACCCCGGGCGTCGGCCTCATCTCGCCGCCGCCGCACCACGACATCTACTCGATCGAAGACCTCGCCCAACTCGTACACGACCTGAAGTGCGTCAACCCGGGCGCCCGGGTACACGTCAAGCTGGTCTCCGAGATCGGTGTCGGCACGGTCGCCGCGGGCGTCGCGAAGCTCAAGTCCGACGTCATCCTGATCTCCGGGCACGACGGCGGCACGGGCGCCTCGCCGCTCAACTCGCTCAAGCACGCCGGCACGCCGTGGGAGCTGGGCCTCGCCGAGACGCAGCAGACGCTGCTGCTCAACAGGCTGCGCGACCGGGTCACCGTGCAGGTCGACGGCCAGCTCAAGACCGGCCGCGACGTGGTGGTCGCCGCGCTGCTCGGCGCCGAGGAGTACGGGTTCGCCACGGCCCCGCTGATCGTCTCGGGCTGCATCATGATGCGGGTCTGCCACCTCGACACCTGTCCGGTCGGCATCGCCACGCAAAACCCGGTGCTGCGCGAGCGGTACACGGGCAAGCCCGAGTTCGTCGAGAACTTCTTCCTCTTCCTCGCCGAGGAGGTCCGGGCGTACCTTGCCGAGCTTGGCTTCCGCTCCCTCGACGACGCGATCGGCCACGCCGAGCTGCTCGAGGTGGCGCCCGCGGTCGAGCACTGGAAGGCCAAGGGCCTCGACCTGACCCCCGTGCTGCACGTGCCGGACCTGCCCGAGGGCGCCGCCCGCCGGCGTGTCCGGTCGCAGGACCACGGCCTGGAGCGGTCGCTCGACAACGAGCTGATCGCGCTGGCCCAGCCGGCGCTGGCCGACCGCGAGCCGGTACGTGCCGAGGTCGCGGTGCGCAACGAGCACCGCAGCGTCGGCGCGATGCTCGGCGGCGAGGTGGCTCGCCGGTACGGCGGTGCCGGCCTGCCGGTCGACACCATCGACATCACGCTGCACGGCACGGCTGGGCAGTCGTTCGGCGCGTTCCTGCCCAACGGGGTGACCCTGCGGCTGCACGGCGACGCCAACGACTACGTCGGCAAGGGGCTATCGGGCGGCCGCATCGTGGTGCGCCCGGCCGCCAGCGCGCCGTTCACCGCCGAAGAGCACATCATCGCCGGAAACACGATCCTCTATGGAGCGACGGCCGGTGAGCTGTTCCTGCGCGGCCGGGTCGGCGAGCGGTTCGCCGTCCGCAACTCCGGCGGTGTGGCCATTGTGGAGGGTGTCGGCGACCACGGCTGCGAGTACATGACGGGCGGCACCGTCGTGGTGCTCGGCCAGACCGGCCGCAACTTCGCCGCTGGCATGTCGGGTGGCACCGCGTTCGTGTGGCGCCTCGACAAGAGCAAGGTCAACCCCGAACTGGTCGAGCTCGAACCGCTCAGCGACGAAGAGCAGGTCAGCCTGCGCGCCCTCGTCGAACGGCACTTCGCCGAGACCGACTCGGCCGTGGCCGAAGAGCTGCTCAAGCGCTGGCCCGAGGCGGTCGACGAGTTCACCGCCGTGGTGCCGCGCGACTACAAGCGCGTCATGGAAGCGATCCGCACCGCCGAAGCCGCCGGTCGGAACATCGACGAAGCGGTGATGGAGGTCGCTCGTGCCTGATCCTCAAGGGTTCCTTCGCTACGACCGCCAGCTGCCCAGCCGCCGCCCGGTGCCCGTGCGCATCCAGGACTGGCGCGAGGTCTACCCGGTGGCCAGCGACGGACTGATCCGCGATCAAGCCACCCGCTGCATGGACTGCGGCATCCCGTTCTGCCACGACGGCTGCCCGCTCGGCAACCGCATCCCGGACTGGAATGACCTGGTCCGCACCGGCAGCTGGGCGGCCGCCATCGAGGCACTGCACGCCACCAACAACTTCCCGGAGTTCACGGGGCGGCTGTGCCCGGCGCCGTGCGAGGCCGCGTGCGTGCTCGGCATCGCGGGTGGCGACGCCGTGACGATCAAGCAGGTCGAGGTCGAGATCATCAACCGGGCCTTCGACTACGGCTTCGTCACGCCGCAGGCGGTGCCGCCGCCGTCGGGCAAGCGGATCGCCGTCGTCGGCTCCGGGCCCGCCGGGCTCGCCGCCGCGCAGCAGCTCGCCCGCGCCGGCCACGAGGTCATCGTGTACGAGCGCGACGACGCCATCGGTGGCCTCATGCGGTACGGCATCCCCGACTTCAAGCTGGAGAAGCAGCACATCGACCGGCGCCTCGCCCAGATGGCAGCGGAGGGCGTCCAGTTCCGCACGTCCGTCAACGTGGGCGTCGACGTCACCGCCGCCGACCTGCGCGCGACGCACGACGCGGTGCTGCTCGCCTGCGGCGCGCTGGCCGGCCGCGACACTCCTGAGACGCCCGGCCGCCAGTTGCGCGGCGTCCACCTGGCAATGGACCACTTGGTACCGGCCAACCGTGTCGTCGCGGGCCTTCAAGACTCGGTCCCGATCGACGCGGCCGGCAAGCACGTCGTGATCATCGGTGGTGGCGACACCGCGGCCGACTGCCTCGGCGTGGCCCACCGCCAGGGCGCGGCCGGCATCAACCAGCTCGACATCTACCCCGAGCCACCGTCGTCCCGCGACGAAGACCGCGACCCGTGGCCGACGTGGCCGTGGATCCTGCGCAACTACCCCGCTCACGAAGAGGGCGGTTCGCGCGTGTTCGCCGTCGCGGTGCGCGAGTTCGTCGACGACGGCACCGGCCAGGTGCGGGCGGTGCGCATCTCGGAGGTACAGGTCGAGAAGCGCGACGGCCAGCGCATCATGACGTATGTGCCGGGCTCCGAGCGGGAGCTCCCCGCCGACCTGGTACTGCTGGCGATCGGCTTCGACGGCACCGAGGAGCAGCCGCTGCTCGATCAGCTCGGCGTGATCCGCAACCGTCGCGGTGCCATCGACGCCAGCCCCGACTGGCAGACCGCGGCCGACGGCGTCTTCGTGGCCGGCGACATGCACCGCGGCGCCTCGCTGATCGTGTGGGCGATCGCCGAGGGCAGGGCGGCGGCGGCAGCCATCCACAGCTACGTAGGCGGCGCCGGCGACCTCCCCGCTCCCGTAACCCCCGCGGCCATCCCCCTACACGCCTAACCGCCCCGCGCCCCGCGCCCCGCGCCCCGCGCCCCGCGCCCCGCGCCCCGCGCCCCGCGCCCCGCGCCCCGCGCCCCGCGCCCCGCGCCCCGCGCGCCGCGCGCCGCGCGCGGCGCCCGCCTTCGCGTCGATCAAGGGCAAACGCACGTGGTTCGATCTCTCTTCCACGTGCGTTCGCCCTTGATCCATGCAAATCACCTTGATCGGCGCCGCCGGGCGGCGCCCTCCCCACCGCGCGATGTCCGCGCGCCTCGGGCGCGCCCCGCGCGCCCCGCGCGCCGGCCGCACGGACCTGACGCCTCGCCGGCACGAGTGCCGGCCTAGCCGGCGGCGCGGTCCGTCCACATGACGCGCGCCGTGGAGACTGTGGCGACCTGCTGCCCCTCCAAGGGCAGCAGGTCGCCACAAACCAGCTACCGTCGCTGCGTGCGCGCGATCCTGATCTCTGGCCTGCCTGGCGCGGGCAAGACCACCGTCGCCCGGATGCTCGCCGCGCGGTATCCGCGGTCGGCGCACATCGAGGGCGACATCGTGGGGGAGCGGTTCATCGTCAACGGGTGCGTGCTGCCCGGCGGTTCGCCTGCCGACGAGGCCGACGCCCAGCTCCTGCTGCGCCGCCGCATCATGTGCCGCATGGCCGACGAGTACGCCGAGGCGAGCTTCGTGCCGGTGCTGGACGACGTGGTCGTGTCACCATCGGTGCTCGACGTCTACCTCGACCGCCTCGCCACCAAGCCGTTCGCGTTCGTGCAGCTCATCCCCGACCTGGCGACTATCGAGCGCCGCGACGGGGGCCGCGACAAGCATGTCTTCGAGATGTGGAAGCACCTCGACACCGAGCTGCGCACCACCATGCCCCGCACGGGCCTGTGGCTCGACACCACCCATCTCACCGCGGAGCAGACCGTCGACGCGATCGAAGCCAACCTCCACACCGCCATGATCGCGTCCTGATCGCCCGGCCGTCCGCGAGCTGCGCGCCTCGTCCGTGGTCCAGTCGTCACGTCACGGGTATGTGATCTTGGGGATATCCGGGTGACACAGCGAGGGCTAAGGGTGGGGGCATGGCACCCACCCCACCCACAGACGCCGAGCTCGACGTCCTGATCAGGGCGCGGCTCGCGTCGCTGGGCATCGACCTCGACCAGCTTCCGCCCGGTGCGACGGCTGACCCGGTGACGGGATCGCCGGGCCGGGACTCCGTGCTCGCCTCGTTGCGCTCGTTCGTGCGGGGCACGGTGACGACGATCGCCGCCTACCAGCTTCCCGCGCCCGCGGGCACCGACCCAGCGGTTGCGGCGCCCTTGTCGCAGCAGCCGGCACCCATGCTGTACCCGTCGATCAGCATGGAGTGGCGCAAGTGAGCGCCGTCGACCGGCGGGCGTTCCTCGCCCGCACCGCCGCGCTCGCGGCGGCGACGACCACGGTCGGGGTCACGCTGCCAAGGATCGCCAACGCCGCACCCAGGTTTGGACAGAACGCGTACGTCAAGCCGCGTCCCGAGGCGCTCGCGGACCCGACCGAGCTGACCCTCGCCGAGGCGGCGTGGATGGTCCGCGCTGGACGGATCACGCCGCTGGAGCTCGTCGAGGCGTACCTCGACCGGATCGCGGCGCACGACGCGACGTACCAGGCGTTCAACACGGTGCTCGCCGATGAGGCGCGCGCGGCCGCCAGAGCCATCAAGAAGAGTCCACATCGGAGTCCGCTGCACGGCATCCCGCTCGCCATCAAGGACAACTACTACACGGCCGGCGTGCGCACCACCGCGAACTCCTACCTGTTCCAGGATTTCGTGCCGCCCTTTGACGGTACGGCTGTCGCGCGGCTCAAGAGCGCGGGCGCGATCGTGCTCGGCAAGACCCAGATGGGCCCGCTCGCCACCACTCGGGCGACCACACCGGCGGGCGTCATCACGACCGTCAACGCGTGGACGCCGGCGCGACCGGGCGTCGACCCGGGCGGCTCGTCGACGGGCACGGCCACCGCGGTCGCGGGCCGGCTCGCGACGTCGGGGACCGGCACGCAGACCGGCGGATCCATCACCGCACCGTCGAACGCCCAGAACCTCACCGGTCTCAAGCCGACCATGGGTCGGGTGTCGCTGTACGGCATCATCCCGCTCAGCTACACGCGCGACCATCCCGGCCCGCTGGCCCGGGACGCCAAGGACGCCGCCATCATGCTCACCGCGATGGCCGGCGAGGACGCCAACGACCCGCGGACGCAAGGCCTGCCGGCGGTCCCGGATCTGATCGAGGCCGCGACGCCCGTCTACACGGGACGCCGCGTGAAGCTGCGGCGTAGCACGCGGATCGGCGTGCTGCCCGGGTACGCCGACGGCACGTCCGAGACGGCGGCTGCCCGCCGCGCGTTCCTGTCCACAATCGACGCCGTACCGGGCGCCAGCCTCGTCGAGGTGCCGCTCCCCGATGAGTGGGACCTGCTGACCGGCACCGCGTTCAACAACGTGCGGCTGCCCGAGCGCAGCGAACCGTTCATGCCGTATCTACGCAAGGACCTGCGTGGCTTCGGCGTATCGGTGACCGGCTGGCTCCAGGGCGTGCTGCTCGGGGCGAACGAGTTCCTCACCGGGCAGCGCGCGAAGCTGCTCCTGCTGGAGCGGGTACTGGACCAGATCTTCGAGCGCTGCGACGTCGTGGTGCAGACGAGCCCGGTACCCTTCGACATCCTCGGCCTGCCCGAGATCGGGTTCCCGATCGGGTTCACCGCCGACGGGGTACCCA
Organism: Phytohabitans aurantiacus; assembly: GCF_027923225.1. Lineage (GTDB taxonomy): Bacteria > Actinomycetota > Actinomycetes > Mycobacteriales > Micromonosporaceae > Phytohabitans > Phytohabitans aurantiacus. The sequence continues at coordinate 71,222 of NZ_BSDI01000041.1, forward strand.
TTGGCACCATTCTCGGCGGCGAGCCGTACGCGGAGGATCGGCTGCTCTCGGTCGTCGCCGCCTATCAGGCGGTGTCGGACTGGCACCTGCGCCGACCGGCGGATCCGCAGGCGCCGGGTGCGACGGCGCTGCGCGCCGCCGCACCCGACCGTGGCCGGCTCACCGCCGAAGAGGTGGCCGCCACGATGCAGTGACTCAGTACACCACGCAGTGACTCAGTAGTAGCGCTCGAGCAACGCCTTGTCGTTGGCGTTCGGGTACTTGCTCATGCCCGCGACCAGCTTCCCGTACATGCAGCTGCCCGTCGACGTGTTGTGGTCCAGTCCCAGGGCGTGTCCCATCTCGTGGCACGCCGCGGTCCACTTTTCGGTCTCGGTGTTGGCGTGGTAGTCGTTGAGGTAGATGGCCGCGCTCGTGGCGTACGTCTCCGCGGCGTTCCAGCGCACCCACGTCTCGCCGACCCAGCCGGTGTTGCCGTAGTTGGCGCTGACCATGTCGATGCAGTGAGCGCTGCTCAGGCAGCCGGCGCTCGGCGTACGGCGGATGGAGTCGATGCCGGAGACCGTGTTCCATTCGGTGGCCGCGCGGCCGACCGGCCACGCCGCGCTCGTGCGGTCGAGGAAGTGGAGGATCGGTCGCGGTTGCCCCTTGTAGGCCCACCTCCAGAAGCACGTGGTCGAGGTGGGCCACGTGCGTGCTGTGCCCAGTGAGCACGCGGCCGCCTGCGCCGAGATGTCGCCCTCCGTGTGGACGACCACGTTCGGCACGCCGCTCTCCGTCAGCATGCGCGCCAGCTCGGTGGGCGTGACGTCCGGCGCCGGCGTGAAGATGCGCTTCGTCACCGTGCCATCCGCGTTGACGGTGACGGAGGAGACCTCCGCGAAAGCCTCGGTCTCGTCGGCGTGCGCCGGTGTCGCGATGCCGATCGTGCCGGCCAGGACGGCGATCGCCGCCGCGATGAACGTACGGTTGCGTGTTTTCATGGGCACCTCCCCAGGTAGTTTTTGATCAAATGCCCACGGATGGTGACAGTCCACAGAGGCCGGCGTCGAGCGACCGTGATACTTCGCATGCGCCGCAACCGATACGCGTCCGACTACGTCAAAGGCGGTTTCGTACCAGTGTGCGTACCTCGTCGAGCGCGGACGGCGCGACGGAGAGCACCGTGCAGCCGAGACCGATCAGCAGCGGCACCACGGACGGGTCGGCCGCCGCGTCACCGCATAGCGATACCGGCTTGCCGTGCCGCTCACCGGCGGCGACGACAGCCGCGATGGCTTGCAGCACAACGGGTTCGGCCGCGCTGCCCGGGTTGAGTCGCGGGTCGCGGCGGTCGAGCCCGAGCAGGCTGGCGCTGAGGTCGTTGCTGCCGATGGAGAGGAAGTCGGCGGCCTCCGCGATCTCGTCGACAGCGGCTACCGCCGGCGGCGACTCGATCATGGCGCCAAGTGGCGTGGACGGCGACGCGAGCAGCGCGCGGCACTCGTGCACCTGCTCGGCCGACTCCACCAGCGGGAGCATGACGCGCAGCGACGTGCCGGCGCCGGCCAGCCGGATCGCGCGCAGTTGAGCGGCGAGCGCGCCGGGCGCCGACAGCGACAGCGCGATACCTCGCAACGACTGTCCACTGAGGAACGGTGGCACCTTGTCGCCACCGAAATCCAGCGTCCGCACCGTCGCGACCCGTCCCACCAGCGGAGCGAGCACCGGTCGCAGTGCCGCCATGTGGTCGGCCTCGGTGGGCCACGATGTCGTCGCGAGGAACGGCAGCTCGGTGCGCACCAGCCCCGCGCCCGCGGCACCGGCGGCCACCGCCGCGATGGCGTCGTCGGGTGTGCTTACGTTGGCCAGCAACGTGATGGCTCGCCCACCGCGCGTGACCGCCGGCAACTCGCGCTCGGACGCCAGTGTCACCCGCCGCTCCGCAGCCGCCCGCATCGCCACCCGCGCGGCGTGCTGCTCCTCGCCGGTTGGCGCGACCACCACGGAAGCGCCGTCCACGATGGCCAGAGCACCGTCGGGCGCCTCCAGTTCCAGTCCAAACACCAGGGGTACGCCCAGAGCGCGCGCCACGATGGCCACGTGCGCGTTGGGTCCGCCGAGCAGCGACACCGCACCCGCCACCTCGTCGGGTGCGTCGATAAGGTCGTCGGCGCCCAGCTCCCGCCCGACGAGCACGAGCGGCCCTTCCACAGTGGATGCCACGTCGCCCCGCAGCACCGCGACCGCCCGCCGCCCGATCTGCCGCACGTCGGTGGCCCGTGCCGCGAGCGTCGGATCGGGCAGTGCCGCGAGCATGCTCGCGTAGTGCTCGACAGCGACGCGAACCGCCATGTCGGCGGCCTGCCCGGCGCGTGCCGATGTCACGGCGGCGTCGCGCAGGTCGGGGTCGTCGGCGATGAGCGCCATCGTCTCGGCGATGTCGGCCGGCTCGTCGAGCCCGTCATTCCGCAGCGCTGACGCCCGCGCCCGCAGCCGCGCCGCTACCGCGTCGAACGCCGCGATCACATCGTGATCAGGGCGTCCCTCAAGCCGCTCTAACGACTTGAGGGACGCCCTGATCACGTGCCAGATGTGGCCGATGCCCACGCCGGGAGCGCCGGCCGTGCCGCGGTACCTCATGCCGTGACGCTGGCCAGCGCCTCGAACACCAGCCACGTCGACGTCGCGCCCGGATCCTGGTGACCGATGCTGCGCTCGCCGAGGTACGACGCGCGGCCCTTCCGCGCCCGCAGGTCCACGGTGGCACGCATCCCTGCGGCCGCCGCGTCGGCAGCCGCTCGCGCCGCGGCGGCCAGCCCGTCGGCGGCCGCCTTTTCGAAAGCCACCACCGCCGGCTCGTACGCGTCGACCATGGTCTTGTCGCCGGGTGCCGCACCGCCGAGCTTGCGTACCGCGTCCAGCCCCGCCCGCAACCCGGCGGCAACCTCGGGAGCATCCACTGTGGAGGCCGTGCCCAACGCCTTGCCCAGCGCCCGGAACAGCGACCCGTACAGTGGCCCCGACGCGCCACCGACCTTCGACACCAAGGTCCGGCCGGTGACCGCGAAGACCTCGCCCGGTGTCTCAGGACCGTCCAGTACCGCCAGCACCGCCGTGAAGCCCCGGTTGAGGTTGACGCCGTGGTCGGAGTCGCCGATCGCGGCGTCCAGCTGGGTCAGAAGCTCGGTTTGTGCGGCGACGGACGCGGCGACGGCGGAGACCCACGCCCGCGCGAGTGCGGCATCCACGTCAGGCTCCCCACCGCAGCGCGGGCGTACGCACCGGCGCGTCCCACAGCCGCAGCACCTCGGCGTCCACTGTGCACACCGTCAACGACGCGCCGGCCATGTCGAGGCTCGTGACGTAGTTGCCGACCAGGTTGCGGGCGATCCGCACGCCCGCCTTGTCGAGCAGCGCCGCCACCTCCCCGTACAGCAGGTAGAGCTCGATCAGCGGGGTGCCGCCCAACCCGTTGAGCAGCACGATCGTCTCTGACCCGGCGCTCAGCGGCTTGGCGCCCAGCACGGCCTCGACCGCGAGCGCGGCGATTTCGCGGGCGGGGCGCAGCTTTTCCCGGCGCCGTCCCGGCTCGCCGTGGATGCCGACGCCCACCTCCATCTCGTCGTCGGGCAGGTCGAACCCGGGGCGGCCCGACGCCGGCGTGGTGCACGCCGTCAGTGCGACCGCGAACGAAGCGCTCGCCTCGTTGACCCGCGTGCCCGCGGCGGCGACCGCCGCGGCGGAGGCGCCGGTCTCGGCCAGCGCCCCGGCAACCTTTTCGACGATGAGGGTCGCGCCGGTGCCGCGGCGCCCGGCCGTCCACGTCGAGTCTTCGACGGCGACGTCGTCGTCGACCAGTACCGTGTGGACCTCGACGCCCTCGTCGCCGGCCAGCTCGGCCGCCATCTGGAAGTTCATCACGTCGCCCGTGTAGTTCTTCACCACGTGCACGACGCCCGCGCCGCCGTCGACCGCCTGGGTGGCGGCGAGGATCTGGTCCGGTACCGGAGACGTGAAGATCTCGCCCGGGCAGGCCGCGTCGAGCATGCCCAGCCCGACGAACCCGCCGTGCAGCGGCTCGTGCCCGGACCCGCCGCCGGAAACGAGGCCGACCTTGCCGCGTCGGGGCGCGTCCGACCGTACGATGATCTGGTTTTCCAGGTCGACGCGCAGCTCGGGATGCGCGGCGGCGATGCCCGCGAGCGCCTCTTTCACGACCGCCGAAGGCTCGTTGACGAACTTCTTCATGCCGACACGCTAGTAGCATTCGCCCGTGGTCGGGATCGTGTTGGTTTCGCACAGCGCCGAGCTGGCCGGCGGCCTGCGCGCGCTGCTGCTCCAGATGGGCGCCGGGGCCGTCGAGGTGGCCGGCGGCACCGCGGAGGGCGAGCTGGGCACCAGCTACGACCTGGTGCGGGCGGCGATCGGCCGCGCGGACGCCGGCGCCGGGGTGCTCGTCCTGCCGGACCTGGGCAGTTCGGTGCTCACCGCGCGGGCGGTGCTCGAAGACCATCCGGTGCCGGGTGCGCTGATCGTGGACGCGCCGTTCGTCGAGGGCGCGGTCGCCGCGGCGGTCACCGCGTCGACCGGCGCCGACCTGGCGGCCGTCGCGGCCGCGGCGGAGGAGGCGCGCGATGTCCGCAAGTTCTGAGACCACCGTCGTGCTCCCGGTCGCCCTGCACGCCCGGCCGGCGGGCAAGGTGGTGCAGGCCGCTGCCGGGTTCGACGCACAGGTGGAGATCGGGTACGGGGACCGCGTCGCGAACGCACGAGGAGTACTCGGACTCATGGGGCTGGGTGCGACCGCAGGTGCTGCTGTGACCCTGCGCGCGACGGGCGCCGATGCGGCCGCGGCCGTCGAGGCCGTTGCCGCCGTGTTGACCTCCGCGAGCTAAGCTGATCCGGCGGTCGCTGGTGCCCGCCCTAACGAGGGGTCAATTGGGGTCGGCCGGAAGACGGCCGTTCCAGCGAGGGGACTAGCCTGATGGGCGTGACACGCCGCGCAAAGATCGTTTGCACACTCGGACCTGCTACCTCGTCGCCAGAGCGCATTCGCGGTCTCGTAGACGCGGGCATGGACGTGGCGCGGCTGAACTTCAGCCACGGCAGCCACGCCGATCACGAAGAGGTCTATCACCTGGTCCGTTCGGCGGCCGGCTCCACGGCACGTGCGGTGGCCGTGCTGGCCGACCTCCAGGGGCCGAAGATCCGGCTCGGCCGTTTCGCCGACGGTCCCGTAGAGTGGCGCACCGGTGACTCTGTGGTGATCACCAGTGACGACGTGCTCGGCACCCAGGACCGGGTCTCCTGCACCTACAAGAAGCTGCCGCAGGAGGTCAAGGCCGGCGACCGGCTCCTCATCGACGACGGCAAGGTCGCGGTCGAGGTCAGCGCCGTCGAGGGCAACGACATCCGCTGCCTGGTGGTCGAGGGTGGTCCGGTCTCCAACAACAAGGGCGTCTCGCTGCCCAACGTGGCCGTCAGCGTGCCCGCGCTGTCCGAGAAGGACACCGAAGACCTGCGCTTCGCGCTGCGCCTGGGCGTCGACCTGGTGGCGCTGTCGTTCGTGCGCTCACCCGAAGACATCAAGCTCGTGCACCAGATCATGCACGAGGAGGGCGTGATCCGGCCGGTACTGGCCAAGGTGGAGAAGCCCGAGGCGGTGACCCACCTGGAGGCGATCGTCGACGCGTTCGACGGCGTCATGGTGGCGCGGGGTGACCTGGGCGTCGAGCTGCCCCTCGACCAGGTGCCGCTGGTGCAGAAGCGCGCCGTGCAGCTCTGCCGCGAAAACGCCAAACCGGTCATCGTGGCCACCCAGATGCTCGACTCGATGATCGAAAACTCGCGCCCGACCCGCGCCGAGGCATCCGACGTCGCCAACGCCGTGCTCGACGGCGCCGACGCGGTGATGCTGTCCGGCGAGACGAGCGTCGGCAAGTTCCCGGTGCTCACGGTCAGCACGATGGCGAAGATCATCACGACGACGGAGGCCGGTTCGATCAACGTGCCGCGGCTCCAGCACGACCCGCGCACGCACGGTGGCGCGCTCACCGTGGCCGCCTCCCAGATCGCGCGCAACATCGGCGCCAAGGCGCTGGTCGCGTTCTCGCAGACCGGCGACACCGTCCGGCGGCTGTCGCGGCTGCACTGCGAGCTGCCGCTGCTGGCGTTCACCCCGGTGCAGGAGGTGCGCGACCAGCTCGCCCTCTCGTGGGGCGTCGAGACGTTCCTGGTGCCGTTCGTGCGGCACACCGACGACATGTTCCGGCAGGTCGACCAGGCGCTGATCGGCCTCGGCCGGGCCAACCCGGGCGACTACGTCGTGGTGGTCGCCGGCAGCCCGCCCAACGCTCCTGGCTCGACCAACACCCTGCGGGTGCACCAGCTCGGCTCCCTGGTGGAAGCGGCGTCGGCGGCCCGCGGCACGCGATGAGCGGGCTCACCGGCCAGTCGGCGGTCGACCAGCTCCTCGAACTGCTCGACCTGACCCAGACCGGAGAGTCGGCGTTTCGCGGCGAGAGCCCGCCGGTCGGCCCGCAACGGGTCTTCGGCGGGCAGGTCGCCGGCCAGGCGCTGGTGGCGGCCGGTCGCACGGTCGACCCCGGCCGCTTCGTGCACTCCCTGCACGGATACTTCGTGCGGCCGGGCGATCCGACCGAGCCCATCGAGTACCGGGTGGAGAACATCCGTGACGGGCGCTCGTTCTCGGTTCGCCGCTCGGTGGCGTACCAGCACGACAAGCCGATCTTCTTCATGTCGGCCTCGTTCCACCGCCAGGAGGAGGGGCTCGACCACCACGCGCCGGCGCCCCTCGACGTGCCGCGCCCCGACGAGCTGCCCACGATGGCCGACCGGCTGGCGAAGTACTCCGAGCGCGCCGGCATCTGGGCGGCGATCCCGCGCCCGATCGACGTCCGGTACGTGGGGGAGCCCGGCTGGGTACGCCCCGGTGACCGTCCCGCCGACCCGCACCAGCGAGTGTGGATGCGCCTCGACGGCAAGCTGCCCGACGATCCGCTGCTGCACGCCTGCGCGTTGACGTACGCGTCCGACCTGACGCTGCTCGACTCCGTCCTGTCCGTACACGGCGAGGTGTGGGGGCCCGGCGGTGTCGTGGGCGCCAGCCTCGACCACGCGCTGTGGTTCCACCGTCCGTTCCGCGCCGACGAGTGGTTCCTGTACGACTGCTGGAGCCCGTCGGCGTCCGGCAGCCGCGGCTTGGCGACCGGGCGCATGTTCACCCTGGAGGGCCGCCACATAGCGACCGCCGTCCAGGAGGGCCTCCTCCGCCGCGTCGGCGCCTAGCTCCTCACCGTGATCAGGGCGTCCCTCAAGTCGCCCTAACGACTTGAGGGACGCCCTGATCACCAGGTCGGTAAAGCCGACCGGGATAATAGGTTTCATGCGACTGTCCGCCCGGGTCGACTACGCGCTACGCGCCGCTGCCGAGCTCGCCGCCTCGCCTGACCGGCCACTCACGGCCGAGCGCATCGCGAAGGCGCAGGAAATCCCGCCCAAGTTTCTGGAAAGCATCCTGTTGCAGTTGCGCCGGGGAGGCATCGCGCACGCCCAGCGCGGGCCCGAGGGCGGCTACTGGCTCGCCCGCCCGGCCGCCGAGATCTCCCTGGCCGAGATCATCCGGGTGGTCGACGGCCCGCTCGCGCACATCCGTGGCCAGCGCCCCGAAGACGTTGGCTACGGGGGATCGGCGGCCGCGCTCCAGGAGGTGTGGATCGCGTTGCGCGCCAGCGAGCGCGAGATCCTCGAACTGGTGACGCTGGCCGACGTGGCGACGGGCAAGCTCCCCGACCGTGTCCGCGACCTGGCCGCGAATCCGAGCGCCTGGGAGTAACCCGCATCTCAGGACGCGGTACGAGGGTTGACCAGTACCCCTGGCATGAGCGATTCTCGACCAAGTCGATCGGAAATGCCAAGGAGGTAGGTGACAGTGCGAAAGCTCATCGTGCTCGCTCTGGTCGGGCTCCTTGCCCAGCTCGTCGACGGCGCGCTCGGCATGGCGTACGGCGTCACCTCCTCGTCGCTCCTGCTCGTGGCCGGGCTGGCGCCGGCGTCCGCCTCGGCCTCCGTGCACCTGGCCGAGCTCGGCACCACCCTGGCGGCGGGCGCGGCACACTGGCGGTTCGGCAACGTCGACTGGAGTGTTGTCCGGCGCATCGCGCTGCCGGGCGCGATCGGGGCGTTCGCGGGAGCGACGTTCCTCAGCTCGATCTCCACGGAGGCGGCCGCGCCCTGGATGTCCGGCATCCTGCTCGCGCTTGGTATCTACCTTCTTGTCCGGTTCGCCCGCCCGCTCCGCCCGCGCACCTCGAACCGTAGCCCGCGCACCGCGTTCCTCGCGCCGGTCGGACTGGTCGGCGGCTTCGTCGACGCCACCGGTGGCGGCGGCTGGGGCCCGGTCGCCACCCCGTCGCTGCTGGTCTCCGGCCGGATGGAGCCCCGCAAGGTGGTCGGGTCGGTCGACACCGCCGAGTTCATGGTCGCCGGGGCGGCCAGCGTGGGCTTCCTGATCGGGCTCGGCTCCGAAGGCTTCGTGCTGCCGACGGTCGCCGCACTGCTCATCGGAGGCCTGATCGCGGCGCCGATCGCCGCGTACCTCGTGCGCATCGTCCCAGCCCAGCTCCTCGGCGCCGCCGTGGGCGGCGTGATCGTCCTGACAAACGCTCGCACGATCATGAAAGCCGCGGACGTCGCGTCGGGGATCAGGCCCATCGTGTACGCCTTCGTGGTGGCCGCCTGGGCGTTGGCGATCACGTTGTCGGTGCGCGCGCTGCGTCGCACCCGCCGGGCAGCCGCAGCTCCCGCTCCAGCCCCCGTGCCGGTTCTCGACCCCGCCTGACTACGAAGAGACCGCGGTGGCCACCGCCGCCGTGCTGGCGCGGACGGTCAGGCGCGGGTCGAGCAGCGTCGCGGCCGGCACCGGATGCCCTTCCAGCTTGCGCATCAGCAGCGCGACCGCCTGCCGTCCCACGTCTTCGGCGGGGATGAGCACCGACGACAGGGCCGGGCTGGCGCGCTCGGCCACCTCGTCGGGGCAGATCGCCACCACCGAGATGTCGTGCGGCACCTGGCGCCCGAGCAGCGGCAGCGTGGCGAGCACGTGGGCGACCGCGGCCTCGTTGTGCACGACCAGGCCGGACAGGTTCGGGTGGCGTTCGAGGAGGCCGGCCAACTCCTGGCGTACCCCGTCGAAGCTCTCCTCGCACGGCTGCGCGATCGCGTCGATGCCGTAGCGCTCGGCCGTCTCCGTGAATCCCGCGCGCGTGCGATGCGCGAACCCGGTGTCGCGCTCGTAGACCACCGCCGGCGCGCCGAGCAGCGCGATGTCGCGGTGGCCGAGCGCGACCAGATGCTCCACGCAGATGGCGCCGGCGCGATAGAAGTCGAGGTCGACGCACGTGAGGTTGGCGGCCTCGGCGGGGAAGCCGATAAGGACACTCGGCCGCTCCAGGTCGCGCAGCAGCGGCACGCGCGGGTCGTGCATCTCGATGTCCATGAGGACGATGCCGTCGACCATCGCGCTGGCGGCGATGCGGCGCAGCCCGTCGGGGCCCTCGTCGGCGGTCACCAGGAGCACGTCGTGGTCGAACTGGCGCGCCGTCGTCACGACCGCCGTCGCGAACTGCATCAGCACGGGCAGGTGCATGCCGGAGCGAAGCGGCAGGACGAGCGCGATCACGTTGGCGCGGCGGCTCGCGAGGGCGCGGGCACCCGCGTTGGGGTGGTAGCCCAGTGCCCGGATGCTGGCGAGCACCCGCTGCCGCGTCGTCGCCGAGATCGCCCGCTTGCCGCTCAGCACATAGGAGACCGTGCTCACCGCGACGCCCGCGTGCCGCGCGACGTCGGTGATGGTCACCATGTCGGCGCGCTTCGCCCCGCCCTCAGCCACCAGACTCCTTATTTTCTTCGAAAGTCAGATAGCTCACGGTAGCGCCTGGCGCCTCGAACGACAGGTAAAGGTCGCGTACCCCGGCCGCTCCGGTGACCGGGGCTCGCACCTCGGTCCAGTCGTGCCGTCCGGTCGCCGACGGGACAGTGACCGTACCGGCGACCGGACCGGACACCGGGTCGTCGAGGCGCAGCGTGACCCGTGCTCCGGCGGCCTCCCGGCTGCGGCTGGTCACCCGCGCGGCCACGGCCGAGGCGCCAGCGCCGAAATCGACCCGCTCGAAGCCGATCCAGCCCGCCGGCTCGGCCGCGCCGACCGCGTCGATGCCGCCCGGTACGTCGTCGAGCGGCACGGTGCCGGCGTACCCGTCGTTGTCGATCGCTCGCAGTGGACCATCGACCGGGTGCCGGGGCGCGATCACCTCACCGCGTACGGAGAGCGTGGCGGTCAGCGCGATGTCCAGACTGGACCGTCCGACCTGGATGGTGTGCCGCGCGGTCTCGACGACGGGCCCGCCCCGGGTCACGTCCCAGAACGCCAGGTCGGCCGCCCGCAGCTCGAAGGTCACGGTGGCCCGTTCGCCGGGTGCCAGCGTGAGCTTGCGGAACCCGCGCAGCTGCCGCAGCGGCTGCTTCACCTGCGAGCGCCGTTGCCGCGTATAGAGCTGCACCACTTCGTCGCCGGTGCGGTTGCCGGTGTTGGTGACGTCGACGCTGACCTCGACGGTGCCGTCGGCGTCCACTTCGGTCGCTTGCAGCCGCAGATCGCCGTACTCGAAGGTGGTGTAGCTCAGGCCGTGCCCGAACGGGTACAGCGGTGTGCCGCGGTAGTAGAGGTAGGTGGCGTCGCACGCGATGATGTCGTAGTCGAGGAGGTCGGGCAGTTCGGCCGCGCTCTGATACCAGGTCTGCGTGAGCCGGCCGCCCGGATCGGCGTCACCGAGCAGCACGCTCGCGAGCGCGTGGCCGTACTCCTGGCCGCCGTGCGACGACCACAGCACCGCGGGCAGGTGCTCGTCTGCCCATCCCACCGCGTACGGGTAGCTGCTGCTGACGACGAGCACGGTGCGCGGGTTGGCCGCGTGCACCGCCTTGAGGAGCGCCTCCTGCCCGGCCGGCAAGGCGAGGCTGGCCCGGTCTTCCGTCTCCCGCCCGTTCACCATCGGGTGGTTGCCGACCACGACGATGGCGACGTCCGCGTCAGCGGCCAGCGCCGCGGCGTCGCGCGCGCCGTCGGTGACAAGCTCCACTGTGAACTCCGTGGCGCGCTCCGCGTCTTCCGCGTCCGCGCGCAGCACCGCGTCGGCGCCCGCGGTGACGTAGCGGTCGGTGGCGAGGTGGTGCAGCACCACGTGTCCGGAGCCGCGCTCGACGAGGCGGAACGTCTCTGTCACCACCCAGCCGCCAGGCTGCGCCCGGTCGTTGACGAGGGTGCCGTCGTCGTCGACGCCGACGTGGCGACCGTTGGCCGAGGCGCGCAGCGCCACCACGCCCTCGCCCCAGTCGAACACGTCGAACCACGCCTCCGGCGCCGCCACCGGCACGTCGGCCCGCACCGGGCCGCCCACCTGGCGGTCGACCGCCCACGCGTACCCGCCGGAGGAGCGCAGCGCGATGCGGTCGACACCTTCATGGAAGACCGCGCCGTGCGCGCCGAGCCGGTTCACCAGTCCCGTGTACGCCGTGACCGCGTACGGCAACGTGCCGCTGTACCAGTCTTCGTAGACGGTGTCGGCGAGCGGCCCGATCACGGCGACCTTGGTGGTGGACAGGGGAAGGAGGCCGTCGTTCTTCAGCAGCACGATGGACTGGCGGGCCGCCTCGCGGGCCAGCTCCTGATGCGCGGCACAGTTGATGACCTCGGCCGTGACCGCGTTGTACGGGTTGGCCTCCGCCGGATCGAATTCGCCCAGTCGGAACCGGGTCGACAGCACCCGCCGCACCGCACGGTCCACATCGGACTCGTCGATGAGGCCCCGCTCCAGGGCCGCCGTCAGCCGCTCGATGGTCGGGTTGGAGTCGGCGTCGTCCTCGGTGAAGCTGTCGATCCCGGCGCGCAGCGCGGCGGCGTACCCGGCCGGATGGTCTGTGTGATAGCCCTGTGCGCCCGCGATGTTGGACGCGGCGGCGGCGTCGCTGACGACCATCAGGTCGTCAGCCGTCCAGCGGCGCAGCTCGCCCTCGATGAGCGGGCTGAGGTGTGCCGGGCGGCCGTTGACGAGGTTGTACGACGCCATGACCGCGACCGCCGCGCCCGCCTCGATCGGTGCCCGGAAGGCCGGCAACTCGTACTCGTGCAGCACCCGCGGCGGAAGATTGCTGGAGGTCGTGCAGCGGTCGGTCTCGTTGTTGTACCCGAGGAAGTGCTTGAGCGTCGGAGCCGTCTTCAGATAGCGCGGATGGTCGCCGCGCAGGCCGTTCGAGTAGGCGGTGCCCATGACGCCGGTCAGCCACGGGTCCTCGGCGTACCCCTCCTCGTTGCGCCCCCAGCGGGGATCGCGCAGCAGGTTGACCACGGGCGCCCAGACGTTGAGGCTTATCCGCTCCGGGTCCTTGTGGTGAAAGCCGCGCACCTCGTCGCCGACGGCGCTGCCCACCTCGCGCACGAGGTCGGGGTTCCACGTGGTGGCGAGCCCGACCGCCTGCGGAAAGACGGTGGCCGGACCGACCCACGCGAGGCCGTGCAGGGCTTCCGTGCCGGTGCGGAACGGGCCGAGTCCGAGTCGGGGGATCGGCGCCTGGTACTGGTGCAGCAGGCCGACCTTTTCGGCGAGGGTGAGCCGGCCGACCAGGTCAGCGACTCGGGCGGGGAGGGGCTGGTCAGGGTCGCGGAAGAGCATTCCCTCCGGTGCTTCTGTCATCACCGATCACCCGATCTTCGTGTGCCCTGGGCTATCACGCGAAGCGCTTCGACAGGCCACCCGCAGCTGAGTCGCCGGTCTCGAAGCGCTTCGACAACCTGTCGAAGAAAACTCCGTCGCTGGCACGAGTTTCCGCCGTGTTACGCCGGAGCCCTTTGAGACTGGCATCACACAGTGGTTGAGGTCAATAGGGAGCGCTCCCAAATCCCTGGCCTCCGTGATCAGGGCGTCCCTCAAGTCGCCCTAACGACTTGAGGGACGCCCTGATCACGACGGTGGCGAGGGGGGCGGGGGTAGGTGACCAGCGTCTACCGTGGCCAAGGCGCGAGCGGCGCCACCTACGGCCGCCGTCCCGGCTCCGAGCGTCGACGCGACGATCCGACACCCGCCGGCGTCCGGCGCGACCGCCCGCGCGGCCAGCTCGGCCTCGGCGGCGGGCAGCAGCCACGGCGCCAGCGGCACGAAGTTGCCGCCCAGCACCACCACGTCGGGGTTGATGACGTTGGTGAGGATGGCCACCCCATGACCCAGGTGCCGGCCGACGGCCGCGAGCGAGTCCACTGTGGCCGGATCGCCGCGCCGGGCGAGCCGGACCACCTCGTCGACCTCGGGGGCGAAGTCGGTGATCGGGCCGTCGGCCTCGGCGTCGGGCAGCACCCGGCGGATGATCGCGGGGATGCCGGCCATGGCTTCGAGGCAGCCGGTGCGCCCGCAGGGGCAGCGGGGCCCGCTCGGGTCGATCTGGACATGGCCGATCTCGCCGCTGAACCCGCGACCGCCGCGCAGCAGCCGGCCATCGACGATCACGCCGGCACCGATGCCGACCTCGCCGGTCAGGTACACGAGGTCGGACGAGCCCGCGAAGGCGCCGTACCGGTGCTCGGCCAGTGCCGACAGGTTGGCGTCGTTGTCGACCGCCACGTCGTACTTGGGATCGCGCAGCGCGTGCACGAGGTCGGCGCGCAGGTCGACGTCGCGCCAGCCGAGGTTGGCGGCGAGGCGCACGGTGCCGTCGGAGTCGACGAGTCCCGGTACGCCGACGGTGAGCCCGAGTACTTGCCGATTCTGGCTGCCGACGCGCCCGGCGACCCGGCCGGCGAGGGCGGCGATGGCGCTGACGGCCTTGCCCGGCGACGAGGCGAGCGCGGGGAATGACCGGCGCCACGACAGCAGCTGCTCGCCGGCGAGGTCGACGGCGACGGCGGTGAGCTGGTCGGCGCTGACCGCGAGCCCGATCGCCGCGTACGGCTGGCCGTCGAGCACCAGCATGGTCGCGGGCCGGCCGATGCGGTGCTCGGCGAGGCCGGTCTCGCGCAACAGCCGCCGCTCGATGAGGTCGGCGACCAGGCTGGAGACGGTGGCCTTGTTGAGGCCGGTGGCGGCGGCGATGTCCGCGCGCGAGCAGGGCGCGTGGTTGCGGACGTGACGCAGCACCACGGCGAGGTTGGTGGCCCGCACGTCGGCGAAGTCGGCCGGCTGTGGCCCTGTCTGCATCGTGATCAAGTCAGCCCCGTTCCCGGCGAGATGTCTTGATGGTGCCCCGGGCTGGCTTGACCATCATGCCGTACCGGGTGCGCCCTTGTGGCGGCGGTCACCGTTGGTCTAGTTTGTTTAGTCGGCAGACGAACTAACTCTACAGTTCTATCACTTTTTAGCAACGGAAGGGAGTGCGCCGTGACGTCACCCCTCGCGGGCGCGGCCACCAACCGCAGAAACTTCCTCGGCCTGGCGGGTCTCGGCGTGGCGGCTCTCGCCGGCGGCGGCCTGCTCTCCGCTTGCGGCGGAGAGACCGGCAGCGAGGGCGCTGCGACCGGGACTGACAAGATCGCCAGCTTGCTGCCGAGGCTCAAGGAGCTCAACCTCGGCATCCCCAAGCCGGACGTGCCGGGCGTGCGCCCGATCGCCGACGGCTATACGACCTACCCGTCCACGCTCGTCGACGCCATCAGCGAGACGCCGGGCAAGAGCGGCAAGGTCATCAAGACGATGTACCCGGCCTGGGGCCCGCCGGCGCCGGCGCTGGGCTCCAACCAGTACCTCGCCGCGGTCAACAAAGAGCTCGGCATCGACGTGGACCCCAGCGCGCAGGACGGCCTGGTGTACGCGGACAAGATGAACGCCCTGCTCGCCGCCCGCGACGTGCCCGACCTGCTCTGCATCCCCGACTGGGAGGTCGAGAAGCTGCCGCGCTTCGGTGACGCGGTCAAGGCGCTCTTCGAGGACCTCACCGACTACCTCTCCGGCGACAAGATCGACGCGTACCCGATGATGGCGACCTTCCCGACGGGCGCCTGGCGCCGGTCGGTGTGGAACGAGCGCCTGATGGCGATCCCGAACCCGACCGACGGCCCCTACGCCTGGGGCTTCTTCTACCGCAAGGATCTGCTCGACGCCCTCGGCCACACGTACCCGAAGAGCATCGAGGAGCTGCTCGCCGTCGGCAAGGCGGTCACCAACCCCAGCAAGGGGGTGTGGGCGTTCGACGACATGTTCGCGATGGTCCAGATGTTCCACAAGGTGCCGGGCGCCGACACCGGTTGGCGCCTGAAGGCGGACGGCACGCCGGAGCACAAGTACGAGACCGCCGAGTTCAAGCAGGCCGCCGAGGTGATGGCCCAGATCTACAAGGACGGCCTCGTCCACCCGGAGCTGGTCGCCAGCAAGGGCGCCGACTCCAAGAAGCTGCTGGAGAGCGGCAAGATCCTTTTCAAGCAGGACGGCATGGGCATGTGGCAGGGCATGCAGGCCGAGCAGCAGAAGGTCACGCCGGGCTTCAACATCCAGCCGGTGCCGATCTTCTCCGCGACCGGGGGCGACCCGCTGGTCTGGGGTGACGACAAGCCGATCTCGTACACCTTCATCAAGAAGGGCCTCGGGAAGGAGCGGGTCGAGGAGCTGCTTCGGGTGATCAACTGGTGCTCCGCGCCGTTCGGCACGAAGGAGTGGCAGCTGCGCCAGTACGGCGTCGAGGGCACGCACTACACGATGACGCCGACCGGGCCGCAAAAGACCGAGCTGGGCTTCAAGGAGGCAGGCGACCAGTACTTCTTCGTCAGCGGTCGCAGCCCGGTCGTCGCGCCGACCCCGCAGACGCCGAACTACGTCAAGGACCTGATCACGTACTCGAACTCGATGGTCAAGTTCCTGGAGAAGAGCCCCTGGGACGACTTCAAGCTGGAGTTCCCGACCAAGTACAAGGCCGAGACCGTCCCCACCGAAGACAAGATCACTGACGTCGTGCGCGGCCGGCGCCCGCTGAGCGACCTCGACAAGGTCGTGCAGGAGTGGCGCAGCAACGGCGGTGACGAGGCCCGCGACTTCCTCGCCAAGACGCTGTCCGACGCTGGAAAATGAGCACTCGCGAAGAAGCACCACCGGCGGCGGGGTCGGGCGCGTCCCGTACCCCGCCTCCGGGCACCACGCGCGCCGCGGAGGGCGCGGTGTCCGCACGCCGCAAGCCCTCAAAGCGCCATCGGGTACCGTTCCGGGCCCGCCTGCGCCGCGACTGGCCCCTGCTGCTGATGACCCTGCCCGGCGCGCTCGTCCTGCTCGTCTTCCACTACCTGCCGGCACTGGGCAACGTGGTCGCCTTCCAGGACTACAACCCGTTTGCCGGCGACAGCCCGCTCCAGGCGTTTCTGGGCAGCGAGTGGATCGGGTTCGCCAACTTCGAAAACCTCTTCAGCAGCGACGCGTTCTGGGAGTCGGTCTGGAACACGCTGTCCATCACGGCGTTCCAGCTCGTGTTCTTCTTCCCGCTGCCGATCGCGCTCGCGATCCTGCTCAACAGCGTGCTGTCGACGAGGCTGCGGTCGTTCATCCAGACCGTGGTGTACCTGCCGCACTTCTTCAGCTGGGTGCTGGTGGTGACGTTCTTCGTGCAGATGCTCGGCGGCGCCGGCCTGCTCGCGCAGGAAATGCGCGAGGCCGGCCTCCAGCCGTGGAACATCATGACCAACCCGGACACGTTCATCATCCTGGTGACGGCCGAGTCGGTGTGGAAAGACGTCGGCTGGGGCACCATCATCTTCCTCGCCGCGCTGTCGACCATCGACACCGACCTCTATGAACAGTCTGCTGTGGACGGTGCGAGCCGGTGGCGGCGGTTGTGGCACGTCACCCTGCCCGGCCTGCGGCCGGTCATAGTACTGCTGCTGATCCTGCGGCTCGGCGACGCGCTGTCGGTGGGCTTCGAGCAGTTCATCCTGCAGCGCGACGCGGTCGGCCGCGGCGCCGCCGAGGTGCTCGACACCTTCGTGTACTACCACGCCATCGCGACCGGCGACTACGGCTTCGGAGCCGCGGCCGGCCTCTTCAAGGCGGCCATCGGGCTCGTGCTGATCCTGGCCGCGAACAAGATGGCACACCTGCTGGGCGAACGGGGGATCTACTCGAAATCATGAGCGTCCAACTCGCCACCAAGCTGCGCAAGCCATCGCGCCGTCCGGCCTGGGAGGAGAAGCCGACCCCGGTTGGCCTCGCCGTCAAGGGCCTCGTCCTCACCGCCGTGGTTCTCGCCGTGCTCGTGCCACTGTGGACCGTCGTGGTAACGAGTCTCTCGTCCCGCCAGACCATCAACGAGGCGGGCGGCCTGGTGATGATTCCGAAGGGGATCGACGCGTCCGCGTACGTGACGATCTTCTCCGGTGGCACCGTCACCAAGGCGTTGTGGATCAGCACCCTCGTGACCGTCGCCGGCACCGCGGTGAGCCTCCTGCTGACCGTGCTCGCCGCGTACGGGCTGTCCCGCCCGGGCTCGCTCGGGCACCGGTCGCTGCTGTTCTACTTCCTGCTGACGTTCCTCATCTATCCGGGCCTGGTGCCCAGCTACCTGGTGGTGACCGGGCTCGGGCTCAAAGACAGCCTGTGGTCGCTGATCCTGCCGACCGCGGTCAGCGTCTTCAACCTCGTGGTGATCCGGGCGTTCTTCCAGGCCATCCCGCAGGAACTGCTCGACAGCGCGCGCATCGACGGCGCCGGCGAGCTGCGCATCCTGATCCGGATCGTGCTGCCGCTGTCGAAGGCGGTGATCGCGGTGGTGGGCCTCTTCTACGCGGTCGGGTACTGGAACACGTGGTTCAACGCGTTGCTGTACATCGACGACAACGACAAGTTCCCGATCCAGCGGATCCTGCAAAGCATCGTCCTGCAGGGGCAGTCGCCGACCTTCTCCGGCCTGCCCGTCGGCACGGCGATGCCGCCGACGCTGGCGGTGAAGATGGCGGTTGTCGTCGTGGCGGTCGCCCCAATCGCCATCGTGTACCCGTTCATCCAGCGCCACTTCGTCAAGGGCGTCATCCTCGGCGCCATCAAGGGCTAACCCTTTCCCTCCGTGATCAGGGCGTCCCTCAAGTCGTTAGAGCAACTTGAGGGACGCCCTGATCATGGGGGTTTAGACGCCCGCGACCGATGTGATCCAGGCGCGGCTGTTGGCCACGCTGCCGTAGTTCTGGTACGTCGAGCCGTTGCCCGTCGAACAGACGCCGACCTGCTGGCCGTTGTAGAACTGCGGGCCACCCGAGTCGCCACGCCAGGCCACGCCGTTGACGCCGGTGCTGCGGATCGCCTGGCCGCCGTACGCGTCGGTCGCGCTGTTGCTCGTCACCTGGACGTTAGCGGTCTTCAGCTGCGCGGACGCGGCGCAGTTGGTGCAGGTGCGGCCCCAGCCGTAGATCTGGTTGGTCGAGCCCACCGGCGGGTTGCTGTTGGCGAGCGTCACGTACGTCGTGCTGACCGCGCTGTTCAGGTACAGCAGGGCCAGGTCGAAACGGGTGGACGTCGAGGTGACGGTCCGGGTCACGCCGCCGGATGCGTAGTACACGCTGCCGACCCGCACCGACATGCTGCCGCCGACGCAGTGGCGGGCGGTCAGCACCCAGCGCGACGCGACGATCGATCCGGAGCAGGTGAACGAGCCACCGCTGAAGATCGCCGCCGCCCACGGCGCGGACGAGACGGTGCCGCCGCCGATGATCGGCTGCGGGGCGGCGCTGGCCGCGGTGGGTGCGAGCAGCACGCCGGTGAGGGCGGTGGTGGCGAGGGTGGCGAGGACCAGACGGATGCGCACGGTGAACTCCTTATGGGAGGGGCCGTTTGACGCATCAGGCTAGGGCGGTATCGGTGCATCTACAAGGGTGGATCGATACCGCTTCAGTAATAGCGCGTGGTGCCCCCACCATGGCACCACGCGCCTTGCCAGCTACCATACTTCGGCTGGACTCCAAACAAAAGGCGGAGGGGGCGGACGGTGCACTGGCCGAAGGGCGTGGATGGGCTCTGCTACGGCGGCGACTACAACCCGGAGCAGTGGCCCGAAGACGTGTGGCGCGAAGACATCGAGCTGATGCGCCGCGCCGGCGTCAACCTCGTGAGCGTCGGGGTGTTCGCCTGGTCGAGGCTGGAGCCGGTCGAGGGCCACTACGACTTCGGGTGGCTGGACCGGATACTCGATCTGCTGGCGGAGGGCGGCGTCAAAGCGGCACTCGCGACGCCGACCGCGTCACCGCCCCCGTGGTTCTCTCTGGCGTATCCCGACGCGCTGCCGGTGCGCGGTGACGGCACGCGGCTGCTGCACGGCAGCCGCGACACGTACTGCGCGAGCGCGCCCGCGTACCGCGACGCGTGCCGGCGGATCGCGGGGGCGCTGGCCGAGCGCTACGCCGGACATCCCGCGCTCGCGCTGTGGCACGTGCACAACGAGTACGGCACGGCGTGCCACTGCGACCACGCGGCGACCGCCTTCCGTGGCTGGCTGCGCAAGGAGTACGGCGACCTCGACGCGCTCAACGACGCGTGGGTGAGCGCGTTCTGGAGCCAGCACTATTCGGCGTGGGAGCAGATCTTCCCGCCGCGCGCGACGCAGTACATGCCGAATCCGGGACAGCTGTTGGACTTCCGGCGGTTCTGGTCCGACGAGTTGCTGTCCGCGTACGTGGAGCAGCGCGACCTGCTCCGCGCCGCCACACCCGACGTGCCCATCACCACCAACTACGTCTTCGGCGGCTGGGTGCCCGTCGACCACGCCCGCTGGGCACGCGAGGTCGACCTGGTCGCGATCGACCACTACCCTTCGGACGCCGGCCTGGGCGCAGAGGAACAGACCGCGTTCGGCGCCGACCTGGCACGCTCATGGGCGCGCGGCAAGCCGTGGCTGCTCATGGAGAGCGCGCCGAACCTCATCTACACTCGCGACCGCATGCACGCCAAAGAGCCGGGGCGGATGATCCGGCACAGCCTGTCGCACGTGGCGCGCGGCTCGCGCGGCGCGATGTTCTTTCAATGGCGGGCGCCGCGGGGCGGAGCCGAGCGGTACCACTCGGCACTCGTGCCGCACGCCGGACCAGACAGCCGCGTCTACCGCGAGGCGGTGACCCTGGGCGGCGTCCTGTCTCGACTGTCCGAAGTAGATGGATCGGTCATGGCATCAACAGCCATCGCGTGGGACGCCGCGTCGTGGTGGGCCTTGCAGGCGCCCGGCATGCCCATGGAAATCGACTACGCGGCGGAGGTGCAGGCGGCTCACCGCGCACTGTGGCACGCTGGGGTGACCGCCGACTTCGTCGCGCTCACCGATCCCTTGCCATACTCGTTGCTGGTCCTCCCCGCGCACTATCTGATTTCCGACGAGGCGGCTGAGGCGGTGCGCGCCTATGTGGACAGTGGTGGCCACCTTGTGGCAACCTACCTTTCCGGCGTTGCCGACGAGCACGGCCGAGTCCGGCTCGGCGGCTATCCCGGCGCGCTCCGCGACGTGCTGGGCGTACGGGTCGAAGAGTTCCAGCCGTCGCCGGAAGGCTGGGCGGAGCTGGTGAGCCTGGCCGGTGCGACACAGGTACAGCCAGGCGTAACGCGGCACGAGTACGGCGCGGGCATCGCGTGGTACATCTCAGCGCGCCTAGACGACCCCACATACCAGGACGTATTGACAGCGGCCGCACGCGACGCCGGAGTGGCGATTGCCGGCGTCGCGCCCGGTGTCGAGGTGGTGCGCCGCGATGGGGGATGGGTGTTCGCCCTCAACCACACCGACGAGCCCCACGACATACCCGCCGAGGGCATCGAGATCCTGACCGGTGCCCCCGTGACCGGCGTCCTGACCCTGCCTGCCGGCGCGTACGCCATAATCCGCCCCCACCCCTAACAGCCGACACAGCCCCACCCTCCAACACCACCGTCCACGCGCCGCTTTGCCGCGCACTGTCCGCGCGCCGCCGTCCGCGCGCCGCTGTTCGCGCGCCGCGTTCGCCGATCAAGGGCGAACGCACGTGGTTGGATCGGCGGTTTCAGGGGGTCAGTGCAACGAGGTGCTGGTTGAGCTTCTGGGCTGGAGTATGCCAGTTCAGGGTTTGTCGTGGCCGTCGGTTGAGTTG
>NZ_BSDI01000042.1:0-10936 GCF_027923225.1 Phytohabitans aurantiacus
CAGGCCGACTTCGGGACCACGTATGTTGGTGACGAACGTATTGACCTGCCGCTGGCGGTTGATGAACCAGGCGAACAGTCCCACCCGGGCTAGTACTCCAACGTCACCTGGCTTTGTGTACGGCGTGGCGTGGGTATGAGGACGGCCATCGCGTGATCATCGATGGTTTGTGAGGACAACCGAAGATCATGCGATGGCCGTTGGCCATAGCGTAGACCCCGCCCGATGGCGGGCCGTGCTGGACACCGTGACAGACGGCCCTGCTGCCCTCTCGTGCTGGTGATCGCGAGAGGGCGTTTGCCCAGGTAGACTCCGTATTAGGCCAGGGCGAGCGTGTGTCGGCGAGGTACAACTTCCGTTGGATATCGGCTCATGTCGATCAGCGACTCGAACCCCCGCGTCGCGACGTCGGTGATGCGCGGGTCGCAACCGTGCCACGAGGAGCGAGGCGATGACTCCTTTACTTGGCCGGTTCATGCTTCGAATGACCTGGGCAAACGTGCGTGAGCATGCCGCTGACCCACGGGACTACTGGGGGTCAAGGGGTCGTCGGTTCGAATCCGGCCGTCCCGACGCGACACAAGCCCTGACCAGCGGAAACGCGGTCAGGGCTTTGATGTTTGTCTATGGGCATTAGGGCTACCCCCGAAAACCCCCCATTGACTCGGGTGGGCAACCACGGCTGTCATCCACGTTCATCGTTGTGTGCCCACGACGTTTTCGCTTGCGGGCCTTGCCCGAGCCCGGGAGACGGCGTCGACGGAGAGGTAACGGGGCGCCGGTCGTACCCCACATCCGGCATTCTCAGAGGCGACCCGATCGTGATCATGAGATCGACCTTGATTTCGTCGTGGTGGCAGAGGGTCTCGTAGGCGACCGGCGACCCAGGGGAGTGTGCGATAACCACGGACGGCTCGTGTTCCTTGATGCGCCTGGCACCCGGGACCGCGCGGCCGCCGGGCGGCCGCAGGTATGTGGGGACTTCGCTGAAGAACTCGCGAACGAACCAGCGGACCACGTCGCTGTTGAGTCCGTAGCGGTCGGCGACCCGGTCGGCGATCTTCCGTACGGGAGCGGTCGCTCGGCCTTGTGTGACCTCCGTGGGTACGCCGAGGGTGGTGGCCCGCGTCCCGATCATTGCCTTGGCGTCGTTGGGGAGGTCGTCCAGCTCGGCGCCCTGGGCGACGTTGTCGTGCAGGCAATCGCCGTCGTAGGACACGCGGAGGTCGAGCGGCAGGTCACCGACGGCCTTGCGGAGCGCGGCCGTCCAAGCAGTGCTGAGCTGCTGTGCTGCCGCTCGCGCGGCGCGTGGCCGGCTCGCGTGGCGTGGCGCGCGGGCGGCTCGCATGGCGCGTGACTGGCGCGTGGTCGGGCCGCGCGGCGCGTGGCCGGCGCGCCGATCAAGGCCATTCCCATCGATCAAGGGCGAACACACGCGGTTTTGCGATCGAATCACGTGCGTTTGCCCTTGATCGACGCGACGCGACGCGACGCGACGCGACGCGGCGCTGCGCGTCGCGGGGCGGCGCTGCGCGGTGTGGCGTGGGGCGGCGCGGTGTGGTGGCGCGCGTGCGCTGATTACTGCAGGAGGGGAGTGGGTTACCAGGTCACGGGGAGGGAGTGGAGGCCGCGGACGAGCAGGCCGGGCTTCCAGGCCAGGTTTTCCTCGGGTACCGCCAGGCGGAGGTCGGGGAACGCCTTCACCAGGGTTGCTACCGCCACCTGGAGCTCCATCCGCGCGAGCTGCGCCCCGAAGCAGAAGTGGATCCCGTGCCCGAATCCCAGATGCGGGTAGGCCGGCCGGTGGAAGTCGAGCTCCTCGGGGTTGGTGAACACCCGCTCGTCGCGGTTGGCCGAGGGCAGCGACGCCACCACCGGATCGCCGGCCCGCACCAGGGTGTCGCCGACCATGATGTCGACGGTGGCGTACCGCGCGAATACCGTGCCGGCGACCAGCGGCACGTACCGCATCAGCTCCTCGACCGCGTTGGGCACCAGCTCGGGGTGTGCGACCAGTTCGTCGCGCGCCTTCGGGTTGGCGAGGAGCACGTACACGAAGTTGGGAATCTGGGTCACGGTGGTCTCGTGACCGGCCGCTAGCAAACCGGCGGCGAGGTCGACGAGTTCGTGCTCGGTGAGGCGGCCCTTCTCGTCGCGTGCCTTGACCATTGCACTGATCAGATCGTCGGCTGGCTCGGCGCGCCGCTGGGCGACGAGCGCGTACATGTACTCCATCATTGCCCCGAGGTACTCGCCGATCTGCTCGGGGCTCAGTGAGGTGCTGGCAACGACCGCCTCGGACCAGATTCCGAACTTGTCCTGATCCTCGAACGGCACGCCGAGCATTTCGCAGATCACCCGGACGGGCAGCGGGGCGGCGAAGGCGGTCACCAGGTCGACCGGCGGTCCCTGCTCGCGCATCGCGGCGACCAACTCGGAAGCGATCTCGGCGGTGCGCGGCCGGAAGTCTTCGATGCGCCGGGTGGTGAAGGCTCGCGCCACGAATCCGCGCAGCCGGCTGTGCTCGGGAGGGTCCATGTTGAGCGTGCCGGCATCGGACTGGTGCGGCATCATGCGCGGCTCGTCGCGACCGTTGGCGGCGGCGCGGCTGAACCGCGGGTCGCTCAGGACCATTTTGACGTCGTCGTATCGGACGGCCAGCCACGCCTCCTCGCCGTACGGCAGCTGTACGCGAGACAGTGGCTCGTCGGCGCGCAGTTGGGCGTACGTCGGGTCCAGGCGCAGGCCCTCCAACGGGCTGAACGGGTATGACCGCACCGTCACGATGGGCTCCCTTCTGTATGGCGTATTCCGACGAGCAGGCCGCGACCGGACGGGCCGCCGGGCAGGAATTCTGCCGCGCAGCCGGCGTCTGTGACGGCGTCCAGGTACTCGTCGCGGGTGAACAGCGTGTTGAGATGACTCTCCGCGATGTGCCGGATGGCACCGCCGCCGGCGACCAGATAGTGAATGTCCATGCGCACGGTCTGACCGTCTCTTGTGGAGTGTGAGACCCGCGCCAGCGTATGGCCATTTTGCTCCAGCACATCGCCAGCGACGTATCCGTCGATGAACTGCTCCGGCAGCCACAACGGCTCGACAAGCAGTATGCCGCCGGGCGTGAGGTGCCGTGCCATCGACCGCATCGCCGACCGTAGATCGGCGACCGACATGAGGTATCCGATGGAGCTGAACAGGCACGTGACCACGTCGAAGCTGCGGCCGGCGTCGAAGCTCCGCATGTCGCCGCGGTGCACCGGTACCCCGGGAAGCTTCGTTCGTGCCAGGTCGATCATGGCTTGCGACGCGTCGAGCCCGGCCACGTCGGCGAAGTTGTCGCGCAGCTTCGCCAGGTGTTCGCCGGTGCCGCAGGCGACGTCGAGCAGCGATGAGGCGTCGGGGCGTCGCTCGCGCGCCACGCGCGCGACCATGGCGGCCTCGGCCGCGTAGTCCTTGCCGCGCCGCCGGTAGGTGAGGTCGTAGACCTCGGCGAACTCCGGCCCGAACATGTCAACGCTCGGCATGAATCTTCTCCAGGACAGCGACCGCGTTGGCGGCTCCGGTCTCGGCCCGGATGCGGTCGCCGAGATCGGCGGCCCGGGCCCGGATGGCGGAGTCGCCGCGCGCGGCCAGAATCGCCGCCGCCAGGCCCGCGGCGGTCAGCTTCGCCGCGGGTATCGGAGCGGGTGCTACGCCGAGCGCGTGCATCCGCCGGGCCCAGAACGGCTGGTCGCCGATGGACGGGCAGACGACCTGCGGCCGGCCCGCCGCGACGGCGGTCCACGTCGTGCCACCGGCGTGGTGTACCACTGTGGACATCCGTGGCAGCAGCCAATCGTGCGGTGCCTGGTCGATGGCGAGCACGCTGGCGGGCAGGGCGGTGCCGGGCGCGATGCCACCCCAGCCGGTCGCGATGACCGCCCGTGCACCGGCGCGATCGAGCGCTTCCAGTACCAGTTTGCCCATGCCGGCCGGATCGTAGCCCACGACGCTCCCGAATCCGATGTAGACGGGTGGCTCGCCGGCGGCCAGGAACTCGGCGAGGGCGGGTGGCGGCGCGTAGTCGGGTGGCGCGGGAAGGTACCAGTACCCGGTGGTGTGCACTGTGGACGGCCAGTCGGGCGGTGGTGTCAGCACGTGATGGCTGACCTGATTGAGCACGTGCGTGGGGTGTCCGCCGGGTTGCCGAAGCGGGTCGTGCCGGCCGCGCCGCCTGGGCAGGCCGAGCGTCTCGCCCCGCCACCTGTCGACGCCGAGGCCGGCGAGCCGCAACTGGCCTCGGACGAACGCCACGTGTGTGAGCCGGTTGAACGCGGCCGGCAGCCACGATGGCGCGAGCATCAGCGGGTTGGCGAACTCGCGGGTCGGCACGTACAGCGGGTCGAGCGCCGCGATGACGCTGGGCACGCCGAGCCGTTCGGCGAGGTGTGGCCCGGCGATCGCGACCGGGGAGTGTACGAGTATTTCGGCGCCGCTGCCCGACGCCGCGTGCCATGCCCCGGCGAGCAGCTTGCGCAGTGCCGGTTTCATCTCGCGGACGTATCCGGCGTACGCCCGCATCGAGGCGAGCCCGCCCTTGCCGTGCCCGGCGGTTTCGTGCATCTCGGGTGCTGACCAGAGCCTCAGGATGCCTTCGTCGAGGCCGGCGAACGGCACGCCGTGCGGCTCGGCCAGCGTGGCGAAGGACGAGGGTGCGGCCAGCAGTGGCTCGTGCCCGGCCGTTCGCAGGGCGGCGGCCAGCGCCACCATTGGTTGGACGTCGCCGCGGGTGCCGTATGCGAGGACGAGAACCCTCATCGCGGCTCCACCGTCATGGGGAGCTGGCTCGGGTACACGGTCGCCGCCACCGCTTCGTGGACCGAGCGGCCGGGGAGGGGTGTGAGGCGCCACCGGCTCGCGATGGTGGTCAGTGCGATCATCGCCTCGGTCCAGCCGAAGCCGTCGCCGATGCACTGCCGGTTGCCCGACCCGAACGGGATGAAAGCGTGCTTCGGGATCGCGGCGGCCCGCTCCGGGAGCCACCGGTCGGGGTCGAAGCTGAGCGGGTCGGGAAAGAGGGTCGGGTCGCGGTGCATGGCGAGCGGGCTGAGGATGACCTGTGTGTCGCGCGGGAGCGGGACGTCGCCGATACGCACGTCAGTGATGGACCGTCGCATGACGAGCCACAGTGGATAGAGACGGACCACCTCGGAGAGGACCCGACCGGTGTATTCCAACCGCTCCAGGTCGTCGTATCGCACACGCCGGCCACCCAGGATCTCGGCAGCCTCGGCGGCGACGCGGTCGGCGATGTCGGGATGTTGCCCGAGCCGGTAGAACGCCCACGCCATGGTGTTGGCGGTGGTCTCGCTGCCGGCCAGCATGATGGTGACCACCTCGTCGCTGACCTGCTCCGCGGTCATCGTCTCGCCGGTGTCGCGGTCGCGTGCCCGCAGCAGCATCGTGAGCAGGTCGTGGTGGTCGGTGCCGTCCGCCCGGTAGGCCTCGATGACCTGGTCGATGACCCGGCGCGTGCGGAGGATCGCTTGCTCGAAGCGGCGATTCGCCGGCGTGGGAAGCTTCTCCAGCAACTCGACGGGAGACAGAGTGCGCCTCGTCACACCGTCGCGAATGATGGGAATCGAGCGCTTGACCTCGGCCACCGCCTCTTCTCCCAGGTCGGAGCTGAAGAGCGTCTTTCCGATGAGCGTCAGCGCGATCTCGTGCATCTCGTCGTGGACGGAAAGCACCTGCCCCGGGCGCCAGGACTCCGCCCATCTGGCGATGTATTCACTCATGATGTCGGCGTATCCGGCGATCTGTCCACGATGGAACGCTGGCTGCATGAGACGGCGCTGGCGCAGGTGGAATGCGCCGTTCGAACTGACCAGGCCGTTGCCGACGATCGCCCGCACCTTGTCGAAGAACGCGCCTTTGTCGAACTTGCGCGCCTCGGTGACCAGCACGTGCCGGACCAGTTCGGGGTCGTTGACCACATATGCCGGGCGGGGACCGAGATACACACGCACCACGTCGCCGAGGCGACGCACGGACTGCAGGAAGTCGAGTGGGCGCCGCCGCAGAGCCACGGCGTGACCCAACAGTGGCAACCGGTCTGGTGCGGTCGGCGCGAGCGCGTCAAGAACAGGCGACATCGATCCCCCCGTCTTTCGGATTCGAGGTCACCGAACGTTGGTCACTCTGCCACGCTGAGCGATCAAATGCAATATCGATAAATACCTCGATCCCTCGTAGGCTGGGTCGGGTGACCACCGCACCGCTGGACGTCTCGGCGTGGCTGTCCGAGGTGCAGCGGGCCGCACGGCCGGCCCTCGCCGCCGCGCTCAGCACGCTCAACCCACGCATGCGCCGCATCTGCGAGTACCAGCTCGGCTGGCTCGACGGGCACTCGGCGGGCAAGTCCATCCGTCCACTGTTGACACTCGCGTGTGCCGAGGCCGTCGGCGCTGACTCCGACCGCGCGATGCCCGCCGCTGTCGCCGTCGAGCTTTTGCACAATTGCACACTGCTGCAGGACGACGTGATGGACGAAGACCCGACGCGGCGGCACCGGCCCGCGGCGTGGACCGTGTTCGGGGCGTCTCCGGCGATTCTCGCTGGCGACGCGCTGCTCGCGCTCGCGTTCGCGGTGCTGGCCCGCTCGGGTCACGCCGCTGCGGCACCCGCCATCCGCGAGTTGGAACGCACGGTCGACGAGCTGATCGAAGGCCAGGCGATGGACCTGGAGTTCGAAGGGGCCGAGGCGATCGCCGTCGACGACTGCCTGCAAATGACGGTGGCGAAGACCGGCTCCCTGCTTGGATGCGCCTGCCTGCTCGGTGGGCTCTTCGGCGGCGCCGACGAAGAGGCGTGCGCCGCGCTCGCGCGGTTCGGCCGGCACCTCGGCTTGGCGTATCAGCTCCGCGACGACCTGCTCGGCATCTGGGGCGACCCGCACCGCACCGGCAAACCCGCGGGCGCGGACCTGCGGCGGCGCAAGAAGAGCCTGCCCGTCGCGGCGGCGCTCGCCGCGAACAGCGACGCCTCCGAGCGACTGCGCCAGCTGTACTCCCGACCCGAACCCTTCGACGATGCGGAGGCCCGGCTCGTGGCGGAGCTCGTGCGGGACGCGGGGGGACGTGCGTTCGCCGAGCGGCTGGCAGACGCCGAGCTGGCCGCCGCGGCGGATGCTCTCGCCGTCCTCACCCGGCTGGGCGCGACGTGTGACCGCCTGGCGATACTGGGCAGATTCGTCATCGGCCGAGACCGCTGACTGTCGCCGCGGCCCCGTCCGTCGCGAGATGGGCGGCCACCGCCGAGCTGTGCTCCGCGGCGGTGCGGATCAGCGCGGCGATCCGGTCGATGTCGCTTCCGTCGACGGCGGCACCGGTCGGCAGCGTGAGCAGGCTCGCCGCGAGTGCTTCGGTGTGCGGAAAAGCGTCACCGTCCGCGTGGTACGGCGCCATGCGGTGGCAGCCCGGATAGAAGTACCGCTTGGCCATGACGTTTTCGGCGCGCAGCACCGCCATCAGGTCGTCGCGGGAGAGCCCGAAGGCGCCGGCGTCGATTCGCACGACCACGTAGTGGTAGGCGTGTTCGACGCTCGGGTCGGGCGGCGGCACCACGAGCCCGGGAATCCCCGCGAGCGCCTCGCGATACCGCAGGTAGTTGCGCCGGTTCCGGTCGACGAAGCCCTCCATGCCGGCCAGCGACGCCAGTCCCATCGCGGCGGCGGCCTCGCTCATCTTGGCGTTCGTGCCGGCGTGCGCGACCTCGTCTTCGCCGACGATGCCGAAATTCTGCATCGCGCGCACTCGCGCGGCGAGGCTGCTGTCGTCGGTCACCACCGCACCGCCCTCGAATGCGTTGACCAGCTTTGTGGCGTGGAAGCTGAAGACTTCGGCCGCGCCGAAGCCACCCACCGGCCGGCCGGCGTGCCGGGCGCCGAACGCCTGTGCGGCGTCGAAGAGCAGGGTCAGGCCGTGCCGGTCGGCGATCGCGGCCAGCTCGTCGACCGCGCACGGCCGCCCCCACAGGTGTACGCCAATCACCGCGCTGGTTCGTGGCGTGATGTGCGCCACAATCTGCGCCGGGTCGAGGTTGCCGGTTTCAGGGTCCACATCGGACAACACCGGTGTCAGGCCCATCCAGCGGACGGCGTGCACCGTCGCCGGAAACGTGAACGCCGGCACGATGACCTCGCCGGTGAGGTCGGCCGCGCGGATCGCCAGCTCCAGTGCGACCGTGGCGTTGCAGGTGGCGACGCAGTGCCGCACACCCGCCTGGTCGGCGACGCGCCGCTCGAACTCCTGCACCAGCGGGCCGCCGTTTGACAGCCAGCGCCGGTCGAGCGCGCCCTCGAGGAGGGAGAAGAACCGCTCGCGGTCGCCGATGTTCGGCAGACCAACGTATCGCGGCTCGTCGAATTCGGGTACCCCGGTGAAGATGGCGAGTTGGTTAACGCCGTGATTCATTCAGCCTCCCCCATGGATGGACACTGGCGCCATAGACGCTACCCAATGTAGGCTTTGGATCACGATAGGTCATCACTGGTACGGGGGAGTTGTCACGCGGTGCCCGAAACCTGGGATCTGCCGTCCATCGAGCCATCCGTCGACACATGCGTCACCGCGCTTCAGCTCGCCGAAAGCCTGCACGACTGGGCGGCTGCACAGGGCAGTGTGTTTCCACGGAAACACACCATGGTGTTCGCGCTCAGCAGTGCGTTCATCTCGCCGTGGCTGGAGCGCCCGGTGCTGGAGATGGCCTCCCGCATCTGGAGCTGGATCACCGCCATCGACGACACAGTGGACAGTCCGGAGTGTGACCAGGCGACGATCGACGCGGTGCTGCGGGGCTGCCGAGCGGTGGTGGCTGGCGGCTCGCACGGTGGTGAGCCGCTGGCCCGCGCGCTCGCCGAGATACGCGACACCGTAGCCGCGCTGCCGGGATACCCCGACGTCGCACCGCTGTGGCGGGACGCCGTCGACCGGCTGCTCGTGGGCATGGCGTACGAGGCGCGATCGGAGACCGGCACGCTGGCCGGATACCTCGAACACGCGACATACACGGTGGGTGTGCCGATGTATGTCGTCGCGCTGTGGGCTGCGATGGAGCGCGTGGATCCAGTACCGCTGCTGCCGGCTCTGCGCGACGCCGCGGTGGCCGTGCGGCTGGCCAACGACGCGCGTGGTCATGCCCGTGAGGCCGCCGAGGGCGGCCTCAACGCGCTGCGGCTCGGCCTTTCCCCAGACCGGGTCCGGCACCTGGTGGGTGACCGGCTCGCGAGCTGCCGGCGGCGGCTGGCGTCGCAGCTCGACCGCGCGGACCCGCCGGCCGTCGCGCTGCATCGCATGGCCGTGTGGGGCACGCGGATCTACCAGCGGATCGACTTCCGGTACCCGGAAGGCGAGGGCCCGCAACGAGCCGACTGGCAACCCATCGAATGGCCGGCACCTTTGGGAGCGTCATGACGGGCGAGGCACCAACGTGGACGGAGCAGCGCGCGGCGGAGCTGGTCGCGGCGATCGGCGAGGGGACGACGGAGTCGATCGCGTACGCCACCGCGTTCGCGGCTCGGTTGCGGCATCCCGACGGCACGATGTGCTTTCCGCAGGCGTTCGACTGGTTGCGACAGCGGCAGTGGCCGGACGGGAGCTGGGGCGGCGCCGTGTGGCAGCCGTCCGACCGTCTGGTGTCGACACTCGCGGCGGTCGTCACGCTCGCGGATTCGCCCGACGAGTGGGCGCGCGACGCGGTCCGGGCGGGGATCGGGTATGTCCAGCGCCAGCCCACGGCTTGGCGTGGCGCGCCACATGAGACGATCGCGTTCGAACTCGCCGTGCCGCACCTGCTCGGTGAGGCTCAGGAGCGCGGCCTCGACCTGCCGTATGGCGAGTTCGACGACCTGGCCCGAGCGCGGGCCGACAAGCTCGGCCGAGTCCCGCCGGACGCCTGGTCCAGCAAACCAACGCCGTTGCTGTACTCGCTGGAGGTGCTGACCGGAGAGTTCGACGCGGCGCCGGCCGGCCGGTTCCTGTCGGTCAACGGGTCGCTCGGGCACTCGCCCCCCGCCACCGCCGCATACTGGGCGGCCACCGGCGAGCCCGCCGCGCTGACGTATCTCGACGGGCTGGCCGCCAAGAGTCGCGACGGTGGTTTTCCCGAGGTGCAGCCGATCGCGACGTTCGAGACGGCGTGGGTGTTGTATCTGCTCCAGCGCGCCGGACTGCGACCAGCGACGGCCTGGCGGCATCTCGCGACCCTGCGCCGCCAGCTGGCCGACAGCGGCCTCGCCGCGATCGACCCGGACTTTCCGGTGCCCGACTCCGACGACTCGGCGATGGTGTTCAATACGCTACTCGGCGCGGGATACGACGTCGGTCACCGGCTCGACAGCCTGCTCGTGTTCGAGGGTGACGCGTGGTTCAGCACCTTCCCCTACGAGCGCGGCGCGTCGGTGTCCGCCAACGCTCGCGTGCTCGAGGCGTTCTCCCACCGGCCCGCCGGGTTTCCGGTGCAGCTCGCGAAGCTCGTCGAGTACCTGCTCGGGGAGCGGCGGGACGGCGCGTGGTGGCAGGACAAGTGGCACGCGTCGGCGCACTACGCGACCGCTCAGGCGGTGTTCGCGCTGAGCCGGGTGGTTCCGCCGGGGCGGCTCGCCGGCACCTGGCGGTGGCTTGTCGATGGCCAGCACCGCGACGGTTCCTGGGGCGCGTGCGGGGGCACCGCCGAGGAGACCGCGTACGCCGTGCTGACCCTGGACGCGCTGTCGGCGTACCGGCCGGCGCCGGCCGCCGCCTTCGCCGCGTCCGCCGCCTACCTGCGCGAGCGTGTGGACGCCGACGCGTACCCGGAGCTGTGGATCGGCAAGGGCCTCTACACGCCACACAACGTGGTACGCGCCGCGGTGCTCGCCGGGTACGCCGTAGCGGCCACGCAGCGGTGATCAGGGCGT
>NZ_BSDI01000042.1:10942-123805 GCF_027923225.1 Phytohabitans aurantiacus
AGTCGCTAGAACGACTTGAGGGACGCCCTGATCACGAAGAAGGTGGGCGCCAGGCTCTGCGGGGGGCGCGGTCGACCAGCGGGCGCGTGGACTCCCAGGTGCGGCGCCAGGAACTCGCCGGGAACTGCTGGCCACTGGGTAGGGCAAGCTCCCCGCGGGCCTGGGCGCGCAGGCTGCCGTACCAGCCGAGATCCTCCTCGGACCACAGCTGCGTGATCGAGTCGCCGACCCGAACGTTGAACGCGCGCGCCCCCTCGCCCTCGGCAGGGTGCAGCGGGGTGCCGTAGCGCACCACGACCCGGGCGCGGCCGGGTATCGGCCAGTTGCGACCTCGGGGCATTGCCGCGTACGTGCCGCGGAGCGCGATCGGAACGATCGGCACGCCCTGGGTGACGCAAAGGTGGGCGGCGCCCAGCCGCAGCGGCGACATCCAGCCGTCTTCGCTGCGGGTGCCCTCGGGGAACAGCAGCAGGCTCCACCCCTTCGCCAGCAGGTACGGCGCGAGGCTGCGCAGCCGGCGGGACCGGTGCCGCTCGACGGGGAACGCGTTGAACACGAGCGCGGTCACCGCGGCGCGCCAGCGGGCGTCGAAGAAGTAGTCTGCCGCGGCGCCCACCGCGACCCGCTTCTGCAGGTGTTGCGGGATCGAGCCGAGGATCAGCGGGGTGTCGAGGTGGCTGCTGTGGTTGGCCACGAACACCACCGGGCCCTTGAGGGCGTCGAGCCGTTCGCGGCCCTGCACCTCGGGGCGGGTCTGGCTCCAGGTGAGCGGGGTCAGCACGCCGCGCTGGAGTGCGCGGCGGGCGGCCTGGGCGACCTGGGTGCGGGCCCAGCCGGTGGGGAACTCGCGCGGTGGCTCCGGGGGTTCGTGTGCCGCCGCCGAGCGGGGTGTGCGCGACCGGCCACGCCAGTCGCGCCCGCCGGTGAGTACCTTGACGTCTCGGATCAGTCCCATGACAGCCCCCTCAGCGCACGTCGGCCATGGTCAGCGGCGGCGCGTGCAGGTAGTTGATGCTCGGGGAGCGACCTACCCGCTCGCGCGCCATCTCCAGTGCGTCGTCCAATGTGGAGGCGCTGCGGAATCCCATCCGCTCCGTGGTCTTCCGGTTGCCGCCGACGAAGATGACGTCGCCCAAGTGCTCCATGGCGTGGGCGCCCCAGTACCACATGTAGAGCGGGTGCACGCCGTGGTAGGCGTAGCTGTTGCGGTACAGGTGGATGTACCACGGATCGGTGGCGAACTGCTCCTCGAATTTTGTCTCGATGGCCACCGGGTCGGTGGTCTCGGCGAGCACCTCTTCGAAGAAGTCGATGTAGCTGGGGTGGTGCACGGGGTGGAACTCGTTGCGCACCGGGTGGTAATAGATCGCCACGCCGCCGGGCCGCACGATGGGCTGGCCCCGGTACAGGTTGAAGAAGTAGCCGAGTCCCAGTGACATCACGAGAATCGGGTTCATGATCGAGTTGACGTTGTAGGGGCAGATGTACGGCAGCCCGAAGATGCCGATGTCCGCCGGACCGTCCACTTCGGTCAGTTGCTGGCGCAGCACGTGGCGCGTGGTGACCTCGTGCACCTGGATCGGGTCGCCCGCGGTCACCGACGTCACGCCGTACGGGGCGGCCGTGCGGTGCCAGATCTGCCGGCGCTGCTTCGGTGGCGCGAGGTCGTTGGCGCGCTTGACGGCCAGGTACGACGCCTGGTCCTTGAGGTTCCACTCCCACTCGCGCTTGTTGAGGAAGCCGACGTAGTCGGGGAACGTGTCGTTGTTGACCGTCGTCTCGATCTGGAAGATGTTGACGCTCTCGTCGAGCAGCCCGGCCATGCGGTTGTACGAGTGGTGCATCGCCGAGTTCGGCGGGTCGTTGAACGACTTCGAATGCCGCAGGGTGTGCACGTTGTGGTGGTGCTTGAGGCTGCGGTAGGAAGCCAGGCCGACCGACACCGACTTCGGGCCGCCACTCATCGCGGTCAACGACACGTTCACGTACACGATCAGGTCGCTCTCGGCGGCCCGCCGGTTGATTTCGACGACCTCGCCGTGCCGGGTCTGGCCGATCTCGGTGAGGTTCGCCTTGTCCTCGGCGTCGTGGTTGCGCAGGTGGCGCGGGAAGAACGAGCGGAACACCCGCTCGCCGACCGTGCGCTTGAGCTCGGCGGGCGTCATCCGGCGGTGCAGCGCGTTGCCGGCGATCAGCTCGACGTCGTCGACGCCCTTGGCGGCGGCCAACTCCAGCACCTGCTCGATGATTCGCTGGCGGATGTCGGGTGTGCGCATCGGCGGCAGCGGGATCGACAGGTCGTCGAAGACGATCGTCAGCCGCATGCCCGGCCGCAGCAACTCGTGCAGCGGCTCGCGGCCGAGCGGGTTGGCCAGGGCGTGGCGGATGCGCGCGTCGAGGTCGCGCAGGCCAGGCAGCGACTCCGGCGGGTAGATGACGCGGCTGCCGAGCGGCAGCTTCTCTAACCGGAAGCCTTCGCCCTCATGCATGAGGAGCGCTGGTGTGCGCTCGTCCACTTCGAGCACAAAGCCGGGACGACTCATCAAAGGCCCCCTACTGGTCTTTCGTCGGATCGAACGCCACCTTGACCGAGCCCAACCGGCCGGCGGCGCTGGCGTGACCGATCGCGTCGCGCCAGCGGGAGAGCGGGTACACCGCGTCGACGTACCCGGTCAGCGGCGCCGACTGCGCGAGCGCCAGGGCGTCCGGGAAGTCGTGCCCGCCGGAGCAGTACGCGCCCACGAGGTTGAGCTCGCGGAACCACAGCGGCGTGAGGTCGACACCCGCGTTCGGCATGCCACTCATCACCACTGTGCCACCGGCCCGTACGACCCGCAGCGCGGTGTCCAAACCGGATCCGGCGGTGCAGTCGAACGCCAGGTCGACGCCGCCCAGCAGGTACTCCGAGCCGCGCTCCGGCCGGGCCAGGAAACCGCCGGTGGCCCGGCGCAGCGCCCGTGCCGCCCGGTCGGAGGCCAGCACCTCGGTGGCGCCGGCCTCGCGCGCCAACTCCCGCTGGTGCCCGTACCGGGCGATCACGTAGATGGGGCCGGCCTTCGTGTACTCGCGCAGCGCCATCGTCGTCAGCAGGCCGACCGTGCCGGCGCCGACCACGAGCACGCTCGCACCGTCTGGAATGGGCGCCCGGCGCACGGTGTGGATCGCGCACGCGAGCGGCTCGACCAGAACCGCCCGCTCATCGTCCACAGTGTCCGGTACACGATGGAGCTGGCTGGCGTGCGCGACGAACACGCGGCTCCAGCCACCGCCGGTGTCGGCGCAGTAGCCGGTCTGCATGCCGGCGGAGACCCGGCCGGCGGTGATGTGGTCGCAGCGGCTCGGCTGATCGGCGGCACAGCCGGCGCACGGCTCCAGCCCGCGGGGCACGCAGCCGAGCACCGGGTCGAGCACCACCCGGGTGCCCTTCGGCAGGTCGGGCAGGTCGTCGAGGGTGTCGCCGACGACCTCGTGGCCGGGCGTGAACGGCAGCGAGATCAGTGCCGACAGGTACGGCGAGTTGCGGCCGGTCAGCAGGCCCAGGTCGGAGCCGCAGATGCCGGACAGGCGCGGGCGCACCCTCGTCCAGCCGGCGCCGGGCAGCCGGGGCTCGGGGCGGTTGAGCAGGCGCAGCGGCGACAGGTTCGCCGCCATCCAGCCCGACGCCCGGCCGCCGACCGAGGTGCCGGTCGCGGTGCGGGTCGTCATGTACCGCACCGGAGAACGGTGATATTCCAGAGTCAGGTTCATAAGGCGGTCTCCACGAACGCGTCTCCCACCGGCAGCGTGTACGCCTTCCAGTGCGCGACCGGCCAGCGGCGCGACTTGGCGTGCCGGTAGAGGTGCGGGTCGGGGTTGACCGCGACCGGATGCCCGACGGCCTCCAGCAGCGGCCGGTCCGAGTAGCTGTCGCCGTAGCCGTAGCTCTCGGTCAGGTCGGCGCCGACCGTCTCGGCGTACCGGCGCAGCCACGCCGCGCGTGCCTCGCCGACCAGCGGCGGCGACTCCAGGAACCCGGAGAACCGCCCGTCGCGCACGTGTAGCCGGCTCGCCACCACCTCGTCGAACAGGCCGGCGATCGGCTGGACCAGCACGTCGACGGTGCCCGTGATGAGGACCGTGCGGTGGCCGGCCGCGCGGTGCTTGCGCACCTGGCGGATGGCCTCCGGATGCGAGCGTCGCAGCAGCGCGTCGCCCAGGTGGTGTTTCACGAGGCGGGCGAGGCCGGCCTCGTCGGCGCCTTCGTACCGGCGTACGAACGTGCGCAGGAACTCGCCGCGGTCGCGGCGCTCCGCGGCCAGGTAGCGCGGCATCCGGCGGACCAGGTCGGCCAGCTCCGCCGGCCATCCGGCCCGCGGCAGGTCGCAGAGCTTGGCCAGCAGGTACGTCTCGATCACGTTGGAGGCCACTATCGTGCCCTCCAGATCGAAGACCGCGATGACGCCGCCGTTGGGCGCGTGCTTGAGCGGTGGCAGGGCGCTGCTGCTGGTACGCCGTCCGGCGGTCGCCTTGCGCATGGTGGCCGTGATGGCCGGGTAGTGCACCTCTTGCAGGTAGTGGTGCCAGTCGATGACGGCCGCGTCGAAGCCGTGCTCCTCGGTGCGCTCCGCCGGCAGCGCTCGGTGCAACGCGAGCAGTTTGCTGTCGGTGTAGATGACCTCGGCCTCGGTGTAAACGCCGTAGAGCTCCGAGTACTTGCGCAGGAAGTCGAGCTTGTCCTTCTGCTTGGTGAGGTCGTCCTGCCAGTGCCGCGTGCGCGTGTTGGCGGGGGCGGACAGCAGCGCCTTCTGCGCCACCGACAGTGCCTTCTCACCGGTGCGTAGCATCCGCTCCACCCGCTTCGCGCCGGGGAACGTCCACACTGGAACCTTTATCTGGCCCCGGCCGCCGTCGGGCATCGGGTGCTCGGTGAAGTACTCCCGGACGCTGTCGTGGATGCCCCGGAACGTGAGCGGGTTACGGGAACCGGAGCCCACGTGGTAGTACGCCGGCTCGTCGACGGGCGGTGGCGTGGCGGCGACCGCGAGCGTGGCGTTGACGACGATGTCGACCGGGATCACGTCGAGTACGCCGTCGGGCAGGCCCGGGAACTCCGGCAGGATGCCCCGTCCGTACGCGAGGATCAGCGGGTCGGCCATCTTGAAGCCGTCGATCCAGCCGGGGAACGGGTATCGCAGCGAACTCTCCACAATGGCCGGTCGCACCACCGACAGCGGCATCGCGCCGGTGAGCTTCTCCTCGGCCACGCGCTCGCCGAGCGCCTTCGTGAAGGTGTACACGTCGGGCCACCCGAGGCTCTGCGCGCGCAGTCGGCCGTACTCGACGAGCTGTTTCTCCACCCACTCCACCCGCCGCTCCTCGGCGGCGGCCGCGGTGGACTGTGGTCCGGATTTTCCGTGGTCCTTTCGCGCGTCGGCGAGTGCGCGTCGCAGGACGCCCGGCCGCCGCGAGTCCCACTCCACGCTGTCGCGTGCCGCGCGGGCGGCGGCCAGCTCGGTGCGCCAGACCGCGTCGTGGTCGAGCGACCGCTCGGGCACGACACCCTTGCGCGCGCCCGCGACGTAGGCGGTCGAGACGTGCACGATGTGGGGTGTGGTTCCGGTGCGCGCGACCGCGTCATAGAGGTCGACGACGCCTTGCACGTTGGTGCGGAACGCGTCGTCGATCGGCGGGTCGAAAGACACCGTCGACGCCGCGTGGATTACGGCACTCAGGTCGTCAGGAAGTGTGACCTCGGTGCTGCCCAACTCGCCGTCGATCACGCTCACGCGCTCAGCGACTGCGGCGGCGGCCGCCTCGGCGCCCACCGCCTCGCGCCAGGTGTTGAAGACCGGCCGCTTCAGCAGCGTCCTGAGGCGATCCGTGCCGGACGAGCTGCCCCGGCGGCGGATCAGCAGCGTCACCCGGGTGGTCGGGTAGCTGGACAGCACCTTTTCAAGCAGCGCCTGCCCGAGGAAGCCGGTGCCACCGGTCAGCAGGATGTGATCCCCGTCCAGATGGCTCATGCGACAGACACACCGAACTTGGCGACCGACTTGGACACCAGACTCAGGCCCTCCTGGCCGGGCAGCTTGTCGACCTTCTGGTCGAGCATGCGCACCATCCTCGACCCGGCGCCCCCTTGGAAGAGGTAGCGCAGGATGAACTGGGTCTCCGCCTTCGTCGTGATGGTGGATCCCACCGGCGCCCAGAAGCGCTTGAGCGCGAACCGGGTGATCCGTTGGGCCCGCCGGCTGCGCTCCAGGCGCTCGCGGGCCTCGGTCATGTAGAACGCCAAATGTCGGCTCTCCTGTTGCTGGATACGCTGGAGAATCTTCGTCAGCGTCGCATGCTGTTCAAGCTCGATCAACCTTCCGTATGCGGCGTGGGCGGACCATTCGTTGACGGCGCCCCACGTCATGTGTGTGGCGATGAAATCCTCGCCGATCACCGCCGCGGCGAGGCACTGTGTGATGGGTGCCAGCACGTTGCCGGAGAAGCCTTGGTTGACCCGCACGCTCTCGTGGCGCGGCAGGCCGTTGATCTCATCGTGCACCGCGAGCACGCGGTCGATGACGTCGCCATGCCAGAACTCCTCGAAGTTCCACATCGTGAGAAACGTGGTGATCCGGGGGTTCTGGTGGGAGGGCGTGACCAGCAGATCGCGCAGGTAGCAGACGGTGTGGGTCTCGACGTCGGTCATGTAGTGCAGGCAGCGGAGGGCTTCGGGAGAGAGCGGTTGGTCGCGGAAGTCGTCGAAGTCGATGTCGTCGACGATGACGGCTTTCGCCTCGCGTTTGTAGGTGTCGAGGTTGAAGGACATGTGGCCGGCCTCCGAGGGGTGTCAGGTGACGGCGCGCAGGTACAGGTCGACCACCTCGTCGACCCGCTCTCGATTCGGAACCAGGACGTTGCCCGGACGGGCCAGACCGTCCATGAAAATGAAGGTCATCAGGGGACCGATGAACAGCCGGGTGGCCAGGTCGAGGTCGACGTCTTTGATGACCCCGGCGTCGTGGGCGTGTGCCAGCACGGTGTCGACCCTGGCCAGGAAGCGCTCCGGCACCGTCTCACGCCAGATCTGCGTGAGGGCTGGGGTGGTGACCATCTCGGCGATGAAGATGCGGAAGAGCGCGAGATTGTCGGGACTCATCAGGTGGCTGACCATCGTCCAGGCCACCTCGGAGAGCACGGCGCGCAGGTCTTCGCGCGACGCGACCGCACGATCGCCGAGCAAAGGGGCACGCTCGTCGAGCGCCGCGACCATCGCACCGAGCACGTCTACGAGCAGGTCTTCCTTGCTGCGGAAGTAGACGTAGAGGGTCTGCTTGGAGACGCCCGCGGTCGCGGCCACATGATCCATGCTGGTGCCGGCCACGCCGCACTGGAGGAAGGCTTCTAGCGCACCACGGCGGATCTGCTCCCGCTTCGCGCTGCCCCTCATGATCCCCCGATCAAACCAAACCGTTCAGTTTGGCATGGGGCTATCGTGTCATGCGAGGTGCTTGTGATCAAGGGCAGCTTTCGGGCTACCGCGATGTCCGCCGCGCTCAAGACCGCCGCTCCCGCGGCCTCACCCTCCGCCGTCCCCCGCCCTCTGCCGCCGCCCGCCGCCTTTCGCCACGCCCGCCCGCCCGTTACGGCGCGTCGCCACGCCCCGCGCGCTGCCGGCCGATCAAGGGCGAACGCACGTGGTTGGATCTCTTTGCCGCGTGCGTCCGCTCCCAGGCCAGCCCGGCGCGGCGTGTCGCCACGCCCTGCGCGCCGATCAAGGGCGAACGCACGTGGTTCGATCTCCTTTCCGCGTGCGTCCGCTCCGAGGCCAGCCCGGCACGGCGTGTCGCCACGCCCTGTACGCCGATCAAGGGCGTATGCACGCGGTGGATCTCCTTTCCGCGTGCGTCCGCTCCCAGGTCGGCCCGGCGCGGCGTGTCGCCACGCCGGGTGCGCCGATCAAGGGCGTATGCACGCGGTTTGATCTCTTTCCGCGTGCATTTGCCCTTGATCCATGCGAATGCCCTTGATCGGCGCGCAGGACGCGGCGTGCACCGCGCAGGGTGCGGCGTGCACCGCGCAGGGTGCGGCGTGCACCGCGCAGGGTGCGGCGACACGCCGCCGGTAACCCCTCGAACCCCGGCGGCTAGCCCCGGCCGCGATGGCGCGCCGCCTCCCACCCGGGGACCTTTTCCGCCGATCAAGGGCGAACGCACGTGGTTCGATCTCAAAACCGCGTGCATTCGCCCTTGATCGATGGGAATGGCGTTGATCGGCGCCGCGAACCCGCCGCCGCATCACGCGGCGTGCGCTCGCCCGCCGCCGCATCACGCGGCGTCCGCGAACCTGCCGCATCCGCCGCATCCGCCGCATCCGCGGCGTCCGCTCGGCCGCCGCCGGACCGTGCGGGTCGCCGCCAGGCCCACCGTGCGCCGCGCCGTGCGGTGCTACGCGCGGAGGGTGAGGCCGCGGGAGCAGCGGTATGGAGCGCGACGGGCATCGCGGTAGCTCAATATCTGTGGAAGTGGATTGTCTAGGCGCGTAGCCAGACCGCGGCGTAAGGGCCGATGTTGACTACCGCATTGCCCTTGGGCGTCGTGACGATTGCACCGAGGTTGCCCACGCCGGTGCCTCCGTACGCCTGGGCGTCCGTGTTGATGACCTCTTCCCACCGTCCCGCCTTCGGGAGGGTGAGCTCGTAGCCGATGCGCGGAACTCCGGAGAAGTTCACTACGCAGACCAGCGTCTCGCCATCCGCGCCGACGCGAGTGAACGCCAGGACGTTCGCCGCGTTGTCGTCGTGGCGGATCCAGCCGAAACCCTCGGGCTTCGTGTCCTGGGACCACAGGGCCGGTGTGGAGCGGTAGACCCGGTTGAGGTCGCGGACCACTTCGCTGGTGCCGTCGCCGGTCGACGACCAGTCGAGGCCGTTGGCTTCGCTCCACTCGTGCTCGTCGGCCAGCTCGGAGCCCATGAAGAGGAGTTGCTTGCCGGGGAAGGCCCACATGTACGCGAGGAAGCCTCGGAGGCCGGCCAGGCGCTGCCAGCGGTCGCCGGGGAGCTTCGCCACGAGGGAGCGCTTGCCGTGCACGACCTCGTCGTGGCTGATCGGGAGGACGAACTGCTCGTCGAAGGCGTACACCGACGGCCAGGTGAGCTGGTCGTGGTGGTAGCTGCGGTGCACGGGGTCGCGTTCGACGTAGTCGAGCGTGTCGTGCATCCAGCCCATGTTCCACTTGAGGCCGAAGCCCAGGCCACCCCAGTCGACCGGGCGGGAAACCCCGGGCCAGGCGGTCGACTCCTCGGCGATCATGACGACGCCGGGGTGGGTGCGGTAGACGGTCTCGTTGAGCTGCTTGAGGAGGTCGATGGCCTCCAGGTGATGGTTGCCGCCGTACGCGTTGGGTGACCACTGGCCCGGGCCGCGGGAGTAGTCGAGGTACAGCATCGAGGCGACCGCGTCGACGCGCAGGCCGTCGATGTGGAACTCCTCCAGCCAGTACAGGGCGTTGGCGATCAGGAAGTTGCGGACCTCGGGGCGGCCGTAGTCGAAGACCAGGCTGCCCCAGTCGGGGTGCTCGCCGCGGCGCGGGTCGGGGTGCTCGTACAGCGGGGTGCCGTCGAACCGAGCGAGCGCCCACGCGTCACGGGGGAAATGCGCCGGGACCCAGTCGAGCAATACTCCGACACCGGCCTGG
Organism: Phytohabitans aurantiacus; assembly: GCF_027923225.1. GTDB lineage: Bacteria > Actinomycetota > Actinomycetes > Mycobacteriales > Micromonosporaceae > Phytohabitans > Phytohabitans aurantiacus. The sequence continues at coordinate 20,611 of NZ_BSDI01000042.1, forward strand.
TGCAGGCGGTCGACCAGGTACCGGAAGTCGTCGGGCGACCCGAACCGGGCCGTCGGCGCGTAGTACCCGGTGACCTGGTAGCCCCAGGAGCCGCCGTACGGGTGCTCGGCCACCGGCATGAACTCCACATGCGTGAAGCCAAGCTCGGTGACGTACTCGGTGAGCTGGTCGGCGAGCTCTCGGTACGAAAGGCCCGGACGCCACGACCCAAGATGCACCTCGTACACGGACATCGGCTGGGCGTGGTGGTCGCTCTCGCGGCTCTCGATCCACGACCCGTCGCCCCACTCGTAGGCCGACTCGTAGATCACCGAGGCCGTCTTGGGCGGGCACTCGGTCGCGGTCGCCATCGGGTCGGCCTTGTCGGTCCACTCGCCGTCCGCGCCGTGGATCCGGTACTTGTACCGGTGGCCGGGCGCGGCGCCGGGGACGAAACCGCCCCACACGCCGCTCGGGCCGAGCCGCTCCAGGGCGACGCCGCTCCAACCGTTGAAGTCGCCGATGACCTGGACGGCGCGCGCGTTCGGCGCCCAGACCGCGAAGTGCGAACCGCCTTCGCGAGCCTGGGCACCCAACACCTCCCAGAGCCGCTCGTGACGACCCTGAGAGAGCAGGAAGAGGTCGAGATCACCCATGGGAGTAGGCCGCTTCAGGGTGTCGAGCATCAGGCGACCGCCAGCAGGTTGCCCTCACGAACCGGGGCCACCGCGCGGCCCTGCGCCATGCGCAGCTCCGCCTGCTGGGCGTTGAACGCCGGCGCCTGAGCGATCGCCGACGAGTACACCGCGGCGGTGTGCGCCGCGATCGACGCCCAGCCGTACCGCTCGTGCACCATGGTCCGGGCCCGGCCGGCGAGCGTGCGCGCCAGCTCGGCGTCGGCCAGCAGCATGCTGACCGCGTGGGCGAGCGCGTCGGGGTCCTTCGCCGGGAACGTCACACCGTTGACACCCGGCTCGACGAACTCCGCCAGGCCGCCCGTCGCCGCGACCGCCAGCGGGGCACCCGCCGCGGCGCCCTCCAGGGCCACCATGCCGAACGGCTCGTAGATGCTCGGGACCGCGAAGCAGTCCGACGCCGCGATCACGGCGGGCAGGTCGGTGCCGCCCAGGAACCCCGGGAACGTCACCGCCTGCGACAGGCCGAGCCGGTGGATGTCGGCTTCCAGCTCCGGCCGGTACGGGCCGTCACCGGCGATCACCAGGCGCAGGCCCGGGTGCTCCGAGCGCAGCCGCGGCAGGCCCGCGATCAGGTCCTGCACGCCCTTCTCGTAGACCAGCCGGCCGGCGAAGGTCAGCAGCGGGCCGGCGCCGGCGAACCGCTCGCGCGCCTGGTTGATCGCTGCCTGGGGGACCTGCCAGCGGTCGATCTCGACGCCGTTCGCGACCACGTCGAGGCGCTCCATCGGCAGGTCGAAGAGGCGGTTGGCCTCCCACCGCATGTACTCGGAGCAGACCACGACCCGGGTCGACTCGCTGGACAGCCACCACTCCACCGAGTGGATCGTGCGGTTCATCTCCTCGGGGAGCCAGCCCTGGTGCCGCCCCGCCTCGGTGGCGTGGATCGTGGTCACCAGCGGGAGGTCGAGGTGCTCCTTGAGGGTCATCGCGGTGTGCGCCACCAGCCAGTCGTGCGCGTGAATCACGTCGTACTCGCCGGACTCGGCGGCGCGCAGCGCGGCGCGGGTGAGCGTGTGGTTGAACGCCATCGTCCACGCCAGCAACGACGGCGTCGCGAGCGGGAACACCGGCGGGTCCTCGGGCGCCCGGACGATGCGCACGCCGTCGGCGTACTCCTCAAGGGGGGCACCGGGGGCGTGGCGGGTGACGACGGTGACCTCGTGACCGGCGGCGACCAGCGAGACAGACAGGGCGTGCACGTGCCGGCCGAGGCCACCCACCATGACGGGCGGGTACTCCCAGGACAGCATCAGGATCCGGCGGCGGCCGTCGGGTGCGGGTCCCGAGGCCGTGGGGAGGCCGGTGTGCGGGTAGGTCGAGGGGGAGGGGAGAGGGCTGGGGCGGAAGGCGCCGTCTTGCTCGTCGACCCGCAGGGTCACTGCATCTCCATTTCAAGGGTGGGAAGGTGCGTGGCTACCCCGCCGGCGCCTCTGGCGGCAGGTGTAGGAGGTTGTCGCCCGACCGGGCTTCACCAATCAAAAAGCATTGTTGTTACGCGCGCATTCCAAAGAGGTCAGAAGGTGAGCGACGACACGCGATGTTCACGGTAACCGTGACCGCGACCACTGATTGCGGCGTGTCGGGGTCGCGCCGGGTCTACAGTCCGGTCACATGACCCACTTCGCGGTGTGGGCGCCCGAACGGTCCGACGTGCGGCTGCGGATCGCCGGCCGCGCCGACGACGTCCCCATGGTGGCCGGCGACGGCGGGTGGTGGCGCGCCGACCTCCCCGGCGTACTCCCCGGGACGGACTACGGGTACCTGCTGGACGGCGCCGGCGAGCCGCTGCCCGACCCCCGCTCGGCGTGGCAGCCGCACGGGGTGCACGGCCTGAGCCGCGTCTACGACCACGCCGCCTTCGGGTGGACCGACACCGCGTGGACCGGGCGGGCGCTGGCCGGCAGCGTGCTGTACGAGCTGCACGTCGGCACGTTCACGCCGGAAGGCACCTTCGACGCGGCCATCGGGCGGCTCGACCACCTCGTCGACCTGGGCGTCGACATGGTCGAGCTGCTCCCCGTCAACGCGTTCAACGGCACCCACAACTGGGGGTACGACGGGGTGTGCTGGTACGCGCCGCACGACGGGTACGGCGGGCCGGACGGGCTCAAGCGGCTCGTCGACGCCTGCCACGCGCGCGGCATCGGCGTCATCATCGACGCCGTCTACAACCACCTCGGGCCGTCGGGGGCGTACGCTCCGCGGTTCGCGCCATATCTCGCCCAAGGCGCCAACACGTGGGGGCGATCGCTCAATCTGGACGGTCCACACTCGGACGAGGTCCGGCGGTACATCGTGGACAGTGCGCTGTCGTGGCTGCGTGACTACCACGCCGACGGGCTGCGGCTCGACGCCGTGCACGCGCTCGTCGACCACCGCGCGGTACACGTGCTGGAGGAACTGGCCGCGGAGGTCGACGCCCTCGCCGCGCACCTCGGCCGCCCACTCACGCTGATCGCCGAGTCAGACCTCAACGACCCGCGGCTCGTCACGCCGCGCGAAGCCGGCGGATACGGGCTCCAGGCACAGTGGAACGACGACGCGCACCACGCCCTGCACGCGCTGCTCACCGGGGAACGGCAGGGCTACTACGCCGACTTCGGCTCCTTGGAGTGCCTCGCCACCGTGCTGACCGGGGCGTTCTACCACGCCGGCACGTGGTCGAGCTTCCGCGGCCGCACGCACGGCCGGCCCGTCGACCGCCAGCGCACGCCCGCGCACCGTTTCGTCGCGTACCTGCAGAACCACGACCAGATCGGCAACCGGGCCACCGGCGACCGGATCAGCGCGACCCTGAGCCCCGGACTGCTGCGCGTCGGTGCGGTACTGCTGCTGGCCTCGCCGTTCACGCCGATGCTCTTCATGGGCGAGGAGTGGGGCGCGACCACGCCGTGGCAGTTCTTCACCAGCCACCCGGAGCCCGAGCTGGCGACCGCCGTGGCCGAGGGGCGGCGGCGCGAGTTCGCCGAGCACGGCTGGCCGGCCGGCGACGTGCCCGACCCGCAGGACCCGCTGACGCTCGCCCGATCCCGGCTCGACTGGGCAGAACTCGGCAAGCCCGCGCACCGCGACATGCTCGACCTGTACCGGCGGCTCATCGCCCTGCGCCGCGCCCGGCCCGACCTGACCGACCCGCGACTCGACCGCGTCGAGGTCACGCACGGCAACCGCTGGCTCGTGATGCGGCGCGGCAGCACGGCGGTGGCCGCGAACCTGGCGCCACACCCCACCCGCGTCCCCCTGCGGGGGGACGAGATCCTCCTGTCGACCGCGCCCGGCGCGACGGCGGCGGGTGACCTCTCGGCCGAATCCGCCGCCGTCCTCGCCCTCTAGACCGGCACTCAGACCGCGTCGATCTTGGCCATCTCCTCGGGCGTCAACTCGAAGCCCGCAACGTCGAAGTTGGCCTTGATGCGGTCCGGGGTCGCCGACTTCGGGATCACCACGATGTCGTGCTGGAGGTGCCAGCGCAGGATCACCTGAGCCGGCGTCACCCCGTGCGCCCGCGCCACCTCGGCGAACACCGGCTCGCGCAGGTTGCTGCGGCGGAACGGGCTGTATCCCTCCACCACCACACCCCGCTCACGGTGCTCGGCGAGCAGCTTCGCGTCGTGCAGCGCCGGGCTGTACGGGATCTGGTTGACCGCCGGCGCCACCCCCGTCGCGTCGATCAGCTCGTCGATCTGGCCGATGCTGTAATTGCTCACCCCGATCGCGCGGGTCAACCCCGCCTCCCGCGCGGCGACGAACTCGCGCCACGTCTCCGGCCGCGCCCCGCTCGGCGGCCAGTGCACCAGCCACAGGTCGAGCTGGTCGACACCCAGAGCGCGCAGGCTCGCCTCGATCGTCTCCCGCTCGCGGCCAGCCAGCTCCGCGGGGAGCTTCGTGGTGACGAAGACCTGGTCGCGCGGCACACCGCTGTCGCTCAGCGCGCGGCCCACCTCGGCCTCGTTGCGGTACATCGTCGCGGTGTCCAGATGCCGATATCCGGTGTCGAGCGCCACCCGCACCGGGTCATACGCCTGCGACCCCGGAAGCTGCCAGGTGCCGAAGCCGAGCAGCGGCATCTGGCCGCCACCGGCGAGGCTCACGGTCGGTTGAGTCATGAACCCAACCTACTCTCGACAAATCCGGCCTCTGGCAAACTAGCGAGGTGCTGGTCGTACACGGGCTGTGGCACCGCGGTCACCTGGCCCTGTGGGCGGAAGATCCGGCGGCGCCAACCGAACCACCCCGCCGCTCGGGCCGTCCCCCGAAAGAGCGACCCCACCCCTTCGCCGCCCCCGCCGGCGACCTCGCCGCCGCGCTCGGCGACCTCGCGGCGAAAGCCACGCAGACCACCGCCGTGCTCGGCCTCCCGACCGCGGCCGGCCGGCCCGTCGACTCGCCTGAGTTGGTACGCCCAGAGCCGCCGGCCAGAGCCCCGATGGCACTCGCCTCCTGGCGCGTACCCGTGCTGGAGCTGGCGCCCGACGACGCGTTCCCGCTGCTCCGAGCCCTCGACGACGACGAGCTGCGGTACGGCGCGTCGCTGCGCCACCTGGCCGAGGTGGCCGACTTCGCCATCGACCTGGTCCGCCGCGGCCGCCTCCTCCCGACCCTCTCCACCGCCGCTGACGGGGCGTTCGCGCTCTGGCGGCCGCTGCTCACCGGGGCGGACGCCGCCTGGGCCCAGTCGCTCGCGGCCGCCCTGCCGCCCGCCACCCGCGCCGCCGGCGGCAGCCCCGCCGAGGTCACCGCCGCGGCCCTCGACGCCCTCGTCGACGCCGCCGCCCGCATCACCGGCACGCGCATCGCCGGCGGCCGAGGCACCGCCACCGGCGCCTGGCTTGCCGCGCTCACCGGATACGAGCGGCGCTTCACCGCCGACCCCGCCGGCATAGCCGCCCTCGGCGCCGAACTCGCCGAATGGCAGCGCGACGCCGCCGGCGGTGCCGTCCGCGCCTGCTTCCGGCTCGTCGAGCCACCATCCGACGAGGTACAGGACTGGCGGGTCGAGTTCGCCCTCCAAGCCGCCGACGAACCCAGCCTCGTCGTCGACGCCGAACGCGTCTGGCGCTCCCGCGGCGCCCTCCGCGCCCTCGCCCGCCACCTCGACGCGCCCCGCGAAACCCTCCTGACCGAGCTGGGCCGCGCCAGCCGCCTCTGGCCCGAACTCGACGACGCCCTCCGCACCGCCAAACCCAGCGAACTCGCCGTCGACGCCGCCGGCGCACACCGGTTCCTGCGCGAGGGAGCGCCGCTGCTGCACGCGGCCGGCTTCGGCGTACTGCTGCCAACCTGGTGGGGCAAACCCGGCTCGCGGCTCGGCGCCCGCCTCAACGCCAAGACCCGCACCGCACCCGGCACCGTCGCCAGCCGCAGCGCGGTGGGCATGTCGTCCATCGTGGACTACAAATGGGAGCTGGCACTCGGCGACGAGCCGCTCTCCGAAAGCGAACTGCGCACGCTCGCCAAACTGAAGACGCCACTCGTGCGGCTGCGCGGCCAATGGGTCGAGCTCGACGCGAAGCGGCTCGCGGCCGGGCTCAAGCTGCTCAAGTCCGGCGGCGAGATGACGGTCGGCGAGCTGCTCCACCTTGGACTGTCCTTGGAGGACGATCCCGACGCGCTGCCCATCCAGGCGGTCACGGCCGACGGGGCGCTCGGCGACCTGCTCGCGGGCCAGGCCGAGCGGCATCTGTCCCCAGTGGAACCGCCGCCCGGCTTCGTGGGCACGCTGCGCCCGTACCAGAAGCGAGGGCTGGCCTGGCTGAGCTTCCTGGAATCGCTGGGATTGGGCGGGATTTTAGCGGACGACATGGGCTTAGGAAAGTGTCTTTTGGGCGATACGCCCGTTTTTCTCAATGGTCGGCTCGTGCGGGCGGAGGACGCCTGGGATGCGTACGCCGGCCCGGCCGTCTCAGACGGCGAGGGCGAGTGGGGCGCGCCGACCGAGCCGCTGGTGACCAACGCGCTGTCCGGCGGGCCGTTCCCCGGACCGATGGTGGAAGCTCCCGTACGGCGCCTCTACCGGCAGCACGTCAGCGAGCCCCTGCGCCGGGTGCGTCTCGACGACGGCAGCGAGGTGGTCGTGACCCGGCGCCACAAGCTGCTGGGCACGCACGGCTGGACGACAAACATCTCCGTGGGTGACCGCCTGTGCGTGCCGGCGCGTCTGCGCTGGCGAGGCGAGCCCGTCGATGCGGACCTGACCACGTTGCTCGCCTGGCAGATCAGCGAAGGTTGCGAACTGCCGACTGGTGCGGTCCAGATCTCCCAGAAGGACACGGCAGTACTCGGGCGGCTTCGTCGCTGTGCGCTCGACTTGGGCGACCGGCTTGGCATACGTGTCAACAACCCACGGATTAGCCTCAATCACAAAGGATACGGCTTCCTTGGAATATATAGCGTTGCCTATATGCGTTATTTGGGGCGCCGCGGATACCAGTGGGGAGAGCGGTCCGCCGGCAAGGCGATCCCGGACTTCATCGTGTCGGCCGACGACGCGACGATCGCGCTGTTCCTGCGGGAGTACTTCACCGCCGAGGGCTCGGTCCTGACCGGGATGCGGGTAGTGGAGATCAGTTCGGCCTCACCTCAGCTGATGCGTCAGCTGTCTGCGATGCTTCGCCGTTTCGGCATCTGGATGCGCGTGACGGTCAAGCACAAGCGGGCGACGAACGGCTCCGGCATCGCCCGGCCGTACCAGGTCGGGCTGATCGGTGGCTCGTCCCTGCGCCTGTTCCGCGAGCACGTCGGGTTCTCGGATGCCACCAAGCAGTCGAAGCTGGCAGCGGTCTGCGCGAAGCCGAGTAACACCAACGTCGAAGGCGTGCCGGCCAGCGATCTGCTGATCCAGGCCAAGGATCGTAGCGGCCTGCCAGCCCGGCACTTCGGCGTGGGCCCGGTCTACTTCGCCGGAACGCAGGACGCATCGAAGGAGACGGCGGGGCTCGCTCTCGCGGGGTTCGACCGCATCCTTTCCGGCGAAGCGGCAGCGGAATATGCCCGCCGTCCGCGTACGAAGTGGACCGCGGCCGTCACGGATGCGTACCGGAGCTTGGACGTCGAAGGGCTGGGCGATCTGCGCGACGCCCTGGCCTGGCGTGCGGGCAGCGAGGTGCACTTCGCTCGGGTGGTGGCCGTCGAAGACGTGCACCACACAGGCTGGGTGTACGACTTCGAAGTCGCTGAGCACCACAACTTCGTCGCGGGCGGCATGCTGTGCCACAACACCGTGCAGTTGCTCGCGTTGACGGCGGGGGATGGGCCCGAGGTGGGGCCGACGTTGTTGGTGTGTCCGATGTCGCTGGTGGGGAACTGGCAGCGGGAGGCGGCCAAGTTCGCGCCGGAGCTGCGGGTCCACGTACACCATGGTGCGGAGCGGCCGCGGGGGGCGAAGTTCGCGGCGGCGGTGAGCGCCGCGGACATCGTCGTCACCACCTACGCGATCGCGGCGCGCGACGCGGAGGCGCTGGGCGAGGTCGCGTGGCATCGCGTGGTGGTCGACGAGGCGCAGGCCATCAAGAACGCGGCGACGCGGCAGGCGGCGGCGGTGCGGGCGTTGCCGGCGCGGCACCGGGTGGCGGTGACGGGTACGCCGGTGGAGAACCGGCTCGCCGACCTGTGGTCCATCATGGAGTTCGCGAATCCGGGGCTGCTGGGCGCGGCGGCGGCGTTCAAGAAGAAGTATGCCGAACCGGTGGAGCGGCACGGTGACGAGGAGGCGGCCGAGCGGCTGCGGCGGATCACGGGGCCGTTCGTGTTGCGGCGCCTCAAGACCGACAAGTCGATCATCTCGGACCTGCCGGAGAAGCTGGAGATGGAGGTGCTCTGCAACCTCACCGGCGAGCAGGCGTCGCTGTACCAGGCGGTGGTCGACGACATGATGGAGCGGATCGAGTCGAGCGAGGGCATCGAGCGGCGCGGTCTGGTGCTGGCCACGATGACGAAGCTGAAGCAGGTGTGCAACCATCCGGCACAGTTCCTGCACGACGGCACCCGGATGTCGGGCCGGTCGGGCAAGCTGGCGCGGCTGGAGGAGATCCTCGACGAGGTGCTGGCGGCGGGGGAGAAGGCGCTGCTGTTCACCCAGTACGCGGAGTTCGGTGCGATGCTGCGCGCGCACCTGTCGGGGCGTACCGGCCGCGAGGTGCTCTACCTCCATGGTGGAGTGTCCAAGAAGGACCGTGATGCGATGGTGGCGCGGTTCCAGGGTGAGGGCGGGCCGTCGCTGTTCGTCCTGTCGTTGAAGGCGGGCGGCACGGGCCTGACGCTGACGGCGGCCAACCATGTCGTGCACGTCGACCGCTGGTGGAACCCGGCGGTGGAAGACCAGGCGACCGACCGGGCGTACCGGATCGGGCAGCGGCGGGCCGTGCAGGTGCGCAAGTTCGTGTGTGCTGGCACGGTGGAGGAGAAAATCTCGGAGATGATCCGGGACAAGCGCGGGCTAGCGGCTCGCATCGTGGGCACCGGTGAGCAATGGCTGACCGAGATGTCCACATCGGAGCTGCGGAGCCTGTTCGCGCTGGAGGCCGGGGCGGTGGTCGAATGAGCTACGAGGTGTACGGGCGCACCCGGAAGGTCGACGGCGGGCTCAAGGCGCGCAGCACCCGCGGTCAGATCGGGGAGTCGTGGTGGTCGCGGCGGTTCCTCGACGTGCTGGAGTCGTTCGCGGTCGGCACTCGGCTGACGCGTGGCCGGTCGTACGCCCGCGCCGGCCAGGTGCTCTCCCTCGACGTGTCGCCCGGCATGGTCACCGCGTCGGTGCAGGGTTCGCGCGCCACGCCGTACCAGGTGCGGGTTGGGCTGGCACCGTTCGCCGACGAGCTCTGGACGCGGATCGAAGACATGCTCGCGGCGCAGGCCATCTACAGCGCGCGGCTGCTGGCCGGCGACCTGCCCCCGGAACTGGAGCGCGTCTTCGACGAGGCTGGCGCGCCGCTCTTCCCGCGCAGCATCGGCGAGCTCGACATGCGCTGCTCATGCCCGGACCACGCGGTGCCGTGCAAGCATTTGGCGGCGACGTTTTACTTGCTGGCGGAGGCGTTCGACGCGGATCCGTTCCAGATCCTGCACTGGCGGGGTCGGTCCCGCGATGCGTTGCTGGCGCGGCTGCGTGGCCCGGCGGCCCGCAGTCGTCGGGCGTCCGCGCCGGCGGCGATCGGCACCGCAGTCGCGCTGACCGAGGTGCCCGATACGGCGTTGGCGGAGTCGCTGGACCGGTTCTGGCTCTCGCCGCAGCCGCTGCCGGCCCGGCCGCAGACCCTGGACACCGAGCCGGACCTGCTGCTGCGCCAACTCCCCGCGCCCGGGCCCGCGCTGGGCGGCCCCGGCCTCCTGGAACGCCTCCGCCCCTTCTACCGCTCCCTGTCGTCCTAGCCCTGTGTAATCCGGACATTCCGCCCCGACAGGGCCCGCACCGTGCCCTGGGCGCCGGTATGGTGGCAGTACGTTGCCCGGAGTGGGAGAGTCGCGATGACCGCCGCACACGATGACTACAGCGACCTGCACGAGATCATCGATCGCCTGGCGCCTGACCAGGCGGAAGTGATCCGGCGTCACGCCCTTCGCCTGGTCAATTCGCCTCCGCCCAGCCGCTTCCGGGTACTGCGCACCTTCGACGGGCCGTCGACAGACCTTGGTGCTCGGGCGAAGGACGTCCTCCGGGAGGAGATGGGCGAGACCGGTGACCTTGAGCAGACCTCGTGTACGGAGGTCGATCTGGTGCGGATGGGCGAGCTCATGCGGCAGTACCGCGGCTTCCCGCTCGGTATCGCCGACGCCTCGGTCATCGCGCTCGCTGAGCGGCTCAAGGTCAACGAGGTCGCGATGCTCGATCATCGGCACTTCCGGTCGATCGTGCCAGCGCATACGCCAGCGCTCAACCTGTTGCCCTGAGGGTCTCAGGCGGCGTTGGCCCTGGTTCCACCGAGCGGGTCCAGGTGGGCCTGTACGGGGAGGGCGGCCAGCCAGTGTCTGGCGTCTTCGCCTCGGACTTGGGCCGCTGTCGCTAGCGCCGTCGCGGTCAGGCAGCTCTGCGCCACCACCGTCACTCGGCGCCACACCCGTGTCGCGGGTGCGCCGGTGCGGGGGTCCAGGACCTGGGCGGACGACGTGCCGATCGCGCCGCCGTGCGGCAACGTGATCGCCCCATCCCGCCAGCCGCCGGCTGGTGCTGGGCCGGCGGTGGCCACGTCGCCGCCGAGCGCTACGAGTGCGCCCACGCCGTATCGCACGGCGATCTGTTCGGCGCAGCGCTCGGCGATACGTGCCGGCGCGGTCGCGCCCAGGTCCAGGACCACCCCGGGCGGCAGCGTGAGCTGGCCCTCGTCGAGCCGTACGCGCCGCCAGCCGGGGACGGGTGCGGCCGGTGCCGAAAGCACCGAGCCGCACGCGGGAAGCCACGGGCGCCGCTGGCCGTACCGTTGCCGCAGCAGCGCCGTGCCCACCGTCGGATCGACGTCGCCCCCGGTGCGTTTCGCGGCATCCAGAGCCGCCTCGACCAGGTCGGCGAGCACCGGGCTCAGTCGCACGGGGCGGCCGGGCGCAAGGTGTACCCGGGAAAGCTCCCGACCGAGCGCGACGCGCGCCTCGGAGATCCGCGCCTGTGCCAGCTTGCGGGCCGCGCGCAGCGCGCTCGGATCCGTGACCGCGACGCGAAGGTCCGTGACCGCCACCCGTAGGTCATCCATGCCACGAAGCCTGCGCGCGGCGGCTGGGGCGGCCCTAGGGTCAAGCTGTGCCCGACCTGTGAAATCCTCACAGGCGGCGCACAGAAACGGCTTAGGGTTGGCACAGCCGGCGCGGCCAGCATGAAGGACGTGATGAGCATGAACACGCGGCAGGCCGGCCCCGAGCTGCGCCGCCACGACGGCGAGCCGGTGCGGGTGCTCGTTGTCGACGACGAACCGACCCTCACCGACCTGTTGTCGATGGCGCTGCGCTACGAGGGGTGGCAGGTCCGCACGGCCCCCAACGGGATGAGCGCTGTGCGCCTTGCCAAGGAGTTCGAACCGGACGCCGTGGTCCTCGACGTCATGCTGCCCGACCTCGACGGGCTGGAGGTGCTGCGCCGCATGCGCGGGAACTCGCCCGACGTGCCGGTGCTGTTCCTCACCGCCCGCGACGCCGTGGAGGACCGGGTCGCCGGGCTCACGGCGGGCGGCGACGACTATGTCACGAAGCCGTTCAGCCTGGAAGAGGTGGTCGCGCGGCTGCGGGCGCTGATGCGCCGGGCGGGCGTCGGCACGGTACGCGACGACGCGACCCTGGTCGTCGGCGACCTCAGCCTCGACGAGGACAGCCACGAGGTGCGCCGCGGCGGCGACCTGGTGACGCTGACGGCGACCGAGTTCGAGTTGCTGCGTTTCCTGATGCGCAACCCGCGCCGGGTGTTGAGCAAGGCGCAGATCCTGGACCGGGTGTGGAACTACGACTTCGGCGGGCAGGCCAACGTCGTCGAGCTCTACATCTCGTACCTGCGCAAGAAGATCGACGCCGGGCGCCCACCGATGATCCACACGCTGCGGGGCGCGGGCTATGTCCTCAAACCAGCTGAGTAAAAGCCGGCTGGGGAGCCTGTCGCTCCGCGCACGCCTGATCGCCACGATGGTGGCGCTGCTGGCGATCGTGTCTCTGATCATCGGCGTGGTGACCACGCTGTCCCTGCGCGACTACCTGTACGACCAGATCGACGCCCAGGTCATCTCGGGGGCGAACCGGTTCGTCGAGCAGCCCCCGAAGGGCGACGGCGGGAAGGGCCGGCCCGATCAGCAGCGGCCGCTGCTGTCACCCGGTCAGCCGGCGGGCACCGTGGTCGTGAAGCTCAGCGGGACGCAGGTGAAGGATTCCGGCGTCGCGCACCTGACGGCGTTCAGCGAGAACACCCCGGCTTCCGAGGCCCAGACGGCGATCCTCAGCCAGGTGGCGGCGGACAACAAGATCCACACCGTGGAGGTGCCCGATCTCGGCACCTACCGTGCCGCGGCTGTGCTGTGCAACGACGGGTACACCTACGTCGTCGCGGTGCCGCGCGGAACCGCGACGGCGACCGTACTGCGCGTGGTGGGGGTCGGGGTCCCTGTGGTCGCGGGCGGGGTGTTGCTCGCCGCCGGCATCGGGGCGCTCATCATCGGGGCGTCGCTGCGGCCGCTGCGCCGGGTCGCCGCGACCGCGAGCCGCGTCGCCGAGCTGCCGCTCGACCGCGGCGAGGTCGCGCTGTCGGTCCGCGTGCCGGAGGCCGACACCGATCCACGCACCGAGGTCGGCCAGGTCGGGTCCGCGCTCAACCGCATGCTCGGTCACGTGGCCAACGCGCTCGCCGCGCGGCAGGCAAGCGAGACTCGGGTACGCCAGTTCGTGGCGGACGCCAGCCACGAGCTGCGCACCCCTTTGGCAGCCATCAGGGGGTACGCGGAGGTCACCCGCCGGGGCCGCGAGGCTGTCCCGCCCGATGTGGCGCACGCCCTGCGCCGGGTGGAGTCGGAGAGCGCCCGGATGACCACGCTGGTCGACGACCTGCTGCTGCTCGCCCGGCTCGACTCGGGGCGGCCGCTGGAGGACAAGCCGGTCGACCTGTCGGCGCTGCTCGTCGACGCGGTCAGCGACGCGCACGTGGCGGGCCCCGAGCACCGCTGGCGGCTGGACGTACCCGAGGAGGCCGTCAGCGTCCCCGGCGACGCGCCGCGGTTGCACCAGGTGATCGCGAACCTGCTGGCGAACGCCCGTACACACACTCCACCCGGCACGGTGGTGACGTCGTCGCTGTGGGCGGCTCCCGACGGGTACACGATGATCAGGGTGACCGACAACGGCCCCGGCATCCCGGCGGACCTGCAGGCGGAGGTTTTCGAGCGGTTCGCGCGCGGCGACAGCTCGCGGTCGCGAGCGGCCGGCAGCACCGGGCTGGGCCTGGCGATCGTCGCGGCGGTGGTCGAGGCGCACCACGGCACGGTGTCGGTGGTGAGCCGGCCGGGACACACGGAGTTCACAGTGCGGCTGCCGGGCTCACAGCCCGGACATAGCTGACGCTGTGGTGACATGCAGGGTGGCGAGCAAGCCTGGGCCACCATGAGCCTCACCGTGACCTCTCTCGACGTGGTGCCCGAACAGCCGCTGGTGCCTGACCAGCCGCCCGCGGACCCGACCTCGCCGGCGAGCCAGCCTCGATGGGTCCGGCCCGCGCTGGCGGCTCTGCTGCTCGGCACCGCCGTGCTGTATCTGTGGAGCCTCGGCGCGTCCGGCTGGGCCAACTCGTTCTACTCCGCCGCCGCGCAGGCCGGCTCGGCGAGCTGGAAGGCGTTGTTTTACGGCTCTTCCGACGCCGCCAATTCGATCACAGTGGACAAACCACCGGCGTCGTTGTGGCTGATGGCCCTGTCGGTACGGGTGTTCGGGCTCAGCTCGTGGTCGATCCTTGTGCCGCAGGCGCTGCTGGGTGTCGCGTCGGTCGGCGCGCTGTACGCGACGGTGAAGCGGGTGTCGGGGCCGGCGGCCGGTCTGCTGGCGGGTGCGGTACTGGCGCTGACGCCGGTGGCGACACTGATGTTCCGCTTCAACAACCCGGACGCGCTGCTGGTGCTGCTGATGGTGCTCGGCGCGTACGCCACGGTGCGGGCGGTCGAGAAGGCGAGCGCGCGGTGGCTGGCGCTGGCGGGCGTGTTCATCGGGTTCGCGTTCCTGACCAAGATGTTGCAGGCTCTGCTGGTGGTGCCGGCGTTCGCGCTGGCGTACCTGATCGCCGCACCCACCGGCATCGGCCGGCGCATCGGGCACCTGCTGCTGTCGGGGCTCGCGCTGGTGCTGTCGGCCGGCTGGTACGTGGCCATTGTGGAGCTTGTGCCCGCCTCGATGCGCCCCTACATCGGCGGCTCGCAGGGCAACAGCATCCTCGAACTGACCCTCGGCTACAACGGGCTGGGCCGGATCACCGGCGAGCAGCCGGGCAGCGTGGGCGGCGGTGGTGGCAACGGCGGCAACTGGGGCCAGGCCGGATTGACGCGCCTGTTCGACTCGGAGATCGGTGGGCAGATTGCTTGGCTCCTGCCCGCCGCATTGCTCCTGCTTGCCGCCGGCATTGCTGTGACGTTGCGCCGGCCGCGCACCGACCTCGTGCGCGCCTCGCTGATCGTGTGGGGCGGTTGGCTGCTGGTCACCGGGCTGGTATTCAGTTTCATGGAGGGCATCTTCCACGCGTACTACACGGTCGCACTCGCGCCGGCGGTCGGAGCGGTTGTCGGTACAGGCGGAGTGCTTTTGTGGCAGCGCCGTCGGAGCCCTGTCGCGGCGGCGGTGCTAGCGGCTACGGTGGCGGTCACCGCATTGTGGTCGTGGGCGCTGCTGGGCCGCAGCCCAGACTGGCACCCGTGGCTGCGGGTCGCGGTGCTCGCCGGGGGCCTGGCCGCGGCGGCCTTGCTGCTCGTCGCCGGACGATTGCCCCGGTACGCCGCCACAGCCGGCCTGGCCGCGGCGGTCGCCGCCGCACTGGCGGGTCCGGCCGGGTACTCGTTCAACACGGCGTCGACCGCCCACAGTGGAGCGATCCCGACCGCTGGTCCGTCGGTGCAGGGTGGCGGTCCTGGTGGTGGTTTTGGTGGCGGGCCTGGCGGTGCTGGCGGGCCGGGCGGGTTTCGTGGCGGCACTCGGGGTGGTGGGCAGGCGCCTGCCTTCCCGGGCGGTGCTCAAGGCGGGGCCGCTGGCTCTCCTGGCTCTCCGGGCGGCGGCGCGACCCGCGGTGGCGGTGGTGCGCGGGGCGGCGGCATGGGTGGTCTGCTGAACGCGCAGGAGCCGAACGCTGAGCTGAAGAGCTTGCTGGAGGCGAACAGTGACCAGTACACATGGGTGGCCGCCACTGTAGGTTCCAACAACGCGGCCGGGCTGCAGTTGGGCACCGGGCTGCCGGTGATGGCTGTGGGTGGTTTCAACGGCAGCGACCCGTCGCCGACACTGGAGCAGTTCAAGCAGTACGTGGCGGAGGGGAAAATCCACTATTTCGTGGGCGGTAACGGCTTCCGCGCCAACGGTGGCAGCCAGGACTCCCAGGAGATCGCCGCGTGGGTAGCCGACACGTACACGGCCCAGACCGTGGGCGCCCAAACCATCTACAACCTGACCCCATAGCCCCCGCGCCCGGCGGTCCGCGCCCGGCGGTCCGCGCCCGGCGGTCCGCGCCCGGCGGCCCGCGTCCGCGCGCCCGGCCCGCTCTCTCTCCTCGCCGATCAAGGGCGAATGCACGTGGTTGGATCTCTTTTCCGCGTGCATTTGCCCTTGATCGTTGGGGTTTTCCTCGATCGGCGGGGCGAGGCGGGGACCGGGCAAGGGATGCACAGGGACCGCACAGCGGGCGCGAAGGGGCTTTCCAACCGCCGCGTCCAAGGTGGACGTATGAACGAGACGATCTCCCAGCCCGAGCCCGTGTCCGTCCCCTCCGCGCACTGGTCGCCCGCGGCGCCTATGGCCGCGGTGGCGCTCGGTCCGGCGCCCGCGCCCAGCTTGTGGCGGCGGCGGATGCTGGCCGCGGCCGTCGCTACCGCACTCGCCGTCACGAGCGGCGTCGGCGGTGGGCTGCTCGCTACCCAGTTCGCGAGTGCGTCGCCCACCACGACCAACACTGTCACCGCGACGTCCGTCTCCACCGGCGGGACTTACACACCGGCCCAGATCGTCGCCAAGGTCTCGCCGAGCGTGGTGACCATCCGGGTAACGTCGCGCGAGGGCGAGGCCGAAGGCTCTGGCGTGGTACTCAGCGTCGATGGCCTGATCATGACGAACAGTCACGTCGTCGAGTCCGGCGGCACGATCACGGTGGAGCTGTCGGATGGCCGTACCGTCGATGCCACCCTCGTCGGCCGCGACGCCGCCGCGGACATCGCGGTGTTGCGGGCCGAAGGCGTCTCCGACCTCACGCCAGCGACGCTCGGCACCAGCTCGAACCTGGCGGTGGGCGACTCGGTACTGGTGTTCGGCAGCCCGCTCGGCCTCGAAGGCACGGTGACGGCGGGCATCGTGTCCGCTGTGGACCGTGAGGTGTCGGAGTCCGGCGGCAGCGACATGAGCGGCCTCATCCAGACCGACGCGCCGATCAACGCGGGCAACTCGGGCGGTCCGGTGGTCAACTCGGCGGGCCAAGTCGTGGGCATCACGGTGGCGATCGCCACGACAAGTGAGGACGGCGGCAACATCGGGGTCGGGTTCGCGATCCCGATCGACACCGCGACGGCGGTCGCGACCCGCCTGACCACCTGAGCCGCGGTAGCGGCTCCTCGCCTGGCCCCGCCTCTCCTCGCCAACGCCGAGCACCTGCCGTCCGCGGTGACCAGCGCGGCCCTCATGCCGGCGCGGTCCTGGGCGGGCCGCCGCAAGCTTTCGCGCGGCGTCGGTTGGATCGGCGATCCGTTCGGGCCGGCGGGTCGTTCGGGCCTCGCACGAGGCGGTGCATGGGCCGTGCTGGGCCGTGCCGCGGCCGTCCACGTCGGACCTTGGAGCGGGAGCGTTGCTCTGGCGACGGTCGGGCTCCAAGATCTGGGCGTTGGCGGCGTCTGTGGCGATTGGCTGCCCCTCTTGGGGCAGCCAATCGCCACAGACTCGGGGACCTGGGGATAGAGCGGATAGCGGCGCGCGGCGATGGCGGAGGCCACTCCGGCCGGCGCGGCGGCGAGCCGGCCCGCGGATCTGCGGCCCGGCGCGGCGGTGGGCCGGCAGTTGGGGTCGTGGGCGGGCGAGGGAGCTGGTCGCGGCCCGTCGATCAAGGTCATTCGCATGGATCAAGGGCGAATGCACGCGGAAAAGAGATCCAACCACGTGCATTCGCCCTTGATCGACGGAAAAGGGCCGCGCGGGCGGGGTGCCGTTAGAAGGTGGGGGTGGGGACTGGGCGGCCCCACAGCCAGCCCTGACCCAAATCGCAGCCGATCGCGCGGAGCCGCCGCGCTTGCGCGGGTGTCTCGACGCCTTCGGCCGTAACGCTCAGCCCCAGCTTGTGACCCAACGTGACCAGGGTGCTCAGGATGGCTTCGCGCGTCGGGTCCACCTCGCCGCGGGGGCGGCGGCCCTTCAGGAAGCGGCCGGCCAGCTTCAATCCGTGTACCGGCAGGTCGCACAGGTATGCGAGGTTGGAGTAGCCGGTGCCGAAGTCGTCGATGGCGATCTGTACGCCCAGGTCCGCCAGGGCTCGCAACGTGTCGACGCTGTCGTCGTCGATGTCCATCACCGCGTCTTCGGTGATTTCGAGTTGGAGGCGTCCGGCGGGCAGGCCGGTGTCGTCGAGGATGGCGGCGACCTGGGCGGCGAGGCCGGGCTGGCGGATCTGGCGGACCGCCAGGTTGACGCTCACGAAGGTGTGGTCGGGCCAGCGGGTGGCGTCGCGGCAGGCCTGTGCCAGCAGGTGGCGGCCCAGGTGCACGATCAGGCCGGTGTTTTCCGCGAGGCCGATGAAGTGGCCGGCTTCGAGCAGGCCGAGGCGCGGGTGCCGCCAGCGGGCCAGCGCCTCGACGCCCATGACGGTGCCGTCGGCGATGTCGACGAGCGGCTGGTAGAAGGGGGTGAACTCGCCGCGGTCGAGGGCGCCGGGCATGTCGGCGGAGAGCCGGTACCGGGCGACGTCGGCCGCGTTGCGAGCCGGGTCGAAGACGGCCCACGCGCCCTTGCCGTCGGCTTTAGCCCAGTGCAGTGTGAGGTCGGCGGCGCGCATGAGGTCGGCCGGGTCGGAGCCTTCGACGGGGCGCTCGACGACGCCGGCGCTGGCCGATACTCGCAGGGCGTGGCCGTCGACCAGTACCGGGTCGGCGAGCAGCGCGAGTGCCTTGTCGGCCACCTTGACGGCGTCGTCGGTGCAGGTGGTCTCCTCGATCAGGATGGCGAACTCGTCGCCGCCGAGCCGGGCGACCAGCCGCGACGGGTTGGCGGCGAGGGTGGCGAGGCGGGCGCCGACCTCGTGGAGCAGGTGGTCGCCGACCTGGTGGCCCAGGCTGTCGTTGACGGCCTGGAAACGGTCGAGGCCGAGGAAGCAGACGCCCAGCCGGACGCCCCTGCGCGGGTCGGAGCAGGCGTGTTCGAGGGCACGGGCGAAGAAGGTGCGATTCGGCAGCGTCGTGAGGGCGTCGTGCAGCGCGGCGTACCGGAAACGGCTCTCGCTCTCCCGCAGCGCCGCCTCGGCCTTGATCCGCGCGGCGAGCGCGGCGTGCCTGAGCGTGTCTTGCGCGTCGAGGGTGTGGTCGCGCAGCGCCCGCGCGAAGCCGGTGGAGAGCGCGTCGAGCAGTTGGCCGACGCGGGCCGGGTCGCCGGACAGTCTGGATTGGAGGACGGCGATGGTGCGGCCGAGCGTCTCGGGGGTCTGGAATCCGGCGGCGACCAGCTCAGTGGCCACTGTGGAGCCGGCCGCCGGGTCGAACGGCTCGGCCTCGATCGCCGTGACCAGCACAGTGGCGAGGCGATCGACGAGCGTCAACCGCTCGCCGCGTGTCAGCGGCGCGCATGACGTGCCCTGTAACGCGCGCGCCCACTCTTGGGTGAACGGCGCCATCTCCCCGGCCATCGCGCACTAGGCTACCGCCACTTCGGCTTCGGGGCACCCGCCCGCCAACGTCCCAGAATGCGGAACCAGTCAATTAGGGAACACTAAGAAGACTGGGAGGTGGGCGGCCACGTTGGTACCGTCGGCCACGGCTGTGGGGGCTCGAGGGGTAAGAGGCGCGGTGAACAGTGGCGGGGCGATGAGCCTGCGCAAGAAGGTGCTCGTGCTGGGTGGCATGGACTTCCTGGCGACGCACCTGGCGCGACGGTTGGTAGCCGAGGGGTTCCGGGTGGTGATCGTCGCCAACGTGCCCAAGTCGCGCACAACCACCGGTAATCGCAATGTCGAGGTGCTTTCCGGTGACCTGACCAACGTGGACACTTGGGCCGCGTTGCCTCGCGAGTGGGAGCAGATCTACCTGCTCGGAGACGTGCCGACGCCGAGGGCGATCGACGCCGACCCGGTCCGGGCGGTACGCGGGCAGGCCCTCGCGGCCCTGCACCTGCTCGACTGGGCCGGCCCCAACGACAAGATCTTCTTCGCGTCCTCCGGCGAGGTGCACGCGGACGGCGTCGACGCGGGCGTGGTGCCGGTACCGACGGACGAGACCGATCCGGTCATGATCGGCGATCTGGCGGCGCCGCGGTCGGCGTACGCGGCCAGCAGACTGGCGGCGGAGGCCGCGCTGCTGCACGGCGCCCGCGCGGGACGGTGCCGGGTCGTGATTGGACGCCTTTACGACGTGTACGGGCCGCGGATGCCGGTCGACGAGCTCATCCCGCAGATGTGCCTGCGCGCGCTGCGCGGGGTGGACCCGTTTCCGGTGCCGGGTCCGCACCGGCAGCGCTCCTTCATGTACGTCGACGACGCGATCGCGGCGATGCTGCGGCTCGTCGACACCCCCGCGGCGGCCGGCGAGATCGTCCACATTGGAAACGGTGGCGCCGAGACCAGCGTCGGTGACCTGGCGAAACTCGTGTTGCGGGTGGCCGGGGTCAAGGCGCGTGTCGTGGCGCAGCCGCCACCGCGAGGCTCGACCGCCCACCGCATCCCCGACCTGACGAAGATCCGCCGGCTGATCGGGCTCGAGCCCGGGGTCAGCCTGGAGGAGGGCGTGCGCCGCACCTTCTACTGGTACCGGCGGACCATGACATCCGTCATGGGCGCGGGGTGACGGCGGGCAGCCTGCCGTAGCGCTCGCCGGGGACACGATCGTCCCATGATTGTTCTTCGTAACCTGGTCAAGCGGTACGGGGCCGTCACCGCCGTCGACGGGCTCAATCTGGAAATCCGCTCCGGCGAGGTGGTGGCGCTGCTCGGGCCGAACGGCGCCGGCAAGTCCACCACGATCGACCTGCTGCTCGGGCTGGCCCGGCCGGACGAGGGCAGCGCCACCCTCTTCGGGATGCCGCCCGCCACGGCGATCGCGCGGGGCAAGGTCGGCGCGCTGCTGCAGTCCGGTGGGCTGCTGCCCGACCTGACCGTCGCCGAGATCGTCGAGCTGACCGCCTCGCTGCACGGCAAGGCACGGCCGGTACCGGAGGTACTGCGCCGAGCCGGCATCGCCGACCTGGCCAAGCGCCGGATCGCCGGGCTGTCCGGCGGACAGCAGCAGCGGGTGCGGTTCGCGATGGCGCTGGTCGCCGACCCGGAACTCATCGTGCTCGACGAGCCGACCACCGGGCTCGACCCGGAGGCCCGGCGCGCGTTCTGGTCGGCGATGCACGAGGAGACCGCACAGGGTCGCACGGTGCTGTTCGCCACCCATTACCTGGACGAGGCCGACGCGTACGCCGACCGGATCGTCTTCATGCGGGCCGGCAAGGTGGTCGCGGACGGTACCGCTTCGCAGATCAAAGGGCTCGCGGCCGGCCGTACCATCAGGGCCACGTTGCCCGGCGCGGACCTGGCCGCTCTCGCGGCTCTCCCCGGCGTCGACCAGGCCGAAGGGCGCGGCGAAGCCGTGCTCCTGACCTGCCACGACTCGGCCGCCGCGCTGCGCGCGCTGCTCGCCGCGACGGACGCCCGCGACATCGAGGTCACCGGACGCGGCCTGGAGGACGCGTTCGTAGCGCTAACCCTGGAAGGAGCGGCGGCATGAACACCACGTACCTGCGGATGGAGGTCCGGCGGCTGCTCCGGAACCGCCGAGTGCTCATTTTCAGTATGCTGATGCCCGCGATCCTGCTGCTGATCTTCGGCGGGCTCAACAAGGACCAGGAGATCGGGGGCGTGTCGGCGACCGCGTACCTGATGGTGAGCCTGGGCATCTTCGGCTCGATGTCGACGGCCATCGGCGGCGGCGGTTCGATCGCCGTCGAGCGCGGCATCGGCTGGAACCGTCAACTGCGGCTCACCCCGCTGCGCCCCGGCCGGTACGTGGCGATCAAGGTGATGCTGTCGCTGCTGATGACGCTGCCGCCGCTGCTCATCGTGTACGTGCTGGGCGCGGTCGCGCTCGACGTGCGGCTGCCCGCCGGCACGTGGGCGCTCGTGGCGCTGGGCTCGTGGCTGGGCGCGCTGCCGTTCGCGGCGCTCGGCGTGGTCGTCGGCTACGTCGCCAAGCCGGACAGCGTGCAGCAGGTGTCGGGGCTGCTCTACATGCTGCTGGCGGCGTTCGGTGGGCTGTGGGTGCCGGTCGAGACCATGCCGCGGCTGATGCGCGACGTCGCCGAGCTCACGCCCGCGTACTGGGTCGGCCAGGTGGCGCGCAGCCCGCTGTTCCACGGCTCGCTCGGTGTGCACGCGGTCCTGGTACTGCTCGGCTGGACGGTGGCGCTCGCCCTCGTGGCGCTGAGCCGGTTCCGCGCCGACACCGCACGGGCGTAGGTAGCGTGACCGCGTGGCGCGTGGACGGTTCTTCTGGCTCTGGTCGGGCATCTGGCTCGTGTACCTCATCGAGCCCCTCGCCCAGACCTGGCAGGACGACGACGGCGCGGTGCGCGTGCTCGGCGTCGTGGTGGTCGGCTTGTTCGCGGCGGTGTTCGTGGCGTTCTTCGCCCGGCTCCGCCGCGCCCGCCTGGCCGGCGAGCCGGTGCCGGAGCCGATCGGCTGGGCCGCGGTCGGCGCGCTGGCCCTGCTGACCGTCGCGATCACGCCGGCCATCGGCGAGAGCGCGCTGGGAATGCTGACGTTCGTGGCGGTCACTGCCCTGTTCAGCCTGCCCCGGCGGCCGGCGCTGACCATCGCGGGACTGCTCATCGCGGTGCCGGTCGCCGTGCCGCTCGCGGTGCCCGGCTGGAAGATCCGGTACGACCTCAGCTTCTCGATCTTCCTGGGTTGCCTCGTGGTGTGGGGCGTGATCCAGATGCTCCAGCGCAATGCCGAGCTCGCCGCGGCACACGAGGAGATCGCGCGGCTGGCCGTCGTCGACGAGCGGAACCGATTCGCCCGGGACCTGCACGACCTGCTCGGCCACTCGCTCACCGTCGTCGCCGTCAAGGCGGAGCTGGCCGGGCGGCTCGTGCGGCTGGCGCCGGAGCGGGCCGAAAACGAGATCGGTGACGTGGAACGCCTGGCCCGCCAGGCGTTGCGCGACGTGCGGGCGGCGGTCGCCGGGTACGTTGAGGTGGCGCTCGCGGCGGAGCTCGCCGGTGCGCGAGCCGCCCTCGACGCCGCCGGCATCGAGGCCGACCTGCCCGACGACGTCGACGCGGTGCCGGCGGCGCGGCGCGAGCTGTTCGGCTGGGTGGTGCGGGAGGGCGTGACGAACGTGGTGCGGCACAGCGGGGCCAAGCGCTGCCGCATCCGGGTCACCCCATCGGAGATCGAGGTCTCCGACGACGGCGGCGGTGCCGGCGCGTCGTCAGGGCGCGGGCTCGCCGGGCTCGGCGAGCGGGTGGCGGCGGCGGGTGGGTCGCTGGCTGTTTCCTCGGTACGGGGGCAGGGGTTCACACTTCGGGTACGGGTGCCGTGATGCTGGCTGGTGTCCGGCGGTCTTCCCGAGGGCGCGCGTGATCAAGTTGCTGCTCGCGGATGATCAGGCTCTCGTGCGTGGCGCGCTGGCCGCGTTGCTGTCGTTGGAGCCCGACCTGGAGGTGGTGGCCGAGGTCGGCCGCGGCGACGAGGTCGTCGACGCCGCCCGCCGCACCCGGCCCGACGTAGCGCTGGTCGACGTCGAGATGCCCGGCCTCGACGGCATCGCGGCGACCGCCGCCCTCCGGGCCGCCCTGCCCGCCTGCCGGGTGCTGGTGGTGACCACGTTCGGCCGGCCTGGCTATCTTCGGCGGGCGATGGCGGCGGGCGCGAGCGGGTTCGTGGTCAAGGACACCCCGGCCCGCCAACTCGCCGACGCCGTCCGCCGGGTCGCGTCGGGCCTGCGCGTGGTGGACCCTGGGCTGGCCGCGGAGACGCTCGCGAGCGGCGACAGCCCCTTGACGCAGCGCGAGACGGACGTGCTGCGCGCGGCACGGGACGGCGGAACGGTGGCTGATGTGGCAGCGACGCTGTCGCTGTCCGAGGGCACGGTGCGTAACCATCTGTCGGCCGCGATCGGCAAGACCGGCGCCCGCACCCGCGCGGAAGCGGTCCGCTTGGCGGACGAACGCGGCTGGCTCTAACCCCCGCCGCCCCCGCCGCGTGCCCGCCGTGCCCGCCGCGCGCCCCCCTGCCCGCCGCGCGCCCCCCGGCCCCCTTTGCCGCCGATCAAGGGCAAATGCACGTGGTTTGATCTCTTTTCCGCGTGTTTTTGCCCTTGATCGATGCGAATGGCCTTGATCGCGGAGCGTGCGGCCGCCCGGTGGTGCTGCGAAGCGTGCCAGTCGCGCGGGTTGGAGGCGCGGGTCGCGGGTTGGGTGCGCGGTGGGCGCCCGGGGCGCGCAGGGTTGGGCGCGCTGTGGAGCTCTCGAGGTCAGGTTCGAGATATGGGCTCCCGCGACGTGCGTCGTGGTCGAGGCCGTTGCTCCCGCGGCCTCACCCTGCGCGGTGCAAGCCCAACCCCGATCGGGGTTGGTCGTGGGACGGCGGTGGGTGAGGCCGCGGGAGCAACGGGCATGGCGCGCGGCGGGCGTCGCG
Source organism: Phytohabitans aurantiacus (assembly GCF_027923225.1). Lineage (GTDB taxonomy): Bacteria > Actinomycetota > Actinomycetes > Mycobacteriales > Micromonosporaceae > Phytohabitans > Phytohabitans aurantiacus. Next base: position 44,797 of record NZ_BSDI01000042.1, read on the forward strand.
GTAGCTCAAGAGCTCGTGATTTGCAGGGTTTCTCAGCGGGGATAGGCGGGTGGGCGGTCCAGGAGGCAGAACTCGTTGCCCTCCGGGTCGACCAGCACGGTGAACGGCTCGTCGCCCGTCTGGCCCACGTCGGCCCGCCGGGCGCCGAGCGCGAGTAGCCGCTCCACCTCGGCCGCCGGGTCGCGCTCGACGGCGAGGTCGAGGTGGCCGCGGAGCTTGTCGCGCTTGGCGGAATCGGTTGGCTGGAGCCAGATCGTGGGCGCGCCCGGTGGGGCGCCGTCCGGCGGCAGCAGGTGTACGTTGCCGTCGTCGGCCTTGTCAATGTCGTAGCCGAGCGCTTCGGACCAGAACCTGGCCATCAGGTCGACGTCGTAAACATCGAGTGTCCACTGTGCAATCTGGCTGGGCATCGCGGGTTCCTCTCACGGTAGGCGGTCAGACAGCGGCCATACGTACGGCAGGTCGTCGGGCAGGTCGGCGCCGAACAGCGGCCGGTAGAACGCGGGATCCTTGCGCAGCAACGACGAACGGTGGCTGCGGTGGACGTCGTCCTGGCCGAGCCACGGCGGTAACTCGCCGGCGACCGCCAGCGCGGCCTGGTCGCGCGGCTTCCGGCCGTACTCGGAGACGAGCGTGCCGGCGACCGTGTCGCCACGGCCGCCGGCTGTCCAGGCGGTGCAGATCTCGAGTCCGTACCGGACCAGGCCCTCCAGGTACCCCGTCCACATCTTCGCGACCGGGTGGTGCCGCCACCCGTACCCGGGCACGGTCAGCGCGCGCAGCACCTGGAGCGCCTCGACGCGCTGCTTGCCGAGGCGGCGCCCGTCCAGCACCGCGGCGGTGGCGGCGAAGTCCGGGAACGGCAGGAAGGTCTGCACATCCGGGTAGTACCCAGTCAGGCGGCTTTCAGGCCGGTACCGGGTCTTGTCGCGTGGCGGCTGACCGTCCGATCAGCGTCCACCCGAGCCAGCCCACGCCTACCGCCGCTAGAAGGAGGCCGCCCAGGTAGACGGGCTCGGGTACGGCGTTGCGCAGTGAACCGGGGACCATGCCGGCGGTGTAGAGAGCTACGGCGACGGCGGGCAGCCTCCTGGCGCGCCAGCTCGACACTCCGAAGAGGACGGTGCCGGTGATGAGTACGAGTGCGGTCGCCCGGAACGCCATGCCTGTCGCGCCTTCGACCAGTCCATCCACGACACCGTCGTCGAGGTACCGGAAGACAAAGTGGAGGGTGTACTCGATGGCGAAAGCACCGGCCAACCCGGCCGCGTTGAGGCCGTAACCGATACAGCCGAGCACGCCCGCCTCGGCGCGCTGCCAGAGGTACAGGCCGCTGAGCGCGAACAGGCCGAACAGCGCGGCGAACGGCGCGATGGCGTGGGTCAGGTCGTTTTCCGGCAGGGCGCCGGACCGGCGGGCGGCATTGACCGCCAGCAACAGGGCGCAGGCGAGGCCGGCGGTGCCGGCCACGCGATACAGGCGATTGAGTTCCATGACAATGGTGATACGGCCCCGAGCGCTCTCTGGTCCACGCACGTAAGGACCCGGTCACCATTCCGGTACCGGTCCGTGGCCGGCCGCTTCGCTCAACCGGCGCGAGTGCGTTGCCGCGCGGCCTCGTAGAGGACGATCGTGCCGGCGGCGGCCGCGTTGAGGGAACTGGCGGATCCACCAATGGGGATGCGGAGTATCTCGTCGCAGGCGTCCCGCCAGGCCGCGCTGAGGCCCTGCGTCTCGTTGCCGATCGCGATAATCTTGGCGCCGGTGAGGTCGTGGTCGGCGATGTCGTGGCTGCCGTGCTCGTCGGTGCCGAGGATCTCAAGCACCGTGCCGCGTGCCCGCAGCGAGGCCGCCCAGTCGAGGATGTCGCGGTGGCTCGCGACGCGCACGACCGGCACGGCGAACAGGGATCCGGTGCTGGCGCGGACCGCCTTGGGATCGTAGGGGTCGGCCGCGTGCCCCGTGATGACCACACCGGACGCACCGAATGCATCGGCGGAGCGGATCAGTGTGCCAACGTTGCCAGGGGTGGAGGGCCGGTCGAAGGCCACAATCAGCATGTCGGGGCTGACCGGTATCCGTGACAGGTCATCGTCGGGGAGTCCGACGACGGCGAGGAGCTCGGGTGTCTCCTCGTCTTTGCCGCTGAGCTCTTGGAGGAGTTCGGGGGCGAGGGTGACTCGGGTGGCGTCTCCGGCACGGGCCAGGATGGTGCGGGCCCACCGAGACAGCGATCGTTCCTCGGTGAAGAGGAGGGCTCGGACGTGCCAGCCGTGCTCGACGGCGAGGTTGATCGGCCGTACCCCTTGGACGATGAACTCGGCGGCCCGCTGGCGCTTGTTGCGGTTGCTCAACAGCGCGAGCCACTGCTGGAATGTCGCGTTCCTCGTCGTGATCCTGAGCGTCTTCGCCACAACTCCAAGATTCTCCTCGTGCCACCGCACGCGATGCCTGCGGGCCACCCACAGATGGGTTCGAGAGGGGCAACCCAGCCCGCGTCCGTCCTCTCCCCGGCGCCGCCCCGCCCGTGACGGCGTGTCACTACGCCCGCACGCCTCCCGTCGATCAAGGGCGAACGCACGTGGTTGGATCTCTTTATCGCGCGTGTCCGCTCTCAGGCCGGCCCGGCACGGCGTGTCGCCACGCCGGGTGCGCCGATCAAGGGCGAATGCACGTGGTTGGATCTCTTTTCGGCGTGCATTCGCCCTTGATCCATGCACATGGCCTTGATCGACGCGCAGGACGCGGCGCGCACCGCGCACCGCGCGGCGACACGCCGCCGCCAATCCCTCAAACCCCGGCGGCTGGTCCCGGCACGACGGCGCGGCGCCTCACACCCGGGGACCCCTCTCTCGTCTCAGGCCGTGCGCGTCGATCAAGGCCGTGCGCCTCGGAAGGCCATCCCACGTCGAGAAGGCCACGCGCGTCGATCAAGGGCATTCGTGTCGATCAAGGGCAAATGCGCGCGGAAATGAGATCCAACCACGTGCATACGCCCTTGATCGGCGGCAAAGGGGCCGGGGCGAGCGCGGGGCGCGCGGGGAGTGCGGGCGGGGTGCGGGCGGGCGAGCGCGGAGAGCGCGGGCGGCCGAGGGGCGGGGAGCGCGGGCGGGCGGGGCGCGGGGGTTAGAAGAGGACTAGGCCGTGGTCGGGGCAGGCGGCGGGGGTGGGGGCGGTTTCGGGGACGCAGTACGCCGGGAGGCCCCGCAACAGGTTGTGGGCGTAGACCAGGACGACCGCGCCGTCGAACTCGTGGCGTTCGACCGGATCGCCGAACTGGGAGCGGGCCGTCGCCTCCGTGCGAGTGGATGGGTTTCGCGTGTCGACCACCAAGAAACGCGCGTCATGCTTCGCCGGGTCGTACCAGTCTTCTTTGGACTCCCAGCGGTACGAGGCGATCGGGGGGCCGGCGACCACGGGCGCGACCTGGACGCGGCCGCCCGTCAACACTGTCACGTTGTTGGCGTTCCAGTATTCGCCGATCCCGTACGACAGGCCGCGATCGTCGAGCCATTGGGCGACGTCGACGGCGTGTCCGCGTACACCTTGGAAGGTGGCATGGGCGATCAGCTCGCCGGCCAGGAGCATCAGTAGCACGGCGAGCGCCGCTGTGATCTTGTGGCCCGCGGCCGCCAGCGGCGGGCCGAAGATCCGGGCGACGAGCACCGCGCCGAGCGGGAGGATGGCGACCACCTGGCGTGCGGAGAGCAGGTCGGTGGGGAGTGCGGAGACGACGAACGCGCCCAGGTTGACGAGGATGCCGACGGTGAGTAGCTCGACCATGCGGTCGCTGGGGGCGCGGAGGGTGCGCGCGGCGGCGATGGCGACGGCGGCGAGGGTGGCGAGCAGGCCGAGCAGGTGGATCGCGGCCATGGCGGCGCCGGCCGGGCCTTCGCGGTCGGGGAAGTAGGCGCCGAAGTTCACCGACATCACCCGGGCGGCTAGCCACAGGTGGTGGCCCAGATCGGAGAACGTGCTCAGTTTCGCCTCGGCGGCGTGGGCACCGAAGCCGCCACCCAGGCGGATGGCGAAGAGGGCAATCTGGGCCAATACGATGGACGCGGGGCCTGCGATCAGCAGAGCAATGTCGGTGCGCCGGTCGGTGCGATTGCGGAGCAGCCGCCAGGCGCTCACCGCTAGCAATGGGAGCACGCCGATGTACATGACCAAGGGGTCAGCTATCTGGGCCCAGGCGAGCAGGGCGGCCACCGCGTAGGGAAGCCACCTGCGGTCCGCGGCGCGCTCCACCAGCAGCCAGATGAGCAGGAGCGGGATCGCGGTGCCGGTGTGGTCCGGCGACGTGAGCTGGGTGACGGCGGCGAATCCGAGCGCCGGCACCGCCACGATCGCGACCGCCACGGCCACCTTGACGGCGGCCTCCCGGCCGGTGGCGCGGCCCTTGGCGGCGGCCGCCACGACCAGGACCAGCAGCGTGAAGACCAGCGCCGCGACCGCGTGCGTGGTGTCGTCGTGATAGCCGTACACCGTCTCGACCAGCGCGAACAGCAGCAGCTCATTGGTGTAGAACGAGACGTCGGTGACTGTCCAGCCGCTCAGCAACACGTTGCCGTGGAGCATGTCCCATGCCTGGATGGCGTTGCTCGCGCCGTCGGAGTTCATACCGACCGCCCGGGACATGAGCAGGTACGCGAAGAACAGGCCCACGGCCACGGCGGCACCAACCACCCACCGGGCCCGGCGGATGATCACCGGCACGCTCACCGAACGCACCGTACCGCACGCGAGATGTTGAACCATGCGCGGGAACCGCACGTACCAGTGGGTACTCGTCACTGATGTGAGGGAGCTTATGGACCGCCCCCGTCCGCGCCACGTCGACCGTCGCGACCAAGGACTGCGTCGCCAGCGAATGGTTACCCAGGGTGCCACTTTCGGCGCCGCCGCGCTCGCCGTGGCCTTTGGCTGGGTGTTCGCGCAGCCCACGGAAGCACCGGCGACCGAGCCAGCCGGCAGCACTGAGAAGATTCCCGCCACCAAGGCGCCCGCCACGAAGGCCCCGGGGAAGGCCCCGACCACGAAGGCGCCCGGGAAGCAGAAGCAGGAGCAGCCGGCCGCGGAGGAGTCGGAGGAGCCCGAGCTCAAGGCCCCTGAGGAGCCGCCGGCGGAAGAGCCCGAGCAGGAGCAGGAACAGCAGCCAGACGCCCGGTCGGGCGGGTCATGACTCGTACGCGGGTGGCGCCGGCGCGGGTGACGTTTCCCGCGCTCGGCACCACCGCTGTGCTCCTCGTGACCGACGAGGCGGCCCTGCCCGAGGGCGAGCGGATGCTGCGCGACGAGTTGGCGGCCGTCGACGCGGCGTACAGCCGGTTCCGGCCGGACTCCGAGATCATGCGCCTGCCGCACGGCCGGGCCGCGCCGGTGAGCCCGCTGCTCGCCGGCGCGCTCCGGGCCGCCCTGCGCGCGGCCGCCGCCACCGATGGCCTGGTCGACCCGACGGTCGGCCAGGCTCTTGTCGACCTCGGGTACGACCGCGATTACTCCGAGATCACCCTTTCCAGTGACCCGATAGTGCCCAAGCCAGCGCCCGGATGGTGGCGGGTGCGAATGGACCGAGACAATGTCATCGTGCCCCACGGGGTATTGCTCGACCTTGGCTCGACGGGGAAGGCGTACGCGGCTGACCGGGCCGCCGCCGCGATCTTCGGAGCGGTCGGCTGCGGGGTGCTCGTGTCACTGGGCGGTGACCTGGCCACGGCCGGACCGGCCCCGGACGGCGGGTGGCTGGTGAGCGTCGGCGACGACCACCGGACCGCCGGAACGGGTGACCAGATGGTGTCGGTGCGCTCCGGCGGGCTCGCCACGTCGAGCGTCACCCAGCGGGTGTGGCGGCGAGGCGGCCGGGCGGTACACCACATTGTGGACCCACGCACCGGTGACGTGCCGGCGGCGGTCTGGCGTACCGTCACCGTCGCGGCCCGGTCCTGTGTGGACGCCAACGCGGCCGCGACGGCCGCGGTGGTGCGTGGCGACGGAGCGGAAGCGTGGCTGCGGGGCCTCGCACTGCCCGCCCGTCTCGTAGGGCACGACGGCCGCGTGGTCGCGGTCGCCGGGTGGGGGACCCATGGATGAGATAAACCTCTGGTACGTGGCACGAGCCACCGGCATGGTCTCGTTGCTGCTGCTCACGGGCACGGTGCTGCTCGGGATCATGGGCCCGATGAAGGTGGGCACGGCGACGTGGCCGCGGTTCGCCCTGGCGGGATTGCACCGGAACATTTCGCTGCTCACCCTCGCGCTGGTTCTGGTGCATGTGGTGAGCATCGCGGTCGACGAGTACGTGCCGATCACGTTCACCGACGCGGTGGTGCCGTTCATGTCCGCGTTCGAGCCGCTCTGGCTGGGGCTCGGTGCGATCGCGTTCGATTTGATGCTGGCACTGCTCATCACAAGCCTGCTGCGGCCTCGGATCAATCCTCGGCTGTGGCGGTCCGTGCACTGGTTCGCGTACATCTGCTGGCCCGTGGCGCTGGCGCACACCATCGGCATCGGCACCGACGCCGCCGCCGGGTGGGCGCTGATCGTCTCGGTGCTGTGCGCGCTGGCGGTGCTGGCGGGCGCTGTGTGGCGGGTCACGCCGCGCCTGAAGAGCCTGAAGACAAGCCGAGCCTCATGACAGGTGGAGCCTCATGACAAGGGGGGCCGCATGACGAGTGTGCTGCTGGAGCGGGCGCCGTGGGAGACGGCGCCCGCGCTGCCGCGTCTGCTGGGTACCGGGCGCAAGCTCGCCGAGCATCGTGAGGCGTACGGCGGGATTCCACTTCGGACGTTCGCCGGTGAGGAGGGCCGCGCGCGGCTCATCCAGGAGGTCACCCAAGCCGGGCTGCGGGGCCGCGGCGGTGCGGGCTTCCCGACCGGCCGCAAGCTCGCGTCCGTGGCATCGGGCAAGAAAACCCCTGTGGTACTGGCCAACGGCTGCGAGTCCGAACCAGCCAGTCGCAAGGACAAGACGCTCCTCACACACGCTCCACATCTGGTACTGGACGGCGCCGTGCTCGCCGCGCACGCGGTCGGCGCCGAAAAGGTGATCATCTGTGTGGAGCGGGGCGGTTCGCTGCCTGAGCGACTCGAACGGGAACTCGCCCAGCGCAAGGGCGACCCGGTGAAGTGGCAGATCGCGCGCATCCCACGGCGGTATGTGTCCAGTGAGGAGTCGGCGCTCGTCCACTTTGTCAACTCCGGCGACGGGCGGCCGATCGCGGTGCCGCCGCGGCCGTACGAGCGCGGCGTCGACGGCCGGCCGACCCTTGTGGACAACGTGGAGACGCTCGGGCACATCGCACTCATCGCACGGTACGGTCCGGACTGGTTCCGGGAACTGGGTACCCAGACCGACCCAGGGTCCACATTGGTCACCATCGGCGGGGCGGTCGCGCAACCCAACGTGTACGAGATCGTGCCCGGCATGCGGATCGGCGAGGTGCTCGACGCGGCCGGTGGCGCCACCGAGCCCCTCGGCGCGGTACTGGTCGGCGGGTACTTCGGCACCTGGGTGCCCATGCCCGAAGGCTGGAGCATGCCGCTCTCGCACGACCGCACCGGACCCGGCGGCGTGACGCTGGGCGCGGGTGCCATCTTCGCGCTGCCCGCCGACGCGTGCGGCCTGGCCGAGACGGCCCGCATCACCCGGTACCTGGCTGAGGAGTCGGCCGAGCAGTGTGGTCCGTGCATGTTCGGATTGCCCGCTATCGCTGACGACCTGCGCTCCGTGGCATTCGGTCGGTGCGGTCCGGCGACCCGGCAGCGATTGATGCGACGCATTGAGATGGTGTCCGGTCGGGGCGCTTGCCGGCACCCGGACGGAGCAACCCGGTTCGCGACGAGCGCGCTGACCGCGTTCGCCGAGGATCTGGAGACGCACCTGAACGGGTGGACCTGTTCCGGTGTGAGCCGCGACCCGATGCTCCCGCTACCGAAGGCGCGCGATCGGGGCTGGCGATGACCTCGCCGAGTGAGGACCCGCCCCGGCTGCAGGTGAACCCGATCGCGTGCGTGGCGCACGGGGTGTGCCGGGAGTTGCTGCCCGAGCGGATCACGATGGACGAGTGGGGGTACCCGATCGTCGACGGCTCCCCGCTGCCCGCTGACCTGGTGGCGCACGCACGGCGCGCGGTGGCGGCATGTCCGACGCTGGCCCTCCGAGTAGACGGCAAACTAGCCCGCCGCCGCTAACACCCCACCTACGCGCGTCGCGCGCGTGGCACGCCACGCGCGGGGCCTCGTGTAGCGCGCGGCCCCACGTGCACGGCCTTGCGTCGCGTGCGCGGCATTGCGCAGCGTTGCGTGGCGCGACGCGCGGCGTCCTCCGCGTGGCGCGATGCGCGGCGTCCCCCGCGTGGCGCCACGCGCGGCGTCGCGCCGATCAAGGGCAAAGGCACGTGGTTCGATCTCTTTTCCGCGTGTATTCGCCCTTGATCGATGCGATCTTCCTTGATCGGCGGGAGGTGCGGCGATCGGCGGGAGCTGCGGCGCCTCTCGGCCGCGAGCGGCCGAGACCCGCGGCCTCGTGCCCGCTCCGGTGCCTGGATGACCATGGGCGCGCGTGAGGATGCCGCGAGTTCGGGGATATTGGTGGCTCAAGCGCGCCGTGAGGGCGCAGTTTCGGTGAAGTTGCTGTGTCGGACGGCGGGCGTAGGGTCGGAACGGTGTACGTGGAGCGGGCGGCGGGGCTCGATGGCGCGGTGCTGTGGCGGCGCACGGCCGAGCCCGACGACCGGACCTCGCGCGTCCTGCCCGACGGGTGCATGGACCTGCTCTGGTGGGGCGGCGAGATCGTCGTCGCGGGGCCGGACACCGTCGCGTACCTCAGCAAGATCCGCGCCGGAGACACCCTGGTGGGCCTGCGGCTGCCGCCGGGCGTCGCGCCGACGCTGCTCGGCGTGCCGGCCAGTGAGTTGCGCGACGAACGCGTGCCGCTGTCAGCGTTGTGGCCAGGCCAGGTGACGCGTGCGGCCGCTGAGCGGGTCGCGGCGGATCCCGGCGCCGGCCTGGAACGGCTCGCCGCCAGCAGGCTGACAGCGGCGGGCGGGCCGGATCCGGTGGCCCGGCGGATCGTCGCGGGTCTGCGCGCGGGTGCGTCTGTCGGTGCCGTGGCCAGCGCGCTCAATCTGAGTGCGCGGCAGCTCCAGCGGCGATGCTTGTCCGCGTTCGGATACGGACCCAAGACGCTCGCGCGCATCCTCCGGATGGGGCGGGCACTCGACCTGGCGTGGGGCGGGACCGGGCTGGCTATGGCGGCTGCCCATGCCGGGTACGCGGACCAGGCGCATTTCACGCGCGAGGTGCGCGCCCTCGCCGGCACGACCCCGACCACCCTCCTGGCCGCGTAGCCCACTCCGTTTGGCACGGCCCACCGTGATCGGGGCGTCCCTCAAGTCATAAGAGCGACTTGAGGGACGCCCTGATCACGGTGAAGGGGCGAAGAGGTCTACCGCGTTGCCGTCGGGGTCGTGGAGGAGGGCGTAGCGCTGGCCCCATTCCGCGTCCCAGGGGTCCTTGTGGCCTTCGAAGCCGGCCCCAACCATCTCCGCGTACACCTTGTCGACCTCCGCCGGGCTGTCGCAGCGGAACGCCAGTCCCGCCCGCGCCCCACCCGTCGGCGGCTGCCAGCTTGGGTCGAAGGAGCGCACCGTGTCGACGGTGTCGAGCAGGAGGCGCATGCCGCCGGGCAGCTGGGCTTCGACGTGCGGAGCGGTTTCGGCGCCGTCCGGGAACTCCAGTCCGAGCCGGCGGTAGAACGACAGCGAGCGGGGAATGTCGGCGACGACGATGCCGATGGCGTCGATTCTGGGTGTCATGAGGCTAACCGTACGGACACGGATGTCGATCGCTCTTGAACGATTCGGACACGGGAGACGCGTCCCGTGCGCTCCTCTGACCAGCGGCGTAGGGTGAGGTGTACCGCCAATGACGCCCGGTCGGCGGAGCGGTTAACCGCTCTGAGGTTTCTCCCAGGTTGTCCATGTATGGTGCGGTTCGTTAAGTTTGCCCCCGACGGCGAGAGGGAAGCGATATGAGGCTGGCCTACCTGGACGCTGGATCCGGCAGTTTGATCGTGCAGGCGGTGGTCGCCGGGGCGGCCGGGATGGCGGTGGCCGTCAAGCTGTACTGGCGGCGGCTCACGGGGCGTTTTCGTCGCCGCGCCGACGCTCCCACGGACAACGACTGAGGACAAACCCGCAGATGGTGGCCAGCGTCGAGCCAGCTTCTTTTCGTGACCCGTCGGGCCGGGTCTTCTATCGTGACGGTCAGGTATTCCGCGGGCTGAGCCCGGTGGCCGCACAGGATTGGCGAGCTCTTGCCGCGACCAAGTTCTTCGCCAATGCGGTAAAAGCGGGCAAAATCACAGCAACCGAAGAGGCCGAGAAAACGGACGAGTGGGACGTCGTGCTCAAGCACGAGCGCATCCCCTTCATCTCGTACCCGTTCGAGTGGTCCTTCGCGATGCTGCGCGACGCCGCGCTCCTCCACCTCGATCTTCTCCAGGCCGCTCTCGCCGAGGGCCTGACCAGCAAGGACGGCTCGGCTTACAACCTGCAGTGGCACGGCGCCAGCCCGGTCTTCATCGACGTGGGCTCGTTCGAGCCGGCGCGACCGGGTGAGCCCTGGGCCGGCTACCGGCAGTTCTGCCAGACGATGCTGTACCCGCTGATGCTCCAGTCGCACCTCGACCTCGATTTCCAGCCGTGGCTGCGGGCCTCGGTCGACGGCGTCGAGCCGGCGCGGATGCGCAAGCTGTTCGGTGGTGCTCGGAGATTCAAGGCGGGCGTGCTCAAGCACGTGCACCTGCACGACGCGGTGCAATCGCGCAATGCAAGGTCGAGCACCGGTGAGGTGCGCGCCGAGCTGCGCGACGCCGGGTTCTCCGAGGAGCTGGTCAAGGCGACGGTGCGCGCCATCCAGAAGCTGGTGCGCGGCCTCGACTGGCAGCCGCCGGCCAGCCACTGGACGGCGTACCAGCAGACCTGCACCTACTCGGACGCCGATCGGGCGGCGAAGGTGGAGTTCGTCGAGGCCGCCCTTCCTGCGAAAAGCAATCTCATCCTCGACCTCGGTGCAAACGACGGCACATATTCGCGCATCGCCGCGAAGCGCTCCGACTACGTCGTCGCCGTCGAGAGCGACGCGGCCGTGGTCGACAAGCTGTACCGCGACCTTCGCGACGAGGGGGAGCGGCGCGTGCTGCCGATCGTCATGGACCTGGCTGATCCCTCGCCGGGCATCGGCTGGCGCGGTCGGGAGCGGGCATCGTTCGAGCAGCGTGCCGGCGCCGACGCGGTGCTCGCGCTCGCGGTGATCCACCATCTCGCCATCGGGCGCAACGTGCCGCTGCCCGAGATCGTCGACTGGCTCGCCGCGCTCGGCGAGCGGGTGGTGGTCGAGTTCGTCGAGCCGGCCGACCCGATGGCGAAACGCCTGCTGGCCAACAAGCCGGAGGGCCTGTTCCCGGACTACCGGCGGGACGTGTTCGAAAAGCTGCTGGGGGAGCGGTTCACGGTCGAGCACCGGGCGGAGCTGCCGTCGGGCACTCGCACGCTCTACTGTGGAGTCCGGCGTGCCGGATAAGCGGTGGCGCAGTGAGCTGTACGCGTTCATGGAGATCGCGGCGCTCTGTGGTTTGGCCGTAGCGCAACCGCTGCTCGACATCACCGGCAAGGCGCCCGACTTCTTCCTCTTCTATGGAGCCGGCCGGGGCGAGGTCCTGACGCTGGTGCTGCTGGTGACCGTGGTGCCGCCGGTGGCGCTGTGGGGCGTGGGCGCGCTCGCTGGCGTCGGCGGCGAGCTGATCAAGCGGTCAGCGCCACCGGAGTCGAGGCGTGCCCGCGCCGGTGGTCTTGCGCGGAAGGGCATTCACGCGGCGACGCTCGGTGCGCTGCTCGTGGTCCTCGCGGTGCAAGTCGGCAAAAACCTCCTTCCGGTACGCGGGCTGCCGCTCGCCCTGCTGGCGGTGCTCGCCGGCGCGGGCCTCACCGCGGCGTACCTGCGCTGGAAGGTCCCCGCCCAGCTGCTGCGGTTCGCGTCGGTGGGCCCGGTGCTGTTCGCGCTGCTGTTCGTGTTCGCGTCGCCCGCGTCGGCCGTCGTGCTGGCCCGGGAGTCCGGGGGTGCCGGGCCGGGCGGGCGGGCCGCCGACACGCATCCGCCGGTGGTCGTGCTGCTGCTCGACGAGTTCCCCCTGATTTCCCTGATGGGCACCGACGGCAAGATCGACGCCGCGCGGTACCCGAACTTCGCCCGCCTCGCGGGCGCCTCCACCTGGTACCGCAACGCCACCGCGGCGAGCGGCTGGACCCCGTACGCGGTGCCGGCGATGCTGAGCGGCAAGTGGCCGCACAAGGACAACGTGGCGCCGCACTATACGCAGCACCCCGACAACCTTTTCACGCTGATGGGCGGCCAGTACGACCTGAAGGTGCAGGAGAGCATCACGCAGCTCTGCCCGCCGCGCCTGTGTCCCGAGCGCGCCCAGCCCGCGGGCGGCCTGCCGGTGCTGCTCAAGGAGAGCGCGACGCTCCTGGAGCAGTTGGTGTCGCCGGTCGACGCCAACAAGAACCTCGAAGAGTCGTACCGCGAGCCGACCCAGGAGGAGGCCGGCCCGCCGGCTGACCCGCGGTTCAGGTTCGGGGCGCTCGCCGACAACCAGCCGGCCCGGTTCACGAACTTCCTCGCGAGCCTCGAAAAGACCAGCGGCAAGCCGCGACTCAGCTTCCTGCACCTGCTGATGCCGCACACGCCGTGGAACTACCTGGCGTCCGGCACCCGCTACGACGCACCGGAAGACCTGCACTACGAGCAGGCCGGCTGGGAACGGCTCGGGTACGAGCGGCACCTGCAACAGGTGCAGTACACCGACAAGCTGATCGGGCAGGTGCTCGACACCATGGAGCAATCGGGCATCCTCGACGAGGCGCTGCTCGTGGTGACCGCGGACCATGGGGTGAGCTTCTCCGAGGGCGCCGCCGGCCGCGGGCTCGACGCAAAGCAGAAGGCCGCCGCCGAGGTGCTCTGGGTGCCGCTGTTCGTCAAGGAGCCGCGCCAGGCGGCCGGGCGGGTCGACGACCGCAACTGGGAGCAGGTCGACCTGCTGCCCACGATCGCCGACCTGGCGGGCGTGACGGTGCCGTGGCAGACCGACGGCGTCTCGGCCGCCGAGCAGACCCGGGGCGAGACCGCGAAGGCGTACCACGACACTCCCAGCAAACCGATCACGGTGGACGGGGCGGCGAACCTGGCCACGGTGCTGCGTGGTCCGGCCGCACGCCCGGCGTTGCCGGCGGCGCCGTCGCAGGACCTGGTCGGCAAGGCCCCGCCCAGCGGGGCCCACGACGCGGGCGCCACCGTGGCCAACGCGAGCGCGTTCGCCGACGTCCAGCCGGGTTCGGGTAAGCTGCCCGCCCTGGTCTACGGCACCGCGCCGAAGTCGGTGCGAAACGGGACACCGCTCGCGGTCGTCGTCAACGGGAAGGTGGGCGCCGTCGTGCGCGCCAGCGCGGCGGATGAGGCTGGGCGGCGGTTCGGCGCGCTCATCACCGACGAGTCGCTCTTCCGGGAGGGCGCCAACGAGGTCGCGATCCTGCGTCTGGAGTGACGCATGCCTCAACGATCTCTCTGCCTGAACCTACCCTTAGCGGCGGTATTACGGTGGAATTAACGCGTTGACAGGAAAATCTTCGGGCAAAGCGAGGGGCCTCATGACGGATGTCAAACTCGATCACCACGGTGGACAGCTGTCGATGCCCGTGCACGAGGCCGTCGAGGGTGCTTCCGGCATTGACGTCGGTAAGCTTCTCAAGGAGACCGGGTACGTCACCTTCGACCCGGGCTTCGTCAACACCGCCTCCTGCGCGTCGGCGATCACCTACATCGACGGCGACGCGGGCATCCTGCGTTATCGCGGATACCCGATCGAGCAGCTAGCGGAGAAGGCGTCCTTTTTGGAGGTCTCGTACCTGCTGACCTACGGCGAGCTGCCGACCGCCGACCAGCTGGCGGCGTTCAGTGGCAAGGTACGCAACCACACGCTGCTCCACGAGGACATGCGCCGTTTCTTCGACGGATTCCGGTACGACGCGCATCCGATGCCGGTGCTGGCGTCTGCCGTCAACGCACTGTCCACTTTCTACCAGGACAGTCTCGATCCGTTCGACGCCGACCAGGTCGAGATCTCGACGGTTCGCTTGCTCGCCAAGGCGCCCACAATCGCGTCGTACGCGTACAAGAAGTCGATCGGGCAGCCGTTCATGTACCCGGACAACTCCCTCGGGTACGTGGAGAACTTCCTTCGCATGACGTTCGGCGTCCCCGCCACGGGCTACGAGGTGGACCCGGTCGTCGCGAAGGTACTGGACATGCTCTTCGTGCTGCACGCCGACCACGAGCAGAACTGCTCGACCTCGGCGGTGCGGCTCGTGGGTTCCGCGCAGGCCAACCTCTTCTCCTCGGTCTCCGCGGGCATCAACGCGCTGTCCGGCCCGCTGCACGGCGGCGCCAACCAGGCGGTGCTGGAGATGCTCGAAAGCATCCACGCCGAGGGCGGTGACGTGGCGTCGTTCGTGCGCCGGGTCAAGGCCAAGGAGCAGGGCGTCAAGCTGATGGGCTTCGGCCACCGGGTCTACAAGAACTACGACCCGCGCGCCGCCATCGTGAAGAAGGCCGCACAGGACGTGCTGGCCCGGATGCCGCAGCCCGACCCGCTGCTCGACCTCGCCATGCAGTTGGAGGAGATCGCGCTCGCCGACGACTTCTTCGTGTCGCGCAAGCTGTACCCGAACGTCGACTTCTACACGGGCCTCATCTACAAGGCGATGGGCTTCCCGACGAAGATGTTCACGGTGCTGTTCGCGCTCGGCCGGCTGCCCGGCTGGATCGCGCAGTGGCGCGAGATGATGAGCGACCCGGCCAACAAGATCGGCCGCCCGCGCCAGCTCTACACCGGCTCCGTCCAGCGCGACTACATCCCGGTCGAAGACCGGTAATCCTATTCGCCCTCCCCGGTGTCTTGGATGCTGACGAGACCGGGGAGGACGGATGCGAGACGTGCGGGGCGCGGAGTTCGACGACTTCGTGCGCACGAGGTCGGTATCCCTGTTGCGGGTGGCGTACCTGCTGACGGGTGACCGCCACGCGGCGGAAGACCTGCTCCAGGAGGTTCTGGAGCAGGTCTACGTGCGCTGGCGGCGGGTGCGCACCACGCCGGAGGCGTACGCCCGGCGAGCGCTGGTCAACCGCGCGGCCAACCGCTGGCGGCGGCGGTCGCGGCGGCCGGAGAGCGCGCTCGGCGACCTCGACCCCGCCACCCCCGACGCCACCGACGGCGTCGCGCTGCGCGAGGCGGTCGTGGCGGCATTGCGCACGGTACCGCTCCGACAGCGCGCCGCGGTGGTGCTCCGATACCTGGAGGACCTGTCGGTGACGGAGACGGCGGCGGCGCTCGATTGCTCCGAGGGCGCGGTCAAGAGCCACACGGCGCGCGGGCTCGCGAAGCTGCGCGAGGCGCTCGCCGACTCCGGTCTCGTCGTGACCATCCCCAACGGCTCCGGGAGCTCGCGATGACCATGAACGACACCGACGTGCGCGCCGTCCTGCACCGCGCGACGGACCACCTGGCCAGCCCCGACGGCCTCGTCGAGGGCGTGCGCCGCGGCGGGCGGCGCCGGGTCGCGCGCCGCCGCCTGCTCGCCGCCGGCCTCGCCGTCGTCACCGCGGGGTCCATCGCCGGGGTGCTCCAGTTTTCGGGTACCGGTGGCGAGCGGATCGATGTGGCCTCGCGGCTGTTCGACGAGGCCACGCGCGGCGACCTGGCCCGAGATCAGGCGTTCCTGCGCGACGTCAGGGAGGTCTGGCGCCGCGCCACCGAGCTGGATGACCTCCGGGGCGAGCCACATGTGGTGTGGGCCGGAAACACGCCAAAGGGCAAGGCCGCCTACGTCACGCAGCGCACCATGGAGAACCCGGTCGTAGTCCAGCCGGGGGACGGGCGGCTGCTCGGGTACGGCGCGTTCGTGGTGCCGACCGCGAAGGGCCCGCGCATCCTGACGCTGGAACAGCTGTACGGCTCCGGATACGTGGACGGCAACTCGCAGGCGGTATTTCTCGGGCCGGACCGCGACACGCTCCTCGTGCTCGACTTCGGCCGCCCGGTGGAGTATTCGCCGTCGATGTCGTACGCGCCGGACGGCCGGATCGTGCGCCAGCACCTGCCGGTCACGTTCCGGGACGGTGCGGCGTCGCTGCCGGTACCGCCGCAGCGGACCAAGGTCACGGTCGCGGTCGGCCGGGCGCCGCTCAGCAGAGACACCCGGATCCACATCGTCAACGAGAGCGAGATCCTCTTCCCCGGCGGCGAGGACCGTGGCGAACCCAAGCGGTACGACTACGTCCTGCCCGGCGCCGACCTGGCCTGGGGCGCCGCGGTCGATCCGACCAAGCGTCCGCTCGGTGCCGTCGTCGCCTTCGAGCCGTTCATCGACATCGTCGGCACGCACGCCGTCAACCCGGAGGCGCCGAGCCTGTCCGTATTCGGCGGCACACCGGACGGCCGGCGACTGCTGATCGAGACCATCCAGTACGACGACGACCCGGGCCACGCGGTCGCGATACTGGGGCGCGGCGAGTCCGAGTACACGGTGGTGGTCACGCAGTCCGTCGACTGGACCGAGCCGCTGCCCGTGCGGCTGCGCCTGCCCGACGGGCAGGGCACGCTCGTGGCCGCGCCGGAGGCCAAGCTCGAGTACCGGGCCGCCGTCGGCGCATGGCAGGACGCCGGTCGGGGCGCCGCGCTGGTGCCGGTCGGTGCGATCGAGGTGCGTGTCACCCCGGCGAGCGGGGTGGCCAGGACCGCCCGGCTGTGAGTTTCATGGCACCATAACCGATCATGAGTGAAGTCGGGTCGGTCGTGCCACGCACCACCGCCCGTCCGGCCGAGCCGGGCGGGCGCGTGGTCTTCGCGGTGGCCGCCGTGTCGATATTGGCGCTATTGCTCGCACGCAATCACCGCGTGTTCACCGAGGCGGTGTACGAGCGGGGTGACTTCGCCGCCAACTCGATCATCACCGGCGACGCGAAGCACTTCGAGTTGCTGGTCGGCAACTACTCGCGCCTCGGCTTCTCGCATCCCGGTCCGGCGTTCTTCTACGTGCAGGCGTTCGGTGAGTGGCTCTTCCACGACGTACTGCACGCCGTGCCGGCGCCGTGGAACGGCCAGTGGCTGGCGCTGTTCGCGCTCAACGCGGTCCTCGTCGGGTTGACCCTGACGATCCTGCACTCGTGGTCGCGGTCGTGGGCCGCGACGGCCCTGGCGGGCGCCGCCGCGCTCGTGTTCCTCGCCGTGCAGCCGCCGATCCTGGCGTCCGCGTGGATGCCACACCTGTATGTGGCGCCGTTCCTGCTGCTTCTCACGGCGGGAGCGTCGGTGATGGCGGGCCGCCTGTCGCACCTGCCGCTGCTCGCGGTGGCGGCCGGCTTCCTGGTACACGGGCACGCCGGCTTCCTGTTCTTCGTACCGGTCGTGGTGGGTGTCGCGGTCTTCTTCGGGTGGCGCCGGCGCGAGCCCGGCGATCCGCACCCCGCCATCTACCGCGCGGCTGCGATAGTGGGCGTGTTTGCGCTGCCAATGGTCGTCAACCTCGTCGTGAACTGGCCGGGGGAGTTCCCGCGATACTTCGGTTACGGCGGCAAGCGCCACACCCACGGCGCCGGCGACATCGCCTCCTACGCGCTGCACTTCTGGGCCGAGAAGCCCGGAACGGCGCTGGCGCTCGTCGTGGTGCTCTTCGGCGGCGTCGCGGCGCTCGCGCGCCACAACCGCTTCCTCTCGGCCGGTCTCGCGATGGCTGGGCTCGCGACGATGCTTTTCATCGGGTACGCCGCGCGTGGCATCGACGACCTGAGCCAGACTTACGTGGGGCATTTCTCGCGGGCGGTACCGCTGCTGTTGTTGATGCTTTTGATGGTGGGTGTCGCGGAGCGGTGGACGCCGCATCCGTGGCTGGCTTTGGCTGTACTGGCCGGTGCGCTGGGGATCGCGGGGCGCTCGCCGGCGCTGGTGTCGAATCCGGAGCACCTGCCGGAGCTTCCCCGGGTGGTGTCCGTCCTCAATGGATACACGGGCGGGAAGTCAGCGGTGGTCGAGTTGGAGCACGCGGCGTGGCCGGCGCTGACGGCGCTTGTGGCGCACGCGGATCGCACGGGGTTGCGGGTGTGCGCTCGCGATCCACAGTGGAAATTCCTGGTGACCGCCGATTTCGTGTGCACGCCGAAGGATGTGACCGATGGCCGCCCGGTGCGACTGACCGAGCTCCCCCCGCTAAGCGCCACCGTACTGGCCGAAATCGACGGCATGTACCTAACGAGCTAGCTCCCCGCCGTCGCGCCGTCCGCGCCCGCCGGAGTTGGTCTAAGTCCATATAGGAAGACCTCGTCGGGGTTGGATCGAGTTACCACACAACAACCCAGCCCGACGAGGTCTTCGCCAGTATGCGCCCCGCGCACGTATACGCCAACCCGACCGACGGGCGGTACCACCAACTCGTCGACGCCCTGCACCGGCAGTGGCGAGATCGCCACCCCTGCTGAACTTCGACCCGAAGACCGTGCGAAGGTGGATCGCCCGCCACGACATCGAGGGTCTGGCCGGACTACCGGACCGGCCGCGCCCCGGACGGCCCCGGCTGGGCGGCCCGCGCCTGGCAGCGCGGATACAGGCCCTGCTGGCCACACCGAAAGCGCGGGGCCATCGCTCGGATCTGGCGGCAGTTGGGACGCCCACGCATGAGCCTACGCACCCTCTACCAGCGGGCGGCCACGATCGGGGCGTCGGGATATGCGGTGAGGAGTTGTTCGAGGAAGTAGCAGAACACCACGGACACGTTGTAGACCGACACGTGGTGGTGCCAGACGCCGGTGACAAGGCCGACCGCGCCGTGCAGGGTGCGGCGCTGGTTGGTGCCGGGCGTTAGGACCCGGTGGCGGAGGCCGCGGGGCATCCAGCAGGCGCGGATCCGGGCGATCAGGTCGAGGTGGGTTTCGTCCTGGGCCAGGACGACCGAGCCGGTGGGCAGGACCGCGACCTGGTCACGGATGCCGACGCGTTCGGGTTTGCCGCCCAGGCGCCCGTCTGGGAACAGGCGCGCACCGAACAGGAAATCACCGCGGCACGCCTCGGTATGTGGGAATACCTCCAGCACCTCAGCACCCAGGACATGGACGCGGCGCTCGCCAGCATCCCGCTGGCGCCCGGCGCTGTCGAGGGCATCACCGCGCTGCGCACGGCCGGCATCGCCACGGTCATCGTGTCTCTCGCCCACGCCCCGAACGTCGCCTACTTCGCCAACCGCCTCGGCGTCGACGCACACTTCGGCACCGAACTCGACGGCAGCGACGGATTCCGGCACGTCTTCCCGGCAACCAAACCCACCCTGCTCACCCAGTACGCCAACACCCTCAACGTCACCCCCGAGCAGATCGCGGCCGTAGGCGACACTCCAAACGACGTGCCGATGCTCCGCGCAGCCCGAATGTCGATCTACGTCGGCACGACACTGCCTGCCGACTTCACACCAACCTGGCATCTCCCCGCCGCACCCATCGACGAGATCGCGCGCATCGTCCTCAAACCTGACGAAGAAAACGCCCAATCGCCGACCCGATAGAGAGCCGCGACCGCGGCGCAGCCGGGAGGATCGGGGTTGGCCGCCAGCCGCCGAGCAGCACGGCCACGCCGGCGGCGGCGAGTGGCGGCGCAGTGATCCCGGCGACCGCGCTCGTATGCCTGATCCGCGGGCCCGCCGCGGCGGCACCGAACTCGATGAGATGCACGGCCCCCGGGAGGCGAGTTCCCGGGGGCCGGTGTGTTGGCTCAGGAAACGCCAATCACCCACTGCGATGGCTGATGCACTACGTAGCGTTTCAGGTAGACCAGCCCATCACCGCCAGCGCTTGCCGCCATGCTGGGGGCATCCCACGGCTTCAGCACTCTCGGCTTGATCGGCGCTGGCGCGGCCGACGGCTCGTCGGTCAGATGCGGGATCGTTGGCTCGTAGTACACGCCCCACCACTGGCTTTCGTCCGCCCATACACATTTTTCCGTCAGTAGGATGCCGGCGGCATGCGAAAGGCACTCGCCGGTCAGGAAATGGCGATATCGGTAATACGTAAGGCCGGAAGGGCCGACATAGCTGTCGGACAACCGATCCCACCGGGCGCTGTTCAGTGAGGTATCGGTGCGCACGAGGCCGGCGAAAATCCCGTCTCGCACAATGTCCGTCCCGCCGGCGTAGGGAACGCCAAATCCGCCGGTGAAGACGATCCCGACCGGTAGGAGTGTCGTCGAGGCGCTGCCGTCCGGCGGGCGCTCATCGGCCCGGACGCCGTTCGGGTTGCCCAAGGCGAGGACGCCGCCGACGACCACTGCGGCGGCCACGCGGAGTCCACGCCGCAACCGTACCCAAGGTTTGCTGCTAAGCACTTGCACCCCCATCGAAGGACCTGTTCGACGCCTCACGGGCGTCGACCGGAGCGGGCGACGTCGCCCGTACCCCTGCGACCGACTTTCCCGTCAACGGCGGTCGACATCACCAGTCCCTGCCCCAAACTGCCGGCGAACTGCCGGTCCGGTACTCACACGGTTCGCCGCGGCGGGATCCGTCCAGATGGGACGGTCGCGACCGATCGGCAGCTTTGCCGGGGACCGGCATTGAGATTGAGGGTTCTCCCCCTCATCGCGACCCCGTTCGCCGTACGACCATGGAACGGGCGCCGCCTACCGCGACGACAGCGATTCGTTCGCGCTCTGAACACATACCGAGTTACCCGAAGGAAGCCATGCGCTCGTTGCTGAGCGGCGTTATCGCCGCGCTCGTCCTCGTACCCTCGTCCGCGGCGACCGCGTCCGGCACGCTGGCGTCGGCCAGCCCGCGGCCGCGGCTGCTGTCAGGCACGCTGTCCATCTTCGGCACCGGCGGGCCGGACCAGGTCACGCTACGGCGTACGGCGGGCACGTCCGCCGCGATCGAGCTGGACTTCGGATCCGACCGCACGCCCGACTTCCGATTCCCCGCCGCCCAGGTCGCGAGCATTCTGGTGCAGACGTTCGACGGCGGCGACACCGTCGACGCCACCGGGCTGGGCGGCACGGCGCCACCGATTGTCGTCGACGCCGGAGCCGGCACGGATGCGCTGGCGGTCGCCGGCGACGACACGGCCGAACAGTTCACCCTCACAGCCGAGGCGGGGCAAGTCATGCTCGCCCGGAACGCTGTCGCCGCGCAGGTCCGCGGCACGTCTATCGACCAGATCCGGGTAGCGTCGCGCGGTGGGGCTGACGCCCTCCTGATCGGTGACCTGTCGAGCCTCGGCCATGTGGCCGCCGACGTCGACCTCGCCGATACCGACGGACGGCCGGACAAGCTCAGGCTCACCGGCACGCCCGCCGCAGACACCGTCCACCTCACGGCTCAGGGTGCCGTGCTACACGTGAGCGGATTGCCCGCCGACGTCCGCGTCACCGGCGTCGACAGCGACCACGACGACATCGCGGTCGACCTGGGTGCCGGCGGCGACCGCGCGGACCCGACGCCCAGCGCGACACAGTGGACGGACGTCGAACTGGTTGGCGGCGGCGGCGCCGACACGCTTGTTGCCGCGGCTGGCGACGACGTGCTGATCGGCGGCGACGGCAGCGACGTACTCATCGGCGGTAGCGGCGACGACGCCCTGCTCGGCGGAGCCGGCGACGACGTCCTCGACGGCGGCGCTGGCACGGACCTGCTCAGCGGCGCGGCGGGCCACGACATCCTCGTCGGCGGCGAGATCCTGCTCGACTCCTGAGCAGAGGCACGGCGTTGCAATCCAGGTCGCCCGCCAACCACCTCACACCCGCGGGCGCGGACGTTTTCACCCGGGCTCGGACCGAGCTCTGCTTCACCGCGCTGGCCCAACCGCTCACCGGACGGACAGCCGCCGACCTCTACGATGTGGACGCCGGCGAGCGGGAGCGGCTGACCCGGCAGCGACGTCACATTCCGGTTCTATCCCGGTCCGACCACAGTGGCGCGATGGCCGCCGCCCTGCCCGAGCTGCTCACCTGGGCCGCCATCCGGGTCGGTATGGGATGAGACGACCAAGGTCGCGCGCCGGCGCCGGCCGCNATGAGACGACCACGGTCGCGCGCCGTCGCCGGCCGCTGGGCACCTGCCGCCGGTCCGGCGCGGCGCGTCGGCTCGCTGTCCCGACGGTCAGGATCGGACTTTGAGCTACCGCGATGCCCGTCGCGCTCCTTGCCCGTTGCTCCCGCGGCCTCACCCTCCGCGGCCAGTCGGTGACCGGTGGCGGCCTGGGCTGCCACCGGTCACCGGGTTCGAGGAGTCGTTAGCCCGTGAAGCCGAAGTCGATGGTGCTCTGGAACAGCGATCCGAGTGCGTTGTTGCCGACGTCGAAGCCGTCGGAGCCGCGGTGTGACCAGAATTGGGCGAAGGTGGCGGAGCGGTGGTTCTGGAATGTCGTCCAGATGTTGGAGATCCCTTCGCCGACGCGGTCGGTGCCTTCGTTGTTGGTGTCCGACAAGTCGATCAGCGCGCCGGCGACGCGGCCTTCGACGGTCGGGCCGTTGTCCCAGCCGGACGAGCCCCACGTCGGCGACTCGAGGTTGAGCGAGCTGCCGTTCGGCCAGCGGAAGAAGGGGTCGTTGAACACCATGGCCGGTACCCACTCGGCGAAACCCTCGGTCCAGGCGCACCCGGTCGAGCTCACCTTAATGATGTTGTGGGGGTTGCAGTTGGGCGCCGACGGGAAGTTGTCCTCGTAGACGTCGTCCATGATGGAGTGCGTCACCTCGTGGGAGACGGTGATGCCGGAGTCTGGGTCGACTGCGGCCAGGTGCACGTCGTTGCCGGCAAGGCTGTAGTAGGTGCCGTCGTTGGAGTCCGGCTGCCAGAGGATCACCACGGCTCGGCAGGGCCCCACCATGTCCCAGCAGGCCCCGGGGACGTTGTTCCAGGTGACCTGGGTGGCGGCGAAGGCGGCCGCGCCCCGCATGTGCGTCGGGTCGCCGGGCTGCAGCCAGCCAAAGTCGGCCGTGGTGTTGTCCAGGACCTCCCCATCCACGCCGCTGACGTAGTTGTAGATCCAGCCGTCGCGGGTCTGCACCCGCCAGTTGCCGTTGTCCGCGGTGAACCTTATGTAGACGTCCTGCCCGGCGCTGGTGCCGTCGGTGTTGTCGAAGCACAGGTTGTACTCGCCGCTGAAGCCGGTCAGCCCGCTCGCGAGCAGGTCGTCGCCGCCGCTGCTATCGCGGTCCCAGGCTTCCACCCGCCACGAGATCGCCGGTCGGCCGACCCCGTTCTTGTCGGTGTAGTTCCATGTGCCCGTGGCGCACGCGGTGCCGCCCGGAGACGCCGCGCCGAGCCTGCCGACCTGCGCGGCGGGCCTGAGTGTCGCGACGGCCGGCTGCTTGCGGTTGGTGCTCGTCACCAGCGGTTGCGGGGTGGCTCCCCGGTACGGCGTGGTCCCGGCGTTCTGGTTGACCGCGATGCCGAACCTGGACGCCGCGGGTGTCGCTCCGACCGTCAGGAACACGTGGTCGGTGGCGGTCTGCCGGGCCTGGGACGGATCCGCCGACGCCGTGACGCTGATCTCGGCCGGGCCGGCGGCGATCGCCTCTACCACGCCGCTGTACGTCGCGGTTTGGCCGTCGGTGAAGGACCGGGTGAGGTCCGCTACCTGAAGCTCGCCCCGACGGTGGGGCGCCCGCGACAGCCGGCTGCTCTGGCTCGTCCCGGCGGGCCGGGTCACCCAGCGCAGGTTGGGCGGGAGTTCGGCGCTGACCTTCACGCCGGCGCGGGTGACCGCCGCCGTCACCGTGAAGGTCAACGTCGCCCGCTCCTTGACGGCGAGCGCACGCGACATCTTCGCGTCGACGCTGAAGCAGCTGCGCGCCTCGTTGAGCGACGACTGGCTGCCGGACGGATTGAGCACGCACGCGTCGGCGGGCGTGCGGGCCTGGGCGGGGGCGCCGGATAGGCCGATGGCCGCGAGTGCGAGCACAGTGCTCGCGACCGTTGCCCGCGCGATGCGGACCTTCTTCGTCATATTGCTGACCTCCTGTGACGGGTGGCTCGCCGCAATCTGTCGTGGCTGCGGCAATGGCGACTGTCTATGAGCGACGCATTGATAACCTCCGACGCGGGACGTCGCTGGACAGCCGGCCGCGTCACGGCTGGTAGAGGACCGCAGCGGGGGCCGATGGACTGGACAGCACTGGACGGTGGGGGAGGCGTTCCGTGACCACAGATGTGCCGCGGTACCTGCTTCAACAGCTCTGTGCTGATCTGCGACTGCTGTGGAAGCAGGCGGGAGGCCCATCCCTGCGCACCCTGAGTGAGCAGGTAGGGCGGAGCAAGAGCCAGGTCGGCAACATCCTCAGTGGACAGGTCAGGCGGCCGCCGGAGTGGGAGGTCGTGCAGGGCCTCGTCGAGAGTTTTGTCGACTATGCGCGCGGTCGCGGTCGCTTGGGCCGGTTGTCGTTGGCCATCGGCGTCGAGGAGTATTGGCGGCCCAGGTACGCCATGGTCGAGCATGCCTTCGGGCATGCGTCGCGTGGCGGCCGCGCCGCCGCCTCGCCCCCGGTTCAGGCCTCGGATAGGGCCGCGCCTTCCGTCACGCCGCGCCAACTGCCGGCGCGGATACGCCATTTCGCCGGCCGTACGGTGGAACTCGCGGTTCTGACGGATCTGGTCAAGGCGACCGAGGAGACCGGCGCGGTCATCTCCGCGATCCACGGCACCGCTGGGGTCGGGAAGACCACGCTGGCGGTGTTCTGGGCGCACCAGGTCGCCGACCAGTTCCCGGACGGGCAGTTGTACGTCAACCTGCGCGGCTTCGACCCCGCTGGTACGCGGCTGGAGCCCGCCGCCGTGCTGCACGGCTTCCTTCTCGCGCTCGGCGTTCCCGCCGCGCAGATCCCGGCTGAGGCGGACGAGCGGACCGCCCTGTATCGCAGCCTGCTGGCCACCCGCCAGGTGCTGGTCCTGCTCGACAACGCCGCGGACGCCGCGCAGGTCCGCCCGTTGCTGCCCGGCTCACCTGGCTGCGCGGTGCTACTCACCAGCCGAAACCGGCTGACTGGCCTGGTTGCTGTCGACGGTGCCCACCCGGTCCAGCTAGCGGTGATGTCCACTGAGGAGGCCACCGAGATGCTCGCCGCGCGGCTCGGCCCCGACCAGGTCGCCGCGCACGCCGACGCGGTCGACCAGATCGTCGACCGCTGTGGCGGCCTGCCACTCGGCTTGGCCGTCGCCGCGGCGCGGGCGGTCGCCGACGAGGTGCCGCTGCCGAGGCTCGCCGCCGAGCTCACACGACCTCTCGACGCGCTCGCCGCCGGTGACGTGGCCGCCGACGTGCGTACCGTGCTGTCGTGGTCGTACCGGATGCTGCCGCAAGGCGCCGCCCGCATGTTCCGGCTGCTCGGCGTCCACCCTGGACCCGACATCGGGCTCGCCGCCGCGGCCAGCCTCGCCGCCGTCCCGGTCGCCGCCGCCGAAGCGATGTTGCGCGAGCTGACCCGCGCCAACCTGCTCGCCGAACACCGCCCCGACCGGTTCGCCTGCCACGACCTGCTCCGTGCCTACGCCGTCGAACTCGCCGACGGCACGTCGGGCGCCGACGGCGCGTTCGCCCGGGTCCTGGACCACTACACGCGCACCGCGCACAACGCCACGACCCTGCTCGACCCGCTACGCCACCCGGTCGAACCACCCCCGCCGGTCCCCAGCGCCCGACCGGAGCCGCTCGCCGACCTCACCGCGGCGCAGACCTGGTACACCGCCGAGTACCCGGTCCTCACCGCCACGATCGAGGCGGCGTGGGCACACGGCTTTACCGCGCACGCCTGCCACCTCGCCTGGACGGTCGGGTGGTTCCGGCGCCTGCGCGGTCACTGGCACGACTGGCTTGCCGGACTACTGACCGCATTGACCGCCGCCGGCCAGCTCGACGACCGCGAGTGGCTGGCCCGGATTCACCATGACCTGATCGGCGTGTACGCCCGGCTGGACCGGTACAACGACAGCCGCGACCACGCCCGCCAAGCCCTCGACCTGTACGGCGAGATGGGTGATCTCGCCGGCCAGGCCAGCTGCCACCGCAGCCTGTGCATGACCTTCGAACGCGAAGGACGGCCCCGCGACGCTCTGGAACACGCCACCCGCAGCCGCGACCTGCTACGCGGCACCAACGACCAGGCCAAACTGGCGTACGCGTACAACTCAGTGGGCTGGTACCACGCCCTGCTCGGCGAGTTCGACGCGGCACTGACCGACTGCCAGGAGGCGATCAGGCTGCTGCGCCTCACCGGCGATCGGCACCGCGAGGCCAGCACCTGGGACAGCCTCGGCTACGTCTATCACCACCTGGGCCAGCACGACCAGGCACTGGACAGCTACCGGCTCGCCCTGGAGTTGTTACGCGAGTTCGGCGACCAGTTCTTCGAGGCGGACACGCTGGACCACCTCGGCGACACCCACCAAGCAATGGGCGACACCGACGCCGCACACCAGGCGTGGCAGGCGGCAGTGACCATACTCGACGAACTGGAACACCCCCGGGCAGCCGAAATCCGCGCCAAGGCCGTGCTCCAGCGTCGCCCCACGGCGGAATGAGACCGTCGTTGACGAGCCCGCGCCGTTGGCGGGCGGTGGGACACGTTCAACAGCAAGACCGAGCCCTGAGCTACCGCGACGGTAGCTCAAAACCCGATCCTGACCCTAAATGTCACTGCCCTCGCCTAGCGGCCCGCCGAACTGGGGTCTGAGCAGCGGATTCATGCGGTTTGAAATTGCTGTGCAAGGCCGGTGCGGCATGCTGATCGCGGCCAGCCGGCGGGTGGGTTCGGTTGGTGCGGTCTCTCTGTTCCGTGGCTGAGGTGGCCTGGTGGGGGCTCTGGCGCGATCCGGCTGCGGCGCGCGATATTTGACGACCTTGGGGGGAAACTTCATATGCGTTTCGTGGTGAGACGACGCCACGCCGCGGTTCTGGTGGCCGGTCTGGTAGCGACGCTGTTGCCGGCCGGAACGCCCGCTTACGGCGTTGCCAATGGGGAACCGGTCGCCGCGGGCACGTATGGCTTCGTGGCTCATTTGCGTATCGGTGACGTGCGAGCGTGCTCGGGTGCCCTCGTCGACACCGAATCGATCTCGGACCAGCTGGGGGCGTTTGCCGCGGTTCCGAGCGGGCCGCGGTGGGTGCTCACCGCGGCGTCGTGCTTCGCGCGTGATGGTCAGCCGACCCGGTCGGGTCCGCCTCCTTGGCCAACGACGGTCACCGTCGGGCGTGCCAATCTCCTGGCGGAGGATGCCGGCGTGGTGCTGCAGGCCACCGATGTCATCTCGCACCCGGATCGCGATGTGGCGCTGGTGCGCCTGGCAAGCCCGGTCGCGGGTGTCACCGCCGCGTCGCTGGCTTCCCATACCCTGCCGGCCGGCACGGACGTCCGGGTCGCCGGATACGGCCGGACCGAGACGGAGTGGGTCTCGGACCGGCTGGACAGCGGCGTCTTCACCGTTCAGGCCGCCGACGAACAGAGTTATGGACTCACCGGGGCGGGCACACCGCTCGTCAGCGCATGCAAGGGTGACGCGGGAGCGCCGATGTTCCGCGGCGATGCGGGGACATCGGCCGTCCTTTATGGACTGATCAGTACGTCTTTCCAGGCCGGATGCCTCGCCGCGACCGAGACGCGTAACGGCGCGACCGCGGCGGGACTGCAGGGCCTCGGCGGATGGATCGGCGCCAACGCGGCCGATCAGCCGACCGCTCTGGTGCGCCTGGAGCAGGGTGAGCTCACCGGTGACGCGTACACCGATCTGCTGGGTGTGGACGCCAATGGTTACCTGTGGCTCTACCCGGGACTCGCGACGCCCGCGCGGTTCGGTCCTCGGCTGCGGGTCGGTAGCGGCTGGACGGCCATGGTGCACATGACCGTGGGTGAGTTCACCGGCGACAACTACGCGGACGTGGTGGGTGGCGACCGCGACGGCAAGCTGTTTGTCTACCCCGGCCGGGGGACGGCTGGATTCGGCAGCCGGATCCAGATCGGTAACAGCGGGTGGACGGCGATGGTCGACCTCGACACCGGTGAGTTCAATGAGGACGCCTACGACGACATCCTGGCGATCGACTCCGCTGGGAAGCTGTGGGTGTATCCGGGCCGCAGTGACGGAAAGCTGGACCCCCGTGTCGAGATCGGCGCCTGGGGCTGGGCGGCGCTGGTGCACGTCACGGCCGGTGAGTTCAATGAGGACGGTCGCGAGGACGTGCTGGCGATTGATTCCGCGGGCAAGTTGTGGATGTATCCCGGCCTCGGCACTCCCGGCCTCGGCAGCCGCATCCCTATCGGCAACAGCGGGTGGGCCACGATGCGCACGTTCACCGTCGGCGAGTTCAACCGCGATGCGTACAACGACGTGCTGGTCTTCGACAAGGACGGCAAGCTGTGGCTCTACCCCGGCACCAACACACCGAATCTCGCACCGCGCATGGAGATCCGATGACGACGCGAGCGGGCATGAGGAGTAGCGGAATGAGTGTCTACTCACGACTGAAGACCGGGCTCCTGGCCACGGCGACGGCGGCTGCCGTGCTCGGTGTCTCACTGGGTGTGGGTGGTGCCTTCGCCGCGGACCCCGGCGAGCGGGAGACCCAGGACGTGGTGGGCGCTCAGGAAGTGCTCGGTACTTCGGCGGTGGAGGACTACGGCTATCCCAACGCCGAGCAGATCATGGCGGAGCAGAACGTCAAGCTCATCTCCGGTGATGGGCACATCCTGCTGACCGACTGCGCCACACCGACCCAGGGCGACGTCGGCCTGCTGAAGGTGTGGACCACCGACGACCAGATCGGGGCCGACGGTGTCGGGCGGATCTGCTTCCAGGTGCGGGCGCCGTACGGATTCCTCAACCTCGAGGTTCCCGGCGTCTACGAGATCCGCGGCGACGGCCTGAGCACGGGCGCCGGCCACGAGGTGACGGCGGACCTTCGCGATGACGACGGTAAGCAGTTCAAGGTCGACGTGGATCCCGACGGCAGTACGCAGGTGGGTATGGGCGCCGACCCGGACGCCCCGCCCACGATGTTGCTGCGCCTGACCGTGACGGGCTGAACGGGGGATAGGGCGCATGAGTTCACCTCTGGATGTTGCCTACCGGCCGCCTCGACAGGCCGCTGGCGGGCGTCGAATCCTGGTCGCGGCGTTCACCGTGCTGGCGTTGCTCGCCGGCCTGTTGCACGCCACACCGGCGCGGGCCGAGGCGGACCCGGTCCCCGTGGACCGGTCCAGGGTGGTCACGACGTGGCAGTCGGGCGGCGCCCAGGTGCGGGCCGCCGCCGAGGCCGCGCTGCTGGGCTCCGACGATCAAGTGCGGCAGTTCCTGGAAGTGGGATGGCAGCAGGCACAACAACTGGACGAGCGGGACGCGGTCGTCGCCGCGATTGCCGAGGGCGGGCCGTCGCTCCGGGCGGCGGCGCGGCGGGCGTTGGACGCGGCCGATGCCGGGGACGCGAGCGCGATCGACACGTTCCTGCACACCGGCTGGCACGAGCCGTCGGACGTCGACACGCGGGTGTCCGTGAATCAGTTGATGGCCACCGGTGGGCCGCAGGTCCGAGAGGCCGGTCAGCGGGCGCTGGACTCCGAGGACGCGGCGGTGCTGCGGCGGTTCCTCGACTCCGGCTGGCAGACGCAGTGGCAGACCGACCAGCGGTTGCGGGTCAACCAGGCGATGGCCACCGGCGGGCCGCGGGTGCGGGAGGCCGGGCAGAAGGCGCTCGACGCCGGCACCCCGGAGGCGCTGGAGCAGTTCCTGGAGTACGGCTGGGCCGTCGCCGCCGCACAGGACGAGGAGACCACGACGCTGACCGGCCTGCTGGCGCAGGCGCAGGCCGCCGGGGAGGTGGCCGCCGAGGAGACCCGTAACGCCACGAGCGAGGCGGATCGCGCGAGTGCGGCCGCGGAGGCGGCGCGCAAGGCGGCCGAGAAGGCCGCTGCGGCGACGGAGGCGGCGCGGGACAACACCGCGCAGGCGGCGGCGCACGCCAAGCGGGCAGCCAACGCGGCGAACAAGGCGGCGGAGGCGGCCAAGGTCGCCATACAGGCCGCCGCGGCGGCAAGCCGGGCCGCACGGGCGGCCTCGACGGCGGCGGCGCGTGCGGCGTCGGCGGCGGCAGCGGCGGACCGGGCCGCGGCGAGGGCGTACCGGATGGCCGCGCACGCGGCCACGGACGCGTCGAACGCGTCGGCCGCGCGACAGGCGGCGCGGGAGGCGAACGCCATCGCCGCGGAGGCGGAGAACTTCGCGGACAGGGCCGAGCAAGCCGGGGAGGCGATCAAGGCCGGCAAGCAGGCGGTCACGGCGGCCATCTCCGCGGCTCACCACGCCCAGGCGGCGGCGATGGCCAACGACATAGCGGTCGGGCACGCGAACAGCGCGGGCGCGGACGCGGCCGAAGCGGTGGCCGCGGCACAGCGGGCGCGAGCCAACGCCGACCGGGCGGTCCGGGCGGCGCGGGCGGCCGAGAAGTACCTGGGCGTGGCCATCGACGCGGCGTTCGCCGCGCGGGACGCGGCCCGGCGGGCGGCGGCGAACGCGAAGGCCGCGGCGCTTGCGGCGATCGAAGCGGCCGAGCACGCCGGGGAGGCGGCGGAGGCGGCGCAGCGGTCGGCCGAGCACGCCAGATTGGCCACCGCGGCGGCCAATTCCGCGGTCGACGCGGCTGCGAAGGCCATGGACGTGTTCGTGGCGGCCCGCGAGGCCGACGCCGAACGGCTGGCGGTGGCCAAGGACGAGCAGTTGGAGGTCGTCCGGGCCGCGAACACCGAGTACGAGGCGCAGCAGCGCCGCGCCGACTGGGACACCGAGCAGGCCGCCCAGCGGGACGCGGAGACCAACCGGCTGCTCGCCCTGGCGCAGAACCCGGCCACCCCGATGGCAGACGCGGTGGCGGCCGGCCGGCGGGTGGCGCTGGCCCTGGCCGCCGCTCAGGGCGTGTGGACGCGGGAGGCCGGTCTGGCGGCCCTGGCCGGCACCGACGAGCAGGTGCTGGAGTACGCGCGCACCGGCGTGGCCAAGGCTGCCGCGCGGGACGACCGACAGGCCGTGATGAACCTGGCCGTCGACGCCAACACCGCGCTGGCGGGGGCGGCGCGGACGGCGTTGGCCGGCGACGACGCGGCGGTGCGGCAGTTCCTGCGTACCCAGAACTACCCCGGCCGGTACCGCGACGACCGGCTCAAGGTCAACCAAATCCTCGCCGCGGCGCGGGACGCCGGTGACGTCGTGCTGGCGCGGGCGGCGCAGCAGGCACTGGACGCCGAGACGCTGCAGGCCCTACGTGACTTCCTGGACACCGGCCGGTACACCGCCGGGGCGGTGGGAGAGCGGGTGCTGGTCAACCAGATCCTGGCCGACCCGGACAGCGGCCCGGAGGTCAAGGCCGCCGCCCAGATCGCGCTGGACGGGCCGCCACCAGGACTGCGTGAGTTCCTCACCACCGGCCGGTACGCCGCGACGGAACGGGACCACACCAGCGCGATTCACCTCGCGGTGGTTGGCGGCCTGCTCGACAAGATCAACGAGGTTGCCCAGACCGCGGTGGAGAACGCGCTGGAGGCCCACGCAGTGGCGGCGCGGGCGATCGGCGACGCCGACAAGGCCGCCTCCTACGCCGCTCAGGCTACCGACTCCGCGCAGAAGGCCGCCGATTACGCCGACAGGGCGCGGCAGCACGCGGCCAACGCGGCGCAGTCGGTGGAGAAGGCCGCGGCCGCGGTCAAGACCGCCAAGCAGGCCGCTACCCGCGCCGACGCATCGGCGCGAAGCGCGATCCGTTCCGCCACCTGGGCGATCTCCTCGTACGAGAACGCCGCGGCGTCCGCCTCCGAGGCGCAAGCCGCTGCCGAACGCGCCCGCAAGGCCGCGCTCAGCGCTGGTAAGAGCGCGATGGTCGCGGCCGCCGCCGCGCAGCAGGCCTACGAGGAATACGCCTACGCCGAGGCCGTCGCGAGCATGGACTGCCTCAACACGTTCCAGTCCGTCCCCGCCCAGGACTGGGAACAGCTCCTGGCCCCGCCCGGCACCGACTACACGGAGAACTGCGTCCGCCTCGTCACCGGTGACCCGGAAGAGCTGGCCACGCGCGCCTACATCAACGCCGGTTACTGCGAGATGTACCCGAAGGACAGCCAGAACTACGACAACTGCGTCCAGTCCACTCTGCATCCCGCCTTCGCCGGTCTCCCAGGGCTGGTCGCCATCGGCCAGGTGATCGAAGGCATGACCGCCGCGATGATCCCGATCGGCATCGCGGCTGGCGTCACCTGCGTGGCCACCATCGTCTGTGGCGCGGCCCTCGGCACCATCCTGGGCATCGGCGAGGTCGGTCTCAACATCTTCAAACTCATCAACGGCGACCAGACCCTCGCCCAGACCTTGCTCAACCTCGGCCGGATCGCACTGGAAACACTGGTGTTCGCCGGTATCGGAAAGCTGGTAACCGCCGGCTTCCGCAGCGTCAGGGCGCTGTACGTCGCCTCCCAGAACGCCAAGAAGCTCCAGGCGGACCTACAGGTCGTCAACCTCGAACGGTTGATACAGGTCGGTTTCGTCAGCTGCCTGCGGCACAGCTTCGACGCACGGACAGTGCACGTACAGAACAACAACACCGACTGTCCGTTGGTACTCGGCATCAGGCGGCACATCGAGGGTCTGGCGCAGAGCATCGGTGGCCGCACGCTCCTCGATCCGAGGCTGGCAGAGGTCACCGGGTACCAGAACGGCGTTCCCATGACACGCTGGATGTCCGAGGTCAACAACACGTTGGGCAGCAACAGCAAGATCGCCGTGGCGCTGGACGGCTTCGACGGAATGAACGTGGGGACGGTGGAGGAGGCGAAGCAGGCGTATCTCGCCGCGTACCGTATGGGCGCCGCTGCCAATGTCGGTGGCGAGTGGGCCGCGACACCATGGGAGATGTACCGGATCGGGTTCTATTCTCGAATGGCACACATCGACCAGGACTTCTATCACCTCGATTGGGAAAATGTCACCTGGTACTATCGCGGGATCAAGATCGATCTGCCAGAGCCTATCTGGGACGCGGACCCGGCCAAGGTGAGGTTTCCCTGACGTGGACAGCGGCGAATTCCGGTCGGCACGGCACTTCCAGGTCTGGGCGTACTCGGTCAGCAAATGCCGGCTGCTCCTGCGCAGCACCAAGGATCCCGGCATCGCTACGCGCGTCGACGTCTACTTCGGCGGCGTAGGCCGGATGCTGCTCAAGCCGGACTACGACGGCCTGCACGTGGCCGAGGCAAGTGCCGCGGACCTTCGGGTGTACCGGGACAGGTACGGGGAGATCGGACCGGGATACACACTGTTCATCCTGGAACCGGACCTGCGCAGCTTCGTCGTGGCCGGCGTCGTGCAGTGGCACGAGGACACCGGCGGGTTCCAGGATCCATCAGCCTTCGGCCCCTTCACCGGCCCCTAGCTCGTCACGCCCTGGGTGCAACGCGGGTGATCACATTGTCGAGACCTGCTCCGATTGGGCCGCCAGTTCGGCGCGGGGCAGGGTGACGGTGACGGTCAGGCCGCCGCCGTCGCGGGGCTCGGCGTGCACGTCGCCACCGTGGGCGCGGGCGATGGATCGTACGATCGACAGTCCCAGGCCCGCGCCGGGCGAGGTGGCCAGTCGGTCGGTGCTGAGGCGGCGGAAGGGTTCGAAGAGGTTCGGGATCTCGTACCGGGGTACGACCGGCCCGGTGTTGGTCACCTGTAGCACCACGATGCCGTGTGGTCGTGTGTCGCTGGTGACGCCGACCCAGCCGTCCTGGGGGATGTTGTACCGGAGCGCGTTTTCCACCAGGTTCTGCACGAGGCGTTCGAGTAGGACGGGGTTGCCGGTGGTGGGGGCTTCCGCGGGCTTGGTGAGGAGGGTGATTGTGCTGTGCGGCGTTTGTACCGCCACGTGCTCGATGATGTCCGCGAGGTCTACATAGGAGTGTTCGAGCACGTCGTGTTCGGAGCGGGCCAGCAGGAGCAGCCCGTCGATGAGTCGTTCGTGGCGCGTGTTGATTCCCAGGAGGGTTTCGCCAAGTTGGCGCATCTCTGGCGACGCTGCGGTGCGGTCCAGCGTGACTTCCAGTAGCGCCCGGTTGAGGGTTAGCGGGGTCCGCAGCTCGTGTGAGGCGTTGGCGATGAACGTGCGTTGGCCGTCGAAGGAGTGGTCGAGGCGTTCCAGCATGACGTCGAAGGTGTCCGCCAACTGTTTGATCTCGTCGTGCGGGCCGTCCAGCGCGATACGTTCGTGTAAGCCGCGGTCGGCCGCGGGGGTGTCGGCGATCCGCCGGGCGGTTTCGGTGATCCGGTGCAGCGGCTGGAGTACCCGGCCGGCGATCAGCCAGCCCAAGACGGTCGCGACAGCGCTGATCGCGGCCAGCGCGATGCCGCCCTGGGTGAGTAGCGTGTCGAGTGCGCCGTCACGGACCTGGCCCACGAACGCGTCGGACAGTTGTGGAGCGGTGTCGCCGCCTGGCTGCAGCGGGGGGACGGTTGGTTGGCCGGTGCCCGGGCTCTCGCGGACGGGTCCGGTGATGGTGGTTGCGGCGTCGCCGGGTAGCTTTTGGGAGACGAGCGCATAGGTCACGCTGAGTAGCAGTACCCCAGCGAGTAGGAAGAGCCCGCCGTAGACGATGGTCAACCGGGCGCGCAGGGTGAGCTTGGAAAGCTTGAGGCGGCTCACGGGATCCGGTACCCCCCAGCCGGGTCGGTCAGCACCACGGGTGGGTCGCCGAGCTTGCGCCTCAGTTTGAGGATCGTCATTCGCACGGTGTGGGTGAACGGGTCGGTGTGTTCGTCCCACGCCTTCTCCAACAGTTGCTCCGTGGAGACCGCCGCGCCGTCCGCACGTAGCAGCTCGGCCAGGACCGCGAACTCCTTGCGGGACAGGGGAACGTATCGGCTGTCCCGGTAGACCTCGCGGCGGTGTGGATCGAGCCGGATCCCGGCGCGGTGCAGGACCGGTGGTGTGGCTGGGCGAGCCCGCCGGCCGAGAGCCGCCACCCGCGCGCCCAGTTCCCGGAACGCGAACGGTTTGGGTAGGTAGTCATCGGCGCCGAGGGTCAGTCCGTCGACCCGGTCGTCGATGTTCGACGCGGCGGTGAGCATGAGGATCCGTGCCGTCGAGTCGCTGCCGGTGATCTGGCGGCACACCTGGTCTCCGTGCACCACGGGCAGGTCACGATCGAGGATCACCACGTCGTAGTCGTTGACAGCGATCCGCTCGAGCGCGGAGCCCCCGTCGTAGACCACGTCGACCGCGTGCGCGTCGCCGCGTAGCCACCGGGCCACCACGTCGGCCAGGAGATGTTCGTCCTCGACCACCAAAATCCGCATGCCCCCATGGTGTTCGCGGCGGCGTCACCTGGCGGTCAACGTTTTCGCTGACCGCCAGGTGACGCCTCGCCGGCTCTAATTCCACCTGTGGTGCCGGCGACCGACCGGCCGCCGAGGAAGGAAACGGCATGCGTATCAGGATGGGATTGGCGCTTGGCCTGTTGCTGGTGCTGGGTGTGGCCGGCTGCGGCGGCAGCGATGGCGACGACGGGATCGCCAGCGCTGGCGGTACACCCAGCGCGTCCGCCAGCGCTGGCGGCGCCGGCGGCCCGGACACGGCCGCGGAGGACGGGCTGAAGTTCGCGCGGTGCATGCGGGAGAACGGCATTCCGAACTTCCCGGACCCGAAGCCCAATGACGGCGGAGGGTTCGACATCAGCCTGCCTGATGGCGTGGACAAGGCGAAGGTCGACGCGGCGCAGGAAAAGTGCAAGCAGTACATGCCCAACGGTGGCGAGCCGCAGAAGATGCCGCAAGAGCGGCTCGAGCAGCTGCGCAAGTATTCCAAGTGCATGCGGGACAACGGCGTGACGGACTTCCCGGACCCGACCGACCAGGGTTTGCAGATTGACGGCAACAAGGTAAATCCGAACGACCCGAAGGTCAAGGCCGCCCGGAATGCCTGTGACAAGTACCAGCCGGCTCCGCCCAAGGGTGAATCGGCCGGCCCCGGGCTGCAGAACGGCGGTGGCGAATGACTTCCGACGTGGACCCGGCCGTGCCAGAGCCGGTGTCGGGTGCGGGGCGACGCCGCCGTGGCCGTCGGGCTGGCCGAGTGGCGGTCGTCGTGGCGGCGGTTGCCGTCGCGGGCACCGCGGCTGTGGCGGCCACCGGGTTCGGCTACGACGCCGTCCTGGGCGGGAACGAGCAGAACGGTGAGACCGGTGGCGGCCTGCCGCCGCAGACCGCTCAGGTCTCGCGGCAGACGCTGGTGGACTCGCAGACGGAGAGTGGCGAGTTGGGGTACGGCAATTCGACGACGGTGTCGGGCAGGGTTGGCGGGACGCTGACCGGGTTGCCAAGCACCGGGTCCACGATCAAGCGTGGGCAGGCCTTGTACCGGCTCGACAACACGCCGGTGCTGTTGCTGTACGGCTCGTTGCCGGCGTACCGGGCGTTGTCGCCGGGCGTGGAAGGCGCCGACGTCAAGCAGTTCGAGGAGAACCTGCGTGCGTTGGGATATGACGGGTTCACCGTGGACGACGCGTACAGCGTCAGCACAGCCAGCGCAGTCAGGAAATGGCAGGAGGATCTTGGCCTGCCGCAGACCGGGACGGTGGAGCTGGGCCGGATCGCCTACGCGGCCGGGGCGGTGCGGGTGGACACGCACGAGGCGGCGCTGGGTGACGCGGTCCAGCCGGGTACGGCGGTGCTCTCCTACACCGGTTCGGCCCGAGTGGTCACCGTCGAGCTCGACGTGGCCGACCAGCGGCTGGCCAAGAAGGGGACGGCGGTGAGCCTCACGCTGCCGGACGGCAAGACGACGGCCGGCAAGATCACCAAAGTCGAGACCGTGATCGACACCGGTAGCGGTTCGCAGGGCGGCGGCCAGGAGGATCCGAAGACGAAGATCAAGGTCACGGTCACGGTCACCGACGCCAAGGCGCTCGCCGGCTTGGATCAGGCGGCGGTGGACGTCGCCTTCACCGCCTCGCAGCGGGAGAACGTGCTGACCGTGCCGGTGGCCGCGCTGCTCGCCCTCGCCGAGGGCGGCTACGGCGTGCAGGTGGTCGACGGCGCGAGCACCCGGATCGTGGCGGTGCAGACCGGGATGTTCGCCAGCGGCCGGGTCGAGGTGACCGGCGACGGGCTGGCCGAGGGCATGAAGGTGGGGATACCGGCATGAGCGTCACGGAAAGCGTGCGCACCGATCCCGCAGGCCCGGTAGCCACCGGTGGCGAGGCGGTGGTCGAGCTGGACTCGGTGACCAAGGCGTACCCCGGCGGGGTGGTCGCGCTGGACGAGGTCAGCCTGTCGATCGGGTACGGCGAGATGGTGGCCATCGTGGGCCCGTCCGGATCGGGCAAGTCCACCATGCTGCACCTGATCGGCACCCTCGACCGGCCCTCCGCCGGCACGGTCCGCGTCGACGGACACGACGTCGCGATGCTGTCGGACCGCCAGCTGTCCGCGTTGCGGGCACGGCGGATCGGTTTCGTGTTCCAGCAGTTCCATCTCGCGCCCGGACTGCCAGCCTTGGACAACGTCGCGGACGGGCTGCTGTATGCCGGCGTCCCCCTCAAGCAGCGCAGGCGCCGCGCGGAGGCCGCGCTGATCCGCGTCGGCCTTGGCGACCGGCTCGACCACCGCCCGCACGAGCTGTCCGGCGGCGAACGTCAGCGGGTGGCCATTGCCCGCGCGGTCGCCGGTGACCCGGCGCTGCTGCTGGCGGATGAGCCGACCGGCAACCTCGACAGCGTCTCCGGGGCGGGTGTGATGGATCTGTTGCACGAGCTACACGCCGCCGGCACCACGGTGCTGGTCATCACCCACGACCGGGAGGTCGCGGCCAGCCTGCCGCGGCAGGTGGCCATGCGCGACGGGCAGGTGGCCTCGTGACCACGCTGCTGTCGCCGGCACGGCTGGGTCCGCGCGACGTGGCGCGGGTCGGCGGCGCCGGCCTTCGTACCCGGCCGCTACGGGTGTTCCTGTCTGCCTTGGGTATCGCGATCGGCATCGCCGCGATGACCGCGGTGGTGGGCATCTCCTCCTCCAGTCGAGCCGACCTGGACCGTACGCTCGCCGCGCTCGGCACCAACCTGCTCACCGTCGCGCCCGGGGACACCATGCTCGGCGGGACTGCCACCCTGCCGATCGAGTCGGTATCGATGATCTCCCGGATCGGGCCGGTCAACCAGGTCGCCGCGATCGGCAAGGTTCCGGACACCAACGTCTACCGCACCGACAAGATCCCGGCCGCGGAATCCGGCGGTATCACGGTCCAAGCCGCGCACCTCGACCTGCCGGACACGGTCGGCGTCACGCTGGCCGCTGGCATCTGGCTCAACGCGGCCACCGAGAGGTACCCGGCCGTCGTGCTCGGCTCCGCGACCGCCCGCCGGCTGGGCATCGCCGGGCCCGGTGAAGACATCCAGGTCTACCTGGGCAGGCGATGGTTCACCGTCGTCGGCATCCTCGACCCGGTGCCCCTCGCCCCGGAACTGGACTCCGCGGCGCTGGTCGGATGGGGTGCCGCACAGACCTACCTCGACTTCGACGGCCACCCCACCACCGTCTACACCCGCTCCGACGACAACGCCGTCGAGGCCGTCCGCGGTGTGCTGGCCGCCACCGCCAACCCGCACGCACCCAGCGAGGTGAAGGTGTCCCGCCCCTCCGACGCCCTCGCCGCCCGCCAAGCCACCAGCCGCGCCTTCACGGGCCTGCTGCTCGGCCTGGGCGCCGTGGCCCTGCTCGTCGGCGGCGTCGGCGTCGCCAACACCATGGTCATCTCGGTCCTCGAACGCCGACCCGAGATCGGGCTGCGCCGCTCCCTCGGCGCCACCCGCGGCCAGATCCGCCTGCAGTTCCTCGCCGAATCACTCTTGCTGTCCGCACTCGGCGGCGTCGGCGGCGTCGTCCTCGGCATCGCCGTGACCACCATCTACGCCGCCACCCAGTCGATGCCCGCCATCGTCCCCGTCTGGGCCATGGCCGGCGGCGTGGGCGCCACGCTGGTCATCGGTGCGATCGCGGGCCTCTACCCGGCCATCCGCGCCGCCCGCCTCGCCCCGACCGAAGCCCTCGCCACACCCTGACGCCACACCCTGACGCCGCAGCACCGCAGCGGGGAGGGTCGAGCATCCTCGACCCTCCCCGCCACCGTCGCGTGTCAGGATGGCGTGGGTAGTGCGGGTAGTACGCCGAGTTGCTGGAACACCTCCATGGTGTTCAGTTCATCCCAGTGCTCGGCGAACAGGCCACCCTCCACCCGCCAGATGTCGATCGATCGATGGTGAGGATGCGCTCCACGGCATCCGTCGTTCGGGATGAAATGCACTGTTGAGGCCAGCCGCCCGCCTCTGACGAGCAGCCCAGCCACGGTCGGGCCGTCGCCGGCCAGGCGCCCACGCCACCGGTCGCGCCGCAGATGAGGACGGTCTCCCCGGGGCCGGGGGCGATGGCGTCCACCGCGTTGAGCGCGGCGGTGCCGGCGAGGCCGAGTGCACCGGCCCGGACGTGGTCGAGGCCCTCCGGCGTCTTGGCCAGGCCGTAGTGGGCGGCCACGACCACGTACTCGGCGAAACCGCCCTGACCGAGCGTCGGTCGCATGACCACGCCGAACACGGGATCGTCCACGCGCAGACCGGTAACCCCGGTGCCGATGGCGGCGACCACGCCGGCGAAGTCCTTGCCGAGCACCACCGGGAACTCGTACGTGTACACGCCGGCGAGGTGACCGCCGAGCACGCCGAGGTCGAAGCCGTTGACGGACGACGACCGTACCCGGACCAGAACCTCTTCCGGTCCAGGCTCGGGCACCGGCAGTTCGGTGAGCGTGGGGGTCGCGCCGAAGTCGGTGAACGCCATTGCACGCATGTCTGCTACTCCTTCTCGGTAGTGGTGGTGTGCTCGGCGGCATCCGGGGCGGCCTGCCGCCAGGAGGCTCGCAGGGCGGCGAGGGTGACGGTGAGTTCGGCGTCGTCGCGGGGGGCGTAGAGCATCACGATCGTGTCGGGCCATTCGGGGCGCCGGCTGATCGGGTGGGGCTCGGCCCAGCCGGCTCGTACCAGCGGTGCGATCATTGGCCGCGGCAGGGTGAGGTGCAGGAAACCCGTTCGGTGCACGTGCCCGAACTCGTCGCGGCTGGGATGCAGGAACGCCTCCCACGGCCCGCTCGGATCGCGCAGGCGCAGCGCCAGGGACGAGGGTTCAGACACCGGGCTGGGTCCGGTGAACACCCCGGGCAGGGCCTGTGCCCGCGCGACAAGCGCGGCCCGGATCTCCGGCGGGGAGAACTGGTCGAGTTGATCGTGGGGTATCTCCAGCCCCGTGGTCGCCGGCCGGGTTCCCGGCCGCGCGGGTGGAGCGGGCAGCACCCGACCTGCCAGCTGCGCGACGTCCTCGACCGAGTCGGCGACAAATGGAGCGTGCTGGTCATGGGCCTGCTGGGCACAGGACCGAAGCGCTACTCCGAACTCCACCGCGCAATCGACGGCATCTCCCAACGGATGCTCACCCTGACCCTGCGCAGCCTGGAGCGCGACGGACTGGTGGAGCGCACGGTCACACCGACTTCACCGCCCAGGGTGGACTACAGCCTCACCCCGATCGGCCAGACGCTCTCCACCCAGGTCAGCACCCTCATCCAGTGGGCCGAAGACCACCGCGAGTACATCGCGACGTCCCGACTCCACTACGACCTGACCGACCGACCAACCACCGCACCGTCAGAGTCCTGAACGAGGCAGCGTCTGTGGCGATCTGCTGCCCCTGGAGGGGCAGTAGGCTTCCACGCTCCACAGCCGGCGGCGATGCCGGGCCGGCGAGCTGGGTTTTCTAGGCCGCAGGCGCTCGAAAACCAGTGGACCGGCGGTGTTGCGGGTCGATACCGTGCTGCTGCCGAGCCACGTCTAGCCTAGGACGCTCCGTTGTACATCCTGTGAGACCTTCCGAGCGCT
Organism: Phytohabitans aurantiacus; assembly: GCF_027923225.1. Classification (GTDB taxonomy): domain Bacteria; phylum Actinomycetota; class Actinomycetes; order Mycobacteriales; family Micromonosporaceae; genus Phytohabitans; species Phytohabitans aurantiacus. The sequence continues at coordinate 85,871 of NZ_BSDI01000042.1, forward strand.
GATTCATCGCGCGGCGCGCATGTGCGCCGCGTGCCTTCCTGCTGCGGACTTCTCACTGAAACCGGTGTACTCCTGTGCTCAAGAACTGGGCCGTCGTGCCCACCTGCCTGCCGCTCGTCCTCTGCCGTTGCCGCTCGTGCGCGTCCGAGCACTTCCGGGCACGCACCAAATTTCACGTCAACGCGAACCACAAGCTCCTCGACGCCTGGCTCCTCGCGCTCTGCACCGCCTGCGGGGACCCCGCGAAGCTCACGGTCCTGGAGCGGATGAATGCGCGGCTCCACGCGACCCGAGGTGCTGGACCAGATGCACGACAACGATGCCAGCCTGGCAGCCGAGCTCCAGGGTCCGGCCGGGCGATGCCACAATCGCATCACCCTCGACTGGGACAACGCCTGACGCCTCGACACCGGCGGATCGGATCGCTTTGAGCGGCACGGACTTGATGTTCATGGCGGGCGAACCGATGAAGCCGGCGACGAAAACGTTGGTGGGCCAATTGGAGCAGCCCGGCGGCTTCCTTGACACGCCGCTGTGTCGCCCGGTCCGATGGACCGGGCGACACCTTCGTTTGTCAGGCGGGTGCGCTACGCGACGTCGATGTAGTCGACGTTGGGTAGGCCGCTCGCCGTTGTTGGGTTGAGCTGGATGGTGTTGGTGCCGGCGTTGAGGGGGACGGTGAGGGTCTTGGTGACCCAGGTGTTCCAGGCGCCGGTGGCTTCGAAGGAGACGCTGGACACGGTTGCGCCGTTGACGATGAGGTTCGCTGGCCGTGCGGCGCCGCCGCTGGCGCCGTTGGCGAACCGGACACCGATCGTCGCCGTGCCCGCGGCGGTCCTGTTGACGGCATCCGCCTGCCGACGAGCCTCATCCTCCGCGACACGGCGGCACCCCCACCAGCCGCCTGATCAGCGGGATTCGGCTGCCGAGGGAAGTTAGCGATTCCTGTGATGCCGGCGCCGCCGACCACACCGATTGCCACCGTATCGTGGCTCACGATGGGGAGGGCCTGGTTCGCGGCGGGGATCGCACTCGCCGTTGTCGGAACGGCACTGACGGTCGTCGTGCTCGGTCGCGGCGGCGGCTTGAGCGTGCTGCACGTCGTGCTCACCCCGGTCGTGGGGTGGTCGTTTGGCCTCGCCGGCCTGGTCGCGTGCCTGCGTCCCCGCTGGCGGGCCGTGGGTGTGCTCATGGTGGCGGTCGGCCTGGCCTGGTTCGTCCACCTGTTGGACTGGACGCACGTGCCGGTGTTGGAGGCGGCCGCCGCGCCGCTGCGCAACGCGTACGCGGCCGTGTTCGCGCATCTGCTGCTCGCCTTTCCCACCGGTCGGCTCGGCACGAAGGGGACGCGTGTGCTGGCCGCGGCCGGCTACGTCGACGCCGTCGGCCTGCATCTCGTGGCGACCACCACCGGAGCCACGATCTGGGTTGACGTGGAGGCCGCCGTGGGAGTCGCGCTGGCCGCCACCGTGATGGCGGTGCTCGCACGGCGTACCCGCGAAGCGAGAAGGCCCGCGACGGTCGTCTGGTGCGCCGCGCTGGTGGCGTGCGCCGCGCTGGTCGGAAACCTCGCCAGCGGCTGGCTGGCGCCCGACCTCACGCTGGCACTGTGGGTGGTGTTCTCGGCCGCGTTCGCGGCCGTGCCGTTCGGTTTCCTGGCCAGCGATCAGTTGGACGGCCTCGCCGCGCGGCTCAGAGCCGCCGAGCGGCGCCGCATCGAGCGGAACCTGCACGACGGCGCGCAGCAGCGCCTGGTGTCCGTCGCGTTCGCGCTGGGTGTGGCGCAGTCGCAGCTGTCCGGCAACCCGGCGGCGGCGGGCGCCGCGTTGGCCGAGGCCCGGTCGGGGCTGGCCGCCGCGCTGGACGAGCTGCGCCGCCTGTGCCAGGGCATCCACCCCGGCGTGCTCGTCGAGCGCGGTCTCCGCGCGGGCGTCGCGGAGCTGGCATGGGCTTCACCGGTACCGGTCGAGGTCGAATGGCAAGCGTGCGACCGGAGGCTGCCGGAGGCGGTCGAGCTGACCGGGTACTACGTCGTCGCGGAGGCCCTCGCGAACGTGGCGAAGCACGCGCACGCCACCGCCGCGCGCGTCCGGTTGGCACAGCGGCGGGGCCGGGTGATGATCGAGATCATGGACGACGGCGTCGGGGGCGCGGACCTCGCGGGCAGCGGCCTGCGCGGGCTCACCGAGCGGGTCGAGGCCGCGGGTGGCTTTTTGACGGTACGCGGTGGGCCGGCCGGCGGCACGACGGTGCGCGCGGAGCTGCCGTGCGGGTGATCGTGGCCGACGACGCCGCCCTGCTGCGCGAAGGGTTACGGCGGCTGCTTGTGGAGGCCGGCGTCGATGTGGTGGGCACGGCCGGCGACGAGCCGAGCCTGCTTGCCCTGGTCGAGGCGGCGCGACCCGACGTGGCCATCGTCGACATCCGGATGCCGCCGTCGTACACCGACGAGGGCCTGCGCGCCGCGCGACGGATCCGCACCGAGCACCCCGGCACCGGCGTGCTGGTGCTGTCCCAGCACGTGCGGGTGACGTACGCCCTCGACCTGTTCTCCGACGGGTCGCGCGGGCTCGGGTACCTGCTGAAAGACCGGGTGGCCGACGTGGCGGAGCTGACCGCGGCCCTCGACCAGGTGGCGCGCGGCGGCACGGTGACCGATCCGGAGGTCGTCGCCTTGCTCGTCGGTCGCGCCGAGCGGCGGCCCGGGGCGCTCGACGGCCTCACCGGGCGCGAGCGCGACGTGCTCGGGCTGATGGCGCAGGGCCGATCCAACCAGGCCATCGGCCAGCGACTCGCGATCAGCGAACGCACCGTCGAGAAACACATCGCCAACCTCTTCGACAAGATCGGGCTGCCGGCGACCCCGGACGGCCACCGGCGGGTGCTCGCCGTGCTCGCCTTCCTCGGACTGCGTGCTGGCACGTAGCGGCGGAGCCGGGCTGCCACGCTTCACCACCGGAACCGTCCCGGCGAGGCTGTGCCGATGAAGCTGACACGACGGCGGCGGGTCGTAGTCTGGGTGGCGGGCGTACTGGTCGCGGTGCTGGCGGCGGCCACCGGCGCGCTCGCGTACGCGTACCCGTCCGTCGCCGCGACGACCTGCCCCCGCTGCTACGGCCTCGTCCCGCTGCGCGACGGGCTGTACGCCGAACGGGGCCTGTCCGAGGCCCGCCGGCAGGAGATCGTTGCGCTGTACACCGAGGCGAACGCCCGGGTCGCCGCCTTCTACGGCGCCCGCGCCAGCTCGCCCACGATACTGGCCTGCGACACCACCGAGTGCTACTCCCGGATCGGCGGCGGCGGGGAACGCGGCGTCGCCGTGCTGAACCGCGCGGTCATGCTGTCGCCGCGCGGCCTCGACGCGGTGATCGCGGCGCACGAGATGTCGCACGTCGAGCTGCACCAGCGCCTCGACGCCGGACACGTGCCCCAGTGGTTCGACGAGGGCCTGGCGGTGCTTGTCTCCGGCGACGAGCGGTACCTGCTGCCGGACACCGGCGGGGACCGGTGCCGGCTCACCTCACAGGAGGCACTGCCGGAGACGCTCGACGAGTGGTTGCGCGCCGCGAGCAGTGACGAGCAGGTGTACGCCAAGGCGGCGTGCCGGGTCAGCCGGTACGTCGACGCGAGCGGCGGCCCTCAGGCGATCCTCACCCTGATCGACTCCCTCAACCACGACGCCCCTTTCCCGGCGATCACCCCGTAGCCCCGAGCAGGCCCAGTTCCACTGCCCGCGATCTGGTTGTGTGGCCGCGGAGGGTGAGGCCGCGGGAGCAGCGGTCTCGCGCACGACGGGCGTCGCGGTAGCTCAAGGCCTCAGGCCGGCGGGAGGAACGTCCAGCCGAAGCGGTCCGAGAGGTTGGAGACCGGATCCGGTCCGGCGGGGGTTAGGTCGGCGATGAGGTCTGCCAGGTCGCCCCGATACCGGCGCACCAGGCCAGGCCCGCTCAGCTCTCCACCGGAGAGGTCGGCCAGCGCCACCGCCGCGACCAGCGCCACCGCTGCCGAGAGCTGGGTCCGGTACGCCGTCACGGTGGTCCAGACGTCGCCGTCGCCGTGAGCGTCGAAGGTCACCTCGGCGGCGCCCTCGGCTTCGTCGAAGCTCACCCGCAGCGTGAAGTCTTCCGCGTCGCCGTCGATCCGTACGCCGTCCGGCGCGGTGCCGAGCACCGCGCCGAGCAGCTTCGTCGTTGCGTGAGCGAGCTGGCCCGGCGAGACCGCCGAGCCAGACTCGATCGTCCACTCAATAGCCATGTGTTAGAAGTGCACCCAACCGTCAGAAGCGCGTACCGAGATCTTGACGATAGTGCCCAGCTCGAGGATCTCGGCGGCCCGCAGGCACGTTTCCACCTCGGCCTTGGCCATACCGGGCGCCTTGATGAACAGGACAACGTCGCTGATCTCGGCCTTCTTGGCCGACTTGTTGGCGTTGGTCATCGCGTTCGCCAGTGCCCGGATGTTGTTCACCGAGCCGGGCTGGACGGTCTTCAGGCTGGTCGGCTTGCCGTTCCAGTGTCCGTCGATGCCGGGGGTGTTGCCGTCGATCTGGCCCTCGAAGTGCCCGCCCAACTCGTCGACGATCTCATTGGCCTGGTCGAACTCGTGGTCGGCCAGCCCGTTCCGGTTGACCGTGCCGCAGCCCTTGTCGGCGCTGGCGGCGAAGGTTCGCGCGAGACCGACCTTGCAGGCAGGGTTCTTCTTGAGTTTGTCGATGACCTTGCGGAGCCGGTCCAGGGTCTTCTTCCCCGCGGCCGACGCCTCCAGGAAGCCGGTGATGCCGTTGCCGACCCGGACGATGGCTTTGGTGACTGCCGGCAGCTTGCCGACCACCACGAGCAGCGACGCGACGTTCACCAGGGTCCACAGGCACGCCTCGATGTCGGCCTTGGTGAAGCACTTCTTCAGGTCGTTGTAGCCGGCGACCTCGAGCAGGACCTCGACGCCGTTCTCCTCGATCCACTGCATGACCGTCTTGCTGGCGTCGGCCAGAGCCCTGCGGTACTCGTCCACACAGGACTGTCCACAGTGCTTCCGGAGCAGCTCCTCCTCTTCGGCTGTCAGGGCGGTGCCACCGCCGCCCGGCGCGTCGGAGCCGGCCTGGAGGGCGTTGGCGCGCCGCTGCTGCTCCAGCCGGCGGGCCTCCTCCTCGGCTCTGGTGGCAGCCTGGTCCGCCTCGTCCGCGTGCCCGCGGGCGTCGGCGGCGTCCTTCTCGGCCGCGGTGGCCTCCTGGTCTGCCCGGGATGCGAGGGACCGCGCCGTGGCGGCGTCCCTCTCGGCGGCGTCGGCCGCGGCGCGAGCCGCCGCGGCGTCCTTCTCCGCCTCGGTGGCCGCCGCGTCGGCCGCCGCCGCCTCGGATGCCGCCGTGTTGGCCGCCACGTTGGCGCGGGACGCGTCGGAGACCGCCCGCTGGGCGTACCCGTCGGCGCTGGCCGAGGCCCGCCGCGCCGCCGCCGCGTCGGTCGCCGCCGAGGCCGTGGACACCCGCGCCTGCCGTACCGACTCCATGGCCTTCGCGGCGTCCTCCGCCGCGGCCGCGGCGGCCTGCGCCGCCGCCTTGGCGTCCGCGTTGGCCTGGGCCGCCAGCTCCTTCGCCGCCGCAGCCGCCTTCGCGGCCTCGGCGGCCCGGATCTTCGCCGCCTCCGCCTGCTGCTGAGCCAGCGTCATTGCTTTCTGACCCACGAGTACGGCCATGCCGGCCGACGCGTCGGTGTCGCGGTACGGCGTGCCCAGCGAGATGGCTTCCTTGCCCGCCTTGACCGCAGCCACGGCCGCCGCGGTCGCCGCCGTGGCAGCCTGCGCGGCCGCCCACGCCTCCGCGGCGGTACGCGCGCTGCTCGCGTTCGCGATGTCGGCCTGCTTGCGGGCCTCGACCGCGTTGACAGCGGCCGTGATGGCGGCCGTCTGCGCCTTCTTGGCCTCCACCTCGGCGGCCTTGACGTCCTCCGCCGCCGCGAGTGCCGCGTCGATCGCGTCCGCGGCCGCGTGGCGCGCCGTGGCGGCCTGGGAGCGGGCGGTGTTGGCGTCCGACTGAGCCCCGTTCGCCGCGGCCCGCGACCGGGTGGCCGCACCGTCCGCCTCGATGGCGGCGGTACGCGCCGCGACAGCCGCGGACGTCGCCTGGTTGGCGTTGTTCCGCGCGGAGGTGGCGGCGCTGGTGGCCTCGTTCGCGTCGGCCCGGGCGGCGTTGGCGGCCGCTCGCGCCTCCTGCGCGTCCGCGGTGCCCTCGGCAGCGGCGGCGGCAGCCTCCAATGCCCGCGCCCGCGCCAGCAACGCGTCCCGGCGCTCCTCCGCCTTCACCGCGCCGTCCCGCGCGACGCGGGCGCGTTTTTCGGCCTCGTCGGCGTCGGCGGCCCGGTCGCCCGCGATTTCCTCGTTCTGCCGGGCACCGGACAGCGCCGACGAGGCCCGCGACTGGTCCTGCTGTGCGCGCGACTCGGCCGCGTTCGCCTTGGCACGCTCGGCGTCGGCCCGATCCCGGGCGGCCGCGGCGACGTCGCGCTCGTTCTCGGCGACCTCCCGCTTCTGCGCGGCACCGTCGGCGGCCACCTTGGCGGCCGCCTCGGCCTGCTCGGCCTTGACCCGGTCGTTCTTGGCCCGGGTGGCCATCTCGGCGGCGTGCGCCGCCCGGGCGGCCGCTGCCTGCGCGGCGGCCTTCGCCTGCGCGGCGGCCTCCTCGGCCGCGGCCCGGCGGAACTCCGCCTGCTGCGCGGCCTGCTGGGTCGCGGCGAGCGCCTGCAGCGCCTTGCCGTCGGCGCCCGCGGCCTTGGCCGCGTTCAAGGTGGTTTCGATGGCCTTCGCCGCCGCCTGCGCGGCCGCCGCGGACGCCTTCGTCACCTGTGCCGACTGCCGCGTGTACGCCAGACCGCGGTACAGCGGCGTGCCGTTGCTGGTCGCGATGGTGGTGGCCTGCTGCAGCGCTGTATTGACCTTGGTGACCTGGCTGGCCGCCGAGGTGGACGCGTTCTTGGCGATGGTCAGCTGGGCGTTGATCCGGTTTTTCGCGGTGGTCAGGTCGTTGTTGGCCTTGGTGAACTCGGCCGCCTTGGGGTAGCCCGTGGTGTCCTTGGGCTGCGCCAGCCAGTACTTCTGCCACTTCAGCAGCTGGCCCGCCACCCACGCCTGACCCTGCGCCTCGATCATGGCTTCGGACGCCGCGCGGACGTCCTTCATCGCCTGGATCTCGGCGGCGACGATGGTGCTGCGCGGGGCGGCGTGCGCCGCGAGTTCGGCGTTCCACTCCCGCTGGGCGGTCGCCGTCACGTCGGCCAGCACGCCGGTCGAGCCATCGGGGTCAGCGGTGTCGCAGTCCGACCAGTTGATTTTGATGGACTCGACCTCGGTGCGGAACTCCAGCGAGTCCGGCGCGGGCGCCTCGGTCGGGAATCCGCCGAAGCGCAGCAGCCGCTCGATCCGGTTCGCCGACCAGGTCTTGACCTGCCAGTCCGCCGGCGCACCGGGTACGCCGTCGGCGCGCATCTCCGCCGCGACGGCCAGCGCCCGGTTCAGCGCGGCCTGGCTGGGCTTGGGCGGCACGGGCGGCACGAGGTAGTCATGCCAGGTCTGGTCGTTGCGCTGCAGCAGGAACTTGTGGACATCATCGCCGTAGGCGGGCGCCGTGTGGAAGCCGACGCTGTCCGTCCCGAAGTACGTGTACGGGTCGAGCACCGCCTCCCACGCCTGGTACCTGACCGTCTGGTTCTGGTGCAGCGCGATGTAGGCGGACTGATCCTCGTCGGCCGCCTCGTCGAGCTGGTGCGGCACCAGGCCCTCGGTCTGGTAGACGACGCGGCGGTCCTGGTCGATGCCGGCGAGCGCGGCACTCGCGATCGCCTTCACCTTCGGCCCGCCCGCGTGCAGCCAGTGCCCGATATCGCACCGGTCTTCTCGCGCGATGGACGGCGTCACTACGAGATCGGCGAGCGCCTCGTCGGCCACAACAGCGGACCAGGCGTGGATCTCGTCGAAGTTGCCGGCGAGGGCCTCGGCAGCCTTGCCGGCCACGAGCCCGCGACCGGCCTGCAGCCCTCCGGTCGCTGCCCACGTGGTGGTGTGCGCGGCTGTCGCCACCTTCGCGCCGTTGACGTACAGGCGGAGCTGACCCGCGGCGGCGTCGTAGACACCCGCCACGTGCGTCCATCGCCCGGCCACGGCCGCCGGGCCGGTCGCCGTGTCCCACGCCGGGGCGTCGACATCGGACCGCGACATCGCGAAGGCCCACTGCCCGCTGGCGTTGGTCTTCAGCGTGTACGCGGAGCCGCGGGCGCCGTTCTGAGCTAGCACGGTCTGCGCGCGCTTCGGGTCGTCCATCCTGACCCAGGTCGCAACCGTGAACGACTGGTTCGTGGAAAGCACCACCGGCGTCGTCAACACGTCATCGACGCCGTCGACGCGCAGGGACTTCTGTGTCACATTGAGCTTTGGCCACGGCGAGCCGGTGGCGAACGATGCTCCATTTTGGAGGGCTCCGTCACCCCCGCCGGGCGCCGCGTTCTTGGCCGTGGTGCCCTCGTCATCCCCGAACGTGAAGCGAGCCCTCTCGGTGCTGGCTTGCTCCGTTCGCAGGCTGAGCTGCGCCGCGGCCGCGTAAGCCGCCGATGCGGGGGATGGTTCGACAAAGGTTGCCGAGAGAGTCAAAGCTGTGCCGAGGGCGATCAGCCGCACGGCGCCTGGTAGGCCGCGAGGCGATCTGCCCACACGGCTGGGACGGGCTTTTTGCATCGTCTTGCCTATCCGTTCGATGTGGACACAGATGGAATGTGAGGCAGACTCACAAGCCGGATAAGGCAAGCGCGTCCACGGCTGGGAGTCAATGGTGATGATCGTCATGCGGGCGCGGTGCAACGATCCACGCCGGCGAAGTCGTCAAACCTCAATCGGGTGCTGCCGAGCCGCAGCAGGTCTTCCAGCGGATCGCCGGAGCTGAAGGCGCGGCCGCCAACCTGGTCCGCTGTCGGCGCTGATCCATCTTGGATGCGGCGTATCGTCCGGCCTGGCTGCGGGCGAGGCCGGTCGCCGCTTTCATGGGCAGTTCACAGCACGGCGTCGATCAGTTGGTACGCCACGTACAGGGCGGCGGCGAGCGTGCTGACGCCAAAGATGACGCGCAGCATCACGCGACGTGGGGAGTTGCGCGGCGTGGTCGTCAGGTAGTCCGCGATCGCCGAGTATCCCTGTATGCCACCCTCGAACGTCAGCGGGTTGGAGTATTTGTCCTCGGGCGGCGGCGACGGAGGGGTCACGTCGTGTTCGGTGCCGGTCGGGTGCACGCGCGGCGGCAGCCGGCGGTAGCGCTCGCGGTCCGGGTCGTCGCCCACTCCGCCATGGTCGCAGTCGCCGTCCACACGGCGCGTCCGATCCGGTGTTGGACCACGGGCTCGGGCGCATCCGCCGTACAGATCTTCCATGTCGTCGTCGGTGGACCATACCTGCTCCCCAAGAGCCGGCGAAGATCTCGTAGTCCGCCGACCGCGGGTCCTGTCCCTGCGTGGTCAATTTTATGGTCCCGCGCGGCAGTGGACGGGCTGCGCCGTTCACGGGTTTTTGATCAGCTATCTTGCCCGGGTGGGTATCCAGGTGTTGGAGGGCGCGCTCGTCGAGGTGGCGACGGTCGATGTCACGGGCATGGACCGCCGTGCCTTCGGGGAGTTCGTAGGGCCGCGTGGTGAGCTGGCCTCGTACGCGTTTGGCTGGACCACTGGCTCTGACCCGCACGTCGCCCGGTTGTCTGTCGGGATCGGTGCCGGCAATCCGGGCGGTGGGACGTTCCACGCCGTTATCTTCGCGAACGACGACGGCCATGCGTTCTCGCTCACCGACGAGCCGTTTGAGCGGGTCCCGCAGGGCGGTCCCCATTTGGTCGCGGACCAGGCGCGGGCACACGAGGACCTGCCGTTCGTCTGGTGGGTCACCGATTACGTCATGCAGCACGATCGACGAGCCTGGTGGATGCGGCATTGGCTGCTTGGCACGACATGCATCCAAACCCTCGAGGTCTTCGAACGCCGCGAACCTGTCTTGATGGTCAGTCACGACGCGGACGATGGAATCTGGCAGCTGATCGGCGCCTCCAACGCCGACGGCAGTACCGGCAAGATCGGACACCTTCACCACGCCGTCGACGAGGATCCCAGCCTGATCGACGTTCTTGACCTGCCGCCCGGGCAGGCCGCGGTGCGCGCCGGCGTTGGAGAACCCTGGACCGGCCGCTTCTAGAGATCTTTGGGGTCAGGGTCCGTCGCCGTCCGGGTGGTGCTGGTGGAACGGACACTGTTGCTCCTGGAGGGGCAGTAGGCTTCCACGATCCATGCTGCGGGCTGGCGGCGGGTTGTGGAAACGCGGTGGGTGAGGCCGCGGGAGCGACGGTATGGCGCACGACGGTTGCCGCGGTAGCTCAAGGCCCGATCCTGAACCTGGCCCCAGAGTGCTCTAGGTCTCTGGTCTGGGTTCGGGTGGGACGAGGTAGGTGTGGCCGAGGGCGGTGTGCCATTGGAAGAGGCCGGGTGTGATTTGGTGGTATTTCCAGTGGCCGTGGTGTTTGAGTCCGTGGTCGTGGCGGCACAGCGTGCCGAGGTTTTCTTCGATGGTGGGTCCGCCGTGTGCCCAGTCGTGGATGTGGTCGATGTCGGCTTGGTGGGCGGGTACGCGGCAGCCGGGTGCTCGGCAGGTGCGGTCGCGGGCGGTGATGTGGTCGGCTAGGTCGGTGGTTGGTCTGCGGCGGGTGACGCCGGTGTAGAGGGTGTTGCCGTCGTGGACGGTGAATCGCCATCGGCTGCGTTGTTGTTGGGCGGCGACTTGTCGTGCGATGTCGGCGATGACCGGTCCCCACCCAGCCAACTCGCCGGGTAGCTCGGTGAGTCCGATGAGCGTGGACAGCGGCACGGTCAGCTCCACGCCGCCGCGCGCCGGCCCGGCGGTGCCGCTGGCTGGGCCGGCGGTCCCAGGCGCGGTGTCCCGGCAGGCCGTTGCGTCCGGCTCGGGCCGGCTGGCGGCCGCGGCCGCGCCGGGCGCATGGGCGGCGGTGGCTGTGCCGGGCCGCTCGGTCGTGCCGTGTGCCTGGCCGGTGTCGGCCCGCTGGGCCGTGCCGCGTGTGTGGCCGGTGCCGGGCTGCCGGTTCGTGCCGTCGGCCTGGCCGGCGCCGGCCTGCTCGGCCGTGCCGCGTGCGTGGCCGACGCCGGGTCGCGCGTTCGTGCCGTCGGCCTGGCCGGGGTCGAAGGGCGCGGCCATCGTCGGGGTCTTCGCCGCGTTGGAAGGTGCGGTGGACAGCGCGGTGGCGGTGTTGAGGCCTTCGAGCAGGTCCAGGAACGTGTCCGCGCGTAGTTGGTCCAGGGTGCGTTCGTCGCCGCCGCGGCGGGCGGCGCGGGCGATCGCGTCGATCCGTGCCGAGGCTGCCGCGGCGCGTTCGGTGGGCAGGTTGGTGCCGCCCAGGAACGCGGTGCCCTCCGGCAATAGCCTGTGGTCCAGACGCCGGTCCACGACGCTCTTGTCGCGGCGTTTGCGGGCGGCGTCGGGGTCGATGGTGATGACCAGGCGCTGCAACCGCACCCGCAACTGCCCCGTCGTCAGACCGTCAGCGACCGGCAACAACCGCGCCGCCGCTTCCCGCGCCACATCTTCCGGCAGCACGGACAGCACGTCGCAGAACACCCGAGCCCGCGGAATGTCGATGTGCCCGGCCCGCAGCGCGGCGTAGACGTCGGGGAGGCGTTCGACGACATCCACAGCGAGGGTGAGTTGCTCGCCAGCGGCGCGGCGGGTCCAGCACAACGCGACCCGCACCTCATCATCCGGATACCGGCTCAACCCCTTCAACCGCTCGACCGGGCTGTTGAAAACACCGGGCGGGCAGTGCGCGACTTCCACAATGTCGGCCAACAGTTCGGCCTGGTCGTGGGCGACCTGACGGGCGCGGGCTTGCATGACGGTGACCATGTCGTGGCCGTTGACGCGGGAGCGGTCGATGCCCGCGAGGATGGCTGACAGCCCTGGACCGGGCGGCATCTGCGCCAGGTCTTCAGGGATGACCAGCCTCTCGATCATACGTTTGATTCTATCGAAACCCACCGACATTCGTTGCCCCGCCGGCGACCCGGCCGGGGTCAGGATGGCCGTCTGTCCACAATGGTGATCGCGGCGCACGACCTGCCCTCGTCGGGGTTGGTCGTGCGACGACGGCGGGCGAGGCCGCGGGAGCAACGGCATGGAGCGCGGCGGACGTCGCGGTAGCTCACATTTCTCTTTGCTTGGATCTGGATGGCTTTCGCGGTCTGGGTCCGTCCGTCCACATAGGTGGCCGGCTGGCTGGATCGGCGGCCATGCGGTGCTGGCGATGCCGGGCCGGTGAACTGGTTGTGTGGCCGCGGAGGGTGAGTCTGCGGGAGCAACGGGCATGGACCGCGATGGGCGTCGCGGTAGCTCAAAGCCCCACCCTGAACTTGATCCCGGAGGCCTCTCTAATCCGCAGACGGCCTACACACTGGAAGCCTTCGCCGTCCCGCCGGGCACAGACCTGCGACGCAGGTTTCCCATGGCGGCGCCTTCACTGTGGACTTCGATTGGGCAGCCGACTGCTCATACCGCTGACCTCATGTCGGAGGGGGTGCGCGCTGCCGTGTCACGGTGCATGATGTGGCCGGTCGCGGTGAACGTTTCGTTACCGACGAGCGGTCCGGTCCGGGTCTCTGTGATGGCGAAGCCCTCGCTCAAGTAGAGCGCCAGGGCGGCCGGATTGCCGTCGAGCACCGTGACCTCCACTCGGGGCCCGGCAGCAGCGAGTGCGTGCCGTAACAGAGTTCGGCCCACACCCAGGCGGTAGCGCTGAGGGTCTACGTACAGCCAGGTGACTTCGTCATCGTCGAGCGCGACGAACCCGGCCACGGTGCCGTCGGCCTCGGCAACCCACAAGTGCCCGTCGAACAACCCCTCGACCTCGGCGGTCTGCGCGAGCGTCAAGAACGCCTCGAGGCCGGCAGAATCGCGGAGTTCGTCGAGGCGAGCGGCGTCGTGGATCCGCGCGATCGCGTCCCAGTCATCGTCGGAATAGGGGCGCACCGCGATCTCGACGTCTGGCATGTGCACGATCCTGGCGGCCGGTTCCGAACCCGCGCAAACCAATTTGTGCCTGCGTGGTCGCGTCGTTTACGATGCGGCGCCGACGCGCCTAGTCAGACGGACCAGAACGGTGCCGGCAACAAACATCGCCCCGAGCACGCCGTAGACGATCGCCAGGTCCGCAACGGTTCCGGTCACACCACTTGTGGCAATGCCAATGCCGGTGCCGATCATGCCGAGTAGGCCAAGGATCCTCAATCCCCAACCAACCGCACCGATGAGCTGACGCATGGTCCGAATGGTAGGGCAACCGTCAAGTGCTGACAGCCACGGTCGATGGCGACCCAGCGGCGATCCGCGCGACCTTCGAGCGGGTCGAAAGGCTGTGGGTCGCGGTGTGCGAAGGGGAGCGCTGTGAGCACGGTTCTCGGCCAAACCGCTCCTCTGCCACACTGCCGGACGTGACAGACACCTTCCTCGGGCAGCTCACGCCCACCACGGTCGTCCGGAACGGGAAAGTACACGCAGCGGGCCGGCGGCTGGCAGACGTGATCGTCTACGACTGGGGGTTCGAGTACGAAGGCCGGCACTGGGAGCAGCGCAGCTTCGTGTTACTCGACGACGGGTTCCAGATCAATCAGCCGGTGATCTTCCCGCCGGAGCGACAAGGCTGGTGGTACTGCGACCTGGTGAAGGTGGTTGACGACGGAAGCGTCGTGACGGTCGACGATCTATGGATCGACGTGATCGTGGGCCCGCCGGACCATCCTTACCGGCTGCTGGACCTGCACGAGTACGCGGAAGCCATGGAGAGTGGCGCGCTGAGTGCGGCTGACGCCGTCGACGGTCTCGTACGGACGCAGCGATTCTTGGACCGGCGCCTGAACCGACGGTACGACCAGGCCGAGCGGACGTGGCTCGACTTTCCGTCCGCCGAGGTCGAACAGCTCATGAACGTCCGCTTCCCCCGCGAATGGTCGATCATCGACGGCTGAGCGCGACAGTCCAGACACGCCAACGACAAGCGACCTTGGCAGCGGCCAACGTCGCAAGCGGCAAGGCAGCACGCGATCCCAGGACGATGGTGGTCACGGCGCCCTTGTGCCCCGGCCCACCGGTATGCTCCCGGGACACCGCAACCCCACGCCCTTCCAGGACGTCGAGCAGCTCGTCGGCCTGCGCGAGCCAAATGGGATCGGTCTCGTCAAAGCGATTGGAACGCGCCTGCACCCGCAGCGAAGTACCCATCCACCGTCCTCGAATCTCGGCTCAGCCTCGCGACCAACCGAGTGCCCCTAATGTCCCCGCCGTGTTCCGATGGCTTGTGAGAGGACGCGGTGGACGTAGTCGGTGTCGGCGGGGATGTTGTCGATGAGGATCGCGGTGCACAGGCCGTCGGAGGCGGCGACGAGTGCGTCGATGGCTTGGGGGTTGTCGGTGAGGGTGGCGGCGAGTTCGGCGACGTTTTCGCGCCAGTGCCGGGCGACGGGCGCGAGGGCGGGTCTGCGGGCGGCGAGGGTGGACAGTTCGCGCTCGGCGAGGGCGCGGTCGCGTCCGGGGCCGCCGGATTCGACGATGAGTTCGGCCAGGCCGCGCAGATTGTCGTCCGGGCCGTCGATGATGGCGCGGATGCGCTTGGTGTAGGTGTCGGCGACGCTGGAGAGTGCGGCGACGAGGAGGGCGTCGAGGGTGGCGAAGTAGTAGGTGCTCAGGCTGGCGGTGATGCCGGCCTGTTTGGCGACGGTGCGGTGGGTGACTCCGGCCGCACCGTCACGGGTGACCACGGCCAGGGTGGCGTCGATGATCTCGGCGCGGCGCTTGTTGCCTCTGGCTTGTCGCCCGTCGGTGGTGTGTTCTTCGCTGTCGCTCATGCTCCCTCCTGTGGTTACAGGTTAGTCAGGCCGGTCACCGAGGGTTGGTTTCGACGTGCTGGTCGTGGCCGAGGGGCCGGATGTGGCGCAGGGCGACCAGGCACAGCACGGTCGCGACGACAATGGCGGCGCCGGCCACGGCTGAGGCGATGTTGACGCCGGTGGTGAAGGTCTCCTGTGCCGTCTGGACGACTTCGGCGGGCACCTGGTCGGCAACGGAGAGCGCGCCAGAGAGGCTGCCGGTGAACGGCTCTGCGATCTCGGGCGGAATGTCGTCCGGTGGGGTCATGCGGGTGGTGTAGAGGGCGGTGGTGAGGCTGCCGAGGAGGGCGACGCCGACGGCGATGCCGAGTTCTTGGACGGTCTCGGACATCGCCGCCGCCGATCCGGATTTCGAGGCCGGTGCGGCCCCGACGACCATGTCGGTGCCCAGGGCGGCGATCGCGCCGAGGCCGAGGTAGACGAGCGCGAAGCCTGTCACGACGATCAGGGCGTCACCGGCCCCAGCGGTCGCGAGCAGCAGGTAGCCGATCACCGAGAGCGTGAGCGTGATTCCCATGACGACGCCAGGGCGGATGCGCCGGGCGATCAGGGGTGCGCCGATGGCCGCGGCGAACATCGCCAGCGCGGGTGGCCCCATCCAGAATCCGGCGGCGAACGGGGTGAGTCCTTCGACGAGTTGGAGGTACTGGGTGACCAGGTACATGGTTCCGCCGACTCCGACGAGCCCGATCAGCAGCACCGTCAGTGCCGCGGAGAACGTCCGGTTGGTAAACAGGGTGACGTCCAGCAGTGGGGCGGCCAGACGCCGTTGCCGGCGTACGAACACCACACCGGCTATCGCGCTGACGGCCAGGAGAACCGCCGTGCTGGCGTCCACGCCGTGGGCCGCGGCGTGCTTGATGGCGTACATGCCGGGGAGTATCGCCGCCAGCGACAGGGCGACGCTGAACAGGTCGAGTCGCCCGGCCTGCGGGTCGGCGTACTCAGGCAGCAGCGCTTTCGCGCCGGTCAGGACGATGATCGTGATGGGGACCGCGAGCAGGAACGCCGCACCCCACCAGAACGCGTCCACCAGCGCGCCGCCGACCACGGGCCCTGCGGCCATGCCGAGGGCGAACATCGTCGCCCACACCCCGATCGCAACCGCCCGCCGACGCACGTCGGGGAACATGTTCGAGATCAACGACAGCGTCGAGGGCATCAGGGTCGCGCCCGCGATCCCGAGCAGCGCACGAGCAGCGATCAACAGTTCGGCGCTGGGAGCGAACGCCGCGAACACCGACACGACCGCGAACGCCGTCATGCCGATCAGCAGCAGCCGACGCCGGCCGATGCGATCACCCAGGGTGCCCATCGTGATCAGGAAGCCTGCGATCAGGAACCCGTAAGCGTCCATGATCCACAACGTCTGCGTCGCGGACGGTTCGAGAGCTTCGGACATGCTCGGCAGTACCAGGTACAGCACCGTGACATCCAGCCCTAGTAGCACCGTGGGCAGCGCCAACAGCGCCAGACCCGACCACTGGCGTGGATCGGCTCGCATGGCCGTGACCTCTGACATGGTTCCCCCTCCGGCTGATATTTGAACGATAGTACAACTAGAACTATCGTTCAAAATTCGGTCGCGGGCCAGGCATGCAGAGTGGACAGCGGGTTGAGCCGCTTGGGCGGCGCCCTAGGCTGTTGGCGTGAGTGCCCCGGAGCCGCTGCTGCTTGTCGTGGACGGCAACAGCCTGCTGCACCGCGCGTACCACGCTGCGGCAACGGGGGAGTTGCGCGACGGGGACGGCCGCGCGGTGTGGGCGCTCAAGGGTCTGGTCACGCATGTCGCCCATGTGGCGGCTCGGCTGCGTCCGGACGCGGTGCTGGTCGGCTTCGACTGTCCGGTGTCGTCGATGAGGGCGGACGACTACGCCGGGTACAAGGCGCATCGGGCGGCCAAGCCGGCGGATCTGCGGGAGCAGCTGGCCGCGGCGCCGGAGCTGCTGCACGCGGCTGGGCTTCCGGTGTTCGTTCCGGTTGGCTACGAGGCCGACGACGTTCTCGCCAGTTGCGCGGCGAAGGCCGCGGACAGCGGCTGGCGTACTGTCCTGGTCACCAGCGATCGCGACGCGTTCGCGCTGCTTGACGCGAGCACGTCGGTGTTGCGGATCCGCAACGGTGGCCGGGACGCCGCGGTGCTGGTCCGGGCCGCTACCCTGCCGGGCGTGTGCGGGGTTGAGGCGTGGCAGTACCGAGACTTCGCCGCGCTGCGGGGCGATCCGTCGGACAACCTTCCCGGGGTGCCCGGCTTCGGTTCGGCGACCGCCGCCGGCCTCCTTGCCGCGTTCGGGACGGTTGACGCGGCGTGGGCGGCGCTGGATGGCGGGAGGGCGGCTGAGGTGAGCGCGGCCGTGGGCGTCCGGGCGTCGGAGCGGTTGGCCGAACCGGCCGCGCGTGAGCTGGTGGCGCGTAACCGCCGGTTGATGCGGATGCGTACCGATCTTGCGGTGCCCGATCCGGAGGGGATCCGGCTCCCGCTCGAGTTTTCCAGGATGCGCCGCGCGCTAGCTGGCCGGGGCATCCTGCTCGGCCCGTCGTTGTGGGCACTGACCGGTGGCGTTCCTCCGGACGAGGTCGCGGAGGCACCGGAATGGGTACGGGTGGCGGTACGTCCGCCGCGTTCGCGCCGGCCCAGCCCGATCCCGGGCCAGCTCACCCTGTTCTGACGCGGAAGCTGACGTGTCGTACCCGCGCCGTACGCTTCGTGTCGATGGTTACACGAGGTGTTGAGGGTGCCTACCAGGGCGCGCTCCGGGCGTTCCAGAATCCGATGCTCGCTCTGCTCCACCAGACGCACGCGCCGTTCGTGGTGACGGTGTTGGCGATGGTCTTCACCGCGGAGCGGCAGAGGGTGGCGGTGGCTGACGCGCACGCGGAAATCAACGACGCCCTCGGCCAGTTGCGGGCCGCGGGCTACGGCGACGACGACGGCCTGCGGCTGCCTTCGGGAAACGCACGTGATTTGTGCCGGCAGTGGGTGCAGGCCGGGTGGTTGGTGCGGCAGGTGTCCGACGACGACGTCGAGGTGTACCGGCTGTCCGCGTACGGCGTCGGTGCGCTCGAGGTCGCCGGGCGGGTCGGCGGAGTGCGGACCAAGGTGTCGGAGTCCCGCGTCAGGACGCTGCTGGAGGCGATCGAGCGACTCGCGCAGGACGCCGATCCGGACGTGATGGCCCGAATGGTGCGCCTCCATGAGGAGATCCAGCAGCGGCAGAAGGAGCTCGCTCGGCTGGACCAGGGTGGCGCTGTCGAGACCGTCGACGACGAGCAGCTGCTTGAGGCGGCTGAAAACGTGCTGCACCTGGCGCGGGAGCTGCCCGCAGACTTCGCCCGCGTGGCAGAGTCGATCAAAGCCATCCAGCGCGATGTCGTCGCGGAGTTGCGGCACGACGTGCGACCAACCGGTGAGGTGCTCCGCGAGTACCTCGCTCGTGGCCAGCAGATCTTGGACGCGACAGCGGAGGGCCGCGCGTTCGCGGGGGCGTTGCGCCTGATTGGCGACCCCGCGCAGATCGAAGACCTGTGGAGTCAGCTGCGCATCGTGCTGCGGCATCGGTTCACCGATCTGTTGCCAGAGCAGCAGCGGCGGGAGCTCACCGAGATCTCGCGCCGGATCGAGCAGGGTGTCAAGGAGGTGCTGTCCGCGCAGCGGCAGGCATCTCATGTGATCACCGCCCAGGTCCGCAACCACGATCCGATGCGAGACCGCCAAGTGGATGAACTGCTCAGGGACGTGATGTCCGGTCTACACAAGTGGGTTCCTGGCTCACGCCGCGGCGAGGCCGTCGAGCCACTGCGTCGCCTGCCGGTCGCCGACGTCGGGCACCTGCGGCAGCGGATGAACGACCTGCGGCCGCCGCAGCCGCCGGCGCCGTTGCGGGAGTGGGACGAGGCTGAGGACCTGCCGGCCGCGGACACTCGGGCATGGGGTGGCCCTCGATACGCCGAGTTACGCGCGCATTTGGCGGCGTTCGCGGGCGACGCGGCGAGCGTGGATGTCACGGCCGCGTTCCGTGCGGCGATCGAGGATATCCAGCGGCCGGTCGACCTGCTAGGCCTGCTGGAGATCGCGTATGACGCCGGGATGACCGAGACGGCCGAGGTCGCGATGGTCGACACGGTCCGCCCCGACCGGACCCGGCGACGGTTCGCCCTCGGCGGTGTGGTTGCGGCGAACCCGGCGAGCGTAGAGGGGAGCGGTGGCGATGAGTGAGCCGGACGGCGCCGACGACGGCTGGTCGGCAGACGCGGCGGCCGGGTTCATCGACCCGGTCTCGATGGAGGACGATCCGGCGGAGTTGTTCGCCGGCGACGCGGGCACTCTCGACGCGGACGTACGCCGCGTACTGGTCCAGTTGCTGCGGCGCAAGTTCCTGCTGGCCGAGAAGAACCCGGCGCAGTGGCGCACGCTGCTGCAGAACCAGCAGATCATTGAATCGCGCATGCACGACCTGTTCGTGCGCCTCGTGGTCGACCATGACCGAGGCGTCGCTTACAAGGAGCAGGTGCGCTCAGCGGAGCTGGACGTGCCGATCCTCCTCAAGGACGACCCTTACAACCGGGCCGAAACCTTGGTACTGGTGCACCTGCGGACCGTCTTCCAGCGGGAACGCGGCACGGGCGAGA
This sequence comes from Phytohabitans aurantiacus, assembly GCF_027923225.1. Lineage (GTDB taxonomy): Bacteria > Actinomycetota > Actinomycetes > Mycobacteriales > Micromonosporaceae > Phytohabitans > Phytohabitans aurantiacus. The sequence continues at coordinate 105,460 of NZ_BSDI01000042.1, forward strand.
CGTCCGCGCGGGTAGACATCGAAGAGCTGGAGCAGACCACGTTGACCTACTTCGATCAGAATGACCATAACCTGGCCCGCGGCCAACAAGAGGTCCGCTCCGCGGTGCAGCGACTGGTCACCGAAGGTCTGCTCGCCGAGGAATCCGCCGGCAGGTATCGGGTCACCCCGATGGTGGAGGTCGTGCTGAGCGCCGCAAAGCTCGCCGAACTGGAGCAGTGGTTGCGCGAGCGGAACGAGGCCACGGCATGAGCATGATTGACACACTGTTCGGTCTGATCCCGGCGGCATCGCGGGGCCAGCAGTGGGTGGCGCGAGACCTGCAACTGGTCAACTGGGGCGGATACGACGGCTATCACCACCTGCGACTCGCACCCGGCGCGACACTGCTCAGCGGAGGCTCCGGATCAGGCAAGTCGACGCTGATGGACTCCTACATCGCGTTGCTCATGCCGCATACGACCCCCTTCAACGGGGCGTCCAACGGCGGCGTCGTCGGCAGGCCCCGGGGCAAGGACCAGCGAAACATCCTTTCCTACGCGCGCGGCAAGCTCGACGAATCCCGCACCGACGGCGAGACGAAGCTGCGGGTGCTGCGCGGCGACGGCCAAGACACCTGGTCCGCCATCGCGATGACCTGGGTCGACCACACCGGCGCCGAGTTCACCGCACTCCGGGCCTGGTACGTCCCGTCGGCCGCCCGCAGCCTCGACGACGTCGTGGCGGTACGCGCCACCTGTGACCACGCGTTCCACCTGCGGGCACTGGAAGGCCCCGCGAGCAACAAGCTCGCCCGCGCCGAGGTATCGGCAACCGGCTTGAACTGCTTTGAAACCGACCGGGACTTCACCGCGCGTCTTCACACCACGCTCGGCATCGGCGCCGCGGGCGACGGGCACAAGGCAGTCGCGCTACTGGGTCGGATTCAAGCCGGTCAGCAAATCACCACCGTCGACGCTCTGTACAAGACGATGGTCCTCGAGGAACCGTCCACACTGGCCACCGCCGACGCGGTGGTACAGCAGTTTGACGAGCTGTCCAGCACCCGCGTCCGGATGATCACAGCCCGCCAGCAGGTCAAGGCGCTGTCTCCGATCCGCGAACACCGGCGCGTCATCGACGAAGCGGTTGACCGGTTGCACCTGATCGACGAGGTCGGATCGTTCATCGATCTGTCGTCCCCGGCCGCGTTGTGGCGTCATGAACGCCGGCTGGACCTGCTGCGCGCCGCTGAAGAAGACCTGGGTCAGCGGCACCGCCGAGCCAAGGGCGAGCTGTCCGAGACCATGGCTCTCGTCAAAGCGGCCGAGACAGAGCGCGAAGCGGTGGCTGACGCGCTTCGTGCGTCCGGTGGTGACCGCCTGGAGACCGCACTCCGTGAGATCCGCGGCGTGGAGCAACGGTTGGGCGACGTCGAACGCTCACGGGAACGAGTCGACCGGGCGCTCGTGGCCATCGGGGCCACGGTGTCGACCGGTGAGGACTTCGCCGCGCTGGTCGACACGGCGCATCGGTCGCTGGCCGACAACGACGCTAGAAGGACCGCGCAGAACCGGTTCGCCGTGGCGGTGGCGGAGAAAAAGGCGGCCGACGACGAGTTGGAAGCGTTGCGCGCCGAGCACACAGCGGTCAAGTCCCGCCGGGGCAACATTCCGACCGACCTGCACGCGGTCCGCGCCAGGTTGGCCGAGGCCGCCGGACTCACCCCGGATGACCTGCCGTTCGTCGGCGAGCTGATCGAGGTGCGAACGGAGTTCGAGCCGTGGCGCGAGGCGTTCAACCTGGCGCTCGGCGGCTTCGCCATGCGGATGCTGATCGACATTGGCAGGTTGAACTCATTCCGCGAGGCGATCAACGCGGTGCCGACCGCCCGACGGGTCCAGTTCGAGGGCGTACGGACCGGCCTGCGCGACGAGGTCGGGCTCGACGGAAAGACGCTCCCCGGCAGGCTCGACTACCGGCCCTCGCCGTTCACCGCCTGGCTCAAGGCTGAGCTCGCCCGCCGCTTCGACTTCGTCTGCGTCGAGACGCCCAGGCTGCTGCCGCAGTACTCCAAAGCGCTCACGATCACCGGCCAGACGTCGGAAGGCGGTCGGGGCGCGCACGGCGGTCACGGCCGTGCCAACGTGCTCGGTTTCACAAACACCAGACTGCTTGCCGACCTTGAAAACCGGATCGGCCTCGCGCAAAAACGCCTCGACGACGCCATCGCCGAGGAGTCGAGAGCGGAGGGCGGCCTCAACTCGTTCGAAACCAGACGCACGGCCTACCAGACCCTGACCGACCTTTCCTGGGACCAGGTAGACGTCGAGTCGGTCCGGGCGGAGCGGGATCGCTGGAACGACGTGGTCGACGAGATCCGCGCGGGCAATCCAACGATTGATCAGCTACACGGCCAAGTCGACGTACTCAAGGAGAAGGTCAGGAAACTGACCGAGCGTGTCGGCCAGCAGAAGGAAAGCGCGCAGGCGTTCGAGAAACTGTGGGAATCGACCGTCGACGAGGTAGATCGTGCCCAGCGCGCGCTCGACAATGCCGCGGAATCAGGCGTCGATGTCAGTCGAGAACACCGAGCGTACCTGGAGGCGCTGTTCGACAGCGCACCAGACGGCACAGCCCCCGCGGGAGCGCTCGCGGAGTTCGACGCGGCCGTGAAACGCGCCACCGAGAGGATGCGCGACGACCGGCAGTCCGCGACGGAGACGATTGGCCGGTCGAGAAAGGCGCTGTTCGACACGTTCTCCACGTTCCTCGAACGCTGGCCGAACCCAAACCTCGGCGTGGACGCGGACGACTCCTACCTCGACTTCGACCGCCTCCTCACCGACCTGGAGACAAGTGGCCTGCACGAGCTGGAGACCGAGTGGCGAGACAGCCTGCTCAAACTGTCCGGCAACGACCTGACCGGCCTGGATAGCGAGCTCGCCGCAGCGGTCCGAGAAATCCGCGACCGGATCGACCCGGTCAACCGCGTACTCGCCGAGCTGCCGTTCGCCGACGACAAACACCGGCTGCGCATCGACCCGCAGGAGAGCCACTCCGCGGTGCGTGCCCGATTCCGCAAACAGCTGCGCGAAGTACGCGCCTTCATCGACCAAGCGGCGACAGACGACGACCGAGAACGCGCCTATCACCGGATGGCCAAAGTGATCGACCGTATCCGACGCACCGCGCCAGACTTCGCCGACCTCGTCGACGTGCGCAACCACGTTCGGATCAGCGCGGAGAAACGCGATCTCGAGGGTACACACGTCGCCGTGTACGACCACATTGGCGAGAAGTCCGGCGGCGAGTCGCAGGAACTGGTCGCGTTCATCGTCGGAGCGGCATTGCGTTACCAGCTGGGCGACGCGGGCGCCGCCCGTCCTCGCTATGCCCCCGTCTTTCTCGACGAGGCGCTCATCAAGGCGGACGCGCACTTCACCGGCCGGGCCATCGGCGCGTGGCGGGGCCTCGGTTTCCAGCTCATCATCGGCGCCCCCAACGACAAGCACAGCGCGATCGAACCGCACGTCGACGCGGAGTATCTGATCCTCAAGAACTCCCAGGGCCGATCCTGGGCGAAACCTTTGGTCGGTGTTCCGGACGCATGAGCGGGCTCGTCACGCCGGGGGACGCCGTAACGGCTATCCGCCACAAGGTCGATCAGAAGTGGGCCGACGCCGTGTGCGCGGATCTCGGCGTCGGCGGCGACCAAGTCGTGTTCTCCGTTCCACTCCGCCCTGGTGTGTCGACGGGCAAGGCCGTCGAGCGGCTCGGGCACGCCGCTTGGCACGAGTGGCACATGCTTTGGCGCGAGTTCTACGACCAGCTCCCCGCGGGCGTGCGACTCGTTCGCAAAGCGGTGACCATCCGAGGAGTCGCCGGCGATTTTCCCGCCACGCTCAATGCGACTTTGGACGGCGCCGCCACGCTCATCGCCGACGCACGGTTTGGTGCCGAACCCTCCATTGTGGACATCGGCCGCGCCCGAGCGCTCGCGTCGGCGCTGCGATCCGCCAGCGCGATCCTCACCCCGGCAACGCTGCGCGCCGTCTACCGTCTTCGGGCCAACGACGTCGAGGTGCTGATCAGCGCGGTCACCTGGCTACGCCAGCACCCCGACGCCAGCACGTGGACCCTGCGGCAACTTCCGGTCCCCGGCATGCACACCAAGTGGCTCGACACCAACGGCGCACTGCTGCGCGACGTCGCCGGTCGCGATGTCCGAGACGAGGTCAGGCCCCGACTAACCGTCATGCACCTGACCTACGTCGACCCTCACCACACCGCGTCGGGCCGCCGTAGGCACGACGCCTGGACCACCGGTGACGTACACGACATCGCCTACCGGCCGCGCGCCGTCCTCATCGTCGAAAACCGCGATTCCCGCCTCTGGTTCCCGCCAGTCAGCGACACGATCGTGGTCGAGGGCGGCGGCAAGGCGGCAGCCGCCCTACTGGCGAATGTGCCCTGGATCCGCGCCGCGGATCATGTCGTCTACTGGGGCGACATCGACGCGGACGGGTACACGATCCTCAACCAGTTCCGCGCCACGCTAGCTGAGCCCGCACCGGATGGCGCACCGCCGAAACCGGTCACCTCCATCCTCATGGAAGCCACCGACCTGCACCGCTACTCCGAGCATGGCGTCAACCACGACAAGGCGGGCCGCCCCATCAAGCCGTCACGGGAGCCCTTGCCTCATTTGACCGAAGCCGAGACCACCGCGTACAACACCATCGCCACCGCGGGTCCTACCCCGTTCCGCCGGATCGAGCAGGAAGCCATCCCTCTCGCCCACGCCGTTACCCGACTGCTGCGAGTCTTGAAAAGCCAAGGCGTCGGTCTGGAGACCTTTTAGGTTCAGGATCGGACTTTGAGCTACCGCCGCGGTAGCTCACATCTCTCTTTTGTTAGTGTGCCATCCGGGCATGCTTTTGCTCGTCGACGAAGAAGTGAGGTGTCGTGCGGGATCCGGACGGTCACCTGGTCGAGATCAACGAGGCCCTTTTCGTAGGCACACAGATATGACAACACCGTCCTGGGTGATCGATGGCGGCCGCGAGCCGGATTTCGTCAGGGTTCTGCTCTACCTGGACTATGGCGACGACTTGTCCCGCGTTGGCCCGGTCCTGAAGATGTGGCACGCCGAGGCCGACTGCCTATTGTCGGGGCTGCTCCAACCGCCTGGAGAAGTGGCGAAGCCCAAGGTCCAGCGGTCTGGTTTTGAGAAGAAGCCCGACGGTACCGGCCGGAAGATCCGTCCCCGGACGTGGAGCGATGGGATCACCGAGGACTTCTACCAGCTCACCTGGGTCTGGCGCGCCACGTCGCCGAGGGCCGACGTCGCCGACCTCAAGTTGTACGCGTTCCGTTTCGCCGAACGCCGTCACGTCATGTTGTCGGCTGCGGTCGATCTGGAGGACCGTCCTGGCCGGCTGCCGGTGGTGCTGCCGCCGCTGTTGGAGTTGCTGCGGAGCGTGGCCGACGTGGCCGATCCCGTGTACGGCGAGGTGGTCGTCAACGCCGAGTCGATCGCGCCGAACACGATGCTCGATTCGGCGTTGCTGCGCCGGTGTGATAGATCCGCTGCTGAGAGTCGTACTTACCTTCGCGGCTACGAGTGGGTGACCGTGTGCCCGAAGGAGCTGCTACCTCGCTTAGGGGGCGTGGACGGGCTGCGAGCCTCGAAGGCGTTCGTAGCAGTAGATCCGCTGGAGCACGGCGGCGCGATTCTGCGTGCTACCGATGATCCGGCCGCCTATGGGCCCGATCAGGTGCGGGCGGTGTTCTCGGTGCTGGCAACGGTATTGCCGCCGGGGCAGCCACGCTTTCTGGGGGGCCGCGACCTGAGTCGGGTGGTGTTGGCGGACGCAGGCGCACAGGCCAGGGCCGCCGGCGTACTGGCCGTTGGGCCCGGTCTGCCGGCACTGGACGATCCGCAGGTCGTCGCGGCGCAGGCGTTCGTAGCGGAGGCATTTGCCAAGGGCTGGGTCACCCACGAGTCGGCCGACGACGTCATTCCCGAGTACCTGCGCGAAAAGTTCGCCGGCCACGTGAAGGTTGGACTGACGGAGGAGGGCCGTCGTCGCCTCGATCAGATCCTCGATGAGCTGAACGGAACCTGAAGCACACGCGCATTGCCTTCGTCTCGGAGCGTTGTGCGATCGCTGCTCCTTAGAAGGTGGCGTCGATAACGCCTATGGCGAAGGTGTGTCGGCCCTCTGCCTCTATCACACGAACGATGCTGAACGCCGAGGCACGGCCGGCCTCGGAGGGTCCCCTGGCTGTCACCCACGGGGAGATGCAGACGGCCTGCGTACCGGCGTCGAGCCGGGACGCTCCGCAGTCGGTCAAGCCGTACTGCGGATAGGAGATGAGGGTCTTGAATTCCCTCAGCTCGATGGCCTGGTCGGTGCCGTTGATCACGGTCGACAGGCTTCGACGCTGGTCGCCCGTCGCCTCGGCGCAGGTCACGATCACGATGTCGGGAGCCTCCGGGCGCAGCGGCCGCTCCGCGCACTTCACCGTGTCGGCATGGGCCGGACCCGCGACGCCGACGACCGCCACACCGGCCGCCGCGGACGCGAGAATCAGGATCTTAGCCAGGGTGCGCATGTGTTACCTCCGATGGCTGGGGTCCCATTTTGGCCCCTGACCTTCATCGGAATGGCATCGGTGCCTTCATCGCGCCCGGTGGCGGCGCAGCCCGCTCTCGCGTCGATCTTGCAGTTGATCAGGCTCTGAGCTACCGCGACGTCCGCCGTGCGCGATGCCGTTGCTCCCGCGGCCTCGCCGTCCGCGGCACACGACCTGCCCTCGCCCGGGTTGGTCGTGCGACGGCGGCGGGTGAGGCCGCGGGAGCAACGGGCATGGAGCGCGGTGAGCGTCGCGGTAGCTCACGTCTCTTTGTTTGGATCTATAGAGACCTCAGGGTCAGGTTCAGAACCGAGCTCTGAGCGTGCTCCGGTGCCGAAACTCGCGTGGCGAAAGGCCGTACGCGGTACGGGTTGGCAAGGTCGCGCCGGCACTGCTCCAAGCGGTCCTCGCGGATCCCGGCAGGCGGGTGGCGCCGGCCGCTGCGGCGGGGTGGCTCGGTCGGCTGTGGTACTGGCCGGTTCTGATCGGACTATGAATGGTGCGGTCCATCGTGCATCCATGCGGACGGTGGTGGATGAGATTGTCGATCGGGCCGGTGGGAGCTGCGCGCTGACCGTGTTGGGCGGTGCGGGCGAGACGATCGCGGCGGTGCCGTGGGCGGTCGTGCACGATCAGGCTCGGCGCATGGCGACCGTGCTGGCCGCCGGTGGAGTGGGCCGTGGGTCGCGGGTCGGTCTGGTCGGTGACACCGGGGTGGACCTGGTGGCCGCGCTTCAGGCGGTATGGCTGCTGGGCGCGGCCGTGACCGTGCTGCCGCCGCCGGCCCGGGGGCGTCTGGGCAACCTGGTCGCGATCGCCGCCGACGGGGGCCTGGACCTGGTCGTCGCGGAGTCGGATGTGGCGCCGCTGGCCGAGGTGACGCGAGTGGTGTCGCTCGCCGTGCTGGCTGCCTCGGCGCGGGTGGCGGTGCCGGCCAGCCCGCACCGGCCAGCGCCGGATGATCTGGCGATCCTTCAGTACACCAGCGGTTCCACGCGGGCGCCGCGGGGAGTGCCGGTCACCCATCGGCATCTGGCGGCGAACATCGCCGCGATCAAGGAAGCGATCGACTTCTACGGGCCCCGGCCTACGCGGATGATGTCCTGGCTTCCGCTCTACCACGACATGGGACTGGTCGGGTTTCTGATCCTGCCGATGTCCGCCGGCTGCCCGCTGGTGCTGCAGTCTCCGCTCAGTTTCGCCCGGCGGCCGGCGAGCTGGTTTCAGGCGCTGTCCCGGCATCGTGCCACGACGACCGGCGCGCCGAACTTCGCGTACCACCTGATGACCCGGCTGCTGGCCGCGGATCAGGAGCTGGACCTGCGGGCGGTGCGGTTCATGCTCACCGGCGGCGAACCGGTCGACGCGCGGATGATGGGCCGGTTCGTCGCGGCCGCTGGCCGGTACGGCTTGGACCCCTTGGCGGTCGTGCCGGCGTACGGGCTGGCCGAGTCGACGCTCGCCGTCACGTTCTCCTCGCTGGGTGCTGGCGTGCGGGTGGATGACGTCGACCCAGGCGCTCTGGAGCAGCACGCTCGCGCGGTACCGGCCACGCCGGGCGGCCCGGCCAGGCGGCTCGTGCGGCTCGGCCCGCCGGTCCGGGGTACGACGCTGCGCGTGGTCGACCGGCACACCGGTGCCCCGATAGGTGAGCGGGTCGTTGGGCACGTCGAGATCCGTGGCCCCTCCGTCGTGGGGCATTACTGGGGTGAGCCGCGGCCACCGGCGGGATGTTGGCTGCGCACCGGCGATCTCGGCTATCTCGTCGATGGCGAGCTGGTGGTGTGTGGCCGGCACAAGGACGTGCTGTTCGCCGCGGGCCGCAACATCTTTCCGCAGGACGTGGAGGCCGCGGCCCAGGTGCCTGGTGTACGCCCCGGTGCCGCTGCCGCGTTCGGCGTGCCGCACGATGCCGGCGACCGGCTCGTCGTCGCGGTCGAGTGCCGCGCCGCGGACCCCGTACAGGTACGCCACGACGTGGCCGTCGCCGTGCTCGACGAGGTTGGCCTGACTCCGGCCGATGTGGTGACGCTGCCACCCGGGCGGCTGCCCAGGACATCTTCCGGCAAGCTTCGCCGCGCCGAGACCCGCCGCCGGTATCTGGCCGGCATCCTCCAACCGGTCCAGGAAGGAAGCGTTCGATGACCACTGTGGACACCAGAGTTGACCCAAGCACGGCCGGTACGAGCCGGGAGGCGTACCGCCGCGAGCTCGCCGACCTGCTCGGCCTCGACCACTCCGCACTGCCCGACACCGCCCGGCTGGTCGACGACCTGGCCCTGGACAGCCTGGCCATGATGCGGCTGCTCACCTGGCTGGAGACCGGCGGCGTCACCCTCGACTCCGCCAGCGGCCGGCCAACGACGGTCGGCGGGGTGCTGGCGCTGTTGGAGAAGGCGACCTTCCCGGGGCTGTCGATCCGGGTGACCGGTGGCCCGGAGCCGTATCCGGTCGGGCCCACCGACGTCACCGCGAGAGCACGACCGGCCGCCGATCCGCTCGTGCCGGTTCTGGAGACACACGCGTTTCGGTTGACCTCCATCGAACCGAACGACATGGGCTTTCTCTACACGCTCGCCATCCAGCCGGAGACGTGCTTTCGCTGGCGGTACCGCGGTGCCCCGCCACCGTTCGAGCGGTTCACCGCGGACCTGTGGAAGCAGGTACTCGTGCAGTATGTCGCCCGGCGCGCCGAGGACAACGAGCCTGTCGGTTTGGTGGTCGCGTACGGCGCCAACGTCAGCCTGCGGCACGCCTATCTCGGTGCGGTGTTCCAGCCGCGATGCGCCGGCACCGGGCTCGCCGCGCAGATAGTGGCGCTGTTCGCACGGCACCTGTTCCACACCTTCCCGCTGCGCAAGCTGTACCTGGAGGTACCCGGCTTCAACTGGCCCCAACTGCGCAGCGGCGAGAAGGGGCTCTTCGAGGTCGAGGGCGTGCTGCGCGACCACCACTACTACGCCGGCCGGTACTGGGATCAGTTCATCTGCGCGATCTACCGCGACGAGCCCATCGAGGACGAGCGGTGAACCGGCGCCGGCCGGCGCGCGCCCGGTCGCCGCCGCTTCGGGGGCACACACAGCGCCTCTCGACATCAGCACTCAAACCAGAATGGAGATTCTCGTGAACACTGCAAATCGTCGCCGGCAGTTGCTGGCCATGGCCGGCGTGACCGTTGGCCTCGCCTCTGTGCTCGCCCCCTCGTCCGCGCCCGCCTACGCCAGCACCGAATCGCAGGCCGACCTGGCGCCGGGGGACGCCTCGGGCACCGTGGCCGGCGCCCCCGCCAGCGGCTGGCTCGGCGTCGCCGCCCCTGCGGCGCCCGGCAGCGACGACGTGACGGTCGCCGCGCCGCTGCGCAACGGCGTCTGCGATCCCGGTGAGATCTGCGTCTACAAGAACGCCAACCGGGAAGGCCCGGTCATCGACTGGGCGAGCGGCGACACCGACTACAACTACAACAACGACACTTGGCCGATCGTGGGCGGCCCGGTCGCCAACGAGGCGTCGTCGGTGTGGAACCGCACCGGCTGCGAGGTGCGTCTCTACGAAGAGGTCGACCACAACGGTGACTCGGCCCCCATCGGCGCCGGTCGCTGGCGCAACCTCAGCGGTACCCAGGTCGGCAACGACAACGCCGAGTCCCACAAGTCGTTCTGTCCCTGATCCGGTCCACTGATCGCCTGATGAGCTCCTGGCGGCAACCGGGAGCTCATACAGGTTCTAAGGGCAGGCGGGGGTGTCGGGGGTGCCCGGCGGTAGGGTGCCGCGCTCGGCGTCGGTCAGGTCGCGACCGATGGCGCGGCACAGGTGCTCGGCCCAGCGCTCCGGTGCCAGCGGCATCCGCATCAGGCCGGCGGAGCGCATCCAGATGAGCAGGGCGTCACCGCCGGCCGAGAGGACGGGCCGCACGTTCAGCGAGTCGATGTCGATCTCGGCCATGATGGAGCCGCTCGCCAGATCCCAGATCCGCAGGCCGCCACCGATCTTGACGATGATCTGGTCGCGGGTCGGGAAGTGCGCGATCTGGTGGTACGGCAGGCCGGCCGGCAGCACGGTCAGCGCGTCCGTCACGCGCCGCCGCTGGTCCACGTCCCAGACGTCCAGCGCACCGTCCGCACCCAGTACCGCCAGGTGGTGGCCGTCCGCGCTGAATGTGGCGTCCGCGATCTCGGTGGGGCGCTCGAGCGGGAAGCTGGCCACCCGCGCCTTCTGCGCCAGGCTCCACACCTCGACCGCCCGGCCGTGGTTGAACGCGATCTGGTCGTGTCGGGGTCGCAGCGGGCAGCTGTTGACGCTGGCGAAGGTCGGCAGCTCCGTCCGGTCACGCCAGAGCCGGATCCGGTCGACGAGGGCGCCGGATCGCAGGTCGATCCGGCTGGCGTAGCCGGCGAAGAAGACGGCGACGATGTCCGGGTCGGGGGTATCGGCCGCGCAGAGGCCGTAGAAGAACCCGTTTCCGGCCACCTCGGGCTCGGTGTGCAGCGGCAGCCGCCGCCCTACGACGCCAAGCGACGGCACGTCCCGTACCGCGAGAACGTTGGGGGAGATGCGGGTCAGCAGCCGGTCGCGAGCGGCGAAACGCACCAGCGTCTCGTCCTTGCCGGCCGTGACCGTCTTTCCTCGCCGGCCGGTGGCGGTGTCCCAGGTGGACAGTGTCGGGGGATTCGCGGCGGCGGTGACGGCCAACGGCTGGCCCGGCCCGAGGAGCGGGCCGCCGGCAAAATCCGGCTCCAGGCCCCGATTGAGCGGGGAGAAGTCGGCCGCGGTGAGGTCCAGGACCGCGATCGCCGAACCGGCCGCGCTGACCACCCGCACGGTGTCGCCGACGGTGGCGATTTCGTACGCGAGAACCGGGCCGCTGTTGGGTGGCAGCACCGGGTACGCCATGGTGCGTTCCTGAGTGTCCATGATGGACGCCCGGATGCGGAGGTGCTGGTTGCGGCCCTCCAGGGGAGCGCCGGTGACCAGGAAACGACCACTGTGGTCGGTCGGCCCGCCGCCGTGGATGACGCTGCCGCTCCTGTCGAGCGCGTAGTCGGACAGGTCCGGGCATCGCCCGCCGGGCGCCGGTAACGCGGTCTTCTTGCGCGTGACGAGGTTCCATGCGGTCAACGTCGTGCCCGCGCACGTGTACGCCGTGCGCCCGTTGGCACTGACCGCCGCGCCGTCCGTGCCGGCCCCGGTCACCCGGGTGTCCTCGCCGCTGTTCAGGTCCCAGATGGTGAGCGCGCCGTCCACCGCCACGACGAGGGCGTCCCCGGATGGGCCGAACCACGCCTGGACCCGGTCCGCGTCCCTGACCTGATCGACGGCACCGGCCGGCAGGGTGACGGCCCGGCCCTCGACGTCCCATGCTTTCAGGCCGACGCGGGGCTGCGCCGCGAGCAGCCGCGTTCCGTCAGGGGCGAAGCGCAGCGACGGGACTCCGGTCAGGGGGTTGCCGAACTCGCCCAGCGCCGCCTTGGCACCGTCCGGCCCCCAGACGGTGACCCGCCTCGACCCGTCGATGCCCGCCACCCGCCGCCCGTCTGGGCTGAGGGCGATCCCGATCAGTCCACTGTCGAGGTACACCGGCTTCGGTGACTGCTCGTTCAGGCGCCAGAGCACGCCGCCGCCGGTGCCGACCGCCGCGATCACCTGGCCGTCGGTGCTGACCCGCACCTGTCGCAGATACGTTACGTCGCTGGGGAGCAGGCGATCGGTCGACCGGTACCGCTGGTACTGGCCGGCCAGGTGGGCCAGTACCGTCGGATCCGGGTTGGTCCGGTACGCCGCCACCGTCATCAGCGCCGCGGTGTCCGGCTTGTTCGGCGCTACCTCGGTGGCGTCGGTGACCAGCGCGTGCGCGGCGTTTCGCCGCACCTGATCGGCGAGCTCGCCGCTGCGCTTGGCCAGGATGACCGTCAGCGCGCTGGTCAGCACGGCGAGGACGGCGATGAGGGCCGCGGCGCCGCGCCACGCGGCCGTCCGGCGGCGCCGCCGGTACAGGCTGTCGGCGATGAACCGGCGCTCCTCGCCGGTGATGTCTTGTGGGTGCTCGCGTAGCCACCGCCGGGCGTCGGACAGCCGCTGCCCGCGCAGTGGTTCGGCCCGCTGCCGGCTCTCGCGTAGGTCCTCCTGCCAGGCGCGGAAGTCGCGTTCCTCGGCGAGCCAGCCGGCCAGGCGCTGCCAGTGCGTCGCGAGGGCGGCGTGCGCCAGGTCGTATGCCGGCTCGCCGGCGGCGTCGACGCTCTCCACCACCAGCCTGGTCGCGGCCAGCCGCCGTGCCACCGGCCGCAGGTCCGCGTCCAGTTCGCCGGCCCGGGCGGTGCGGCGCACGACGCCGTCGGCACCGATCGGGCGGGTCAACTGCGGCAACAGGCGGCGGGCGGCGACCCGCTCGCCCGCGTCGAGGTCCGCGGCCCACACCCGCTCGGCGTACCCGGCCAGCGCGCCCTCGAAGCCGCCGAAGCCGTCGTAGGCGGCGTGTGTCAGCAGCGGCCCGTCCTGCTCCTCCCACAGCCGGGTCAGGGCGAACTGGATCAGTGGCAGCGAGGCCGACGCGCCGCCGGCCGCCACGATCCGGTCGACCAGGCCCTGCTGGAACGTGACACCGGTCGGCCCGACCGGGGCTTCGATGGCGGCCCGGAGCTGGTCGGGCCGCATCGGGGTGAGCAGGAAGACGGAGGTGCGGGCCAGCTCGCCCAGGCCGAGCCGGTCGGCCGCGAGGTCCAGCGTCTCGGTCCGCAGCGTCAGCACCACGTGTACCGGAAGGGCACCGGTGGCCAGCCGGGTCAGCAGTCCGGCCAGGTCTTCGGCGGCCGCCTCGTCCAGTTCCTCGAACTGGTCCACGCACACCAGCAGGCGCGCGGCCCCGGTCTCGGCGAGCACCGTGCCGACCAGCTCCGGCAGCCGCCCGTCGGCGATCATGCCGGCCACGCCGGCCATGGCGGCCGGGCGCGGCGCAGCATCGCCGCGTTCCGGGTGCAGCAGCGGCAACAGGGCCGCGGCCAGGGCCTTGGCAGCGGGTACGCCGGCCAGCGGACGGAACGCGGCGATCGCCCACCCGCGCGGGCGCAGCCGTGGCTTCAGCCCGGCGTGCAGCAGCGACGACTTCCCGCTGCCGGACGGGCCGGTGACGGCGACGAACCGCCGCCGGGTCACCAGGTCGGCGAGTTCGTCGGCGAGCTCGCCGCGGCCGAAGAACAGGTCGGCGTCCTGCTCACCGAACGCGGCCAGGCCGGGGTAGGGGCACGGCCCGGTTTCGGCCCGCCGTGCGGGCGGCGGCGCCGGTACCGGCCGGACGATCCGCTCGGCCATGGTGACCGCGAAGGCGGCCGCGTGTACCGCCGCGCGTGGCTGCCAGCCGTCGGCGTCGGTGTGCCGCTTGTGACCGCCGGCCGCGTCGCTCACGCCGCGGATGGTGACCGCCCGGTAGAAGTCCTTGCGCAGCGCGGCCTCGGCGACGCCGACGCTTTCCATGTCGATCGCGATCGCGTCGCTGAAGTTCTGGAAGATCGTCTCGGCGATCGGTCCGGTGCGGGTGTCCAACACCACGTCGCCGGAGACCAGTGGCTTGAAGTGCACCCGGGCGCCACCGCCGCCGCCCTCGCCCAGCGACGCGGTCCAGTCACCGGTACGCGCGACGCCGCGGGCGATCTGCTCCAGGCGATGGGCCAGCGGCCAGCCCTTGGGGCGGACCCGCGTGCCGCTGGGCTCGGCCCTGGCGCCCTGGTACGCGTACACGTGGGTGGCCACCACCACGTCGCCGAGCCCGATGTCGGCTTCGAGCCCGCCGGCGATCCCCACCAGGAACAGCGCGTGTGGCCGGAACTCCTCGATGGCCCGGCCGGTCAGCGCGGCGGCCGCCACGTTGCCCGGACCCATGACCGCGAGCGCCACCCGGCAGGCGCCGCCGCGCAGCACGCCGACCGCGTAGCGGGTGCCGTCGGCGTCGACGTGCTCGCGCGGATCGGCCAGGTAGGGGTGCACCGCGTCGTACTCAAGACCCAGCGCGGTGAGGACGACGACGTCCACACCGGCATCCCGCGACCGCGTCACGCGCGCATGGTATTAATCCTTGTCCATTCCGATGTTGGTGCTCCGATGTTGGTGCGCAGCATCGGCGGATAGAGCGTCTTGGCCGGACCCGCGCGATAGAGCGCGGCGGGCCGGCCGGGTGTGGAGCGCCTGGTCTCGCCGGTCGGCACCACGAACCCGTCGGTGCCGGTCACCTTGCGGTTGAAGTTGCGAGCGTCGACCGGCCCGCCCCACACCGCCTCGTAGACCCGCCTGAGTTCGCCGATGGTGAACGTCTCCGCGCAGAACACGGTCGCGAGCGTGGTGTGCTCGAGCTTGCTGCGGGCGCGTTCGAGGGCGTCGGCGAAGACGTCGTTGTGGTCGAAGGCGAGCCGGTCCACCCGGTCCACCGGCTCCCAGCGGGCGTGGCGGGCGTCGGAACCGGCGACCGGGGCCGGCAGGCTCGGCGCGATCGCCAGGTAGGACACGGTCACCACGTGGTCGCGCGGGTCCCGGCCGGGGTCGCCGTAGGTGGCCACCTGCTCCAGGTGTAGGCGGGCGTCGGAAAGGCCGGTCTCCTCGGCCAGCTCCCGGCGAGCGGCGTCGGGGAGGTTCTCGCGCTCCCGCAGGAACCCGCCGGGGAGGGCGAGCTGTCCCTGGTACGGCTCCTTGCCGCGCTCGACCAGCAGGACGTGCAGGCCCTCCTCCCGGATCGTCAGGATCACCAGGTCGACGGTGACGTAGAGGCGGGCGTGCCTTCGCGATACGGCGGCCATGACCATGAGGCTACTCCATAAATGTCAACTTGACACTAATGGGGGAGGGCGGTTAATGTCAGAAAGACACTAATGAATGTCCGATGTGGAACGAGGGGCGATGGACATTCGACTGCTCGGCCCGGTGGAAGCGTGGTTGGACGGTGTCCGCCTCGCCCTCGGGCCACGAAAGCAACGGTTCTGCTTCGCTCTGCTGGCGTTGGAGATCAACCGTGTGGTCAGCGTCGACCGGCTGGTCGATCTCACCTGGCCGGGATCTCCGCCGCGGACCGCGCGGCACGCCATCGCGGTCAACATCTCCGGGCTGCGGGTGGCGCTCGGCCTCGGTCAGGGCGCCCGGCCGGCCGAGCTGGCCACCCACGGGCACGGGTACACGCTGCGGGCCGACCCGCAATGCGTCGACGTCCACCGGTTCCGTGCGCTCGTGCAGCAGGCGCGGGAGACCGCGCGCCACGCCGACCGGCTCGGCCCGCTGCGCCGGGCCCTGGCCCTGTGGCGCGGCACCCCGCTCGCTGGCGCCGGGCCGCCGGAGGTCGTCGACCGGCTCACCCACCGGCTCACCCAGGAGCGGCTGGCGGCCGAGGAGGAGCGGCTCGACGCCGAGCTGCACGTCGGCAACCACACCGGGGTACTGGGCACGCTGGTCGAGATGGTGGCCCAGCACCCGCACCGGCAGCGGCTCGTCGGCCAGCTCATGCTCGCCCAGTACCGGTCCGGCCTCACCGCTGACGCGCTGGCCACCTACCGCAACGCCCACGCCGCGATCGCCGGCGACACGGGCCTGGACCCCGGACGGCGACTACGCGAGCTGGAAGGCGCCATCCTGCGCGGCGACCACCGCCTCGACCCGCCCGCCACCGGCCGGTGAGCCCGCACACCCGGGCTCGGTCAGCGCTCGCGACTCAGATATCGAACCGGCTTGCCGAGCGACTCCGCGTAGGCGATCTCCCGTCGGGTCGACTCACCCACGTATCCGCCGGGATCCACGATGTACACCTCGTCAGCCATGCGAATCTTATGGAAGTGCACGGCGCCGAGCCGCCCCTTCAGGTCCGAGCTGTCGACTGTCCAGTCGTAGCCCGGCAGATCGGGGAGGCTGAACATTCCGAGGCTGATCACAACGCAGCCTTCCATCGTGAGCCGCTGGTTGACCTCCGCGAACTCAGCCTCGAACCTGGTCGAGCCGCAGAGCGTGATGACCTTCGCCTCACCCTGGGCCGACTGCGACGCCTGCTGATCCTCCATGAGGTTCATGATCGCTGAACGGCAGGACAAGTCTGTCGCCGCCCCCTGCACGTCCGTTCAGGCCGCCGATAAACCGGACCGCCCGGGCCCGTCACCATGGACGGCTTTGAATTAAGGCAGCATCGTCGCGGAGAGCCGGGCAGCGACCGCGGTTGCGATGAAGAATGCCGTCAGGGCAAGGATGGCGAAGGCCACCGTCTGGATGGGCCGCTTCACTCGGAGGTCCTACCTCGCATCGGCTTCAAAGCGTCGCTGCCCGCCACCGCGCCGTTCAACGCCGACACGAACCGCTCACCACAGCCGCTTCAGGTCCAGCATCATGTACGTGCCATCAAGGCTCTGCCAGGTCAGCACCGGCGACCGCGGATCGTAGTCGTACCGGACGGAGATGGACCGGTCGGTGATGCCGTTCTTTGACAGGTCCTGTGCGATCGTCGCGGCTTTACCGCTGCCCCGATCCCATACGACCCATCGTTGGGCGACGGTGCCGATCGCGAGGCGCCCATCGCGGCTCGGGTCAAAGTGACCCTTCTGCTTCAATTCCAGATAGCGGCTACCGTCCAGATCCTGAAACGCGATGTAGCCACCGACAGCCGACCCCGTACACCAGTCGGGTCCACATGCGACAGTCCACTCGAACTCGTCATTCGCCTTCCACTGCACCCGCCGCCCGGTAGCGACCTCAACCAAAGTCCCGGTGCGCTCCGGCTCACCAAACGGCGTACCCGGATACTGCGACGTAATCCACCCCGGCACGGTCGACAACCAATACCCCCGCGAACCCGGCACATCAGCGACCGACCCACCGTTCAGCGACAGCCGACGGATCACGATGTCGTCCTGCCCCTGACCCGGACCATGCTGCTCCCAAATCAACGCCTCACCGGCCAGGACCACCCGCCCCTCGACCGCGCTGGCCGGCAAATCCGCCAGCCGCCTCACCTCACCACCAGCCAACGGCGCCGACCACGCCTCCCGAACCACGCTCCCACCCCGCCGGCCCTGCACGAACCACACCACCCGATCCCCGGCCACCCGCGCCATCGTCACCCGCGACGCGCTCAAACCATCCGTCACCAACCCAGTCGCCACCGGACGAACCACCCCACTGTCGGGGTTGAACAGCAACGGACCCGCCGCACGACCATCCGGAACCACCAGCACCTCATCTGCGCCAGCAGAGTCCACAACCCGGTACACCGACCCATCCGGCAACCTCCCCGGCAACCGACGAACCGCATCCGGCCACACCACCTCCGGCCCCGCCAAATTCGCAAAGTCCGGCACCCGATCCGCCGACACCACCGGCGCGACCCCGTGCTGCGACTTCGACGGCAAAACCACCACCGCCACCGTCGCACAAACCACCACAGCAACCGCCGCAGCCGCCGCCTGAACAACCCACCCAGACCGCCGCCGCGGCCGAGCACCGCCTTCCGCCCGCGCCACAACCCGCGCAAGATCCGGCGCAGGCACTGTCAACGCGGCAACATGATCCCGGACAGCGGCCCGCACCCGCTCATCCCGTCCGTCCAATGGCTCAGTGTTCATCGAGGTGCTCCCTCAAGGTCGCAAGCGCGCGATGGAGTAAAGATTTCACCGTCCCGGGACGGCAGCCGAGCGCTTCAGCGATCGCCGCCTCCGGCAGGTCAAGATAGAAACGCAGAAACACGGCCGCACGCTGACGGCGACCCAACGCCAGCA
>NZ_BSDI01000043.1 GCF_027923225.1 Phytohabitans aurantiacus
GTCCGAAACCTAGGCCAGGCAACGGCGTGCCCCAATCACCAACCCGACCCCAACCCACACATCGGGGCGAAGAGCCGTGCATTCGCCCTTGATCCGCGTGCGGGGCGTGGCGAGACGCCGTCACGGGCGGGCGGCGGCGCCGGGGAAAGGACGGGCGCGGGCTGGGTTGCCCCCTCTTTCACCCACCTGCGGGTGGCCCGCAGGGACAGCGCTTCTTGATCGGCGCGCAGAGCGACACTGGCGCGGCGCGGGGGAGGGGGCGGCCGAAACCGGCGGCCGCGCGCGGCCCAAGCAGCGCGGGCGCCGGCGCGGTGGAAGAGGGGAGGAGGGTCGAGTTAGGAGAGACGGGTGGAGGCTAGGGTCAGGGCGCGGTGTAGCAAGCGGGCGTCGCCCAGTAGGCCGCGGAGGCGGCGCTCCAGGCCCGCGATCGGGATCAGGTTCTGCGGGGCGCGGGGATCCTTGTACGCCGTGGAGGCGAAACGAGGGAGCGTGACCACGGACAGGTGGGCCAGCTCCACCGCCTGCGGCACCGTCAGGTCGGGAGAGCACTCGACGCGGACGATGCCGGCCCACGGTGCGCCGCCGGCTCCCGGCAAGCGCAGGTACCAGGAGTAGCCGCCCCACGCGGTGCCGAGGCGGAACACGGGCGAGCGCTGCCCGGGGCGGAGCGCGGTCACGATCCCGGCGAGCGCGGGCGGCAGGTACTGGCTGTGCTGTGTCTTGATGTAGCCGATGGTGCGCGGAAGTTGGCGCCTGTTGCGCAGTGGCCCGTCGACGACCAGCAGGTCGCCGTCGGTGCGGGCGCTGCCGGATACCTCGATTTCCAGCGCGGTCAGCGGACCCTGTACCGCCGCGGGCAGCTTGCTCAACTCGCCCGAGCCGCTCACCTTCCGCAGTTCGTACCTGATCTGCCCCGCCACCATGTCACTGGCCGACGGGCTGGCGGTGAACAGGCCGCGGGCGACGCGCGCGCCGGCCAGCTCCGCGGCGCCTCGGCGGAGGTCGCACCGGACGACGCCGGCGGCGTAGGAGGCGGCCAGGCCGGCGTACGAGGAGCCGTCGGGTTCCTCGGTCCACAGGCCGGCGTCGATGCGGCGTACGCCGTCGACGAGGAGCACGACGTCGGGCGCGACCAGGCCGGGCGGTGGGGTCAGTGGGCGCCATTCCGCGGCGTCCAGCTCGACGGAAGGGTCGACCTGCGCGCTGCTGGGAGAGGCGGGACCGCCATCGTCGGCCGCGAACGACGCCCCATACGACGGATCCCACGTGTCGACAAAGACCCGGCTCATAGGACCTCCGGTCATAGGCCCATGCGTTCTACGCGGGCGGAGCGGGCGTCTTTTCGGACCTCGAAGCGTACGGGCACGCGCTCGGCCAGCGCGCTCACGTGGGTGACCACGCCGACCATGCGGTCGCCGCGGGCCGCCAAATTTTCCAGGGTGGCCGCGACGGTGTCGAGGGTGGCCGCGTCGAGCGTGCCGAATCCCTCGTCGAGGACGATCGACTCGAGGCTGGCCGCGGTGGTGGACAGGCCGGCGAGCTGCTCGGAGAGGGCGAGCGCGAGGGCCAGTGACGCCTGGAACGTCTCGCCGCCCGACAGCGTGCGCACGCCTCTGCGCAGTCCCGCGTCGTGGTGATCGACGACGTAGAAGTCACCCTTGTCGTGCACCAGCTCGTACTGCCCGCTGGACAGCTCGCGCAGGATGCCGGAGGCGCCGTCGACGAGCAGGTCGAGCGCCTCTTCGAGCAGCCACCGCTCGAAGTTGTTGGCGCGCAGGTGGCCGGCCAGCGTCTTGGCGACCTGGACGGTGCGCTCGTGGCCGGAGCGCTGCTCTCGCAGCTCCGAGGCCTGCGCGTGCCGCTCGGCCAGCCGCTCGTGCGCCCCCTCGGCCCGCTCGACAGCAACGGCCGCGGCCCGCAGAAAGTCGGCCCCACCAACGCCCCCCAGGGAAGCCGCGCCAACGCCACCCAGGGAGGCGCCGCCAACGCCACCGAGGGAAGCGCCGCCAGCAGAAGCCCGCCCAGCGCCAGGCACAGGCAAGCCCGCGTCGGAGAACAGCGCTCCGATCCGCTCCGCCAGCGCGCCGACGGAATCCTGCGCCTCCTGTACCCGAGCCGCCGCGCTCTCGCGGAGCCCGCGCCGTTCGGAAGCCAGCGCGGACGCCCACTGCGCCAGGGCTGCCCACGCGGCCACCACGTCGTCGCGGTCGGCGGCCGGGGGAGCGAGCGCGGCGACCTGGTCGCGTGCCCGGTCGAACGCCTGCCACGCGGTGCGCACCCCGGCGTCGGCCGCGTCGGCGCCGGCTTGTGCCCGGCGCTGCGCCTCGCGGGCGGCGCGCACCGCGGCGCCCGCCTCGTCGAGCCGTGCCTGCATGGCGGCCAGTGCCTTGAGCTCGCGGCGCAGCGCGTCGGGGCCGGGCGAGCCGGTGAGCCGGGCGGCCAGTTCGGCCAGTCGCCCGGTGAGCTGATCGTGCTGCGCGCGGGCCCGTTCGACCGTGCGGTCGAGCTCGCGCAGCGCCTTGTCGCGAGCGGTCACCGCGGCCTTGGCGTTGTCGGCCGCGGTGCGCGCGGTCTTGCCCGCCGCCTCCGCGGCGGTCACCGCCGAGCCGGCCGGCATCGGCGGCACGACCGGCACCGGCTGGGCGCACACCGGGCACTCGTCGCCGGCTTCCAGGTGCGCGCGCAGGGCGGCGGCCCGGTCGGCGGTCTGCGCGTCCTGGTACGCCCGGCGCGCCTCCTCCAGGTGCTCGATGGCGTGCGCCTCGGCTGTGCGCGCCCGCTCCAGCGCGTCGACCGCGGCGGCGTGCTCCTGCGAAGCGTCGGCCAGGGAGGAAGCCAGCGCCGCCGCCTGCCCGGCCAGCTTGTCGTGCTCGGCGTGCGCCTCCAGGAGCAGGCGGAGCGCGGCGGCGTCGGACGCGCCGGCCAGCTCACCGCGCACCTTCTCCTCGCGCTCCTCGGCGTCGGCCACGGCGGCCGCCGCGCCGGCGAGCGCCGCGCGCGCGGTCGCCACCGCGCCGGCGACTCCGGAGAGGTCGCCGGGGGGCGCCAGGCCCGAGAGGCGCTTCAGGTCGGTTTCCAGGCCGGCGAGCGCCGCGCGGGCGGCGTCGGCGTCGCGCTGGGCTTCCAGCAGCTCGGGTACTGCCGCGTCGACCGCCTTGGCCAGATCGCGGGCCGCCTCCAGACGCTCCGCCGCCGCGGCGACCGCCTCTTCGTCGGCGTCGGCGAGCCCCTGCAGCACCTGGTCGACCGTGCCCAGCTTGGCCTCGGCCTGCGTCGCCCGGGTGGTGGCCTGCTTCTGGATCGTCTCGTAGACGTCGAGCCCCAGCAGGTTGACCAGGATCTGCTGCCGGGTCGCCGGCTTGGCGTGCAGGAAGTCGGCGAACTGCCCCTGCGGCAGCACCACGCAGCTCGTGAACTGCTCGTACGGCAGCCCGACCGCTTCCAGTACCGCCTGGTCCATCTCGGTGGGCGTGCCGGCCAGTACCTCGCCGAGGTCGTCGGGGGTCATGCCGGTGTCGAGCTTGGTGGGGTCGAACCCGGGCGGCATCAGCTGGAGCCCGGCCCCGCTCGTGGAGACCCGCCCTTTGCCGTCGCGTCGCACCACCCGGGTGGCCACGTATCGCGCGCCGGCGGACTCGAACACCAGCCGCACCCGTGCCTCGGACGACGACGGCGCGAGGGCGTTGGCGATGCCGCGGCTGGTGCCCCAGCGCGGCACCTGGCCGTACAGCGCGAAGCAGATGGCGTCGAGCACAGTGGACTTGCCGGAGCCGGTGGGACCGATCAGCGCGAAGAAGTCGGTGTCGGTGAAGTCGATGGTGGTCTCGTCGCGAAAGACGGTGAAGCCCGCCATGTCGAGCCGGACCGGCCTCATGTGGACACCTCCTCGTAGAGCTCGTCGAACAGCTCCTTGACACCCTCGTCGGCGTGACCGCGGCTCTCCAGGTAGTCGGCGAACAGCTCGCGCGGTGATCGGCCGGCCCGCTGCGCGGCGCGCGCTCCGGGTGCCTCGGCGAGCTCGCGCAACAGGTCCGGATCGATGCGGACCTCCAACGCCTTGGGCAGCAACGCCTGTACTTCCTCGCGCAGCCCCGCCCGCGGCATCTCCCGTACGAACACGCGCAGCCAGCCCTCACCAGGGTCTACTTCGGACAGCTGCGCGAGCGTGCCTCGGACCGTGCGCAGCGGCGTGGCCGCGGTGACCGGCACATCGCGTACCCGGGGGGCCGTGTCGGCGGTGACCTCGACGATCGTGACCGAGGGTGCGTTGTCTTCCTCGCCGAAGTCGATGGCGAGCGGGCTGCCGCTGTATCGCACGTGGCTGGACGCCACCACCTGCTGCGACCGGTGCAGGTGGCCGAGCGCCACGTAGTGCGCGTTGCTCGGGAAGACGGTGGACGGCACCGCGTATCCCATCACGGTGTGCGCCTCGCGCTCGCCGCCGCCCATCGTGGCGCCGACCACGGTCAGGTGCGCGGTGACGAGGTTGACGGTGCCGGAGCCGAAGCCAGCACAAAGGACGGACAGCAACCGTCCGATGTGGTCGGCGTACGTCTGCGAAGCCTCGGCCGCGGTCAGCTCGTACATCTCGGCGGCTCGTATGGCGTACCGCTGCGACAGGAACGGCAGCGCGACCAGTCGCCAGCGCTCTCCGCCCGCGGTCTCGCCCTCGATCAGGTGCTCGGCGGCCGAGTCGCGGACGGTGCCGCGCAGCGACACCCCGGCGGCCTCGGCCCACGGGCGCAGCGCGTCGAGCGTGGGCCCGTTGTCGTGGTTGCCGCCGATCGCGACGACCTGGGCGCCGGTGCTCCGCAGCGCGGAGAGCGCCCGGGTGACAAGCTTTGTCGCCTCCGGCGACGGCGCCGCCGTGTCGTACAGGTCGCCGGCCACGATGACCAGATCGGGCCGCTCGTCGCGGGCGATCTCGACCACCTGGGCGAGGACGGCGATGTGCTCGTCGACTCTGGACTGTCCTTTGAGGACCTTGCCGACATGCCAGTCGGAGGTGTGCAGGATCTTCATGGTGGACCCCCCGAAATCAGAACGGAATCTCGTCGTCAGGGCGGCCGCCGACCACGGCGAAGGGGTCGGCCGACTGCACGATCGAGCGGAGTGTCGCGGATGGCGCCTGGCCCGCCTCGGAGACCCGGGTCGCCCACGCGGGGAAGGGGAACTCCAGGCACAGCGGCACGGGGATGTCGGGCTGGTTGACGAACATGGTGCCGGGCTTGGCGAGCAGCGCGCGCTGGCGCTGTGCGGGCGGCAGGAAGCCGTATTCGGGGCGGGACGCCTCGGCGGGGTCGAGCCGCCCGACGACCCGGATCGCCGAGTTGGTGACGATGCGCCGCTCGACCTCGCTGGCGGTCTGCTGCGCGCCGATCAGGATCACGCCGAGCGACCGGCCGCGCTCGGCGATGTCGAGCAGCACCTCTTTGATCGGCGACGAGCCCTCTCGCGGCGCGTACTTGTTGAGCTCGTCGAGCACGACGAACAGCAGCGGTTTCGCGGTGCCCGCCTTTTCCTTGCGCTCGAACTCGGTCTTGAGCGTCACGCCGACCACGAAGCGCTGCGCGCGATCGGGCAGGTTGTGCAGGTCGACGACCGTCACCTGGGCGCTCTCGGCGGTGTTGACCGCGTGCGGGCGCCGGGTGGCGAGATCCCCGCGAATCAGCCGGGCGAGGTCTTTCTTGCTCGCGATCAGCCGGCGGGCGAACGCGTTGACGGTGCCGATGTTGATGGCGCTGCCGGCCCACGTGTGGCGGGTCTCGTCGTCGGTGAGCTGCTCGACGATGTGGTCGACGAGATCGGGGTACGAGTGCAG
Source organism: Phytohabitans aurantiacus (assembly GCF_027923225.1). Lineage (GTDB taxonomy): Bacteria > Actinomycetota > Actinomycetes > Mycobacteriales > Micromonosporaceae > Phytohabitans > Phytohabitans aurantiacus. The sequence goes on from NZ_BSDI01000043.1 coordinate 5,822, forward strand.
GCTGGTGCCCTCGACGACCACGCCGCCGTCGGTGGACGTCGCGGCGCGCGCGAGGTGCGCGGTGACCGAGTGCACCACCATCGTGTACTGCTGGCGCTCGTCGTCGGCGTCGGCGAAGACGTACGGCAGGAGGCGCTTTTCGCAGAACTCGCCAAGCGTCCAGTAGAAGCTGTCGACGCCGGCGAGGCGGCTGCTCACGTCGGGTGAGCCCGACGAGTCGCCGGCCCGCGGCGGGGCGTAGACACGCACGTCGGGGAAGGCCGTGGCGGGCAGGCCGAGCTTGGCGTACGCGGCGGTGGTGGCGTCGTCGAGCCGGGCGTTGGGGTGGTCGAGGAAGAGCAGGTCTTCGCCCTTGACGTTGAAGATGAGCGCCTTGGCGTTGACCGCGTCGCCGCCGAGGACGCCGGAGCGGAAGACCGAGTACAGCAAAAACGTGGCGAAGCTGGTCTTGGTGGCCACGCCGGAGATGCCGGAGATCGACACGTGCGCGCCGCGGCTGCCGTCGAGGAAGTCGGCGTTGAGGTAGACCGGGATGCCGTCTCGCCCCGTGCCCATCGGGATGCGCTTTTCCATGCGGTCGAAGTGCAGCGCGGCCGCGCGCGCGTCGCCCTGTGCCCGGTGCACGATGGCGCCGGGGGAGGGCGGCACGTACAGCTCCGGGTCGACCCGCGTGGTGGTGATCTCGGCGGCCTCCTGCACGAGTGCGGGCAGCGTGCCGTCGGCGATCGCGAATACGTCGGAGTCGAACTGCGCACCCTCGTGCCGCGCCCGCACCTGCGTCACCACGCCAGCGATCGTGACCGGCTCGCGGTCGGGAAGCTCACGCTTGGTGACGACCACGTCGTCGAGCTGGAGGTAACTCCCCGGCGTGACCGCGGTCCAGAACTGCAGGGGAGTGGCGTCGGCCGTGCCGAGCACCCGGCCGACCGGCTCACCGGGCGCTTGTGTCTCGCTGTCTGCCACGGATCTCATCGTGCCTCACGGGTACGACGCCGTCCCGTGCGACTCACCTGTGCCGGTGTGCCACGTTCACCGATCGAGGCCGTATCGCGTCAGCAGCGCGCCGTCCGCTATCAACGCGTGACGGAGAGTGAAGTCCTTCGGTGGTGTGGGGGCGCCGGCCACGATGCGCCCGGCGCCGGGTCCGGTCACGAGCGGCGAGATCGTCAGACACACGTCGTCGACGAGGTCTTCGGCGAGCAGCGCGCCGAAAAGGTGCGGGCCGCCTTCGGAGAGCAGGTGCGCGAGGCCGCGTTCGCGCAGCCTGGCGAGGGCCGCCGACAGGTCGACGCGGTCGTCGCCCACCGTGAGCACGTCGGCGACGGGTTCGAGCAGCGCGCGGCGGTCGGCCGGCGCGCGGCCGTGCGTGACCACGATCGGGCGGACCGGGGCGTCGGCGAACGCCGCCTGCGCCGGGTTGAGTTCCAGGGCGCCCGAGACGACCACGAGCGTCGGGTATTCGGACATCCCGCGCGCCGTACGCCAGGCCCGCCGTTTCTCGTCCAGCCGGAGCGCCCGGTACCCCTCGTGGCGCAGCGTGCCCGCGCCGACCACGAGCGCGTCGCAGAGCATCCGGAGCAGGCCGAACACGCGCTTGTCGGAGCCGCTGGACAGCCCTTCCGAGTACCCGTCCAGCTCGACCGCGCCATCCACGCTGGACACGAAGTTGACCCGCAGGTCAGGGCCGGCGCGGTGGGCGTACAGCTCGGTGAGGGCCGCGTCGTCGAGTGGTGCCGCGTCGGGGTCGGGCCAAAGCCGGGCGATATCCATCATTCCCCCGCTGGACCCGTGACAGGTGGGGTCGGTTGCGGGGTACGGTGCTGGCAGTCACACCAGCTCCGCCCCCGGCACTCCTCGTGACGCTTGGCCCGGCAGGCCCTGCAAATCATGGGGAAACCCTACGGAATGGGAGACCGGAACCCTACGGAATGGGAGACAACAACGCCATGCCGCGCCAGATCTACCAGCTCAAGGTGACGCTCGCCGATGTCCGGCCGGCGGTGTGGCGGCGGGTCCTCGTTCCCGGTGGCTACACGCTCGACCGCCTGCACCGCGTGATCCAGTACTCGATGGGCTGGCAGGACTACCACCTGCACTCGTTCGACGTCGACGGCGTCCAGTACGGCGAGCCGGATCCAGACGGCGAGCTGGCGCTGCGCGACGAGCTCGACGTCCGTCTCGACGCCATCGCGTCCAAAGGCACCCGGCTCGGCTACACGTACGACTTCGGGGACTGGTGGGAGCACGAGATCGTGGTCGAAGACGTCTTCGGCGCGGAGCCCGACGAGCGGTACCCGGCCTGCGTGGGCGGCGCGCGGGCGTGCCCGCCGGAAGACGTCGGCGGCGCGTTCGGATACGCGGAGTTCCTGGCAGCGGTCCGCGACCCCGCACACCCTGAACATGAATCGATGCGCCTGTGGATCGGCCGGGCCTTCGATCCCGCGGCCTTCGACGCCGAGAGAATCAGCACGCTGCTGCGCCGCTTGGCGTAAGCGACTTTTCGTGTTAATAGATCGGTTTCCCGAGACCGTTTGACCGGTTTTGTGGGCGTTTTTTGGGGCCCCTTCACCCCTTCTGTTCTCTAATTCCGACTTCGCCCCTGCAGCGAGTAACGAAATGGGAACGCTCCCACTTGGGTCTTGACACCCTAGAAACGCCCCGGCAATCTCATGGGAGCGCTCCCGGCGGTGGTGTGGTCAGGACCACACCGGGCACCGTGTGGCGCCAGACACGCCGTCCTTCGCGGCTGCGTGCCGCACTTTTCGTGCGGTCGCGACGTGACGGCGGGGCACCGGCACACCCCCACCACACACATGACGACCTGAGAGGGGTCAGGGATGAGCGTTACGACGCGCCGGCGGTTTGCGGCGGTCGCGCTCGCTTCGGTCGCGGTACTCGCCGTGACCACCGCGTGCGGCGATGACGGCGACGAAGGCAGTTCCGGCAATGAGCAGATCAAGCTCACTGTCGACATCTTCGGTGAGCAGGGCTTCGGGTACGACGAGCTGATCAAGAAGTACGAAGCGGACCACCCGAACATCAAGATCGAGCAGCGTGGCAAGGGCATGGGGCTCGGTGACTACAACACCCGCCTCACCCAGTGGATGGCCTCCGGTGCCGGTGCTGGCGACATCGTGGCGCTCGAAGAGGGCACGATCGTCCAGTTCAAGGCCCAGAAGCAGAACTTCGTGAACCTGGGCGACTACGGCGCGGCTTCGCTGGAGAGCAACTTCCTGCCCTGGAAGTGGAACGACGGCAAGGCCGGCGACCAGATCCTCGGCCTCGGCACCGACGTCGGCAGCATGGCGATCTGCTACCGCAAGGACCTGTTCGAGAAGGCGGGCCTGCCCACCGATCGCGCGGCCGTGGCACAGCAGTGGCCGACCTGGGACGCGTTCATCGAGACCGGCAAGAAGTTCCAGGCGAAGAGCGGCAAGGTCAAGTTCGTGGACGCCGCGACGAACACGTACAACTCGATCCTGATGCAGACCGCCGGTAACGGCACTGGATACACGTACTACGACAAGTCCGACAAGTTCGTGCTCAGCTCGAACCCGGACGTCAAGACCGCGTGGGACCTGACCGTCAAGGCGATCGAGGCCAAGCTCTCCGCCGGCCTCCAGACCTTCTCGGACCCGTGGGCCACCGGCTTCAAGCAGGACCAGTTCGCCATCGTCACCTGCCCCGCCTGGATGACCGGTGTCATCAAGGGCAACGCGGGCGACGCGGCCGCCGCCAAGTGGGACATCGCGAAGGCGCCCGGCAACGGCGGTAACTGGGGCGGTTCGTTCCTTTCGGTGCCCAAGCAGAGCAAGCACCCCAAGGAGGCCGCTGAGCTGGCCAAGTTCCTGACCACCCCCGAGGCGCAGCTCGAGGCGTTCAAGGCGCTGGGCAACCTGCCGTCGTCGCCGAAGGCTCTCGAGGACCCGACGCTGTTGGCCAGCAAGAACGACTACTTCAGCAACGCGCCCACCGGCGAGATCTTCGGCGCCGGCGCCAAGGACTTCAAGCCGGTGTACCTCGGCCCGAAGAACCAGGCGGTGCGGGACGCGGTCGAGAACGCTCTCCGCAGCATCGAGCAGGGGCAGCGCACGCCGGCCCAGGCATGGGAAGACGCGCTCAAGGCCGGTGAAGCAGCCTCCAAGTAACGGAGTGCCTGCGAGAAAGCAGTGAGGGTGGCGCCGGAACTCACCGGCGCCACCCGCCGCGCGACCCGACCGGCCCGGATCGGAAGGAAGCCCCGATGACACCCAACACCGCGGACCGCACGCGCCGTGGCCGGCCCGCGCACAGCCACGCCCAACCCCCACCACCACGCAAGGCCCGCGGTACCTTCGGCACCCGGCTCGACATGAAGACGTCGCCGTACCTGTACGTCGCGCCGTTCTTCGTGATCTTCCTGATCTTCCAGCTCTATCCGCTCGTCTACACGTTCTGGGTGTCGCTGCACAACCAGCCGCTCGGCGGCGAGGGCGAGTTCGTCGGCGCGGACAACTTCACCGCCCTGATGAAGGACGAGCAGTTCTGGAACTCCGTCTACAACACGCTCGGCATCTTCGTCGTCTCGACCGTCCCGCAGCTGCTGATCGGCCTCTACCTGGCCAACGCGCTCAACCGGAAGCTTCGGGGGCGCGGCTTCTTCCGGATGACCATGGCGGTGCCGATCATCACGTCGACCGCCGCCGTGGCGATCATCTTTGGCCAGATCTACAACCGCGACTTCGGCATCGCCAACTGGGTGCTCGGCTGGTTCGGCGTGGAGAACATCGACTGGCGCGCCACCAAGTGGGCGTCCTGGATCGCGATCTCCACCATGGTCGACTGGCGCTGGACCGGATACAACACGCTCATCTACCTGGCCTCGATGCAGTCGATCCCCAAGGACCTGTACGAGTCGGCGGCGCTCGACGGCGCCTCGGCGCGCCGCCAGTTCTGGCAGATCACGGTGCCGATGCTGCGCCCGACGATCATCTTCACGGTGATCATCTCCACGATCGGTGGCCTGCAGCTCTTCGCCGAGCCGTTGATGTTCTCCTCCGGCTCCGGCAACTACACCGGCGGCACGCTGCGGCAGTACCAGACGGTGACGATGTACCTCTTCGAGAACATGTTCACCCGGTTCAACCTCGGGTACGCCGCGACCGTCGCCTGGGCGCTCTTCCTGCTGATCGTGATCGTCGCGTTCATCAACTACCTGCTGACCCGTCGCATCGGCTCGGCGAAGTGAAGGGAGGCCGGTGATGGCCCGCAAGCCCAAGGCCGAGGGCGCCGCGTCGCGGCTATGGAAGGCCAGCCCGTTGACCTTCGTGACGCTGATCGCGGCCGCGATCGTGTCGTTCTTCCCGTTCTACTGGATGGTCGTCATCGCGTCCCGCACCAACGACGCGATCGGCAGCGTCCCGCCGCCGCTCACACCGGGCGGCAACCTCTTCGACAACATCGGCCGGGTCCTCGACAACGAGAACGCCGCGTTCGTGACCGGCCTGACGAACTCGCTGATCATCTCCACGGTGGTCACGGTCGCCGTCGTGTTCTTCTCGTCGCTGGCCGGGTTCGCGTTCGCCAAGCTGCGGTTCCGCGGCCAGAACGCGATGCTGCTGATCATCCTGGCGACGATGATGGTGCCCGTGCAGCTCGGCCTCATCCCGCTGTACCAGATGATGGTCAAGTTCGGCTGGCAGAACCAGCTCCAGGCGGTCATCGTGCCGTCGCTGGTCAGCGCGTGGGGCGTGTTCATGATGCGCCAGTACGTGAGCCAGACCGTGCCCGACGAGCTGATCGAGGCGTCCCGGGTGGACGGCGCCTCCACCTGGCGGATCTACTGGAGCATCGTGATGCCGGCGCTCCGCCCGGCCGCGGCGGTGCTGGGTCTGTTCATCTTCATGCAGACCTGGAACGACTTCCTCTGGCCGCTGACGGTGCTCCAGGACCCCGCGAATCCCACCGTGCAGATCTCCCTGCGTAGCCTGAACCAGGCGTACTACACGGACTACTCGCAGGTCTTCGCCGGTACGGCGCTCGCAACGGTGCCCCTGGCTATCGTGTTCATCCTGTTCGGCCGTCAGATCATCAGCGGCATCATGGAAGGTGCGGTCAAAGCGTGACGAACGACCAGTCCGAGCTCACAGATCCGATTTTCCCGGCGGACTTCCTCTGGGGTGCGGCCACCGCCGCGTACCAGATCGAGGGGTCCGCCGCGGAAGACGGGCGCGCACCGTCGATCTGGGACACGTTCTGCCGGACGCCCGGCAAGGTCCGGAACGGCGACACCGGCGACGTGGCATGCGACCACTACCGGCGCGTCACCGAAGACGTGAAGCTCATGGCGGAGCTCGGACTGCGTTCGTACCGGTTCTCGCTCTCCTGGCCGCGCATCCAACCCGGCGGCTCCGGGCCGGCCAATCAGGCGGGCCTGGACTTCTACAGCCGGCTGGTCGACGACCTGCACGAGCACGGCATCGAGCCCTGGGTCACGCTTTACCACTGGGACCTGCCCCAGGCACTCGAAGACGCCGGCGGCTGGCCGGCGCGCGAAACCGCCGACCGCTTCGCCGAGTACGCCGAACTGGCCGTCGGCGCGCTCGGTGACCGGGTGCGGTACTGGACGACGCTCAACGAGCCGTGGTGCTCGGCGTTCCTCGGCTACGGCTCCGGCGTGCACGCCCCGGGTCGCAGCGACGGCGCCGACGCGGTGCGAGCCGGGCACCACCTGATGCTGGGCCACGGGCTCGCGGCGCAGGCCATCCGGGCGTCACGGCCGAATCTCGAGGTGGGCGTCACGCTCAACCTGTACGCGATCTCGCCCTTGACCGGCTCGCCCGCCGATGCGGACGCCGCACGCCGCATCGACGGGCTGGCCAACCGCTTCTTCCTCGACCCGATCCTGCGCGGCGAGTACCCCGCTGACGTAGTCGCCGACCTGCGCGACGTGACCGACTTCGCGCACGTCCGCGACGAGGACCTCGCGGTGATCTCCACGCCGCTGTCCGTGCTGGGCGTCAACTACTACAGCCGGTACGTCGTGGGTGCCCCGCCCGAGGGGGAGGAGCCCGGTCCGCACTGGCGCAAGCCGTCCACCTGGCCGGGCAGCGAGCACGTCACGTTCGGCGACCGGGGCCTTCCGGTCACCGACATGAACTGGGAGATCGACGCTCCCGGAATGGTCGAGGTGCTGACCCGGGTGCACCGCGAGTACCCGGAGCTTCCGCTCTACGTCACGGAAAATGGTTCGGCGTTCATCGACGAGGTCGTCGACGGTGAGGTGCACGACGCCGATCGGCTCGCCTACTTCGATTCCCACCTGCGGGCTTGCCACGAGGCGATAGCCTCTGGCGTGCCGCTACGTGGATACTTCGCGTGGTCGCTCATGGATAACTTTGAATGGGCTTGGGGATATTCGAAGCGCTTCGGCATGGTCTATGTCGACTACGAGACTCAGGCCCGAATCCCGAAGTCGAGCGCCAAATGGTACGCCGCGGTGATCCGAAACAACGGTTTGGTCGCACAATAGTTGTGGTCAGCCACTATGGAGGGGCCGGGGCAACGGACCCCACCAGGTACCGGCACCGGCCCGCCCGCCGTCCGAGGAGCACACGATGACTACGCAGCGCACGCGGTCGCTCGGCCGTCCCACCCTTGATGCGGTAGCTGCCCGCGCCGGGGTTGGCCGGGGCACCGTGTCCCGCGTCGTCAACGGCTCGCCGCAGGTCAGCCCGGAGGCTCGGGCGGCGGTGAACCAGGCGATCGAGGAACTGGGGTACGTGCCCAACAGGGCGGCGCGCGCCCTGGTCACGCAGCGGACCGACTCGGTGGCCCTGGTCATCTCCGAGTCGGGGGAGCGACTGTTCGGCGAGCCGTTCTTCGCCGGCATCGTCCGGGGCATCCACGCCGGGCTGCTCGACACGCCGATGCAGCTCTGGCTCGCGCTGGCGCAGTCGCCGGCCGAGCGTGAAAAGGTCGAGCACCACCTGACGAGCCAGCACGTCGACGGCGTACTGCTGCTGTCGCTGCACGACGCCGATCCGCTGCCGACGCTGCTGGAGCAGCGCGGCCTGCCGACAGTGCTCGGCGGGCGTCCGGCCAGGATGCTCGCGCCGGATGCCCAGCACGCCAACTTCGTCGACGTCGACAACGCCGGTGGCGCCCGCCAGGCGGTCGAGTTCCTGATCAACAAGGGACGCCGCCGGGTCGCCACGATCACCGGTTCGCAGGACATGGGTGTGGGCATCAACCGGCTCGTCGGATACAAGGAGGCGATCCGGGCGCACGGCGGCGCGGTGACCGAAGACCTCATCGCGTACGGCGACTTCAGCGAGGCCAGCGGCACGGTGGCGATGCGCCGGCTGCTCGACGTGAGCCCCGACCTCGACGCGGTGTTCGTGGCGTCCGACGTCATGGCGTTGGGCGCGCTGCGGGCGCTCCGGGAGGCCGGCCGACGGGTGCCTGACGATGTCGCGGTCGTCGGGTTCGAAGACAACGAGCTCGCCCGGCAGTCCGACCCGCCCCTCACCACCGTCTACCAGCCGGTGGAGGAGATGGGGCGGCACATGGCGCACCTGCTGCTGTCGCTCATCCGGCGCGACGAGCTCGACCTTCCGTACGTGCTCTTGGACACGCACATGGTGGAGCGAGCCTCAGCCTGACTGATATGACCGGGACGCGAACCCGGCTAGGCCACGGTCGAGCCGGCCAGCGTGTGTGGCCGGCTCGACCGTGGTTCGGGAGTTCGTCTAAGCACGGGGTGGGCGGCTTCTAAGAAAGGCCAAGTTAACCGCGGAGTTCCTGCCACTTGTAGCGGAGAATGTGCCCGAGTGGGCACTCCCGGGACGATCGCCTGGTGATGAGCGAGCCGGTATTCTTCCAGTCCCCGTAGTAATCGCTGTCATTCGAACAATGAATTGCTATGCGATGCGTCCCCGTGCCGGACAAGCACTGGCCAACCGCGCCATTCTCGACTCCGTCCTCGCCGATCGCCCAGCTAGAGCAATTTTGTGGGAATGCTTGAGCCGGATGTGCGACTGTCAGTACGCTGGCAAGGGCCAAAGCGCTGACGGTAGTGATCCGCATCGCCAGTGTTGCGGTCAGACGTGCCAAATTTGCTTGGCGCATCAGAGAACCTCCTATCGACGAATTTCGACTGTGGAGTCTGACATTAACGCCGAGACGACTCGATCATTGCATATCAATATCGTGATCACCATAGGCTCCACCGTGGTCCCAAACTATGGGGAACGCGTGGAAGAGAGCCAGTGGAAATCGATAAATCGGTTGTCGCAAGCGAAGGCAACGCCGGCGCGAACTGGGAATAGTGAAGGTTTCGGAGTGTCCCAGGACAACAGTACTGAAAGCGTTGGCCTACCTTGCTGCGAGTCGATAAAGAATGCTGTGCCGTCGAGTTCCGGCTCTCCGGCGTCGTTGTGCCGTGTCGGAATGTCCGGATAGCTCTCAAGTACCTTTTCCAATACGCCCGCAGATCCCATTGCGAAGCGGTTGCTGTCCTCGAACCCAATAACCGTGCCATGCATACTGTGTGTCAGGAGGACGATGAAGTCGCACTGTGAGGCTGGCCAATGAACATGTTGTCGATCTTTCCAAGATACCTCTACAAGAGTCTTAGGTCCCGGAGGGATGATCGAGTCTGGCCCAGCGCGCAGCTTCTGCCAGATCTGCTGAGCCGCCGTTTCGTCGAGTGGCCTGACGGCGTATGTGCCCTCTATTCGAACTGATATCTTCGCCCAAGCGACGGACCGCAGCCCGATCCAGGCTCCGATGAGAAGTACGACGACTCCAACGACCCAGCCCAGGGTGCGGATTCGCCGCACCCTGGTAAGAGCGACCTTGACCTGCCTCATTACCCCACGATCAATCACATATGTTTGCCGTTGGACCAGCTTCTTCCTTGACCCAGCTCTCACCGGCACTAGACCAACCGATGGAGAACTGGTATGGCCCCGCGCCGATGGAGGTGACGCTCGTGCTGTTCCATGTATGGACGTAGCCAGGATACATCTGCACGTTCCGGCACCCGTTGAGGTTACGGAAGGTGACGGTGGCCGAGCCTCCCCACATGTTGTAGTCGTATTGACCGTCGGTACAACTGCCGAGCGGTTCCGACTTCAGCTTGACCGCCGTATCTTGCTTCACCATACCGACGCCAGAATCACTTACCTGCGAATTAGCCATAGTGGCGAAACCGAAGTCGTTCTGGTAGCCATCCTTGGCGGGATTCCCCCACGCGGTTGCAGACCGACCGATAATCTGCATGCCGCCTCCGCTAAATCGGATCCCCACGGCGTCGTTTCCGCCGACGTTATTGTTGACGCAGACGACGATGTCGTCGTCGATAAACCCCTGGTTGACCCATTTCCAGGTCGACGTAGCCACATAGTATCCGACGGCGTTGTCGTAGAACATCGACATGTTGTACCAATCGACGTTCGACGGGCTGCTCATCGGCTGCGGGACGATGTCATTGTAATCGCCAACCGGCGTCAGACTACAAAACTCTTGCGTAATTGCCGCATCTGCGCCATCCGCAGGCAAGCCTGACGTGGCCATCTCCGCCAAGAACTCATTTATGGCCTCTGGGTCTGCCGAGGGGCATCCCTCGAATGCGGCAGCGGGGGTTCCGCTGGTTACGACGCTCATTGTGCCCGAGATCAGCGCCATGGCGACTACTCTCGCCAACCAACCCACACGACGTGGTATCATTGCGCACGCTCCTTCATTGGGAGTGGGCCCACCGACTACTTGTTTGAGGCGAGCGTCGGTGGGCCGCATTTCAGACTTAAGCAGCCAGTTGTTAGCAGTTGATTTTTGCCTCTGCTACCCCCGTGTGGTACTCAAGCGGTTACCTTAATGCAGCTGACTCAACCCAGGCGCGACAAAAAACACGCCAAAGAGTGGCGTGTGGTCCGCAACAAGCTACGTTACGAGCGTATCTAAGCCTCTACTTTAAGTCAATCATTGTCTTAAATTTGCACCGATCTGCCGACGGCATTCGCGAATGATTGCCCTGCAGCAGGATTTGCCCCTGTCTTGGAAAGTGTAGTGATTGGTTGCGGATTGACCATCTTATGGGCCTGCCCGCCGAGTCCGGCGCAGGGCCCCCGGGCGCTGGCATCAGTGGGAGTCCTGTTGCGGCCGAGTCACGGCGCCGCAACAGGGACGAAATGGTCATCGGGCATCCTGACTGGTAACCGGCGCGGGAGCGTCGGCGTGCCGACGGGAGGCTTGTCATGTTGCTGCGGGTTCGGGTGACTCTGCCTGACCGGCCCGGTGCCCTGGGCCAGGTCGCCCGCACGCTCGGCGTCGCCGGTGCCGACATCGTCCAGGTGGTGGTGCTGGAGCGGCTCGGTGGCCGGGCCGTCGACGACTTCACCGTCGTGTGGCCGGGTGCATCGCGAGTCGAGCGGCTCCGCGCGGGCCTCGCCGCCATCCCGGGAGTACATCTCGATGGCATCTGGCGGGCGATCGGTGCGCCCGTCTCCGGCGGTCACGACGCCGAGCTGCTCGCCCAGGTCGCCGCCAACCCGGCCGACGGCCTCTCCACGCTCGTCGACGCGATGCCCGGCTTGCTGGCCGCCGACTGGGCCGCCGCGGCCGTCGTGCCGGCGGACTGGGCCGCACGCAGCGGCGCGCGGGCGCCCGACGCGTCGGTGCCCACCGGGGGCGAGCCCGCGGTGGCGTACGCGAGCTGGCGCGCGCCCACCCCGCTGCGGCTGCCCGAGGTGACCCCGCTGCGGGCCCGCCCGCTGACCGGTCCCGACGGTGTCCGGTACGCGGTCGCGCCGTTCGGCCGCGCCGGCCTCGTACTGATGGTGGCCCGGGCCGACACCGACGACCTCGACCTGCCCGCGCCCGTGTTCCACGTGACCGAGGTCGACCGCATCTCGCAGCTCGTCCGCGCGGCCGCCGTGATCCTCGGCGACCGGCTCGATCTGGTCACCGCACCACCGCTGGCTTCTCGAACATAAAGGGGGGCTTCGAATCATGGCGCTGTGGCGAATCAGGGCGACGGTGGACGACCGGCCGGGATACCTGTCGGTGCTCACCGCCAGCCTGGCGCTCAAGTCGGTCAACATCCTCGCGGTCCAGGTGCACACCACGGAGGCGGGCGCCATCGACGACTTCCTCGTCGACGCGCCAGACGCCCTCACCGAGGCCGACCTGGTGGCCGCCGTCGAGAGGGGCCGGGGGCGCGACGCCTGGGTCGGCCGGACCGAGGCGCGTGACCTCGCCGACCTGCCCACCCGGGCGCTCGGCCTCGCGAGCCGGCTGGTGCGTGACCCCGACTCGCTCGGCGACGCCCTGTCCGCCCTGCTCGGAGCCGACGCGGTGATCTGGCGTCCCGCGCCGGGCCACAACCGGTACGGTGCCGACCGGGGCGGGATGCGGCTCGTCGACCCCGCCGGTGGCGCGTACGAGATCAGCCGGCCGGCTCCGGCGTTCACCCCGGCGGAGTACGCCCGCGCGCAGGCGCTCGTCGACCTCGCGGCGACCGTGGTGCGGCACGCCGCCGACCAGGTCACGCTGGTGCTGCCCGACGCGACCGAGGTACGGGTCCGGCCAGCCGTGGCCGACGACCTGACCGCGATAAGCGCCATGCACGGCCGTTGCTCATCCCGGAGCCGCCAGCGCCGGTACCTCACCGCCACGGCGGGACCGTCCCCGTCGCAGCTCGCCCGGCTCACCGACCCCACCCGCGGCGTGACCCTGGTGGCGCTCGCCGACGACGGGCGGCTGGTCGCCATGGCCAACCTGGTGGCGGAGGGCGACCTCGGCGAGGTGGCGGTGCTGGTCGAAGACGCCTGGCAGCGGCGCGGCCTTGGCACCGCACTGCTGCGCCGGCTCGTCGCGCACGGCACGCGGGCGGGATACGCCGCGCTGGTGGCGCACACGTACGCCGACAACCGGCCGATGCTGAGCGCGCTGCGGCGGTTGGGCCCGTTCGGCGATGTCGACCGCGACGGCGCCCTCCTGACGGTGACCCTTCCCCTGTCCAGTGATCAGGGCATCCCGCACGTCGTTAGAGCGACTTCAGGGACGCCCTGATCACCACCGGCGCGACGGTGTGAGCTGCGCTTTCGGGCGCCTTCACAAACGGGAAACAGTGTGGGAACATTGTTGCTCATATATGGGAGCGCTCCCATTTTGACATAGTTCCACACCCTCCCGCGCACCCGGACAAGACGAGAGGCGGATGCGCCCACATCCGCCTCTCGATGTCCCCTCCACTACGCGTGGTCGCGCGCGGCTCCACGGACAGGAGCGATTCTAGTGGCAAATAGGACCAGGTGGTATCGACGAACGGTCGCGGCGACGGCAGCCGCGATTCTGGCCGCCGGGGCCGCGATCTGGGCCGCGCCCCAGTCGGGCGCCGCCGCCGGCCCGTACAACTACGGTGAGGTACTCCAGAAGTCCATCCTCTTCTACGAGGCCCAGGTGTCCGGCCGCAAACCGGCGTGGAACAGGGTCTCCTGGCGCGCCGACTCGGCGCTGACCGACGGCTCAGATGTCGGGCTCGACCTGACGGGCGGCTGGTACGACGCGGGCGACCACGTGAAGTTCGGCTTCCCGATGGCGTTCACCACGACGATGCTGGCGTGGGGCGCGGTGGAGTACCGCGAGGCGTACGCCGGCTCCGGACAGCTGACCCACCTGCTCAACAACCTGCGGGTGCCCAACGACTACTTCATCAAGGCGCACCCGTCCGCCAACGTCCTCTATGGACAGGTGGGCAAGGGCGACGACGACCACAAGTGGTGGGGGCCGGCAGAGGTGCTGCCGATGGCGCGGCCCGCGTACAAGATAGACGCGAGCTGCGGCGGCGCGGACCTGGCGGCGGAGACGGCGGCAGCGATGGCGGCCTCCTCGATGGTCTTCCGGCCGACGGACGCGGCCTACGCGAACACATTGCTCAGCCACGCGCGGCAGCTCTACACGTTCGCCGAGACGGTGAAGCGCATGTACCACGAGTGCATCACCGACGTGACGAGCTTCTACCGCTCCTGGAGCGGATTCGCCGACGAACTCGTCTGGGGCGCCATCTGGCTGCACCGGGCCACCGGCGAGGTGGCCTACCTCGCCAAGGCCGAAGCCGGCTACGACGCGCAGGGCAACGAGAACCAGACCAACACCAAGATGTACAAGTGGACGATCTCGTGGGACAACAAGCAGTACGGCAACTACGTGCTGCTGGCCAACCTCACGGGCAAGCAGAAGTACATCGACGACGCCAACCGCTGGCTCGACTGGTTCACCGTCGGGGTCAACGGCGAGAAGGTGCGCACCTCGCCCGGCGGCATGGTGGTCGTGGACAGTTGGGGCGCGCTGCGATACGCGGCCAACACGGCCTTCGTGGCGCTTGTCTACAGTGACAAGACGTCCGACGCCGCGCGAAAGACGCGATACCACGACTTCGCGGTGCGGCAAGTCAACTACGCGCTCGGCGACAACCCGCGTAGCTCCAGCTATGTCATCGGGTTCGGCGCCAACCATCCGAAGAATCCGCACCACCGCACCGCCCACGGCTCGTGGTGGGACAACATGACGGTGCCCACCAACACCCGGCATGTCCTGTATGGAGCGTTGGTCGGCGGCCCGTCCTCGCCCGACGACGCGTACAAGGACGAGCGCAACGACTACGTCATGAACGAGGTCGCCACCGACTACAACGCCGGCTTCACGTCGGCGGTGGCGCGGCTCTACCAGGAGTACGGCGGCAGCCCGCTCGCCAACTTCCCGCAGGCGGAGACACCGGACATCGATCAGTTCACTGTGGAGACCACGGCGATGCAGAACGAGCCGCGGGCCACCGGCATCAAAGCCATCATCTACAACAAGTCCGCGTTCCCGGCCAGGGCGCTGACGAAGTCGGTGTTCCGGTACTACTTCACCCGTGAGGGCACGGCCGCGCCGGTGGTGACTCCCGGGTACACGCAGGGCTGCCCGTCGCCGACGACCGCGCAGCAGTACTCCGGCGACATCTGGTACGTCGAGGTGAACTGCAACGGGTACTCGATCGCGCCCGCGGGTCAGTCGCAGCACCGGATGGAGGTGCAGTTCAAGGTCGGGGTACCGGAAGGCGGCACCTGGAACTCGGCCAACGACCCGTCGTATCTCGCGACGACCGGGCCGAACCGGGCCGTTCCGCTCTGGGAAAACGGTGTGAAGCTCTGGGGCGACGTCCCCGGCACCGTGACCCCGGGCCCGACCACGCCCGGCCCGACGACTCCTGGGCCGACCACCCCCGGTCCCACGACGCCCGCCCCCACCACGCCGGCGCCGACGACCCCGGCTCCCACGACCCCCGCACCCGGTGGTCCCTGCTCCGTCACATACACCACAAATGACTGGTCGACCGGGTTCACGGGCAGCGTCACCATCCGGAACACCAGCACGACGGCGTGGCAGTCCTGGACGCTCGCCTTCACCTTCCCCAGCGGCCAGCGGATCGGCCAGGGGTGGAGCGCGCGCTGGACGCAGACCGGCGCGGCGGTCACCGCCGTGAACGAGTCGTACAACGGGGCGGTGGCGGCCGGCGGGACGGTGAGTGCCGGGTTCAACGCCACACACTCTGGGACAAACCAGCGGCCAACGTCATTCACGATCAACGGCGCGACCTGCACAGTCGCGTAGGAATGGGCGGACACACCCCACCTCCACTGCGGGTCGCCTGTCGGCGACACCGTGTTGCGGGTACGGTATTCGGCGTCACATTCGTCGAGACCGGAGCGCGGGGCGGAGGTGGGGTGTGCCGGTCACAGGGCAGCGCGTCGTCAGACGGACGCTTGGGCGGCGGTTGACGCGGCTGCGCACCGGCGCCGGCATGAGCCGCCGCGAGGTGGCCGAGGCGCGGCTGGGCATCTCCGAGCCGACGCTCCACCGGATCGAGACCGGCAAGGTCCCGGTCACGGCGGCCAACGTGCGCGCGCTCTGCTGGCTGTACGGCGCCGATCAGAGCGTCACGGACGCGCTGGCCGAGCTCGCGCTCGGCACATCGCAGGCGGAGTGGTGGGACGCCAGCCCGGTCATCCCGGAGTGGTTCAAGCTGTACGTCGGGCTGGAGGCGTCGGCCTCGCGGATGTACAGCTACGACGGCGAGGTCGTGCCCGGCGAGCTGCAGACCATGGAGTACGCCCGAGCCGTGTTCGGCGCCGAGCAGCCGCACGAGTCCGAGCCGGCCGAGCGGCACATCAAGCTGCGCATCCAGCGGCAGAAGACGCTCTTCGGCCGCACACCGCCGCCTCGACTGGTCACTGTGCTCGGTGAGGGCGCGCTGGTCCGGCCCGTTGGCGGCGAAGAGGTGCTCAAGGCCCAGATCGAGCACATGTGCCGGCTGTCCCTTCAGGACAATGTCGACATCCGGGTACTGCCGTTCGCGGTGGGGGCGCATGCGGCGATGGCGGGAGCGTTCCGCATACTGGAGTTCGACGACCCCGACGATCCGGACGTGGTCTACCTGGAGTCCCATGTGGGCGCCCTGTACCTGGAAGAGCAGGCCGAGGTAGACGAGTATCGCCGGATCTTCGACCTGATCAGCAAGGACGCTGTGCCGGTGGAGGAGTACCGATGACCGGGATACCGGGTGCCAACCAGAAGCCCGCGACCGCTGCGCGCATCTACGACTACTTCCTCGGCGGCATCCACAACTTCACCGCAGACCAGGACGCGGCGAAGGCGATCATGGGCAGGGCGCCGTCGATCCAGGCCATCGCGCGTACCAACAGGGCCTTCCTCGGCCGCGCGGTGCGATACCTGACGAGCGTGGGCGTCAAGCAGTTCCTCGACATCGGCTCCGGCATCCCCACCGTGGGCAACGTCCACGAGGTGGCCCAGGCCGACGTGCCCGACGCCCGAGTGGTCTATGTGGACATCGACCCGGTCGCGGTGGCCGAGAGCCAGGAGATGCTCGACGGCAACCAGTGGGCCACCGCCATCCGCGGTGACCTGCGCGACCCGCGGAGCCTGCTCGACGCGCCGCAGGTCCGCAAGCTGCTCGACTTCAACCAGCCGATCGGGCTGCTGCTGGTTGGTGTGCTCTACTTCGTGCCCGACAACGCCGAGGCGTACGCCGCGGTCGCCGACCTGCTCGCCCCGCTCGCGCCCGGCAGCCACCTCGTGCTGTCACACGGCACGCTGGAGGGCAAGGCGTTCAGCGAGGGCGATCTCAAGTCCACTCAGGACGTGTATCGGCGGCAGACCGCGACGCCGCTGGAGATGCGTTCGCACGCGGAGATCGCGCGGTTCTTCGACGGGCTCGACCTGGTCGAGCCCGGTCTGGTGTGGCAGCCGGAGTGGCGGCCCAACCCTGCTGAGCAGGGCGACTTCGACGCCGAGCCGGAGCGTTCCCGGATGCTGGCGGGCGTCGCGCGCGTCCCGTAAAGAGCTTCAGTCCACCAGCAGTCCGTCGAACTCGCCGCGCTTCGCGCCGAAGAGGAACGAGTCCCACTCCTCGGTGGTGAACCGCACGGTGCCGGCCTCCGGCGCCTTGCTGTTACGCACTTCGACGTGACCCTCGTGCCGGCGCGCTTCGACGCAGCTGCCGCCGTTGCCGGTTGACCTGCTGGACATGATCCAGCTGGTGTTGCTGTTCATCGGGTACTCCCTTGTACGTCTGGCGACCTAGCTGTCTGTAGTCGGGCTGGCCTGAGCCATTGCCAGGCGCGTGATCCCGTTGCACCGTGGGAGGCAGACGCGTCTGTCGCCGCCCTCGGCCTTTCTTTCACCGCGAAAGTTTGACGCACCTAGCGTAGCCGAAACCGGCCGGCATGCACGATCTCGTTTTGACAGTTGTCGCCGTGAAATCTTGCACGGGCCCCGAGATGCTGTCATGATTCAGATGTGCTGAGGGGAGACCTTCATCACCGGCTACCACCCGGTCCGCCGTAGTAACGAGGGGATGGCCGATGGAAGTCCTCCACCCCACCGCTGCGGCTGATACCGCGCGGCTACAGGCGCGGGTGGACCAGCTCGAGGCGCACGTGGCCCGGCTGGAAAGCGAACGAGCGGCTCTGCGGTGGATGGCCGGGCACGACGCGCTCACCGGCCTCGCCAACCGGCGGCTCTTTCACGCACTCGCGCCGACCCTGTTGAGTGGCAACCTCCACGCCACCGTGCTCATCCTGGACCTCGACGGCTTCAAGCCGATCAACGACACGTACGGCCATGAGATCGGCGACATGGTGCTCTGCGTCATCGGCGGGCGGATCGCCTCCTGCCTGGGCGCCGACAGCCTGGTCGCCCGGTTCGGCGGCGACGAGTTCGCGGCGCTGCTCACCGGCCGTTCCGCCGACTGCGAGGCGGCCGCCGCCACGCTCCGCGACGCCATCTCGCCACCGATGACCGTGGCCGGACACACCCTCAGCGTGAGTGCTTCGATCGGCCTCGTCCCGGCCGGGCGCTCCACCGACGTCGCAGACCTGCTGCGCCGCGCCGACCAGGCGATGTACCAGGCGAAGCGGCGCACCAGGAGCACGGGCCGCCCCGGCACCGCGTGGATAGTGGCGGTCGACGGGGGCTCGTCGGCGCCGGGCGGCCCGTACCGGCGCGGCGACACGGTCTGGGTCAACCGCAACGGCGTACGGCGTGCCGGCGTCGTCGAGAGCGCCTCCGACTGGGCCGCACTGGTGCGTTTCCGCTGCTCCGACGCGTCTGGCACGGTCGTCGACACGATCCCGGTCGGCTGGCTCGGAGTACGGGACGAAGCCGACCCGCACCTGGACCGCGCCCCGGCGGCCTAGTACGCCCCACCCCTCGGCCGCGCGCGGCACCCCCCGGCCGCGCGCGGCCACCCCTTCGCCCTTCTGCTGTGATCAAAGCGTCATTCAAGTTGTAAGAGCGACTTGAATGACGCTTTGATCACGAGGTCAGGGCGAGCGGCGGGTTCCGTGTTCTACGCACGACGCGGACCAGCCTGCGGGTAGGACCTGGACCTTCATGCGGCGGCGGCACTCCGGGCAGAAGCGGGGCGGCTCCAGGCGCCGGGCGGCATCGCACGCCGCGTGGTCACCTTCTGTAAGCGGGCCGCCGCAGCGATCGCACCAAGGGTTCATAGCGTCGAGGACAGGGCCTTGACCGGCATCTTCAGCTCGTCGAGCAGGGCCAGGTCTTCGCCAGCGGGCCGCCCCAGCGTCGTGAGGTAGTTGCCGACGATCACGGCGTTGATGCCGCCGAGCAGCCCGTCTCGGGTACCCAGGTCACCAAGGGTGATCTCGCGCCCGCCCGCGTACCGGAGAATCGTGCGCGGCATGGCGAGCCGGAACGCGGCGATCGCCCGCAGCGCGTCCTTGCCGTCGACGACCGGGCGGTCACCGAGCGGCGTGCCCGGCCGGGGGTTGAGGAAGTTGAGCGGCACCTCGTGCGGGTCGAGCGCCGCCAGCTGCGCCGCGAACTCCGCCCGCTGCTCGATCGACTCGCCGAGCCCCAGGATGCCGCCGCAGCACACCTCCATGCCGGAGTCGCGCACCATGCGCAGGGTGTCCCAGCGCTCCTCCCACGTGTGGGTGGTGACCACGTTCGAAAAGTAGGAGCGGCACGTCTCCAGATTGTGGTTGTACCGGTGCACGCCCATCTCGACCAGCTCGTCGACCTGCGCCTGGCTCAGCATGCCCAGCGACGCGGCCACCTGGATGTCGACCGCGGCCTTGATCGCGGCGACGCCCTCGCGCATCTGCTTCATGAGCCGCTCGTCCGGGCCGCGTACGGCGGCCACGATGCAGAACTCGGTCGCCCCGGTGGCCGCCGTCTGCTTCGCCGCCTCGACCAAGGAGGGAATGTCGAGCCACACCGACCGCACGGGCGAGGTGAACAGGCCCGACTGGGAGCAGAAGTGGCAGTCCTCCGGGCAGCCGCCGGTCTTGAGCGACACGATGCCCTCGACCTCGACCTCCGGCCCGCACCAGCGCATCCGGACCTCGTGGGCGAGCTGGAGCGCGTCGGAGATGTGCTCGTCGGGCAGCCGCAGCACCGCGAGCACGCCCGCCTCGTCGAGGCCGACGCCCCGGTCCAGTACCTGGTTCCGGGCGAGGTCGAGGATCTCTGGCATGGTCGTACCCTACAAGGCGCAAAGCGTATTGCGGGGGGCGAGATGAACGGCTGGCAGGCGGCGCTGATACGCCGTGCCGAACTGCGCGCGAAGGCCGGCCTGGCGCGCGAGTTGCGCCCGCGCGGCCCGGTGGGCGGCATGGTCGACCTCGCGGGCAACGACTACCTGGGCCTGTCCGGTCACCCCGAGGTGATCGCGGCGGCGCAGCGGGCCTTGACCGAGTACGGCTTGGGCGCGACCGGGTCGCGGCTGGTGCGCGGCTCGACCGACGCGCACCACGAGCTGGAGAAGGAGCTCGCGACCTGGATGGGTGCCGAGGCCGCGCTGGTGTACTCGTCCGGGTACCTCGCCAACCTCGGCGCGGTGCGTGCGCTGGTCCAGCCCCGCACGGTGTTGATCTCCGACGCGCACAACCACGCCTCGCTCATCGACGGTTGCCGCATCTCGGGTGCCGAGACGGTCGTGACGCCGCACGCCGACGTCTCGGCGGTGTCGTCCGCGCTTGCATCCGTGGAGGGCCGCGCCGCCGTCGTCGTCACCGAGTCGATCTTTTCCGTCGACGGCGATCTGGCGCCGCTCGCCACCCTGCACGCGGTCGTCCGGCAGCACGGCGCGCTGCTGCTCGTCGACGACGCGCACGCGCTCGGCGTGCTCGGCCCCGACGGCGCGGGCGGCGTCGCGGCCGCGGGCATCGCCGGGGAGCCGGACGTCATCGTGACGGCCACGCTGTCCAAGTCGCTCGGCGCGGCGGGCGGGGTGGTCGCCGGCCCCGCGGCGCTCGCCCGGCACCTCGTCGACACCGGCCGCACCTTCATCTTCGACACCGCGCCACCACCGGCCGTCGTCGCCGGCGCGCTGTCCGCGCTCCGCCTGGCGCGCTCCGCCGACCCGCTGCGGTCCGAGCTCCGCCAGCGCGCGGATGATGCGGTACGCCGGCTGCGTGCCGCCGGATTCGAGGTGTCCACACCGGACGGCGCCGTCGTCTCCGTGACCGCACCCGGGCCCGAGGAGGCCGTAGCGTGGGCGGCGGCGTGCCGGGAACGCGGCGTGGCCGTAGGCTGCTTCCGTCCGCCATCCACTCCGGACAGTCGAGCCCGGTTGCGCCTCACCCTGAACGCTGGCGTGCCGCGGGTCGACTTCGACAGGGCTCTCGAAGTGATCGTGGAGTGCGCACCATGAGTTCGGAATGGCGCGGTCCGGTGCTGGTGACCGGCACCGACACCGACGTCGGCAAGACCATCGTCACCGCCGCGATCGCCGCCTCGGCACAGGCCGCGGGGCTGCGGGTCGCCGTGCTAAAACCAGGTCAAGCCGGTACCGGTCCGGGCGGGCTGTCCGACATCGACGTCGTCAACCGGCTGGCCGCCCCCGCGACCGCGCGCACCCTGGCCGTGTACCCCGACCCGCTGGCGCCGCTCGCCGCCGCCCGCGTGGCAGAGCTGCCGCCACTGGAGCTGTACACGGTCGTCGACGAGGTGCGCGCCGAGGCCGAAAAGCACGACCTGGTACTGGTCGAGGGCGCCGGCGGCCTGCTCGTGCCGATGGGGTTGCGCCCCTCCGGCTCCCCGTGGACCGTGGCCGACCTGGCCGTAACGCTCGACGCGCAAGCCGTGGTGGTGTCGCGCGCCGGCCTCGGCACGCTCAACCACACCGCCCTGACGCTGGAGGCGCTGGAACGGCGCGGCGTGTCGGCGGGCGTGATACTGGGTGCGTGGCCGCCGGAGCCCGAGCTGGTCCACTGGGAAAACCTGAGCGAGCTGCTCCCCACGATGGTCGGCGCCCTGCCCGACGGGGCAGGCGCGATGGACCCGGGCGTCTTCCAGCGCTCCGCACCGGGCTGGCTCACCCCACCCCTGTACGGCGTCCTCGACGACTGGCGCACCTGGGCCGAGGAAGTCTCCTAACCACCCACCCTCCCGGCTCCCGCGCCGCGCGCTGTCGCGCGGCGCGCCGCGCCGCCTTTTGCCGCCGATCAAGGGCGAATGCACGTGGTTGGATCTCTTTTCCGCGTGCGTTTGCCCTTGGTCGGTGGAGATGTCCTTGATCGGCGAGGCAGATAATCACCGCCGGCACGCTCGGGCCGCCTGCGGTCCGCGGTGGCGGTCGGACCTCGGACGGGGAGGGCGGGCTGTGAGCCTGCGCCCTGCCCGCTGCCCGGCAGTAGCCCACCGATCATGGCCCGTCGCGCGCCGCGTCCGCGGAAGCGGTGATTTGGAAGGTGTCGGGGAGGCGGAAGGAGAGGTTGTCGGGGGTCCAGGGGGCGCGGACGACCCTGGCGCCGCGTAACAGCGGAGCGGTCTCGGTCACCACGACTTCGGACTCCATGCGGGCCAGGTGGGCGCCTACGCAGCGGTGGGCACCGGAGCCGAAGGCGAGGTGGCGGCGGGAGCCGCGTTGGCCGGGGCGGAAGGTGTGGGGATCAGGCACCAATGCCGGGTCGCGGCCGGCTCTCGCTAACCACAGGACGATGCTGGTGCCGCGAGCGACGCAAGTGCCGCCCAGAGTCGTGTCACGAGCGGCCACGCGGCGCCACGTGACGATCGGGGGCTCCAGGCGCAGGCCCTCTTCGACGACGTCGGCGGGGGAGATGGTGCCGGCGGCCAAGCCGTCGAGTATCGCGGGCTCGCCGGTCAGGCGGTGCAAAAGCAGGGTCAAGAACTGAGACGTGGTCTCCTGGCCGGCCACCAGGAGGAAGAAGAGGGCGCCGACGGTCACGTCCAGGCTGCCTGAGTACTCACGCAGGCGCGCCGGCAGTCCCGGGGCGCCGGCGGCGAACTCGCGCAGTACGGCGTGGAACCGCCCCACCGTCTCGGCGAGTGCGAGTTGGCGGTCGAGGTCGACGGGTGCCCAGAAGAGCTCCAAGGCGGCCCGCGCGAACTCCTTCACCACCTCGACCTTGGCGTCGGGCAGGTCGACGAGGCGGGCCAGTACCAGCAGCGGAAGATCGGCCGCCAGGTCGGCGTACACGTCGATGGTCTCGCCCGTGCGGAGCGTGGCCGCGAGCCGGTCGACGCGCTCGCGCACGACGGCCGTCAGCCACGGGCGCTGCGCCTCGACGCGGTGCGGGTGCAGCGCGTCGGCGACGATCGCGCGGATGGCGGGGTGGCTGGGGCCGCCGTTGTTGGCGAGGGTGGGCGGCAGCCGGAAGCCGGATCGGGTGAGCACGCGCAGGGCCGCGACCGGGATGGGCGTGACCGCGTCGAGCGCGTTGTCGGGCCGGTAGGTGCGGGGGTCGGCGAGCACCTCGCGGACCAGCGCGTGCCGGGTGACGACGAGGTGCTCGGTGCCGGTGTGGTCGGCGACGGTCAGAACGTCGGGCCGGTCGGCGGTGTCCAGCCAGGTCCGGAAGAGCACGCCGGTCAGGCTACCGGTGCTGGGCTGAGCCAACTGGCGCTCCCTGCGCTCGCGCGGGTCATGCGCCCTTATGCCTCCCTGTAGCCGCCAGTCGCTCCGGTCGCTGCGCTCCCTCCGCTTGGTGGCGGCTGCGGGAGGCGGCGCATGACCTCCCATACCGTCGTGCGTTTCACAGCCGCGTCTTCGAGGGCGGCGACGACCGGTACCTCATAGACGGCGACCTCCCGCAGGTCGGCCTTCGGCAGGTAGGCGCGGCCGGGGTCGCCCGCCAGCGCGCGGGCTCCGCCCGCTGCGGCCCGGCGCAGGTACGCGAGCATGCGGCCGGCCATCTCGCGGCTGTAGAAGACGTCCCCCGCGAGGATGACGTCGTCGGTGGGTGCGGTGTCGAGCACGTCGGCGAGCGTCGCGGTGATGGTGACACCGTTGGCCGCGGCGTTGACCGCGATGGCGGCGACCGCGAGCGGGTCGATCTCCACTGCGGTGACGTGGGCGGCGCCGGCCTGGGCGGCCGCTATCGCGACCAGCCCGGATCCGGCGGCCAGGTCGAGCACGCGCCGGCCCGCCACGAGGTCCGGGTTGTCCAGCACGTACCGGGCGACAGCCTGCCCGCCGGCCCAGGCGAACGCCCAGAACGGTGGCGGCTGCGGCCCGGCCGCCTCGCCCTCGGTCTCCTCCCACAGGGCGATGGCCTCGTCGGCCTGGTGTAGGTGGATTTCGGGTACGAAGGGGGCGGGTGCGAGACGGGTGTGTTTCCGGATGAACGATTCCGGGTCGGTCACGCGTGGAATCTTATTATTGACCGTTTTGCTGACCGCTGTCCGACTCAATCGGTGAGCGGGTACCGGCACGATCGAACCATCCTGGGGAAGCTCCGTTTGACTGAGTCATCAGTCAGTAAAGAGGCGACATGTCTTTTCTGGAAGTCATCTGGACCGACGACGTCAGCGGTCGACGCGGTTACCTGGTGATAGACCGGCTGGTACGGGGCGCGGCGAGCGGCGGTGTGCGGATGCGCGACGGCTGCACGCTGGACGAGGTACGCGATCTGGCGCGCGCGATGACGTTGAAGGAGGCGGTGGTCTACTCGCCGAAGGACGCGTACGTGCCGTTCGGCGGCGGCAAGGGCGGCATCGACTGCCCGCCGAACGATCCGGACGCGCGGGGCGTCCTCGCCAGGTACGTGGCCGCGATGAAGCCGCTGCTCAAGGAGTACTGGTCGGCAGGGGAGGACCTCGGCGTACGGCAGAGCGTGCTCGAAGAGGTGGCCGCCGAGGCGGGGCTCGATTCGACGATCGAGGCCGCCCTGCGCCTGGTGCCGGAGCCGCGCACCGCGCTGGGCCGGGTGCGCGCCGGCTTCGCCGTACTGGTCGACGGGATCAGCCTGGCCGACCTCGTTGGCGGGTACGGGGTGGCGGAGACCGCGCTCGCCGCCGCGCAGTACGTGGGCCTGCCGCTCCACAATCTACGGGCGATGGTGCAGGGCTTCGGTTCGATGGGCGGGGCCACGGCACGGTTCCTGGTGCGGGCGGGCGTGCCGGTGGTCGGGATCGCCGACGCCGACGGGGTGGTGTGGCACCCGGACGGGCTCGACGTGGAGGCGCTGCTGCGCACGCGTGACGAGTACGGGCGGGTGGACCGGTCGGCGCTGCGCCCCGGTGACCGGCAACTGCCGCGCCACGAGTGGCTGTCTGTCGACGCCGAGATCCTGGTGCCGGCCGCGCTGTCGTACGTGCTCAACGAGTCCAACGTGGACCAGGTGCGCGCGAGTCTCGTGGTGGAGGCGGCGAACGCCCCCACGACAGCCGCCGCCGAGGCGGCGCTCACCGCCCGGGGCGTACCCGTGATCCCGGACTTCGTGGCCAATGTGGCCACGAACGCCTGGTGGTGGTGGACGCTGTTCGGCGACATCCCGCCCACGGCGGACGCGGCGTTCCGGAAGATATCCACGACGCTGCGAGGGCTTGTCGTGGAGATGCTGGAACGCGCGGCGCCGCAGGCCGGAGCGCCCCGCGTAGCCGCACTCGCGATGGCGCGGGAGCGAGCTGCCGCGGCGCGGTCTTGACACCTCCACGAGGTTCTATTTGGATCGTTTCATGAAGCGTGTCGCGGTCGTGGTCACTCTCGTGCTCGGCGCCTCGGCGCTGGCGGCTCCAGCCCAGGCGGCTCCGCTGGATCCCAGTACCGGCCTCAAGTTCGACTTCGGCACGGCGACCAGCCCGCTGGCCGAGGGCTACCTGCGGGTGGCCGACACGATGCTGTACACATCGGAGCGCGGGTACGGGTTCGACAGGCGGCCGGCCGTGCGCGACCGGGGCGCGCCCGACGCGTTGCGCCGCGACTTCACCACCGGGCAGTACTCGTTCGCCGTCGACCTGCCGAACGGCGACTACCACGTGTCGGTGCTGTCCGGCGACCAGATCGCGCCCAACTCCACGACCGTGGCGGCCGAGGGCGTGGTGCGCGGGACGGCCCTGTCACCCACGGCTTCCTTCGCGGTACTGGGCTTCGGCGTGCGCCTCGCCGATGGGCAGCTCAACCTCGACCTCGGGCAGGACGGGCGGGTCAACGCGCTGGAAATCACCCCGTTGGCGGCGCCCGCGGGGCTCCGGTTGGTCTCCCGCACGCCTGTCGAACTCGCGTGGACGCCGACCGGTGCCAGCTACCGGGTGTATCGCGACGGAGTCCTGATCGGGTCGACCACCGAAGCCTCCTATGTGGACACATCGGCCGCGCTCGGTGACACGTATGACTACTCGGTCAGTCAGGTCACCGCCACCGGGCTGGAGTCGGCGGCGAGCGACCCGCTGCGCGTGGCGGTCTACGACGAGACGGTGCCGCCGCCCTCGGCACCGACCGGTGCGAGGCTGGTTGCCGCCACGACCTCGTCGGTGGAGCTGACCTGGCGCTCAGTCCGCGGCGCCGTCGAGTACCAGGTCCACAGGGGAGAGTCCACGGACGGGCCGTTCACCAAGCGGGCCACCGTTTCCAAGCCCGGCTGGACCGACCCGACGCCACCGGCGACCCACTACTTCTACCGGGTGTACGCCGTCGGGGCGGGCGGCCGCTCAGCCGCGTCCGCCACTGTCGCCGCTCCGGTGACCGTGCGCGCCTGGCGGCAAGCGGAACGCCTCGACCGCGGTCTCGTGGCGGTGCCGGCCGACGGTGGCACGCTCGTGAGCTGGCGGCTGCTCGCCTCTGATCCGCAGAGCGTGAGATTCGCCCTGTACCGCGATGGCCGGCGGATCGCGGTGCTCGACGGCACCAACTTCCTCGATCCGGAGCGAGGTGCGAAATATCAGGTCGCGCCGATCGTGGCTGGGCGGGAGCGGGCGCGCACCGCCGCCGTCCAGCCGTGGGCCGCGAACCACCGCGACATCCCGCTCGACCGGCCGGCAGACGGGGTCACCCCGGTCGGCGGCGTCTACACGTACAACGCCAACGACGCCAGCCTCGGCGACCTCGACGGCGACGGGCAGTACGAGATCGTGCTGAAGTGGGATCCGTCGAACTCGAAGGACAACTCGCAGGGCGGGTACACCGGCGAGGTCATCCTCGACGCGTACACACTGGACGGTGAGCGGCTGTGGCGCATCAACCTGGGCCGCAACATCCGCGCCGGCGCGCACTACACCCCGTACCTCGTCTATGACTTCGACGGTGATGGCCGCTCGGATGTCGTGGTCAAGACCGCGGACGGCACCGTCGACGGCAAGGGCACTGTCATCGGCGACCCGACCGTCGACCACCGGACCAGCAACGGTCGCCCCATGGGTGGCACCGAGTTCCTCACCGTCTTCGACGGGCGCACCGGTGCCGCGCTGGCCACGACGGAGTACGTGCCGCAGCGCGGGGACGCCTCGTCGTGGGGTGACTCGTCCGGCAACCGGTCCGACCGGTTCCTCGCCAGCGTCGCGTACCTCGACGGAGTGCGGCCCAGCATCGTCATGGCGCGCGGCTACTACACCCGCAGCGTGCTCGCCGCGTTCGACTGGCGGGACGGTCAGCTTCGCCAGCGGTGGGTCTTCGACAGCGAGGCACCCGGCAACTGGGGGTACTCCGGCCAGGGCAACCACAACATGAGCGTCGGCGACGTCGACGGAGACGGGCGCGACGAGATCACGTACGGCGCGATGGCGGTCGACGACGACGGCACCGGCATCTACACCACGCGCCTCGGCCACGGCGACGCCATGCATCTGTCCGATCTGGACCCGGCACGGCCAGGGCTGGAGGTCTTCGGCGTACACGAGAACACGTCGGCGGCGTACGGCCTGGAGATGCGCGACGCCCGCACTGGTTCGCTGATCTGGGGGCAGCGGACCGGCAAGGACACGGGGCGCGGCACCTCAGCCGACATCGACCCGGCTCACCTTGGCGCCGAGGCGTGGGCGGTCGGTGGCGAGTTCGACAGCTCGACCGGGTGGCTCTACACCGCTGGTGGCCAACTGATCGGCGACCGGATCCCGGCCGCGAACTTCGCCATCTGGTGGGACGGCGACCTCCAGCGGGAGATCCTCGACCACACCTGGGACGCGAACGCGGGGCGCGGAATCGGCACCATCGGCGAATGGGATCCGGCCGCATCGAGTACCACGAACCTGCTCACCGCCACCGGCACACTCAGCAACAACGGCACCAAGGGCAACCCGTCGCTCCAAGCCGACCTGATGGGCGACTGGCGCGAGGAGGTGCTCTGGCGCACCGAAGACAGCAGCGCACTGCGGCTGTACGCGACGGCGGCGCCGACCGAGCACCGGTTCGTCACCCTCATGCAGGACCCGATCTACCGGCTGGGCGTCGCGTGGCAGAACTCCGGGTACAACCAGCCGCCACACACCTCGTACTACCTCGGCGGTGGCATGCCGGCGGCGCCCGCACCCGATGCCCGGACGGGGCCGGCGCTGGCGGCCTCGGCGACGCTGCTGGGCGGGTCGCTCGCGGTGGTCGAGTTGCCGGTGGACGCGGCGCAGGCGGCGGTCGCGACCGTGCGCCTCTTCGCGAACGGCACCCTGCTCGCCCCGCGGCCCGGCCTGCACGCGGCAGTAGGCAACCGCCTGCTGCTGGTTTTCGACCGCGACGCGATCGAGGAGGCCCTACGGGGCTACGACGGCCGCGTCACGCTGACCCTGACCGGCCACCTCCTGGACGGCCGCTCCTTCCAAACCGAGATCAGGGCGTCCCTGTAGTCGTCCTAACGACTTGAGGGACGCCCTGATCACGGGAAAGGGGTGGTGGGGCGCTGCGCCTACCGCACGAAGGCGCAGCGCCCCGGGTCTCCGCGAGCACCCCGAGCCGCGAAGACCCCGTCAGCGTAACCGGCGTTCGGCCGCGCGCCACGCGGCCTCCACTCCTGGCTTTGCCTGGAAGACATCGATTTTCTGGGTACGGCGCAGCAGCGCGCGCAGCTCGCCGAGCCCGCCGCTCACCACGCCGAGCGCCCTGGCCTGCACGAGCGCGTTGCCGAGGGCGGTCGCCTCGACGGGGCCGGCGACCACGGGGAGGCCGCAGGCGTCGGCGGTGAGCTGGCACAGCAGCGCGTTCCGGGCGCCGCCGCCGACGATGTGCACCGCGTCGACTGAGTGGCCGCTCAGCTCCTGAGCCTGGTGGACGGCGCGGCGGTGTGCGAGCGCCAGGCTGTCCAGGATGCAGCGCGTGAACTCGGCGGGGGAGCCGGGCACGGGCTGGCCGGTGGCGGCGCAGGCGGCGGCGATCCGGGCGGGCATGTCGCCGGGCGGTAGGAAGGCCGGGTCGTCGACGTCGACGATGACACGGAGCGGCGGCAACTCGGCTGCCTCCCCGAGGAGGGTGGGCAGGTCGGCACCGGGCCAGGCGCGCAGGCATTCCTGGAGCGGCCACAACCCCATCACGTTCCGCAGGTACCGCACGGTGCCGTCGACGCCCGCTTCGTTGGTGAAGTTGGCCTCGCGGCTGGCTGGGCTGAGCACCGGCTCAGGCAGTTCCACGCCGACGAGCGACCAGGTGCCGCAGGAGATGTACGCGAACCGGTCGCCGTCGGCCGGTACCGCCACGATGGCCGACGCGGTGTCGTGCGAGCCGACCGCGGTCACCGGCACCGGGCGGTCGAGCACCTCCGGGACCAGCGTGCCGGCAGGGTCGCCGGGCCGCCGCAGGTCACCGAAGAGCCGCGCGGGCAGGCCCGCGCGGGCGATCAGATCGGAGGACCATTCCCGGGTACGCACATCGAGCAACTGGGTCGTGGAGGCGTTGGTGACCTCGGTACCCGCGACACCCGTCAGCCAGTACGAGATAAGGTCCGGCATGAGGAGCAGGCGTTCCGCGCCCTCCAACGACCCGGCCGCCACGAGCTGAAACAGCGTGTTGAACGGCAGCAGTTGCAGCCCGGTCGTCTCGTACAGCGACTCGGCGCCCAGCTTTCCGACCACTGTGGACATCACGCCGTCGGTGCGGGAGTCGCGGTAGTGCACCGGGTTGCCGAGCAGCGCGCCATCGCGGTCGAGCAGGCCGTAGTCGACCGCCCACGAGTCGATGCCGACGCTGGCCAGGTCGGGCCGCCGGGCCGCGGCGGCCCGCAGCCCGGCCACGATCTCGCTGTAGAGCCGCAGCGCGTCCCAGTGCAGCCGGCCGAGCAGGCTGACCGGGCCGTTGTCGAACCGGTGCACCTCGTCGAGCGTCACCGCGTCGGGCGAGACGCTGGCGACCATCACCCGCCCGCTCGACGCACCGAGGTCGACCGCCGCGACCGGTGTGCTCATCGCAGGAATGCCGCGGCCACGCCGGCGTCGACCGGCACGTGCAGCCCGGTCGTGTGTGACAGCTCGCCGGCCGTCAGCACGAACACCGCGTTCGCCACGTGCTCGGGCAGGACCTCCCGCTTCAGCAGCGTGCGCTTGGCGTAGTACGCGCCGAGTTCCTCCTCCGGTACGCCATAAACGGCCGCCCGCTTCGCGCCCCAACCGCCCGCGAAGATGCCCGAGCCCCGCACCACGCCGTCGGGGTTGACGCCGTTGACCCGGATGCCATGCTCGCCGAGTTCGGCGGCGAGCAGGCGTACCTGATGGGCCTGATCCGCTTTGGCGGCGCCGTAGGCGACGTTGTTGGGGCCGGCGAACACCGAGTTCTTGCTGGAGATGTAGACGATGTCGCCGCCCATGCCCTGCGCCACCATCGCGCGCGCGGCCTCCCGCGCTACCAGGAAGGATCCGCGAGCCATCACGTCGTGCTGGAGGTCCCAGTCGGCCTCGGTGGTGTCCAGCAGCGGCTTGGAGATGGACAGGCCGGCGTTGTTGACGACCAGGTCGACGCCGCCGAACGCGAGCGCGGTCGCGTCGATCGCCGCCCGTACGGCCGCCTCGTCGGTAACGTCCACAGTGCACGGTACGGCCACGTCGGCGCCGCCGATCTCGGCCGCCACAGCAGCCGCCGAGGAGGCGTCGCGGTCGGCGATGACCACGCAGGCGCCCTCGGCGGCCAGCCGGAGCGCGATGGCCCGCCCGATCCCCGAGCCGGCGCCGGTGACCAGCGCGACCCGCGTGGCGAGCGGCTTCGGCTTGGGCATGCGGCGCAGCTTGGCCTCTTCGAGCTCCCAGTACTCGATGCGGAACTTCTCCGACTCGTCGATCGGCGCGTAGCTGGAGATGGCCTCGGCGCCGCGCATCACGTTGATGGCGTTGACGTAGAACTCGCCGGCCACCCGGGCGGTCTGCTTGTTGGCCCCGAACGAGAACATCCCGACGCCCGGCACGAGCACGATCGCCGGGTCGGCACCGCGCATAGGCGGCGAGTCGGGGGTGGCGAACCGGTCGTAGTACGCGCGGTAGGCGTCGCGGTAGGCGGCGTGCAGCTCCTTCAGCCGGGCCACCGTCTCGTCGAGCGGCGCGGTGGGCGGCAGGTCGAGCACCAGCGGGCGGACCTTGGTGCGCAGGAAGTGGTCCGGGCACGAGGTGCCGAGCGCGGCGAGCCGCGGGTGCTCCGCGCGGGACACGAAGTCGAGAACCGCGTCGCTGTCGGTGAAGTGGCCGACCTGCGGCCGGTCGGTGGAGGCCAGACCACGGATCACCGGGGCCAGCGAAGCGGCGCGTTCGCGCCGCTCGGCTTCCGGGAGGGCTGTGTACGCCTCGACAACCGGCCCGAACGGCTCGGTGCGCCCGCGTTCGTCGATGAACGCCTGCGCGGCACGGATGATCTCCAGCGAGTTGGCCTCGCACTCCTCGCTCGTGGCGCCCCACGCGGTGATGCCGTGCCCGCCGAGGATCACACCGATCGCGCGCGGGTTGGCGGCCTTGACGGCGGCGATGTCGAGCCCGAGCTGGAAACCGGGCCGGCGCCACGGCACCCACACGACGCGGTCGCCGAAGCACTCCTTGGTCAGGGCTTCACCGTCGAGAGCGGTGGCGAACGCGATGCCCGCGTCGGGGTGCAGGTGGTCGACGTGCGCGGCGTCGACAAGGCCGTGCATGGCCGTGTCGATCGACGGCGCCGCCCCGCCCCGCCCGTGCAGGCAGTAGTCGAAGGCGGCCACCATCTCGTCTTCACGCTCGATACCGGGGTACACGTCGACGAGCGCGCGGAGCCGGTCGAGGCGCAGCACGGCCAACCCGGCGGGTGTGAGCGTGCCCAGGTCGCCGCCGGAACCCTTGACCCACAACAGGTCGACGGGCTGGCCCGTCACCGGGTCCACATCGGACCCCTTGGCGGAGGTGTTGCCGCCGGCGTAGTTGGTGTTGCGGGGATCGGCGCCGAGCCGGTTGGAGCGGGCGATCAGTTCTTCGGACGTGGACATCAGGCACCCCACCCGGCCTGCTGGCCGCCGACCCGCTCGGCCACGATCTTGTCGGCGTAACCCGATCGGGCGTACGCCGCCATCGGGTTGGGGTCCAGGCCCATCTCGGCGCGCACCTCGGCGAGCAGCGGCCGCACGTCCGTGTTGTACGCGTCCATCAGCACCGCGTTGGCGCCCAGTACGTCACCGTTCTGCTGCGCGGCGTCTAGCGCGGCTGTGTCGACGATCAGCGCCTTGGCGGTCGCCTCCTGCACGTTCATCACCGAGCGGATCTGGCCCGGGATCTTCGGCTCGATGTTGTGGCACTGGTCGAGCATGAAGTTGATGCCCGAGTCGTTTCGCAGCGCGTCGGCCTGCACGATCTCGTGCATGATCCGGAACAGCTGGAACGGGTCGGCCGCGCCCACCATCAGGTCGTCGTCGGCGTAGAAGCGGGAGTTGAAGTCGAACGCGCCCAGCTTCCCCTCGCGGAGCAGGAACGCCACGATGAACTCGATGTTGGTACCCGGAGCGTGGTGGCCGGTGTCGA
Organism: Phytohabitans aurantiacus; assembly: GCF_027923225.1. Taxonomy (GTDB): domain Bacteria; phylum Actinomycetota; class Actinomycetes; order Mycobacteriales; family Micromonosporaceae; genus Phytohabitans; species Phytohabitans aurantiacus. Next base: position 38,513 of record NZ_BSDI01000043.1, read on the forward strand.
TGACCACCTGCGCCTTGGGGCCGAGCCGCAGGCAGTGCGCGTACGCCGTGCCCCAGTCCGGCACGTCCATGGTGTAGAAGGCGGGCTCGAAGAGTTTGTACTCCAGCAGCATGCGCTGGGATTCGCCCAACCGGTCGTAAACGGCGCTGAGTGCCTCGGCGAGGCGGTCCTGGCGGGCCCGGATCGAGTCCTGCCCCGGGTAGTTGGTGCCGTCGGAGAACCACAGCTTCACGTCGCGCGACCCGGTGGCGTCCATGATGTCGACGCACTCCAGCAGGTGGTCGAGCGCCTTGCGCCGGATCCGGGCGTCCGGGTTCGTCACGCTGCCGAGCATGTAGTCGTCGTCCTGGAAGACGTTGGCGTTGATGCCGCCGATCCGCACCCCCAGGTCACCCGCGTACTTGGCCAGCGCCTCGTAGTCGTCGACCTTGTCCCACGGGATGTGCAGCGACACGATCGGGGAGATGCCGGTGTACTTGTGCACCTGCGCGGCGTCGGCGATCTTCTCCTGCGGGTTGCGCGGCACGCCCCGTTGGGCGAACACCTTGAACCTGGTGCCCGAGTTCCCGTACGCCCACGAGGGCACCTCGATCTGCTGGGCACGCAGGGCCGCCCGTACGTGGTCGGTCATTGAAGGGCCTCCGTGTGCGGGGGTTGGGGGGTGGGGAGTGATGAGGCAAGCTGGGCGTCAAGATTGAAGATCTCTTCGAGGACGACGAAGCCCTCGTCGGGCCGCCGCCCATCGAGGTTTTCGAAGAAGGGCGCCATCTCCGCCTGCCAGCGCGCGTTGACCTCCGCGCGCTCCATGCCGGCGAGCGAGGCGGCCAGGTCATCGGTCATGAAGTACCCGACCAGGAGGCCGTCGTCGTGCAGGAAGAGGGAGTAGTCGTGCCAGCCGGTGTCGCGCAGGGCGGCGAGCATCTCGGGCCAGACGGCAGCGTGCCGCTCCCGGTACTCCGCCAGCCGGTCCGGCTTGACCCGCAAGATGAAGCAGACGCGCCGCATGCCGCCTCCGAGAGCGGTTGTGAACCGTTTCAACGGTTATAACATAGGAGCGTTGCGGTGAGCGTGTCAAGAATTGAGTCAGCCGCCGCTACGGACGAACTGGCTTGATTCGCGCACGACCAGCTCCGGCTCGAAGATCACTTGCTGGTGGCGGTGGATGTCTGGGCTGTTGGCCTCTTCGAGCAGAAGGGTCGCGGCGGTCTGCCCGAGGCGCTGCCGTGGCTGGCGTACCGACGACAGCGGCACCGCCGCGGCGGCCGCGAAGTCGATGTCGTCGTATCCGACCAGCGCGATGTCGTCTGGCACCCGTACCCTCTGGCGGGTCAGGCCCTGGAGCACGCCGAGGGCCAGCAGGTCGTTGGCGCAGAAGACCGCCGTGGCGCGCGTGGAGCGCGGCATGCCGAGGATGCGGGCGGCGGCGTCGCGGCCGGCGGCGACCGTGGTGCCGGGGGTGTCGAACCGGCGCAGCACCTCCGGGGCGAGGTCGGCCGCGGCGATCGCCCGCATCGCGCCATCGTGCCGGTCGCGCACCTGCTCCAACCGGTGCGGGCCACCGACGAACGCGATGCGCCGGTGCCCGTTTTCGATCAGGTGCCGCATGGCCAGCTCGCCGCCCAGCCGGTCGTCGACCGATACCGAGCACAGGTCGGGGCGCGGCGAGCGGCGGTCGAGAAGCACCACCAGCACGCCTCGATCGCGCAGCCGGACCAGGCGGGTGTTGGCGTCGTCGATCGGCGTGATGAGCACACCCTGGACCCGCTGCTCTTCCAGCAGGTCGAGATACGCACTTTCCTTGTTGGGGTCGCCGTCACTGTTGCAGAAGATGACCGCCATGCCGGCCGCGCCGGTGGTGTCTTCGACGCCCTTGGCCACGTCGGTGAAGAACGGGTTGGACACGTCGAGCACGACCAGACCGAGCGTGCGGCCCCGGCCACGGCGCAGCTGCCGTGCGGCGTCGTTGGGCACGAAACCAAGCTCGCTGATCGCGGCGAGCACGCGCGAGCGGGTGGTGGGCGCCACGATGTCGGGGCGGTTGAGCACATTGGACACCGTGCCCACTGAAACGCCCGCGTGGTTTGCCACATCGCGGATGCTCACCGCTGGTCCTGGCACCGCCACCACCTTCCGAAAGCTGCAGCGTACCTGAGCCCCAGTACGCTGTCCGGATGACTGAGCTGCTGGTAGCCGGACAGACGGTGGCCGAGTACGTGCTGGAGCCTGACATCGACCCGAAGCTGTCGCCCCGGCCGTACCTGCACCCCGTCCGGACGCTCGGCGGTGTGACGGTCACCGACGTCTTTCCCGAAGACCACCGCTGGCACCTCGGCGCCGGCCTCGCCGTGCAGGACGTGTCGGGCACCAACATCTGGGGTGGCCGCACCTACGTGCGGGACGCCGGATACACGTGGCTCGAAGACCACGGGCGCATGGTGCACGACGGCTGGATCGAGCGCACCGATTCGAAGCTGGCGCACCGGTTGCGGTGGCTCGACCCGGCCGGCGAGACGCTGCTGAACGAGGAGCGCGTCATCGAGGCGGCGCCCGCCCCGCAGGGCTGGACGTTGGATTTCGGGTTCACGCTCACGGCGCCGGAAGGGCGCGACATCGCGCTCGGCAGCCCAGCCACCAATGGGCGCCCCGGAAACGCGGGCTATGGCGGTTTCTTCTGGCGGCTTCCGCTCGGCACGCCTGAGGTTTTCACGGCCACAGTGGACGGCGAGGAAAAGACACACGGCAGCGTCGAGCCATGGGTGGGTGTGCGGGGCTCCCAGTACACGCTGGTCTTTTCCGGAATCGCGGACGACGACCACTGGTTCGTCCGGGTGAGCGGCTACCCGGGCGTCTGCGCGGCGCTCGCGTGGGATCGGCCGCTGGTCGTCCCGGCGGGGACGACCCTGCGGCGCCGGTACCGCGTGCTGGTCGCGGACGGCGTTCTGGAGCCTGAAACCATTCAATGAACGGTCGCGGGTGAACAATCTGCGTATGGAACTGCTGGAGGTCTACCGGCGCAGCGTCGCGGAGTTCACGGGCCGGGTGTCGCAGGTCCGCGACGATCAATGGAAGGCGCCCACCCCCTGTGACGACTGGGACGTGCGCACGCTGGTCAATCACGTCGTGTACGAGGACCGGTGGGCGTCGCCGCTCTTCCAGGGCGCGACCATCGCCGAGGTCGGCGACCGCTACGAAGGTGACGTGCTCGGCGCCGACCCCGCCGGCAACGCTCGGGAGGCGGGCGACGATTCGGTACGCGAACTCGCCGCGCCCGGCGCCCTGGACCGGACCGTGCACCTGTCGTACGGCGACACGCCGATCGCGGAGTACGTCAACCAGCTCATCGCCGAGCACGTCGTGCACGGGTGGGACCTGGCCGTGGCGATCGGCGCCGACACCCGCATGGACGCCGACGTGGTGCGCGCGTGCGCGCAGTGGTTCGCCGGCCAGGAGCAGATGTACCGCGAAGCCGGCATGATCGCCCCGCGGGTCGAGTCGGGGAGCGCGCCGGGGGAGCTTGAGCGGTTGGTGGCCGCCTTCGGCCGCGATCCCGACTGGGGGCAGCCAGCGAAGAGCTAGGTGGGGGACCTAAGCTTTCTGCATGCGCCAGGAGTGGCACCAGGTTCGTAATCCGGGGCTCGAGATCGGCCGGCCCACCGACGACTCCGCCGAGGTCAGGGCCTTTGGGCTCGACAATTGGCGAGAGCTCCCGCGCGCCCAGACGCCGCCGTGGCCGGATCCGGCGGTCGTCGGTGAGGTGTGCGCCGTTCTCGACAGCGTGCCGCCCGTCGTGGCGCCCTACGAGGTCGACCGGCTGCGGGAGCGGCTGGCGCTCGTGTGCGCGGGCGAGGCGTTCCTGCTGCAGGGCGGCGACTGCGCCGAGACGTTCGCCGACAACACCGACAGCCACCTGTCGGCAAACGCGCGCACGCTGCTGCAGATGGCGGTCGTGCTGACCTACGGCGCGTCGCTGCCGGTGGTCAAGGTCGCCCGGGTCGCCGGGCAGTACACGAAGCCGCGCTCGTCGCCGACCGACTCGCTGGGGCTGCCGGCGTACCGCGGCGACATGATCAACTCGCTCGACGCCACGCCCGAGGCGCGGGTGGCCGACCCGCAGCGCATGATCCGGGCGTACGCGAACTCGGCGGCCGCGATGAACATGCTCCGGGCGTACCTGGGCGGTGGCCTCGCCGACCTGCACGCCGTCCACGACTGGAACAAGGATTTCGTCCGGCGGTCGGCGGCCGGCGAGCGATACGAGGCGATCGCCCGCGAGATCGACCGGGCGCTCGCGTTCATCCAGGCGTGCGGCATGCAGGACGAAGAGGCCCTGCGCACGGTCACGCTGTACTGCTCGCACGAGGCGCTGGCACTGGAGTACGACCGGGCGCTGACGCGGGTGGCGGGCGGCCGGGCGTACGGACTGTCCGGGCACTTCCTGTGGGTGGGCGAGCGCACCCGGCAGATCGACGGGGCGCACATCGACTTCATCTCGCGGATCGCCAACCCGATCGGCGTCAAGCTCGGCCCCACGACCACGCCCGAGCAGGCCATCGAGCTGTGCGAGAAGCTGAACCCGGAAAACGTGCCGGGCCGGCTCACACTTGTCGCGCGGATGGGCAACCACAAGGTGCGCGACTCGTTGCCGCCGATCGTGGAGAAGGTGCACGCCAGCGGCGCCAAGGTGGTCTGGCAGTGCGACCCCATGCACGGCAACACGATCGAGTCGTCGAACGGGTACAAGACGCGGCACTTCGACCGGATCGTCGACGAGGTGCTCGGGTACTTCGAGGTGCACCGCAACCTGGGCACGCACCCCGGTGGCATGCACATCGAGCTGACCGGTGAAGACGTCACCGAGTGCCTCGGCGGGGCGCAGGCGATCGAAGACGTGCACCTGCCCGACCGGTACGAGACGGCGTGTGACCCGCGGCTCAACACCCAGCAGTCGCTGGAGCTGGCGTTCCTGGTCGCGGAGATGCTCCGGGGATGATCGATCTCCGGTCAGACACGGTCACCCGGCCGACCCCTGGCATGCGGCAGGCGATCGCCGAGGCCGAGGTCGGCGACGACGTGTACGGCGAGGACCCGACCGTCAACGCGCTCGAAGCCGAGGTGGCGGCGCTGTTCGGGCACGAGGCGGCGCTGTTCACACCCACCGGCTCGATGGCCAACCAGATCGCCCTCCAGCTCGTGACCCCGCGCGGCACCGAGCTGCTGTGCGACGCCGACGCGCACGTGGTGACGTACGAGACCGGAGCGGCCGCCGCGCTGGGCGGGATCTCGACGCGCACCTGGCCGGCGGTCGGTGCCACGATCGACGCCGAGCAGGTGGCCGCGATGGTGCGGCCCGATGGGTACCACGCGGTGCCCACCACGGCGATCGCGGTCGAGCAGACCCACAACCGGGGCGGTGGCGGGGTGATCCCGCTGGCCACGCTCCGCGAGCTGCGCCGGATCGCCGACGACGCCGGGCTGCGGCTGCACTGCGACGGCGCCCGGATCTGGCACGCGCACGTGGCCGACGGGGTGGCGCTGGCGGAGTACGGTGCGCTCTTCGACACGCTGTCGGTGTGCCTGTCCAAGGGGCTCGGCGCACCGGTCGGATCACTGGTGATCAGCACGTCGGAGCGGATCGCGGCCGGGCGGGTCATCCGCAAGCGGCTCGGCGGCGGCATGCGGCAGGCCGGTGTGCTGGCGGCGGCGGGCCGGTACGCGCTGAAGCATCACCTGGGGCGGCTCGCCGACGACCACGCTCGGGCGGCGCGGCTCGCTGAGGCGCTGGCCCCGTTCGGAGTGGTCGCCGGGGCGGTGCGCACCAACATCGTGCCGCTCGACCTCACGAAGGCGCCTTACGACGCGCCCACCATCGCGGCCGCGGCCCGGAAGGAAGGCGTACTCGTATCAGTGCTCGGGCCACGAACCGCGCGCCTGGTCACGCACCTCGACCTCGACGACGCCGCTCTCGATCGTGCGACCGAGGTCCTTACCCGCGTCCTCTCGTGATCAGGAGCTAGCCGGCCTCGGGGTGTTCGGTGACGTTTTGGAGGTACAGCGCCTCGCCCAGCTTTTCGATCAGGGCGAGCTGAGTCTCCAGGTAGTCGATGTGGTGCTCCTCGTCGGCGAGAATGTCCTCGAAGATCCGGGCCGACGTGATGTCGCCGATCGAGCGCATGTACTCGGCGCCGCGACGGAGCCGCTCGACCGCTTCCTCTTCGATCTTCATGTCGCACTCGAACTGCTCTTTGACGGTCTCGCCGATGCGAAGCGCGAAGAGCTTCTGGTAGTTCGGCAGGCCCTCGAGGAAGAGGATGCGGTCGGTCAGCACCTCGGCGTGGCGCATCTCGTCGATCGACTCGTGCTTGGTGTGCTTTGCGAGCTTGGTGTAGCCCCAGTTTTCCTGCATCTTGCCGTGCAGGAAGTACTGGTTGATCGCGGTCAGCTCAGCCGTGAGCTGCTCGTTGAGAAATTCGATGACGCGAGCGTCGCCTTGCATGCCGAAGACCCCCACATGAGTACGTGTGGGGGTGAGCCTACGCCCTGAGCTGGTCAGGCAGCCATCGGTAGCAGCGTGTCGGCGGCGTTCTCCTCGTCGATCAGGTCACAGATGCGGTCCAGGCAGGTGCCACAGCCGGTGCCGGCGCCGCACGCGTCGCCGACGGACTCCTCGCTACGCGCGCCGCAGCGGATCGCGGTGCGAACTTCGCCCTCGCGAACCCGAGCGCAGATGCAGACGTACATGAGGAAGCCCTTACTGTGGTTAGCCTGGCCTGAGTAAGGGTGCCCTAAAGGCGCGGGTCAGCGCAAGCGCTTCAGCAATGTGATGTCGGCATCGTGCCCGACAAAACCCTCGGTGGGCGTTTCCACCACCACCGGCACGCCATCGGTGGCCGGATGCGTCATGAGCTCGGCAAACGCGGCTTCGCCGATCATGCCCTTGCCGACGGTCTCGTGCCGGTCGCGGGTGGAGCCGCAGGCGTCGCGGGAGTCGTTGGCGTGTACCAGCCCGAGCCGGTCCGGGCCGACGGCGGCCACCAGCGCCTCCAGCGTCGCCGACATGCCGCCCGGTACCGCGAGATCATGGCCGGCCGCCCAGGCGTGGCACGTGTCCAGGCACACGCCCAGAAAGGGGTGCCAGTCGACGGCTTCCAGGTACGGCGTCAGCTGCTCGACACGCGCGGCGAGTGATCGGCCGCCGCCCGCGCTGGGCTCGACGAGCAGCTTCGGGCCGCCGCTGGCGGCGGACTTGTCGAGAAGCGGCAGCAGCGCCTCGCGCACCTGGCGCAGCGCGGCCGTCGCGTGCCCCTCGTCCACCGCGCTGCCGGCGTGGTACACGACCCCCGAGGCGCCGAGCACCGCTCCACGGTCCAGGGCGTGCGCCAGCGTCGCCGTCGACCTCTCCACCGTCGCCGGTGTCGGCGAGCCGAGGTTGACCAGCAGCGACGCGTGGATGTACACGGGCAGGTCACGCTCGGCGCAGCCCGCGATGAACGCCTCGTCCTGCGCCGGGTCGCCGGGAGACAGCGCCCAGCCGCGCGGGTTCGACACGAAGATCTGCGCGACCTCGGAGCCGGCTCCGTCGACGTACGGCAGCGCCGCCTTCGCCAGACCGCCAGCCGTGGGAGTGTGCGAGCCGACCCGTCTCAGAAGCATCCCAGTACGACTTCGGTGCCGGGTGCGACCTGGTTGTTTTCCCCCGGGTTCTGGAACCGGACGACGCCGTTCGGGTTGCCCTCGATGCGCGAGTTGAGCTGCTGCTGCTGGAGCACCTGCTGCGCCTGCGGGCAGGGCAGGTCGACCACGCGCGGCACGATGATCGCGGGCGGGCCCTTGCTGACCTCGAGCTTGATCTCGGCGTTGCGCTCGACACCCGCGCCGTCGGTCGGGCTCTGCGCGATCACCTCGTCCTTCCCGCGATCCGAGTCCTTGTACTGCTCGACGACCGTCAGGCCGAGTTGCTGGAGGATGGTGCGGGCCTCGTTGATGTTCTTACCGATCACGTTCGGCACGGTGATCGGCGCCTTGCCCTTGCTCACCGTCACGGTGACCGTGCTGCCCGCCTTGACCTCGGTGCCCGGTTTCGGGTCGACCGCGATCACGACGCCCTCGGGCAGCGAGTCGTCGAACTTCTTCGGGCCTTCCTTGACCACCAGCTTCGCCTGCTCCAGGTCGACCTTCGCCTGGGTGAGGTCGGTGCCCACCACGTCGGGCACCTTGTAGCGCTCCGGGCCGAGCGAGAGCACCAGCGTGATCGTGCCGCCCTTGACGATCCGGGCGCTGGCCGGCGGGTCTTGCGAGATCACCATGTCCTTGGCGACCTGCTCGTCGTACCTGCCGTCGGCGTACTTGATCGTGAAGCCGCCCCTGACGGCCTGCGCGTCGGCCTCGGCCTTCGCCATGCCAGTGAACTGCGGCGCCACCGTGTAGCGCCCCATGCCGAACCACCAGCCGCCCACCACGGCCAGCAGGCCGAGCGTGACGATCGCGGCCGCGACAGCGGTGCGGCCGCGCTTCTGCGCCATGAGCTGGTCGCGCAGCGCCCGCGCCTTCGCGCCGAAGCCCTGCTGGGTCTCCGCGCGGCGCCGGCCAGGCTTCTGCTCCGGCAGGCGCGTCCACTGCGGGCGCTCGGTGGCCACCGACGAGATCACCTGGGTGGGCGCGGACACCTGGCGGAGGACGGCGGTGCTTGCGTTCGACGAGGTGCCGAGGTCGTCGCGCACCTGCTGCACCTCGGCGAGCAGGGCGCCGGCGTCCGTCGGGCGGGCGCCCGGATCGCGGCGCGTGGCCCGCGCCACCAGATCATCCAGGACCACGGGCAGGCTGGGCACCAGCGCGGACGGCGGCGGCACGTCGCGGTCGACATGCTGCCATGCCACCTGTACCGGCTGGTCGCCGTCGTAAGGCACGCGCCCGGTCAACATCTCGAAGAGCACGATCCCTGCCGAGTACACGTCGGTGCGCGCGTCGGCGTGACCGTTGGTGACCAGCTCCGGTGCCACGTACGCCACGGTGGCCATGAGCTGCCCGGCCTCGTCGTCGGCGCTCGCCTCGACCGCCCTGGCCAGCCCGAAGTCGGCGACCTTGACGACGCTGTCGACCAGGTTGGTCGAGCCGCCGCTCGGTGCCTCGGCGACCAGCACGTTTTCCGGCTTGACGTCGCGGTGCACCAGGCCCGCCCGGTGGGCCGCCGCGATCGCCGAGAGCATCTGCTCCATGATCGCGAGCGCCTCGCCCGGGTTGAGCCGGCCACGCTCGGCGAGCACGTCGCGCAGCGTGCGGCCGCGGACGAACTCCATCACCAGGTACGGCAGGCCGCCGTGGGTGCCCTGGTCGTAAACGGCTACCACGTTCGGGTGAGTGAGACGCGCGATGGTCTTGGCCTCGTCGGTGAAGCGCTCGACGAAGCGGGCCTCGCGTACCTGGGCCGGGTTAATGATCTTGAGGGCGACGGTGCGCTCCAGGCGCTCGTCGACGCCCATGTATACGGTCGCCATGCCGCCACGGGCCACGCGACCGCGGATGCGGTAGCGCCCGTCGACTAGCGTGCCCAAGAGGGTGTCGGCGACCTGTATCTCCATCGGCAGGCAGTCTATGTCTTCCGTCGCCCGTTCGCGCCAGCCACCTCTACCAGCCGCCCTTCCGTGTCCCGGCGGAGCCCGTGGGGCGCAGTCGTGTCCAGATCGAGAGGGTCAGCAGCACCAGCGCGAACCCGAAGAACAGGTCCTCGACGGGCGCGTAGACGATCCGGAGCCCGATGATCGCGTCCGGGTCGTACCGCACGACGTCCCGCCCGGTCAGGATCCCGTTCGACAGGAGCTGGAAGGTCAACACGATCGGGTACGTCGCCCAGAAGACCAGGCGCCGCACGAGCCGGGTACGCAGCACGAACAGGTCGACGACCAGCGCACCGGCGACCCCGAGCAGCGCCGCCACCGTGTACGTCACGGGTCTCGCAGCACCTTGCGTACCGCCTCGAACCCGAGTACGGCGCACACCGGCACCACGACGAAGAACAGCAGCTCGTCGATGGGCAGCCCGCCGGGCAGGACCACACCGGTCGTCTGCTCCGGGTCGAAGGTCCAGTGGCCGGCGGCGATCGCGGCCAGGTCCCACGCCACGAAGATCGCCACCACCGGCAGCAGCGTCAGCAGCAGGCGCCGCCACTGGCGCAGTACTCCCACCCGCAGCACCGGCTCCAGCCACAGCGCGGCGCCGAGGCAGCCGGCGAGGACGGCCAGGTACGTCAGGTGGCGCACGTCAGAATCCGAGCGCCTGCGCGCGCCGTTTCACCTCGGTGGCGCGATGGGTGCCGAGCGCCACGGCCGGTACCCCCGGAAGCGTGTCATCGGCTTCGTACAGCCACCGCAACGCCTCTTCGTCGTTGTACCCAGCGTCGCGCAGCAACGTGAGGACGCCGGGGAGGTGCTTGAGCACGGTGTGGTTGGCCACCAGCTCAGCGGGCACTCGCTTTACGCCGTCGCGACGGACCGCCAGCAGCGTGTGATCCCGGACCATCTGGTTGACCTTGCTGATCGTCAGCTCGAGGCGCTCGGCGACCTCGGGCAGGGTCAGCCAGTCCGTTGGCGGCAAGGGTTCGCTCACCCGCTCACCCTGCCACGTGGGGTGAGGCCGGCACCAGCAACCCCCGATCCGGGTGCGCCTCTACGACAGGAGAGACCGTGAGGAGAGTTGGCCGCGAGGTGGCGGGCGCCTGGCGTTCGCTGCAGTACGACATGGCGCGGCGGCCGGAGTCGGCATCCGCGGACGTGACGACCGACGTGCTCTACCCAGAGTACGAGGCGACCGAACGCCCGCGGCGCAAGCTGCTCGCCGCGACGACGTTCGGGGCGCTGTCCCTGGCCGGTGCCGCGGGCACGTACTTCGCGGTCGTGACCGGGCTCGGGGCGCTACCCGCCGACGAGCCGGCCGGCCAGCCTCATGCCCTTCCGGCCGTGGCACCGTCGTCATCCGAGACGGAGCTGCCGCAGCAGCCGGCGGCGAGGCCCGGCACGCCGCCCGCGACCGCGCAGGTGGGCACGACGACCGTCACTCCACGCAAGCCCAGCCCGCGCCCGGTGCGGCCAGGGCCGGGTGGCGTGGCACGGCCGGTTCCGAGCCCGACGTGTGCGTGCGTGACCCCGCCGGTTCCGCGCCCGACGTCGCCGCCGCCGGTGGTCACCAGCCCGGACCCGAGCCCTACGCCGACCACACCCCAGCAGACGGAGTCGCCAAACCCCGACCCCACCCCAACCCCCTGACCCCCACTTCGTGATCAGGGCGTCCCTCAAGTCGCTCTAACGACTTCAGGGACGCCCTGATCACTAGACGCGGCGGGCGGTTGCGGCCGCCGCCAGCGAGATCAGCGGCTCGCGGGCGTCTGGCGCGACGGGGGTGGATGCCAGTGACTCCAGGGCTTCGGTGGTCAGGTCGGCTATGCGGCGCTCGGTGCGGTCGAGGGCGCCGGACGCCGTGATGATCTCGCGCAGCTCGGCCACCCCGGCGTCGTCGAGCGTGCGTTCACCGAGCCGCGTGGCCAGTACCTCGCGCTCGTGGGGGCCGGCGGCGTCGAAGGCCGCCGCGATCAGGTACGTGCGCTTGCCCTCGCGCAGGTCGTCGCCGGCCGGCTTGCCGGTGACCGCCGGGTCGCCGAAGACCCCAAGCACGTCGTCGCGCAGCTGGAATGCCTCGCCGATCGCCAGCCCGTACGCCGAATAGCCGGCCACGATGGCGGCGGGCGCGTCGGCGATGGCGGCGCCCAGCAGCAGCGGCCGCTCGACCGTGTACTTGGCGGCCTTCAGCCGCGCCACCTTGCTCGCCCGCTCGAACGACGTGTCGCCGGTCGCCTGGGTCAGCACGTCGAGGTACTGGCCGACCGTGACCTCGGTGCGCATCTCGTCGAAGACCGGGCGGACCCGGGCGAGCGTATCCGGCGGCAGCCCGCCCGTGTGGAGCAGCTCGTCGGACCAGACCAGGCACAGGTCGCCGAGCAGGATCGCGACCGAGTCGCCGAAGCCGTCCGGGTCGCCCTGCCAGCTCGCCTCCCGGTGCAGCGTGGAGAACCGCCGGTGTGTCGCCGGCTGGCCGCGCCGGGTGTCGGAGCGGTCCATCAGGTCGTCGTGGATCAGCGCGCTGGCCTGTACGAGCTCCAGGGCGGCAACGGTGGCGACGACCTGGTCGGAGTCGACTCCGCCGGCCCCGCGGTACCCCCAGTACGCGAAGGCCGGGCGCAGACGCTTGCCGCCACCGAGTACGAAATCGTCGAGGGCGTCGGCGACCGGCCGCAGCGCGTCATCGACGGCGGTCATCCACTCGCGCCGCCGCGCGAGGAACACCGCCAATGCCTTGTCGACGCGGGACCGCACGCCGGCCAGGTCGGCGGCCGCCGCCGAATTTTGGTTTGCCCGCACACGATGACGCTAGACGTTCACCCCCTTACCCGCGAGCGTGGTGCCGATCACGGCGGTCGGCAGGTACGGCCGGCACACGGCCACGAACTCGGTGTATGCGTGTGCCTCGGGAAGGTGGCGGTGTGCGGCCAGCGGCACGCGTACCCGATCGACCTCTGTCGCGGCCCGCGCGGAGCCGGACCGGATCGCGTCGAGCAGCGCGCCACCCGCGACCTCGCAAGCGCGCTCGACCTCGCCGAGGTCGAGGCAGGCCCGCGCCAGCCAGGCGCCGTAGACCGCGGCCGACCGCGGGCCGGTCGCACCCGTGACCGCGGCGGTGAGCAGCGGCTCGGCCCGCAGCGGTCGGCCGAGCGCCGCCAGGCAACGGCCGGTCAGCGCGGACAGCTCGGTGTCGCCCAGCCAGTACAGCCAGGGTGGATCGTGGCGCGGATCACGCCGCCGCCTCGCGGTCTCGGCCGCCGCGAGCGCCGCGTGTGCCAGGCGCCGCTCGCCGCAGCCGGTGGCGGCGATGGCCAACCTGTGCAGCAGGAGTGCCCGCAGGGACGCGGACGCGCCACGCCGGGCGCCGGCCAGTGCCATGCGGGCCAGGAGCAGCGCGTCACCTGGCTCACTCGCCGCGAGCAGATGGCTCGCCGAACCGAGCACGTGCGCCCCGAGCGGCCGGTCACCCGCCGCACCAGCGGTGACCAGCGCGATCCGGTACGCCGACAACGCCCCCGCGACGTCGCCGGCGTCGGCCGCCACCCAGCCGGTCAGCTGCGCGGCCTCGGCCACCAGTGCGAGCAGGCCGTGCCGAGTGGCTGGGGTGACGCCATCCTCGACCATGGTGGCGAGCACGCCGTCGAGCCGGCGGCTGGCCGGACCGGCGAGGTCGGCACCCCCGACGAGATCGTCGAGGCGGCGCAGCTCGGCCACGGCCGCGCCCAGGCCACCGGCTGTCTCGGCCGGCGCCCCCGAGGGTGGTGCGGCGGGCGCCTGGGTCGGCCCTTCGAACGGCCCTTCGGACGGCGCTTCGATGGGCGCGAGCCCGCGCGCCAGCCCTACCGCGACGGCGGCGAGACGCGCGGCGGGTGCGTGTGGCTCGATGGCCGGCCACCGGTCGGCGGGCCCGGGCCAGCCACCCGGGTCGACCAGCCAGGCGCGGGCCAGCCGCAGCAGCTCGGCCTGCCCGCCGGTGCCGGAACCGCCTGCCGGCCGGCGTGTCGGTCTCCGGCGTGCCCTCGCCGCCGCCGCGACAAGCTCGGCGTGCGGCGAGTCGAGCACCACGGCGAGCCAGCCCAGCCAGAACTCACCGGGCACGCGTTCGCCGCGCTCCCAGCGCGAGACCTCGTGCCGGCTGACCGTGGGCACGCCAGCCGCCGCACAGAGCTGCTCGGCGAGGCGCAGTTGTGACCAGCCGCGCCCCATGCGCAGGGCGGCCAGCCGAGCGCCGAAGATCTCCGGCGCGATGGATTGTGTGCCGTCAGGGTCGGGAACATGTTGTCGATCGGACACGTGCATCTCCAGCAGCCTCGATGTGCTCGATGGTGCTGACCCCACGACCGTCCGGCGGCGCTTCGATCGAAGCGCCGCCGGACGCCCCCGTGTTGCTGCCGCACGGGTTGACGCGCCATCACGGCCGGCCTTCGCGTGGGCCGGACGTGACTCCCCGTGCTGGTCGTAGTTCTACGCCGGGGGTACGACGTTTTCGGGGGCGGCGGGCCACGAGCTGAGATGCGGGCGAGTCGCGATGGCGAGAGCCGATACAGTCGCATCGTGGCACTCGGACTCCCTTCCATCCTCCCCGGATCGCAGCCGTCGATCGGCGAGCTGATCCGCGACGGCGGGCCGACCTTCTCGTTCGAGTTCTTCCCGCCCAAGACGGCGGAGGGGGAGCGCCTGCTCTGGCAGGCGATTCGCGAGCTGGAGTCGCTGCGCCCGTCGTTCGTCTCGATCACCTACGGCGCGGGCGGCACGACCCGCGACACCACCGTGGCCGTGACCGAGCGGGTCGCCACCGAGACCACGTTGCTGCCGATGGCCCACCTGACGGCGGTCAACCACTCGGTGGCCGAGCTGCGGCACGTGATCGGCCGGCTGGCCGGGGTGGGTGTGCGCAACGTCCTCGCCGTTCGGGGTGACCCCCCGGGTGACCCGATGGGCGAGTGGGTGCGGCACCCCGACGGCGTCCTGTACGCCGACGATCTGGTGCGCCTGGTGAAGGAGTCGGGCGACTTCTGCGTGGGTGTGGCCGCATTCCCGTACAAGCATCCGCGCTCACCCGACATCGCCTCCGATACCCAGCATTTCGTGGCGAAGTGTCGCGCGGGGGCTGACTTCGCGATCACGCAGATGTTCTTCGACGCCGACGACTACCTGCGGCTGCGTGACCGCGTCGCCGCGGTCGGCTGCGACACCCCGATCCTGCCGGGCGTGATGCCGGTGACCAGGATGGCCACCATCGAGCGCTCCGAGCAGCTATCGGGCGCGCCGTTCCCGCCGGCGCTGCTGGCGCGGTTCGAGCGGGTGGCAGACGACCCCGACGCGGTGCGTCAGCTGGGCATCGAGCAGTGCAGCGAGATGTGCGCGCGGCTGCTCGCCGAGGGCGTGCCGGGCATCCACTTCATCACACTCAACAGGTCGACGGCGACCCGCGAGGTCTGGCAACACCTCCAGGTCGGTGCTCGTATCTGACAGCCCGCTTGATCGGTTGATCGATGGTGGGTAACTGGGATGGCTACGCCGTCGAGTGGGCTCGCCTGCACGGCGGCTTCGACCCGCGCCGCGCCGGTCCGGCGGTGCGCCGGTGGCTGCGCTCGGCGTACACGATGGGCTCCGCGCTGGCGCGTGCCGGGATACCACCGGCGGCGGTGACCGGCGCGGGCCTGGCGTTCTCCGTGTCGGTACCGGTGCTGGCCGGCCAGTCGACCGGGCGGCTCGTGGTGGCGGCGGTGTTCGTGCTGCTCTCGGCGGTCGCAGACAGCGTCGATGGCGCGGTGGCGGTGATCTCCGGCCGGACCTCGCGGCTCGGGTACCTGTACGACTCGCTCGCCGACCGGATCAGCGAGGCGTGCTGGCTGGTGGCGTTCTGGGTGGTGGGCGCGTCCGCGCCGCTCGTCGTGCTGGTCGGGGCGGTGTGCTGGCTGCACGAGTACGTGCGGGCACGGGCGGCGGCCGCCGGCATGCGGGAGATCGGCGTGGTGACCGTCGGGGAGCGGCCCACCCGCGTCGTCCTGGCCGTCGCCGGGCTGCTGCTGGCCGGGGCGTCCGGCCTGGTACAGCACGATCTGCCCGCGGGTGTCATCACCGTGGTGAGCGCGATCTGGCTGACGCTGGCGGTGTTCGGGCTGGCTCAACTACTCGCGGCGGTCAGGCAAGCGCTTCGCTGACGTGGTTCGGGCCGTGATCAGGGCGTCCCTGAAGTCGTTAGAGCGACTTGAGGGACGCCCTGATCACGGAGGAGCGCGCGGGCGACGATCTCCGCTGAGAGGAGCACCATCGGCAGGCCACCGCCCGGGTGCGTGGAGCCGCCGACCAGGTACAGGCCGCGCACGGGGCCGCGGTTCGGGGTGCGCATCAGGCTGCCGGCCGTGCCGTAGATCGCGCCACCGGGGGCGTGCGCGCCGTCGGCGAGGTCCGCGGGCGTGCGGATCTCGCGAAAGACCAGCCGGTCGCGCACGTCGGCACCGCGCTCGGCGAGTACGTCCAGGATCCGGTCGGCGTACGCCTCGGCCAGTCCCGGCCGGCGCCAGTCCACCGCACCCGCCGCGGTGCCGTGCCGGGCCGCGTTCACCAGGACGAACCACGCCTCGTGCCCCGGCGGCCGCACCGACGGATCGTCGGCCACGGTGACATAGACAGCCGGATCGGGTACTGGTCGAGCGCGCCGCCCCGGCCCGCCGAACACCGCGTCGAACTCGTCGTCGTAGTCCCGCGGGAAGTAGACGGTGTGGTGCGCCGCACCGGATTCACCGCGCACGCCGAGCAGCAGCACGAACCCGGCCAGGCTCCGGTCGGCGAGCCGGGCCAGGCGGCTCGGCGCGGGCATCAGTTCGCGGTACGTCGTCAGGGCATCCACATTGGATATGACCGCGTCGGCCGCCACGGACGCGCCGCCCACCCGCACGCCGCGTACCCGGCCACCGGCCGCCTCGATCCGGGTCACCCGCGCGCCGGTCTCCACGACGACGCCCAGGTCGAGGCAGCGGGCCAGCAGCGCGTCGGCCAGCCCGGCCAGCCCGCCGCGCAGGTACCAGCCGCCGAAGGTCAGCTCGGCGTACGGCACGGCGAGCAGTGCGGCCGGCGCCCGACGGGGATCGGCGCCCGCATAGGTGGCGTACCGGTCGACCAGCATCCGCAGCCGCCGATCGGCGATCCCCAGCCCGCGTAGCGTCTGACCTGGGCGGACAGCCCACAGGTCCCGCAGCCGCCAGGCGAGCGGTGCCAGAGCCAGCGGGGAGCCGACATCGGCGCGCAGGATGTCTCGCCACGCGGCGCCCCACACCCGCTCCGCACGCCGCCACAGCCCCGCCCACTCGCGTGCGGCACCGGCACCGAGCGACGCGCCGATCCGCTCGCTGAACACGTCTGGATCACGGCACGAGTCCAGCACCGTCCCGTCCGCAAACGCGTGCCGCACGATCGGGTCGAGCGGCACGAGATCGAGCGGCCCGAGCAGCTCGGTGAACACCTGCGGCAACGTCAGCAGGCTGGGCCCGGTGTCAAAGGTGAACCCGTCCCGCGCGTACCGCCCGAGCTTGCCCCCGACGGTTTCGGAGCGCTCGAACACGGTGACGTCGTGCCCGGCGAGCGCGAGCCGGACGGCGGTGGCCAACCCACCGACACCAGCCCCGACGACAACCACCCGCACGCTGGCACCCTACGCGCGGACGCCGCGGGCGCGGACGCCGATCAAGGGCATTCGCATCGATCAAGGGCAAACGCACGCGGAAAGGAGATCCAACCACGTGTTTTTGGCTCTCCTGTCTGATGTGTGGGTCAGGTGGGAGAGTTGCGGCCGGGTAGTGGGGTTTGGTAGCCGCCGAGGTGTAGGCGGGTGAGGGCG
>NZ_BSDI01000044.1 GCF_027923225.1 Phytohabitans aurantiacus
GGCGTGCGCGGCGCGCGGCGTGCGCGGCGCGCCGGGCGCGGGGCGCGCACGGCGCGGGGCGCGCGGGGCGCGGGGCGCGCACGGCGCGGGGCGCGCGGGGCGCGCGGCACGGCGCGGTGCGGGGCGGCGGGCGGGATCAGTCCGGGAGGAGGGGGACCGCCACGGGGTCGGGGCGGCCCAGCAGCGTGCCCCGGGTGACGGCTCGCGAGCCGAACCTGTCGCGTACGGCGTCGAGCGCGCCATCCAGCTCCGCACCGCTCCACCCGTCGAAGGGCAGCTCCAACTGCACCGTCCGCCCGTCGTCGAGGTTGCCCACCGCGACTCCGACCAGCGTCACCCCGCGCTGCGAGATCGCCGGCAGGCTCGCCGCGAGCAGCCCGCGCGCCGTCGCCAGTACCAGTGGCGTATGCGACGTGGGCCGGGGCAGGGTGTGCGACCGGGTGGCGCGGGTGAAGTCGGCGAATCGCAGCCGCAGGACGACGGTGCGCCCGACGCGGCTCGCCGCTCGCATGCGCCGGGTCACGCGGTCGACCAGCTCGGACAGTACCGCGTCGAGGTCTTCGGGCGTGCGCGGTCCGCGGCCGAGCGCGTGCTGGGCGCCCATCGAGCCGCGCCGGCGCCCGACCTGTACCGGCCGCGGGTCGCGCCCGACCGCCAGGGCGTACAGGTGCCGGCCGGCCCCTTGGCCGACCATGGAGATCAGCGCCGCCTCGCCGATGCGGGCCACGTGGCCGACCGTGACGATGCCGCGGGCGCGCAGCTTGCCGGAGGTGACCGGGCCGACGCCCCACAGCCGCTCGACGGGCAGCGGGTGCAGGAACGCCATCTCGCCGTCGGGCGGCACGCTGAGCAGCCCGTCGGGTTTGGCGACGCCGCTGGCCACCTTCGCCAGGAACTTCGTGCGCGCCACGCCCACGGTGATCGGCAGCCCGACGCGGGTGCGCACGTCGTCGCGCAGGCGCGCGGCGATGTCGAGGGGCGAGCCGCGTAGCCGCCGCAGGCCGCCCACGTCGAGAAACGCCTCGTCGATCGACAAGCCTTCGACAACCGGGGTGGTGTCGCGGAACACCTCGAAGACGGCCTTGCTCGCCGCCGAGTACGCGGACATGCGCGGCGGGACCACGACAGCCTCAGGGCACAGGCGGCGCGCGAGGTAGCCGCCCATCGCGGTGCGCACGCCGCGGGCCTTGGCCTCGTAGCTGGCCGCCAGCACGACGCCGCCCCCGACGATCACCGGCCGCCCGCGCAGGCCGGGGTCGTCGCGCTGCTCGACCGACGCGTAGAAGGCGTCCAGGTCGGCGTGCAGGATCGTGCCCTCCGCAGCCACTCAGGCATCGTCGCACAAATGTTCGAAAGAGTCAGCCCAAAGGCCGCTCCACCTGGGCGGCGAGCCGCTTCGGCGCCAGGAGGCAGTAGCTCTCGGTCAGCAGCTCGCCGACCTCTTCCCAGTCGACGCCGCCGTCGAGCACCATGCCGATGACGTCGTCGCCCCATCCGGGCCGGTAGAACGGGTGACCGCTCGACAGCAGGCCCTCGATCTCGTCGCCCGGAGACCGGAACGTCATCACGCACACCGGCTCGTCTGTAGCGGCCATCTGGTGGTCAGGGCCGGCGGTCAGCACGTGCGCGAACGTGCGCTTGCGGACGCGCCAGCGGATGCCCACCCACGCGGGCTCCTCGTAGGTCTCCGGCAGCCCGAGGCAGATCGGGCGGAGCCGGGCGAGCACCTCGGGCGGGACGTCACCAGGACCAGTCACGCGTGCGACGCTACGGCCACCCCCCGACACTCTTGTCAGACGATCAAATTCCAAGGGATATTGAGCTACCGCGGCGTCCGCCGCGCGTAAGACCGCTGCTCCCGCAGCCTCACCGTCCGCGGCCACACGACCCACCCGCACGTGGCAGCGAAAACCCTGATGCTGCTGCCTCCGAGCGCGTTTGAGGCGACAAAAACAGGGATTTTGGGTTCTACCAGACCCCTCTGGAAAAGATCATCTGGCTAGTATCGGGCTCGTGCTGGCACCAATCATCCGCCCCGCCATCGCCGAAGACGCCCCAGCGGTCGCCGACATCTGGCGCGAGGGCTGGCGCGACGGCCACCTCGGCCACGTTCCCGACGAGCTCGTCGCGGTGCGCACCCCGGAGACGTTCCAGACCCGCGCCGCCGAGCGGGTCGACGATACCTCGGTCGCGGTTGTCGACGGCGAGGTCGCGGGCTTCGTGATGGTGGTCGGCGACGAGGTCGAGCAGGTTTATGTCGCCTCCGCCAGCCGGGGCTCCGGGCTCGCCGCGGTGCTGCTCGCCGAGGCCGAGCGGCTCGTGGCCGCTGGCGGCCACCAGCGCGCCTGGCTCGCGGTCGCGCCCGGCAACGCCCGCGCGCGCCGCTTCTACGAGCGCTCCGGCTGGATCGACGAGGGCCCGTTCGAGTACAGGGCCAAGGTCGCCGGCGGCACCATCGCGGTGCCCTGCCAGCGGTACGTCAAGCCGCTCTGACCCGCGTCACGGCAGGCGGGCCGCGCCTCCGTAGCCGAGCGGGCGGGCCACGTTTTGCGCCTCGTCGGGCGACTCCGAGCGCCAGTCGGGCAGGAACACGACGCCCGGCTCGACCATCTCCATGCCGTCGAACCACGACTCGATCTCGGTGCGCTCCCGCACGTACACGTGCTCGTTGGCCTGGGCGTACGCCGCGACCAGCGTCGCGACCTGCGCGCGCAGCTCCTCGGGAGCGTGCTCGTCGGCGATGTGGGAGATGGCCAGGTAGCTGCCCGGCGCGAGCCGGTCGCGGTATGTGCGCACGAGCTCGGCCGGGTTGTCCTGCGGCCCGATGAACAGCAGCAGCCCCACCATGAGCAGCCCGACGGGCCGGGAGAAGTCGATCAGCTCGCGGGTCTCCGGTGCGTCGAGCACCGCCAAGGGGTCGCGCACGTCGGCCTGGATGATGGCGGTGTTGGGGTCGCCGGCGAGCAGGGTGCGGGCGTACTTGTACGCCACCGGCTCATAGTCCACATAGACCACTCGCGCGTCGGGCACCCGCTGCTGGGCGATCTCGTGCACGTTGCCGACGGTCGGGATGCCCGAACCGAGGTCGAGGAACTGGTCGATGCCCTGGTCCAACAGGTATCCGACGACGCGGCGCAGGAACGAGCGGTTGAGCTTCGCCACGTCGGGCACCCACGGCACCATGGCGCGCACCTGCTCCGCGAACGCCCGGTCGGCCTCGAAGTTGTGCGCCCCGCCCAGGAAGTAGTCATATGCCCGAGCGGCACTGGGGATGTCGAGCTGAAGTTCCTTGGGTCCGTACTCGGCCTCTGCGGTCACGCGCTCAATCTAACCGACCGTGGGGCGCGCCGAGGGACGCGCCCCACAATGGACTGGTTTAGAAGTTGGCCGTGTAGAGCAACCGGTTCGGCGAGCCTGAGCCGGGGCTCACGACCACGCCGGTGGTCGCGTTGTTGACGATCGCCGCGTGCACCTGGGCGGGTGTCGCCGAGGTGTTGTTCGCCAGGAACAGCGCCGCCGCCCCCGCCACGTGCGGGGTGGCCATCGAGGTGCCGCTGATGGTGTTGGTGGCGGTGTTGCTGGTGTTCCACGTCGACGGGATGTTGATGCCCGGCGCGAACACGTCGACGCACGTGCCGCGGTTGGCCCAGCTCGCCTTGCGGTCGCTGCTGTCGGTCGCCGATACCGTCAGTGCCTCGGCGACCCGTGCCGGCGACTGGGTGCAGGCGTCCAGCGCGAAGAGGCCCAGGAAGCCGTTGCCCGCCGCGATCGCGTAGCTGACGCCGCCCTCGGTGATCGACCGGCGTACCGCGTTGTCGAGCACGGTGTCCGCCCCGCCGCCGAGGCTCATGTTGGCGACGGCGGGCTTGACCGCGTTGGCGGTGACCCAGTCGATGCCGGCGACGACCTGCTCGGTGGTGCCGCTGCCCTCGCAGTCGAGCACCCGCACGGCGACCAGTTGCACGCCCTTCGCCACCCCGTACGCGGTGCCGCCGACGGTACCGGCGACATGCGTGCCGTGGCCGTGACAGTCGTCGGCGGCGCCGCCGTCGATGGCGTCGAAACCGCTCGTGGCCCGGCCGTTGAAGTCGTTGTGCGTGGTGCGGATGCCGGTGTCGATGATGTACGCGTGCACGTTCGAAGCCGTCGTGTTGTACGTGTACGCCGAGTTCACCGGCCGGTTCCGCTGATCGATGCGGTCCAGCCCGTACGACGGCGGGTTCGTCTGCGTGGCGCTCACCCGATGGATGACGTTGGGCTGCACGAACTTGACGGCCGGGTCGCCGGCGAGCGCCTTCGCCTGCGCCTCGGACATGGTCGCCGAGAAGCCACGCAACGCGTGCGAGAACGTCTTGCGTACCGTCGCCCGATGCTTGCCCGCGAGCGCCTTGGCCTGCGCGGGCACCGCCGCGCCGCCGTCCTTGAGCACCACGACGTAGCTGCCGGGCACCGCCTCCGCGCCCGGCGCGGCGAGGATCGTGCCGCCCGCCGGCGCGGCCTCGGCCGTCGCGGCCGGAGCCACCAGGATCGCCGCGCCCGCAAGGGCCGCGATTCTCACCATTGACGTTATTCGAGCCATCTGTCCCTCCCCAAACTGATGGCCGAGCCGCTCCTGTACTTATGGTCGTATGCGACTCGACCGAACAGACCAGCGTGTACCGGAAAGTAACAGCCCAGCCAGCTGCTGAAAAGGGGTCGTGTCAGAGGGGTGGTATACGTTGGCCGGGTCGAAAGGGGGGCGACATGACCCAGAAACGGGCACAGACGCAGACACTCGGCTCCGAGCGTGTGCTGGAGGAGTACAGGCGGGAGCTGACCGCCTACTGCTACCGGATGCTCGGCTCGGCGTTCGAAGCTGAAGACGCCGCTCAGGAGACTCTCGTCCGCGCCTGGAAGAGCCTCGACAAGTTCGAGGGCCGTGCGGCGCTGCGCTCCTGGCTGTACCGCATCGCGACCAACGTCTGCCTCGACATGCTCGGCAGCGCCCAGCGCCGCGCCCGCCCGATGGATATGGGCCCGGCGGGCTCGCAGGGCTCCCTGCCCGACGCACCGCTCGCCGAGACGGTCTGGGTCGGTCCGGCGCCCGACAGCCGCATGCTGCCCGAGTCCGCCGACCCCGCCGAGCTGGCCGTGGCCCGCGAGTCCATCCGCCTCGCGTTCGTGGCCGCGATGCAGCACCTGCCGCCGCGCCAGCGCGCGGTGCTGATCCTGCGCGAGGTGCTCGCCTGGTCGGCCAACGAGGTCGCCGAGCTGCTCGACACCAGCGTGCCCTCGGTCAACAGCGCGCTACAGCGGGCCCGCGCCACGATCTCCACGACCGACGTCAAGAGCGACACCCTCAAGCCGATGGACGACGAGCAGGCGGCGCTGCTCTCGCGCTACGTCGAGGCGTTCGAGCGATACGACATGGAGTCGCTGACCGCCCTTTTGCACCAGGACGCGACGCTGTCGATGCCGCCGCTGTCGCTCTGGTTCCGCGGCCACGCCGACATCAGCCACTGGATGCTCGGCCCCGGCAGCGCCTGCCGCGGCTCCCGCCTGGTGCCGACCGCGGCGAGCGGCCTGCCGGCGTTCGGGCAGTACAAGCCGGGCGGACCGGGCGGGTCATACGAGCCGTGGGCGCTGATCATGCTGGAGATCTCCGACGGGCGCATCCACGGTCTCAACTTCTACCTCGACACCGAGCACCTGTTCCCGCTCTTCGGCCTGCCCGCCAGCCTCGACTGACCCTTCTCGTGATCAGGGCGTCCCTGAAGTCGTTAGAGCGACTTGGGGGACGCCCCGATCACGGGCCGAGCACGTCGTTCAGGCCGGTCAGCGCGACCAGGTCCATCAAGCGGGGATGGGCGCTCAGCACGCGCAGGTCGCAGCCGAGCCGGCGCGCGGTCAGCCGCAGCCGTGCCAGGGCCTCGATCGTCACGGCGTCCGGCGCGCTGACCGCACCGACGTCGCAGAGCACCGTCTCCGCGCTCGTGTCGC
The DNA here is from genome assembly GCF_027923225.1 of Phytohabitans aurantiacus. Lineage (GTDB taxonomy): Bacteria > Actinomycetota > Actinomycetes > Mycobacteriales > Micromonosporaceae > Phytohabitans > Phytohabitans aurantiacus. The sequence continues at coordinate 5,980 of NZ_BSDI01000044.1, forward strand.
GCACGAGCGCTGAGAGGCGCGCGCAGAGGGGCGGGATGTCCGCTCTGTCCACGACGGGCCCGATCGCGAAGACCGGCGGTGGTCGCTCCTGTGGTCCGGACACGTCGGCCTCCGTTCGCGATGGGTTCCAACGGTCAGACGCCTGATCGCGAAGGAACTCATCGGCGGCCGTCCCGGAAAATGTGAGCGGCCCGCCGATGAGTCCGCGGCCCCTCGGCGGTCTGACCCTCCGACGACAGCCGATCGAGAGGGACCGCCATGAACCAGGACGCCATCCGCAACGGGTTCGCCGGACCGGTGCACCTGCCGGGCGACCCGGGCTATGACACGCACCGCCAGCCCCTGTACCCGACGATCGACCCGCGGCCCGCCGCCGTCGTCGAAGCGAGCGGTCCCGCGGACGTCCGCGCCGCCGTGGTCGCGGCCCGGCGGCACGACCTGCCGCTGGCCGTGCAGGCGACCGGCCACGGCACGCACGTCGCCGCCGACGGCGCGCTGTTGCTCAAGACCTCCGGCATGGCGTCGGTGCTCGTCGACCCGGACCGCGGCGTCGCGCGGGTCGGTCCCGGCGCGCGGTGGGGCGCGGTCCTGGAAGCGGCCGCACCGTTCGGGCTGGCGCCGCTGTCCGGCTCGTCGCCGTCGGTCGGCGTCACCGGGTACACGTTGGGAGGCGGCCTGGGTTGGCTGGCGCGCCGGTACGGCTTCGCGGCCGACAGCGTGCTGCGCGCCGACGTGGTGACCGCCGACGGCCGGCTGCGCACGGTGAGCGCCGACCGCGACCCCGAGCTGTTCTGGGCGCTGCGCGGCGGCGGCGGAAACTTCGGCATCGTCACGTCGCTGGAGTTTCGCCTGTACCCGGTCGACCGCGTGCTCGCGGGCTTCGCCTACTTCCCCGCCGATCGGGCCGCCGAGACCCTCGCCTGGTATCGCGACTGGGCCGCCACCGCGCCCGACGAGCTGAGCACGGCCGCGCTGCTGCGCCGGATGCCGGACACCGACGACGTTCCCGCGGCGGTACGCGGCAAGCGCGTGGTGATGATAAAGGCCATGTACGCGGGCGATCCCGACCGCGGGCGGTGCCTGCTCAATCCACTGTGGTCGGTCGCTGGGCCGGCACTTGTCGACGAGCTGCGCCCGGTGCGGTACGCCGACGCCGCCATGGGCGGCACCCCCGCCCGGTACCTGGACATGTTCCGCGCACTGCCCGACGCGGCGCTCGAAGCCCTCGCCGGCGCGCACGCCGCGCCCGACTCGCCAATCTCCACTGTGGAGATTCGCCAGTGGGGCGGTGCGATGGCGAACGCCGGGCCGGACGCCGGACCGGCGGGTCACCGCGAGGCACGGTTTTCCGTGATCGTCGACGCGGTCGTGCCGGAGCTCGCGTCGGCGCTGCGCCCGCACGGCATGGGCGCCACGTTCCTGAACGTCCTCGCCGACCCCACCCGCACCGCCACCGCCTACACGGCCGAGAACCACCGGCGCCTGCGCGAGGCGAAGGCCGCCTACGACCCCGAAAACGTCTTCCGCGCGGGTCACAACATCCGCCCCTCCTCCGTGATCAGGGCGTCCCTCAAGTCGTCATAGCGACTTGAGGGACGCCCTGATCACGCGGTGCTGCCCGCGCGGGGCGCGCGCCGGTCCGGCTAGCACGCGTTCGACAGTGGACGGGATGGGACGCATCGACTTCCGTCACCTGACCAGTGCCAGGCGAACGGCGGCGTCGCTAGCCTCGCGAAATGAGGCTCGGAGTCGCCGCCTTCGCCGTCGTTGGTCTGATCGCCGCCGCCCTGCCGGTGTCACCCGCCGGTGCCGCGCCCGGCGACGCCACGCTCGTCCCGTTACAGGTCACCGGTCCGGCCAATCAGCGCCTTAACCTCGTAGTTCTCGGAGACGGATACACCGAGGCCGAGCTTCCAAAGTTCCGAGCCGATGTCGACCGGCACCTCAATGTGCTCTGGAGCATTGAACCGTTCCGCGGTTACCGCAATTACTTCAACGTCTACGTGATCGAGATCGAGTCGGGCGAGTCCGGCATCCGCTGCGACCCCGACGACGACCCGCCGAACCCCGACCGGATCACCCCGCTCGGCCTGCACTACGCCGACGGGTGCACCAACCCGCTCGCGCGCGGCATCACGTTCCAGAACTACGGGACGCAGGCCCTGGGCCGGTACCTGCAGCAGCTCGTCGCGCCCCTCGGCGTCACCGCCGCCAACCGGCAGGTGCTCGCGCTCGCCAACACCGACACGTACGGCGGCATCGGCGGCACCAACGCCACCACCTCGGGCGGCGCGCCACAGGGGCCGCTGATCACCCCGCACGAGCTGGGCCACTCGCTCGGGCAGCTCCAGGACGAGTACCCGTACAGCAACCGCCCCGACCCCGGCGGCCCGTATTGCACCACCAATTGCACCGAGCCTGCCTCGCGGCATCACACGCTTCTCACCGAGCAGCAGATGCGCGACCAGCAGGCGAAGTGGTGGCGCTGGCTCGGCGAGGAGAGCGAATCCGGCGGCACGATCGGCCGGTACGAGAGCGGCCTCTACACCAGCTCGGGCGTCTGGCGTCCCAGCGAGCACTCGATCATGCGCTGGATCGGCTTCCCGTTCGACCAGGTCGGCCGCGAGATCATGACGCAGCGGATCTCGGGCCGCCGCGACACCAACGCGATGGCCCTGTCGAGCACGCCCACCGACCAGCCCGCCGGCGCCACCGACGTGCTGTGGGTCGAGACGCAACACCCGACGTACCACCAGCTCGACGTCGCGTGGTCCCTCAACGGATCCACTCTGGACACGCACAACAGCCGCAACCTCGACCTCGCCGCGGCGGGCGCGCGACCCGGCGACACCGTGACCGTCACGGTCACCGACCCGACCCCGTTCGTCCGCGACCCCGCCATCCGCAACGGCCCCGCCCTGACCCAGCGCCGCACGTGGACGATAGGCGCGCCGTCCTCCGGGCCGCCGGTAACCCCCGGCTTCACCGGCAGCACACCCACCAACCGCGCCGTCGGGGGCCAGGACATCGTGTACGTCGAGACCACGCACCCCCGGGATCGGGTACTGGACGTCGAGTGGCGGTTGGACGGCCGGGTACTGCCGAACCCGCACAACAGCCGCAACCTCGATCTGGCCGCACTCGATCTCACACCCGGTTCCCACGAGCTGACCGCCACCGTCTCCGGTGTAGACAGTCGCACCTGGACAGTCGACAACGTGGCCGCCGCGGCACCCGCGACCCTGTCCGATCCACTGACGACACTGCCCGGCGACCCGACCCACCGCGTCTACTTCGAACAGTTCACGATGGGCCTCGACCCGACCGACGACCGGCCCGGATTCTCGGTCGGCGAGTTCCGCCTCGACCGCGACGGCTGGTTCAACTACTTCGGCTGGCCCGACGCCCCGCCCGGCACCCCGTTCCGGTTCACGCCGACCGGTACGACGATAAAGTCGCTGGTGTACGGCAACCTGGGCTCCGGCGGCCTCTCCAAGGCCGTATTCGAACCCACCGAGCCCGGCTACGGCACCCACACCGTCGAGCACCGCGCCACCGACGCGGCCGGCAACATCGGCACCGCCGCCTCGTTCCGCGCCACCGTGCTGCCCGGCTCCACCCCCGCCTGCACCAGGCGCGTCACCGGCGTCCACCGCGGCAACCTCACCGTGCGGTCCGGCGTCACCTGCCTCGACAACGCCCGCGTCACCGGCCACGTCGCGGTACGCCCCGGCGCGTCCCTGGTCGTGTCGGGCGGCTCGATCACCGGCGGCCTCACCACCGACCGCGCCGCGACCGTCCAGGTCTTCGGCACCACCCTGACCGGTCTCGCCTCCATCACCGGCACCACGGCGGACGTGACCGTGGCGGGCGCGACATTCAACGGCGCTGTGAACGTGAGCGGCAACCGCACCGGCACCCGCCCCGTCATCCTCGCCGGCAACGTCGTCCGCGGCATGCTCGCCTGCACCGCCAACAACGCCGTACAAGACTACGGCGCCCCCAACACACCCCGCCCCCCATGCACCCCCACCCCTTAACCCCTCCCCCTCTCCCCTTCCCGCCCCCGCCGCACTCTCCGCCCGCCACGGCGGTCTCCCCGCCCGCCACGCCGGTCTCCCCACCCGCCCCCGCACTCTCCGCCCGCCACGGCGGTCTCTCCGCCGATCAAGGGCAAACGCACGTGGTTCGATCTCTTTCTCGCGTGCATTCGGCCTTGATCCATGCACATGGCCTTGATCGGCGCCGCCGACGAGCCCCCCTGCCTGCGACGCGGAAACCCTCCCAGCGCCCCTCGAACACGGCGATCTTGCAGTTGTCATGTCCCAAACCGGGCAATCCGGCATGACAACTGCAAGATCGCGGTGCGGGAGTGCGCCGGGCCTCCGTCATGGAGTGGTTAGGATTTTGGACTCATGGAGTACGCCGCACCCGCTTTGATCAATCGGGCCGCCGTGGATGACAGCGACGCGCCGCTGCTCACCTACTGTGACGACGCGACCGGGGAGCGGGTCGAGCTTTCGGCGCACGCGCTGGCCGGCTGGGCGGCGCGCACGGCTCGGCTGCTGCACGAGGGCTGCGGTCTGGGCACGGGTAGCCGGGCGGCGGTGCTGCTACCGCCGCACTGGCAGACCGCCGCCGTGCTCCTGGGCGCCTGGTCTGCTGGGGTGTCGGTGTCGTTCCGGCTGTGGGCGACCGCGGGCCTGCCGGTGCTGGAGCCGCGGGCAAACGAGCCGATCGACGTCACGTTCGTCGCGCCGGACCGGGTCGACAACTGGCTGGACGACGTACCGGACGCGCCGCACCGGTTCGTCGCCGGGCTGGCCGCCGACCGCGAGCCACCCGCCGGGTACCGGAACTTCGTCGCCGAGGTCGGGCGATACCCGGAGGCCCCGACGGGGTACGCGCCGATCGGGCAGGGCGACGCCGCGACCAACGACGGCACCAGCTACCGCGACTGGGGCCGGCTCGCGCGGGAACTCGCGGAGGGCTACGACCTGCGAGCCGGTGATCGGCTACTGGTCGACGCCGCCGCGCACGAGCACCCGGTGAAGTGGCTGCTGACTCCCCTCGCCGCTGGCGCCTCGGTGGTGCTGTGCGCCCGTCTCGACCCGGCGACCGCCGTCGCGCGCGCCGAGGCCGAGCGCGCCAACCGGATCCTCTAGCGTGGCCGCACGGTACGCCGCGGTCGACGTGCACTATCCGGCCACCGGTGCGGACGCCGCGATGGTCGTCGCCGCCGACGCCGCGTTCGCCTCCATTGTGGACGAGTTCACCGCACACCTGCCGGACGTCCCGCCGTACCAACCGGGCGCCTTCTTCCTGCGCGAGCTGCCCGCGCTGCGCGCCGTGTTCGCGCGGGCCGGCGCCGTCGACCTGGTGGTGGTCGACGGCTATGTCGATCTGGACCCGGACGGCCGGCCCGGACTGGGCGCGCACCTGCACCGCGAGGTCGGCGTGCCCGTCGTGGGCGTGGCGAAGACCGCGTTTCACAGCGCCACGCACGCGATCGCGGTGCGGCGCGGCGGCACTCGCCCGCTGTACGTCACGGCCGCCGGCCTCGCGCTCGACGACGCGGCGGCGATGGTAGCGGCGATGGCCGGCCCGCACCGCCTCCCAGACGCCCTGCGCCGCGTCGACAAGCTGGCCCGCGCCCGGCCCTCCCCGTGATCAGGGCGTCCCTCAAGGCGTTAGGGCTACTTGAGGGACGCCCTGATCACGTTTACGGGGCCGAATAGGCCGGTTTGGCGTTGGCCGGGGTAGACGAAGTGAGTGGGGCTGACCTGGTCGAGGTACGGAGCGAGGGTGCCGTAGACGACCACCTCCAGCTCGTTGTCGCCCGCTCGGACCGCGCCGGCGAACCGGTACGGCCCGCAGAAGCGCGCGCCCAGCGGCTCCCCGTTGAGCGCCACCTCGGCCGTGCCGCGCACCCGCCCCAAGTCCACAGTGGCCGGGCCAGCGGAATCCACAGTGAACCGTTGCCGATAGCGCACGCCGCCACTGAATCCCGCCAACCCCTGCTCTTCCCAGTCTCCCAAGCCGATCAGCCCGTCGTCCACATCGAACACCACCGGTCCGGCGAGCGCCGCCCCGTGCGAGTACCCGGGCCGGGTGGTTACGCGGACTACGCAGGTGCGCGGTCCGGAGGGCGCGGCGCCGAGGTCGACGGCCAGCGCTCCCTCGCCGCGCGCCACCTCAGCGCCGTCGACCGAGACGTCCGCCTCTCCGTGTACGCCCAGCCGCATGGCCGTAGCGCCCGGTGGAATCGGAAACGAGAACCACTGCACCGCCTCGGCAGGCACGGCGAGCACGGTCGGCACGACCACGTCACCGGCTGCCGCTCCGCTCAGCCATGCCGTCTCGGGCAGCGGGTGCGGCCGGCGCCACAGGTGCAGGGCCGCCGGGTCGCCGTACTGCCGCCGGCGCACCAGCGTCTCGACCCGCACCCCGTCGCGTTCAGCGGTCCAGTGGCGGCCGGAGAACGCGACTCCGTCGACCAGTACCGCGCCCGCGCCGGACTCCTCGGTGAACTCGACGGCCACTTCGTTGCGGCCGGGACTCAACAAGTCGCCCAGGTCGTAGCGGCGCACGCGGGGTGTGGCCTGTTCGGCGTACGGCTCGAAGCCGCCCTGCCGGCCAACCTCCGCGCCGTTGAGCCGGATAACGAGCGCCTCGCGCGCCGCCACCTGGAGCCGCCCCGCCGTCCCTGCCGCCTCCGCCTCCGCCCGCAGTGTCACCGTCGTCCGCAGTGTCACCGTCGATCCCGGCCGCGGTGGACCACCCGCGTACATCCACTCTGGACGCTCGAAGGCGGTGGCGTCGCGCACGACAGCGATGTACGCGCGGAGGTCGAGATCCTCGTCAGGGGCGAGGTCGAGCGCCAGCGCGTGCCGCCCGGGCGCGAGCCGCACCGGTGCCAGGCCAAGGTATCCGCGGTCGTCGAACGCGAGCGCCGCCCCGCCGAGGGTGCCGGACTTGGCCGCCGCCGCGCCGACCGCGAGCCAGCCGTCGACGGGTTCGTCGAGGATCAGATCGCAGCGCACCCGCACCGGCTCGCCCGCCCGCGCCGCTCCCAGCGCGAGGAACTCCTCTGGCACGTGCCCCTTCGGGCCGAGCACCTCACGATGGATCGGGTCCTTGTGGATGCCGCGCGACGTGGAGTAGACAAGCACTTCCTCGCCGGCCGTCCGCATGAGCTCGCCTCGCGGCTCCGGCGCGGTGCCGGCGTCCGGCGAGGCGGAACCGCGCAGTGCGTGCGGGCCGAAGGTGGCGTGCGCCTCGCCCCACTCGGCGTCGCCGTCGAGCCGGTGCCGCACCGTCCACCGCTCCACTGTCCCGGCCGCACCGAAGTCGCCCCACGTATCGTCCATCGTAGACACCAGCGCCGATGTCCACAGCGGAGCGAGCTCCACAGTGGAGCGCTCAGACCCGGAGGCCGCATCGGCAGGCGCCAGCGTGCCCAAGACCGGCGCCGCGGAAAGGGCCGTCGCAGAAGCGGGCGCCGCGGACCCAGACGCAGCGGTCACACGGAAAGGCGCGGCAAGCGCGGAGGACAGCCGCGACGAGACCGGCTGCGCTGGCAGGTGTGCCGGTGGGAAGGCGATCAGGGCGGCTGGGCCGTGGTCGAAGGGGACGCGCACCTCGACCGTGCCGTCGACGACGGTGCACGGCAGGGCTCGCACGTCTCCGGTGAACGGGTCCGCCAGCACGGCGTGGGGTGGCACGTCCCTGACCCGCACGGTCACACTCTCGTGATAGCGGGCCGGGTCGAAGTCGTAGCGGGCGTCGAGCCAGCCCAGCGAGATGCCGCGCTCGTCGGGGCGACCCACGGACACGTCGCTCGCCCGGCTCGCGGCCGCGGTGATGAAGACGACGCGCGTGCCGTCGACGTCGCGCACCAATGACGGTACCGGCGCCGCCACGGGCGGTGCGGGCAGCAACGGGCCGACGGCGGCCGCGTCGTCGACAAGATGTGCCCTGCCGGCGGCGAAATGCGCGAGCAACCCCGCATGATCAGGGCGTCCCTCACGCTGTTCTAACAACTTGAGGGACGCCCTGATCACGCGAGGAGTGGGTGCGGTGCCCACCGCGATCAGGGTGCCGCCGGACGTGACGAACTCGTCGAGGCGTGCCGCGACGCGCTCGTCGATAACGGTGCACGCGGGCAGGATCACGGCGCGGTACGCCTCGTCGGCCACCTGTAAGCGGCCGTCGACCACGTCCGCGCGGGCCACGGAGTCGTCGTCGATGACGTCGGCTTCGCGGCAGAGGCGGTCGAGCGCGCCCGGCACCGTGTGGAACCACGTCAAGTCGCCCACCAGGTCCCGGTAGACCCGCTGGGCGCGCAGGGCGTCGTCGCTCACGTGGCCGTCGAGGCGGGTGCCGGCCTGCACGGTGGCGGTGGGCAGCAGCACGGCGATGTCGCAGGCGTGCCGGCCGAGCGAGAGGGCGGCGCACAGGCGGGTGACGGTGTCGGCGAAGAGGCGGTGGTGGTGCCAGTACGGCTGGCGCCAGTCGGTGGACGGCGGCGCCCACTCCCACCATCCGGCCTTGGTCGTGTAGTAGACGGCGTGCGGGTTGTAGAGGGTGGCGCCGGCGCGCAGCCACGGCAGCAGCCAGTCGAGCGTCTCTTCGAGCGTGCCACCCCAGCCGCTGGAGTGGAACGCCTCGATCCACGTGCGCGGATGTCCGTACAGATGGGACAGTGACGAGTGGACGCGCGCGTCGCCGTGATGGTCGGAGCCGGGTGCGCTGAACCAGCGGTGCGTGCGCGGATAGTCGGCGTAGAGCTGGACGCCCGCGACGGGATCGCCGGCGCGGGCCGGGTCCTGCTGGTCGCAGCCGGCAAGCAGGCCGTACCGCGTGTGCCAGTCGGCGAGCGGCCGGAAGAACGCCTCCTCGGCGAGCTCCGCTCGGGTGAGCTGGTAGTCGCGCCGGATCAGCGGATCGGAGTCGGTCCACAGTAGAGCCGGGTCCAGCTCGTAGCCTCGACGCGAGGCAAACTCCGACGCGAACGCCGCCGACCACGTGGGCAACGCGGGCAGCTCGTCCTGGAACGAGCCCGCGATGGCGCCACCGAGATGGTGGCCGAGGCGGCGGGCGAACTCGCCGTGCACCCGGTCCAGCAGCGTGGCGCAGGCTACTGTGGACAGATAGTCGAAGCCGCGGGTGCGCACCGATCCGTCCGGCGCGAGCCACTGGCCGGCGTACTCGGGATGCCCCTCGACGAGGCGCGCCTGGATGTCGGCGCCGGAGAAGCCGAGCTGGTCGTAGAACCACAGGCGGGCGCCGAGCCCGGCCGCGTCGTCGCACACGCCGTCGAGCAGCTCCCACCACTCGTCCGAGAAGAACGGCGGGTCGTCGGCGTCGGAGCCGAACATGGGGCCGGTCGGTGCCAGGTTGAGCACGACCAGGTTGTGCACGCCGCCGGCCACGAAGCGCTCCAGCTGCCAGCGCAGCCGCCGCCGGTCCAGCTTTGCGCCGCTCCACCACCAGATCGCGACCGGTGAGAACTCGCGCGGCGGCTCGCGCAGCACCGCGGCGAGCCGGGGTGGCAGGTTCACCCCTTGAGCCCGCTCGCGAAGCCCTTGATGACGTACCGCTGCAGCAGGAGGAAAACCAGCAGGATCGGGATCGCCCCGAGCACCAGGCCGGCGAAGACGAGCCCGTAGTCCGACACGTACTGCCCGACGAACGCGAAGATGCGCACCGGGATCGTCTCGTGGTCGGAGCCGCCGAGGTACAGCAACGGGGTGAAGAAGTCGTTCCAGATGAAGACCGCGTTGAGGATCAGCACGGTGCCGGTGATCGGGCGCAGCAACGGGAACACGATCCGGGTGTACGCCTGGAAGTGCGACGCGCCATCGACGAGCGCCGCGGTGGCGTAGTCGGCGGGCAGCGCCCGGATGAAGCCGGTGTAGAGGAAGATGGTGAACGGCAGCTGGATGCCCGTGTAAAACAGGATCATCGACTGGTAGGTGCCGATCAGCTCCAGCTTGGAGAAGAGATTGTAGAGCGGGATCATACCGAGCTGGAAGGGCAGCACGATGCCGAGCAGAAACAGGATGTAGAGCCCGTATCCGAGGCGGGTGGCGCGGCGTGCCAGGAAGTACGCGCCACAGGAGCCGATCGCGATGAGCAGCACCAGGCTCGCCACGGTGATGATCGTGCTGCTCAACAGCGCCGACCCGAGTGACGCCTCGGACCACGCCTCGGTGTAGTTGTCCACTGTGGGCGGGTTGGGCAGGCCGAGCGGAGAGCTGGCGATCTGGCCGGCGTCCTTCATCGACAGCACGATGAGGGCGTACACGGGGAACAGGAACGCCACGCCGGCCGCCACCATCAGCAGCTCCAGCGCGAACGTGCGCGGGCGGTACCGGTTCACGCCTGGTCCTCCCGGGCACGCAGGTAACGGATCTGGACGAGCGACACGGCCGCCACGAAGAGCGCCAGCACGAGCGCCACGGCGGTGCTGTACCCGTACCGCCCGAAGACGAACGCCTCCTTGTAGAGCACTGTGGACAGTGTCTCGGTGGCGTATCCGGGACCACCGGCGGTGGCCGCGAACACCTGGTCGAAGAGCTTGAGCCCGCCGATCGTGGAGAGCATCACGTTGATGGTGGTGGCGGGTGCGAGCAGCGGCCAGGTGACGTACCGGAACCGCTTGACCGGCCCGGCGCCGTCGATCGTGGCCGCCTCGCGCACGTCTTTGCTGATCCCCTCCAGGCCCGCCAGGAAGATCACCATCGAGTACCCGGCGTACTGCCACACCACCATCGCCGCGACCGACCACAGCGCGATCGACGGGTCGCCGAGCCAGTCCTGCCGCAGCGAGCCGAGCCCGACCGCGCCGAGCACCCCGTTGAGTCCGGCGTTCGGTGCGGGGTTGTAGACGTACTTCCACAGGAACGCCACCATGACCGGGCTGACCACGACCGGTGCGAAGAAGATGGCGCGCAGCAGCATCCGGCTCTTGATGCGGGCGTGTACGCCGAGCGCGAGCAGCAACCCGACCCCGTTCTGCACCACCACGATCGCGACGGTGAGCAGCAGCGTGTTGCGCAGCGAGCCGAGCGCCCGGTCGTCGTGCAGGAGGCTGTCGAAGTTGCGCAGCCCGACGAACGACCAGCCACCCAGCCCGCTCCAGTCGGTGAACGCGTACAGCACGCCGGACGCGCTCGGGTACAGCACGATGGCGCCGTAGCAGAGCAGCGCGGGCGCTACGAACAGCCAGGGCGGGCCGAGCCGGTTGCGCGGCCGGCGCCGCTTGGCCGGGCGCTCCTGCGGTGGTGTCGGGCTGGCTTCCAGTACCTGTGTGCTCATGAGCTCTTGCGGTACACCTCGTCCATCTTCTTGAGCCCGTCGTCAATCGTGATCTTCTTGGCGAGCAGGTCCTGGATAACCGTGAAGTGCGTCGGCTGTACCTCAGCGTTGGGCCAGCGCGACCCGACCGGCGCGACCCGACCGGAGTCGATCAGCGGCAGGAACGACTGCAGCGCGGGGTCGACCTTGGAGCTCGCGTCGCGCTTGAGCGGGATCGCGGCGACCACCTCGCACCAGGTGTTGATGTTTTCCTGCTTGCCGAGGAACTCGATGAACTTCAAGGCGGCGTCCTTGTTTTTGCTCTTGGCGTGCACGCCGACCCCGACGTTGGCCGCGCTCCACGTGTATACCCGCTCCGCGGTGTCGGCGCTCGGGAACGGGAACATGTCGATGTCGTCCTTGTTGGTCGCCGCGTCGCGGAACGCCGGCAGCAGCGGCGCCACCTGTACGGCCATCGCCGCCTGCCCGGTGCCGACCATCGCGGTCGACTGCTCCAGGGTGGTGCCGTTGGGGTTGTCGTTGAAGAAGCCCCGGTCGCGCAGGTCCATGTAGAGCGCCATCGACTCCTTCCACCCCGACCCGGCGAACGTGGCCTTGCCGGCGAGCATCTGGTCGTCGAAGTCGGGCGTGTCCCGGTAGACGTGCGAGGCCACCAGCGCGTACGTGATGAGCTGCGTGACCCACTGGGTCTGCGCGCCGAGCGCGAGCGGCACCTTGCCGGCCGCCTTGAGCTTCTCACAGACGCTGATCAGCTCGCCCCACGTCTTGGGGATCTGCACGCCGGCCGCCGCGAAAACGCTCTTGTTGTAGATCGTGCCGATCACCGTCAGGCCGGACGAGAACAGGTACACCTTGCCGTCGTGCTGGAACGAGGCCTTCAGGTTTTCCGGGATCGCGGAGGTCCACGCCTGGCCGCTCAGGTCGGCGAGCAGGCCGGCCTTGGCGATGTCGGTGGTCGACATCGCGCTGCCGCTGCCCGGGTACAGCGCGTGGACGTCGGGCGCGTTGCCGCCGCCGAGCTGCGCGCGCAGGGACGTCTGCACCTGGTCGGTCGGCGCGTACGAGGTCTTGAACGTGATCCCCGAGCCGCTGTCGGTGTATGCCTTGGTGAGGACGTCGAGCGGACCCTTCTCATCCGCGACGCCGACCAGGCTCAGCGAATTGGAGTCGCCGGACCCGCCACCGCACGCGCTGAGCAGCCCGGGCACGGCCACGCCGGCCGCCAGCCCGCCCATGATCCGCAGGAACTGCGCTCTGTTCAAACGACTGTCTATGTTCGAACGACTATTCATAGCTGTCATGCCGGCCCCTCGCCTATCGGGCAGTGTGTGTACAAGCTTTGTTAAAACTGCGAGAAATCTTGTTACGGCGAGGGTAGGACGGTGTGATCAGGGTGTCAAGCAACGGTTCAATCGGCCCGTCAACCACGCCTTTACTCCCACATTAGGGACAGAAAGGCGCGGTTGACGGGCACGTGAAAACAACGCACCTCGATGTTATGTACGCGAGCAGAGCGCTCCATGCTCGGGCACCGGCAGGGCCTCGCCGATCACGTCGTGGTTGACCCAGAACTCCACGACCCGGCCGGCGGCGAGCCGGATGATGTCGGTGCCCGTGAAGGTGGCCGCCTCGGTGACGCACGCCCAGCGGCCCGCGATCAGGTCGCCGCTGATGATCGGGCCGACCTGCACCGCGAGCCGCGCCTCGGGGAAGGCGGCTCGCAGCGCGGAGATCCAGGAGATCAGTGCCAGCCGGCCGCCGGGCCGGTCGGTGGCCCGGCCCAGAACCGGGATGTGCAGGGCCAGCGCCGGCGCCACCAGGCTCTCAGCCTGGGCGAGGTCACCGTTGCGCAGCGCCATCCACCGCTCCCAGAGCGCACCCCGGTTGTCGGCGGCGTACGACGAGTGGTGGTTGGGGTTGACGGTCATCGCGGCAGCTCCCTCACTGAGCTTGCTGGTTCGCTCGATCGCGCGGCGCTAAAGGGCGACGCCTTCCCTCGTCGCTTCGCTCCTCAGTCCAGGCGCCGCCGCGCCAGCTCACTCGCTCACCTGTTACGGACGCCTCTTATCGTTGTGGTGGCCGCGGACACCGTCCTGTCCGCGTTTTCGGAGAAGTCGAGGCGGATCGCGGGCGGGTGAGCGGCCTGCAGGCGGCCGGGATCGATCGGCCGGGAGGGGGCGATCTCGGGCGTGGTCGCCGCGCTGAGCACGCGGTCGAGCCGGAACTCCCGCTCGTCACCGCGCAACCGGCACCACCCCACCAGGTACCACAATTTGCCCTCGCCGAGCAGCGCCACCGGCTCGACGAGCCGCTGGGACGGCGTGCCGTGCTTGTCCACGTACTCGATGGACAGGACGGACCGGCTGACCACCGCGTCTTCGGCGACGCGCAGCACGTGGCGCGGCGGTCCGGGCTCTGTGCCCGGCGGCGCCGCGAGGTGGATGCGCGCGGCGACCTCGCGCGCGGTCTCGACATCGCGCCCCGCCATCGCGGCCAGGAGCTTGTGCAGCACCGAGCGGGCCGCGTCGACGAACGGCGTGCCCTCGAGCGCCCGCAGCGCGATCGCGGTGGCGACCGCCTCGCGCGGCGTGATGTTGACCGGCGGGAGCGTGTGCTGCTTGTCGACCACGTAGCCGCCGAGCCGGCCGGTCTCGGCGTAGATGGGCACGCCGGCCTGCTGCAGCGCGGCGATGTCGCGCCGGATCGTGCGCGCGTCGACCTCGAAGCGCGCCGCGAGCCAGTGCGCGCTGCGCGGGCGCGGCGACACCGCCCGCAACTCCTCCACCAGGGCGTACAGCCGATCGGTACGGTTCACGTGCAGACGCTACCCGCGCGCACCGACATTCTCGGCGAGACTAAGGATGATCTTCGATAGCGCGGGCGTCCCCGCGTCGATGCCGTCACTCAGCGCGCCCGCGCCACGCCGCGCGTCGCGTGCCGCCACGCCGTCGCCCAAAGCGTCATACGCCCGCGCGAGCATGTCCAGCGTGGCAGCCTTCGCGGATCGCACGTTCATCTCGTCATACGTGGCCAGGCAGCGCTTCAGCACGGGCACGGCGGCCGCGGCCCGCCCGTCGCCGATCCAGCTGACCGCCAGGTCTCGCGCCAGCCCGGTCGCCCACAGCCGGTCGCCCAGCTCGACGGCGAGGTCGTGGCTCTCCTCCAGCAGCCGCACCGCCTCCCGCCGCCGTCCCAGCCCGGCGGCCGCCGATGCCTGATGCCGCAGCGCCGCCAGCAGCACATACCGGTCACCGACGCCGCGCAGCCGCTCCACCGCCTCGGCCGCCGCCTGATAGCCCAGCAGCGCCTCTCCGCGCACCAGCCGCGTGACGGCGAGCGAGTTCAGCGCTCGGGCGACCACCAGCTCGGCAGCTCCCTGGGCGCGCGCCTCCGCGACGGCGGTCCGGTCGGCGTCGAGCGCCTCGTCGAGCCTGCCGAGGCCGCGCAGCGCCGCTGACAGCGCCGGTGAGGCGAGCACGGCGGCGATCGGGTCGGCCTCCGCGCGGAAGACCTCCACGGCGCGGCGGGCGGCGTGCGCCGAGTCGTCGTGCCGGCCCTGCAGCCCGTGCAGCACCGCCTCGTCGCTCAGCACGCAGGCCACGCCGTGCGGGTCGCCGAGCCGTTCGAACAGCCCCCGGCTGCGCGCGAAACCGGCGGCGGCCTCGGGCAGGTCGCCGCAGACCAGGCTGAGCACCGCGGCGAGAAACTCCGCGCGCGCCATGGCCCGGTCGTCGCCCAGCCGCTCGGCCGCCAGTCGGGCGCAGCGCTGCACGGCGCGCAGCTCCGCCCACCGGCCGCGCGCCCACAGATAAGGCGCGAGCCGCTCGGCGAGCGCGACGGCGCTGACGGGCTCGTCGGCCGCCACGTCGAGGGCGGCGGTGAGGAAGGCAAGTTCCCCGTCGAACCACTCGAAGGGTTCGAGCTCGCCGCCGGGCGCCCCCGCCGGCCGGTACCAGGTCAAGGTGCGTGGCAGGCGCGCGGCCGCGGCGTCCGCGCGGGCGACGGCCGCCGCCAGCAGCCGGCGCCGCGCCGCCGTGCGGGCCCGCGGATCGGCGGCGGCCAGCTCGTCGGCGTAGATCCGCAGCAGGTCGTGCATGCGGTAGCGCGGCTCGCCGTCGGCCGCGACCGGTTCGACCAGGCTCGCCTCGACCAGCTCGTCGAGGATCGCCTCCGCCTCCGCATGATCAGGGCGTCCCTGATGTCGCTCTAACGACGTGAGGGACGCCCTGATCACGGAGGGGTCCGGGTCTCCCGGCAGCAGCGCGGCCACCGCCCAGGCGGCGAAGCTCGCCGGCCCCACCAGGCCGAGCAGCGCGAACGCCGCCCGCGCCCGCGCCGACAGCGCCCGCACGCTGAGCGCCAGCGCCGCGCGCACCTGCTGGTCGCCGGCCGCGAGTTCGGTGAGGCGCCGGCGCTCGTCGTCGAGGCGGTCCGCCAGCGCGCGCAGCCGCCACGGCCGGGTGGCGAGCCGGGTACCGGCGATGCGCAGCGCCAAGGGCAGGTTGCCGCAGGCGGCGGCGATCCGGCCGGCCGACACCCGCTCCCCCGCCACGCGGTCGGCGCCCACGACGTACGCGAGGAGTTGGCCCGCCTCGGCGTCGGTGAGCGGTTCGACGGGGGCGTGCCGGGCGTCGATGAGGCCGCTGAGCCGCCACCGGCTGGTCACGAGCACCGCACTGCCGGGCGTACCGGGCACCAGCGACCGCACCTGCTCCGGGTCGGCGGCGTCGTCGAGCACGACCAGTACCCGCCGATCGGCGAGCCGCGCCCGGTACGCCGCCGTCAGCGCGGGCAGCCCTCGCGGGATCGCGGACTCCGGCGTGCCGAGCGAGCGCAGCAGGTCGGCGAGGACCGCGTCGGGGTCGCGCGGGGCGGCGGACGCGCCCGCGAGGTGGGCGTAGAGCTGCCCGTCCGGAAACGCCGGGCGTACCCGATGGGCGGCGACGACGGCGAGCGCGCTCTTGCCGACGCCTGGCTGGCCGGACAGCGCGACGACCGGCACGCCGCTCTCCGCGGTGAGCAGCGCGGCCACCTGGTCGAGCAGCTCGTCGCGGCCGGCGAAGCCGGGCAACGCGGGCGGGAGCTGGCAGACCGGCGCCCAGGCCCGCGAGGCGGCCGGCGCCACCGGCGCGGGGTCGTCGCCGCGCAGGATCGCGCGGTGCAGGTCGCGCAGCCGGCTGCCCGGCTCGACCCCCAGCTCGGCGACCAGCACATCGCGGGCGTTCTGGTACGCCGACAGCGCCTCCGCGCGCCGCCCGGCCCGGGCCAGCGCGACCATGAGCTGGCCGTGCACGCGCTCCCGCAGCGGGTGCTCGGCGACCAGGCCGTGCAGGCGCGACACCACCTCGGGCAGGCTCTCGCCGATCGTAAGCTCGGCGTCGACCTGGTCTTCGACCGCGTCGAGGCGTTCGGCCTCCCAGGTGCGGGCGATGCCCTCCAGCGCCGGCAGGTCGGCGAACGGCCGCCCGCGCCACTGGGCCAGCCCGAGCCGGAACCGGTCGACCGCGCCGGCCGCGTCACCCGCGGCGAGCGCCGCCCGGGCCGCGGCCACCTCGCGCCGGAACACCAGCAGGTCGAGCTGGTCGGCGTCGACCCGCAGCAGGTAGCCGCCGTCGCGGTGCTCGATGGACACATCGGACAGCCGGTCGCGCAGCCGCGACACGTAGGTCTGGAGGTTGGAGGCGTGCGAGGCGGGCACCCGGTCGGGCCAGAGCGCTTCGACCAGGCGCTCGACCGGCGCGACCCGGCCGGCGCGCACCAGCAGCACCGCGAGGAGGGTGCGTTCGTGCCGGCTGCGCAGTACGACCTCGGCGCCCTCGGCGTCCCGTACCAGCAGCGGTCCGAGTACGCCGAACCTCACGACAGGACACCGTACCGTGTCGCACCGTCTCATGTGGCCGCTGTGTGGCGGGCATGTGGCGGCTGGCCCCAAACTCCTATCGCTCGTGGCCGGGGGGCACGACACGCCGGGTATCCGGGAGGCATACGCCCGGATACCCGGCCGTTTTGTTTTGTCGACGGGAAGGACCTTTGATCCATGGGCGGCACGTACTACGGCTCGTCATCTGGCGGCCACGGACAGCAGCCTGAATATCCGCAGCAGCCTGGATATCAACAGCAGCCGGAGTACCCGCCGGCGACGGCGGCGTGGCCGCAGCCGCCGGCCCCCGGGCAGCCGCCCGCCTTCGGGCAGGGTTACGCCCAGCAGCCGCCTCAACCCACGTCGCCCGCCTACGCGCCGCAGGCCGACCCGATGCAGCAGCCGCCGTACGCGGCGCCGACGCCACCGCCTCGCAAGAGCGGCGGCGGCAAGGCCCTGCTCATCGTCGGCATCGCGGCCGGCGTCCTGCTGCTGCTCTGCGTCGGCGGTGGACTGATCGTCGCGCTGACCGCCGACGACCTCAAACTGCCCGACACCTCCACGACCGCGGACGCGGGTGCGGATCCCTCGGCCGAGGAGGACATCCAGGGCAACATCGGCAAGTACAAGAAGGGCGACTGCCTGACGATCAACGCGGACAACGACGTGCGCGCGGCCGAGTGCACCGCTGCGGGCGCGTACCAGGTGCTGCTGCGCAAGGACGGCACGACCGCCGAGAGCGCGTGCGCCGACACCGGCGCGACCGAGTCCCTGTACCAGGACGGCGCCATCGGCACCAAGGACGACTTCATCCTGTGTATCGCGCCAGTCAAGTAGAACGCGTTATAGTTTGGCGATGAAGTTCACGGTCGGGATCGCACTCAGTCCGCCGGAACAGATGGTCGAGTTGGCGCGCGAGGCAGAGGAGTGCGGATACTCCGCCATCGCGCTGCCCGACTCCATCTTCTACTCCGAGCAGGTCGCCGCCGCCTACCCGTACACGCCGGACGGGCGCCGCTTCTGGGATCAGGACACACCGTGGGTCGACCCGCTCGTGGCCGCCGCCGCGATGGGCGCCGCCACCAGCCGCATCCGCTTCTACACGCAGGTGCTGAAGCTGGGCCCGCGCAACCCCGTGCTGCTCGCGCGGCAGGTCGGCTCGGTCGCCACGCTGACGGGTAACCGCTTCGGGCTGGGCGTCGGGCTCGGCTGGACGCCGGAGGAGTTCGAGTGGTGCGGCGCGCCGTTCGCGCACCGCGGCGCCCGCGCCGACGAGGCCATCGAGGTGCTGCGGCTCATCCTGGGCGGCGGGATGGTCGACTACAACGGCCATCACTTCGCGTTCGGCAAGCTGCGGATGAGCCCCGCGCCGACCGCGCCGGTGCCGATCTACGTCGGCGGCCACACCGAGGCGGCACTGCGCCGCGCGGCGCGCACCGGCGATGGCTGGTCGTCCGCGATGATGCGCTTCAAGGAGCTTCAGGCGACGATCCAGCGCCTGCGCGAGCTTCGCGAGGAGTACGGCCGCACCGGCGACTTCGAGATCCAGGCGGTGTGCGTCGACCGGTTCGGCCTTGACGGGTACCGGCAGCAGGCCGAGGCGGGCGTCACCGACGCGATCGTGGTGCCGTGGCTGCTCTACGGAGCCGGCTTCGACGCCGACGTCCAGTCCAAAAAGGACGGCCTGCGCCGCTTCGCCGACGAGATCGTTTCTCAGCTCGCGTAGCTTCTCAGGTGGCGTAAGCCGCGAATCGCTCGTCGACCTGCTCGCCGCTGAGCCCGAAGTCAGCCAGCGCGTAACGGTGGCCGGGCCGGTTCTCGCTCTCGGCGAGCAGCCCGGCCATCGCGGCGCGTGCTCCCTCGCTCACCGTGGTGCCCAGCCGCTCGTAGATGCCCTCGACCGTCCCCAGTGGATCGGCGACGAACTCTTCGTAGTACACGTCGATGAAACGGTCCGGCGCGTGCCGGGCCCGCTCCGCGGCGAACCGCGCCAGCCCGCGCGCCCACAGGTCGAGCTGCGAGCGCCCGATCACCTCCGGCGTGAACGCCGTCGACCAGCCCTCCGACGCGCTGGCCGTCAGGCTGCACACCGAGGCGATCGCCGTGCGCGGCGTGCGGTGTGTCTGCACGACGAGCGCGTCCGGGTACACGGAGAGCAGGGCGTCGAGCGCGAACAGGTGACTGGGATTCTTGAGCACCCACCGGCGGCCCGCGTCGGGCAGCCCGATGAGCTGCAGGTTGCGCTTGTGCCGCCGGTACGCGGGTGTCCAGTCCTGATCGGCCAGCCAGCCGGAGTAGGACGGGATGTGCGCCAGGCACTCGAACGACACCGACATCATCGACTGGCGCAGCAGTTGCCAGCACTCCTCGACCTGGTCGGCCGAGATCTGGTGGATGCCCATGAACTCCGGGCGCTCCACGTTGTGCCGCCGCACCCCATCCTGGATGGCCGCGAAGATGGGGTCACTGTCCCAGGTATCGCGGGGCGGGCGCGGGCGCGGCACCTCGGTCAGCCACAGCTCCAGCCCCTGGTGCGCCGGATCGGCGGTGAGCAGCCGGTGCAGCGCGGTGGTGCCGGTACGCGGCAGCCCGGTCACGAACACCGGACGGGTGATCGCCACATCGGCGTGCTCGGGATGCTGGTGCCAGGCGGTCTCGCTGAGCAGGCGGGCGATCAGCGCGCCCCGCAGGAACCCGCGCATCGCCTTGCTGCCGGCGGGGGTGAGCGAGCTCTCGGCGGCGTACGAGTCCAGCAGCACCGTGAGGCCCTCGACGTGGTCACCGTCGCCGAAGTCGTCCAGCCCCGTGCGGCTCGTCGCCGACGCGTGCAGGTCGGCGACCGTGCCGACATCCGTCCGGTCCAATGAGCACCGTCCTCTGTGTTTTCAGTGGTGGAACTCGCCGCAGTTGACGTCGACGCACTGCCCCGTCACCGCGCGGGCCAGGTCGGACGCGAGAAACACCACGACGTCGGCGATCTCGTCGGGCTCCGGGAGCCGGCGCAGGTCGGTGGTCGCCGCCGTCTCCTCGTACACCTGCTCGGCCGGTACGCCGCGCTTGCTCGCCAGGTACGCGAAGTAGCCCTTGAGCGTGTCGGCCCAGATGTAGCTGGGCGCCACCGAGTTGACCCGGACACCCGCCGGACCGAGCTCGGTCGCGAGGCTCTGCGCGACGGCGAGCAGGCTGGCCTTGGCCATCTTGTACGGTCCGAAGGTGCGGCGGGAGTGCCGCAGCACCGCCGAGTTCACCATGACGACCGAGCCGCGCGCCTCGGTCAGCACCGGCTTGAGCATGCGGGTCAGGCGCAGCGCGGCGAACACGTTGGTCTCGAAGCTGAGCCGCAGCACGTCGAGGTCCACTTTGGTCAGGTCGCGCATGGGCGGCATCGCGAACGCGTTGTGCACCACGGCGTCCACCCGGCCGAACGCGTCGACCGCCGTGCTCACCAACCGTTCGGTGGCCGCCTCGTCGGTGACGTCGACCGGTACGGCCAGCGCACGGCGGCCCGCGGCGGTCACCTCCTTGGCCACGTCGTCCAGATAGGAGGCCGTGCGGGCGGCGAGCACGACGTCGGCCCCGGCGGCGGCCGCGCGCAACGCGATCGACCGTCCCAGCCCCGGCCCGACGCCGGACACGAGCACCACCCTGCCATCAAGGAGCGGCATCCCTCTCACCCCAGCATCCGTGTCGCCACCGCCGCCTGCCGCGCGGCGATCCGGGCCTTCCACGCGGCCGGCTCGATCCGTTGGTAGTACGGCAGTTCCTTGGGTAGGTCGTCGACCGGCACGATGTCGACGCGCGGGCCGTCGGCCGGTGTCATCTCGCGCGACAGCCGCTGCCACCGGATCTGCGTGTAGCCGCGCCGGTGCCCGGTGCGCTCCAGCCAGTTGGCCACACCGGGATCGCGCTCGCTGATGACGTACCGGATCAGCCCGTCAGGGTCGGTGACCGCCTGGTGTGCGGTGAGGCTGGTCTGGTGGTTGATGTAGTCCAGCGACAGGTACCAGAGGCTGCCGAGTTGGATGCCCTGGTACGGCGCGTCGGACGCGGGCACCGTCACCACCATCGCCTGGTCGTCGTCGAGGTCGTAGTGCCCCACCGACGAGTACTGCGTCGTGAGGCCGCCGGGCGTGAGCCGGGGCGCGGTGAGCGTGTTGACGGGGAGTCCAAGGTAGAACCGCTCGGGAAACGCGAGGAACGTCTTGAGCCGGCTGATGAGGATCTTTCCCGCGACCCCGTACCGCTTGGCCATCGCGTCCTGGGTCAGCGGTTTCGGCGCCTCACCGATCCGGTCGGCACGCTGGATGCGCAGCACCCCGCGCTGCTGCGTGGACCAGTCACTGTAGACCTCCCGCACCACGAGCATCGCGGACCCGGGCGCGAGCGGAAACGCGTTCGGCCCGCGCAGGCCGGGCCCGAAGCGAAGCGTGAACCGGCCGTCGGGCTCGATCTCGATGGCCCGATCGTCGAAGGCGGCCAGGCTGTCGGGCACGTCGACGGGCGAGTAGTCGCCGTTGAGCACCTGGAAGCTGAGGTCTGTGGTGGTGCCGCGCCGGCCGGTCACGACGTACTCGGCGTCGTCGCGCAACCACGCGTGGAAGTACAGCGTGTCGGGGTTGTCCAGCCCCATCTTCGTGTACGGGCCGGTGGACTGCACGAAGTACGGGAAGTCCCGCTCGTACGCCCACGCCATCTGGATCGCGGCCCGGATGCTGCCGGCGAGGTAGTCGTAGCCCTCGGCGAGGTCCTGGGGTGTCCGCACGTGTGGCGCGCCACTGATGATCCGCTCGGCCTCGGCGAGCGCGCCGGCGAAGGGCTGAGTCAGCACGCACCCATGCTAGAACGTGTTCTACATTTCCGGTAGCCTCGGTCCGTGCGGGCATACCGGATGGTGGATTGGGCGGCGGAGCCGCGGTCAGTGGAAGTCCCGGCTCCGTCACCCGGTCCGGGCGAGATCCTGGTGCGGGTGGCGGGATGCGGCCTGTGCCGCTCCGACCTGTCGATGCGGCAGTTGCCGCAGGCGATCGGCGCGCGGCTGGGCTGGCGGATGCCGTTCACGCTCGGCCACGAGACGGCCGGCTGGGTGGCGGGAGTGGGCGCCGGCGTGACCGGTGTGCGCGAGGGGGACGCCGTCGCGCTCGTCTCACCGACCTCCTGCGGTACCTGCGCGCACTGCCTTCGTGGCCAGGACAACTGCTGTCCCGCGGGCGCGACCGGCCGCGGATACGGGCGCGACGGCGGGCTCGCCGACTACGTACTGGTCGACAGCGTCCGCGCCCTGCTCCCGCTCGGCGACCTCGACCCGCGCACCGCCGGCCCGCTGACCGACGCCGGAGCGACGGCGTACCACGCGGTGCGCCGCGCTCTCCCCCGCATCGTGCCCGGCGGCACCGTCGCGGTGGTGGGTGCCGGCGGGCTCGGCGCGTTCGCGGTGCAGTTCCTGCGCGCGCTGACCGCCGCCCGCGTGGTGGCCGTCGACACCAACCCCGACCGCTTGGCGTACGCCACCGACTTCGGCGCCCACGACACACAGTCCGCTGTGGACGGTCTGCGTTCGCTCGACGCCGTACTGGACTTCGTCGGCACCGACGAGACGATCGCGGCCGGCGTGGCGGCGGTACGGGCGGGTGGCGCGTTCGGGCTCGTGGGGTCGGCGGGCGGGCGCCTGGAAAAGAGCTGGTTCGGTGCGCTGCCCCGCGACGGCGAGGTCTACACGTTCCAGGGGTCCACGATCGCCGACGCCCGAGACGTGGTGTCGTTGGCCGCGGCGGGCCAGGTACGCGTCGAGGTCGAGCAGTACCCCTTCGAAGAGGTCGCCGACGCGTACGCCGCGGTCGCCGCCGGCACCCTGAAGTCCCGCGCGGTGGTCCTGCTGTCCTAGGGCCTGTCTTCTGGCGCGGCTGGTTGAATGGCTGGGTGCGGGTTTGTGTCGTGGGAGCGGGAGCGGTCGGCGGGCTCATCGGTGGGCGGCTGAGCGCCAGTGGCATCACCACCTCGGCGCTGGCGCGGGGTGCCACACTGGACGCCCTGCGGTTCTACGGCTGGCGGGTCGAGACGGCGGATGGGCTGATCGGCGGGCCCGTCACGGCCAGTGACGACCCGGGCGATCTCGGGCCGCACGACGTGGTGCTGCTGACGGTCAAGGCGCACGCGCTGCCCGGCCTCGCACCCACGCTCGCGCCGCTGCTCGGGCCCGACACGGTGGTGGTGCCGGCGATCAACGGCGTGCCGTGGTGGTTCTTCGACGGGCTCGGCGGTCGGTACGACGGATTGCGCCTGAAGTCGGTGGACCCTGCCGGGGCGGTGGCCGCGTCGGTACCCACGATGCGGGTGATCGGCTGCGTCGTGCACCTCGCCGCGAGCGTCACGGCCCCCGGCCTGGCGCGCCACACCGCGGGCAACGGGCTCATCCTCGGCGCGCCGGCCGGCGGCTCCGACGTGCGGATCGCCCCGCTGGCCGAGGTGTTCGGCAAGGCGGGGTTCACGGTGACGATCTCGCCGCGGATCCAGAACGACATCTGGTACAAGTTGTGGGGCAACATGACCATGAACCCGATCTCGGCCCTCACCGGCGCCACCGCCGACCGGATCCTCGACGACGAACTGGTCAACGGCTTCGTGCGGGCGGTCATGGCCGAGGCGGCCGCGATCGGCGAGCGGATCGGGTGCCCCATCGCGCAGACCGCCGCCGACCGTAACGCGGTGACCCGCAAGCTGGGCGCCTTCAAGACCTCGATGCTGCAGGACGCCGAGGCCGGCCGGCCGATCGAGCTCGACGCGATGGTCACCGTCGTGCGAGAGATCGGCGCCGCCGTGGGCCTGCCAACCCCGAACGTCGACGCCCTGCTCGGCCTCACCCGGCTCGCCGCCCGCCAACGCGACCTGTACCCGTAATCGACCGCGGGTTCTTGGAGACGGGCCGTCCTGGCGGCAACTTAGGTCATACGTCATATGTGTGTCAAGTTATGTTCGTCGATGTTAACTCCGGCGCAAAAACTTCCGGAATCCCCTCGACTCACGCCGGAAGAACCGCTACAACTCGATCACCGTCGACACCGTGCCCGACCCTCGTGCACCTACCCACACCTGCTGTCGGACGCAGTGAACCTTTCCGAAATCTTTCAGAAAAGGAGCTCAAGGTGGCTGCTAACAGTCCCCCCGTCCACCGCGGCGGGACCCGGCGAAACCGGTCGCTCATCGTCAGAGCACTGGTAACCGGCGTGGTCGGTGTCATGGCGGTGACAACCGCCGCGGTGCTGATGCCGTCGGCGAACGCGGCGGAGAGCACGCTGGGCGCGGCGGCCGCGCAGTCGGGCCGGTACTTCGGCACCGCGATCGCGGCTGGCCGGCTCGGCAACTCGACGTACACCACGATCGCCGGGCGTGAGTTCAACATGGTGACGGCCGAGAACGAGATGAAGCCCGACGCCACCCAGCCCCAGCGCGGGCAGTTCAACTTCAGCTCCGGTGATCAGATCTACAACTGGGCCACACAACGCGGGATGAAGGTGCGCGGCCACACCCTGGCATGGCACGCACAGCAGCCGGGATGGATGCAGAGCCTGTCGGGCTCCACGCTGCGCCAGGCCATGATCGACCACATCAACGGCGTGATGGCGCACTACAGGGGCAAATTGGTCGCCTGGGACGTGGTGAACGAGGCGTTCAACGAGGACGGCAGCCGCCGCCCGTCGAACCTGCAAGGCACCGGCAACGACTGGATCGAGGTGGCGTTCCGCACCGCCCGCAACGCCGACCCGGCGGCAAAGCTCTGCTACAACGACTACAACATCGAAAACTGGTCGTACGGCAAGACCCAGGGCGTCTACCGCATGATCCAGGACTTCAAGTCCCGGGGAGTGCCGATCGACTGCGTCGGGCTGCAGACCCACTTCACCGGCGGCAGCTCGCTGCCGGGCAACTTCCAGACCACGCTGTCCAGCTTCGCCGCGCTCGGCGTGGACGTGGCCCTGACCGAGGTCGACGTCACCAACGCGTCCACGTCGCAGTACGCGGGGTTGACCCAGGCTTGCCTGAACGTGCCGCGCTGCGTCGGGATCACGGTGTGGGGCGTGCGTGACAGCGACTCGTGGCGGTCCGGCGAAAGCCCGCTGCTCTTCGACGGCAACGGAAACAAGAAGGCCGCCTACACATCGGTGCTCAACGCCCTCAACGCCGTCGCGCCGACCACCTCGCCGACCGTGAGCCCGACGGGGAGCACCTCGCCCAACCCGCCGGGTGGCTCCGGCACGATCGCCGGGGTGCAGTCCGGCCGGTGCATCGACGTGCCCAACGCTACGCAGACCAACGGCACGCGTGTACAGCTCTACGACTGCCACGGCCAGAGCAACCAGTCGTGGAGCTACACCTCAGGCAAGCAGCTGCGGGTGTACGGCAACAAGTGCCTGGACGCCAGCGGCGCCGCCACGGCCAACGGCACCGCGATCATCATCTGGGACTGCGGCAGCGGCGCCAACCAGCAGTGGAACGTCAACCCCAACGGCACCATCAGCGGCGTGCAGTCCGGCCGGTGCCTGGACGTGTGGGGCACCGGCAACGGGCAACAGGTCCAGCTGTACGACTGCCACGGGCAGACCAACCAGCAGTGGCGGACCAACTTCACGAGCGGCCCCACCACACCGCCCCCGTCCTCGCCACCGCCGTCCTCGCCGCCCCCATCCTCGCCGCCCCCGAGCGGCTGCGCTCTTCCCTCGACCTACCGCTGGTCGTCGACCGGCGCGCTGGCAAACCCGCAGAACGGGTGGCTGTCGCTCAAGGACTTCACCAACGTCGTCTACAACGGCAAGCACCTGGTCTACGGGTCGAACGTCTCGAGCGCGGGTTCGTATGGCTCGATGAACTTCGGCCTGTTTACGAACTGGTCCGACATGGCCTCGGCACCCCAGACCGCGATGGGTCAGGGCACGGTGGCACCCACGCTGTTGTACTTCGCCCCGAAGAACATCTGGGTGCTCGCCTACCAGTGGGGGCCGACGTCGTTCAGCTACAAGACGTCGAGCGACCCGACCAACGCCAACGGCTGGTCCGCGCCACAGACGCTGTCCACCGCCAGCCTTCCCGACGCCCCGTATGGCGTGATCGACCAGACCCTCATCGGCGACGACCAGAACATGTACCTGTTCTTCGCCGGTGACAACGGCAAGATCTACCGGTCGAGCATGCCGATCGGGAACTTCCCGGGCAGCTTCGGCTCGTCGTACACGACGATCATGACCGACACGGTCGCCAACCTGTTCGAGGGGGTCGAGGTCTACAAGGTCCAGGGCCAGAACCAGTACCTGATGATCGTCGAGGCGAGAGGGAGCCAGGAGCAGCGCTACTTCCGCTCCTTCACGTCCAACAGCCTGAGCGGGACGTGGACACCGCAGGCCGCCACCGAGAGCAACCCCTTCGCCGGCAAGGCCAACAGCGGCGCCACGTGGACCAACGACATCAGCCACGGTGACCTGGTCCGCAACAACCCCGACCAGACCAAGACCATCGACGCGTGCAACCTCCAGTTCCTGTACCAGGGCAAGAACCCCAGCGCGGGAGGCGATTACAACCGGCTGCCGTGGCGGCCGGGTGTCCTGACCCTGCAGCGCTAGGAGAAACGGGCTGCTGACTGAGGTGGTGTCCGACGCCGGCCGGTGTCGGACACCACCTTCCTGTTCGGGTACGTGAACTGCTGTTCTGGTTCTTGAAGTTTTGGCGGGCGGCGGTTTAGAGTCCGGGCGTGCGCGCACTCGTCTTTCGCGGTCCTGGTGACATCCGGGTCGAGCGGCGCCCTGACCCCGTCGCCGCGCCGGGCGAGCTGCTGATCCGGGTGCTCTCGACCGGGATCTGCGGCTCCGATCTGCACGGATACACCGGAGAAAACGGTCGCCGGCACCCCGGACAGGTGATGGGGCACGAGACCGTTGGCCGGGTCGTCGAGGGCGGGCTGCCGGAAGGCACGCTCGTGACCGTCAACCCGGTACTCGGATGTGGCCACTGCCCCGCCTGCGCCGCCGGCACCGCGCAGCTCTGCCCCACGCGCCGCGTCATCGGCGTGGATCCGGCGATCTCGTCGGCCTTCGCGGAGTTGATGACCGTGCCGGCGCCGAACGCCGTCGTCCTGCCCGACGGGGTTCCCGAAGAGCACGGCGCCCTGGTCGAACCGCTCGCCGTCGGCTACCACGCCGCCATGCGCGGCGGCGTGAGCCCGGACGACCGGGTCCTCGTCGCTGGCGGCGGCCCGATCGGCCAGGCGTGCGCGCTCGCCGCCCGCCGCCTCGGCGCCCACGAGGTACTTGTCAGCGAGCCGCATCCCGGCCGTCGAGCGCTGGTCGAGCGGCTCGGCTTCGAGGCGGTCGAGCCCAGCGCGCTCAGTAGCCGAAATGACCGCAGTAGCCGGCAGGACCGCACCGTCGTGCTGGACGCCGTCGGTTCCAGCGCCAGCCTGCGCGGCGCCTTCGAGGCGTCCACGCCCGGTGCCCGGGTGGTACTGGTCGGCATGAACGCGCCCGACGTCACCCTCGGCGCCTACGCGATCAGCACGTTCGAGCGCAGCGTCATCGGCAGCTTCTGCTATCCGGCGCGCGAGTTCGAGGAGACCGCCGCGTGGGTGGCGAGCGGGCCGCCCGAGCTGGCGCATCTGGTCGAGGGGCGGGTATCGCTCGACGAGGCACCGGCCGCGTTCGCGGGGCTGGCCGCCGGCACGCTCGACGCCAGCAAGGTACTGGTGAGTCTGGAGGGCTGACGATGGCCGTGCCGAGGATCCGGCAGCTGCGCGCGTACACGGTGCGGGGCGGGGGCGCCGACTATCACGACCAGGCGGCCGGGCACTGGATCGACGATCACATCGCCACGCCGATGGCCCGCTACCCGGAGTACCGCCACAGTAGACAGTCGTTCGGGCTGAACGCGTTGGGGACGCTGGTCGTCGAGGCCGAGGCGGATGACGGGAGCGTCGGGCTCGGCGTGACGGTGGGCGGCGAGCCCGGTGCCTGGATCGTCGAGAAGCACCTGGCCGGCCTCGTCGAGGGGCAGCGGGTCACCGACCTGGAGAAGATCTGGGACCAGCTGTACCTGTCCACTCTCCACTATGGACGCAAGGGTCTGGTGCTCAACACGGTCAGCGGGATCGACCTGGCGCTGTGGGATCTGCTCGGCCAGGTACGGCAGGAGCCGGTGTACCACCTGCTCGGCGGCGCCGTCCGCGACGAACTTGTCTTCTACGCCACCGGCCCGCGCCCAGACCTGGCCCAGAAGATGGGCTTCATCGGCGGCAAGCTGCCATTGAGGCACGGCCCCGCGGAAGGCGAGGAGGGCCTGCGCGCCAACCTCGACGCGCTCGCCGCGATGCGCCAGCGGGTCGGCGACGACTTCTGGCTCATGTGGGACTGCTGGATGTCGCTCGACCTCGACTACGCGACCCGGCTGGCGCACGCCGCCGACGAGTACGGGCTGCGCTGGATCGAGGAGCCGCTCCTGCCCGACGACTACTGGGGCCACGCCGACCTGCGCCGCCGCATGCCGGCCCGGATGCTGCTGACCGCGGGCGAGCACGAGGCCACCCGGTGGGGCTTCCGGCTGCTGCTGGAGACGGGCCAGGTCGACATCGTCCAGCCCGACGTGGGCTGGTGCGGCGGCATCACCGAGCTGCGGCGGATCGCCGCGCTCGCCGACAGCCACGGCAAGGCCGTCGTGCCGCACGGTTCCAGCGTGTACTCGTACCACTTCGTGCTCAGCCGGCCGAACAGCCCGTTCGCGGAGTTCCTGATGATGCACCCGGACGCCACCGAGGTGGTGCCGATGCTGCACCCGCTGCTGCTCGACGAGCCGGTGCCAGAGGGCGGCCGCCTGCGCGTGCCCGACCGCCCCGGCTTCGGCGTACGCCTCAACCGCGAGCTCGACCTGTCCCGCCCGCACACCCATTAGGAGGAGCACTGTGCTCAATGGACGGACGGCACTGGTCACCGGTGCGTCGCGGGGGATCGGGCGCGGCGTGGCCCTCGGGCTCGCGGCGGCCGGCGCCGATGTCGCGGTCAACTACCACCGGCCGGCGGAGGCCGAGTTCGGTCGCGACAACGCCGCCGACGCGGCCGGCGTGGTCGCCGAGATCGAGGCGTTGGGCCGGCGGGGGCTCGCCGTCGAGGCCGACGTCGCCGATGGCGCGGCCGTGCGCCAGATGGTCGACACGGTCGTCAAGGAGCTCGGCGGGTTGGACGTACTGGTCAACAGCGCCGGCATCTGCCCGTTCCACGACTTCCTCACGATGCCCGAGGAGCTGTGGGACAGGGTGCACGGCGTCAACCTCAAGGGGGCGTTCCTGTGCTCGCAGGCGGCCGCCCGGGTGATGGTCGAGCAGGGGCGCGGCGGCCGGATCATCGGCATCAGCTCGATCAGCGCGCTGGTCGGCGGCGGCATGCAGACCCACTACACGCCCACCAAGGCGGGAATGCACTCGCTGATGCAGTCGATGGCGATACCGCTGGGGCCGCACGGCATCACCTGCAACTCGGTACTGCCCGGCGCGATCGCCACCGACATCAACAAGGACGACTGGAGTGACCCGGACAAGCGCGCGTACCTGGACGGGCGCATCCCGCTCGGGCGCTTCGGCGAGCCCGACGACATCGCCGGACCGGTCGTCTTTCTCGCCTCCGACGCGGCCCGCTACGTCACCGGCTCGGCACTCTTAGTGGACGGCGGCCTATTCGTCAACCTCCAGTAGCGAACCGTGCGAGACTACGGCGTGACCGCCGAACCGATCGCCGAGGCCCGCCGCTGGTGTGGCGAGTGCGACCGCCGCACGCGGCTCACCGCCGACGGCCGTCGCTGCGACCGGTGCAACCCCCTGGCCGGCCGCGACGAAGACCCGTATCGGCGGCGCGCCTGGTGCGGCGAGTGCGACCAGAACGATCGGATGATCCGCGACACGTCCGGCGCCCGCAAGTGCCGGCGCTGTCACCCGCTCGGGCGGCCACCGGCACAGTGGCCGATGCACGACGTGCCGGTCGGCTACACCGAGCAGCTCATGGCCTGCGAGTGGCTCTGCTACATCTCCCCCACGCTGCGCCGGGTCGGCGGCGACCGGCTGCGGCTGCTGCTCCAGCGCTGGTTCGACACCGGGTGGACCCCGCGCGACGTGGTATACGCGCTCGACCACCTGCCGACCGGCGAGGCTCAACCGGGCGACGTACCCACCGCCACCTCCGATCCGAAGATCACCGAGGCGTACGTCAAGCGCCGGCTGCGCGGCTGGCTCGACGAGGAGCAGAACCCGCTTCCCGCGATCAACCAGCAGATCTCCGGCAACCGCGAGCGCCTGGTCGCGGCCCAGCTCGCGGCGCGGGAGGCGTGGCAGCGGCGGGCGCGGCTGGCAGTACCCCCGCAGCGCTCGGCGGCGGCCGCGCAGGCGCGTGCGATCGCGCGCGACGCGGCCGCGCGTGGCCGGCGCCGCCGCCAGGAGGCCGACGAACGCGAACGCGAGCGGCGCCACGCCGAGCTGGCCAGCCAGCGGGAGGCGGCGGCGCACTGGCAGGCGCTGCTCGGCGATGCCGCGCCGCCACCGGCGCCCGAGCCCGCCAACCAGCGGCTGCGCGCGGCGCTCTCCGGCCCGACGCAGGTCATCAGCCTCCAGACGCTGTGGGAAGTGGCCCGTGCCAATCGCGGCGAATAAGCAGCGCTGAGCAGAAATCGTGTGAACCGGTTGGCCCCCACCGACGTATAGGTCGAAGTTGGCCGCTTCTCGCGCGGGAGGAGCCTGGGCCATGAATGACGCCGTCAACGACGTCGACCGGCGCGGTCAGGCATACGCCTTGCTCGGCGCCGTGCAGGCCACGGTGGTCGCCACGATGACCGTGGTCGCTCTTCCGTTGCCCGCGATCGGCCGCGAGCTGGGGCTCGACCCGGCCGCCGCGGCGCTCGTGGGTGTCGCGTACGCGCTCGCGTTCGGCGTGCTGCTGCCGGTGGGCGGCCGCCTGGTCGACCGGTTCGGGGCGCGGCCGCTGCTGGTGGTGGGGCTCGCGGCGTTCGCGGGCGCCTCGATCGCGGCGGCGCTCGCCGCCGGCTTCGCGACCCTGACCATCGCGCGGCTCGGGCAGGGCGCGGGTGCCGCGCTCATCGCCCCGGCGGCGCTGGCAGCGGTACGCCTGCGCACCGCCCGCGGCGCGCAGCCGAAGGTGGCCGCCGCGTGGGGCGGCCTGTCGGTGCTGGGCGCCATCGCCGGCGCCCTGCTCCCCGGCGCCGTGGACGACTGGGTCTCGTGGCGCTGGTGCTTCGCGCCGGCGGTACTGGTCTCGGCCGCCGCCCTGCACCTGGCGCCGCGACTCGTCTCGGACCCGCAGCGCGGGCGGGGGCGTGGCCGGGCGCCGCGGCCGGTGGCGTACCTGGCCGATCGCCGCCGGGTCCTGGGATTGCTGGCGATCGGACTCTGCGCCACCGGCGCGGCACTCGCCGGCCTGCTGCTCGTGGCGGCGCTGCCCGCGGACCGCCTCGTCCCGGCGCTCCTGCCGGGCGTCGCGGCGCTCGTACTCGCCGGCTACCTCGCCCGCCGCCCCCTGGCCGCGCGGGTGCCGGCCCGCCGCGATGCCGCGCCCGCACTGCTGACGGCGGGACTCGCGTCCGGCGCCGCCGGGCTGCTCCTGCTCTCGCGCGTCGGCCCCGACACCGGGTACGTGACGGTGGTGCTGCCCGGGCTCGTGCTGCTCGGTGCCGGGCTGGCGCTGGTGTTCGCGGCGGGCACCGTGCTCGCGCTGGCCGGGGTACCGGTGCACCGCTCCGGGCTGGCCGGCGGCGCGTTCAACGGCGCCCTGGCGCTGGGCGTGATCGCGGGGCTCGCGTTCGCGGGCGGCGCCTCGGGCACGGCGGCCGCCACAGCGGGCGTCGGTGCCGCGTTCGCGCTGCTGGCGATGCTCACCCCGCTGGCGGCCCCGCCGCGCGTGCGGATCGCCCGATTCGACGTGGCCCTGAACCACAACTCCCGCGACGTCTGGCCCCTCCACACCCGGCCCTGACCAGGGGTTACACCGGGAGGGTGATGAAGCGGCGGCCGGCCGTGTTGACCACCTCTACCGCGGCCACGTTGTCCGGGGCCACCGCCGCGCTGCCGTCCAGCGTGGTGCCGCCGCTCTCGCCGGCCTTCGACACGATCCAGCCAGCGGCGATCTCCCGCGAGCCGTCCTTGCCCACCACGATCAGCCGGCAGTTCTCCCCAGCGGGGATGCCGTTGACCGCGGCGTTGACCCGCACCCAGCCGGCGGCCGGTACGACGCGGGCGGTCAGGCGCACCCCGCTCGACGGGTCCTCGACCGTGCCGGCGCGGGTGCCCGGTACAGCAGACGTCACCGACACCGACGGCGCCGACGGTGTGGTCTGGGCACTCGGCGCCGGGGCCGTATTGCGGCCCACCGCGACCCCGGCGCCGAGCGCCCCAGCTAGTGCGACCGCCGCCGCGGCGACCGCCGGCACCCAACGGCGCCGGCTGCTCCGCGTGGCCTCGCCGCGCACCTGGCGCAGCGTCCGCTGGAGCACCAGGTCGGCGTCCGGCGGGCCCTGCAGCAGGGCCTCCGACGGGATGTCGTTGAGCAAATCCTTCACCGCCTCCAGCTCCGCCAGGTCGGCCCGGCACTCCGGGCACTCGGCGAGGTGGGCGTCGACAGCGTGCCGCTCGTCGGGGTCGAGCGTCTCCAGCACGTACGCGCCAAGCTGCGGCGCCTCGTGGGAACCAGCGCTCATCACGCCACCCCTTTCAGGGCGGCGGAGCGCCCGAGCAGCAGTTCTCGCAGGTTCTTCATCGCGTTGTGGGACCGGGACTTGACGGTGCCCGGCGGGATGCCGAGATGTTCCGCGGTCTCCGCGACGCTGCGCCCCTCGAAGTAGATCTCCACGAGCACGCTGCGGTGCTCCTCGGAGAGGCGTTCCAGGGCGTCCATCGCCACCACGGAGTCGACCACCCGATCGGCGTGGTCACGCTCGACCGGCACCGTGGCCGGCGACTCGGCGACCTCCGTCGGCCTGATCGACTTCGCGCGCATCTTGTCGGTCATGACGTTGCGCGCCACCGTGAACAGCCAGCCCCGGATCGAGCCGGTCTGCTCCGACAGCGTCGCGGCGTGCCGCCAGGCCCGGATGAGGGTCTCCTGCAGCACGTCTTCGGCCAGCGCACGGTCACCGGTCACCCGGCTCGCGTACGCCAGCAGCGCCTTGCCATGCTGCTCGTACAGCGACCTCACCAGCGCCTCGTCGCTGGAAGCCATCCGCCCGCCCCTCTCCCCGCGGTCACTGGCACTACGACGGGACCGCGCGATCGGTTCACTAACAATCCTCGCCGGTGTTCAGGCATTTCACGATGCGGGTCATCAGCTTCTCCGACATGAGGTTGACCAGGAACGCGTGGTCGGTCACCGGGTTGCCCCGCTGGTCCGGAAACCCGTCGATCGCGAACCGGTCGCCGTCCGGCCGCGAGTACGCCACCACCAGCCGCAGCCGCGGCACCGCGAATGTCCCGGATGGACACCCCTGCTGTCCGGGAAACACCAGGTGGGCGCGGTGGTCCGGGCTGTCGACGCGCCGCCCGTCCCAGCAGCTCGGAAAGTCGAACACGCGCAGCACCCGCGCCCCTCGGGGGCACAGCGGGTAGCGGGTGCCGAGCGAGCCGCCGCCCGCGCAGGTCCAGGTGGGCCGGGCCAGCCCGGTGTCGTGGGTGGCGGCGCGGGCGTCGCCGGTGGTCGCCCTCATGAGCCGCGGCATCGCCACGACCTCGCTATTCGGGTCCGGGTACGCCGTCAGCGTCACCGACAGCGGCACCTCGATCTCGCCGTGGCCGGTATCGGCGCGAACGCCCTTCCTCAAGACCGGCCAGTAGTACGTGGACTTGTCGCCGTTGGTGCAGGTCGTATCCGCGGCGGCGAGGGTCGCGTCGGTCGAGTCGAGCCCGGTCGAGAGGTTGCCGACGTAGTCGTGCACGTGATGCGGCGGGCCGGGCACGCCGGGCGCGACGACGTAGTTGGCGGTGTTGCGGTGGCCTTCGAGGTTGCGCCCGCAGGACCAGGTGAAGACGTTGGGGCCGAGCGTCGGCTCGCTGCCCGACGCGGTGACCTTCGCGTAGTAAGGATCATCGGCGCGCTCGTCCGTCGACTGTGAACCGCACGCCTGCAGCGCGAACGCGAGAACCAGAAATACCGTGAACCGGCCGGCACGGCTGGCCGTATTGGAGGCAACCACATCAATCACCGTAGAGCCAGCGCCGGTCCTGGCGACAATTGCCTGCCCGCCTGGCGATCGCAACGCGGGGTGAGTCCAATGAGTACCCGTCCGCTGATCGTCCTCATCGTCGCCGCCGCGCTGGCGGGGTGCGGGGCGCCAGCGGCACGCTCTGTCCCTGACGTCACGGGGCCTGCCACCGGCCCTGCCTCCGGGGCCGGTGGTTCGGCGCCTCTGGTGCTGCGGGTGGCCGAGCTCGACGGGTTCTCGCCCATCGTGATCAGCGGTGACGGGCGCACGGTGTACCGGTTCGACCGCGACTCGACCGATCCTCCGGCCAGCGAGTGCTGGACCATGTGCCTGAAGACCTGGGAGCCGGTGCTGGCGCCGGACGGTTTCCGGGTCGAGACGGGCATCGAGCCGCAGATGGTCGGCACCGTGACCCGGCTGGACGGCGGTAAGCAGCTGACCCTGGACGGCTGGCCGATGTACCACTTCCGCAAGGACGTGCGGCTCGGCCAGACCGCCGGACACGGCGCGGGCAACGTCTGGTTCGCGATCGGGCCGCGCGGCGGGAAAGCCGAGCAGGCGGCCGCACCGGCGAAACCGGGCACCTCCGGCCGGCCGCAGGTCCTGCGGGTGGCGTACCTGGACCGCTTCTCCCCCGTCGTGATCAACGGCACCGGCCGCACGGTGTACCGGTACGACCGGGACCGCACGAACCCGCCGAAGAGCGCGTGCACCGGCGAGTGCCTGGAACGCTGGGAGCCGGTACTGGCACCGGACGGCGTGCAGATCGACGCCACCCTCGACGCCAGCCTCGTCGGCGTGATCACCCGGCCGGGCGGCGCCCAGCAGCTCACGCTCGACAGCCGCCCCCTGTACTACTTCCGCACCGACCGGAAGCTCGGCCAGACCGCCGGCCACGGCGTGGGCGACGACTGGTTCGCGGTCTCCCCCGACGGATCCCGCGCCAAACGCGTCGCGTCTTAGACGATCTATTCCAAGGGGAATGCGGCCTCACCCTCCGCACCCAGTCACGCCCAAGATCCCGACAAAATCCCTGATTTTGTCGCATCCGCAGCGCTCGGAGGCAGCAACATCAGGGATTTCGCCGCCACGTCCGGGCGCGGGTCGTGTAGCCGCGGACGGCGAGGCCGCGGGAGCGGCGGTCCTACGCGCGGCGGACGTCGCGGTAGCTCAATATCCCTTCGAATAGATCGTCAGGGGCGCATGCCGAACAAGAAGCGGGTCACCGCGGTGCGCCGCACGAGCAGGTCGTACGCCGCCAGCGTGAGCGCGAGCGACGCCGCCACGAGCGCGAGGTACTTCACCAAGATCGACGCGTCCCACCGCACCACCTGATAGGCGACCGCCACGACGATCGGCTGGTGCAGGATGTAGAGCGGCAGCACGGCCGCGCCGAGATAGGCGTACGCGCGGGCCTTGCGACTCGGCGGTCTGGTGGCTCGCGCCGGGTCGGGCGCGGGCCGGCGGCGACGGTCGAGCAGGCCGAGGATGCCGGTCACCCAGCACCACCCGGCCACCCCGAAGAACGCGCGAGCGGTCATCGCCAGCGGCGTCAGCTCCGTGAACGGCTCGTCGACGGCCAGGAACAGCGGCATGCCGGCCGCGAACGCCGCGACGCCCACGACAGCGGCGATCACCGCGTCGCGGCGCATGGCCTCGCGGTATCGCCCGTCGGCCGCCATGACGAAGCCGAACAGGAAGAACAGCAGGTACGCCCAGCGACTCCAGCCGGCGAACGCCTCCTCCAGCCCGACCAGCGCACAGATGACCGCGATCGGCAGTGCCGGCAGCAGCACCAGGCCGCGGTGCCGCGTGACCGCCGCCGCGATCCCGTCACCGGTCGACGCGGCGCGACCGGCCAGCAGCCGCACCACCGCCGCCAGCATGAGCGAGAACGCCAGCAGCAGCACCACGAACCACAGGTGCCCGGTCTCGAAGTGCTCGCCGCCGAGGATGAACGGGAAGTCGGCCAGGTCGAGGTGCACGTCGAAGAAGCTCAGCAGGAAGCGCGGGTACGACTCGTCGTAACCGGGATCGGCGGCGCGCAGCCGCAGCCACTGCGGTATCGGGATGATCGTCAGCGTCGCGAACACCAGCGGCACGCCCAGCCGGAGCAGCCGCTCGACCGCGAACCCGCCCGGACCGCGCTTGCGCATCGAATGCCACGAGCCGAGCCCCGCGATCAGGAACAGGATCGGCATCGCCCACACCACCGCGAACCCCGCCATGATCATGATGGCGCTCGTGGTCTCGGGGTTCTTGACGTAGTAGTCGTCTTCGGTGTCGAAGACCAGCGCCGAGTGGAAGAAGACCAGCCCCACCACGACCAGCGCGCGGATCGCGTCGAGCTCAGGGCGCCGCTCGGCCGCCACCGGACGCGCCACTGCCCGTGCACTCGCTGGCTGTTCGCTGGCCATACCGACCCCCGCTGGTCGTCCCGACGCATCGATCCTGTCACCCCGACGGGCCGTCGCGCTGCCCCCTAACCGGCCGGAGGTATGACCGCCGTCGATCTCGGGTACACCGGACGCATGAGGCGCTTGTGGTGGATCGTGGCTGGCGTGGCGGTCGCGGTGGTGGCCGCGGCGACCGTGCTCGTGGCGCTGGTCGAGGCCGCCCGCGACGGCGACGACGTGGTGCTGTCCGCGCCACGCGGCGACCGGGACTCGGCGACGTTCGAGCTGGTGAGCGGGGCGACCGTCGTGCTGGTTCGCTCGGCCGACCTGGGCGGCGACCTGTACCGGATCTCGGCTTCCCACCCCGACTCCCCGGACCGGCCGGACGTGATCGGCGAGGACGGCGTGGTCCGGCTGGCGCTGCCGGGCGGTACGTCCTCGGTCGACGTGCGGCTCAGCGCGGCGGTCGCCTGGCACGTGCGCATCGCGGCAGGCGCCGCCGACCAGCGGCTCGACCTCGGCGCCGGCCCGGTATCGGCCGTGGACCTGGCCGGCGGCGCCAACGCCATCGACCTCGTGCTGCCGTCCGCGGCCGGCACCCTTCCGGTACGGGTCACCGGCGGCGCCGGTCAGGTGAGCGTGCGGACGGCCGGTGGCGCCCCGGCCCGGGTACGGGTCGGCAGCGGCGCCGCTCAGGTCACTGTGGACGGTCAGGGCCACACCGGCGTGGCGGGCGGCACCGTCTTCGAACCGCCGCAGTGGGCCGCCGCCCGCGACCGGTACGACATCGACGTGGCGGCGGGAGTGTCGACGCTGACGGTGGCACGGCGCTGACTCAGCGGCCCAGCGCGCGTGCCGCCTGTTCGAGCATCCCTACGAACTGGGTGATGGCGGGCTGGTTGGGGTGCCCCGGTGGCAGCGCCCTCAGCGCCGCGTGCGCCAGCTGGCGCGCTTCGTCGAACGCGCTGAGCGTCTTCGTCGCCACGCAGTACTGCCACAACGCCTGCGCGGCGCTGATGGCGATCGGCGGGAACCGCGGGTCGCTGGGCTCCGCGAGCGCGATCGCGGAGCGCGCGTGCTTGACGGCTTCGAAGATGACCGCTGAATCTTTGCGAGCGTCGTAGAGCAGCACGAGCGCGTTGACGAGGTTGCCGATGGTGCCGGCTCGCTCGGTGTCGTCGCCCTCGGCTGTGCTGGCGGCCGTGCGGCCGGCCACGACGGCTTCGACCAGCACCGACACGTCGCCGCCGCGCTGGTACAGGTCGATGAGCGTGGTGGCGAGCGCACCCGACGCGCGGGACCGGCCGGCACCGCTCGCCTCGGCGGCGGCGACCGCGGATCGGCCGGCCCGCGCCGCCTCGGCCAGCTTCGCCTCGTCACCGGTGCGGGCGGCGGCGGTGCGCAGCAGTACACAGAGGATCGCGTGGGCGTGGGCCGCCGAAGCCTGGTCGTCGGCGCTCGCCTCGACCGCGAGCCGCGCGGTGTCGATGGCGAGGGCCAGCACCGCCGGGTCGTCTGTGGACTGTGCCTGGAGTCGCAGCTGCTCGGCGGTGCCCAGCGGGTCGAACGGGTCGACGGTGACCGGTGTCGCCCTTTCCGAACGCGCTGGCTGGCGCTGCTTGGGCGGGCGTGGATTGCGCTCGGACTCCTCGACGACCATCCGCATGAACTGCCCGGACGGGTGCCCGCTGGTGGCGAGCTTGTCGGCCCACCGGCGGGCACCGGCGACGTCGCCCTCGGCGAGCATCGTCGTGACTAGATTGGACATCGAGTCGGCGACGCCGGCCTCGGCGCCCAGCAGGTAGTACCGCCGGGCCCCGGCGTCGTCGCCGCGAAGCCGCAGCAGGTTGCCGAGGCTGTTGTACGTGTCGACGTTGCCCCGGTCGGCGGCCGCCCGCCACCACCGCTCGGCCTCGTCGACCCGGCCGTCTTCCTTGTTGAGCACACCGAGGTTGTGCATCGCGCCCGCGTTGCCCGCGTCGGCCGCGCGCTGGAAACAGCCGTATGCCCGGTCGCGCCGGCCCAGTTCCAGGAAGAACGCGCCGATGTCGGAGAGCACGCTCATGTCGGTGGTGCCGGACGCGGCCGTCAGATGCTCTATGGCGCGGGCGTTGTCGCCACTCCGCATGGCCTGAATGGCGAGGCGCACCTGGTCCACAGAGGACTGGTCGCCGGGGTTCTTCTCTTTGCGGAACCGACCGAACACCCCGGGACCACCTTCCGCATCCGTGACGGTACGGATGCTAACAGTGGTTGGCAATACGTGGCTCACATGTTCATCACCGTCGGACAGGCAAGGAGCCGCGCGTCAAAGTGGATCACCTGGTTGAGCGTGAGATCCAGCAGCGTGACGGGGTGCGGCACGGCACCGCCGACGGCGCTTGTCACCAGGCTGGCCGCGATGCCAGCGAGCAGGAACGCGACCGCGACGAGCGCGACTGCCAGGGGCGGGATAACGCGGTGGACGAGCATGAGAGGCTCCCTTCAGGCCACTGTGGCCGGTCGACTCTCAGGATGCCGCCACCGCGCTCGTGGCCGGATCGGCTGCTCGGTCTGGTGTGGACTGGATGGTCGGGCTCGGCGTGCGACTGGTGCGGAACGCCCACAGCAACAGGATCGCGCCCGCGAGTGCGATCACTGCCCCGCTAAGCGCCGTGACGTGCATGGCATCCACGAACGCCCGGTTCGCGGCGGCCGCCAGATCGGGCTGCCCGAGCGCACCGGCCACGTACCGGGTGTGCTCCGCGGACGACTCGGCGGCGGTCCGCGTCTCGGGTGGCAGGCCGCCGAGGGCGGGTGCGATCCGGTCCCGGTACGTGGTGGTGAGGACGGTACCGAGCACCGCGATGCCGAGCACGCTGCCGACCTGCCGCACGGTGTTGTTGACGGCCGAGCCGGCGCCCATCCGGTCCATCGGCAGCACCGCGATCACGGCGGCCACGGTCGGTGCGATCACGGCGCCCATGGCCACCCCACTGATCGCGCCCACGGTGCAGAACCACACCAGCGGGGTGTCCACCTCGAACGTGAGGTTCGCGGCGAACGACGCGGCCACCACCAGCAGCGCGGTACCCGAAACGGCGGCCACCCCGAATCGCTTGACCAGGCGCGGGCCGAGCCCCGAACCGACCACGACACCGATCGCCCCGGGCACGAACGCCAGTCCGGTGTCCAATGCGGACATCCCGCGGGCGCCCTGCAGGTAGAAGTTGCCGTAGAACATCTGCCCGGTGATGCCGAAGAACAGGGCGGCGAGCGCCAGGTTGCCGGCGGCGAACCGGCCGTTCCTGAACAGTCGCGGGTCGAAGCTCGGGTCCGGCGACCGCCACTCCACCCTCACGAACAGCGCGATCAGGACCAGCCCGGCGGCGATCGGCGCCCACACCTCGACGCGCGCCCAGTCGGCGTCCTGCCCACCCTCGATCAGCCCGTACGCGAGGGCCGCCAGGCCGGCCGTGGACAGGACGAGTCCCAGCGGATCGGGCCGGCGTCGCCGCTCGGCGCGCGGGTTTGGCGAGTACACGATGATGCCGACCAAGGCGACCGCGACGATGGGCAGGTTGACCAGGAAGACCGACCCCCACCAGAAGTGGTCGACCAGCACGCCGCCGAGCAGCGGACCGAGCGCGACGCCGAGGCCGCTCGACGCCGACCAGGCGGCGATCGCGCCGGCCCGCCGTTCCGGCGGGAACGTCACGCCGATGATGGCCATCGACGTCGGCATGATCATCGCGCCACCGAGGCCCATCAGGCCGCGGGCCAGGATCAGGCTCGTCGCGTCGCCGGCCCAGGCCGCCCAGACGGACGCCGCGCCGAACGCCGCCAGGCCGGCGACCAGGATCGTGCGATGCCCGTACCGGTCGCCGAGCGCGCCGGCGGCGAACAGCGCGGTGGCGAACAGCAGCGCGTACGAGCCGACCGCCCACTGCAGCTCGCCCGGCGTGGCGCCGAGGCCGCGCTGCGGGTCGGCCAGGTGTTCGAGAGCGATGCCGAGGATCGTCGTGTCGATCCAGATCAGCACCGCGGAGAGGACGAGAACGGACAGCACACGGCGTTGGCGACTGTGGGATAATGACAGGTCCCTGACGGTCATGCGGTAACCGTGGCACGATCGTCAGGTACCTGTCAATAGTACGGTGGGCAGAATGGGATCCGTGACCGACGACAAGGAATGCTCGACCTTTCTGGTCCGCCACGCCTGGCTGAGCATGCGCGGCGTGGTGGCCGAGGCGCTGGACGAGCACGGGCTGTCGGTCGCGCAGTTCGCGTCGCTGATGATCCTCGCGGAGCAGCCCGGCGCGTCCGTCGCCGATGTGGCGCGCCGGGTGTCGACCGCCCGGCAGTCCGCGAACGAGATGCTCGGCGGCCTGGAGCGCGCCGGGCTCATCGAGCGCCGCCCGCATCCACAGGACCGCCGCGCGCAGCAGATCTTCCTCACCGACGCCGGCCACGCCCGGTACGACGCGGCGCGTCCGGCGGTCAAGGCGGTGGAAGACCGGCTCTCCGAGGGCTTCACGGCAGGCGAGCTGGCCGTGGTCAACGCGTGGTTGAGCCGGATGACCGCCGTGGGCGCTTCGCCCGGACGCGAGGAGCTGCCGACGCTCTGAGGGCGTCGACGTGTGCCGCCACGCCGTCGAGCAGGCGCTGGAGCCCGTACTCGAAGACCGCGTCGAGGTCGTAGTCGAACTGGTGGCCGGAGACCTCCGCGAACGCCGGGAACCGGCCGGTGGCGACCACCGCGGCGATGGCCCGGCGCTGCGTCTCGATCCATTCGTCACTGGTCAGGCCGGTGTCCTGCTCGGCCCGCACCTCGGACTGGATGTTGAGCGCGGTGCCCCGCACGTGCCCGAACAGGGTCAGGTGGATGTGCATCGTGTCGCTCACGTCGAGCCCTAGCTCGCGCAGTGTGGCGAGGCTGAAGTCGGCGTAGGCGAGCACGTTCGGCAGGAGTTGCGGGCGCGTCATCGACAGCGCCTCGGCCGCCCACGGATGGCGGCGAAAGACCGTCCACATCAGACGTGCGGCGCGCTCCAGCGCCGCCCGCCAGTGCGGCGGCCGCGCCGGCAGCGGGCTCTCTCCGTGTACCGCGTCCACCATCGCGAGTACCAGCTCCTCCTTGCTCGCGACGTACCGGTACAGGGTCATCGTGGCCACGTCGAGGTCGGCGGCGATCCGGCGCATCGACAGCATCGCCAGCCCTTCGGCGTCGGCGAGCGCGACAGCGGTGCGGACGATCCGGTCGCGGCTGAGCTCCGGCTCGCGCCGCTCGCCTTTCTGATGTGGATGCCGGACTGTCGTGCCGGCGCCCGGCCTCGTGTCCACCAGCCCGGCTTCCCGTAGCGCGGCGATCGCCCGGGTCGCGGTGGCCATCGCCACTCCCCAGTCGCGAACGATCTGCCGCGTCGACGGCACCCGGTCACCCGGACGCAACCGGCCGGAGTCGATGCGGTCGCGGATGTCGGCGACGATCCGCTGGTACGGCTGCTCCATCCCGCCTCCCCAGAAGTGCACTAGTGCATGTGTACATCGTACGCACACCAACCCTACCGTTGCCGCATGACGAACATCCTGATCTCCGGAGCCGGCGTCGCCGGGCTCGCCCTGGCACACTGGTCGCGCCGCTACGGATTCACACCAACCATTGTGGAGCGGGCGCCCGCCCTGCGCTCCGGCGGGCAGGCCATCGACGTCCGCGGCACCGCCCGCGAAGTGGTGAGCCGGATGGGTCTCATGGACGCCGTACGCGCGCACCACACCGGCACCCACGGCATCGCGTACGTCGACGCGACCGGCCGCCGGCGCGCCACCATGAGCGGCGACGCCATGGGTGACTCCGGCGGCGTGATCGCCGAAATCGAGATCCTGCGCGGCGACCTGGTGCGGCTGCTCCAAGAGGCGGCCGGCGACATCGAGTACATCTACGGCGACATGATCACCGGCTTGAGCGAGGGCGCCGACGGTGTCAAGGCCACGTTCCGGCACGCGCCGGCGCGCACCTTCGACCTGGTGGTCGGCGCCGACGGGGTGCGCTCGGGTGTGCGGGCGCTGGCGTTCGGCGACGAGTCGCGGTTCGTGCGCGACCTCGGGTACTACATGTCGTACTTCCCCGCGCAGACCCGCCTCGACCTGGCCGGCTGGGAACTCATGCACAACCTCCCGGCCGGCAACGGTTTCGGCGGTCGCGCCTGCCTGCTGTACCCGATCCGCGACAGCGGCGAAGTGCGCGCGCTGCTGGCGTTCGCGGCGGCGCCCATGCCCGGCGAGGTCCGTGACGTGGCCGCGCAGAAGCGGCTCCTCGCGCGCGTCTTCGCCGGCGAGGGCTGGGAACTGCCCGGGCTGCTGGAGCAGTTGCGCGACACCGACGACCTGTACCTCAGCCGGGTCGGCGAGGTGCGCGTCGACCACTG
Organism: Phytohabitans aurantiacus; assembly: GCF_027923225.1. Lineage (GTDB taxonomy): Bacteria > Actinomycetota > Actinomycetes > Mycobacteriales > Micromonosporaceae > Phytohabitans > Phytohabitans aurantiacus. The sequence continues at coordinate 49,185 of NZ_BSDI01000044.1, forward strand.
GTCCAGCGGGCGGTCGGTGCTGCTCGGCGACGCCGCGTACGGCGGGTCGCTCGGCATGGGTACCAGCATGGCGCTCGTCGGCGCGTACGTCCTCGCCGGCGAACTGGCCACCGCCGGCGGCGACCACCGGACGGCACTCACGCGCTACGAGGCGGAAATGCGCGAGTACGTCCGGATCAACCAGAAGCGGCCGCCGGGCGGCGCCCGCGGGTTCCTGCCGCGGACCCGGCGCGGCATCTGGCTCCGCGACCAAGTCGTGCGGGCGATGCAGCACCTTCCGGGCGGTTCGGCGATGGCCGGAAACATCCAGAAGTCGGCCAACGCCATCACCCTGAAGGGGTACGAGCAAATTTGATCACGATTTCGTCGAACTCCTGACCGGCGCATTCCGTTCATCGAGGTAGGCGCCGGTGGGGGGAGCCATCGTGACGTACAGGTTCGCGGAAGAGTCGGGCACCGTCCGGGCGTGGGGTGCCGCGCCCGTGGTCGGTGCCGGCATCGCGGCCGCGCTGCTGGTCATCCTGATCGGATACCTGATCTCCCGAGGTGTACGCCGCCGCACGCCCGCGATCGCCGGCCGCCCGCCGTACCGTGGTCCGACACCCGCGCAGCGCGGCTCCCGGCCGGCTGGCGGCTCGCGTCCACGCGGTCCCGTGTACGGCACAGCGCCCGCGCCGCTCTCCTCATCCATGCCGCGCTCCTCAGCCCCTCCGCGTTCCCCTTCCCCTCCGCGTTCCCCTTCCCCTCAGCGCTCGTCAGCTCCTTCGGGTTCCTTTGCTCCTCCCCCGCCCCCGTCGCGTTTGGTTCAGGCTCCTGATTACGGCGCTCCGGCGGGTGCGTCGCCGCGCTCGTCGGCTTCGCGGTCGGGCCGCGCGCCCGGGTACGGTGCGGCGGCGCCTGATGCGAGGCCGGGGCAGGACGGCGGGCCCAGCCAGTGGTTCGGCCCGGGCGGAGGGCCCGCATCCCGTTCGTTCAATGGCGCGCCCGCGCCGGATCCGCGCTCAGGGCGCGACGACGCACTCGGCCAGCGCACAGGTTTCGACGGCGCGTCTGGACAGCGCCCGGACTTCGACGGCGCGGCTGGACCGCACTCGGGCCTTAATGGGGCGGCTGGACCGCGTTCGGGCCGCGAGTTTGGCGCTGCTGGCGCCGCTTCGCCAGGGTCGCGCTCGGACCGGGACTACGCGGCGGGCCAGGCGGCAAGCGATGACCCGCGCACCGCGGGATACCAGCCTCCGGTCCCCGCGTCCCGATACCGCGCCCAGGTCGACGCCGCCGTCGAACGCGGCCGGGCCCGCACCGCCGAACGCACCGTCGGCGAACGCACGCAGGACCTCCTGGCCCGGCAGCTCGCGCTCATCAGCGAACTGGAAGCCACGGAAACCGACCCCGAACGCCTCGACGCGCTGTTCCGCCTTGACCACCTGACCGTCCAATTGCGACGACAAGACGCCAGCCTCCGCGCCCTGCGCGGCGAGGAACCCGTCCGCTGGTGGAATCAGCCGGCACCACTGTCCGATGTGGCCATAGCGGCGGCGTCCGAAGTGGAGCAATATCGGCGGATCGAGGTACTGTGCCTGCCGACCGTAGAGGTCGCACCGTGGGCCGTCGTCGACGTCGTCCACCTGCTGGCCGAGCTGCTCGACAACGCGACAATGTTCTCTCCGGCCGGCTCACCCGTCCACGTGGTGGGCGGCACCCTGCGAGACGGCCGCATCCTCGTCGACATCCACGACGGCGGCCCCGGCATGGAGCCCGAGGTTCTCGACCAACTCAACGCCCGCCTGAACGGCCAAGCCGGTCTGGACGCCGGCGAAACGACAACCTCCGGCCTCATGGTCGTCGAACGGCTGGCCCGGCGGCTCCGCGCGAGAGTGGCACTGTTCCCGTGGGGCGACGCGGGCATGACGTCGCGCGTCATCCTGCCGGGCAAGCTCGTCCGCCCAGTCGTAGCCGCCAACCCCCGCCTGAAAACCCTCCCCCGCGGCCGCTAACCCACCCTCCTCCCCATCCATCAAGAAGCCCTGGCCCTCCTTCAGGTGGCTGAAGGAGCGGCAACCCAGCCCGCGCCCGTCCTCTCGGCGGCGCCGCCACCCACCCGTGACAGCATGTCGCCACGCCGTGCACACCTCCCGCCGACCGATCAAGGGCAAACGCACGCGGTTGGATCTCTTTCTCCGCGCACGTCCGCCCCCAGCCCAGCCCGGCACGGCGTGTCGCCACGCCCCCTCCGCCGATCAAGGCCGAATGCACGCGGTTGGATCTCATTTCCACGCACGTCCGCCCCCAGACCAGCCCAGCACGGCGTGTCGCCACGCCCCACACGCCGATCAAGGGCAAACGCACGCGGTTGGATCTCTTTTCGCGTGCATTCGCCCTTGATCCATGCGATTGCCCTTGATCGGCGCGCAGGGGGCGCGCCCGCCCTCAGCGGGCCCCTTTCGGGTCAGGACGAACGCACGCGGTTGGATCTCTTTTTCGCGTGCATTCGGCCTTGATCCATGCGGTTGCCCTTGATCGGCGCGCAGGAGCGCGCGCGCCCTCAGCGGGCCCCTTTCGGGTCAGGACGAACGCACGCGGTTCGATCTCCTTTCCGCGTGCATTCGCCCTTGATCCATGCGAATGCCCCTGATCGGCCGTTGGGAATTAGCGATCGGCATCGGGGCAAGAGCCGAACATCACGGTCGGCCAGGCGCCAACGGCGCCCGGCGACCCGGATTGCCCTATCCGCGCTGCCGCAGGTCGGGCTGCGAACGTCCTCGCCAAGCACGTCCCTGACGCCTCGGCGGAGCGAAGTCATCGCCACGATGCACAGCCGGCGGCGATGCCGGACCGGCGAACTGGTTGTGTAGTCGCGGAGGGTGAGGCCGCGGGAGCAACGGGCATGGACCGCGACGGGCATCGCGGTAGCTCAAAACCCGATCCTGAACTTGATCCTCAAGGCCGCCTGCCAAATTTTCGCGGACCGGCGTGTCGCGCCCGGCGTGGCGCTTTTTGGGGCAGCGATCTTCGCACGGACGTACGAGAATCAATGTGTGCGAGAAGCGTTGGAGCAGCTCAGGAGCGTGGCTGGCCGGTGCGCCGGCGCTCCGGTGTGGTCGCTGCACGATGCCGATCTCGTCGACGCTGTGCACGCCATCCACGACGCCGAGCAGATGCTCGCCGCCGCCAAGCTCCACCTTGTCCGGGAGATCGACGGCCGAAACCTGCCCATCGCTCAGGAAGCAAGCAGCACTTCCGTCTGGTTGCGTGGACGCCTGCACATCAGCATCCACACGGCCGGGCGGATGGTCGACCTGGCGCGGGCGTTGGACCAGCGCCCGTCGCTGGATGCCGCGTTGTCCACCGCGGCGGTCAATGTCGAGCAGGCTCAGATCGTGGCCAAGACAGTCCACGACCTCACCGACGAGGCATCCGCCGACGTGGTCGACCTCGCCGAGAAGACCCTGATCGAGCAGCATGCCGACCAAGAGCCAGCCGTCTTGAGGAGACTCGCCGACCGGATTCTTGCCTACGTGGCCCCGGATCTGGCTGACGACGCGGATCGCCGGGCTGCCGAGCGCGACGAGAAGCGCGCCCAGCAGACGCGGGCGTTCGCACTGACCAACAACGGTGACGGCCGGTTCCGCCTCGCCGGATGGCTCGACGCCGAAACCGCCGCCATCGTCAACGCCGCGTTGGATCCACTGTGTAAGCCGGATCACGAGCGGACGCCCGCCCAGCGGCGCGCGGACGCGCTCGTCGAGGTGTGCCAGCTAGCGCTGCGCACCGAGCAGCTGCCGGACAACGGCGGCGACCGGCCGCAGGTCGTGGTCACAGTCCCGTACGACGTGGTTCGCAAGGAACTCCGAGACGGGCAGCTCGATTCCGGCGAAAGGCTCACCGCCGAGCAGGTGCGACGGCTGGCTTGCGACGCCCAGATCCTTCCCGTCGTGCTCGGCGGAGACGGGCAGATCCTCGACGTCGGGCAGCTACGGCGACTGTTTACCGGGCCGTTGCGGCGCGCGCTCGTGGCCCGCGATGGCGGGTGCGCGTTTCCTGGTTGTGATCGGCCACCGCGGTGGTGTGACGCGCACCATATCAAGGCGTGGGGTGCCGGCGGAGACACTGCTCTCGACAACGGTGTCCTGCTGTGTGGCTACCACCATCGGCTCATCCACCGCGGCGAGTGGGAAGTCCGTATGGGCGCGGATGGGAAACCGGAGTTCATACCTCCGTACTATGTGGATCCCGAGCGCAGGCCCCGGCGCAACATCTATCACCGGCGGCCATAGGAGCGCGTCGCGCTGGGTGTCGTTGTTGGTTTTCCGCTGTTCACGTCGCTCGCGCTGACCATGCTGCTCGGCGAGCCGGTCACACCGGCCTCGATCCCGGCGGCGCTGGCGGTGCTGGCCTGCGTCGTGCTGATCCAGCGCACGCGTTCACGGGATGAGGACCGCCGCGAGATCGAGTACGGGCGTAGCAGGCGTTTGGACCCCCGAAACGGCGGGCACCGTCAATACATCAGCAAACCGAGACCGGGGAGGGGGATCGGATGATCGACGCACGCGTGACGCTGCCCCGTGAGCGGTGGACGGTGCCGGTGGCGCGCCACCTGGCGCGGGTACTGCTCGACGGCGCCCGCGTCACCGGCGACGCCCGCGACGACATCGAGATCGCCGTGAGCGAGGCGTGCGGCAACGCGGTGCGCCACGCGCGCCCCGCTGACCGGTACCACTTGCGGCTGCACGTGGGCGGCGGCGCCTGCATGGTCGAGGTGGCCGACGAGGGCCCCGGCTTTACGCCTCCCGCGAGCCCGGCGTCGACGGGCGCCAGCTCTGGACGCGGGCTCGCGATCATCAGGCGGCTCGCCGACGAGCTGGAGGTGCGGCGCCGCCGGCCAGGCACCTTGGTGCGTTTCCGCAAACGCCTTGCCTAAGATGAAGGCGCTGAGGGAGGAGGGGCATGAGCCACACCGCCATCACAGAAGCGGAGCAGCCCCTCCCCGCCCGCGCATGAACGATCGCGGTTCGGCACTGGTCACGGGCGCCTCGCGGGGGTTGGGCGCGGTCATCGCGCGGCGGCTCGCCGCCGACGGGTGGCCGGTCGCCGTCAACTACCACGCCAATGCCGAGACCGCCGCGCGGCTCGTCGCGGAGATCCGCGACGCGGGCGGCACGGCCGAGGCGTACCGCGCGGACGTCACCGACGAGGCGGGCGTCGCCGACCTGGTGGCACGAGTGGGCGCCGACCTGGGCGATGTCGAGGTGCTGGTGCCCAACGCCACCGGGCCGCAGCCGCTGGTGCCGGTCGAGGAGCTGACCTGGGAGGACCACCTCGACCAGCTCAGGTTCTTCGTGAAGAGCCCGACGCTGCTGGTGCGGGCGGTGCTGCCGGGCATGAAGGCGCGCGGCCGGGGCCGGGTGATCCAGATCGGCTCCGACATCGTGGAGCGCGCGCTGCCGAACTGCTCGGCGTACCTGGCCGCCAAGGCGGCGCAGCTCGGCCTCACCCGGAGCTGGTCGCGCGAGCTGGGCCGGCACAACATCACGGTCAACCTGGTCGCGCCGGGCTGGATACCGGTCGAGCGGCATGCGGGTGCGACGGAGGAGTCGCTCCGGCGGTACGCCGATGACGTGGCGCTGCGCCGTATCGGCACACCTGACGATATCGCCGCGATGGTGTGCTTCCTCGCGTCGGACGCGGCGGGGTTCATAACGGGCGAACGGGTCGCCGTCAACGGCGGTCACACCCTCGGTTGAGCGAACCTCCCCAGGCATGGGCGCCACCGCCGGCGGGTATGGGAAGAGTGTCATTCCCCCATGCGAAGGAGGCCGGTCGTGGGTATCGGCACGAGCATCTTCCTGATCGCGGTCGGCGCGATCCTGACGTTCGCACTCGAGACCAGCGTGGCCGGCATAGACCTCGACGTCGTCGGCTGGATCCTCATGGCGGCCGGGGTTCTCGGCCTCATCATGACCACGCTGATCTGGGGTCGGCGCCGCACGCCGGTGACCGAGGAACCCGTCGAGTACCGGCGGGTCGAGGAGCGCCGCGACGTCCGCCCGCCGCTGTAACCGGCATTGACCTGCGGATATTCGACGCAGGTCGACGTCGAGCCGCGCGCCGCCTGGCCGGTCCACATCGGATCGGCCAGGACGGCCGCAACACGGCCGCTAGGTGTGTTGGGGTGGTGTGCGGCAGACTGTGCCGTTGTGGAGGCGCTCCAACTACTGGGTGGCCGGTACCGGCTGCACGAGAAGGTCGGCGAGGGCGGTATGTCCGTCGTCTGGCGGGCTACCGATGAGGTGCTCCGCCGGCCGGTCGCCGTCAAGGTACTGGCCGGCCGGTTCGTGACCGACGCCGCCGCCCGCCTGCGCATCCAAGCGGAGGCCCGGGCCGCGGCGCGCCTCACCCATCCATGTGTCGCGAGCGTCTACGACTACGGAGAGTCGCACTCCGAGAGCGGCCATCTCGTGCCGTTCGTGGTGATGGAGCTGCTCAGCGGCCCGACCCTCAGCCGGCGGCTGGCCGACGGTCCGCTGCCGCCCGCCGACGCGCTGAAGGTCTGCGCCGAGGTCGCCAGCGGGCTGGCCGCCGCGCACGCCGCCGGGCTCGTGCACCGCGACGTCAAACCGGCCAACGTGATGCTGACGCCGGCCGGCGCGAAGGTCGTCGACTTCGGCATCGCGGCCGCCGCCGGACCGCGCGACGACGTGGACCCTTACAGCGACCTTTTTGGTACGCCGGCGTACCTCGCGCCCGAACGGCTGGTCGGCGGCGACGTGGTGCCCGCCTCGGACGTGTACGCGCTGGGCCTGCTGCTGCACGGCGCCCTGCTGGGGCGGCTGCCGTGGGAAGCCGAGACCACCACCCAGATGCTGGCCGCCCACGTGTACGTCGAGCCGGCACCACTGCCGCCGATCCAGGGCGTACCGGCGGCCGTGGTCGAGCTGGCGCGGCGCTGCCTGGCGAAGAACCCCGCCGACCGGCCCACCGCGAGCGACGTCGCCAGCGAGTTGGCCGCCGCCGCGTCGACCGCCGCGACCGCTGGCTTGTCGACGCCCGCCGAGACTCCCGAGCCGGCTGCCGTCTCCGCTACGGGTGCGGCACTGGCAGTGCGCTCGGCCGGCACCGGGTCGCTCGTCGACCCCGGTTCGGAGGCGACCACCGCGGAGGTGCGGGCGGGGCGGAGCGGGCGGCGCCGGGTCCTGCTGTTCGCGACCGCTGGCGCCGTGGCGATCCTGGCCGTCACCGCCGTGATGCTGATCATCGAGCCGACCGTCAAGGACGCGTCGGTCGCCGAGGCCGACGTGACCCACAGCGCCCCGGCCGGCGGCAGCGCTGGCGACGCCAAGGACCCCTCGGCCGCCCCGACGACGCCGGCCCCCGCGACGGCCGGTCGCGGGCCGGCCAGTACCGCCACCGCCGCGCCGAAACCCACCAAGACGGGCGCCACGGCCTCGCCGCGCACGACCGCGCCCACCCGGCCCGTCGAGACGGCTACGGCCACGGCCAACCCGGTGGCGGCCAAGCAGCGCACGCTGACGTCCGCGGGCGGCACGGTGCTCGCCGAATGCGTCGGCTCCACGGCCGAGGTGCTGACTTGGGAGCCAGCCGACGGATACACGGTGAAGCGGGTCGCACCGGGGCCGGCGGAGACGGTGGGGGTCGTGTTCGCCGGTTCACCGAACGTACGCATGCGCATCCGCTGCAACTCCAATGGCGTGCCGCATCTGGTTTGAGCGATCTAACAGCACTGTTATATCGTCGTCGGGTGGATCTCTACGCGGCAGTCGCACCCCATGATCACGGCATGCTCGACGTTGGTGACGGCCACCGCGTGTACTGGGAGGTCCGCGGCAACCCGAACGGCAAGCCCGCCGTGGCGGCGCATGGCGGGCCCGGCTCCGGGTGCGGACCCTTCTGGCAGCGGTTATTCGACCCCGAGGCGTACCGCGTGGTGCTCTTCGACCAGCGCGGCTGCGGCCGCAGTACCCCGGACGCCGGTGACTGGACCGTCGACCTGTCCACGAACACCACCCACCACCTGCTCGCCGACATGGAACGCCTGCGCGAGCACCTGGGCATCGACCGCTGGCTCGTCATCGGCGGCTCGTGGGGCTCGGTGCTCGGGCTCGCGTACGCGCAGCGGCATCCGGACCGCGTCACCGAGGCGATCCTGTTCAGCATCCCCACCCGCCCTCGACGGGCCAACGAGTGGATCACGCGATCGATGGGCCGCGTCTTCCCCGCCGAATGGGCGCGGTTCCGCGACGGCGTACCAGAAGAAGACCGCGACGGCGACCTCGCCGGCGCCTACGCCCGGCTGCTCGCGGACCCCGATCCGGAGGTTCGGGAGCGGGCCGCGGTGACCTGGTGCGAGTGGGAGGACACGCACGTGGCCACCGGCCGCGACCCGAAGCCCGACCCGCGCTACCAGGATCCGGCGTTCCGGATGACGTTCGCGCGGCTGGTGACCCACTACTGGAGCAACGGCTGCTGGCTGGACGACGACGAACTGCCCGACGGTGCGGCGAAGCTGGCCGGCGTCCCGGGCGTGCTCGTGCACGGACGCCTCGACATCAGCAGTCCGCTCGACGACGCCTGGGAACTGGCCCAGCGCTGGCCGGGCAGCGAGCTGGTCGTCGTCGGCGAGGCCGCGCACGGCGCCGGTCACCCGGACATGCAAAACGCGCTGCTCGCGGCGACCGACCGCTTCCGCGGGCGCTGAACCGCCCCAAGAACTCCATTTCAAGAGATGGCGGGCTACCGCGATGTCCGCGGCGGTCCAGGGCCGTTGCTCCCGCGGCCTCACCCTTCGCGGCCACACAACCCGTCCACTGGAAGCCGCCCTAGGCGTCGGCGAAGCCCGGGATGCCGGGCTCTCGTTCGACGCGCGCGGCCCGCACCAGGAAGCTCACGGTGTGGTACCAGCCGCACAACGCGAGCAAGTCCAGCAGCTGCTCCTCGGTGAAGTACTCCGACAGCGCCGCCCACAGCTCATCGTCCACATCGGAGCTGTCGTGCAGCTGGTCGACGAGGTCGAGTAGTAGCCGGTCACGCGGGTCGACCCAGCAGGGGTCCACACTGGAACCTTTGACCACAGAACGGATCTGCGCGCTCGTCAACTCGGCGCGTTCGGAGAACACCGCGACGTGCAGGCCCCAGTGGTACTCGCAGCCGCACCGCGCGCACGTCCGCGTGATGATCAGCTCGCGGGCACGGAGGTCGACGCTGAGCGCGTCACTCAGCTCGTACCCCATCCAGCCCGTCATCGCCCGCGCCATCCGGTCGTTGCGGGCGAACGTGCGGATCACGCGCAGCGGCGGCAGGCCGGGCGGCAGCATGCTCTGGAACAGCGCCTTGATGTCCGGCTCGTACGGCTCCTCGTGCGGCGCGATCCGGGCCGCCATTCAGACCTCCCGATCAGGGGATCAGCAACAGCTTGCCGGTGGTCCGGCGGGCGGCCAGGTCGGTGTGGGCACGAACAGCCTCGGCCAGCGGGTACCGGCCACCGACGAGCACGCCAAGCGATCCGTCGGCAACCCAGCCGTACACGTCGGCGGCGCGGCGGCGCAGTTCCTCGTCGTCGGCGATGTAGTGCGCCAGCGTCGGCCGGGTCAGGAACAGCGACCCGCCACCCTGCAGCCGCTGCGGGTCGAACGGGGGCACCTTGCCGCTCGCCGCCCCGTACAGCGCGAGGATGCCGCGCGGGCGCAAGCTTGCCAGGCTCTCGTCGAACGTGGACTTCCCCACACCGTCGTACACCGCCGCCACGCCCGCGCCGCCGGTCAGCTCGCGGACCTTCGCGGCGATGTCCGAGTACCCGATCACCTCAGCGGCACCCGCCTGGCGCGCGAGCTTCTCCTTTTCCGGGGTGGAGACCGTGCCGATCACGCGCGCGCCGAGCCGGGTGGCCAGCTGCGTCAGCAGCAGGCCCATCCCACCGGCCGCGGCGTGCACCAGCACGGTGTCGCCGTCGCGCACCGGAGCCGTGTCGAGCAGCAGATAGTGCGCGGTCATACCCTGCAGCAGCGACGCGGCGGCCTGCTCGTCGGAGACGCCGTCGGGCACCGGCACGGCCCGGTTCGCCGGCACCAGCGCATACTGCGCGTACGAACCGGCGAGGTTGGTCGACGCCACCCGGTCACCCACCGCCGGTGACGTCACGCCCGGACCGACCGCGACGACGGTACCGGCACCTTCGCTACCCGGAGTCAGCGGCAACTCACTCGGGTACTGCCCGGTGCGAAAATAGATATCGATGTAGTTCACGCCGATCGCGGCGAGCCGCACCAGCACCTGACCAGGGCCCGGCTCCGGCGTATCGACCTGCGACAGCTCCATGACCTCGGGGCCGCCGTGCTCAAGCACTCGAATCGCATCCATTGATCACATACCCTAGCTCGGCACGCGACACCAAGTTGGCATCTACGGAGACGTGTGCCGTAACCATGATCCGCCGGGCGGCCAGTAGTCTCCCGCGAGGACATACGACGACGACGGGAGAGTTCGGGTGAGCGAGCGGCGCGGCGCGGCGACGCTTGGATCGGCCCCCGCAACCACCGACCAGCTCAACCACGTCGGGCCGATCCAGGCGGCGCCCACGGGCGCCGCAAAGCGAGCGAACCAGGAGGCACAGTGACTGGGCGAACACAGGCCGTGGAGACGCTCGACGCTGAGCTCCAGCGTGCGGTGCGCCGCGCCTCGGTGATGCGCCAGGGCTTCTACGTGGTCGTGCTGCTCGTTGCCCTCGCCGGCCAGGTGTCCGGCGCCGTCGAGGCGCTCGGAATCCCGCTGGCGGCGGCGATACCTGCAGTGGGCGCGCTGGAACTGGGCGGCATCGTCGTGCTCGCCAACGCCGACGTGCGGCGCCGCCTCGGCGAGCGCGCCATCGGCTCCCGCCTGCTGTCGGCCGCGATCGCGGTGGGCGCCGTCGCGTTCAACTGGCTGGCACACAGCGACCACCTCCTCGGCGGCTTCTTCGCCGGCATGTCAGCGCTCGGCTACCTGGTGTGGTTGACGCATACCGAAAACCAGCGCCGCGACCGCCTGCGCGCCACCGGGGACCTGCCGCCCACGACGCCCGCGTACGAGGTCGTGGGGCACTGGCTGCGCCGCCCGTTCCTCACGCGGCGGGCCAAGTCGCTCGCCAAGGAAGACCCGACGCTGGGCCTGTACGGCTCGGTGGCGGCCGCGCGCGCCGAGGTGGCCAGCCAGCGGCGGCAGAAGGCGATCGCCAAGGTGCTGCACCGCAAGATCCGGTCCGCGGTCGACCCGGCGACGGCCGACATCGCGCTGGCCGTGTACGACCTGGAGGAGATCGCGGCCGGGCTGACCCGGCGCGCCGACTACGACGGCCTCACCGACCTGATCGCGATCGACCTGGCGCCCACCCGCCTCGCGCCGCCTTCGGCAGACCTGCCTGCGCGCGCCGCAGCTTCCGATCACGCAGTCGCCTCAGATCGCGCGGCCACCGATCGCGCGGATGTCGATCGCGCGGATGTCGATCGCGCGGCGTCGGGCAGCGGGGCCTCCCGCAGCCTCGCTACGAACGGCGCTGCTTTCGCTGACGCCGCTGGCATCCCGGTCGGCGATCCGCTCCACGCGGGCAGCGCGCTCGGCACCGACAGGTCCACATGGCCGGGACGCGGCTCGGATCCGACCGTCTCGGGCGGCACCGTCCCGGGCAGCGCGGCGGCTCACTCGGGCCTTGCGGCGGCTCACTCGGGCGGTGCGGCTGCTCGCTCGGGTGGTGCAGCGACCGGTGCCGACGTTGGTGCGCCGGCTCGCTCCGGCGGTACAGCAGCTCGCTCGGGTGGCGCGGCGGCTCACTCGGGCGGTGCGGCGGCCGGCGGCGAGGTTGGTGCGCCGGTTGGCGTCGAATATGCGGACGCTGGCGTGCGTGCTGACGCCGAGCGCGACGCCGCCTCAGCTGGTCGCGCCGCACGCCGGGCGGGTGCCGCGGTGCCGTCCGCGGCGCTGACCGAGGCGAGTGCCGAGTTCCAGGTCATCGCCGCCGTCCGGCGCGAGTTGGAGGAGCTGCGCTCCCCCATCGGCACCGTGCCGGATGCCGCTCCCGCATCGCAGCGCCGCCGGCCGCGGGCGACCACCAACCGCGCCGCGCCGGCGCCGCCCTCCGGGACGCCAGCTGTGTCCAATGAGGACGGTGCACGGGTGGTGCCGCCGCCGCGTACCGCCAACCGGCGCGACGTGGACGGCGAGCCCGTACCGCGCGGCCAGTCGCTGCGGCGCCTCGTGCACGCGACCCTCGACGGGCACCCCGCCGCCAACTCCGGCCGCGACCACACCGAACTGGTCGATCTGGTCACCGACGCACTCCAGCTCAACGACGTCGAGCGGATAACAGCGGCCACCTACGTCCAGACCTGGAAGCCCAACGACACCCAAACCCCGCTCCCCCAGCAATCCCGCCGCTAGCGCCCCTTGCCGCGCGTCCCCTGCCGCTGTACGCGCCGATCTTGCAGTTGTCATGTCCCAAAGCGGGCAATTCGTCGCGACAACTGCAAGATCGGCGCGGCTGGGGCCTAGAGACGCACGCGGAGGCGGGTAGCCGCTGCCACGAGGTTGGCCAGGGCGGGTTCTACCTCCTCGTAGGTGCGGGTCTTCAGGCCGCAGTCGGGGTTGACCCAGACACGGTCCGCCGGGAGGCCGGGCAGGGCGCGCAGGACACCCGCGAGCCGCTCGGCCACCTCGTCGACGCCGGGCACGCGCGGCGAGTGGATGTCGTACACGCCAGGGCCGAGCCCGCGTTCGAAGTCGCCCAGCGCTGCCAGTACGCGCCCGCCCGAACGCGCCGACTCGATCGTCGTCACGTCTGCGTCGAGCCCGTCGATCGCGCCCGCCACGTCGGACGCGTCCGAGTAGCACAGGTGAGTGTGGATCTGGGTGGCGTCGCCGGCGCCCGCGGTCGCCGTCCGGTACGCCTGGACCGCCCAGTCCAGGTACTCCTGCTGCTCGTCGCGGCGCAGCGGCATCAGCTCGCGCAGGGCCGGCTCGTCGACCTGGATGATGCCGATGCCGGCGTCGGCCAGGTCGCGCACCTCGCCGCTGACGGCGTCTGCCACCTGCTCGACGACGGCGCGCAGCGGCAGGTCACGCCGCACGAACGACCACGCCACGATCGTCACCGGCCCGGTCAGCATCCCCTTGACCGGCTTGTCCGTCAGCGACTGGGCGTACGTCGCCCATTGCACCGTGATCGGCGCCGACCGCCTCACATTGCCGTGCAGGATTGGTGGGCGGGTGCACCGAGAGCCGTACGACTGCACCCAGCCGTGTCGCGTCGTGGCAAACCCGTCCAGGTGCTCCGCGAAGTACTGCACCATGTCATTGCGTTCCGGCTCGCCATGCACCAGGACGTCCAGCCCGAGCCGCTCCTGTACCCGGATCACGTGCTCGATCTCGGCGGCGATGCGGTCGTCGTACTCCTGCTGCCGCATGCGTCCGGCGGTGAGCGCCGCGCGGGCCGCGCGCAGGTCACCGGTCTGCGGAAACGACCCGATGGTCGTCACCGGCAGCGCGGGCAGCCCGAGCCGTGCCTGCGCGGCGGCCCGCACTGGGTACGGCGAGCGGCGCTCGTCGCGTGAGGTGGCCGCCGGCGCCGTGGGCAGCGGAGCGGGTGCGCCGCGCTCGCCGCGTGCCAGCCGGTCGGCCAATTCGACCACCTCGGCGACCTTCTGCTCCGCGAACGCCAGCCGGGCACGCAGCGCCGGGTCCAGATCCGTCTCCCGCTCGAGGTCGTACGGGACATGGAGCAGTGAACACGACGTGCTGACCACGACGTTTTCGTACGGCTGGAGTCGGTGCAATGCGTCGTCAAGGTCGGTGCGCCACACGTCGCGCCCCGAGACCACCCCGGCGACGAGCGTCTTGCCCCGCATTGCACCGGGATCGATCGGACCACCGCGTATCAGGTCCACCGCGATTGCCTCGATACCTGTCGCGGCAAGCACCGGCATTGCATCGCCCAATGCACCGAAGTATCCGGCGACGAGGATGCGGGGCCGGTCCGCGGTGCCGCTGAGCCGGTCATAGGCGCGGCGGGCGGCTTCCAGCTCGGCGGGCGTGCGATCGGCGACCAGCGCCGGCTCGTCCAGCTGCACCCACTCCACGCCCTCGGCACGCAGCGCGGCCAGCAGCTCCGCGTACACCTCGACCGCGTCGTCCAGCCGCTCCAGCGGCGCGATCCCCTCCGCGAGCAGCAACAACGTCACCGGACCGACCAGCACCGGCCGCACCCGGTGGCCGAGCGCCCGCGCCTCGCGCACCTCGCGCAGCGGCTTCTCCGACACCAGGCGGAACTTCGTGTCCGGGCCGATCTCGGGGACGATGTAGTGGTAGTTCGTGTCGAACCACTTCGTCATACGCAGCGGCGGCAGGCCGTCCTCGCCGCGCGCCATCGCGAAGTACGGGTCGACGGCCGCCCGATAGCGTTCCGGCACCGCGTCCAGCATCACGGCGGCGTCCAGCACGTGGTCGTACTCGGAAAAAGCCGCCGGCAGCGCCTCCAGGCCGAGCTCCGCGAGCCGTTGCCAGGTTCGGGACCGCAGGCGTGCACCGACCCGGTCAAGCTCGGTGCGATCGATCCGAGCATTCCAGTACGCCTCGAGCGCTTGCTTCAACTCACGGTTCGGACCAATGCGCGGGTATCCAAGAATCGTCGACTTCACGGGCGGCATCCTGCCGTGGCGGGGGCGGTCGGTGGCGTTCCATTGCCGCTGCTTATGGATCTCGTGGGCATACTGGGTCGGTGGATGCCGGCCCGGCGCAGCGTGATGTCGCGTGCTTCGTGGTGGTCGCCGAGTACCTGAGCTTCTCGCGCGCCGCCGAGCGGCTCGGCATGACCCAGCCGGCCGCCAGCCAGGCCGTCGCGCGGTTGGAGCGGGCGCTGGGCGTGCGGCTGTTCGAGCGGACCAGCCGCGAGGTGCGCCTCTCCGACGAGGGCAAGGTGCTGCTGCCGTACGCGGAGGCGATGCTGGCGCACGCGGCCGCGTTCACGGCAGAGGCCGCCCGGCTCGCCGAACCCGGCGCCGGACCCATCCGCCTCGCTTATTGCCCGCTCGTCGGCGCGCTCGCCGCCCGGGTGGCGCGACGCCTGGCCGCCCGGTCACCGTCGGTCGACGTCGAGCTGCGCCGCGCCGGCTGGAACGCCGCCACCCAGGAACTGTCGGAAGGCGGCTCAGCGGCGGCGCTGATGACGATGCCGTTCCCGCGCGGTACGGCGACGACGGCCCGCTTCCACATCCCGGTGACGCACGTGGCGGTGCCGGCGCGCGACCCGCTGGCGACCGCGGCCCGAGTAACATTTGATCAGCTCGCGGGGCGCGACGTCCTCCTCCCCCGCGCCCGCCCGCCGGGCAGCGTGTGGCACGCGCTGGCGGGACGGCTGCCCGCCCACTTCGTCCCCGCGGATCTGGACGACCTTCCGGCTGCGCTGGATTTGGTGGCGGCGGGGCGAGGCGCGCTGGCGGCCCCACAGTTGCTGGCCGAGACGGTGCGGCGGCCGGACGTGCGATTCATACCGTTGGCGGCGAGTGACCTGCGGATGACGTACGGGCTGGTGTGGCTGCCAGACCGAGCGACGGCCGACCTGATGACCCTGATCCAGACCGTCCGCCACCTCCTCCGCACCCCATAACCCACGACCGTCCTGCCACTCCGCCCGCCCTCGCCCCCTCGCCGCGCGCGGCCCCCTCGCCGCGCGCGGCCCGCACACGACCCGCGCACGGCTCTCTCGCCGCGCGCGACCCCCCTTGCCGTCGATCAAGGGCGAATGCACGTAGTTCGATCTCATTTCCGCGTGCGTTTGTCCTTGATCCATGCAGATCTCCTTGATCGACAGCGTCGAATCACGCGATCCGGCATCGCATCAAGCCCGACCACCCGCGGCCGGTCAGGCGCCGCCGCACCGACCCGGTGGTGACCAGCCCTCGCGTCGCGAGCAGTGACCACAATGGACATCGCGCTATCGGCGGCTGTTCGCGCGCGCTCGTGCGCTGGCAGCCCCGCACCTGGCGAGACGCGCGGGTGAGGACAACCCCAGGCCGCGTCGGCGGCCCAGGCGGCGTCGAGGGCCCCAGGCGGCGTCGATCAAGGTCAGGTGCGTGGATCAAGGGCATATGCACGCGGAAATGCGATCCAACCACGTGCATATGCCCTTGATCGGCGGGAGAGGCGGGCGGGTCAGATGGAAGAGGCGGACGGGCGCGCGGCGCCGCACCACGAGCCGGGCGTGAGGCTCAATTGCGTGGCCCGGGAGCGCCCAGCCCGCGAACGCTGCCCGCGGTTGGCGAACGGCTAGGACAGGACGCAGGAGGTGCCGTCCGGGCCCTCGCCCACCTTTTCTGGCTCGTCGCCGGTGTTGTTGCCCTCGAAGAGGTCGCAGACGCCGATGTCACCGTTCAGGGTGATGTCGGACAGCCGCGCCGTGTCGCCGAAGTTGACGTTGATGCCCACGAGCACGTCGCCGTCCGTCGCGGTGATGCCACTCATCACCACGTCTCGGCGTGCCTGGGTGGAGCAGTTGCCGCATGAGCGGTACAGCTTGCCGAACGTCTCGGCCTCGAAGTCGCGGATCGTCACCGAGCCGCCGGCGCCACGGTTGTCCTGGAATACCTTGTCGTCGGCGTTGAACGCGCCACCGCCCTCGATCACCACGGTGGCGCCGGTGCCGCGGAACGTCGCGGCGTCCTCGCCCACGTCTTCCCAGAAGACGTTGCGCAGTGTGCAGGTGCCCTGGCAGTGGACGCCGTCGGCGGCTGGTGCGCCGATGATGACGTTCGACAGGGTCGCGCCGCTGGCGAGGCGGAAGAGTGGGTCCTGGCCTTCGTCCTGGCCGCCGCCACCGAGGTCGCCGCCGCCGATGAAGCGCCGGTTGCCGCCGTCGAAGGTTCCGCTGACGGCCATCGTCTCGGTGAGGGTGGTCTGACCGGTCGCGGGCGGCGGGTCGGCCGCCGCGAGCTGCGCTCCGGCGATACCCGCGGCCACGAGAGAAGCGGCGGCCGCGCCGACGATGATGCCGCCGCGCCACCTTTTGAGTACTGGCATGTGTTTGACCTTCCATTGGGACTCTTGCGGACAAGTGAGCAAGAGTGCCCAGGTCAACGTGCGGAGAGCACAGGGACAGCCGCAAGCCGTCCACGCGGAGCTGACCGGGGCGGTATCTCCATAGACCTCCCGAAGAAAGCGGTTTCCAGACCTTCGGAGGCTAGGCCACCACCACAACCAGCGTCAATGCCTACGAGATCACGCCAACCGCCAGGCTGAGCAGGCCGGCGGCGAGCAGGACCCCGCCGATGGTGGTGACAGTGTTGCCCCAGGACCACTTACCCGGGCGCCCGATTCCCATGTGGATGAACATGCCGCCGGACTGCGCCAGCGTCCCCACGAGTAGCAGCAGTCCCGCCGCCCATGTCAGGCCCTCGGAAAGGTCGAACCGCGCGGCCACGTCGAGCGCCGCCAGCGTGAGCACGAGCAGCACGCCGGCGTGGGCGTGACCGGCGCGGAAGAAGGCGGCCTGGTAGTCGCTGAGCCGGCCGGCGGCGCGCAGCCGGAGCAGGGAGAAGCCGCCGAACATGACGGTGGGGATGCTGATCAGGGTGATCGCGGTGAGGACCGTGGTCGCGGTGCCGTTCATGTGCACTACTCCAATCTTGTCGTCGACAAGTTTGGCTGGATGGAGCAAACTTGTCAACGGCAAGATTGGTTCGTGAGGGCGCACGGATGCGGGCGTCAAAAGCGCGTGGTGACGACGCTAGGGCCGCGGCGATCAAGGAGGTTTGCATCGATCAAGGGCAAAAGCGCGCGGATTGGAGATCAAAGCACGTGCATTCGGCTCTCCTGTCTGATGTGTGGGTCAGGTGGGAGAGTTGCGGCCGGGTAGTGGGGTTTGGTAGCCGCCGAGGTGTAGGCGGGT
>NZ_BSDI01000045.1 GCF_027923225.1 Phytohabitans aurantiacus
GTTTGGAGGTGGAGGCCATCCGGAAGATGGTGTCGCGGCGCATCGGCGGGCCACCGTCACGGTGCATGGTGCCGAGCGTTTCCACATGTGTCTGACCGTTTCGGCTGACCAAAGCGACCAGGCCGGGGATCGTGCCGGAGTCGACATGCCCAGCCAGCACGTCATGCAGTCTGCGCAGCCCCGCCTCGGAGAAGCCGCTGTTGCCGTGTCCCACCATGAACTCCTTACTGTTAAGACGAGACGTTTCGCCTCGTGTACGATGTGTGACCGTGAGTCGTCGACCGGATCCGAGCCGCCGCAGCGAGCAGTCCCGGCAGGCGATCCTGGCCGCGGCGGCCGACCTCTGCGTCGAGGTCGGCTTCGCCGCCACCACGATCGAGGCCATCGCCGCCCGCGCCGGGGTGGGCAAGCAGACCATCTACCGCTGGTGGCCCTCCAAGGCGGCCGTGCTGCTCGAACAGATGCAACGCGTCCGCGAGGCGTCGGCCGACTTCCCCGACACCGGAGACCTGCGCGCCGACCTGCTCGCCCAGACGACAGCGTTGGAGGGCCTGCTCGCCACGAACGACGGCGCCATCTGGCGCGGGCTGCTCATCGCCGCACAGTCCGACGACGTTGCCGCCGACGGCGTACGGGCACTGCTCGAACGAGCCGTCACCGATGCCAAACAACGCCTGGCGAAGGCGCAGGCAAGCGGTGAACTACGGGCCGACGCCGACCTCGACATGGTCGTCGAGATCATCTACGGGCCGCTGTACCACGCCTGGCTCCTGCGCGTCCGGCCGCTGCCGCCGGGGTACATGAAGGAGATCTTGACCCTGGTCTTCGACGGGCTGAAGCCGGCGACGGGCGGCGACGCTCGGTAGCCGTATTCATCGCTCGACCTCGTGGGCCCGCTCGAAGGCCGCCCACTGAGCCGCTGGAAGCACGCGCTCGATGAGGGGAATCGCCGTCGCCTCCTCGTGCGTGAGGTGCCCGGCCAAGCCGGTGACCAGGGAGTCGGTGAGGTCGCCAAGCCGGAGCGGGTCGGCTTCGGGTTCGTCCAGCAGCTCGTCGATCATCGTGATGAGCTGGTCGATGGCGGCGTGCTCGGCCTCCAGCGCTTCCAGTACCACCGCCTCGTCCGGCTGGTCGGCCAATTGCCGCCGCAGCTCCGGCCAGAGCAGGTCATCCTCGGCCCGCTGATGGGCCCGTAGGGTCTGCTTGAACCGCTCCCAGCCGGGCGCCGTGCGCAGGACATGCCTGGGGTCCTCGTCGATCCGGACGGTGACGCCGGCGATGAGCTCCAGTTCCCGGCGCAGCGCGCGGTGTACGACGTGCATCGCCGCCAACTCCAAGGACATGCTCATACCCTGCTGCGGCGCCGAATCTCGATCAACGATAACTTCGGGCGCCTACCGATAACGCCCGGGTTATCAAGCCGGGTGGGACACCATGATCGCCTCCCGTATCCTGTCGGATGGTTGGCCGACCGAACCGCAGATCGAGGCATGCATGGAGTTACGCGACATCGAGATCTTTCTGGTCCTGGCCGAGGAGCTCCACTTCGGCCGGGCCGCTGAGCGGTTGCACGTCTCACAGGCACGGGTCAGCCAGTCGATCAACCAGCAGGAACGCCGCTTGGGCGGTGCGCTGTTCGACCGCGCCAATCGCCGCCGGATCGTCCTCACGCCACTCGGTCGCCAACTCCACGACGACCTGCGGCCGGTCTACGCCGGCCTGCGCGACAGCCTCGAACGGGCTCGGCTCGCCGCTCAGGGCATCACCCACGTCCTACGCGTCGGCCTGAACCCCATCAACGCCCATGACCTGCGCCCCTACTGGGACACCTTCCGCACCAAACATCCACAGTGGAAGCTCAAGCTCCAGCAGGCGTCCTTTGTCGACCCGTTCGCGGCGCTGCGCAACGGGGAACTCGACATTCTTGTCACCTGGCTTCCGGTCGAGGAGCCCGACCTCACCGTCGGCCCGATCCTGTTCGCCGAGCCCCGCGTACTGGCCGTAGCCGCCGACCACGAGCTGACCCGGCGCACGTCGGTTTCGCTGGAGCAGATCGGCGACTTTCAACATGTGAACCTTCCCGCCGCTCCGGAGTACTGGCTCGACGGCTACCTTCCCTCCCACACGCGCGACGGGCGGGTGATCGAGCGCGGCCCGCTGGTCCGGAGCGTCGAGGAGATCCTCATGCTGACCAGCGTCCGAGAGGTCGTGACCCTGTTCCCGAGTCACATGCGCAGGTACGCGGCCCGGCCGGACATCGCCTACGTACCCGTGCGCGACCTCGGCGCCCTGCCGTACGTGCTGGTCTGGCGCAGCGAGTCGGAAAACGACCTGATCCGGGCTCTCGCCACCACGGCGCGCGATCTCGGCCCGATGCTGACGCCGGACTGACCCCCGTCAGGAACGCCGGTGACGCCCGACGGGACCGGCCGCCGCCGGCACGCGGTGACGGCGTTGCGCGATGAGCAGCGCGAGGCCGCTGAGGACCAGCACGCCGCCGAGGGTCGCGACAGCGTCCGCGGTCGGCCCGGAGCGCGACGAACCAGTCAGCGGAAGGCTTCCACCGGCCGGGCAGGTCTGTGCCAGGTCGAAGGTGCCGCCCGTACCGGTGACCTGCGCGGTCGCGGCGGTGAGGTTGTGCGGGTTCACCAGTTCGCCGGTCGCGGTCGCACCCGCCGAGGTCCTGATCCACGCCTTGTCGCCGGCGATCGCGCGGTCGCCCGCCGCGCTGGTCGTGATGGTCTGCGTCACAGGGCCGCCCTCGGTGGCGAACGTCAGCGTCAACGACGTGAAGCTGCCCTGCCCCGGCGTACGCAACGCGAAGACCCACACGTCGTCGCCCGCGAACGGGCCGCCGCCGAGCGCCGCGACGCACTTCTGGGTCGCGAACGCGGCCGCCGTCGTGCCGGTGTCCGCCGGATCGATCGTCGCCGTCGCGGCGGCCGCGGCCGGCGCGCTGAAGCCCAGGCTCAGGATGGCGGCCACGGCGGCGGCACCGCCAAACCGGGTCGAGGAACGGATGTCCACTGCATCACCTCGATTACCTGCGTCGAGGCCGCGACCATGGCGTGCCCCGACCCTCAGACAAGCACGACCGTCCCTTCCGAACGGCGAGAATCGCGCTCTTCACCCGGAACGGGAAATATCAGCTACGCTGCCGCTCCCATCGACCCCGCGGCCTCGCCCTCCGCGGCTGCGTTTGAGACGACGGGGATTTTGTCGGGATCTTGAGCGTGACTGGACGCGGAGGGTGAGGCCGCGGGAGCGACGGCCTGGAGCGCGACGAGCGTCGCGGTAGCTCAGATCCATGGTTTCCGGGCTTACCCCGCTTGCAGCCCGCGGCGTGGTCGTAGGAAGGCGCCCATCGCGGCGACGCCCGCGGCACCGGCCGCCGAACCGATCGCCACCAACGCCGCGCCGATCGGCCACAGCCCGTCGGCGTCCGCGTCGGTCGCGGCGTCGACGGCGAAGCAAATGGTCAGCACCGCCGAGATCGTCACGGTCGCCACCCACGGGTAGCCCCGCCGACCCGCGCCGAAGGCGAGGCCGGCCAGCAGCACGCCATACCCGACGACCTGCCATGCCTGGTACGGCCCGGACGCGTTTCCGGCGGCGTCGACGTCCTTGTGCTGGTCCCAACCCAGGAAGGCCAGATAGCCCGCCACGACCCCGGCGGCGAGCAGTGCAGCCGCGGTGGCCCGGCGCGATGTGCGATGCATACCGTCCACCCTGCCAGCGGCACGGCGTTCACGCCTGAGTGACGGTACTCATGGATGGTCAGGTCATGGACACCAGGCGTGCGCCGCCGTCGGTTTCGAGGATGGTGCCGGTGATGTTGGGATTGGTCGCCGCCAGCACCACCGCCTCGGCGACGTCGTCGGCCGTGGCGATGCGTCGGGTCGGCAGCGCCTGCGCGGCCTGGGTGAAGTATGCCTGGCGGGCCTGGTCGGGAAGCCCGCTCCACCAGGGCGTGTCGACCAGACCGGGTGAGACGCCGTTGACCCGGATCGGGGCCAGCTCGGCGGCCAGTGGTTTGACGAGGGCCTCGACGGCTGCGTTGATCGCGGCGATACCCGCGGTGCCGGGCATGGCCGCGCGGGCGGTGACCGCGCCGAGCAGCGTGATCGAGCCGGTGGGCGCGAGGTGCGGCAGGGCCGCCTGGATGGTGGTGATGTGACCCCAGAACTTGGCGTCGAAGGCGCGCCGCAGCATGCCGAGGTCGAGATCGGCGATCGGCCCCGGGCCCTCGCTGCCGCTGAGGGTGATGATGAGCCAGTCGATCCGGCCGATCGCTTCGGTCACGGCGGCGATCTGGCGAGGGTCGCTGCCGTCGGCGGCGTGTCCGGTGAGTGCCGGGTCGGTGGCGGCGACGTTTTCCAGGCGCTGCTTGTCGCGGCCGACGATGTGGACGGCCGCTCCAGCGCGGTGAAGCCGGCGGGCGGTGGCCAACCCGATGCCGGAGGTACCCCCGACGACGAGGGCGGTGTGGTCAGTCATTGCTGTCTCCCTAAATCGAACCGAACCGTCTCGGTTCGATTTACGCTAGCATGGGTACCGTGACGGACCAACCCACTCCGGCGCGGCCGGGCCGCAAACGCAGCGAGGCGAGCCGACAGGCGATTCTGGCCGCGGCGACCGAACTCGTCGGCGAGGTCGGCTACGCCGGTCTGACCATCGAGGGAATCGCGACGCGATCGGGAGCCGGCAAACAGACCATCTACCGCTGGTGGCCATCCAAGGCCGACGTCCTGCTCGACGCGCTGGCCGCCAAAGCCGACCTGCACGTGCCGATCCCCGACGAGGGCAGCTACCCGGGCGACCTACGAGCGTTTCTGACCGCCAGCTTCATGCTGGGCCGCAACAGGCACGTCATCGAGGTACTCCGTGCTCTCATGGCCGAAGCGCAGATCAACGCCGAGTTCGGCGAACGGTTTCGCGCCTCGTTTCTGCAGCGCCGCCGAGAGGCGCTCGGCGTCATCGTCGACCGCGCCCACGCCCGAGGCGACCTCCCATCGACGCCGACCTCCGGCACGGTGGCCGACATCGTCTTCGGCGTCGTCTGGTACCGGCTGCTCGCCACCGGCCAGCCCCTCGACCAGCGGCTGGTCGACGAACTCGTCGCCACGCTCGCCAGCCGGAGCTGACCAGCTTCCCATGTATTGATCATTTGACTATGATCGTGCCGTGTCACCGATGCGCGAACCGACGTACCTCATCCTGACCGCCCTGGCCCCCGGGCCTCGATACGGCTACGCGATCATCCAGGACGTCGCGGAGCTGTCCCAGGGCAGCACGTCGCTGCTGCCCGGCACCCTCTACACCGCACTGGACCGGCTCGCCGCCGAAGGACTCGTCGAGCTCGACCGCGAGGAACGGGTCGAGGGCCGGCTGCGGCGCTACTACCGCCTCACCCCTGACGGCGTCACCGCCCTGGAGACCGAGACCGCCCGGATGCGCCGGCTCACCACCGCGGCCGAGGCTCGGCTGCGCACCCTTCGACCCCACACGGCCTGACCGGCCACTTTCGAAAGGCAGACGATGCCGGTGACATCCGACCCGCTGGCGCGCCGCTACCGGCGGCTGCTGGTGTGCTATCCCCGCGCCTACCGTCGCGAGCGCGGCGAGGAGCTCGTCGCCACGCTGCTGGAGGCGGCGCCGCCCACCCGGGTCCGGCCGACCGCGCGCGAGACCACCAACCTGATCGGTCACGGCCTGCGCGCCCGGCTCGGCAGGCCGACCAGCCGCACGGTCGTGGTCTGGGCGGCGCTGGCGGCGGTGGTCTGCGGCCTGTTCACCGCGTCCCTGGCGACCCGGCTGGCGTGGGAGACCTCCCGGCCCATGCCGGACCGGGCCGAGGCGGCGGCGATCCTGGCGGACGTGTTGCCCGGCCATGAGGTCGACGGCATCTACGTCCCTTCTGGACTGTTCGAAATGTACGGTGAGCCGCTGAGCCTGAATCATGTGGACCTGCTGATGTTCGGCGAAGGCAACGAGTACGCGCTGAGCGCGACCACGGCGTCGCGCAACGGACCGCCGCCGGTGCCGGTGGAGCAGGCGGCCGCCGTGGCCCAGCAGCGGCTGCGAGACGGCGGCTGGACGGTGTATCCGGTGACCCACAACGACATGTACAGCTGTGCGGGCCCCCCGTGCGACCCGACCGCGATCCCGCGGGACACCCAGCTGTTCGCCAAGCGCGGCGACACCGTACTCGAGGTGAACCTCTATCCCCAGCAGTACGCCGACAGCACGTACCTGGCCGTCAGCCTGAGCAGGGCGACACCGGCCGCGGTCGCGCCGGCGGCCATCGCCGCCGGGTTGTTCGGAGCGGTCGCGGGCTGGCTGCTGTTCGGCTGGGCGAGCCGCCGCACGCAGGCGCCGCACCCGGCCCGGCGAGCGGTCAACGTATTGTTCGGCGTCACGATGGTGCTGTGGTGGTCGCCGATCGCCTTCACCGCGCCGTTCGCGGTCCCGCACCACCTGGACGCGCCGCACCCCCTGCCGCATCCACTGTGGGAGTGGCTCGGCCAGCCGATATTCTCGCTGTTTCTCTTCACCGGTTGCGCCACCGCGCTGCTCGGCCTCTCGCTCGCGGCGCTGCCCTCACGGAAAGCACAGCCACGACGCGTAGCCGCTGCCTGAAACACGGGACTACCGAAAACGAAACATTGGCGCTGCAGGCTGCCTGGTAGCTGGACTGATCCGGCTGGCCGAAAGGTGGGACGCGTGGAGATTCTGGTACTGACCGCCCAGTCCGCCGGGGAGTCCGCACGACCGGTGCTTCCCGCGCTCGACCTGCTGCCCCACGGCGTACGCGTCGCCGACCTCGACACGTCCGCCCTGGTGTCGGGTTCCAACCCCGGCGCCGTGCTGGTGGACGCCCGGCGCATGCTGGTCGAGGCCCGGGGCGTCTGCCGCCTGCTGCGGGCCACGGGCCTGCGGGTGCCGCTGCTCGCCGTGGTCGACGAGGCCGGCCTGGTCGGGGTGGCCGCGGATTGGGGCCTCGACGACGTGGTGCTCTCCACCGCCGGCCCCGCCGAGGTGGAAGCGCGGCTGCGGCTGTCGACGAGCCGGCTGGCGGGTCTGGCCGGCGGCGCGGGCGGTGCGCTGATCGCCTGCGGTGAGCTCGCCATCGAACCCGACACCTACGCCGCGAGGCTCAAGGGGCGGCCGCTCGACCTGACGTACAAGGAGTTCGAACTGCTGAAGTTCCTCGCCCAGCATCCGGGTCGCGTGTTCACCCGGGATCAGCTGCTGCGAGAGGTGTGGGGATACGACTACTTCGGCGGGCATCGCACGGTCGACGTGCACGTACGGCGGTTGCGCGCGAAGCTTGGCAGCGAGTACGAGTCGATGATCGGCACGGTGCGGCAGGTCGGGTACAAGCTCGTGCTCCCGCCTTCCGCTCAGGCTCAGGCGCTGGCCGAAGACATGGGGGTCCTCACCGCATAGGCGGCCCCGTAAGGGATTCCGGTTCTTCGATAGAGTGGACGGCGAGGACGCCGTGCACCCGAGGAACTGTGGTGGCTGCTTTGCTGAGGGATGGCGTGGTCGGCCGTGAGCGGGAGCTCGGCAGCGTCGACGCGGTGCTGTCCGCGATGGGCCGCGGCGAGTTCCGGGCGCTGGTGGTTCACGGCCAGGCGGGGATCGGCAAGACCAGGCTCCTTTCGGAGCTGGCTCGCCGCGCGTCGACCCTCGATGCCCTCGTGTACTGGGGAAGCGCCACCGAGTTCGAGCGTCATGTGCCTTTCGCCGTCTACCGGGACGCGTTCACGGGCGTGGCCGAGATGTCGGGCGCCGACCCCGCGACGCTCCTGGCGCTGGACGGCAAGGCTGGCGGCCCGTTTCAGGACCTGGACCGGCCCCGGCTCTTCCAGCAGATTCGCGGCCTGCTGAAGGAGCTCGCCGCGGCGCGACCCACGGTGCTGGTCCTCGACGACCTGCACTGGGCGGATCAGTCGGCGGTGGAGTTGACCGGATACCTGCTGCGGCGCCCGCCCGCCGGCGGTCTGCTGATCGCCGTGGCGTACCGGCCGGCGCCGGCACCGGCGGGGGTGGCCGACGCCGCGTTCCACCTGGGGCCGGCCGCGAGCGTGATCGGCCTCGGGCCGCTGACCACGGCCGACGTCGACGCGCTGCTGCCCGGCGAGCCGGAGCGGCGGCGGCGCCTGCTCTACCTCGGCAGCGGCGGCAACCCGCTGTACCTGCGCGCGCTGGCCGGCGCCGGCGACGAGACCCTGGCGCAGCTGGCCGGCACCGGCGACGGCCAAGCCGCGCCCGAACGCGCGCTGCTCGACGTCTTCTTCGCCGAGCTGGACAGCCTCGACCCGGAACTGCAGCACGTCGCGCGGGCGGCCGCCGTCGCCGGCGACCCCGCCGCCCTCGATCTGGTCGCCTGGATCGCGGAGCTGCCGGAGCCGCGGGTGGCCGCCGCGGTCGACGCACTCGACCGGCTCGGCGTGCTGACGACGACCGCCGACTCCGCACTGCGCTTCCAGCATCCGCTGGTCCGCACGGCGGCGTACTGGAAGGCGGGCGGCGGGTGGCGTAACCAGGCCCACGCGCGGGCCGCGGAGTTCCTGCGGACACGGCACGGGCCGCTGCAGGTCGTGGCCCACCACACCGAACGCTCCGCCCACCCCGGCGACGGCCCGGCGGCGAGCACCCTGGCCGAGGCGGGTACGGCCTGCCTGCACACCGCCCCCACGACCGCCGCGCGCCTGCTCCGCGCCGCCTTGCGGATCATGCCGGAGGCGCCCGAGCTGGCCGGCCGGCGGGTCGACCTCCAACTGGCGCTCGGCCGCGCCCTGGGCATGACCGGTCAGCTCGCCGAGAGCCGGTCGCTGCTGCAGGAGGTGATCCGGATCGACGGCCGGCGCCGGGTGGAGGCGGTCACGTTCGCGTCGGTGGTGTGCCGGCTGCTCGGCCAGTTCGACGAGGCCAAGGCGCTGCTCGCCGGCGAGCTGGCCCGATGCCGCGACGACGGCCGGGCTGCGGCGCACGCCTTGGTCGAGCTGGCCGCGGTCGAGCTGGCTCGCGACGACCCGGTGAGCGCCGAGCGGTACGGCCACCGAGCACTGCCGATCACCGCCGCGACCGGCGACCTGGCTCTGGAGGCGGCCGCGTGTGCCCTGCTCGCGTTGGGGCACCTGCAACTCGGGCACATCGTCGACGCCGAGCGGTGTGCGGAGCGCGGCGCCTGGCTGGTCGACGGGTGCGGCGACACGGTCGTGCTGCCGTACATCGAGCTCGTCGCGCCACTGGCGTGGGTGGAGTGGCATCTGCAGCGCTACGACGCGGCCCGCCGTCACCTCGACCGCGGCATGGCGCTGGCGTACCGGCATGGGCGCAGCCACAGCATCCCGTACCTGCTGATCACGGCGGCGGCACTGCACATCCGATGTGGACAGTCGGCGGCGGCGCTCGCTGTGGCGGCCGAGGCGCGCGAGCTGTCCCGGCTGATCCACGGGGTCGAGACGGCCGCCATGGCGACGGCGGTGATGCTCAAACCGGTGCTGTGGCGTGACGGCCCGCGCGCCGCCATCGAACTCGCGCGCGAGATCGCCCGTGGACGCCGCCCCCGCTCGGGCTGGTGGTCCGGGATCGTCAAGCTCGACCTGGCGACGGTCTACCTGGCCGCCGAGGACCCGGCGCGCTGCTTGGCCGAGCTGTCCGAACCGGACAGTGGTGCCTGGCGTGCCGAGGCCGCCGCCTACCGGTCGGCGCTGTGCGCGGTGGCCAACGCCGAGCTGGACCACGTCGGGCCGGCGCGGGAGCTGGCGGATCGGGCGCTGGACCAGGCCCGCGGGCTCGGCCTGTCGCACCAGGTCGCCGCCGCGCGCGACGCCCGCGCACGGGTACTGGCCCGCGCCGGACTGGTCGACGAGGCGGCCGGCGAGGCGGTGGCCGCCGCGACCGGTTACGCGGACGCCGGTGCTCCGGCCGACGAGGGCAGGGCCCGTCACCTGGCGGCCGAGCTGCTCGCCCAGGCCGGCCGGCCGGACCGTGCCCGCGGCGAGCTGGGCCAGGCCAAGAACCTGTTCGCGGCGTGCGACGCCGACTGGCTCAACGCCCGCCTCGCCCGCACCGAACGGCGGCTCGCCGCGATGGGGCCGCGCCGCGCCGGTCCGGCGCGCCCGTTGGCCGCCAGTGGCATCGACCTGCTCACCGGCCGGGAGCGCGAGGTGGTCGAGCTCGCCGCCGCCGGCATGACCAACCGGGAGATCGCCACGCGGCTGTACCTGAGCCAGAAGACGGTCGAGGCGCACATCTCCCGGTCGTTCGCCAAGCTCGGCGTGCGGTCCAGGGTCGCGCTGGCGCGCCGCGTGTTCGGCACGGAGACCGGCGAGGCGGTCTGAGGGTTTGCGGGTGGGCGTTGCGGGTGTCTCCCGATGCTGCCCGGGCGGCGGTCCGACATTCTGCTGACGGCCGTGCCTCAGGACCCCGAAAGGACCGCCCGTGAGTCTCCTCCCCGGTTCCCCACCCCCACACCGTCGCGGTCGCCGACCGCGATCCATCTGGCGGATCGCCATGGCCGCGATCGTCGGCGCGCCACTGCTGGCGGTCGCGGTCAGCGGCCCGGTGGCGGCCGCGCCGGCCGCCGCACCCGCGCCGATACCGGCGCTGGAGCTCGAGATCGAGAGCCGGCTCCAGGAGCTGCTGTACACCACGGGGCGCGTCAGCGCCGACGCCAACCTGCGCTGGTTGATACGCAACGTGGCCGCCCGCCAGGTCGACGGCGACACCGAGGCCCTGCTGTCCAGCGTCATCGCCGAGGCCGAGGCGAGCGGCCTGGTCAACACGGGCGAGTGGTGGTGGATCGAGTTCAAGAACCAGGTGGCCAACTTCGTGGTCGACGGGTTCCAGTACGAGCCGCAGATCTACATCCCCAACCAGGACGACGGGGTCTACACCACGGACCGGGTCGAGATGGCCGTCCGGCCGGCCGACCAGTCGGTCCAGAGCGTGCAGAGCTACTGGTTCGACACCGACCTCAGCATCGCGCCGCTGAACATCATCGACGAGGCGTACGTGGAGACCTACGAGGTCTGGGTGCTGTCCGTCCATGAGCGGATCGATTACGGCGGCGGCGGCAGCACCGTGGTCGGGTCCGCCGATACCGCCGCCGGCCCGGCCGCGCAATCCGGCCCGAGACTCATGTCCCTCGCCTGCAACCCCACCGGCATCCGCAACAACCGGGGCGAGGAGTACATGCACGTCTGGAAGACGGACGACCGCAGCACGTTCGGCACGTTCCTGGGCGGAAAGCGGGAGATGCGGCTGGTCGTGATCAGCAAGTCGGGCCAGGTCGCCAACGTCTACTTCCCGAAGGTGAAGCGCAAGCACATGACCACGTGGCAGATCGTCGACCGGTTCCTGACGACCTGGGACAAGAACGTGTGGGGTGACGCGCTGGGATTCCAGTGGTACGAGGTGAACGGCGGTAAGACGAGAACCACCGAGATCAGCTACACGGTGCCGAACGGCGGCCCCACGCTCAAGACCACCGTCACGTACCAGGAACGCGACTCCGACGGCGGGATGATGCACGTCCTGCACACCGATTCGACCTACAAGGAGTACAACACCGGGAAGGTGCAGTTCCAGATGTGCAGCGTGGGCGGCGACGGCGGCACCGGGATCGACAACCTGGCCTGCGGTGCGCTCGCGGCGGCGTCCAGCACCTTCGCGCGGGAGGGCTACGCGCCTAGCCGGGCGAGCGACTGCGACAACAACACCGCACTCGGCGGCTCGCACAGCTGGGCCAACTCCGCCGGCGTGTACCCGCCGACCAACCCGCAGTGGCTGCAGCTCGACATGGGCGTCAACAAGACGTTCAGGCGCATGGTCCTGTACACGAGCCAGGGTTATCCGATCCGGGACTTCGACGTACAGGTCTGGAACGGCGTCACGTTCCTGACGGTCGGCGGCATACGAGGCAACGTCAACACCTCGGTCGAGATCCGCTTCGGCAGCGCGCAGACGACCCGGCTCGTGCGCGTCATCGGCATCCACGGCCCCGACCATCAGCCCGGCTTCGTCCGGGTCAACGAGGTGGAGCTGTACGCCTCGTAACGCCCTAGGCTGTGGCGGGTGGGCCGGCCGGCCACCCGCCACGGTAGGCGGTTCGACGGTGAGGCGGGTGGCGATGGGCGAGAAGGCGGGCGGGCGCTGCGGTACGCCACCTACCCGCCGGACGACGTGGTCTTCGCGTCGAGCTCCGCCGGCCTGGACATCGTCTGCGACCAGCGGCTCACGTTCGATCGCCCGTCGACGCTGCCCGACCACCTGCGCCGGATCGGCGACGGCCAGCGGGGCGCGACGCTCGGCACGCACTCCGTCGTCGACTGGCTCTCCTACGCCACGTGGTCGGACGGCACGCTGGTCCGCTCACTCACCCTCTCTCCGGGCAGCGGCATCGTCGAGAACATCGGCGAGCCGCTGCCGTTCGAGGTGGCGTACTGGGCCGGCCAGCATCCCGTCGAGTCCGAAGACCCCTATCCGCTGCCGTTTCACCCGCTCGACCTCGCGCAAGCGGCGCTGCGTCACCTCTTCGGCTTCGCCACCGATGGCCCGCCCGGCGCTGGCGACGTACCGGCCGACGCGGTCGACCTGCTCGGCTACCGGGTGACCGATCCGACCGGCGGCGAACAGGCCAACCGTGAGGCCATGCTCCAGCTGCTCCGCGAAGCCATGGGACAACCACCGAACTAGAGCGGCACCGCCACGCCGTCGCGGGCCGAACGGCGGGCCGCCTCGATCACGTCGAGGGCGGCGGCCGCCTCCAGCGCGGTCACCGGGTTTGGCCCGTCGCCGCGCAGAGCCTTGGCCACGGCCGCGTAGTACGCGGGATAGTCGCCCGGCAGCGTCGGCACGAGCGTGCCGCCGCCGGTCGACGGGGACTCGCCGGAGCCGAGACGCCCCCACGCCGACTCGGGCTCGCGTCCCCACTCGGGCCCCGGCCGCTCGCCGGCGCGCAGGGCCTGCTCCTGCGGATCGAGCCCGTACTTGACGTAGCCGGCCCGCGAGCCCAGCACCCGGAAACGCGGGCCGAGCTGGGCGGCCGTCGCCGAGACGTACAGGTGCGAGCGCACACCGCTGGCGTGCGTGAGCGCGACGAAGGTGTCGTCGTCGGTCTCGGCACCCGGCCGGCGGTTGTCGGACTCGGCGTAGACCCGCGTCGCCGGGCCGAACAACACGAGCGCCTGGTCGACGACGTGGCTGCCGAGGTCGTACAGCAGACCGCCGACCTGCGCCGGGTCACCGGACTCGCGCCAGCCGCCCTTGAGCCGCGGCCGCCACCGCTCGTACCGCGACTCGAACCGCCACACGTCACCCAGTTCGCCGTCGTCGATGAGCCGGCGGACGGTGAGGAAGTCGTTGTCCCACCGGCGGTTCTGGAAAACGGACAGGAGAAGCCCGCTTTTGTCCGCGAGGGCGGCGAGGTCGCGGGCCTCCCCCGCGGTGCCCGCGACCGGCTTGTCGACGACGACGGAAAGGCCGGCCTTGAGCGCGGTCGTGGCGAGCGGGACGTGCGTGTTGTTCGGCGAGGCGATGACGACCAGGTCGAGGTCGCCGGCCCGCTCGAAGAGCTCGTCGGCGCTCGCGGCGACGCGGATGCCCGCGTGCTCGGCGCGCGCCTGCTCCTGCCGTTCCGGGTTCGCCGTGACCACGGTGTCGAGGGCAAGGCCCTCGGTGGCGGCGATCAGCGGCGCGTGGAAGACCGAGCCGGCGAGGCCGTAACCGATCAACCCGGTGCGCAGGGCGGTGCCAGTCATGATCCTAGCTTTCCAGATTCGAGCTACCGCGACGCCCGTCGCGCGCAGGACCGCTGCTCCCGCAGCCTCACCCTCCGCGCCCAGTCACGCTCAAGATCCTGACAAAAACCCTGATTTTGTCGCCTCAACCGCCCTCGGAGGCAGCAATATCCGGGATGTTGCTGCCTCCGTCCGGTCGGGTCGTGTTGCCGCGGCCTCTTGCTCCAGGAAGTCCAGCTCCTGCTGGCGCCTGGCGGCGATCTCGCGTGCTTCCGACTCCGGTCTGTTGGCCATCGCTCCACTCCTTCGCGATGAGACTGTGCAGGATGGACCCCGCACGGGCGCACTATTGTTGACAATGCTGAAGACAATCTTGACGACGAACCTCATCGGGCGTAGACGTGTGTGGAGCAAGGGGCCACCTGCCGAGGAGGAACGTTGTCGCACTATGTCGTCCGGTCGGTGGACCGAGCCGACGCGGAGACCATCGCCGCACTACGCGAGGCAGGGGTCGCGACCGCTCATGAGGCGGCGGGCCGCGGCGGGCTGCTCGGCCCGAGCATCCAGGCCCGCCAGATCGGCGTCGCGATCGGCGGCTCCGCGATCACGGTGTCCTGCCACCCCGGCGACAACCTTATGATCCACGCGGCGGTCGAGGTCTGCCGGCCGGGCGACGTACTCGTGGTCACCACGACATCGCCGTCGACGGACGGCATGTTCGGCGACCTGCTGGCCACCTCGCTGATGGCGCGCGGCGTCGTCGGGCTCGTGATCGACGCCGGGGTCCGCGACATCGCCAGCCTGCGCGAGATGGGCTTCCCGGTCTGGTCCCGGGCGGTGCACGCGCAGGGCACCGTCAAGGCCAGCCCCGGCTCGGTGAACGTGCCGGTGGTCGCGGCGGGCCAGCTCGTGTCGCCCGGCGACATCATCGTCGCCGACGACGACGGCGTCATCGCGCTGCCCGCCGCGACCGGCCGCACCGTCGCCGAGGCGGCGGCCAAGCGGCTCGACAACGAGGCGGCCAAGCGCGAAAAACTGGCCGCCGGCACCCTCGGCGTCGACATGTACGACCTCCGCCCGCTGCTGGCCAGCCTCGGCGTGCGGTACGTGGACCGGCTGCCGGAAGACGGTCTGGCATGATCATCGACTGTCACGGTCACTACACGACCGCGCCCGACGCTCACACGGCCTGGCGCGAGGCACAGCAGGCCGCCTTCCGGGCCGGGCAGCAGCAGCCGCCGTACCCGCGGATCTCCGACGACGAGATCCGCCAGTCCATTGAGGACAGCCAGCTGCGGCTCATGCGCGAACGCGGCGTCGACCTCACGATCTTCTCGCCTCGCGCCTCCGCGATGGGCCACCACTTCGGCGACGAAGCCGTGAGCGGCGCCTGGACCCAGGCATGCAACGATCTCATCGCCCGCGTGGTGTCGCTCTACCCCGACCGGTTCATCGGGGTGTGCCAGCTGCCGCAGTCGCCCGGCGTGCCGATCGCCCGCGCGGTGACCGAGCTGCGCCGCTGCGTCGAGGAGCTCGGTTTCGTCGGCTGCAACCTCAATCCCGACCCCAGCGGCGGGCACTGGACCTCTCCCCCGCTGACCGACCCGAGCTGGTACCCGTTCTACGAGGCCATGGTGGAGCTGGACGTACCGGCGATGGTGCACGTCTCGGCGGTGACCAACCCGAACTTCCACGCCACCGGCTCGCACTACCTCAACGCCGACACGACCGCGTTCATGCAGTTCCTGGGCTCCGACCTGTTCACCGTCTTTCCCGACCTGCGGTTCGTCATCCCGCACGGCGGCGGCGCGGTGCCGTACCACTGGGGCCGCTTCCGCGGGCTGGCCGACATGCTCGACCGGCCCCCGCTGGCCGAATCGGTGATGCGCAACGTCTTCTTCGACACCTGCGTCTACCACCAGCCCGGCATCGACCTGCTCTTCGAGGTATGCGACGTGGACAACCTGCTGTTCGGCTCCGAGATGGTCGGCGCCGTGCGCGGCATCGACCCGCGGACCGGCCACTACTTCGACGATACCCGCCGCTACGTCGAGGCGCTCACCCTCACCCCGGAGGACCGGCACAAGGTGTACGAGGCGAACGCCCGCCGGGTCTACCCGCGCCTGGACAAGGCCCTCAACGCGGCCGGTAGGAGTCGTTGACGTCCACCGGGGCGCCGCCACCCTCGACGCCGCCGCCCGCGATATAGATGGCGCCGTCCACCGCGACCGCGGCGGTGCCGTGGCGTGGCACCGGCATCGGTGCGAGCCGCCGCCAGCGGTCGTGGACGGTGTCGTATGCCTCGGTCTCGGCGAAGACAGCGTCTGGACCGGTGCCGTCATGGTCGCCCTCGCCACCGAAGACGTAGACGCTGGCACCGACGGCCGCGGCGGCGACACCGCCACGCGCGGTCGGCATCGGCGACCGCTGCGTCCACCGGCGCGAGCGCAGGTCGTACGCGTAGACGGTGTCCCGCACGTTCACCTGCCCCCGATCCCGCCCACCGACCACGTAGAACACCGTGCCGACGATGGCGCCGCCGACGTGGTCACGCGCCTGCGGCAGGTGGGGCAGCGCCTCCCACCGCCCGGTCACGACGTCATACGACGACACGGTGTCCACTGTGTCCTGAACACCGCCGGGAGCCGGCGTCAGCGTGCGCATGCCGCCGGCGAGGTAGATCCTGGCGCCTCGGGTGCCCACCGCGGCGCTGCCCCGCGCCATGTCCAGCGGCATCGAGGGCAGTCGCGTCCACCGGTCCGCACGCGGGTCGTAGACGAAGCAGTCGGGCAGTGCCTGCCACGAGGCCCCGCCGGAAAGACCGCCGAGGACGTAGAGCCGGCCACCGGCCACCGCCACGTTGGGGTGGTTCATCGCGACGGGCAGCGGTGCGGCGTCCGACCACGTATCGCGCCGGACGTCGTACACCTCCACCCGGTCGGTGGTGACGAAGCCACCGGCGGAGTCGCCGACGATGCCGCCGACGACGTAGATCCGGTCGCCTACCGCGGCGGCGCTGTGCTCCTGCCGGGGACCGCCCGCGATCGGTGCGAGCGGCCGCCACCCGTCGCCGCCCGGTCGTGCGTGCGCCGGACCGGGCGCGATCGGCACCAGGACAGCGCCGAGGAACATCGCGATCCACCGTTTCATCGCAACCTCCTCGACTGATCCACTGATGTCGATACACAGGCTACCCCGTCGGCGGGGCGGCCAAGGAGATCCACAAACGCGTAGGGTGAAGGTCCGCACACCATGAGGAGGAGCCGGATACCCATGGCGCAGCACGTACGCGGCGTGATCGCACGCACCAAGAACGCCCCCGTTGAGCTGACCACCGTGGTGGTGCCCGATCCCGGTCCGGGCGAGGCGGTCGTCAAGGTCCAGGCGTGCGGGGTGTGCCATACCGACCTGCACTACCGGCAGGGCGGCATCAACGACGAGTTCCCGTTCCTGCTCGGCCACGAGGCGGCCGGCATCGTCGAGGCGGTCGGGGAAAACGTCACCGACGTGGCACCCGGCGACTTCGTGATCCTGAACTGGCGAGCGGTGTGCGGCCAGTGCCGCGCCTGCCTGCGCGGGCGCCCCTGGTACTGCTTCAACACCCACAACGCCACGCAGAAGATGACACTCGAAGACGGCACCGCCCTGTCACCCGCGCTCGGCATCGGCGCGTTCGTCGAGAAGACGCTGGTCGCGGCCGGTCAGTGTACGAAGGTCGACCCGGCGGCGTCCGCGGCCGCCGCCGGCCTGCTCGGCTGCGGCGTGATGGCCGGCCTCGGCGCGGCCATCAACACCGGCGGCGTCGGTCGCGGTGACTCGGTCGCCGTCATCGGCTGCGGCGGCGTCGGCAACGCCGCGGTCGTGGGCGCCCGGCTGGCGGGCGCAGCCCGGATCGTCGCGGTCGACATCGACGACCGCAAGCTGGAGACCGCGAAGAAGCTGGGCGCCACGCACACCGTCAACTCCGCCAGCACCGACGCGGTCGAGGCCATCCGGGAGCTGACCGGCGGGTTCGGCGCCGACGTGGTCATCGAGGCGGTCGGCCGCCCGGAGACGTACCAGCAGGCGTTCTACGCGCGCGACCTGGCCGGCACGGTGGTACTGGTCGGCGTGCCGACGCCGGAGATGCGGCTGGACCTGCCGCTGCTCGACGTGTTCGGGCGGGGCGGCGCGCTCAAGTCCTCGTGGTACGGCGACTGCCTGCCCAGCCGCGACTTCCCGATGCTGATCGACCTGTACCTGCAGGGGCGGCTCGACCTGGACGCGTTCGTCACCGAGACCATCGCGCTGGACGAGGTCGAGCAGGCGTTCGAACGCATGCACGCCGGCGACGTACTGCGCTCGGTGGTGCTGCTGTGAGCGGCGGCGCGCGCATCGAACGCCTAGTGACGTCGGGAACGTTCGCGCTCGACGGCGGCGTGTGGGAGGTCGACAACAACGTCTGGATCGTCGGTGACGACCACGAGGTCGTCGTGATCGACGCCGCGCACGAGGCCGACGCCATCATCGCCCAGGTGGGCGACCGGGCGGTCCGGGCCATCGTGTGCACCCACGCGCACAACGACCACGTCAACGCGGCGCCGGCGGTGGCCGCAGCGACCGGCGCGCCGATCCTGCTGCACCCCGACGACCTTCCACTGTGGAAACTGACCCATCCCGAGCACTCGCCCCACGGGGAGCTGGCCGACGGGCAGACCATCGAGGTCGCCGGCACCGCCCTCACCGTGCTGCACACCCCGGGACACGCACCGGGCGCCGTGTGCCTGTACGCCCCGGCGCTCGGCACGGTCTTCACCGGAGACACGCTGTTCGCGGGCGGCCCCGGCGCGACCGGCCGGTCGTACTCGGACTTCCCGACGATCATCCGGTCGATCAGCGACCGGCTGCTCGGCCTGCCGCCGGAGACCACGGTCCGCACCGGCCACGGCGACCCCACGACCATCGGAGCCGAGTCACCCCACCTGCAAACCTGGGTCGACCGCGGCCACTGACGGTCCTGATTTCGCACGCGGGCACGCCGGCATCCAGCCGGCGACCTGTTCCAAATGATGTTGGGCTACCGCGACGTGCGTCGTGGTGGAGGCCGCTGCTCCCGCAGCCTCGCCCTCCGCGGCTTCACAACCCGCGCGGGCGTGGCGGCACCCCGGGGCAGACCGATGAGTTTGGGAGCCTGCGCCGGTCTACCTACCGACAGCACCTGACTGAGAGGGAGTACTCCGATGGCAAAGGTCATCTCCACCCTGTTCATCTCGGCCGACGGCGTGGCCGAGATCGACCCGGACTGGCACTTCCCGTACTTCGACGAGAACATGGGCCGCGCCGTCAGCGAGGACTACGACACCGCTGACGTGCTGCTCATCGGCCGTGGCACCTACGAAAGCTTCGCCGGCGCCTGGCCCGACCGGGAGACCGCCGGCGAGGAGGACGCGGCGCTCGCCAAGCAACTGGGCGACATGCGCAAGGTGGTCGTCTCGCGCCAGCCGCTGGAGTTCACGTGGCGCAACTCCGAGCTGATCAGCGGGGACCTCCTCGAAGCGGTCGCCGCGCTCAAGGCCGATGCCGGCGTCAAAGGCGTCCTCATCCCCGGTTCGATCACCGTGGTGCGGCAACTGCTCGCCGCTGGGCTGCTCGACGAGCTGCGCCTGCTGGTACATCCGGTGGCGGCGCGCAAGGGCGAGAAGCTGTTCGACGACGGTACGGCGCCGTACCACCTGCGCGTACTGGCCACCGAGGCGTTCCCGACCGGCGTGATCCGCGTGATCTACGCGCCGACCGCGGCACCGGCCAAGGTCGGGTACGACGACGTCAAGGACCTCGTACCCGAAGGGCGGTAGCCGCTCCGCGCCCAAGGGACAAAGCGGTCGCATAGGTTCTTCACAACTTCTTCTCAGGGCCCGGATGGTGATCGTCGACTATCAACGTCGGCGCCCCTCGCGCCGATACGGAACACCCACATTCGTGGGCTGGGGAGGAGTCTGGGTGCGCGGTGACGCCATGCCGAAAGGCGACCGGGATACGCAGGAGTACGTCGATTACGTGTCGGCGCGGCTCGCCCAGTGGCACCGTGCGGCGTACCTGCTGTGCGGCGACGAACACCGCGCCGACGACCTGGTGCAGACGACGGTGACAAAGCTCTACGTGCACTGGGCCCGCGCCCGTGCCGCCGACAAGATCGACTCCTACGTGCACCGCATGCTGGTGCGCACGTTCATCGACGAGCGGCGGCTGGCCTGGTCGAAGGTGTGGCTGATGTCGGCCACACCCGAGCGCGGCACGGCGGGCGACAGCTCGGTGGAGGACCGTGACCTGGTGATGCGCGCCCTGGCGGAATTGCCGAAGGGGCAGCGCACGGTACTGGTCATGCGCTTTCTGTGTGACATGCCGGTCGAAGAGGTGGCGGCCGCGATGCGGTGCTCCGCGGGCAACGTGAAGGCGCAGACGTTCCGCGGGCTCGCGGTGCTGCGGGAGCGGCTGGGAGGCGAGTTCGCGGGGGCGCTGGCCGGCCGGGGCACAGCGGTCTCCGTCTGACGGCACCGGCTAGCCGCGCCCGCGGAGGTTGGTCGCGCGCGGTGACGGGAGCAGAGCCGGGACCCGGCGCATGTGGTCGGCGTACGCCGGGCGGCGCTCCAGCGACCTGCGATCCATCATCGGCACGCTGACCACCGCGCTTCGTTCGCTACATCATCTGCCAGCTCACGGTGCCGGGCAGGAGGACGCGACAGTCGGCCGGTGCCGTGGCGACCACTTGGCGCTCGCCGCTGTCCGGATCGAGCAACTCCACGGTGAGTACACCGGCCCGATGGGCCGCGAGCAGTACACCCTCCTGGCGGACCGCGAGGAGCCGGCGCTCACCGGCGTCGCGTCCGGCCGGCAGCCGGTACCGCTCCAGGACCTCGCCCTTGGTCGACAGCGCCAGCAGGTCGCCGGCGATCGGGCTGGAGCCGTCGCGAATGAGCTGGTAGTACAGCGTCCGGCCGGCCGGGTCGATGACGAGGGGCATCGCCGGACCCGTGCTGATCTGCTCGCCCTCGGCGAGCGCGTCGCCGGTCAACGGCACGTCGAGACCTCGCTGCTCGCCGGTGACGCCGTCGGCGACGGCCAGGAAGAAGCCGGGATCCCCGCCGCTCCGATCCGGACCGGTCAGCGACGGCATCGGCGTGCCGTCGTTGCCGCCACGGTCGTAGTCGCGGCGCGGAACCAGCAGGAGGTCGCCGGACGGGAAGACGTCCCGCACCGCCCAGTCGTCAGGGTCGTGGATCGGCACCTGCCTGCTCTGCCCGGACGCCAGCGTCATGACGGTCACGCTCGCGGGGTTGACGCCGGGCGCGTTCGGCTCGAGTACGAGCAGGCCGCCGTCCGGGGACCAGGCGGCCACCGTCACGTCGCCCAACGGCCGGCTGCCAGTGCCGGTCAGGTCGCGGAGGGTGCGGGCGCCCTCCGGCCCGGACACCAGCCAGCGGCCGTCCGGCGACAGGCCGGCGAGCTCGCCGGGAAGCTTGTACTGCTCGCCGGAGCGGGTCAGCAGGAAGTTGTCCGGGCACCGTTCCCGCGTCGCGGGGCAGGGCGCGTAGACCAGCGCACCGGCGCCGACCGGCCGATCGGCGGGCAATGGGAGCGCCGACGTGGGCACCGTCCACTTGTCGGGTATCCAGTCCACGACCGCGCGCCCGGCCGGCCCGGCGGCGTCGACGCCGGTGACCGAGTCGCCCCCGGACCTGCCGGTGAGCGGTACCCAGACCGCCGCCACCGCCAGCGCGGCCGCCGCCGCCACAGCGACCGGCGCCAGCCGGACCATCCGCTGGCGCCGGCGCGCGACCCGGATGACGGAGTTCCCGACGTCGTAGTGCTTGGCCTCGTCGGCGATCGCGGCGAAGTGCTCGTGCAGGTCGGTCATCGCTATACCTCCTCGGTGATGAGTTCGGCCAGATGTGGCGCGAGCGTGCGCAGGCGGCCCAGCGCATGGGCCGTCTGGCTCTTCACGGTCCCCTCCGAGCACCCCAGGATCTGGGCGGCCTCGGCGACCGGGCGGTCCTCGTAGAAGCGGAGCACCAGCACGGCCCGCTGCCGTGGCGTCAGCCGCGCCAACGCCTGCTGAAGCGCGACGCGGCGCACGGTGCCGTCGGCCTCGTGGCCCACCGGCCTCTCCGGCAGCCGCTCCACCGGCAACTCGTCGTACCGCTGCCGGCGCCGCCACAGCGAGATCGCCTCGTGGTACATCACCTTGCGTACGAATGCCTCCGGCTGGTCGTACCCGGAGATGGTGCGCCACCGGCGCGCGGCCTTCAGCAGGGCGTTCTGCAACAGGTCCTCGGCGGCGGCATGACTGCCGGCCAGGACGTACGCCAGCCGCGACCACGTCTCCGTATGTGCGGCGAGAAAGTCCCGAAATCCGTCGAACCGGTCCAATGGCCCCCACTCCCCTCAATGCCTCTGGACGTAACACGACCGGGGCGTGGGCGCGGTTGGAAGGCGATGCGCTCCGAAGGGCCGGGTACGGTACGGGTGCTCTGCGATCGTGACGGCGGATGGTGGACATGTCGATCTGGGTACGGCCGGCGCTCTGGTGGCGGGTGGGCATCGTGCTGGCCGCGTGCTTCGGGCTGACCTTCCACTCAAGTTCGCTGGTCTACTTCACGGTGCAGAGCAACCTGATCGTGCTGGGTTACTTCGGCGCGAGCGTCTACTGGATGGTCCGCCGGGGTGATCCGGCGCCGGCGGCACCCCGGTTGCGCGGCGCGGTCACGCTTTGGATCATGATCACCGGCCTGGTGGCGCACATCCTGCTCAACCATGGTGCGAACCCGCTGCCCGGCCTGGTCGAGAGCGGGAACCTGTTCGCGAACTGGTCCACCTTCGCCCTGCACTATCTCGTGCCCGGCATGGTGCTGCTGGACTGGCTGGTGTTTGCGCCGCACCGCGTGGTGCCCTACACCGACCTGCCGCTGTGGCTGCTGTACCCGTTGGGGTACGCCCTGGTGGCGCTCGGCCGGGCGGCGGTCTATCCGGGCTTCGACACCCCGTACCCGTACTACTTCCTGGACCCCACCGAGCGGGGCTACGACTGGGTGTTCGGCCAGTTCGCGATCCTGACCGTCGAGTTCACCGTACTCGGGATGATCCTGCTTGGTCTTGACCGGCTGGCGGCCGGCATTGGCCGGCGTGCCCGCCGGGATGTCTCGTCCCTTCCGGCCCGAGGTTGAGCCGCCCTCGACACCACCGCGGCTGAGGCCGTCGATAATCATCGATTGACAGCTCGTTGCTCGACGGCAACACTGTCTGATGCACAACCTGATCAGGTTGGAGCGCTCACAACCGGCCACTGCGATGGTCGAGCAGTTCAACAGGGCACACAGATCCATGCTCGCCCTGATCGGCAGTGATCGACTGTGAGCGCTCCCAGTATCGTTTGGAGATAACCATGTCTTTGCGTAGACGGCGCGTCGCGCTGCTGTCCGCGTGCGCGGCCACGGCGGTCGGTGCCGCGGTCGCGGTGGTGACCGTGGCCTCCGCCGCGGCGACGCGTTACGAGGCCGAGACGGCACCGGCGACGTGTGCGGGCACGATCGATTCCAACCATGCCGGGTTTTCCGGCACCGGCTTCTGCAACAGCAGCAATGTGGTCGGCGCGGCTGCGCAGTTCACGGTGTCGGCGTCGGCGGCCAGCACGGCGACGGTCGGGATCCGGTACGCCAACGGCACCTCCGACAACCGGGCGGCCGACATCGTGGTCAACGGGACGGTCGTGCAGCCGGGCGCCGCGTTCAACGGCACCGGCGCGTGGACGACCTGGACGACGGCGACCGTCAGCGTGCCGGTCAACGCGGGCAGCAACACGATCCGGTTGTCCGCGACCACGGCGCTGGGCCTGGCCAACATCGACTACCTGGATGTCGAGGTCGGTGGCGGCGAACCCACCACACCGCCGCCCAGCTCACCGCCGCCGACTGGGTCGGGTAAGCAGATGGAGGATCTGAACCGGGGCCTGGTCAGCGTGCGCTCGGGCAGCGGCAACCTCGTCTCGTGGCGGCTGCTCGGGTACGAGTCGATGTCGACCGGGTTCAACGTGTACCGCGGCTCGACGAAGGTGAACTCGGCGCCGGTCACCAACTCCACGAACTACCTGGACTCCGGCGCCGCGGCCGACGCCTCGTACACCGTGCGCGCGGTCGTGGACGGCGTCGAGCAGGCGGCCTCGGAGCAGTCGCTGCGTTTCACCGGCGGCAACTACCTGGACGTGCCGATCTCCCGGCCCGGCAGCAACTACACCGCCGGTGACGCCAGCGTCGGTGACGCGGACGGCGACGGCCAGTACGAGATCTTCCTCAAGTGGGACCCGAGCGACCAGAAGGACAACTCGCAGTCCGGGGTGACCAGCAACGTCTACATCGACGCCTACCGGCTCAACGGTACCCGGCTGTGGCGCATCGACCTGGGCCGCAACATCCGGGCCGGCGCGCACTACACCCAGTTCCAGGTGTACGACTACGACGGTGACGGCCGCGCCGAACTGGCCGTCAAAACCGGTGACGGCAGCATCTCCGGCACCGGGCAGACGATCGGCAACGGCAGCGCCCTGCACCGTAACTCCGACGGATACATCATCACCGGCCCGGAGTACCTGACGATGTTCAACGGTCTCACCGGCGCCGTGCTGTCCACAGTGGCCTTCCAGCCCGCCCGTGGAAACATCAACGACTGGGGTGACAACTACGGCAACCGCGGCGACCGGTTCCTGGCCGGCACGGCGTACCTGGACGGCCAGCGGCCTTCGCTGATCATGGGGCGCGGCTACTACGCCAAGAGCGCGATCGCCGCCTACGACTTCCGCAACGGCCAGCTGACGATGCGGTGGAAGTTCGACTCCAGCAGCGCCGGCAGTTCGTGGACGGGTCGCGGCACGCACTCACTGTCCATCGCGGACGTCGACGGCAACGGCACCGACGAGGTCATCTACGGCGGCATGACCATCAACGCCAACGGCACCGGCCGGTACACGACCAGCTTCTACGCCCACGGTGACGCCCTGCACGTCGGTGACTTCGTGACAAGCCGCGCCGGCAAGGAGATCTGGCAGATCCACGAGCAGAGCTCCGGCGCGTCCGCCACCCTGCGGGACGCCAACAACGGCTCGATCATCATGCAGAAGAACAACAGCTGCGGCTGCGAGGGCCCGGCCCGCGGTGTGGCCGGCGACGTGTACGCCGGAAACGCCGGCGCCGAGTTCTGGGGCACCGGCACCGGACTGGGCAACCTGTTCAACTCCTCCGGCGGCAGCGTCGGGCGCAACCCGGGCAGCTACAACTTCCTCGCCTGGTGGGACGGCGACCCGGTTCGCGAACTGCTGGACGGCAACCACGTCGACAAGTACGGCACCGGCGGCGACACCCGCCTGCTCACCGGCTCCGGCGCGCACTCGGTCAACGGCACCAAGTCGACCCCGTCGCTGTCCGGTGACCTGTTCGGCGACTGGCGCGAGGAGATCATCCTGCCTCGGGACGACAACAACGCGCTGCGCGTCTACAGCACACCCACCCAGACCGACCGGCGGATCTGGACGCTGATGCACGACGCCCAGTACCGGGTCGCGATCGCCTGGCAGAACACCGCGTACAACCAGCCGCCGCACCCCAGTTTCTTCCTCGGCAACGGCATGAGCACCCCGCCGCAGCCCAACATCCACGTCCGCTGACACCCCCAACCGTCGAGCGCGCCGGCCGCCCGCCCGG
Source organism: Phytohabitans aurantiacus (assembly GCF_027923225.1). Lineage (GTDB taxonomy): Bacteria > Actinomycetota > Actinomycetes > Mycobacteriales > Micromonosporaceae > Phytohabitans > Phytohabitans aurantiacus. The sequence continues at coordinate 25,481 of NZ_BSDI01000045.1, forward strand.
CCGGCGCGCCCGACCTGTCCTGGAGGCACGATGAACCCGTCGGTCCGCACATCGGTCGGGATAGGCGTGGTGGCAGTCGCGCTGGTCGCCCTCGTGGCGGCCCCTGACCACCATCAGGCCGCGGCCGCCGAGGTGCGGTACGAGGCGGAGCAGGCAAGGATCGTCGACGGCATCGTCGAAAACGCCTACGCGGGCTTCACCGGCACCGGCTACGTCGACAGCGCCGCCGCGGTCGGCGCCGCCGTCGAGTTCGACGTTCGCACGCCGGCCGCCGGAACGCGGACACTGGTCATCCGGTACGCCAACGGCTCCCGCGTCAACCGCCCGGCGACTGTCGCGGGAAACGGCACCGTGCGGGCGACCCTGCAGTTTCCCCCGACCGGCCGCTGGACGACCTGGCGCACGCAGACGGTGAGCGCTCCCCTGACGGCGGGCGCCAACCTGGTGCGGCTCGCGGCCACGACAGCGCGCGGCCTGGCCAACATCGACTCACTGTCCTATGACGACGGTCTGCCGGGCTCGCCGTCTCCCACCGTTTCTCCGACCGTCTCCCCCACCGGGTCGGTGCCGCCCCGCACACCGATCTCCGACCCGATCCCGCAGGCACCGATCCAGGCCCAGCTGGGTCTGGTCCTGACCGAGTTCGCGCGGTTCCCGCAGTCGAACCCGGTGCCCGCGCCGACCGACCCGCGGATGATGCGCACCGCCCGCATCAACTATCTCGGGCAGGTTCCCGGCTCCAGCCTGCTGTTCACGCCCGACCTCAACGGCCGGCTGTACACGCTGCCGCCGACCGGCGGCACGCCGAGCGTCTACCTCGACGTGGCCGCGACCGTGGGTGCGAACTTCTTCTCCGGCAAGGGTTTGGGCAGCGGCTTTGGTTTCGTGGCCTTCCACCCCGAGTTCGCCACCAACGGCCGCTTCTACACCACGCACACCGAGGCGCTCGGCGCGCTCGGCTCGATCGCCCCGGACTGGACCCAATCCGGTGCGGTCATCCACAGTGTCCTGACAGAGTGGACGGCCACGAATCCAGCGGCCCTGTCGTTCAGCGGCACCCGCCGCACGCTGCTGCGAATCGGGTTCGCCAGCTACATACACGCCATCCAGCAAATCGACTTCAACCCCAACGCGGCACCCGGCGGCACCGACTACGGCCTGCTGTACGTCGCGGTCGGCGACGGCGGCCGCGGTAGCAGCACGACGGTGCCGCAACAGCTCAATGTCCCGCACGGCAAGATCCTGCGCATCGACCCGCGGGGCACGAACAGCACCAACGGCCGGTACGGCGTACCGGCGGTGAATCCCTTCGCCGGCACCAGCGGCGCGCTGGGCGAGATCTACGCGCTGGGCATGCGCGACCCGCACCGGTTCAGCTGGGACACCGGCGGCACGCGACGGATGTTCCTCGGCCACATCGGCGAGCACGACATCGAGGGCGTCTACGACCTGCGAGCCGGCGACAACCTCGGCTGGAGCGAACGGGAAGGCTCCTGGGTCTTCGACCGGCGCGAGCCGTGCAACCTGTACCCGCTGCCCGCCGACGACGCGCGGTTCGGCTACGACTACCCGGTCGCGGCGTACGACCACAACGCGGCCACCATCCCGTGCGGCGACGACGCCGGCAAGGCCATCGTGGGCGGCTTCGTCTACCGCGGCACCGCCCTGCCGGCACTGCGCGGCAAGTACGTGTTCGGCGACATCGTCGACGGCCGCGTCTTCTACACCGACGAGGCCCGGATGGTCCGCGGCGGCGGACTCGCACCGCTGTACCAACTGCGCGTCGTCACTGCCACGGGTACCCCGACCACGATGGCCTCGCTGGCCGGCGACGCGCGCGTCGACCTGCGGCTCGGCACCGACCGGGCCGGTGAGCTGTACCTGCTCGCCAAGGCGAACGGCCGGATCTGGAAGGTCACCGGCGTGGACGCCGGAAACTAGAAGTTTAGATACATCGATTGACAGTTGCCCGCTTGATCGCGACACTGTTTGACGCACAGCCCGAGTCGACGGGAGCAGCTACAGATGATCAAGGCACCGACCACGCCGGACGCGTTGATGAAACGATTCACGTCAGGGCGGCGCACACGTAGGCGGCGCGCCGCTCTGCTCTCCGCCTGCGCGGCGGTGGCCGTCGCCGCCGCGGTCGCCACCGTCAACGTCGCCTCGGCGGCGGCGACCCGCTACGAGGCCGAGACGGCACCGGCCACATGCGACGGTTGGGTCGAGTCCAACCACACCGGGTACTCCGGCACCGGCTTCTGCAACAGCAACAACGCGGTCGGCGCGGCCGCGCAGTTCACCGTGTCCGCGTCGGCGGCCGGCACCGCCACCGTCGGGATCCGGTACGCCAACGGCACCGCCGACAACCGCGCGGCCGACATCCTCGTCAACGGCGCGACCGCCCGGTCCGCTGTCGCGTTCGGCGGCACGGGCGCCTGGACGACCTGGACGACGATGACCGTCAGCGTGCCGGTCAACGCCGGCAGCAACACGATCCGGCTGAGCGCGACCACGGCACTCGGCCTGGCGAACATCGACTACGTCGACTTCGAAGTCGGCGGCACACCGCCCACGTCGTCGCCCTCGGCGACCGCGTCTCCGCCTGGCCGGCCACCCCAGTGCACCGGCACGTCGCCGATCACCTGCCGCTTCCCCGTCTCGCCCGGCAACTACACGGTGACCGCGTGGATCGGCGACCCCGCCTCGGCCGGTAACACCTCGATGTCCGTGGAGGCCCGCCGCCGGATCCTGCCGGCCATCTCCACCGCGTCCGGCACGGTCACGCCGTACACGTTCACGATCAACGTGCGGCAGCCGGAAGGCCAGCCGACCGGACAGGGCGGCACCGGCAACGCCGGCCTGGACATCACGTTCGCCGGATCGGCACCCCGACTGTCCGGCCTGACCGTGCAGCCGGCCAGCAACCCGCTCGTGGTGTACCTGGCGGGCGACTCCACGGTCTGCGACCAGGCGACCGCCCCGTACACCGGGTGGGGGCAGCTCCTGACCACGCGCGTGTCGGGCCGCGCGGTCATCGCCAACTACGGCGACTCGGGAGAGAGCTCGGGCAGCTTCCTGAGCAACTCGGCGCTGTTCCCCAGGATGCGACCGCTGATCAAAACCAACGACCTGGTGCTGATCCAGTTTGGACACAACGACAAGACCACGAGCGCGTCGGCGTTCCGGAGCAACCTCACCACGATGGTCAACCAGGTGCGTGCCAGCGGTGGCGTCCCCGTCCTGGTCACCCCGCCGGTACGGCGGCTGTTCGACGGCAACCAGCTCAACGGCACCGCCCTGCACATCAACGGCGCCGGCGCCAACCTGCCCGCCGAGATGCGCAGCCTCGGCTCCTCGATGAGCGTGCCGGTGATCGACCTGACGGCCAAGAGCGAGGCGCTGGTCGAGTCGATGGGCCCGACCAACTCGGCCCAGCTCTTCCTGCGCCAGTCACCCGACGGCGTCACCGACAACACCCACTTCTCCGAGTACGGCGCCGGCCGGATGGCCGACCTCGTCGTCGAGGGCATCCGCGAACGCAACCTGTCCCTGGTCGGCTACCTGCGTTGACGCGGGTGAGGTATCGGAGAACGCCATGAGACTCAGGTCATCGCTCATCGCCTGCACCCTGCTCGCCGCCGGCGTCACGGTCCTGTCCGGAAGCGCCGCGGTGGCGGCGCCGACGCGGTACGAGGCCGAGACGGCACCGGCGACCTGTGCCGGCACCATCGACTCCAACCACACCGGCTTCTCCGGGAGCGGGTTCTGCAACGCCGACAACGCGATCGGGGCCGCCGCACAGTTCACCGTCACCGCCTCAGCGGCCGGGACGGCGACACTCGGCATCCGGTACGCCAACGGCACCACCACCGCCCGACCCGCCGACGTCCTCGTCAACGGCACCCGCGCCACCGGAGCGTCCTTCGACGGCACCGGCGCCTGGACCACCTGGACGACGCTCACGCTGACCGCACCCGTCAACGCCGGCACCAACACCATCCGGCTCAACCCGACCACCGCGAGCGGCCTGGCGAACGTCGACGCCCTCGACTTCGAGGTGGGTAGCGGCCCGGTCGGCGGGAACGGCCAGCCGAACGACGCGAACATCCAGTACTACGGCCGCTGGAACAAGTCCAACTCCGCGTACTACGCGATGGGCTGGGCCGGCGGCTACCTCGATGCCCGCTTCACCGGAAACTCCATCGGGGTACGCCAACGAAACGCCATCGACCTGCACTACTCCATCGACGGTGCGCCGACGCAGTGGCGCCGCAACGTCTCCGGCAACGTCACCCTCGCCAGTGGACTGTCGAGCGGCTCACACACCGTCCGGATCGGTTATCGGGAACGGGCCGGCTCGTACACCGGCGACCCGGTCTTCGGCGGCCTCATCCTCGCCAGCGGCGGGCAGACCACAGCGATCAGCAGGCCGGCGAACCTGGTCGAGTTCATCGGCGACTCCATCACCGTCGGCCAGCCCAACGCCAACCGGCCCTTCAGCGCGTACCCGTGGCTCGCGGCCGAAGGGCTCGGCGCGGCGCACACCCAGGTCGCCCAGGGCGGCGCCTGCCTGGTCAGCCAGGACTGCTACGGGATGATGGACTGGTTCCGCCGCTCGTCGGCCTCGGCGACCACCGACGACTGGAACTTCGCGACCTACCAGGCGACCGCCGTCGTGATCAACCTCGGCACCAACGACATCGGCCACAACGTGTCGACCACGCAGTTCCAGCAGGGCTACGTCACCATGCTCCAGCGGCTCCGCCAGGCGTACCCCAACGCGGAGATCTTCGCCATGGGCGTGTTCCGCAACCGGTACGTGACCGAGACCCGCAACGCCGTGGCGGCGCGCAACGCGGCCGGCGACAGCAGGGTCCGCTTCGTCGACACGACCGGCTGGATCGTGGCCGGCGACACGACCGACAACGTCCACCCGTCCGACGCCGGTCACGTGAAGATCGCACAGCGGCTGCGGCCGATCCTCGACCAGTACATCTGAGTGGCAGCGGCACAGAGGGAGAGCCATGAGAACACGACCGATCGTCTTCTGTGCCGCCGCGCTGGCGAGCGCCACCGCACTGGTGACCGCGGCGACGGTGGTATCCACCACCGTCGCCGCGGCGGCGTCGACCCGGTACGAGGCTGAGGCCGCGCCGGCGACCTGTGCCGGCACCATCGACTCCAACCACACCGGCTTCTCCGGTACCGGATTCTGTAACGCCGACAACGCGATCGGGGCCGCCGCGCAGTTCACCGTCAACGCCTCAGCGGCCGGGACGGCGACGCTCGGGATCCGTTTCGCCAACGGCACCACAACCGTCCGGCCCGCCGATGTCGTCGTCAACGGCTCGCGCGTCGCGGGGGTGTCCTTCGAAGGCACCGGCGCCTGGACCACCTGGGTGACGAAGACGCTGACGCTCTCGGTGAACTCCGGCAGCAACACCATCCGGTTCAGCCCGACCGCGGCCGACGGACTGGCCAACATCGACTATCTCGAAGTGACCACCGCGGACGGGCCGACGCCGAATCCGACACCGTGCGCACCCCCGACGACAAGTGCGCCTCCCTCGTCCTCCCCGATCACGGTCTGGCTGGCGGGAGACTCCACAATGGCCGATCCATCGGGCGGCGCGGTATGCCCGGCCGGCTGGGGCAACCAGTTCGCCCAGTACTTCAAAAGCAACGTCACCGTGCGAAACAGCGCCATCGGCGGGCGGAGCATCCAGACGTGGCTGTACGACCCCAACGTCACCAGCACCAAGAACTCCGCCGGTGAGTGCGTCGTCAATCCGAATACGTACTCCACGCGCTGGCAGGCGATGCTCAATGCCACCAGCGGCATGAAGGCCGGCGACTACCTGCTCATCCAGTTCGGAATCAACGACGGCACCAGCGCCTGCCCGCGGCACGTCGGTTCCGCGCGGTACCAGCAACTGCTCGGCGTGATGGCCAGCGCGGCGAAGGCGCGCGGCGCCCGCCCCGTCTTCCTGACTCCGGTGGCCGCGATCAGCTGCTCGGGCAGTACGGCGGTCGGCAACCGCGGGTTCATCACCGAGACGAACTCCGCCGCCAGCGCCAACGGCGTACCCGTCATCGACCTGCACCGGCTGAGCTACACGCTCTACAACCGCCTCGGGTTCTGCCCGTTCAACGGCGACTACAACGCCGGCCCGGTGGGCGCCTTCTTCTGCCAGGATCACACCCACTTCGAGGCCGCCGGGGCCCGGCAGATCGCCGGAGTCGTCGCCAAGGCGCTGAGCGACCAGCAGATCCCCCTTGCCGCGTACCTGAAGTAGCGACGTCGGGGAGCCGTTACAGTCGTAACGGCTCCCACCCCGACGCGCACCGGAAGTGGATCATGGTACGCCCCTTCAACATCGAGGAGATCTTTCCCGAGGCCGATTCGGCGCGGCTGCCGCGCCGGCAGGCCGGCAGTTCCTCGCAGGGCCTGGCGGTGACGCTGCTCGCCGACTACACCATGCCCGCCCGCGCCTGGCTCCCGTCAGCGGCGATCGCCGCCCTGCTCGAAGAGTTCGGCGTCACCAGCGGCGCGGCGCGCACGACGATCAGCAGGCTGGCCCGGCGCGGGGTACTGGAGGGCAGCCGCCAGGGCCGGCACAGCTCGTACCGGCTGACCGAGCCCGCCGCGATCGACCTGTCCAACGGCGGCGGCGCGATCGCCGCCTTCGGCGTGTCTCCGGAGCCGTGGGACGGGCTGTGGACGCTGGTCTCGTTCTCCATACCGGAGCAGGAGAGCACGCAGCGGCGCGCGTTGCGCACCTACCTGCGGTGGTGGGGGTTCGCGCCCCTGCACGACGGGGTGTGGGTGTGGCCGCACCCGCTGCCGGAGAAGGCACACGCCGAGCTCGCGCAGCTGGCGCTGGGGTCGATGAGCCTGTTCCGCGCGGGCCACATCGACCTGCCGACCGACGCGAACCGCAGTCCGATAGCCGCCTGGGACCTGCCGGCGATCGCCCAGCAGTACGAGGAGTTCCTCCGCCTCTGGAACGGGTGGCTGCCACGGATAGCCGCCGGCGACGTCACCGGAGTCGACGCGGTGCGGACCCGCACCGAGGTGATGGACATGTACCGCCGCTTCCCCGTGCTCGACCCGATGCTGCCCATCGAGCTCATGCCGCCGGGCTGGCCACGCGCACGCGCCCGCGAGGTGTTCGTCGCGGTGTACGACGGGCTCGCCAAACCGGCTCAGCAGTACGTGCAGGATCTCGTGCTGCGGGTCGCCGCTGAGCCCTATCCCGATCTTCGGGCGCACACCGTGGCCGAGATGACCGCCGGGATGTCTCCCGAAGAGCCCTGACGCCGCGTCAGGCCGGGCGGAACGACGCCATCGTCCGGTTGGGCTCCCAGTACGCCTTCATCGAGGTCACCAACCCGTCGCGGTCGACGACGTACACCATGATCAGGTGGGTGGTGGCGTGGCTGCCGTCGGCGAGGATCGCTTTGATCGTGCCGATGTTGGCGCAGGTGTCGCTGCCCGGGTTGGCGAACGAGTCGGTGATGGTGAACTCGAACCTCGCCACCGGGGCGATCGCCGATTTCCAGAACGCCGACAGGCCCTCGTGCCCGTGGTGGCCCTTGCCCTCCGGGTCGAACATGGACGGTCCGACCGGGTCCTCCAGGATCGCGTCCTCGGCGTACACCGACAGCCATCCGTCGAGGTCACCGCGCGCGACAGCGGAGTAGGAGCGCTGCGCGGCGGCGCGGGCCGGATGAGGGTCGTCAGGGGCGTTCCAGATCACCGCGTCGGACGCAATCATGCGCACATCGTACGGCGGAAATAGAACGCGTTCCAGTTTTAGTTACGCCGGCCCGCCCGACGAGCCGCGCAGGTCGGCGAGCGTGACCGACAGCCGCGCCATGGCCTCGTTGGCGAGCCGGACCCGCCGCCGGTCGCCGTCACCGTCGATGCCGAACTTCTCGTACAGGCGCAGCAGGTGCTGCTTGACCGCGGCTTCGGTCACCACCAGCGCCGCGGCGATCTCGCGACTGGAGGCCGGCTCGGTGAACAACTGCTGGGTCAGCAGCGGGCGGCACAGCTGGATCAGCACGTCCCGTTCCCGGGCGGTCAGCGCCGGCCCGGACGCCGCCCCCTCGGTGGCCGGGCCGGCGATCGCGGCACCGGCGCCGGCCCGGTACACGAAACGCGACGAGCCGGCGCGGATCTCGTCGCCGTCGGCCAGCGCCCGATCCTGCCAGATGCGTTGGCCGTTGACAAAGGTTCCGTTTCGGGAGCCGAGGTCTCGCACGCACCACCCGGCCGGGTACCGCTGCAGGACCGCGTGCAACCGGGACAGCCTGCGGTCGACGGGTACCGCGAGATCGTTGGAGTCGGCGCTGCCGAGCGTCAGCCGGTCGCCGTCCAGCGGCACGACCTGCGGGCCGGCCGGCGTCCACGCCTCCAGGTGATGTCTCATCGGTAGCCCTACGCCCGGATCAGCCGAAACGCATAGTGGCCTTCGACGCCCGGCCCGCCGATCCGCAGCTCGTACCGGCCGGCGTCGAGCTGGAGCGGCCCGTACCGCGCGCACGTCAGGTTGTCGCTGGCGACGGTGCCGCCGCCGCGGCGGGTCAGCGTCCACGGCAGCTGGTGGGCGGCGCAATCCTCGGCGACACCCTGCAGGTACACCCGGCCGCCGCTGGTCAGTACGAGGTCGTAGGTGTCCACCTCACCGATGCCGAGGGTGGCCGTGCCTTTCTCCGGCACGCGGACGTCGAGGTTGATGCCGCGACCGGTGGAGGCGGTGGGGCTCTTGTCGGGGCTGGCGGGGCCGTTGTCGGAGGTGGCGGGGCTCGCATCGGAGCTGGCGCTGGGGGCCAGCGTGTCCTTCGCGACGGTCCCGTTTACGGTCGGCGTGCTGCTGGGCTGGGCGCCGTCGCCTTCGCCCTCGGGCTTGCCCAGGCCCGGAAGGAGCACCACGGCCGTGACCACGGCCGCGAGGGCGAGCGCGACCAGGGCCAGCATCCGGTACGGGATCCGGCGCCGCTCGCCGCGCGCTGGCGCCTCCGTGTCCACAAGGGTCCAGTCGGTCGCGCCGAGAATCTTGGTCGTCGCCAGTACCGGGTCGCCCGCGTCACCCACGAGGGCCAGCAGCAGCTCCCGGGCGGTGGGCCGCTGCTCCGGCTTCTTGCGCAGGGCACGACCGACCAGGTCGCGCAGCCGAGGCTCCAAACCGGACAGATCCGGTTCGTCGGCGATCACCCGCCGCATCAGCTCGTACGGCGTTCCGGTGCCGAACGGCGTCCGGCCCGTCGCCGCGTACGTGATCACGCAACCCCACGCGAAGATGTCGGAGGCCGCGGTGATCTTCCCGTCGAACTGCTCCGGCGCCATGTAGGCGGGCGTGCCGATCAGCGGGCCGGAATCGGTGCGGGCGACCGCGTGGTCCGTGGTGCGGGCGATCCCGAAGTCGATCACCTTCGGGCCCAGCCGGGACAGCAGCACGTTGCCGGCCTTCAGGTCGCGGTGCACGATGCCGGCGGCGTGGATGCCGTTGAGCGCGGCGACCACCCCGGTCGCCAAACTGTCCAACATGGACCCGCGAAGCGGGCCGTCCTGCGCTATCCAGGCGGCCAGCGTCGGGCCCTCGATGAACTCGGTCACCAGGTACGCCACGTCGCCGTCGAGCACGACGTCGAGCACCTGCGCGGTGCAGAACCGGGCTACCCGCCGGGCCGCCTCCGCCTCCCGGCGGAACCGCGCGCGGTACGTCTCGTCGCGGGCGTATTCGGCGCGGATCACCTTGATCGCCACCGGTGCGCCACCGGCGGCGGCGACGTCACGGCCGAGGAAGACCGTGCCCATACCGCCCTCGCCCAGGCGGCCGACGAGCTGGTACGGACCGAGGCGGCGCGGGTCGCCCGGCAGCAGCGGCCCAGCGGGGGAAGGCCCGGCGGGCGCGCCGCCCGCCGAGCCTGTCAACGTGCCGGTAGGCACGTGTGGGTCCACCCCACCTCGCGTCATCGATGTCCTCACGGTCGCTCCGTCCGGCGAATTGTAAGCGCGGGCGACCGCCGGTCAGATCCGTCAATCGATGGAGAACCGCAGACCTTCGCTCTCCTTGTTGAGCCAGACGAACCGGTACGCGCCGGCAGCCGGAGCGGTGACCTCGAAGCACGCCTGCCCATCCGGCTTCACCGTCGAGTTTGGCTGGACGTACACCTGCGCCCGGCTGCAGGAACCAGCGTTGCCGGCCTTGGTGCCGTCGGGCTTCACGAGGGTCAGGTCCCGGTCGAACACGTACGTCATTCCGGCGGCGCCCTCGTTGGTGGCCGTGAACGAGATCAAGACGTACTCCTGACCGCTGGGCGCCTGCGCGAGATTCGCCCAGTCGTCGGCGCGTACCTCACCGCCGGTGACGGTGATGAAGACCTCCTTGCTGCTGCCCCTCGGATACACCCGGCCCTCGACCTTGATCGGCCGTGGCTCCAGCAGGATCGCACCGTCCGGTCGGGCCAGCGGCACGACAGCCTGCCGAAACCGTGGCTCGCCGACCGTCAGCACCGCCTGCGTCAGGTCGAACTTGTCGTCCACCTCGATCGCGATCACTCCGGTCTTGCTGCGCTGCGCCGGCACCTCGGGCAGTTCCGCGTGCGGCTCCGACAGCTCGCCATAGCTGTCGGAGCCGCTGGTCAGGAGCAGGTCCTCGGTCGGCGTGGCGTCGTCGCGGTCCCGGCTGAGGTTCTGGAATGTCGCGTCGATGGCCACCACCGGTGGCCCGTCGCCGCCGGTCGCGGCCGGCGACAGCCGGGCCGTTCCAAGGGTCACCTTGAAGCCGCCGTACCAGTAGGAGCGGTTGACCTGCACCTCCGTGGGCTTCGCCGCGGCCGTCGTCGCCGCGGGCGGCCCGCTGTCGGCGACCGTCTCGGTGCCGTCCCGCTCCGCCGCCCCACAGCCGGACACCGCCATCGCCCCGACCAGCACGGCGGCGATACCGCCGCCTTTCCGCATCGCGTTCATGTTGATGACTGTCGCAGCCGGCGCACACCCGGCGACATGGCCGCGCAGATACAAAGACGCGCTCCCCCGCGACATTCGCCTTACCTTTTGGACAGTGCCTGTCTCGGGGGTGACCTGACGGTATACAGTAACGAGAACACGTTCTAGTTTAGCCTCGAGGAGCGGCGATGCTGGAGTACAAGGAGCTCTACGTCGGCGGCAACTGGGCGCCACCGGCCACGGACCGCCGGATCCACATCGTCTCGCCACATTCCACAGAACCCGTCGGCAGCACGCCCGAGGCCACCGAGCAGGATGTGGACCGGGCCGTCGAGGCCGCCCGCCGCGCGTTCGACACCGGGCCCTGGCCGCGCACCGAACCGGCCGAGCGGATCGCCGCGGTACGCCGGTTCGCCACCGCGTACCTGGCCCGCCAGGAGGAGCTCGCGGAGCTGATCAGCACCGAGATGGGCGCGCCCATCTGGTTCTCGCACGTCGGGCAGGTCGGCGCGACCCTGATGGCGCTGGACGCGTTTCTGTCCGTCGCGGAGGGCTACGCGTGGGAGGAGCAGCGGCTCGGCTCGCTGGGCAACCCGATGGTCGTGCGCCGCGAGCCGGTGGGCGTCGTCGGCGTGATCACGCCGTGGAACGTCCCGCATTTCGTCACCGTGGCCAAGCTCGTGCCCGCCCTGCTGGCGGGCTGCGCCGTGGTGCTGAAACCGGCTCCGGAAGCGCCCGCGTCCGGGCTGGTACTCGCCGAGATCCTGCACGAGGCGGGCCTGCCCGAGGGTGTCGTCAGCGTGCTGCCCGCCGGTCGGGAGGTCGGTGAGCACCTGGTCCGCCACCCGGGCGTCGACAAGATCGCGTTCACCGGGTCGACGGCCGTCGGGCGGCGGATCGCCGCGCTGTGCGGGCAGGACCTGCGCCGGGTCACCCTGGAGCTGGGCGGCAAGTCGGCCGCGATCGTGCTGGACGACGCCGACCCGTCGCAGGTCGCGCAGGGCCTGCAGATGGCCTCGCTGATGAACAGCGGCCAGGCGTGCATCGCGCAGACCCGCATCCTCGCGCCCCGCCACCGGTACGACGAGTACCTCGACGCGGTCGCCGAGATGGTGGGCGGGCTCACCGTCGGCGACCCGCTGGACATGGCGAACTACATCGGGCCGATGGTGGCCCGCCGCCAGCAGGAGCGCGTCGAGTCGTACATCCACGTGGGACAGCAGGAGGGCGCGCGGCTGGTCGTGGGCGGCCCGGGCATGCCGGACGGGCTCGACACGGGGTGGTACGTGCGGCCCACACTGTTCGCCTCGGTCGACAACGGCATGCGGATCGCCCGCGAGGAGATCTTCGGCCCGGTGCTGTGCGTCATCCCGTACGAGGACGAAGACGACGCGGTACGCATCGCCAACGACTCGGACTACGGGCTGGCGGGCACCGTGTGGACAGCCGACGTCGACCACGGACTGGACGTCGCCCGGCGGGTGCGCACCGGCACGCTGGGCATCAACCAGTACATGCTGGACTTCGGCTCCCCGTTCGGCGGGTTCAAGGCCAGCGGCATCGGCCGGGAGTTCGGCCCCGAGGGCATCGACGCGTACGTCGAACTCAAGTCCATCGCCCTACCCTTCGGCTGAAACACAGGCCCTAGCCCACCAGGCGGGCCGCCTCGCGGTCGCGCCAGGCGGTCGCCATCTTCGTGCGGCCGTTGGTGCGCAGCAGCGAACCTTCGTAGATCCGCGCCCCCACGAACACCATCGCCACCGCGGTCAGCGCCAGGATCCCGAGGGACAGCACCGGCTCCCAGGCGGCCGCGTCGTCGGCGAACAGCCGGGCCGGCATGGCGGTCGGCGCCGACACCGGCAGGTACGACATGATCGTCATCGCCGTCTGGTTGTCCTGCAGGACGATCACCGCGATGAAGGGCAGCATCACCGCGATCTGGATGGGCATCGACGCGCCGGCGAGATCTTCCTGGCGGTTGCCCAGCGCGCCGGCGGCGGCCCACAGCGCCGCCAGCATCACGAAGCCGAGCACGAAGAACGGGATGAACCACCCGATCGCCGGGGCGAGCAGCGACAGCACATTGTCCGGCGCGTCGGCCAGCCGGGCGCCGACCATGCCCACGAGCGTGATCAGGGCGAGCTGCCCGAACGCGAGCACGGTGCCGCCGATCACCTTGCCGGCCAGGAGCACGCGCACCGGAATCGTCGCGATGAGGATCTCCACGACACGGGTCTGCTTCTCCTCGGTGACGCTCTGGGCGATCTGCAGGCCGAACGTGAGCGAGGTGGCGAAGAAGACGAACCCGAACGCGTACGGGATCAGGAACGCCAGCACGGGGTCGACCGCGTTCGGGTCGAGCAGTTGCACAGCCGGCTGCTGGCTGAGCGCTTCGACCACGTCGTCGGGCTCGTCGTCCATCGCGAGTACCCGCGGGCCGGCGACCACGGCCGCGTCGACGTCGCCGTCGCGGACCAGCCGCTCGGCCGCCGCGTCGTCGGCGACGGTACGCACATCGAGGCCGGCGTCGGTCAGCGCGGTCGCGGTCGGTCCGGCGACCACGGCCACCGACTGCGGCCCACCGGCGAAGATGCCGGGCAGGACGGTCCCGGCGATCGCGATCAGCAGGAAGATGCCGGTACTCCACAGGAACGCCTTGTCGCGCAGCTTAACCCGGATCTCCCGGGCGGCGACGAGGCGGACGGTGTCGAACGTGGTCATCGGGCGACCTCTCGGAAGATCTCGGCAAGGGACGGGGCGACCGGGCCGAAGGCGCGCACCGGCCCGCGGGCGAGCGCTTCCCGCAGTACGGCCTGGTCCTCGGTCCCGGCGGCTTCGTTCTCGCGTCCGGCGGCTTCGTTCTCGCGTCCGGCGGCAAGGTCGAACACCGCGCGCGGCCCGTCGAGGTCGACCACGGTCACGCCGGGCTGGTCGCGCAGCCAACCGGCGTCGCCGTCGACCCTTATCTCGTACCTGGGCAGGGTGAACGCCGCGCGGAGTTCGTCGCGGCGGCCGGCGGCGAGGATGGCGCCGTCGCCGATGACGACCAGGTCGTCGCAGAGCCGCTCGACCACGTCGAGCTGGTGGCTGGAGAACAGCACCGGTACGCCGCGGGCAGTCTGCTCGCGCAGCACGGCCATGACGGTGTCCACGGCGATCGGATCGAGGCCGGAGAACGGCTCGTCGAGGACCAGCAGCTCCGGCTCGTGTACCAGCGCGGCCGCGATCTGGGCGCGCTGCTGGTTGCCCAGCGACAGCTTCTCGAGCTGCTCGTCCGCCCGCTCGCCGATTCCGAGCCGGTCGACCAGCCCGGTGATGTTCCGCGCGACCGCGCCGGCGGTCAGACCGTGCAGCCGGCCGAGGTACGTCAGCTGGTCCCGGATGGTCATCTTCGGGTAGAGCCCGCGCTCCTCCGGCATGTAGCCGAACCGCCGCCGATGCTCCCGGGTCAGGTGGGCGCCGCCCCAGGTCACCGAGCCGGAGTCGGCGGCGAGCACGCCGAGGATGATCCGCATGGCGGTGGTCTTGCCGGCGCCGTTGGCGCCGACGAACCCGGTCAGCCGTCCGGGCGCCACGTCGAACGTGACGTCCTTGAGCGCCTGCCGCCCGCCGAAGGCCCGGTTCAGCCCGTCGAGACGGAGCAACTGTGTCATGGCTCGACGCTATGCGGGCCCACACGGCGCCGCGTCCGGCGCCGGATGGATCACCGGGGTCCGTCGCGCGACGGACCCGCCTCATCCGCCGGGCGTGACCACCTTGTGCTCGTACGCGAACACGACCGCCTGGGTGCGGTCGCGCAGGCCCAGCTTGGCCAGTACCCGGCTGACGTGGGTCTTGACCGTGGCCTCGCCGAGGTAGAGCGCGGCGGCGATCTCGGCGTTGGTCGCGCCGCTGGCCAGCAGCACCAGTACCTCGTGCTCGCGCGGGGTCAGCTCGGACAGGCGCGCGCCGTCGGTGCGGGTGGCCCCGCCCGGCCTGGTGAACGTCGCGATGACCCGGCGGGTGATCTCGGGTGCCAGCAGCGCGTCGCCCCGGGCCACCACGCGGATGGCGTCGACGAGGGCCTCCGGCGTGCCGTTCTTGAGCAGGAATCCGCTGGCGCCGGCCTGCAACGCGGAGAACAGGTAGTCGTCGCGGTCGAACGTGGTGAGGATCAGCACCGCGGGACCGGCGTCGGCGGCCACGATCCGGCGGGTTGCCTCCAGCCCGTCGACGCCCGGCATCTCCACGTCCATCAGCACCACGTCGGGGCCGGTGCGGGCCGCGAGGTCGACCGCCTGCGCCCCGTCGGCCGCCTCACCGACCACCTCGACGTCGTCTTCCGCCTCCAGGATCACCCGGAACCCGGTCCGCACCAGGTGGTGGTCGTCGGCCAGCAGTACCCGGATCACGCCGGCACCGCCTCGGCGTGGGCGAGCGGGAAGCGGGCCCGTACCCGATAGCCGCCGTCGGCCCGGGACCCGGCCTCCAGCGTGCCGTCGTGCGCGGTGACACGCTCCCGCATGCCGATGAGGCCCAGCCCGACCCCGGCGGTCGCGCCCGGTGGCGCGCCTCGACCGTCGTCCGTGACGTCGATCTCCAGCTCGGCGGTGTGGTACCGCACGCGCACGTCGAGGGCGGACGCGTTCGCGTGCTTGAGCGCGTTCGTGACCGCCTCCTGCACGATCCGGTACGCCGCCTGGGACAGCGACTCGGGCAGCGGGACCGGCTCACCGTACACGCCGAGCGTCGCCGCGAGCCCGGCGTCCCGGGCGTTGCTCACCAACTCGTCGACGCGGTCCACGCCGGAGCCGGTGGGCCGCTCGTCCGGTGTGCCACCGGTCGCCCGCAGCAGGCTGAGCATGCGGCGCAGCTCCTCGACCGCGGTGCGGGCGCCCTGCTCGACCGCGGCGAGGGCGGTGCGGGCCTTGCCCAGGTCCTTTTCCATCACCCGGCGTGCGGCCGCGGCCTGCACACCCATCACCGACACGTGGTGCGCGACCACGTCGTGCAGCTCACGGGCGATACGTACCCTTTCGCCCATGATCGCGCGCTCGCCGGCCTCCGCCGCCAGCCGTCGCAGCTCCTCCGCCTGTACCTCCAGCAGGTGCTGGCGGCGGGCGGAGATCCAGGCAGCCTCACCGAAGAAGATGGCGAACCCGAAGAACAGCGCGTTCAGCAGTACCCCGTTGATGATGGTCGCGAGCAGCGGCTCCAGCGGGCCGGCGGCGTCCTCGAAGGCGTCGGCGGGCAGGTCGGCCGCCGTCTGGGCGATCGCGATGCCAAGCCAGGTGAACATCGCGGCGACGATGCCGATCTGCGCCCATCGGGCCCGCGCCCGGTCGCGATCCCACGCGCCGAGCGTGTAGATGGCGGCGGAGAGGGCACCGTTGGCGATCTGCTGCTCCGGCGAGTGGCGGACCTGCGCGCCGATGAAGGCGATGGAGATCACGATCGCGGCGGCGGCCGGCCACCGCCGGCGCACCGCCAGCGGCAGCGTGACCGCGAGCGTCCACAGGACCTGCTCCGGGCGGCTCGGCACGTCGTCACCGAAGAACATGCCGGCGCTCGTGGACAGCACGAGGTTGAACAGGGCGACGGCCGCGACCGCCACCCCGATGACGACGTCGTTGCGCAGCTGTCTGGCGGTCGGCCCGGGCCGGCGCCACGCCGTCGGTTCCACACTCATGCCCGCGACGATGGCACACACCGCCCACCGGCCGCGAACCCCTTACCTAGAAGGTGCCCTTGCCCGCGTTCGGGTTCTTCGGGTCTTCCGCGTTCGATGTGTTGCCGCCCTTGTTGACGCAGTCCCAGCCGCCCGCGGTCTTGGTGGCCACCTGGCCGCCGGGGCAGTTGATCGGTGCCGCCGACGCCGGGCTGACGCTCACGAGCGTGGCGGCGAGAAACGCCAGGAAGGCGAGGACGATGAACAGGATGCGCTTGCGCATGGCTCCCCCAATCGACTCTTCCCCACTTGCAGACTGCAGCCGTCAGGAAGCAACGACAACATCCTGACGACTACGGTCCGTCACCAAACGGCAGCAAACTGCGCGCCAACGTCTGGGTTTACCCGCAAATGGGCCGATCTCAGGTCATGCGAACGGGTTCACCGCTCCCCGAGGGCGCGCTACGGGAGCGGGGTCATGGCGACCACGCGGCCGCTCCATGGGCAGTACCGGTCACTGGTCAGGGTGCCGTTCTCGACGTCGGACGGCAGCCCGTCGCACAGCTCGATGGTGAAGTCGGCGAACTCGACGTCGTTCGGGTCGATGTGCCAGCTGTAGCCCACGTTGTACTCAGGACCTGAGCGGTCGATCAGGCCGTTCGGGAACTGGTCGCTCGCACCCGACAGGCTGTCGAACGCGGCCGCGATGTCGGCCGCCTCGACGAGGTGGATGCGGTAGTTCTCGCTGCCCGCGCCTCCGGTGACTTTCACCGTCGCCACATACTCCGTGGCGGCCGCCATCGCCGCCGACGGAGCGAAGAGCGTGCTCGCCGTCAGCGCGAGAATCGACAGGGCAATGGTGATTCGTGCTCGCATGGCGCCTCCCCAGGACCAAAGCTCGATTCGCTTCAATGTACCCCTGATCACTCCTTGGAGTGAATGGCGTCCGCGTGTCTCCCGCCACAATCAGTACAGTCGCCGCTACTTAGTGCAACGTGTCGTGAACAGTCTGACCGAAGCGACCGGCAAAGGGAGCACGCGATCACCAAGATCGACCAGGCATCGGTACTCATCGTGGGTGCCGGGCCAGCGGGGCTAGTGCTGGGCAACCTGTTGCGAGCGGCCGGGATCGACACCCTCATCGTGGAACGCGCCAGCCGCGAGCAGGCCCAGACCAGAGCCAGAGCCGGCTTCCTCGGCGCGCACAGTGCCCGCGTACTGGCCGAGCACGGGCTCGCCGCCTGTTTGCTCCACAACGGACGTCCACATGGGACCTGTGCCTTTCGAGGCGACCGTCACCGATGTGGACGCCGGGACCGCCACGGTGCGCTATCGCGACGCGAACGGAATCCACGATGCCCGCGGACGGTTCCTCGCCGGCTGCGACGGCAGCCACGGCGCGACCCGCGGGGCCATCCCCGCTGCGCTGTCCCGCCGTCACGCCCGCGACCATGGCGTGGCCTGGCTGGCCGTCCTCGCCGAGGCGGCGCAGAGCATGCCAGCGGTCACGTACGCCATCCACGACAACGGGTTCGCCGGCCACATGGCGCGCAGCCCTGAGGTGACCCGCTACTACCTCCAGGTACCGGCCGGCGACGACCCCGCGTCCTGGACCGACGACCGGATCTGGACCGAGCTGGCCGTCCGGATGCGGGTGGAACGGTTCGGGGCGCTGAAGCAGGGCCGGATCACGGAGCGGCGGATCGTGCGCCTGCGTTCCGAGGTCGTCGACCCCATCCAGTACGAGCGGCTGTTTCTCGTGGGCGACGCCGCCAGCCTGATCAGCCCATCGGCGGCCAAGGGCGCCAACCTGGCGATTCTGGAGGCCAAGGTACTGGCCAACGCCCTCGTGGACGCCATCGTGCGCGCCGACGAGCGCGCACTGACCGGCTACTCAGGCACCTGCCTGCCCCGCATCTGGCGGGCGCAGGAGTTCTCGCACTGGATGATCGATCTCCTGCACGGCCCCGCCGACGGCGCCCCGGACGCAGGCTTCCAGCGCGCACTGCGCCGCGCCCGGCTCGACAGCCTGCGCGACTCCCGCGCCCACCAGAACCTTTTCGCCGAGCACTACGTGGGAATCTGACCAATGGAAACAGACATGACCTCGCCGGCCGACGACCTCGCCCGCGTCACCTCCCTCGCGGCGCTCATCGGCGCCAACGACACCGAATCCGTCATCGCCGCGACCATGCCGTCGCTCAGTGACGGCGAACGCGCGGCCCTGGCCAGGTACACGAGCTTCACGCACGCCGCGGTCCTCATCTTCCCCACGAGCCTCGACGGGCTGCCCGAAACGCTGGCCGAGCACGGCATCAAGGTCGGCGCCATGACCCCCAGCGTGGTGGTTCGGGGACGGCTGGCCGCCCGGTACGCGGTAC
This sequence comes from Phytohabitans aurantiacus, assembly GCF_027923225.1. Classification (GTDB taxonomy): domain Bacteria; phylum Actinomycetota; class Actinomycetes; order Mycobacteriales; family Micromonosporaceae; genus Phytohabitans; species Phytohabitans aurantiacus. The sequence continues at coordinate 44,469 of NZ_BSDI01000045.1, forward strand.
CCGCCGCGCGGTTGGAGGTCGGCATCCTGCGCGCCCGCGTCACCGACCGGACCGGCCAGCCGTGCGAGCTGGAGATCTTCGCCATGGCCACACCGGCGGAGCTGGCGCACATCGCGGCGGACGAACGGCTGCGCGGCTGGGAGAATCACTTCGCGCTCGCCGTCACGCCACCCGATCCGGTACTGCTCGGCGGGCTCCGCGCCACGATCGCCGCCCATCTGGAACCCGACGGTGGCGGCTACAACGGCCACGAGGACACGTCTGTCTTCTACTTCCGCGCTCGGCGCCGGGCCGGCTCGCCCTTCCGCCGGCTGGAACTGACCTGTACTGGCCGGTTCGCGCACCCGCTCGCCGCTCACCACCGCGAATCCGTGCCCGGCACCGGGCTGTTGCGCCTGCTGACCGGCGCGTGGGCCACGCAGGCCATCGCGACCGCCGCCGAACTGCGCCTCCCCGACCACCTCGCCACCACCACCGACCTGCCGGGTCTGGCCGCGGCGACCGGCACCGACCAGGAAAGCCTCGGCAGGCTCCTGCGCTACCTGACCGCCCTGGGCCTCGTCCAACCGTCAGCGGCCCACCACGAACTCACCCCGATGGGAGCACTGCTGCGCTCCGATGTGGAGGGTTCCATGCGGTCTCTCGCGTTGATGTACGGGGGCCCGTTCTACCACGCGTTCGCCGCGCTCACCGAGGCCATCCGCACCGGCGAGGAGTCCTACGCGAAGGTCTTCGGCGCCCACCACTTCGCCCACCTCGCCGCCGATCCCGACCTCGCCGGCCTGTTCCACCAGTCCATGGCTGCCAGCAACATCATGTTCAGCGAGGTCGCCCGTACCGTCGACTTCTCCACCGCGCGCGTGGTCGTCGACGTGGCCGGCGGCAACGGCGACCTGCTCTCCCGCGTACTGGCCGCCAACCCGGGCGTGCGGGGGGCTCTGCTGGAACGCCCGCACGCCTTGACCGCCGCCGAGTCGACCCTGGCCCCGGTCGCCGATCGCTGCACCCTCATCGCCGGTGACTTCACCCAGGCCGTCCCCACCGACGGCGACGTGTACCTGCTCTCCCGGGTCCTGCACGACTGGGACGACGCGCAGTGCCGCACGATTCTCGCCACCTGCGCCCGCGACATGCCCGCGCACGCCGAGTTGCTCATCATCGAGCGCCTGCTCCCGGAAGCCCGCGAGACCGATTCCCTGGCCGTGCCGTGGGACATCCACATGCTGTGCAACACCGGTGGCCGTGAGCGCACCGAGTCGCACTACCGCGCCCTGCTGGCCGAGGCCGGATTCGCGCTTGTCGCCGTGCAGCCGCTCCCGCTGGACGCGTATGTCCTATGTGCACGCCGCACGTAGGTCAGGACAGGTGGTCGCCGACGAGGGCCAGCGTCTGGATCGCCGCCAGGCCGTACTGCGCCGTGGCGTTCGTGCTGACCCAGGTGAGCTCCTCCACCGGGTTGAGCGCGTGCGGCGGCTCGATGCGCCAGGTGTTCCAGTCCATTGTGTCGGGATAGCCGGCCGCGCCGGTCTTGAACTCGGCCCAGGCACGCTGGGCCAGCCGCTCGTCGTCCAGTTGAGCGGCGGCGTAGGCGGTGAGCCGGCTGTGTGCCTGGCGAAGGTCGAGGCTGCCCAGTGACCGCCCGAGCTCGGCCTGCTGCTCCGCGCCCGTGGCGTTGTAGAGGCGGCAGTACTGCAGCCATGCCTGCTTGAACGCCGGCATGTCGACGAGCTGGATGAGCTCGCTGCAGATCTCGGCCTTGCCGAAGACGGCCCACAGGTGCGAGATGCCGACGGTCGGCGCGGCCGCGTGGTACTCCCCCGTGTCGAGGTCGTAGAGGGCGCCCGACGTGAAGTGGCCGTACGGCAGGGCCCCGATGCTGCGCATGCTGTTGAGCAGCTTGGTCTTCGCGATCGGGTCGCCGCCGCGCTCCCATTCGGTCAGCCACGCCGAGGCCATCGCACCCCAGTCGTTGCCCAGGCCCAACGAGAGCGCGTGCGGGTCCGGCTCGTACGGCCCGGTGCGCACCTTGCGGGACGGGTCGATGGTCAGGAACGTCCTGTCGGTGTAGACCTGGTTGTGCAGCAGGTCGCCGGTCCGCTCGTCGGCCGTCAGGAAGTAGAAGAACCGGCGGTACGCGGCCGTGCTGATCCGCGCCTGTTTCGCGCTGTCTCCCCAGTGCTGCACGCCGTGCCGGGTGCCGAGGTCCTTGAACCTGCCGAGGTGGTATACGTCGACCTCACCGGTGTGCCGGGTCATCGCCTCGGCCATCCGGTAGACGTCGGCGCGACCGGTGCGCAGGAAGCTGTACCAGAGCCACAGGTCGGGCGAGAGCTCGGAGTTGTCCCACGCGTAGCCGCCGACGTCGTACCGCCACTGGTGGCGGAAGAAGTCGTAGCCGTGCATGACGTCGCCGTAGTTCCAGAATCCGTACCAGCGATGCTGGTCGATCTGCTTCTGGTAGAAGCCGAGCAGCAGGTCGAGCCGGTCCTCGATGACGGTTCGCGCGGGCGTGGAGCGGTCGACCGGGCTCCAGTCGCCGAACACGCCCGCGGCGTGCAGATGCGCTGGGGGCGCCATCAGCAGCGGTGGCGTCCGCGCCACCTTCGCCAGCTCGGCGAGGTGCTCGGTCGACGGGGTCGCGTCGAGCGCCCAGATGGCCAGCTCGGTGGTGCGGGCGATCCCGACCGGCGTATCCCACCCGGGCTCGTAGTCCTCGTACGTGATCTCCAGACCTTCGAGCTGCTCCGCGTACGTGTCCTGGCCCATGCCGTCGTGATAGAACCGCAGATCCATGGGGCGAGCCTCGGGCGACCACAGCCAGATGGTGGCTTCGGCCTCGTCGGAGTCGGCGTGTCGAATGTCCAATTGGGACGGATGGCGCTCCCAGAAGTCACGCATCCCAAAGGCGAGACCCCCGGTGATCCCGCCGACGTATCCGAATCCGTCGGCCCGGCCGCCCGCGCCGACGTCGATCCAGCCATGGCCGGCCTTGGTGCGCTTGCGAATGTGGAACCCGTCGGCGGACAGCTGACTGAGCGAATAGTCACCCCAGCTCGGGATCAGGTGGAGGCGGCTGCTCACCCGGGTGTCCCAGGTGGCTACCGGCGGCGTCGGCTGACCGGCCACCTGCGCCGTCTTGACGGCGTCGCCGGGGTTTCGGCGCAACCCGCTGATGCCCTTGACGGCGTCGGCGAGCATCCCGCCGCCCTCCCCCGCCAGCCGGACATGCCGGTCGTACAGCTCGTCGCGCATCGGCACGTGGAATCGCACGCCGAGCCCGCAGATGAAGTCACGCTCGGGCTTGCCATCGAATACGAAGGTGTGCACGAGCCGGACGCTCTCGGCGCCCGCGTAGAAGTAGAGCCTCACGGTGAACGGGAGCCAGGCCCGGCCGTTCTTGCCGCGGTGCTTACCGTCCACACGCACCACGGCGCGCACCGGACCGGACTGCTCGACCGTGACGCTGTCGATGTCGCCGGTGAAGCGCTTCCGGCGCACCGACGACTCCTCGCCCTCCGGGATGGAGTCCTGCGCCAGGCAGATCAGCTGGCCCCTGCGGACGATCTCGCGACCGTCGGCGCGGGTGATGGACTGGATCAGCGAGCCACCCCTGGTGCCGACGCGGCACCGGATCACTCCCGTGTCGACCTCGACGAAGGCTTTGCCGCTGCGGACGCTGACGGTGTTTTTGACGGTCGCCGTGGGCGCTCCGGTGGCGAGCACATACGTCTCGGCGCTCGGCAAGCCACCGCCCACGGCGTGTGCGCTCCACTTCAGTGAGCCATCCGGCCAGTACCCGATCGGCCATGTCTGTATCGGAATGGCCTCGCCGCCCTCGGTGCGCAAGGTGAACGCCTGATCGGGCGGCAGCTTGCCGGCCGGCCACGGCACCCCCCACGTCACGCCGAGCGTCTCTGCGTGCGCGCCGCCGCCCAGCCAATGGACGTTCACGCTCTCCTGCGCCGCGGCCGTCTCGACGGCCGTGGCGGGCCTCGCCTTGCCGGCCGCCGGCTGGGCGGCCACGGCGGCGCCGGTGACCGTGCCGAGGGTTCCTGCGATGAAGGCGCGTCGCGACAGATTGCTCATCTTCGCTCTCCTTGATCCGCAAGTGAACGGTCACTTTGATCTTGCATCGGTCACTGGGATCGAAGTTAGTGAACGGTCACTTCGCATGTCAAGATGTTCGGATGCGATCGCGACCGCGACCGACCATCCGGGAAGTGGCTCGGCTGGCCGGCGTCTCACATCAGACGGTCTCCCGCTACCTCAAGACCGACGACACGATCAGCAAGGCCCTGCAGCAGCGCATCGCCACGGCCATCGCCCAGCTGGACTACCGGCCGAACCTCGTCGCCAGGGCGATGCGCAGCCGCAAGACCGGCCGGCTCGCGTTCCTGCTACCCCCGGGCACAGCCATCAGCTCACTGGAGATGCTGACCGGCGCCAAGACCGAAGCCCACAGCGCGGGTTACGTCGTCGAGGTCGTCACGCTGGACGGGTCGCCCGACACCCGTACCGACCGGGTGCTCGAGCTGGCCGATTCCGGGCTCTTCGAAGGGCTCGTGTCGCTCACCGCACTGCCCGACGTGTCCAGCCGCCGCGACCCGCAGGGCCCACCCATCATCGTCGCGCCGCACTACGACGAGCACATGCGCAGCGTCGGCGAACTCGCCGACGCCCCGGCCGTCGAGGAGTTCATCACCCGCCTGGCCGATCAGGGCCACCGCAGGTTCGTGCATCTCGCCGGCGACTACGTGCACATGTCGGCGCGGCGGCGCCGCGAGGTCTACATCGAAACGATCGAGCGTCTCGGGCTCGATTCCTACGGGGTGATCGACTGCGACTGGCTCGCCCAGCGCGCCCGGCAGGCGATCCTCGACCTGCCCGAGGGCAGCGGAGTCACCGCGGTGATCGCCGCCAACGACGTGCTCGCCGTCGGCGCGATCAGCGGCGCGTACCTGCGCGGATGGCTGGTACCCGGCGACCTGAGCGTGACCGGCTGGGACGACAACCCCGTGGCGGCGGCGATGACACCGGCCGTCACGACGGTAAGCGTCGACTACCAGAGCCTCGGGCGCCGGGCCGTGTCACGACTGCTGGCGACGCTGCGCGGCGAAGAAGCCCCGGAGAGCCGCGAGCCCGTCTCCGCCGCCATCTGGCGCGAGTCGACCGGACCCGCCCCCACTACCTGATGGGAAAGTCGAAATACGTGTCCGGGTAGGGCTCGTCGCTCAGTGTGTAATGCCACCACTCGCAGTCGTACGCGTTGAAGCCGCACGCCTCCATGATGGAACGCAGGCACTGACGGTTTCCCGCTTCGACGTGCGTGATTCCCGTCGCTCCGTGATGCGAGATCGGATCCATCAGGTCGTAGTCGCCGCCCATGGGAACGAGCTCGCCCGTGCCCAAATGAAAGAGCGTCAGGTCGACGGTGCCGCCCCGGCTGTGACCCGACCTGGCGGCGACGTACCCCTTGTCGAACATCTCGGCCCTGTCGATATTCGGGTAGTGCCTCGGCTTCGTCCGGCCGTCTTCCGGCTGTTTCGACCAGCGCAGAAAGCAGTCGACGGCGCGCTGCGGGCGATACCCGTCCCAGAGCAGCAGGCCGAAGCCACGGCTGGCGGCCTTTTCCCGAACCTCTTCCAGGGCCGCGCATAGGGCCCTCGTGCCGACGATCCGATTCGCCAGGTATCCGTCGACCGGCCGGCCGGTGAAGTTGTCCCAGGTGGCGTACTTGGCGTCCCACCGTATTCCGGGTACCTGCTCGTCGACGAAGACGAAGTCATTTCTCATCGTCGGTCGCCTTCAGCGCCAACGACACCAGCCGGTCGATCACCTCGGCGAGCGGCAGCCCCGCGGCCGCCATCATCCGGGGATAGCGGCTGTACGAGGTCATGCCGGGCAGGGTGTTGACCTCGTTGAGGACCACCTTTCCGTCCGCCTTGAGAAACAGGTCCACCCGCGCCAGTCCCCTGCATCCCAGGGCGCGATATACGGCCTTCGCTGTCTCCTGGACGAGCGAACGTGACTCCGGGGAGATGTCGGCGGGCACGATCGCCGTCGAGTTCTCGGAGCCGGTTTCGGGCGCTGCCTCCTGATGGATCCTGAAGAAGCCGTGAGACAGCGCGATCCGATCCACCTCGCCCGCGATCAGGTCCGGATCGTTTCCCAGGATCGCGCATCCGACCTCGCTGCCGGCGACGGCCTCTTCGATCAGCACCTTCGAGTCGTACCGTCGCGCGGCGCGCACCGCATCCGGCAGGTCTTCCCTTCGAGACACCATGGTGACGCCGAAGGACGAACCCGAGCGGGCCGGCTTCACGAAGACGGGATAGGTAAGCCGGTCGGGATCGACACTCCCGCCCGCCATGACGGTCCAGAAATTCGGTGTGGCGATACCGGCGTTTCTGGCGACGAGGTAGGCCAGTGACTTGTCCATGCACAGCGTCGAGCTTTGGATGTCGCAGCCGGCGTACGGAATGCCGGAAAGCTCGAGCAGGCCCTGTATCGCGCCGTCTTCGCCGAGCTTGCCGTGCAGGACGGGCAGCACCAGGTCCAGACCGATCGCCTCGTACTGCCCCTTCTCCAGAACGAGCAGCCCGGGGGCGCTCCGGTCCGGTGACAGCACGGCTGTGCGACAGTCGCCGTTCTCCCAGCCCACGTCGGGACCGTCACACAGTTTCCAGGCACCACTCGTCGTGATCCCGACGTAGAACGGCTCATACTTCCCGGTATCGAGGTGCTTGGCGACCTCTCGCGCCGACTTGACGGACACGGGATGCTCCTCGGAACAGCCCCCGAACAGAACCGCGATCTTCAACCTACCCACGCTGACCCCCGTTGACGAACCTCAGGCAACTGACGACGGAATTCTCGACGGTGTCACGCAGCGCGTGATCCGTGTAATAGGCGGTGTGCGGGCTGATGACGACGTTCGGCAGTTGCTGCAGCCGCAGCAGCGGTTTGCAGTCAACGGGGTTGGTCCGGCGGTCGGCGTAGAATATGCCTTCCTCACCTTCGATGACGTCCAACGCCGCCCCTCCCAGCCTGCCGCTTTCCAGCGCCGAGATGAGCGCCTCGGTGTCCACAAGCGACCCACGCCCGGTGTTGACGACGAACGCTCCACGTTTCATCCGACCGATACGCTGACGATCCAGCAGATGGTGTGTTTCCGCGTTGAGTGGCGTATGCAGCGTGACAATGTCACTGCGCCGCAGCAACTCGTCGAGAGAAACGTCATCGTCATTGGCGTTTTTACCGTGGGCCAGTACGCGGCAGCCAAAGCCGCGCAGCCTGTCCATCACCGCCGAGCCGATGCGCCCCGTGCCGACCACCCCAACGGTCAGGTCGCGCAGTTCTCTTCCGCGTACGTCGTTCAACCGGAAGTCATGAGCGTCGGCCCGACTAATGATCGACTTCGCGTCTCGCACCACCATCAGCATCAACATCAACGTGTAGTCGGCGACGCCGTCGGGCGAGTAGGTGATGTTTTCGACGCGGATACCCACGCTCTCCGCGTACTCCACGTTGATGTGGTCGTAGCCGATGCTTCGCGTCGAGATGTACCTCACGCCGGCCTGGCTCAGCGCGAGAAGCGTGGAATCCGTGACCCGGGTCTTGTGACCGACGCTGACACACCGATTCCCGAACGCCAGGTCGACGTTCGCTTCGGAAACCGGGGCGCGGGTGATCGTCGGGATGACGCCGAAACGAGGTGCGACCTCCCGGAACAAGTCGGCCTCGTCCTGGGCGCACCCGTAAATCGTCATCACCATTCTGGTCATGCGCACAGTCAAGGCGGCGCCGTGTTGCCAGCACGTATGTGGTTTTCGATACGCGGACGATATGCGCGAGGATGGCGGGTGTGGAGTCCTACATCGAGCGTCCGCCCCTGCCGGCACTGGTCGGCGTGGTGCGGACGGTCTGGATCCAGCGCACCGGTGGCGTGGCGTACGTGCAACGACACCTGCCCACGGGCGGGGTCGAGATGCACTTTCCGATCGGTGGCGCTCCGCAGCTCGTCGGTCCGCTGACCGGTCCGGAGATCGAGGTCATTCCGCCGCACACCACGGTGGTGGGTGTCCGGTTCCAACCAGGGACCGCGCCGCCGCTTCCGACCGGGCTCGACGACCTGGTGGACCAGCGCCTGAGCCTCGCGGAGCTATGGGGCGGCTCGGTGGACCGCCTCGTGGAGGCGATGGCCGGAGCCGGCACGGCTGAGCGGGCGCTCAAGGCGCTGCAGGCCCACCTCCTGCTGGAGTTCCGGAGCGTGGGCGTGGATCCGCTGGTACGCGAGGCCGCCAAGGCACTCATGCCATGGCACCCGGTCAACATCGACGCTGTGGCCGCCCACCTGGCACTCTCCGCCAGCCAGTTGCGCCGCCGCTGCCTGCACGCCGTGGGGCTGAGTCCGAAGGTCCTCCAGCGGACCTTGCGGTTCCAGGGCTTCCTCGCGCTGGCTCAGGCCGGCGCCACCGCCTCCGGCCGGCGCGGTGCGGACGGCATGGCGGGGCTCGCGGTCGACGTGGGGTACGCCGACCAGGCACACCTGAGCCGGGAATGCCTTCGCCTGACCGGTCTCACCCCGCGCCGGCTGCTCGGCGGCGACCTCGACCGGTGCGCCTGCGGCCACGAGCACTCCGCCTCCTACCGGCCCTTCCTCGCCTCCCGCGGCCGGCCACCACTGCGCGCCTGAGCCCGCGCGATTCGTTCAAGACCGGTCGCCGCGCCGCCCATAGCTTCGAGGCATGAAGGTACTCAGCGCCCACGCCGTATCGGTCGACGGCTACATCGGTGGCCGCACTCCCGACGGCGTCGAGGAGTTCGGACGCGGATCCGGTGACGCCATCGCCGCGGCCCGCGAAGCGGCCGGCGACAAGGTGGTCCGATGATCCTCGTCACCGGAGGGCTGGGCATGATCGGCGCGCACACCGCCCGCGCGCTCGTCGACCTCGGCCACGATGTCGTCGTCACCTCCCACCGCAGGGCGGAGGTCCCGTCGTTTCTCGCCGGCATGGTCAGCGTGGAGAACCTCGACGTCACCGACCGGGACGCCTTCCTCGCCCTCGCCGATCGCTACGACATCAGCGACATCGTCCACCTCGCCGGCACCATCCCCGGCGAGAACCCGGTCGACTTCTTCCGCGCGGACACGACCGGTCTGCTCAACGCGCTGGACGCCGCGCGCAGCTGGGGTGTACGCAGGTTCGCCGTCGCCAGCAGCATCGGTGTCTACATTGGCCGGAGCGAGATCCCCTGGCACGAGGAGCTCGCACTGCCCACCGCGGACCTGCCGCACCTGATCGTCGCCTTCAAGAAGGCCGTCGAGCCGCTCACCACCCACAGCCTCCAGGGCACCGGCGTCCAGCCGGTGATACTTCGGATCGGAAGCACCTGGGGACCGCTGATGGACCCGGAATCACCGTTCAACCCCATCCCGCCGTACATCAGCGCGATGCTCCGCGGCGATGGGCCGAAGCCGTTCTACGCCGACGACGGTGGCGACAGCTGCTACGCACCCGACGCCGGACGCGCGATCGCCCTGCTGACCACCGCGGAAACCCTGCGGCACGACACCTACAACGTCTCCAGCGGCCGGCCGTTCAGCAACCGTGACCTCGCGGAGGCCCTTCGGGCGATCACCCCCGACGCGCGGCTCGCCATCCTCCCTGGACGCCAGAACGGTCCCGGCGACGACCCCTACCTCGACATCAGCCGCCTCACCCACGACACCGGCTTCGCGCCGGCCTTCGACGTCGCCGCGGCGGTCGCCCACTACGTCGCCTGGCGCGCCGACAACCCGCGCTAAGAGCCTGGTAAATAACCCGCTGGCCGGCTACGGCGGGCCCAGACGACGACCGGCGGCGTTGCCGTTCCGTCCGGATACAACACCGGTATCCGAACAAAACGGCGCCTTGCCGGATCGCCGCCTGGACTCCGCCTCGCTCGGCCGGGGGTTATTTACCAGGCTCTAAACCCCGTGCATTCACCCTCGATCGATGCGGATCTCCTTGATCGACGGCCGGGGCACATCACCGCGGAACAGCCCCAGCCCGACCAAGCAGGCCAACTTTTTCGGCGACCGGCGTGTCGGCCGGCGTGTCGCCTGGCGGGGCAACGATCACCGCACAAACGTACGAGAATCAATGTGTGCGGGAAACGTTGGAGCAGCTCAGGGAGATCGCCGGCCACTGCGCCGGCACCCCAGTGTGGTCGCTGCCCGACACCGACCTCATCGACGCGGTCCACACAGTGCACGACGCCGAACAGATGCTCGCCGCGATCAAACTCCACCTGATCCGCGAGATCGACGGCCGCAACCTACCCATCACGCAGCAGGCCGCCAGCACCGCCGTCTGGCTCCGCGAACGCCTCCATGTCAGCATCCACACCGCCCGCCGCACCGTCGACCTGGCCCAGGCGTTGGATAGGCGGCCGGTGCTGGACACGGCACTGTCAAGCGGCACTATCAACGTCGAACAAGCCCACATCGTCGCCAAGACCATTCACGACCTGGCCGACGAGAATCCGGCGGATGTGGTGGACCTCGCCGAGAAAACGTTGATCGCGGACTTCGCAGACTGGGAGCCGGCCACCTTCCGCAAGGCCGCGGAGCGAATCCTGGCACATGTGGCACCGGAAGCGGCCGACGAAGCCGACCGACGCGCGGCCGAACGAGACGAGAAACGCGCCCAACGGACACGGGCGTTCACCCTGACCAACAACGGCGACGGCCGCTACCGAGTCACCGGCTGGCTCGACGCCGAAGCCGCCGCCATCGTCAACGCCGCCCTCGACCCACTATGCAAACCCGACCTCGAACGCACACCGGCCCAACGCCGCGCCGACGCACTCGTCGAGGTATGCCGGCTAGCGCTACACACCGAGCAGCTACCGGACAACGGCGGAGACCGGCCACAGGTCGCGGTCACCGTGCCGTACGACGTGGTGCGTAAAGAACTGGGCGTCGGGCAGCTCGACACCGGCGAACGACTCACCGCGGAGCAGGTGCGACGGCTGGCCTGCGACGCCCACATCCTGCCCATCGTGCTCGGTGGGCAGGGACAGATCCTCGACGTCGGACAGCAACGACGGCTGTTCACCGGACCACTGCGACGGGCGCTGGTTGTGCGGGATGGTGGATGTGCCTTCCCCGGCTGCGACCGACCACCACAGTGGTGCGACGGCCACCACATTCGGCACTGGACAGACGGCGGCGACACCGCGCTGAACAACGGCGTGTTGTTGTGTGGATACCATCACCGGCTCATCCACCGCGGAGAGTGGGAAGTGCGGATGGCCGACGATGGTCGACCCGAGTTCATTCCACCACCCTATGTGGACAGCGAGCGGCGACCCCGCCGCAACATCTACCACCGGCGGACGTGACGTCAACACCCACCCTTTGCGGCCACGCCGGTTGGCCAAACGCGTCCGGCAGATACGGCAGCGCCACCACGGCGTGCCGCCGCGCAAAGTCACCACAGGCTAGGCGATCCGCGGAGCGCGGTCGAGCAGCCATGTATGGGTGCCGCTGAAGGCTCCGGCTTGCGTGGCCGCGGTGCCCTCGCCGCGCCAGGACCTGGCGAGGGCCGAGTGTGGCTACCGCTCTACCGTCGTCAAACGCCCGGGTGTGCGCTCCAGAGGGCATCGGTCGACGTGTGGGTGCGGGCATGAGGCTGCGCGACGCCTCTGGGCGGCTGGTAGCAAGGGTGCGCATGCTGGCCGCCGCCGGACTGGCGCTGGAGGTACTGCGCAGCGACCGATGAGGCCGCCGCCCCTAGGCGACACGAGATTCCTGTGCGACGAAGTCATCACGGCGCTGCGGCAGGATGGCGACGGCGTCGAGGGCATCTTTGAGCACGCCACCCCGCGCCAGCTCGGGCTGGTCGTCGACGCGGACGGGCTGGCCAGGTAGGCCGACCGCGACAGAAACCCTTAGAGGCCGTGTACTCGACCGAGGAAGTCGCGCATCAGGGCGACCACCTCGTCGAGATGCGTCTCCAGCAGCCAGTGCCCGCCGTCGAGCAGATGCAGTTCGGCGTCGGGCAGGTCGCGCAGGTAGGCATGAGCGGCGCCCGCGGGCATGTACCCGTCGTGCGGACCCCAGACGATCAGCGTGGGCGGCCGATGCTCCCGCAGGTACTTCTGCTGGCGCGGAAACCAGTCGACCGTGGAGCGCTGGTCGGCGAGGAGGTGGACGAGGTTGTCCGGTCCGGGTGGCCGGCCCACCTGCGCCCAGGACAGCGTCCACAGGTCCGGGCTGATGCGCTCGACGATCGCGGCCGGCACCTCACCGACGAACTCGTCCCGGAACCCCTCCTCCGACACGTGCTCGGCGATCGACGCCAGCGCTCGTGGGCTCGGGTCGGCCCACATCCGCTTGAGCGGCTCGTACTTCGGGCCATGCTGGTCCTCGTAGATGTCGCCGTTCTGGATGACCAGCGCGGCGACCCGGTCCGGCGCGCTCATCGCGAGCCGCAGCCCGAACTGCGAGCCGTAGTCCTGAAGGTAGATGGCGTACCGGCTCAGGCCGAGCACGACCGTGAACCGCTCCAGAAACTCGGCGTACGCGTCGAACGTGTATGCGAACCGCCGCCGGTCGGCTCGCGTGTAGCCGAAACCCGGCAGGTCCGGTGCGACCAGGCGCCAGCGGTCACCGAGCCTGGGCATGAGGTTGCGAAACTGGAACGACGACGACGGATAGCCGTGGGGCAGCAACACCACCGGCGCGTCCGCAGGGCCAGCCTCCCGATAGAAGGTCGAGATTCCATCGACGTCCACGGTGCGATGCGCGACTGGAGACTCGATCATAAGAACACCTGTCTCCGCCACGCCAGCCGATAAACCACACCAACGCCGCCCGACCAGGGGTGTTCGCGCGAACGGTGTTGCCGACCGGCTGCCTGGGTAAAAGCGGGTAATGGCCTCCTACTCGGTGAACAAGGCAGCGGTGGCCCACGCTCGGCAGTTGATCGAATCGCACCAGTACGTGCTGGACAGCGACTGGGGCGAGGCGCAGCCGGACGCCAAGGCGCAGAACGACTACTTGGCCAAGCACTCGTGGGACGAGTTCGCGCGCTGGCATCTGGGGCTGACCGATGGCGCCACGGACGACACGAAGGGGCGGTACGCCTTCGTCTACGGCGACCTGCGGCGCCTGCACCGCACCGGCCTGATCGCCTGCGTGTACCGCGCCTCCGAGTGGCGGCACAAGGACGTCGAGTTGGCCGCGCACGACCTGCTACAGCACCTGGACCAGATCAGCAGCCGCTGACCGAGGCGCTCAGCGGCGGCGGTGGGCGCCGGGCGTCTCGCCGAAGGCTCGGCGGTAGGCGTCGATGAAGGCGCTGGCCGAGGACCAGCCGCAGCGGTGGGCGACCGTGGTGACGGGTTCGTTGTCGGCCAGCAGACGCAGCGCGTGGTAGAGGCGCAGCTGCGTACGCCACTGGGGAAACGTCATCCCGAGGTCGGCTCGGAACAGCCGGCTGAGCGTGCGTTCTCCGGCGCCCACCCGGCGGCCGAGCTCGGCGAGGGTGCCGCTGTCGGCGGGGTTCTGCCGCAGCAGGTCGCACACCGCCCGCACCCGGGGATCGGCCGGCGAGGGAAGCTGCAGGGGTTGTTGCGGAGAGGCGCGCAGCTGGTCGAGCAGGACCGCGCGCAGGCGGCGGCGTTCGGGACCGTCGTCGTCCGGGTCGCGGGTGCAGGCGAGGATCAGTTCGCGCAGCAGCGGGCTGACGCTCAGCACCACGGGAGTGTCGATGCCGAGCGGGTTGGCCGAGGTCGGCAGGCCGAGCAGGTGCAGCTCCAGGGTGCCGTGGGCGCGGTGGGCGTGCACGCAGCCGGCCGGTACCCAGATCGCGCGGGTGCCGGGCGCGACCCATGTGCCCGCGTCGGTCGTGACAGCCAGGACGCCAGAACCCGCGTAGACGATCTGGTGGTCGTCGTGGTGGTGAGCCGTGATCAGCTCGCCGTGCGCCATGCGCTGGACCCGGGTGGGTGCCTGAAGCGCGTGGCGGATTTCCGGCATGAATTGGCATGTTATCGGAAGCACGCCAGACCGGGCTCCGAACATGATCGGGAGATGCCGTCTCGTTCCCGCGCCATCCCGTTGCTGGCCGTCGGCCACGCGTGCGTCGACGTCTACCAGGGTTCGGTGGCCGCTCTCGTGCCGTTCCTGGTCGCGCAACGCGGCTACAGCTACGCCGCCGCCGCGGGCATCGTGCTGGCCGCGTCGCTGCTCTCCTCGGTGGTGCAGCCGCTGTTCGGCGCGTTGACCGACCGGTGGCCGATGCCGTGGCTCCTGCCGGTGAGCGCCGTCGTAGCGGGGGCCGGCGTGGGTCTGGCCGGAGTCAGCGACGCCTACGGTCTGACCCTGGCCGCGGTCGCGGTATCCGGGATCGGCGTCGCCGCGTACCACCCGGAAGCCGCGCGAGTCGCCCGCGTCGCCGCCGGTCGCAGCCACCGGGCGATGAGCTGGTTCTCGCTGGGCGGCAACCTCGGCTTCGCCGCCGCCCCGTTGCTGGTCGGCGCCGTCGTCGCCACCGGCGGCCTGCGCGCCTCACCGCTGCTGGCGGTCCCGGCTCTGGCCGGAGCCGCGCTGTGCTTCGCGGCGCTGCGCGCGGCAAGAACCGCCGCCGCGACGGCTCCAGGAGGCACGACGGTCGAGGGGCGCGACGACAGCCGGTCGTTCCTGCTGCTGGCCGGCGCCGTGGTCTGCCGGTCGATCGTCTTCGCTGGCCTGAGCACCTTCGTGTCGCTGTTCGCGATCCACCGCGTCGGCGGCGGCGTGGCCACCGGCACGGCCGCGCTGTTCGTCCTCTACATCGGAGGCGCCATCGGCACCGTCGCCGGCGGCAGTCTGGCCACCCGATTCGGCCGCCTCCCGGTGATGCGCTGGTCGTACCTGTCGACCGCGATCGCCGTCGCCGGCATCGTCCTGGTACCCGGCCCTGCGCTGTTCGCCTTCGTGGCACTGGTCTCGGCCGGCCTGTACGTGCCGTTCTCCCTGCACATCACGCTGGGCCAGGACTACCTGCCGCGGCACGTGGGCACGGCCAGCGGCGTGACGCTGGGCCTCACCGTGAGCATCGGTGGGCTGGCCAGCCCGGCACTCGGCGCCCTGGCCGACACCACGTCCCTGCGGGCGGCCCTGATCCCGCTGGCCGCGTTGCCAGCGCTCGGCTGGCTCCTGCTGCGCCCGTTGACCGAGCCGCGGGATTGATACGATAGTTGCGACATTCGGAGGCGGCGCCATGCATCAAGCGGATCACGCGGAGGCCGAGCGGTGATCGTCATTGACGCGGCCTCACCGACACCGCCGTACGAGCAGCTCCGGGTCCAGCTCGCCAGCCAGATCCACGACCGCTCGCTCGCCGTCGGCACGAGACTGCCCACGATCCGCCGGCTCGCGGCCGACCTCGGCCTCGCCGTGAACACCGTCGGCCGGGCATACCGCGAGCTCGAAGAAGCCGGCCTCATCGAGACCCGCGGACGCTCCGGATCCTTCGTCTCAGCCGCCGGCCAACACGCCCGCGAGCAGGCCCACCGCGCCGCCCGCGACTACGCGGCGGTCATCACCAGCCTCGGCATCGACCCGGCCGAGGCCATCCGCATCGTCGAGGCCGCCCTCGGCCACGCCTCGACACCATGAGATTTTGAGCTACCGCGATGTCCGTCGTGCGCGAGACCGCTGCTCCCGCGGCCTCGTCCTCCGCGGTCCCAAGCCCCGTCCACATCGGACGCCGCGCCGGATTGGTTGTGAGTCGCGAAGGGTGAGGCCGCGGGAGCGACGGTCTCGCACGCGACGGACATCGCGGTAGCTCGAATCCAGGTCTGTCACTGTCTTTGATCGTGGCGACGGTCGAGGCGGCAGCGACTACGGTGGGGCTGTGGAATACAGGGCGTTGGGCCAGTCGGGCCTTCAGGTTTCGGTGCTGTCGATGGGCACGATGTCGTTCGGCGGCAAGGGCGTCTTCGCCAACGTCGGCACCACCGGCGTCGACGAGGCGCGGCGGCAGGTCGACCGCTGCGTCGAGGCCGGCATCAACCTCATCGACACCGCCGACGTGTACTCGGACGGCGCGTCCGAGGAGATCGTCGGCGAGGTGCTGCGCGGCCGCCGCGACGACCTGCTGCTCGCCACCAAGGTGCGCTTCTCGATGGGCCCCGGCCCCAACGACGCGGGCCTGTCCAGGCACCATATCGTCGCCGGCTGCGAGGCGAGCCTGCGGCGGCTCCAGACCGACCACATCGACCTGTACCAGTTGCACGAGTGGGACGGTCTGACCCCGCTGGAAGAGACGTTCGAGGCGCTGGACCTGCTGGTGCGGGCGGGCAAGGTGCGCTATGTCGGGCTGTCCAACTTCGCCGGCTGGCAGCTGATGAAGGCCATCGGCACGGCACAGCTCGGCGGCCTGCCCCGGCCGGTCAGCCAGCAGATCTACTACTCTTTGCAGGCGCGCGACGCGGAGTATGAGCTGATCCCGGCGGCGGTCGACCAGGGCCTCGGCGTGCTGGTGTGGAGCCCGCTCGCGGGTGGCCTGCTCTCGGGCAAGTACCGCCGCGACCAGGAGGCGCCCGCCGGCAGCCGCCAGCTCACCGACTGGGACGAGCCGCCCGTGTACGACCAGGAGAAGCTCTACGACACCGTCGAGGTCCTGGTGCAGGTCGGCGAGGCGCACGGCGTATCGGCCGCGCAGGTCGCTCTGGCCTGGCTGCTCGGCCGTCCCGCCGTGAGCACGGTGGTGGTCGGTGCCCGCACCAGCGAGCAGCTGGCCGACAACCTCGCGGCCGCCGACCTCGTGCTCACCGACGACGACCGGCGGCGCCTCGACAAGGTCAGCGCGCAGCCCCTGCTGTACCCGTACTGGCACCAGGCCAAGACCGCCAGCGACCGCCTCTCCCCCGCCGACCTCACCTTGCTCGGCCCCCACCTATAACCCACCCCGCCCCGCCACCCAGGCGCCGCGCCCCACCGCGCTGCGGCGCCGGTCCGGCGCCGCGCCGGGCCGGCCTGGAGGCCGGACGCATGCGGAAAAGAGATCCAACCGCGTGCGTTCGCCCTTGATCGGCGCACAAGGCGTGGCGACACGCCGTCGCGGGCGGGCGGCGGCGTCGGGGGAAGAGGACGGGCGCGGCTGTGCGCGAACGACGGCAGATCCCTGACCTGGAACATCCGTTGAGAGCCCCGCGGGCGCGGAGGGTGAGGCCGCGGGAGCAGCGGTCTTGCGCACGGCGGACGTCGCGGTAGCCCGGTTAGTGCTTTTCTTCGCGGTCGATGCGTAGCTCGCGTTCGAGTTTGGTGACGAGGGCGCGGAGGTCGTCGAGGTGCTGGCTGATCATGATGCGGTCGATCTCGTCGGGGATGCCGTCGTGGTCTTCGTCGGCGGCGATCCGCTCGGTCATCTCCAGGCGGCGGGCCTCCTCCATGGAGTTGACGATGACGGCGATCAGGATGTTCAGCAGGAGGTTCGCGGTGATCAGCACGTAGCTGACGTAGTACACGAGGGTCCAGGGCGAGACCTGCAAGCCCTGGTCGATCAGGTCGGGCAGCGTCTCCAGGGACAGCAGGACGAACAGCGTCAGCACCGCGCGCCCGATCGTGCCGTACTCGTCCGGGTACCGCTCGCCGAAGATGAGCCACCCCGCCATCCCGTACACGTACAGCGTCACCATGGCGAGGGCGAGGAAGCCGCCCACGCCGGGCAGGCTGCGCAGGAGCGCCGCCACGATCGTACGCAGGCCGGGTGAGAAGCGTACGAGTCGCACCACGCGCGCGATCCGGATGATGCGCAGCACGGGTGACTCGCCGTGCAGGCCGGGGATGAAGGCGGCGGCGATCACCACGAAGTCGAAGACGTTCCAGCCGTGCTTGAAGAAGTCCTGGGGGCGGCGGCCGTGCGCCATGATGCGGATGGCGATCTCGGCGACGAACACGCCACGGAATGTCCACTCCAGACCGTGCAGCAGGGGGCGGGCGGAGCCGAGGTGCTCGTACGTCTCGATGCCCAGCACGATCGCGTTCGCGACGATGGCGAAGACGATGGCCACCTCGAAGATCCGCGACTCGGTAATCCTTCGGCATCGATCGACCATCGCGCCAGCGTACGGCAGCCCACTTCGTCACCAATCCGATTGCGTCAGCCGGTCTCGCCGCGCCTGGCCCGCACCTCCGCGGCCCGGCATCGGCGGCTGCCGGTAAGTTCGCGACGTGGACGGTTCTTCGCCGGTTGGCACCGGTCGTAGCGCGTATGAGATCTTCTGTGCCGCACCAGGACGTATGCGGTCCGCCGTGGAGTGTGAGCAGTGGGCGGCCCAGCATCCCGGCGACCCGGACGAGCCGCGCGCGTTGCTGGACGCGGGTTGGCTCATCGCCCGCGGCAGCGGCGGTGGTGGCGGCGAGCGGGCGCTGGAGTTGTTCCGCCGGGCGGTGGGCTTCGGTGGTGAGACCGGCCGGGACGCTCAGGTCGGCATCGTCGAGCAGCTGTACGAGCTGGGGCGTGCGCAGGAAGCCGACGAGGCCCAGCGGTCGCTGCGGGCGGAACTCGACGACCAACCCGGCGGCGTCGGCGACCTTCGGGTCTTCAATGACATGGCGGAGATGCTGATCGATGCCGAGCACGACGATCTGGCCCTCGAATGGTGCCAGGCAGGCCTCGATCGGGCGGACGAAGCCGGCGATGACCCCCAGGTCGAGCCCTACCGACGTGAGCTGCTCATCACCCAGCGCATCCTGCTGGAAGGTCCGGACGCGGATCTCGACGATGACGCGATCGACAATGAGTCACTCGCGCAGGCTATGAAGCTGATAGACCAAGCGCTGAACCGCCTGCCGCCGGGCCGAGCGCTCGATGTGCCCCGCGACGGGTCGGCATTCAACGGGATCGTCCTGCGCTGGGCGCGAGAGGACTTCACCGCGGCCCGATCTCGCTACCCCAGGTCGACTGAACACTACGGCGACGACTACGACGCTTACACCACGCTGATCCAGCGGGAGGCCCGCAGCTACCGCGATGCCGGCGCGGCCCAGGTGCACCTGGTCACCGGAAGCCTCGACGGCTACGAGGCGTATGCCCTACGGGAGGGCCTCGACCCGGCCGCCCAGGCTACCCGCCAAGGCTACGGCCGGTGGTGCGTCGCGACACGCCCTGATCGGGTGCGGTCGTGGCCACCCGATCGCAACGGCGCCTGCTGGTGTGATTCTGGGCGTAAGTACAAGAAATGCTGCGGTACGCCAGCGAAGAACTGACATTGGCGGGACGTAGCCTGGTGGACGTGCTGATCCACGTCGAGCACCCCGTGCACGGCCGCCGCTGGGTGGTCCGCCGCGACGGCCAGTTGCTCGCCCTCGACCAGACCCTCGCCGGACTGCTGGCGCTGCCGCTCGCTGAGGCGCGCGCCGTCTACGAGGCGGCCGCCGCGCCCGCCGACGCCGCAGGCACGGTGCTCGCGCCCGTCGACGAGCAGGAGGTGTGGGCCGCGGGCGTGACGTACCAGCGCAGCCGGGAGGGGCGGCGCGAAGAGTCCGAGCCGGCCGGACACGGCAAGCTGTACGACCACGTGTACGCCGCCGACCGCCCGGAGCTGTTCTTCAAGAGCACCGCCGCGCGGGTCGTCGCCGACGGCGAGCCGGTCGGCATCCGCGCCGACTCCGGCTGGGACGTGCCCGAGGCCGAGCTGGGCCTCGTGGTCAACGCCGCGGGCGAGATCTTCGGCTACACCGTCGGCAACGACATGAGCAGCCGCTCGATCGAGGGCGAGAACCCGCTGTACCTTCCGCAGGCCAAGATCTACAGCCGCGCCTGCGCGCTGGGGCCGGCGATCGTGCCCGCGTGGCAGGTCGAGGGCCCGTTCGACGTGGCGGTGCGGGTCGAGCGCGACGGCACCGACGCGTACTCCGGCACCACCTCGACCGGCCAGCTCGCCCGCCGGCCCGAGGAGTTGGTCGACTGGCTGACCCGATCGCTCGACTTCCCCACCGGCGCCGTGCTGCTCACCGGCACCGGCGTCGTCCCCGACCGCGACTTCACGCTGCGCGCGGGCGACGTCGTGGTCATCGACATCGCCGGCGTGGGAACGCTGCGCAACCCCGTGACCGTGGTCGGCCGTTCTTGAGGAGTAGTGCCGTGTCGCAGATCGTAAGTACCTCCCCGCAAGCGCCCAGCGACGTGGTCGTACAGGCGCCCGACAGCGACGCCGCCGAGGTCGCCGCGGCGGTCGAGCGCACCCGCGCCGCCGGCGCCAGCTGGGCACGCCGGCCCGCGACCGAGCGCGCCGCCGCGCTGAGCGCGTGCGCCGAGGCCCTGGCGGGCGCCGCGGACGAGGTGGCCGGGCTCGTCGTGCGCGAGGTCGGCAAACCGGTGGCCGAGGCCCGCGGCGAGGTCGCCCGTGGCGTCGCGATCATGCGGTACTTCGCACAGGCGGCCCTGCTTCCCGAAGGCGACGTCTTCCCCGCCAGCGACAGCGTCTCACTCCTGCACACCCGCCGCCGCCCGCACGGCGTCGCCGGCCTCATCACGCCGTGGAACTTTCCCGTGGCGATTCCACTGTGGAAGGCCGCGCCCGCCCTGGCGTTCGGCAACGGCGTGGTCCTCAAGCCGGCCGAGCAGTCACCGGCGGTGGCGTTGCGGCTGGCGGAACTGTTCGGAGACGCGCTGCCCCTGACGGTGGTGACCGGCGGCGGTGCGGCGGGTGCGGCGCTGGTCGAGTCGGCCGACGTGGTCTCGTTCACCGGCTCCACCGCTGTGGGCAGGCGGGTACGGGAGACGGCCGCCGCGCGGGGCATCCCCGTACAGTGCGAGATGGGCGGCCAGAACCCCTCCGTCGTACTGGCCGACGCCGACCTCGACGCGGCGGCGCGCACGATCGCGGGCGCCGCCATGGGGTACGCCGGGCAGAAGTGCACCGCCACCAGCCGCGTCATCGTGGTCGGTGACGCTGACGACTTCGCCCAACGGCTCGCCGCCGCCGTCGAGGCGCTTTCGGTCGGCGACCCGGCGGATCCCGGTACCGTCGCCGGACCCGTCATCGACGAGGGCGCCCGCGACGCGGTGGTCGACGCCGCGCGGCGCGCCGCCGGGCGTGGGGCGAAGGTGCTGACCGGCGGGGCGGCGCTCGACCGCGACGGCTTCTTCGTCGCCCCGACGGTGGTGACCGCCGTTCCCGACGGCGACACCCTGCTCACCGACGAGATCTTCGGTCCGATCTGCGCCGTCGTGCCGGCCGCCTCGCCAGAGGCCGCGATCGAGGCCGCCAATGGGGTGCGGCAGGGGCTGGTGGCGGCCCTGTTCACCCGCGACCTGACGGCGGCGCTGACGCTGGCGCCGCGCTTCGAGACCGGCATGGTGAAGGTGAACGCGCCGACGGCCGGCGTCGACTTCCACGCCCCGTTCGGCGGCGACAAGGACTCCAGCTACGGCCCCCGCGAGCAAGGCCCAGCGGCAAGAGACTTCTACACCACCACCGTGACAATCACCCTGACCCCCGCGTAGCCCCCGCACGGCGAGGCGGTTCGCTACAGTCCTGCCGTGCCGACCGTGTACCGCGCCACCAGCAGCGACCCCGTGCCGCCGAAGACCGAGCAGCGCCTCGGCAACGCGCTGCTCTCCGGCAACGAGATCGTCATCACCCACCGGAGGCGGGTCGACCGCATCCCGTTGACGGCGATCGAGCGCCTGGAGGTGGATGGAAAGCGCGTGCGCGTCTTTCTGGTCAAGGACATGGACCGGACGCTGGTGGCACCCAACAAGACCGCCGCGCACGCCTTCGCCGAGGCGGTCGCCGGCGCGCTGACACCGGTCAAGGCGCGGAAGCGGGCCGGCGTGGTCAAGTCGGAGCGGCGGGCGTCGGTGTGGACGCGCAAGCGGCGGCGCATCGTCATCACACTGTCTGTGCTGGCGTACCTGATCGCCGGAGCGGCGCTTCTGGTCGGCGGCGCCGACGCCGCCGGGGAGGACGGCGCGTGGGTGTTGATGGGGCTCATCATGACGCCGATCGGCACGACCGTCACGGTGGCGACCTGGTTCCGGCATTGGAAGCTGGTACTGGCCAGGCGGCGCCGCGGGATCGCCGTGACCGGCGAGGTGACCGGCTCGTCCTACCA
Source organism: Phytohabitans aurantiacus (assembly GCF_027923225.1). GTDB lineage: Bacteria > Actinomycetota > Actinomycetes > Mycobacteriales > Micromonosporaceae > Phytohabitans > Phytohabitans aurantiacus. The sequence goes on from NZ_BSDI01000045.1 coordinate 66,571, forward strand.
GGGCCGGCTGGTGTTCGACAGCTACCGCTTCACCACCGCCGACGGCAAGACCGTCACCGGGTCCACACCCGGCGTCCGGTCGACCGGCGGCCGCGTCGAGGTCGTCTACGACCCACAGGACCCGGACAGCCACGCCGTCAAGGTCGACGCCTGGGGCACGTTCATCCCGTACCTCATATCGGTCGTCTTCCCACTGATGGCGGTCTCGCTGCCGGCGGCGATCGTCTACGTGTTCGTCATCGCGTAGCCGGTCCCACCGCGAGTCAGGCGGCGTCGGCTGACTTCGCGGCGGGTACCAGCGCGATCTCCACGCGGCCAGGCTATCCAGTGATCGTCACGAGCTCGAACTGACCTTCGGCGGCGAGCATCCTGCCGGTGTCGAAGTCCGGATACCAGGTGACCAGCGCGTACGGTCCCGGCCGCAACGACGTCCGGATGATGGTGGCACGGCCGGGGCTCAGCGCCGGCAGGCCGACCGGGCCGCCGATGATGGGCACGGGGACGTCCCAGTCTTCGCGGTCGGCGGCAGCGAAGAACTCCCTCATCTGCTCGTGGGTGGTGCCGGGCAGCACCGGCATGAAGACGGCCTCGGTCAGTTGCGGCATCGAGTTGACCATCAGCAGCGGCTGTCCAACGCGCAGCTGGGTCGGCATCCGGTACGCCGCTCGGCCGGCCGTGAGGGTGAACACGGCGGTGGCGGACGCGACCGGCGGCGTGGCGCCGTACTGCTTGGTGACGGTGAGCGTGCGCAGCCGTTCGGCGGCCCGCGGCACGCCGCCCTCCCGCAGGTCCTGGTAGTTGACCAGGTGATAGGTGCCGGGCAGGAGCAGCGAGGTGAACGACACACGCTCTCCCGGCAGTACCGCCGCGCCGCCGAGGATGTCGACCCGCTGCTGGATGCCCCGACCGCCCTCGATCGACTCGGACCTGGTGTCGGACAGTCCCATCAGGGCGTAGCGCAGCGCGTCGTCGAGCGCTGTCCCGGCGCGCAGCCGCCACAGCGCGAACAGCCCGCCCTGCGGGTGGGTGCTGCGCACGTCGAAGGTGACGAAACCGGCGCGGTGGCTGCTCGGCATGGTGAAGCCGGCCGAGGTGCCGACGACGTCGACGACGTCGCTGGACGGCGTCGTCTGGCCGGTGGCCCGGTCCTGCACGAAGGCTGGCTGGGCCGCCGCCATTCCGGCGCCCGCCGCGACGACGGCCGTGACGGTACGCATCAGTTGGCGTCTGTTGAGCACGATGAAATCCCCCATGCATGACACTCAGTTATTTAGTTCGGACGAACGAAATATATGAGGGCGGTGGCGCACGTGTCAAGCGCCAGCGATCGCGGAAGCATGGGCTCATGGGCAAGTTGACTGGGAAGCAGATCGCCGACGCGGGGCTTGACGGGTGGGCCTACCTGATCGGTGGCCTACAGACGCGCATCAGTACACCGGACTTCGCCACCGGTGTGGCGCTGCTGAACGCGATCGCCGAGGCGGCCGAGCGGGAGGACCACCACCCCGACCTCGACCTGCGCTACACGCACCTCGACGCCCGGCTCAGCAGCCACGACGCCAACGGGGTCACCGAGCGGGACGTGCGGCTGGCCCGTACCATCTCGGCGCTCGCCGCGGACGCCGGCCTGCGCACGGAGTCCGCGTCCGTCTCCCGCCTCGAACTGGCTCTCGACGCGCCCGCGTTCGAGACGATCCGGCCGTTCTGGCGGGCGGTGCTGGCGTTCGCCGACAGCCCGGTGCCCGAGCTGGAGGACGAGCTGAACGACCCGCACGGCGCGCTGCCGACGATGTGGTTCCAGCGGTCGGGCAGCGAGGAGCCGCGCCAGCGCTGGCACCCGGACGTGTGGGTCGAGCCCGCGCAGGTACGGCCGCGCATCGTCGCCGCGCTCGCCGCGGGCGGCACGCTCGTCAGCGACGAGCACGCGCCCAGCTTCTGGATCCTCGCCGACGCCGACGGAAACAAGGTCTGCCTGTGTACCTGGCAGGAGCGCGACCGCCCCGAGCAGTGAGCGCCCGGCAGGTCGGAGCCGCACCGCCCACACCAGACAATGCGGCGCGGCTCCGACGGGTGGCCGGTCTACGACCTACCGGACACCTTGATTTAGCCGATCGCGCAGGCGGCGCCGTTCAGCGTCACCAGGAGCGGAGCCGGGTTCGCGCCGCCCGTGGTGGTGGCGTTGAACCCGAACATCGCCTGCCCGCCCGGGTCGATCCGGGCGTTGTAGCTCTCGTTGCGTGCGGTCAGCGTCGCGCCGGACTGGGTGGCCTTCCCCATCCACGCCTCGCGCAGCCTCTGGTCGCCGGTGAACGCGAACCGCACGGTCCAGCCGTTGATCGGCGTACCGCCGGTGTTGGTGACGTTTACCTGCCCGGTGAAGCCGCCACCGCCGGCCCAGGTGCCGTAGTTGGTGTACTTCGCGGTGCAGCGGCCGGGCGCCGGTGCCTGCCCGTCACCCTGGTCGGCGAGGAACGAGGCGATCCAGGCCAGAGCGGAGTTCCAGTTGATGGCCAGCTCGTTGGTCGCGTACGAGTCGATGTGGTCGACGTAGCAGAACATCGGCTTGCAGCCGCTCAGCAGTTGCTTGGCGTACGGGTCGTCGAGGCCCGCGTTGGCGCCGCCTGCGATGGTGCCCGCGGGCGGGTTCGGCAGGCTCTCGTCGAGCTGGTGGCCGAAGATGCGGCTGTGCTGGTTCTGGCTGCTCTTCTCGCCCCAACCGGTCACATAGGACTGGTTGAGCGCGTTGCGGCCGAAGATGTAGTCCATGCTCTGCACGGCGCCGTCCTTGTAGGCCGCGTCGCCGGTCAGGTCGAACGCCGTGGCCAGTACGACCGCGTTGTTGATGAGGTTGCTGTTGGCGCCCCAGAAGTAGTGGCCGGCGTCGCCCTTCATCGGCAGCCCGTACGCCTCGGCGCGCACCGTCGCCAGGTACCGGTCGGCGGCCGCGGTCACCGATGCGCGCAGCCGCTGCCGCTCGGTCGAGGTGATGCCGCTGGGCACGGTCGCCAGGTCGAGGCGGGCGAGCGCCGCGGTGCTGCCCCAGCCGAAGCCGGACGAGGTGAACACGTCGGCGGTGTGGTGCGGTGAGGCGGTCACCTCCTGCCAGTACGCCTCGTCACCGGTGGTCAGGTAGAGCTCGGCGGCCGCCCAGTAGAACTCGTCGGTGGCGTCGGTGTCGCCGTACGTGCCGCCGCCGGTGCTGTCGTTCGGGTCCTGGTACCGGGCCGGGTTCGCCTTGGCGGCGGCGTACGCGGTCTTGGCTGCGGCCAGCGAACGCGCGGCGAAGGCGGCGTCGTACGGGGCGAACAGGCGGGCGCCCTGCGCTGCCACGGCGGCCAGGTTGAGCGTGGCCTGGGTGGTCGGCGCGTGCAGTTCGCGCTGCTGCGGGTCGTCTTCGGGCTGCATGGGCAGCCCGGTCCAGTTCTGGTCGTGGATCTTGTGGTGTGCCATGCCGGCGAGCGGCTTGCCGGCCGGGATCTGCATGCGCAGCAGGAACTCCAGCTCCCAGCGCGCCTCGTCGAGGATGTCCGGTACGCCGTTGCCGCGCTCGGGCACCCGCAGCGTGCTGTCGCCCAGGCCCGCGCCGTGCTTCGCGGTGACCGCGGTCTTGGTGCGCTCGAACGAGTTGAGCAGCTGGTAGGTGGCGATGCCGCCGTTGACGACGTACTTGCCGTGATCGCCCGCGTCGTACCAGCCGCCACGCACGTCGAGCCGGTGGTCGCAGACGCCGGCCTGGCAGGGCACGTCGGTGTCACCCTTGTTGGGCGCCACGCCGAGGTGGCCGGCCGGGCGGGCGTACTGCTCACCCACCAGGTTGCCGTCGATGGCGATGCCGCTGCGCTGCACGTAGAACACCTGCAGCGCGTCGGAGCGCAGCTGGCCGTACAGGTCACCGGAGATGTCGAAGGCGTGGCTGGTCTCGCCGTCGGCGGTGAGCGTGTATCCCGCGCCAGCCGTGCCGAACGCGGTGAAGTCCACTGTGTGTACATTCTGGCCGGACGCGGGGTCGACGCCGCGCGGCGTGGTCTGCCCGTCGGCGACGACCGCGCCAGCCGCGTTCTTCAGCTGCCACGGCAGCGCCGCCGTCGCGGCGGTCACCACGGTCGCGTTCTTGGGACCCTTGGGCAGGTAGCCGACCTGGTTGACCCGCACGCGCGGCCCGGTGTCGGGCACGTACGGCGGCTCCTCCTCGCCGCCGCGCAGCGACACGTCGTCCAGGCACAGCCGGTACGCCGTCGCGTTGCCGCCGACCTGGAGCACGACCTGGCCGTTCTCGCTGCCGACCGGCGAGGTGAACGTGTACGTGTACACCGTGCTCGTCGCCGTGATGGCGACCGTCTCGGACAGCGCCGCCGTCCACGGCTCCTCGCCGAGCTGCACCGCGGCCCGCACGGTGGACGGCGGGTCGGCGCTGGCCCGGAACGAGAACGAGTACTCCGCGCCCTGCACGAGCGCCACGCCGTTCTGGCCGATGCCGGCGTCCCACGGGTTCGCGAGCCCGCCCGGCACGTCCGCGCACAGTTGCCCGTTCTCGACGCCGGCCGTCGTCGTGCCGTACGTGAACCAGCCGCTGGTGCCCTCTTCGAAGCCGCCGTTCTCGACCTGCTCGGGGTCGCCGGGCTGCCCGGCGTCGTCGCTGGTCAGCGAGACGTCGTCGAGGCAGAAGGTGAACGCCGAGGCGCCACCGCCGAGCTGGAACGTGAACACGCCGTTGGTGGAGTCGAGGCTGCCGGTGAAGTCGTAGGTGAACGTCTGCGGCGTGGCGGTCAGCGCGATGTCGCGGGACAGCACGGTCGTGAACGGCGCCTCGTTGAGCTGCACGTTCGCCTTGACGGTCACGGCGGTGGTGGCCGAGGCGGTGAAGGTCAACGAGTACGGGGCGCCGTCGACCAGCGGGATGTCGCCGTGGCCGATGCTGGCGTCCCACGGGTTCGTGGTGCCGGCGGGCACCTGGGAGCACAGCTTGCCGTCGACGGCCGAGATCGGCGCGTTTTCCGTGGCCCACCACGGTGCCGTCGAGCTGTCGAAGGTGCCGTTGTCGATGTGCTCGACCTCTTCGGCGTACGCGCTGACGGTCCCCAGACCGACGCCCGCGAGCGCGAGCACGGTGACCACCGCGATGCTGATCTTCGTCCGGTTCACCGGCCGCCCTCCAGGACATCGAAGGATGAGAGTGGAAGCGCTCCCATCCTCGTAGCGGCTTTCACAGAAGTCAATGCCAACCACCGTGTCACCACGCCTTGCGTTGGACGTCTCCGTTGACGCCCGTCAGCGCACTGTCCTATCGTCTCAGCGACAGACTTCGATGAAATGTCGTTCGAGGAGGGGGCCATGCGCCTATCTCGGTTCCGCATGCTCGCCGCGATCGCCGTTCCGCTGGCGGCAGCGGCAGCGGTCAGCGCGGTGTCGATAACCGGGGCGTCCGCCGCCGCCGGTTGCCGGGTCGGCTACACGATCGGCTCGCAGTGGCAGGGCGGCTTCACCGGCAACGTGACCGTGACCAACCTGGGCGACCCGCTCAACGGCTGGACGCTGACCTGGACGTTCGGCGCCGGCCAGCAGGTGACCCAGGCGTGGAACGCCACCGTGTCCCAGAGCGGCGCCCAGGTGACCGCCCGCAACGCCAGCTGGAACGGCAACCTCGCCACCAACGCCAGCGCCGGCTTCGGCTTCAACGGCTCCTGGAACAACGCCACCAACCCGGCACCAGCCAGCTTCACCCTCAACGGCACGGTCTGCACCGGCGGCATCACCCCCACCACCACCGCACCCCCGACCTCCGCACCGCCCACGTCCGCGCCGCCGACCACACCGCCGCCCACCACACCGCCGCCCACGTCGCCGCCGCCCACCGGCGGGGCGAACACGATGGGCTTCATCGGCTGCTCGATGGCCGAAAACGTGGCACAGGGCTACGTCGCGGTCGGCGGCCGGCGCATGTGGGGCCCCTACGGCACCGGCGGCCTGGTCGTGCAGTCCTGGACCGACCCCAACTCCAGCGCCTGGCAGCGCTTCGACCAGCAGTCGGCAAGGTTCGGGCGGCCGAACACCGTGTGGGTGCAGATCTGCATCTTCGCCCAGAACGGCGCCACCTATGACGAGGTCAAACGCCTCATCGCCAACGCGCGCCAGCACGCCGCCCCCGGCGCGGCCATCATCATCTCCGGCCAGCCGCTCTACGACGCCGGCCAGAGCTGCTTCCTGGCCGGCGCCAACGGCCCGCAACTGACCGACAGTCTCGCCCGCCAGGCCGCCGCCGACACGACGCAGAACGTCACCTATCCCGGCGTCTTCCGGCTCCGCACCGGCGAGGTCTCCGACGGCTGCCACGCCAACAGCGCCGGCCAGCAATCCCTCGGCCGCCAGGCCGTCGGCTACTGGGGCTAAACATCCCTGGGTGCCATTACGATCCGCCTATGCGTTCCAAGGCGGCTGAGCCCGCCGACCGCGACACAGGCGACGTTTTCGGCACCGTGTCGGAGGAGAGGTTCGTCCTCTCCCGCCGGTACGCGATGGGCGCGGGTGGCGTGCGGGGCCTGCTGATCACCGTTCTCGGTGAGTACGTGCGCCCCACCCGCCAGGCCGCGCCCACCTCGGCTTTCATCGACGTCCTCGGACGCCTCGGCGTCGACGAGTGGGCCTGCCGGCAGGCCCTGATGCGCGCGTCGAAAGACGAGTGGCTACTCTCCAAAAGAGAGGGTCGATACACCTGGTGGCGGCTCAGCCCCGCGCTCGGGCGATACCTCGAGCACGGCGCCGAGCGAATCTTCGGCTTCACCGCGACGCAACCCCGCTGGGACCGTCGCTGGCTACAGGTACTGGCCCGGGTGCCGGAGACGAATCGCGCCGCGCGGCACCTGCTGCGCACCCGGATGCAGTGGATGAGCTTCGGCAACCCGGCGCCCGGGATCTGGGTCACCACCCGCACCGACCGGATCAAAGAGGCCGAGCTGGCCCTCGACGAGGCCGGCGTGCGCGAGCAGGCACAGATCTTCCTCTGCGAACACGTGGGCGGCGGCGACCTGCCGGTCCTGGTCCGCCAGGCGTGGAACCTCGACGAGATCTCACAGGCGTACGAGGAGTTCGTCGCGGAGTTCTCCAGCCCATCGTCGAGCGATCCGATCGTGCGAGTCACGCGCATGGTGCACGCCTGGCGCGTACTCTCCCGGCTCGATCCCGCCCTCCCTGTCGAGCTGCTGCCGGAAGGGTGGATCGGCATCCGGGCCGCCAAACTCTTCCAGCGGCAGCGCGCCAGATGGGAGCCCGCGGCGACGCGCGAGTGGGCCAGGATCAGCCGAGAGGCCCGCTAGGACTGTGGCCGGTAAGGAGTCTTGGATCATCAACGCTCGGCAGTCTTCCGCGGATCGTCCGCCAGAATCTGGTCCGCGAGCCGTCGCACCTGCTCCTCGACGGACAGGTCGGGAATGAAGATCAACTCGCACGAGTGCTCGGTACGCGCGCCGGATCCCCGCACGTGATGGAACAAGACATCAACACCCTCGGGGCTGGCGAGCTCCTCGGGGAGATCGGGCTCCTCGCGTCGTGGCCAGACACCCGTGAGGAAGCAGTCCCAGCGTTCGAACCAGCCGCTGTCCGCGATGGTCTGCTCGAGGAGCCGGGCAACGGTGTCCACCGGCTCCTCCCAGCTGCGGTCCGCGGCAGCCCGCGCGAGTTCAGCCTCGTACTGGTGGATATCGAAGCGGAAGTCCGCCGGCAGGGCATTGATGTTGCTGGTGTTTTCCCAAGCCTCCCAGATCACCTGATCGCCCTCGCGGCGTATGGTGACGTACAGGGCGCCGCAGCAGCCAGCCGTGCAGGTCGGCTCCGTGATCATGACTCTGCGGGGTTCGTCCGTGACCGCCAGCGGCCAGCTCTCCGCCGCCCCTGTCCAGTATCGGCAACTCGGTGCCAGCCCTTCCGGGTGGACCTCCTTCAGGACGTCTACGCCGTCGATCAGAGGCCTCACCTCGGCCCAGGAATCCGCTGCCCAGTCGGTCGGAATCCGGTGCTGCAAAGTCAAGATACTGGTCGTCGGTCGCGTCGTCATACGTACATGATCGACTGAAGTCGCGTCGCCGCATACTCGTTTTCTGGCTTGACATGCGAGCTACCGCGACGTTCGCCGTGCATCGCGCACGACGCACATCGCGGCAGCCCACATCCCGGTCGTGAACCTGGCTTCACAAACTCCCGGTCGACTGCCAGAACCCGCACCGGTGGTCCCGGCCGAGGTCGGCGGTGCCGATCCGCCCCGGGGCCAGCGACCGCACGAGCCCGGTGCGATCGTCGAAGAGCGCCCAGTGCGGCAGGCCGGGCCCATTCGGGTTTCCGGTGTGGGCGAAGCGGCTCCAGTAGGCGATCATCTGATCGGCCAGCCGCCACTGCGCGGGCGTGACAGGGCCGGGGAACTGCTCGTCGGTGAAGAGGTACTGCAGCTCAGCCGCGTGAAACGCACCGGTCGGGAAGCTCGGCGGTGCACCGTCGACCGCCCACGGCGCGTCCTGGTCGGCGAACTCGTACCCGTACGTGGGCACGTGTCGCGCGAGGGCACGATCGGTGGCCAGCGCCGGGCAGGCCCACGCCGCGTCGGTCCACACCGTGGCCAGGGCCACGCTGGGGGAAGGGAAGTCGGCGAGCGGGTACCGCGCGAGGACCCGCGGCGCATCGGCACCGAGTACCGATTGGACCTCCGCCTGGTAGTCCTCCGCTGTCACCACGTGCCCGGTGAACTGCTCGATGGCGGCCACGAAGGTGCGATGCTCGTCGCGGGTCGTTCCGTGGATCACCGGTACGCGGGCGAACCGGCCGGTGGCCATCGCTTCGGCCGGACCGATCGGGAGCACCCCGCCGCCGTAGACCGGACCGTAGCCCTGCCCGCCGGCCGACGCCTCCAGCAGCGCCGCGACGGGCTGCCCGCGCAGGCAGGTGGCGACGCTGGCCGGGGCGGGCAGCGCGCAGCCGAGCCGGCCGGCCAGCGCCTCCCCTTCCCGATCGGCCACCGCGCGCGGCCGGGGGTACCAGTTCCCGCCGTCGCGGGCGTACGGCCACTCGGTGGTGACCGTGCACGGACCGCTCTGCATGATCGCGCGCTGGAACAGACCGGCCGACGACGGCGCGGCCAGGTGCCCGCAGATGCTGACGCTGCCAGCGGACTCCCCCACGATCGTCACGTTGCCCGGATCCCCACCGAACGCCGCCGCGTTACGCCGCACCCACCGCAGCGCGGCCTGCTGGTCCTCCAGCCCGAAGTCTCCGGAGCGTTCGCCGAGCGCCGGATGGGCCAGGAACCCGAAGACACCCAGCCGGTAGTTCGGGGTCACCACGACGAGATCCCCGTTGGCGGCGAGCCGCTCCGCGCCGTACAGCCGGCCCGAACCCGAAAAGAACCCGCCACCGTGGATGAAGACAAGTACCGGCCTGGGCCGCGCCGCCTGCCGCCGTGGCGTGGTGACATTGAGATAGAGGCAATCCTCCGCGTCGCTGGACGGGTCGCCGAGGAACCCCGCCGTCTGTGCGCAGTCGCTGCCCGGCCGGGTGGCGTCGCGAACGCCGTGCCACGCTTGAGCCAGCCGGGGCGAGGCCCAGCGCAACTCGCCGACCGGCGGCGCGGCGTACGGGATTCCCTGGAAGGTGCGATGGTCGGCACCCGCCGCACCACGAACCATGCCCCGATCGGTGCGCACCACCGCCGCGTCGGCGGCGTGCGCGGCCGGGACCGCGGCCACCGCCACACCCGTCGTCGCGATGGCGGCGACGATACCGGCAACCACAGCTCGTCCGAATGGATGTCTCATTGCGATTCTCCTTTCGCGTGATGACATCGATCATTCCGATGGACGATGCTGGGCACACTGGGCGCAGCACCCCGAACCCCGGGGTGGGGTTAACACCACCACCCCGTCTCCCCCTACACCCGCGAAGGACAACGGATGTGGCTTGCTGGAGAGATCCGGCTGTTTCTGATCGCGTTCCTACCGTTCAAAAACATCGAGCCCATCGACGAGCAGGTGGCGAAGCCCGAGAAAGACGCCTACAGCGGCCTCGTGTCGTATCTGAGCGTGGTGCTCATTGTTGGCGTCTTCCTGCTGGCCTACGGGTTGTATCCCGACCGGCAGGTCGCGACCGCGGAGGATTTCCTGACGAACCTTCTGCCGCAGGACAGCACTCCGGACGCCCTGCTGAGCAGCTTCTTCCAAGCGCTGTTCTACAACGCGGTGTTCATCGGCGTGGTGTTCGTCGCGTTTGGCTGGCTCCTGGGCGCGCCGCTGTCCCGGCTGCTGGGGACCATCCGGCTAGCCGTCTACACCACCGTCGCCCTGTTGATTCTCCTGTGGGGTGTGCTCCGGGTTCAGAGCCTGACCGGCGGCTGGCTGATGCTGGGCTATCTCACGATCGGAGTATGGTGGTGGCTCGACGCGATCGCCGTAGTGATCATCTACTACATCCTCGTCAAGCGACGCATGGGAGCACACGCCCTGCACCCGGCGCTCCTGCCGTTGATCGAGGCCGCGCTGGGAGCGCGGGCGCTCAGCATCGCCCTGCAGGGAAAGTCCACAGTGGTCAACCTTCCCGTTCCACAGTGGCTGCTGGCTTACGGGCCGGCCGTGCTCGTCGTCGTCATGTTCGGCGCGCGGGCGGTGTGGAAGCAACGGCGGTTCGTGAAGGGTCTGGAGCGACGGGCGCCGGCCCGCACGAGCTGGCAGATGACCCGCTTCCTCGCCTGCGCCGCGGCAATGGCTGTAGGCGTGGCCGGATTCGCCTTCCTCAAGTAGTCGACGACGACCGCGTGCAACGGGAAGTGGGGTGCCGGGACACCTAAGGGGCAGGTGGTCTCGACGACAGCATCGGAGTACCCATGCCCCTCCCGTGCACCCCCGGCCGATACGCCACGGCACTGATTCTCGCCGCGGCCGTCCTGGCGGCGGCTCACTTGCCAGCCGCGGCCCGCGCCGAGACGACCCGATCGGTCACCCTGCTCACCGGGGACCGGATCGTCGTACACGGCGCCGGCCAGGACCGCTGGAAGGCCCAGCCCGGCACGGGCCGCGAGAAGATCACGTTCGCCGGTACCCGGGTGGCTGGCCATCTGCGCGTCGTACCCAGCGACGCGGTCGCCCCGCTGCGCGCCGGCCACCTCGACGAACGGCTCTTCGACGTGACCGCGCTGCTGGCCAGCGGCTACGACGACGAGCGCGGCGACCTGCCGCTGATCGTCACGTACGCCGACGGCGCCAGCGGCCAGGCCGCCCGGTCCGCCGCCGGGGCGCGCGTGGTGCGGCCGTTGCCCGGCAAGGAAACCTACGCGGTACGCGATGAACGCCGCGGCCGGTTCTGGCCCAGCCTCACCGCTGGGGGTGTGCGCAAGGTGTGGCTGGACGGCATACGCCAACCCGAACTCGACACCAGCCTGTCGCAGATCGGCGCCCGGGCCGCGTGGCAGGCCGGCTACACCGGGTCGGGCGTGACCGTGGCCGTCCTGGACACCGGCGTCGACGCCGGCCATCCAGACCTCGCGGGCCGGATCGGCGCGACGCGAAACTTCACCGACGGCTCCGAGGACGACACCGACAGGCACGGGCACGGCACCCACGTCGCATCCATTGTGGGCGGTCGCGGCGGGGTGGCGCCGGGCACGACGCTCGTCAGCGGCAAGGTCTGCGCGGTCAGCGGATGCGCCGAGTCGTGGATCCTGGCGGGCATGCAGTGGGCCGCCGCCGAGCAGCGGGCGAAGGTCGTCAACCTCAGCGTCGGCGCGCCCGACACGCCCGGCACCGATCCGCTGGAGGCGGCGGTAGACGATCTGAGCGCTCGATACGGCACCCTTTTCGTGGTCTCCGCCGGCAACCGCGGCCCGGCACGGTCGGTGGGCTCGCCGGCCAGCGCGGCGGCGGCGCTGGCGGTCGGTGCGGTGGACCGGAAGGATCGGCTGGCCGGCTTCTCCAGCCGTGGCCCGGCGATCGACGGCACCGCGGTGAAACCCGAACTGACCGCGCCCGGCGTGGGCATCGTCGCGGCCCGTGGATCCGACGGCCGGCTCGGGAAACCCGGCGACGAGTCCGTGGCCGTGTCCGGTACCTCAGTGGCGACCGCACACGTGACCGGCGCCGCCGCCCTGCTCGCCCAGCAACACCCCGACTGGCCCGGCGAGCGCCTCAAGGCCGCCCTGATGGCCTCCGCGCACCCGGTGCCCCGCACCGACGTCTTCGGGCAGGGCGCGGGCCGGCTCAACGTGGTGCGGGCGATGACGCAGACCGTCACGACCAGCCCGGCCGGCGTCACCTTCGACCATCAGGCGCCGCACGAAGCCAGGACGGTCACGTATCACAACCACGGCGCGGCGCCGGTCACCATGGACCTGGAGATCCGGGCCACCGGCCCCGACGGAAAGCCGGCGGCCATGTTCACCCTCGCAGCGGCGACGCTGACCGTACCGGCGGGCGGCGTCGCGCAGACCACGATGACGGCCCGCACCGGCCCGGACGTGCCCGACGGCGACTACAGCGGCTACCTGATGGCCGTCGCGGGCGAGCTGGTGGTGCACACGCCGCTTTCGGCGCCCTCCTGGAAGTGAGATGGATCAGGATCGAGTTCCGAGCTACCGCGACGCCCGTCGGGGTCCATGCCGTTGCTCCCGCGGCCTCACCGTCCGCGATCCACAATCGACCCCCGGCGGGTTGCGGGGCGTAGTGACGCGCAGGGCGAGGCCGATCAAGGGCTTTCTTGTCGATCAAGGGCGAACGCACGCGGTTTTGAGATCGAAGCACGTGCGTTCGCCCTTGATCGGCGGAAGCGGGCCGCGGCGCGGGCGCGGCGGACGAGGGCGGCGGCGGCGCGGCGGACGAGGGGCGCGAGGGCGGCGTAGGCGAGGCCCACGGCCAGGGATGCTACGACGGCCAGGAGAGCGTTGTGGTGGTCCAGGCGGGGGTATACCTGCCAGTGCGTCAGGTAGATGTAGAGCGACCCGGCCGCGAGCACCCCCGCGACCCGGTTCACCACGCCGGCGCTCGGCAGGCTCGGCACCCAGATCAGCAGGACGAGCCCGGCGAGCACCACCGCTTCCCGGGCGGGATCGTCGAAGTACCCAGGCACCGTCACCACCGCCGCGAGGGTGACCACCGCCCGCTGCCACCCGGTCGTCGCCTTCGCCGCCGCCCAGCCGATCGCGAAGAGCCAGAAGACCCGCACGGCCGACGGCACATGGTAGTGCTCCCGCAAGCCGAACACATCGTATCGCGTCAACAGTCCAATGAGGAGGACGCCGATCGGAAACCCGTACGGGTAGCGACGTTCGAGTCGGTCAAGTGCCGGCACCGCGAGCAGTGCGGCCGCCACGGCGAGGATGTAGACGAGCGCCTCGACGAACCAGAAGTGCCACCCCGACCATCCCGGGCTCGGCCCGAACACGCCGCCGAGCAGGAACAGGCTCGGCAGCCCGTACTGTCCACTGACGAGCATGACGGCGGCGATCCATGCGACGCTCGGCACGGCGATGCGGCGGATGCTGGCGCCGATGTGGCGTAACCGTTCGCCGCGCCCGGCGCCGGTGAGGTGGAAGCGCGCGAAGTTGAAGCCGGCCACGCCGAGCAGCAGGTGCGCGCCGCCGGAGAGGTTGAACAGCGTGGCGTGCGTGCCGACGACGAGCACGATCGCGACCGCGCGCAGCGCCACCGTGGTGTCCAGGGCGTGGCGGCGTCGCGGGCGGGACGGGGCGCGCAACGATCGGATGGGTGTCGTGTGCCAGTCGACGGGCAGGTGTCCGAGCGCCCGCTCCAGCCGCAGCGACATTTCCACATAGGACAGCGAGTCGCCGCCAAGGCTCACGAAGCTGTGGTCGGGCGTGACGCCGTCGACGTCGAGGACCTCGGCGTACAGGGCGCAGAGGTCGTCGGCGGGTGAGAGCCCCGTTGGAAAGGCGAGCCCGCGGACGGCGGCGTGGTCGGGCTTGCCCGATGGGAGCCTGGGCAGCTCCGCGACCGCCGCGACGCGCACGGCGCCCGGCGGCAGGCCCGTGCCGGCGACCACGAGGCGCCGCACCCGGGCCGGGTCGGCGGGTTCGCGGGCGGCGACCAGCAGTTCATCGTCGCCGCCCACGCAGTACGCGGTCACGGCGTGCCGGTCGAGCAGGTGCTCCACCCGCAGAGGGTCGATGCGCAGTCCCCGGATCTTGGCGAACTGGCCGCACCGCCCGACGATCTCGTACAGCCCGTCGGGCGCCCGCCGCGCGATGTCACCGGTGTGCAGCTCGTCGACGGTGCGGCCGAGGGCGAGGTCCGCCGGCTCCGAGGCGTATCCCAGCATCACGTTCGGTCCGCTGTAGACAAGCTCACCGGTGCCGGGGGCACCCTCGGGCAGCGGCGAGAGGCGGAATGAGCCGCCGGGTATCGGTACCCCGATCGTCGACGGGCGTGTCGGGGCCAGCTCCGGCGGCAGGTACGCCATCCGCGCGGTCGCCTCGGTCTGGCCGTACATGACGAACAGGTCCCAGCCGGCGCGGCGGCCGAGCGCCGCGTACCGCCGGACCCGGTCCGGCGCGAGCCGCCCGCCCGCCTGTGTCACGTACCGCAGGTGTGGCAGCCGCATCCGCTCGAACCCGATCCGGTCCAGCAGATCGAATGTGTACGGCACACCGGCGAACGCGGTGCCCCGCTCGGCGCGGAACAGGTCCCAGAAGCAGGCGTCGGTGACTGAGAGCTCAGTCAGGATGAGCCCGGCGCCGCGCAGCAGGTGGCTGTTGATCACCGAGAGGCCGTAGCAGTAGTGCATCGGCAGCGTGGTGGCCGCCCGGTCCGTGGGGCGGATGTCGAGGTACTCCGCGATGGCCTCGGCGTTGGCCTGCAGGTTGTCGAGGGAGAGCCGCACCAGCTTCGGCGACCCGGTCGAGCCGGAGGTACTGAGCAGCAGCGCCAGGTCGGGGTGGACGGCGTGAGCGGAGGCGGCCCGCCGCTCCTCGAAGACGAGCCCACCCGCGGTCGGGTGCAGCACGACGTCCGGGTCGTACGCCGCCGCCAGGTCGCCGGCCGCCCCGGCGGTGACGAGCAGCAGCGGGTGCCCGCCGGAGAGGGCCGCCAGGTACGCCACGACCGCGTCGACCGTGTTGGCGCCGCTCAACATCACGAGCCGCGGTGATCCGCCGAGCCGGCGGGCGGTCGCGGCCACCCGGGCGGCCAGGTCGGCGTACGAGACGGTGCCGCCTGCCGTGATCAGAGCCGGCCGGTCGCCGAAACTCACAAGATTAGCCGCGAATGGGGCGGTATCGACGCGCGGTTGTGCCACGTGACGAGGGTAAGCAAGGCTAGCCTTAGATCGGAGCTAGCTGGGAGGATCCTCATAGTGAGCTGGGAGAATGATTGCCAAGGCTACCCTTAGTGAGGTATGCCTTACTCGTGACTTTGCGCAGCGTACGGATCATTCTGCCCCTGGCATTGCTCGCCGGGGCCGCGGCCGCGTGCGGCGGCGACGAGTTCGACAGCGGCGACCCCGGCGACAAGACCATCACGGTCTACAGCGGCCGGAGCGAGTCACTGGTGGCGCCGGTGCTGGAGAAGTTCGAGCAGCAGTCCGGCATGACCGTCAAGGTGCGGTACGGCAGCACGGCCCAGATGGCCGCCCAGATCGAGGAAGAGGGCGACAAGAGCCCCGCCGACATCTTCTTCGCACAGGACGCGGGCGCGCTCGGCGCGGTCGCCAAGCGCGGCCTGTTCGCCCCGCTCCCCTCCGACGTACTGGCCAAGGTGCCGGCCAACTACCAGGCCCGCAGCGGCGAATGGGTCGGCGTGACAGGCCGCAGCCGGGTGTTCGCGTACAACGTGGACATGGTGCCGCGGGCCGACCTACCGAAGTCCGTCTTCGACCTGACCGGTCCACAGTGGAAAGACAAGGTCGGCGTCGCGCCCACGAACGGCTCGTTCCAGGCGTTCGTCACGGCGCTGCGCGTGCAGCACGGCGACGCGAAGGCCAAGGAGTTCCTGACCGGGCTCAAGGCCAACGGCGCCCTGATCCGCGAGAGCAACATCCAGATCGTCCAGGAAATCAACGACGGCAAGCTCGCCACCGGCCTCGTCAACCACTACTACGTCTTCGAGCAGGCCAAGGAGAAGGGCATCACCGCCGACCAGATGAAGGCGAAACTGCACTTCTTCACGGGCGGCGACACGGGCGCCCTGGTCAACGTGGCCGGCGCCGGCGTGCTCAAGAAGGCCGCCACCGACCCGGATGCCAAGGCGCTGATTGACTACTTACTCAGCACCGAGGGCCAGACCTACTTCGCCAACGAGACCTTCGAGTACCCGCTGGTCGCCGGCGTACCGACCGCGCCCGGCCTGCCCGCGCTCGACAGCCTCGCCGCCCCGAAGATCGACCTCAACGACCTCGACACCCTCGACGAGACCGTGAAGATGATCAAGGAAGCGGGGTTGGCCTGACCACGACACAGCCCGCCGCCACGCCCGCCCGCTGGGCGGCGCGGCGGGTCACGCACCGGCCGGCGCTCGCCGTGGCGTCGGCCGCCGCGGTCGGGCTCGCGCTCGTGCCGGTCGCCTACCTCGCGGTACGCACCGGCGAGGCCGGCTGGACCCGGATCGTCGACGAGCTGTTCACCCGCCGCGTCGCCGTGCTCGCCGGCCGCAGCCTCGCACTCGCCGCCGTGGTGACATCGGCCTGTACCGCCATCGGCGTGGGCGCCGCCTTCCTGGTGACCCGCACCGACTTGCCCGCACGGCGGTTCTTCGGCGTCGTCGCGGCGCTCCCCCTCGCGGTACCGACCTACGTTGCCGGCTTCGCCTGGATCTCCACTGTGGACCGCTTCGAGGGCTTCTGGCCGGCGGCGCTCGTGCTGACGCTGTGCTCGTACCCGTACGTCTTCCTGCCCGTCGCGGCCGCCCTCGCGGGAGGTGACCCGGCACAGGAGGAGGTGTCGCGCTCCCTCGGGCGCGGCGCCTGGCGCACCTTCGCCTCCGTGACGCTGCGCCAGGTGCGCCCCTCCATCGCGGCCGGGGCACTGCTTGTCGCCCTGTACGTGCTGTCCGACTTCGGCGCGGTCTCCATCGTCCGCGTCGACACCTTCACCCGGGCCATCTTCACCGCGTTCAACGTGGGCTTCGACCGCACCGGCGCGCTCGTACTGTCCACTGTGCTCGTCGTGCTCACCGTCCTGCTGATCGGCGGCGAGCTGACGACCCGGGCGCGCGGTGCCCGGTACGCCCGGGTCGGCGGCGCCGGGCGCCCGCCGATCCGCCTTCCGTTGCGCGCGGCACGCTGGCCCGCCGCCGCCGCGCTCACCGCCGTCGCCGTCCTGGCCCTCGGTGTACCGGCCGCGAGCCTCGCCCGCAGGCTGGCCGAGGGCGTGTCGCGGCCCGGGTCACTGGCGGAGATCGCCACCGCCGCCGGCAACTCCCTCGCGGTGTCGCTGGCCGGCGCGCTGCTCACCATGGTGCTGGCCCTGCCCGTCGGGCTGCTGACCGCACGCGCACCCGGTCCACTCGCGACACTGCTCGACCGGCTCACCTACGTCGCGCACGCCCTGCCCGGCGTCGTCATCGGGCTGTCGCTGGTCTTCTTCGGCATCAACGTCGCCTACCCGCTGTACCAGAGCGTATGGCTGCTCGCGCTGGCGTACGCGACACTGTTCCTGCCCCTGGCCGTCGGCGCGGTCGCCGGTGCGGCCGCCCAGTCCCCGCCCGCCCTCGAAGAGGTCGCCCGGTCGCTCGGCCGCGGCCCGGCGAAGGTATTCCGCACCGTGACCCTGCCGCTGACCCTGCCCGGCATCGCGGCCGGCACCGCGCTGGTGTTCCTCACCTGCATGAAGGAGCTGCCCGCGACACTGCTGTTGCGCCCGACGGGGATGGACACGCTCGCCACCGAGCTGTGGACGCACACCTCCACCGCCTCGTACGCCGCCGCCGCGCCCTACGCCGCGCTGCTGGTCGGCCTCGCGGCGGTGCCCACCTGGTTCCTGAGCGTCCGGGGAGGCGCGTGATGCTGTCGGTCACCGGCGTGCGGAAGTCGTATGGAGACGTGGTCGCCCTCGACGGCGTCGACCTCGACGTCCCCGCCGGCACCCTCGTGGCGGTACTCGGCCCCTCCGGCTGCGGCAAGACGACACTGCTGCGCTGCGTCGCCGGGTTCGAACACATCCACAGTGGACGGATCGATGTGGACGGCAGGCGGGTGGCCGGTGCCGGCCCGCACGTACCGCCACACCGCCGCCGGGTCGCCGTCGTACCGCAGGAGGGCGCGCTGTTCCCGCACCTGAACGTGGCAGCCAACGTCGCCTTCGGACTCGACCGCGCGGCCCGCCGCTCCGGCCGCGTCGACGAGGTACTGGCGCTCGTCGGGCTGCCCGGGTTCGGTGACCGGATGCCGCACCAGCTCTCCGGCGGCCAGCAGCAGCGGGTCGCGGTGGCCAGGGCGCTCGCCCCGCGCCCGCCACTGGTCCTGCTCGACGAGCCGTTCAGCGCCCTCGACGCGGGGCTGCGCGCCGACGTGCGCCGCGACGTACGGCAGGCCCTGCACACCGACGGCGCCACCGCGCTGCTGGTCACCCACGACCAGGGCGAGGCCCTGTCGATGGCCGACCGGGTCGCCGTCATGAACGCCGGCCGGATCGTCCAGTATGGACCGCCCGCCGCCGTGTACCGCGAGCCGGCCGATCCCTGGGTGGCCGGCTTCGTCGGCGAGGCGGTGCTGCTGGCCGCCACGGTGGACGGCACCGGCGCGGCGACGGCACTGGGCCGGATCGCGTTGCGCGGTCCCGCCCCGGCGGGCCTCCACACGGTCCTGCTGCGCCCGGAACAGCTCCGCATCTCCGACAACGGCGGCGGCGTGGCGGCCACCGTCGTGCGGCACGACTTCCACGGCCACGACGCGCTCGTGCAGCTCCAACTCGCCGACGGCACCCGCGTGACCGCCCGCGTCCTCGACACCACCCCGCCGGTGGTTACCGGCGAGACGGTGACAGTAACCGTGAGCGGCCAAGCCCACACCTTCCCCCCACGCCCGTGATCAGGGCGTCCCTGAAGTCGTCCTAACGACTTGAGGGACGCCCTGATCATGAAGAGCCGGAGATGACGAGCATCTCGCACGGGCCGGTGAAGCCGTCCGGGCCCTCGAAGCGGGTCAGCGCCTCCGCGATCTCATCCCAGGCGGCCTGGCGCTCCGCCTCGGGCAGGCCGGACAGCATCTGGTGCAGCGCCCCGAAGGACTCCCGCTCGAACTGGACGCAATCCGCGGCGGTCGGCAGCCGCAGCGGCGAAGGCACCACGTCGACCGTGACGTCCCGGAAGCCCGCCTCGATCAGCACCCGCTCGGCGGCACCGGGCGAGCCGAGGCTGAACGGGCCGGGCTGCCCGGGCAGCGGCGGCGGGAGCTGGGCGCGGCGCCGGATGATCCCCACCGGTACCGCGAAGAAGCCGTTGGCGTCGGCGGTCGAGTACACCACCGCGGCGATCCGCCCGCCGGGACGCAGCGCGCGGCGCATGCCTGCGAGGGCCGCCTGCTGGTCGGGGAAGTAGATCAGCCCGACGCGCGAGATCACCGCGTCGAACCCACCCTCCGGCACGGCCAGGCGCTCGCCGTCCATCTCGGCCGTGGCGACGGTGGCCAGGCCCGCGTCGGCGGCGGCTTTGGCGGCGTACTGGAGGATGGCCGGCGAGATGTCGGTGGCCAGCACGTGCCCGCCCGGTCCGGCCAGGCGTGCCGCCGCGAGGGTCTGGCCGCCGGCACCGGCGGCGACGTCGAGCACCCGGGAGCCGGAGGTGACGCCGGCCGCCGCCAGCATCCGCTCGGTCGCCGCGCCGAGCCAGTTCTCGATCGTGGGGCCCCAGCGGTGCCAGGCCGCCGCCGCGTCCTCCCATTGCGCCCTGGTCGTGGCCTTGTACACCTGCGGGTCGAACGTCGTGGTCATCCGTCGCCTCCGAGACTGTCGATGTGGCTGTCGATCGCTGTCACCCGGATACGCGCCAGAACCGGGGTGGCATCCGCCAGAAACCGTCTGGCGGTTTCGCCGGAGCGGATCGCTAGCCGCGCGAGAATGCCCATGTGCCACTGTTCGTCGGCCGCACCGACACGCTGGCCCGCCTCGACGCCGCGCTGGCGCCGGACGGCGGGCGACGGCTGCCCGCGCTGGTGCTGGTCGCCGGGGAGGCGGGCATGGGCAAGACCGCGGTGCTGGCCAGGTTCGCCGACCAGGTGACGGCCCGCGGCGGACGAGCCATCTGGGGTACCTGTTGGGACGCCGAGCAGGCACCGGCGTACTGGCCATGGACCCAGGCGCTGCGGCCGCTGATCGACGACTCAGCTCCGGGCGACGCCGACCTCGGGGTGATCGTGCCCGGGCACGCCACACCGGCGGAGGGCTCGGCCCGGTTCAGGGTCTTCGACGCGGTGGGCCGGCTGCTGGCGCGAGAGGTCGGACGGGTACCGGTGGTGGTGATCCTGGACGACCTGCAGTGGGCCGACCGGTCGAGTCTCGACCTGATCCGGTTCCTGGCGGGCGTACCCATGCCAGGACCGGTGCTGATAGCGGGCGCTTACCGCCCGGATGAGCTCGGCCCGGCCACCGGCGGCGCGCTCGCGGCGCTGGCAGCCGACCGGGTGACGCTGGCCGGCCTCTCCCCCGCCGAGGTCGCCGACCTGGTCGCCGCGACCGCGGGCCCGCACGCCGCAAGCTGGGCCGACATGGTGCACAAGCGCAGCGGCGGCCACCCGTTCTTCGCCCGCGAGCTGGCGCAGGTGCTCGCCGCGGGCGACCCGGCGGCGGTACCCGATGCCGTGCGCGACGCGATCGCCAGCCGGCTCGCCCGCGTCGGCGAACCGTGCCGCCGGATGCTGGAGGCCGCGGCGGTCGCCGGGCCACGGCTGCTGCCGGACGTGCTCGCCTCCGTCACCGGCGAGGAGGCCGCCTCGCTGATCGCGGAGGCCTCGGTCGCGGGCCTGCTCACCGCGGCGGCGTCCGGCCACTCCCGCGACGCCGCCGGCTTCGCGCACGACCTGTACCGGGAGGCGCTGTACGCGTCGCTGGCGCCGCCCGTCCGCGCGGACCTGCACCACCGCGTCGCCGAGGCGCTGCTGCGGCGGCGGGACCGGGGCGGCACCGTGTACGCCGCCGAGCTCGCCCGGCACTTCGCCGCCGCCGTGACCGTCGCCGGTACCGCGCCAGCCATCACGTGGGCGCGGCGGGCGGCTGGCGACGAGGCCGCGCGGTACGCGTTCACCGAGGCGGGCGACCACCTGCGCCGGGCCCGCACGGCGATCGCCGACGCGGGCCTCTCACTCAGCGACGCCGACCTGATCGACCTGTACGCCGGCGAGGCCGACCTGCGCGCCCGGGCCGGCGACACCGAGGCCGCCCAGCACCTGCTCGCCGCCGCCTGGCAGCGCGCCAGCGACCGGGCCGACCCGGAGCCGATGGGTGCGGTGGCGCTCGGGTACGACCGGCTCGGCGCGCGGTTCGCGATGCCGCGCACGGAGCTCGTCGCCACCCTCGACCGGGCGCTGCAGGCGCTCGCCGGCACCGGCAGCGCCGCCGAGGCACGCGTGACCGCCGCGCTGGCCCGCCAGCTCCAGCACTCGGTGGTCCGGGACCGGCCCCGTGCCCGCCCGCTCGCCGACCACGCGGTCGCCCTCGCCCGCGACCTCGCCGACCCGGCCACGCTCGCTGACTGTCTACTCGCTCAGCACGACACGCGATGGACGCCCGGCACCGCCTCGCAACGCGCCACGATCGCCGGCGAGATCACCGAGCTGGCCCGCCGTTCTGGTGACCGCGAGCGGTACGCCCAGGGACTCCAGCTGGCCGCCACCGCGCACCTCGAAGCGGGCAGCCCCGCCTTCCGGGCCGCTCTCGCCCAGTACGCGGACGCCACCGCTGAGCTGCGCCAGCCCCGCCACGACTACCTGCTGCGGACCCGGCAGGCGGCGCTCGCACTGCTCGACGGCGACATCGACGCGGGCGAGCGGCTCAGCGCCGAGGCCGCCGCCCTCGGCGAGCGGGTCGGCGACCGCGACGCCGGCAACGTCCGCATGTCGCAGAAACTGGAGGTGGTACGCGCCCGCGCCGACCCGGACGCGCTGCGGGAGACCGCCGCCGAGGCGGTGCGATGGTGGGTCGGGGCGCCCGCACACGCGCACGCCGTCGCCGCCGGCTTCTCCGCCCGCGCCGGCGACCTCGACACCGCCCGCCGGCACGCCGACACCGTCCTCGCGCTCGACGACTGGCGCACCGACCGCTCGTACCTGTGGTCGATCTTCATCGGCGAGCTGGTGGTCGCGGCGATCGCCCTGCGCGACACTGCCCTGTGCCGGCACCTGCTCGACGACCTCCAGCCGCTCGCCGACACGTGCGCGGTCAACGGCGCGCTCGTCTGCTTCCAGGGCGCGCACGCCCACCGGGTCGGACTGCTGCACGCGGCACTCGGCGAGCCGGCGCCGGCCCGCGAACGTCTGGAGCAGGCCCTCGACATCCACCGCCGGCTCGGCGCCCACGCCTGGGAGGCGGA
The DNA here is from genome assembly GCF_027923225.1 of Phytohabitans aurantiacus. Lineage (GTDB taxonomy): Bacteria > Actinomycetota > Actinomycetes > Mycobacteriales > Micromonosporaceae > Phytohabitans > Phytohabitans aurantiacus. Next base: position 89,064 of record NZ_BSDI01000045.1, read on the forward strand.
GACCCGGGCGGCACTGGATGGGCTGGAGGCACCCGCCGCGGGCTCCGCCTCGTTGCGCCGCGTCGGTGACATGTGGCTGGCCAGCTACAAAGGACAGACCGCGTACCTGCGCGACGCCAAGGGGCTGCGCGACCTCGCGAGGCTGCTCGCCCGGCCCGGCGAGGACATTTCCGCCCTGGAACTCGCCGGCGCCGCTGACGTCACCGGAACCGGCGAGCCAGCGCTTGACCGGGCCGCGCTGTCCGCGTACAGGCGCCGGCTGGCCGACCTCGACAGTGAGATCGCCGCGGCGAACGATCGGGCGGACCTCGGTCGTCGCGAGCGCGCAAGCGCGGAGCGCGAGCAGTTACTGGCGGAGCTGGGGCGCTCCACCCGCCGCGACGGGTCGTCGCGGTCGCTCGGCGCCACCAGCGCCGAACGCGCCCGCAAGGCCGTGACGGCACGCATCCGCGACGCCATCCGCCGGATCGACCACTCCCTCCCAGACCTGGCCACCCACCTAGACCGCACGATCCGCACCGGCGTTGTATGCCGCTACAACCCCTAACAGCGCCCCCCGCTCCGCCCGCCCCACCCTCGCGCTGCGCGCCCTCGCGCTCCGCGCCCCCTCGCGCTCCACGCCCCCTCGCGCTCCACGCCCCCTCGCGCTCCACGCCCCCTCGCGCTGCGCGCGCCCCGCCCGCCGGGGACGGCGTGTCGCCACGCCCCGCTCGCCGATCAAGGGCGAATGCACGCGGTTGGACCTTGTTTCCGCGTGCGTCCGTCCCCAGGCCGGCCCGGCACGGCGTGTCGCCACGCCCGGTCCGCCGATCAAGGGCGAACGCACGCGGTTGGATCTCTTTCCGCGTGTTTTTGCCCTTGATCCATGCGATCTTCCTTGATCGGCGCCGCGCGGCCCGCCGCTGCCCACCCACGCCCGCACGCCGGCACCAAGCCGCGGCCGCGGTATCAGGGATGTTGTCGCTTCGGTCGCGCGGGTTGTGGGGCCGCGGTGGGTGAGGCCGCGGGAGCGGCGGTCCTGCGCACGACGGACGTCGCGGTAGCTCAGACTTCCGTCCTCGCCCTTGTCCCGCGAAGGGCCGTCGATCAGGGCCATGTGCGTGGATCAAGGGCGAAGGCACGCGGATTTGAGAGGCGGTTTCAGGGGGTCAGTGCAACGAGGTGCTGGTTGAGCTTCTGGGCTGGAGTATGCCAGTTCAGGGTTTGTCGTGGCCGTCGGTTGAGTTGGGCGGCTACGGCGTCGAGGCCGGTCTGGTCGATGGTGGTGAAGTCGAACT
>NZ_BSDI01000046.1 GCF_027923225.1 Phytohabitans aurantiacus
GTCACGCCGGGCGTCCAGGGCCAGCCGGGTCGCGCGCTCACGCAGTTCATCGTCGTACTTCTTCGGTGCGGGCATTACCGGTGTTCCTCCCAGGTTTCGATGTCTCCATCAAACCCGGTCCGGAACACAACCCAGCTGACAAAATGGCCCAACTACTCGGTGTTGCAACCACCGGTTGAGCTCGCCTATGGCGACGGTCGAGCTCCAAGATCTACACACGGACGCCGTCCGTGGCGATTGGCTGCCCCCGTGGGGGCAGCCAATCGCCACAGTCGACGCCTACCGCCATGACGTTGCCGCAATATCCCCGAAAACGCGGCCTCCGGAAAGCACGACACCGCAAAATCCCCGAACATGTCCCCTCCACCCACCGCCGCAAGACCGACCCGCCCGGACAGCACCCACCGGCACAGCGGCGCCGCGCCAGCCAAGGTCCGCGGGCCAGGATCACGGCCAGGCCGCGCCGATCAAGGGCATTCGCATCGATCAAGGGCAAACACACGCGGGAAGAGATCCAACCACGTGCATTCGCCCTTGATCGGCGGAAAGAGGGGCGGGCCGCCGCGCGACCGGCCGACGGAAAGGGAGCGGCGCGACCGAGCCACCGGCAGGGGGCGGCGCCACCGGCCCACCAGCCCGGCGCGGCGCAACCGGGCCGCGGAGCGGGGGGTTAGGTTAGGCCGGCGTCGTGGGCTAGGAGGGCTACCTGTACGCGGTTGTTCAGTTCGAGCTTGGTCAGTACGCGGGACATGTGGGCCTTTACCGTTGCCACGCTCATGAAGAGTTCGCCGCTGATTTCGGCGTTCGACTTGCCTTGGCCTACCGCCAACACCACCTCGCGTTCCCGTTCGCTCAGCCGGCTGAGCAGGTCGCTGGCGCGGCGCCGTCGGCCGTCGGCGCTGCCGTCGCTGACGTGCGCGATCAGCTGCCGGGTGACCACCGGTGACAGCATGGGTTCGCCGGAGGCGACGCACCGTACGGCGCGGAGGATCTCGGCGGGCGGGGTGTCTTTGAGCAGGAAGCCGCTCGCGCCGGCCCGGAGTGCTCGCAGCACGTACTCGTCCGCGTGGAACGTCGTGAGCACGATGATCTCAGGAGGGTCGGGGCGGCGGCGGAGTTGTTCGGTGGCGGCGAGGCCGTCGACCTGTGGCATACGGATGTCCATCAGGACCACGTCGGGCCGGTGCTGCCGGACGGCGGCGGCCACCTCGGCCCCGTCGGCCGCTTCGCCGACGACCGCGAGGTCGTTGGCCCCCCGCAGGATCATGGCGAGTCCGGCTCGCACCAGCGCGTCGTCGTCCACGATGAGCACCCGCACGGGCTCACCCTCCGACAAGTTCGGGGAGCTTGTCGAACCACCCGGCCGCGCGGAAGAAGGCGGACCCGCAGACGCAGACGGCCGCGCGGAAGAAGGCCGCCCCGCGGAAGGCGGATCCGCGGAAGAAGGCCGCCCCGCGGACGCAGCCGGCCCCGCGGAAGAAGGCCGCCCCGCGGAAGGCGGATCCGCGGAAGAAGGCGGACCCGCAGACGCAGACGGACCCGCGGAAGAAGGCCGCCCCGCAGACACAGACGGACCTGCGGAAACAGGCGGGCCCGCAGAAGAAGGCGGCCGCGCGGACGAAGACGGAGCCGCGGAAACAGGAGGGCCCGCGGAAACAGGGGGCCGCGCGGAAGAAGACGGACCCGCGGGCGGGTTCATGATGGCCACGGGAGCCAGGCCCAGAGGCGGAAGTCGCCCGAAGCCGTCCGGCCGTGTTCCAGGCGGCCGCCCGCCAGCGCCGCCCTTTCCGTCAGCCCCACCAGCCCCGTACCCGCACCCGGGATCGCCGGCGACGTCGCCCGGCCCACCGGCCACGGGTTGCGTACCTCTACCGAGAGCCCCGAACCGGCCGCCCCCGCCACGATAACGTCCACTGTGGATCCCCCCGCGTGCTTGCGCGCGTTCGTCAAGCCTTCCTGCACGATCCGGTACGCGTTGCGCCCCACGCCCACCGGCACCGCCGCCAAGTCTGGCACCTCGCGGTCCAGCCGCACGCGCATTCCGGCCTGGCGCGACTCTTCGATCAAGCTTGGCAGGTCGGCGAGGGTGGGCTGGGGGCGGTCGGGAGCGTCGTCGTCGCCGCCTTCGCGCAGTACACCAATCACCTCGCGCAAATCCTGCAGCGCCTGATGGGCGCTGTGGCGGATGACGCCGGCGGCTTCCGCGACCTCTTCCGGCGGCGCGTCGGGACGGAACTCCAGCGCGCCCGCGTGCAGGCTCAACAGCGAGATGCGGTGCGCCAGCACATCGTGCATCTCGCGCGCGATGCGCGCGCGCTCCATCTGCTGCGCCTGCGCGACCCGCAGCTGCTGCTCGGACTCGGCGCGGACGGCGCGCTCGCGCAGCGACAGCACGAGCTGCCGCCGGGCCCGCACGACCATGCCCCAGCCCAGGATCAGCGCGGTGACGACGAGCGCCCAGACGACGTCCACCCAGAACAGGCTGCTGGCCCAGTCGGGTCGCAGCACCGGGAAGACGAGCCCGCCCGCCACGCCGAACACGCCGGTCGCCGCCGCGACCGGGAAGCGCCGGTGCACCGCCACCGTGAAAAACGCGATGATCGCCGCGCCGACGCTGGTCACCGAGTACACGCCGGCGATGGCGATCACCAGGCAAACCGCGACGGGCCAGCGCCGGCGCCCCCACAGCAGTACGGAGCAGGCCAGCCCCAGGAGGGCGTCGATCGCGAGCGTGCCCTCGGTGACGCCCTGCTCGTCGCTGGCCGCCATCAGGACCAGCACCATGATGATCGAGAACAGGAACGCCAGCACGTCGACGACCCAGTCGCGCACCGTGCGGCGGGCCGGCCGCACGTCGGGGTCGAGCTCCGCGAGCAGCACGCCCGGCAGGAGCGCCCGATACTCGGGCACCACACCAGCCATGATCCAAATGGTACGGGCCGCCGCGCGCCCCGGCATCCAACCAAAGTAGAAGCGCGGGCTTAGACCTTGGTCGCGCGCCGCCGACCTGTGACGGAGGCCGCGGTACCGCTGGCGCCCGCACACTGGACCCATGATCAGCGTGGAACACCTGACGAAGCGCTACGGCGCGCACACAGCCGTCGACGGCGTCACGTTCGCGTGCGAGCCCGGCACGGTGACCGGGTTCCTCGGGCCGAACGGCGCCGGCAAGTCCACCACGATGCGGATGATCTGCGGGTTGACACCGCCCTCGGGCGGTTCCGCGACCGTGCACGGCGTACCGTACCGGCGGCTGCCGAACCCGGGCCGCGAGATTGGCGTACTGCTCGACGCCTCAGCCCAGCACCCGGGGCGCACCGGCCGGGAGGTACTCGGCCTGGCCGCACAGACGATGGGCGTCGACCGGCGGCGGGTCGGCGAGTTGCTCGACCTCGTCGGGCTGAACGCCACGGCCGCCAAGCGCCGCGTCCGGGCGTACTCGTTGGGCATGCGCCAGCGGCTCGGCATCGCGCTCGCGATGCTGGGCGACCCGCGGGTCCTGATCCTGGACGAGCCGGCGAACGGCCTCGACCCGGAAGGCATCTTCTGGATGCGCGGCGTGCTGCGCGACTTCGCGGATCGGGGCGGCACGGTGCTGCTCTCGTCGCACCTGCTGCGCGAGGTCGAGGCGGTGGCGGACCGGCTGGTGGTCATCGGGGGTGGCCGGGTCGTCGCGTCGGGTACCAAGGACGAGCTGCTCGCCGGCTCCGGCGTACGGGTGCGCGGGCTGGAGCCGGAGAAGCTCGAGTGGGCGCTGACCACGGCGGGCGTGCCGGTGACGCGTACCGCTGATGGCGCCCTCGTCGCGCAGGCCGACGCCGAGACGGTCGGCCGCGTGGCGGCGGCGGCCGGGGCAGTCCTTCTGGAGTTGCGCCCCGCCGACGACGGCGGCCTGGAGCAGCTGTTCCTCACCCTGACCGCCGGACGGACCGTCAAGGAGGCCGTGAAATGAGCGTGATCGCCGCACCGCGGGTGGCCGGTACCAGCAGCCGCCCCGGCCTTGGCCGGCTCACGGCCGTCGAGCTGCGCAAGATGACCGACACGCGGGCCGGGTTCTGGCTGATGGTGACGATCGGGCTCGGGTACGTCGCGCTGGCGGTGATCATGCTGTTCGCCGCCGACCCGGCCGACCTGACGCTGCGCAACCTCTTCCAGCTGATGATGATCCCTTCCGGCGTGCTGCTGCCGGTGCTGGGCATCCTCGCGGCCACCAGCGAGTGGACGCAGCGGACGGCGCTGACCACGTTCACGCTGGTGCCGGAGCGGAGCCGGGTGGCGGTCGCCAAGCTCCTCGCCGCAGTCGCGCTGGCGGTGGCGTCGGTGGGGGTCAGCCTCGCCGTCGCGGCGGCCGGAAACGTGGTCGGCTCGGCGCTGTTCGACGGCGACGGCTCGTGGAGCCTCGGCGCCATCCTCCCGTTCTCGCTGCTCGCCCAGGTGATCAACATCGTGATGGGCGTGGCGTTCGGCATGCTGCTGATGAACTCGGCGCTCGCGATCGTCGTCTACTTCATGCTGCCGACGCTGTGGAGCGTGGTGGGCGAGATGGTGAAGGCCCTCCAGACGCCGGCACAGTGGCTGGACCTGGGCGTCACCATGCAGCCGCTGCTGGAGGGCAGCATGCCCGGCCAGGCGTGGGCGAAGCTCGCCACGGCCAGCGCGGTGTGGGTGCTGGTGCCGCTGGCCGCAGGCTGGACGCGACTGCTCAAGCGCGAGGTGTCATAGCGGGTACCGCACGCCGGTCAGCTCCTCGGACCGCGCCCAGAGCCGCCTCGCGAGCTCCGGGTCGCGGGCCGAGGCGGCTGGGCGTACGACGGTGGGACGGCCCCACAGCTCCAGCGGCCCGCGCGGTCCGATGAACTGGCCACTGGCCGCCTCGGGCGCGGTCGCCGCGTACAGCTGGGGCAGGGCGCCGACCTCCGCGGGCTGCGCGAACAGCCGGCCGCCGAACCGCAGCGCCGCCCGCAACGGGCCGGTGGGACCGGTCGAGGGCAGGTTCGTGTGGGCGTACCCGGGGTGGGCGAGCAGGCTGCGCACCGGGCTGCCGGCGGCGCGGAGCCGGCGGTGCAGTTCGAGCCCGAACAGCACGTTGGCGAGCTTGGACTGCGCGTAGAAGGCGGGCGCCGAGTACCGGTGTTCGCCGGTGAGGTCATCGAAACGGATCCTGCCCTGCCGGTGTACCGCCGAGGCGACCGTGACCACGCGCGGGTCGCGGCCGGCGGCGAGGGCGGGCAGCAGCAGCCCGGTGAGCGCGAACGGGCCGAGGTGGTTGCCGGCGAACTGCGTCTCGTACCCCTGCGGGCTGAGCGCGCGCGGCGGCATCATCACGCCGGCGTTGTTGACGAGCAGGTCGACCGGCCCCACATCGGCGGTGAGCCGCTCCGCGAACAGCCGCACCGAGTCGAGGTCGGCCAGGTCGACGCGGCGCACCTCCAGCAGGGCGCCGGGCTGGGCGGCCAGCAGCGCGTCGCGGGCCCGCCGGCCGCGTTCCTCGTCGCGGACCGCCATCACGACCCGCGCGCCGCGCCGGGCCAGCTCGCGGGCGGTCACCAGGCCGAGGCCGCTGTTGGCACCGGTGACGATCGCGGTGCGCCCGGACTGGTCCGGCATGTCCGCCGCGCCCCACGACCTCACGGGTAACTAGTCTAGACCTCATGCGGCCTTACACGACAGACACGACGGCGTGGCAGGAGAGCTGGGACCGGCAGCAGGAGGCGTACCTGCCGGACCGCGAGGAACGGTTCGCGGCGCTCCTCGACACCGTCGACACCGTGACCGGCGGGTGGGCACCGAAGATCCTGGACCTCGCTGGCGGTACCGGATCGATCTCACTGCGGGCGCTGCGCCGCTTCCCCGGAGCGACCACGACGGTGCTCGATGTCGACCCGGTGTTGCAGCACATCGCCCGCGCGTCCCTCGACGGCCGGTCCGCGGTCGTGACCGCCGACCTGCGCGGTCCTGAGTGGACGGCCGCGCTCCCCCACCGGGAGTACGACGCGGTGCTCACCGCCACCGCCCTGCACTGGATCGAGGCGGACCGGCTGGCGGCGTTGTACGGGGAGATCCGCGACGTGCTGCGCCCCGGCGGCGTCTTCGTCAACGCCGACCACATGCCAGACGACGGCCTGCCCGGTTTCAACGAGAAGCGGCACGCGCGGTCCGAGGCGCGGCGGGCGGCCCTGTACGCGGCCGGCGCGGTGCTGTCCTGGGAGGACTGGTGGGCACACGTCGCCAAGGACCCGACGCTCGGCCCGCTGGTGGCCGAACGCGCGAAGGTCTTCGCCAACCATCACAGCACCGAGTGGACCCCGCCCGTGTCGTGGCACCTGGACGCGCTGCACGCCGCCGGATACACGGAGGTGGGCCTGGTGTGGCGCGGCGGACCGGACGCCGCGGTGGCCGCCATCTCCTGAGTGATCATTGCGTCATTCAAGTCGTAAGAGCGACTTGAATGACGCAATGATCACGGGAGGAGCGAGTAGCCGTAGCGGTGCAGTAGTGGGAACGAGAGCGCGGTGCAGAGCGCGCGTGGACCCAGCGGCTGCGCGCGCCGCCACTCCTCGTCCGGGTTGAGCGCGACCGGCCCGGTCCTGAACCGGCCCGGATTGCCCGACACGGTGTGGTTCTCGCCCAGCCGCACGGTGCGGCCGTCCACGAACGGCCCGCTGCCCGCCGCCACACCCGCCCACGCCATCAAGCCCTCGACGGTGCCGCGCGGGTCGGCGACGAAGTCCTCGTACCGCAGCAGCCGCCGCCCTCCCTCGTACCCGCGGGCCACCTGCTCGGTGAGCAGGTTCCACGCGAGCCACTTGGTGGTGCTCTCGGCCGGCCCGTGCTGGTCCATCAGCATCGGCCGGTGCCGGTCGAGCTGCGCCTTCGGGCGGGTCCACGAGTACGCGACGGCGCGCGGGTCGCGCACCATCTGCACCAGGTACGGCTCGACGCCCGCCACGCGCGCCAGCACCGCCGCACCGGAGGGCAGCTTCGACGAGTCGACCACCAGGTCGGCGCCGGTCACGTCGGCAACGGCCGTGTACAGCCTGCCGACCAGGTCGCGGTACTCGGCCGCCTCCGCGTCGAGTTCACCGCGGGTCAGCCTCCGCGTGTTCCGCACCCTTGTGACGCGGTACTGGAGATCAGCCGTCCGCCTCGGGCATGGCGCCTCGCTGCCGTACGCCACATGGAGCACCTTCGACCACAATGGGCACTCGGCGATCTTCTCCCCGCACCCGCAGCGCCGCCCCTGCACCAGGCCCCGCCGCCACAGGTAGTACAGCTCACCGGCCGAGAACACGTTCTCGTACGAGCCGAGGATGTTGTCCAGGATGGTCGTACCGCTGCGGCCCCAGCCGGCGATGTAGAGCACTTTCACCACACCAGTCACACCGAGTGAGCCTGGCAAAGGTTTCTTGGTTTTCTTCACTAAAAAGGTCAAGAATGCCTGGGACGTAGCATCGAGCGCATGAGCGAGCACTTCAACGTTGTCGTGCTGGGCGCCGGACCCGGCGGCTACACGGCGGCAGTCCGGTCGGCGCAGCTGGGACTCCGCACAGCGGTCGTCGAGGAGCGGTACTGGGGCGGCGTCTGCCTCAACGTCGGCTGCATCCCCTCCAAGGCGCTGCTGCGCAATGCCGAGCTGGCACACCTGTTCCACCAGGAGGCGAAGACCTTCGGCATCCAGGGCGAGGTGACCTTCGACTACGGCGCCGCGTACCAGCGCAGCCGCAAGGTCGCCGACGGCCGCGTCAAGGGCGTCCACTACCTGATGAAGAAGAACAAGATCGCCCAGTACGACGGGCGGGGCACCTTCATCGACGCGCACACGATCCAGGTGGGCGACCAGACAATCACCTTCGACCACTGCATCATCGCCGCCGGTGCGACCACGCGCCTACTGCCGGGCACGTCCGTGAGCGACCGGGTCGTGACGTACGAGGAGCAGATCCTCAGCGAAGAGCTGCCGGAGAGCGTCGTGATCGCGGGCGCCGGGGCGATCGGGGTCGAGTTCGGGTACGTGCTGCACAACTACGGTGTCAAGGTCACCATCGTGGAGTTCCTCGACCGGATGGTGCCGCTCGAAGACGCCGAGGTCTCCGCTGAGCTGGCCCGGCGGTACAAGCGGCTCGGCATCGACGTGCTCACCTCCACCCGCGTCGAGTCGATCGACGAGTCCGGTCCGAAGGTGCGCGTCACCGTGTCGCGCGACGGCCAGCAGCGGGTGCTCGAAGCCGACAAGGTGATGCAGGCGATCGGCTTCCAGCCGCGCGTCGACGGATACGGGCTGGACAAGACCGGCGTACGCCTCACCGACCGCGGCGCGATCGACATCGACGGCCGCTGCCGCACCAGCGTGCCGCACATCTACGCGATCGGCGACGTGACCGCCAAACTGATGCTCGCGCACGCGGCCGAGTCGATGGGCATCGTGGCCGCCGAGACGATCGCCGGCGCGGAGACAATGGAACTGGACTACGTGATGATCCCGCGCGCCACGTACTGCCAGCCGCAGATCGCCAGCTTCGGCTGGACCGAGGAGCAGGCCCGTTCAAAGGGCTTCGACGTACAGGTGGCGAAGTTCCCGTTCACGGCCAACGGCAAGGCGCACGGGCTGGGCGACGCGGTCGGCTTCGTGAAAATCCTGAGCGACGCCAAGTACGGCGAGCTGCTGGGCGCCCACCTGATCGGCCCGGACGTGACCGAGCTGCTGCCGGAGCTGACGCTGGCCCAGCAGTGGGACCTGACCGTGCACGAGGTAGCCAGAAACGTCCACGCCCACCCCACCCTCGGCGAAGCCGTAAAGGAAGCCATCCACGGCCTAGCCGGCCACATGATCAACATGTAGCTGATTGCGCGGCCGCCCGGCCGCCGCCCGGCCGGCGCGACACGGCGTGTCGCCACGCCACCTACGCCGATCAAGGGCGAACGCACGCGATTGGATCTCCGATCCGTCGCGCGGGCGCCGCCCGGCCAGCGCGACACGGCGTGTCGCCACGCCGCCTACGCCGATCAAGGGCGAATGCACGCGGTTGGATCTCTCTTTTCCGCGTGCATTCGCCCTTGATCCATGCAATCGCCCTTGATCGGCGAGCACCGCGGCGCTCTCCGCGGGCCCTCGCGGCCGTCGCGGGCGCACTCGACGCGCCCAAGGCGCGCACGGGCCCGCGTTCCACGCCGGCGGCGCCGCGCGGCATAGGCGGCGACCGCAGTCGCCGCCTCTTTCCGCCGATCAAGGGCGAATACACGCGATTGGATCTCCGATCCGTCGCGCAGCCGCCGCCCGGCCAGCGCGACACGGCGTGTCGCCACGCCACCTACGCCGATCAAGGGCAAACGCACGCGATTCGATCTCATTTCGCGTGCATTCGCCCTTGATCCATGCAATCGCCCTTGATCGGCGAGCACCGCGACAGCCTCAGCGGGCCCTCGCGGCCCCGCTCGACCCGCCAAAGGCGCACACACGGGCGATTCGCCCGCTTCACACCACCGCGCCACCGCCCGGCCGCAGACGGCGCCCGCGACATCGCGGAAAGCGCGGCCTCCGAGCCAGCCTGAAGGCGCAAGAACCCCGAAGTTCGTCCGCACGCCGCGCGCTCGGCCGGTCCCGCGCTCCCACCGAGCGACGACCTTTCGGACCATAGGCTCATTTGCCCCGGTCCGCGTCAGCGGCGGACCGCTTGCTCCCGCGGGCACCGCGGCGGCCGGCGGCTCGCAGAGCGAGCCGAATTCCCCGGCCCCCGCTGCCAGCTCCGAGCGCCCAGCCCAACCCGCCGCCAGCTCCGAGCGCCAAACCCAACCCCGCCGCCAGCTCCGGGACGCCAAGCCCCAACCCCCGCTGCCAGCTCAGAGCGCCAAGCCCAACCCCGCCGCCAGCGGCCAGCAACGCGGCCGCCGGCGGGATCACGTGCTGGACGCGGAGGGTGAGGCCGCGGGAGCTACGGCCCGGACCACGACGGCCGTCGCGGTAGCCCAATGCTCGATCAAGGAGATCTCCATCGATCAAGGGCGAATGCACGCGGAAAAGAGATCCAACCACGTGCATTCGCCCTTGATCGACGCAAAAACAGCCCGCCGCAGCGCAGCCACCACGCCGCGCCGCGGGGCGCGCGCCCCGCGGCGCGAGCAGCGCGGCGCGGGGCGCAGGGACGGGTGGGGTTAGCGGGACGAGGCGATGCGGCGGCCCACCGCGGAGATCAAGCGGTCGAGCTCCGAGCCGAACGGGTTGTCGTGCACCAGGTACGTCCACGTCGCGCTCGGCCGCACGAGCGTCGCCACCTCCGGCTCCCAGTCTTCGTCGATCTCGGATTCCTCGAACGTCGCCACCGTCCGCTCCTCGATCTTCGGGAACAGGTCGTTGAACGCCGGCACCGCCGCCCGGTGGAACTCGTCGAGCGGGTCGAGCCGCCCCAGCGCCCGCAAATGCACGCCCTCGCGCACCTCGGACAGCTCGGCCAGGTGCTCGGCCCACAGCCGGTCGAGGTGGTAGAGCGCGATCGACCGCCCGACCCGGTTGACGAGCTCGTCGTCTTCCAGGCTCTCGGCCTTCTCCTCGCAGCGCTCGCGGAGCATGTCGCCGGCCACGTCGGTGGTGAGCAGCCGCTCACGCCGCACGGCGAGCGCCAGGCGCTGCTGCTCGATCACCACGCTGTACCGCCACGTGTTGCGGTGGATCTCGTGGTTGACGCCTTCGGCGACCCGCTGGGCGTGCTCGATCGCGTAGTTGACCGCCTCGTCCTCCACGAGCCCGTCGGCGTGCATCCGGGGCGATGCCGGGATCAGCTCGGGCGCGTGCCGCACGACCAGCTCGTCTTCGAGGCTCACGAAGAACACCGACGTACCCGGGTCGCCCTGCCGGCCGGCGCGGCCGCGGAGCTGGTCGTCGACGCGGCGGCTGTCGTGCCGGCCGCTGCCGATGACGTAGAGCCCGCCCAGGTCCGAAACCCGGTCGTAGTCGGTCTGGTCGCTGCCGCCGAGCCGGATGTCGACGCCGCGGCCGGCCATCTGCGTGGAGACGGTCACGGCGTTGTGCATGCCGGCCTCCGCGATGATCGCGGCCTCCTCCTCGTCGTTCTTGGCGTTGAGGACGACGCACTCGACACCGGCCGCCTTGAGGCCGGCGGCGAGCTGCTCGGACTCCTTCACATCCAGGGTGCCGACCAGCACCGGGCGCCCCGTCTCGTGCGCCGAGCGGATCTCCTCGATCAGCGCCTCTTCCTTCTCGGCGCGCGTCGCGTAGATCCGGTCGGACTCGTCGACGCGGACACACGGCGTGTTCGGCGGGATCACCGCGACTTCCAGCTTGAAGAACTCGCGTAGCTCGTGCCCCACCAGTACCGCCGTGGCGGTCATGCCGCACAGCGTCTTGTACAGCCCGATGTACGCCTGCACGGTGATCGTGTCGAGCACCTCGCCCTCGGCGGTGGCGCCCAGCCCTTCCTTGGCCTCGACGGCGGCCTGCAGCCCGTCGGGCCAGCGGCGGCGCTGCGCGACCCGGCCGCGCATCTCGTCGACGAGCTCGACGGCGCCGTTGCGCACGATGTAGTCGACGTCGCGGTGCAGCAGCGCGTGCGCGTGCAGCGCCACGTTGACCGCCGAGAGCTGGTCGAAGTTCTCCGCGGCGTAGAGATCCACGTCGTCGAGCTCGGACTCGATCCGCGAGAGGCCCGCCGAGGTGAGCGCCACGCTGCGGCCGTCGTCGGCGATCTCGTAGTCGCGCTTGTTGCGCAGGCCGCGCACGAGGGCGTCGGCCGCGTGTACCGGGTCCTGCTCGCCGGGCACGGTGCCCGCGAGCACCATCGGCACGCGGGCCTCGTCGATAAGGATCGAGTCGGCTTCGTCGACGATGCACGTGGCAAGCTCGCGCTGCACCCGGTCGTCGATGTCGACCACGAGCTGGTCGCGCAGGTAGTCGAAGCCCGCCTCGCTCACCGAGACGTAGGTGACGTCGTTGTTGTAGGCCGCGCGCCGCTGCTCCGGCGTGGACGCCTCGGTCACCCAGCCGACGCTGAGCCCGAGCAGCTTGTAGACCGGTGCCATCCACAGCGCGTCGCGCCGCGCCAGGTAGTCGTTGACGGTCAGCACGTGCACCGGCCCGTGACCGCGCCGCACGTGGCCGTACGCCGCGATCGCGGCGGTCAGCGTCTTGCCCTCACCGGTGGCCATCTCGGCGACCTTGCCGGACAGCAGGGCCATCGCGCCGATGAGCTGCACGTCGTAGGCGCGCTGGTCGAGCCCGCGGCGCGCCGCTTCCCGCCCGACGGCGCAGATCTCGACGTACTCGTCGGCCTTACCGGCGGCCTCGGTCAGCTCGGCGTCGTCGAGCTCCTTCAGCGCGTCTTCGCGCGCCGCGACCTTGGGCAGCAACTTCTCCAACGGGCCGAGATCGACCGTGGTGCCAGGGCGCTGGAGGAACCGCTGGACCCTGCTCTTCAACCGTGAGGACACACCCATGAGGCGCAACGGTACTAGGGCGTGGGTCACAGTGGGGTGCCCGGGCTGCGGCGGACCCCAACGCTACACCTCCAAGATCACCGACACCTCCTGCCTTCGACGCTCGGCGAGATCGGTCAAAAGCGACGGAGCCTCGTCGAACGGCACGACCGCGGTCACCAGATGCTTGCGCACCACGTCCCCGTACACGCGCAAGAGCTCGATCGTCTCGGCCGACAGCCGCTCGCGGTCCCACGCCGTCGCGAGGCCGCGCGGCACCCGGCCGATCTGCGCGCAGCGCAGGCCGAGACCGTTGTGGTGGAACTCCTCTCCCAGCCGCACCGCATCGGCCCCAGCCTGGTAGAACGCCAGGTCGATCACCGTGCCCTGCGGCCGCAGCAGCCGCAGCGCCAGGTGCAGCGCCGACGCCTGGCCGCGGCACTGAAACACCAGGTCCGCGCCCCGATCGCCCGGCCCGTGCCGCCACCGGGTCTTCAGCGCGACCGCCGGGTCGCCGTCCGCCGGGTCGAGCGTCGCGAGACCGAGGGCCTCCGCGACCGCTCGCCGCCGCGACGTCTCATCGAGTACGCGGACATCCTGCGCGCCGTGGCGTTGGCAGAACAGCGCGGTCAGCAGCCCGACGGCGCCGGCGCCCACCACCGCGACACGCCGTCCCGCGACACCGTCCCCCAACCCGCGAACCGCGGCACCGAAAGCGTCCGCCGCGGCGTGCAACAGCCCGTTCGCGCAGATCGGTCCCATGTGCGCCACGTACACCCCGAGTGCCGGATCCAGGTCCTCCGGCAGGGGTACGACCCGGTCGACGAGGGGGTCGGCCAGATACCCGGTCCGGTGCCCGTACGCCATCGCGACCAGCTCCCCCGGTGCCACCGCCGGGGTACGGCTCTCCGCCACCCGGGCGACCTCCATGTACCCCAGCCGGGTCACCGGGTACGGCGTCGAGGGCTCGCCGTCGCGGAACAGCCCGAGCGATGCGTCGAACCGCGCCGACAGGTACGGGTTGGTGCCCTTGACGTAGCTCAGTTCGGTGCCTGTGGACACTCCACTGTAGAGCGTCTGGACCCGGAACGTGCCGTCCCGCAATGCTTCCGGCTCTTCCGACCGGATCTCCACCGCACCCGGTCCCGGCACGACGACCACGCGCTCAGACATCGCACGCCTCCCCGGTGGCCGCTGACTGAGCGATCGCACAGGCCAGCCGGTGGGTGCGCAGCCCTTCCGCGTACGGCACCCGGATGTCGTCCCCCTCACCCCGCACCGCGTCGATGAAGGCTCTGTCCACCGCCACCCGCGCCGCTTCCGGGTCACCCGGCATCCGGTACTCCCGCTCGCCCTCGCGTACGACGAGTTCGTCCTCCCCCACCGCGAGCGCGAGCCCGTCCGCGTAGATCTCCAGTCCCGCGCGATGCTTCCACCCGAGCACGCAGGCCGTGCTGAGCGTCCCCACCGCCCCTCCGGTGTAATGCAACGTGGCGGCCGTGACCGAGTCGACGTCCGCGCCGTCCCCCGGCGGGGGTAGGCCGTTGCCCACCGCGCACACCCGGCTGACCTCGCCGGCCAGGTGCCGGGCCAGGTCGAGCACGTGCGCGGCTTGCTCCACCACCGGCCCGCCCGACCTGTCCCGCCGCGACCACCAGGCCACCGGCGGCACCTTGTCGAGCCAGGCGCCGTTGACCAGCCGCACCGGCCGCCCGTCGAGCAGTTCGCGGGCCCGCTCGACCACGGCCAGGTACCGCCAGTGGTGACCGACGGCGGTCGGCGCGCCGTCCACCATGGCGGCGATCTTCTCGGCGGTCTCCAGGTCCGCGGCCAGGGGCTTCTCCACGAACAGCGGCAGCCCCGCGGACAGCACCGCCTCCTCGACGGGCCCGTGCGCGAACGGCGGCACGCACGCGTACACGGCGTCCAGATCCGCCCTCAGCAGCGCGTCGGCGTCCGCGAACGCCCTGGTCCCGTGCGTATCGGCCAGCCGCGCGGCCGCCTCGGGCAGCACATCCGTCACGCCCGCCAGTTCCACGTCCGGGAACCCCGACAGCACGCGCGCGTGCCGCTGCGCCACGTTCCCGGCACCGATCAAACCCACGCGACTCCTGCCCATGCGTCCCTCCCAACCTCCGTGTGGCGATTGAGTACCCCGATCCGAGGGAATTCGTACGTCCATGTGGCAATCCCGTTCGGTCATCCCTGTGGTGGAGGCCTGGTCGACATACCGGACCGGGTCGGCGGCGCAGTGGACGCCGCGTGAGCTCGTACGCGCCAAGGCGCGCAGCCGGGTCAGCGTGGTCATCCCCGCGCGCAACGAGGAGGAAACGGTCGGCGAGATCGTCGCGACGATCCACGGCAAGCTGGTTCGCGACGTCCCGCTGGTCGACGAGATAATCGTGGTGGACTCCCGGTCGAGCGACGGGACCGCCGCCGTGGCCCGCGCGGCGGGCGCCCGCGTCGTGGAGCAGGACGAGATGACCCGCGGCCTGCCCCGCATGGAGGGCAAGGGCGACGCGCTGTGGGCGGGGCTCGCCGCCGCACAGGGCGACGTGGTCGCGTTCGTCGACGCCGACCTGCGAGACTTCCGTCCGCACTTCGTCACCGGCCTGATCGGGCCGCTGCTGACCGACACCTCGGTCGCGTTCGTCAAGGGCTTCTACCACCGGCCGCTGGACTGTGCCGCCGGCTACGAACGGGACGGCGGCGGGCGGGTCACCGAACTGATGGCGCGCCCCCTGCTGAACCTCTTCTGGCCCGAACTGTCCGGCATCGTCCAGCCGCTGGCCGGCGAGTACGCGGGCCGCCGGGCGGTGCTGGAGCGGCTGCCGTTCGTGTCCGGGTACGGCGTGGAGATCGCGATGCTGATCGACCTGCTCGACATGGTCGGCTTGGACGCGTTAGCCCAGGTCGACCTCGGCGAGCGCCACCACCGCAACCAGGAGACCGAGGCACTGGGCCGGATGGCGGCGCAGATCCTGTTCACGGCATGGTCGCGGCTGCACCGCAAGGGCATGGCCGCCACACCCACCCCGCCGGCGGACGCCCTCACCCAGTTCCGCCGCGGCGGCGCCGAGGCACTGCCCAACCTGGACCGCGAAATCGTCGTAACCGACATATCCGTAACCGAACGCCCGCCACTCGCCCAACTGGTGGTCCGGTGAGGGGTTGTGTAGCCGCGAAGGGTGAGGCCGCGGGAGCAACGGCCCTGGACCGCCGCGGACATCGCGGTAGCCCGGCATCTGATCTTCTGGGCGGCCCAGTGATCAAGGGAGTCGGCGCGGCGCCGCCGCTGGAAAGGCGCCGCCTCAAGGCGCCGCACGACCGAGCGAACCAGGAGAAACAGTGAGCGAGGAAGTTGGCGCGGCGGCGCTTTTCCAGCGGCGCCACGCACCCAATCCTCAACGAACCCCGCCGCCGCTGGAAAGGCGCCGCCTCAAGGCGCCGCACGACCGAGCGAACCAGGAGAAACAGTGAAGGTGCTCATGAACGCCGGGCCGTGGTTGCCGGTGCCGCCGCGCGGTTACGGCGGCATCGAGAACGTGGTCGCGACCCTCGTGCCGCCGCTGCGCGAGCTGGGCGTGGAGGTGGTGCTGGCGTCCGTCGGCACGAGCGCGCTCCCCGTCGACGAGCTCCTGTCCGTGTATCCGGACGGCCAGTTCGGCGCCCTCCAGCGCCCGTACAACCAGGTCTGCGGCGTCGCGCAGGCACACCTGCACGGCGTGGTGCGGGCACTGCGCGAGCGCGACGACATCGATCTGGTGCACGACCACGTCGAAGCCGTCGGGCTGGCCACCGTCGCCGCGCTCGGCCCCGACGCGCCGCCCGCGCTGCACACCCTGCACTGGGATCTCGCCAAGCACCCCGACCTGTACGGCGGTTTCGACGGCGGCGGGCGGGTCCGGGTCAACGGTGTCTCCGCGTCGCAGCTCGCCCGCGCACCCGAGGCGCTGCGCGCGCACTCGGTCGGCCACGTGCACCTGGCCACCCCGCTCGCGACCGGCGCCGACCGCCGTCCTCGCCCCGCCAAGGGCGGCTACCTGCTGATCCTCGGCCGGATCACGCCCGGCAAGGGCCAGGACCTCGGGGCGCGGCTGGCGCACCAGTACGGGTTCGACCTGATCCTGGCGGGCCCCGTCGGGCCGTACCGCGACCCCGCCGACCTGCCATCCGACGCCGACAACCCGGACGCCCGATACTTCCACGAGAAGGTCGCACCGCACGTCGACGGCCAGCGGGTGCGGTGGATCGGCACCGTCCACGGCCAGGAGCGCGACGACCTGGTGGCCGGTGCCAAGGCCGTACTGGCGCCGCTGCGCTGGGAGGAGCCCGGCGGCACATTCGTCGTGGAGTCGCTCGCCCTGGGTACCCCGGTGGTGGCCCTGGCGCGCGGCTGCCTGCCCGAACTCGTCGACGACGGCCACACCGGCCTGCTCACCGACGACGAGGACGAGCTCGCCGAGCTCGCCCTGGCCGCCGACAAAATCGACCCGGCTGACTGCATGGCCGAGGCCGCGCGCCGGTTCACGCCCGCGCGGATGGCGATGCGGTACGTGGAACTGTATTCACTCATTCGCGATCATGTATTCATGTCGATACGCTGAGTTATGGGGTTGGATCGCGAACTGTTCCCTGAGCCCGTCTCGCGCCCACCGGGGCCGATCATCACCGGGCATGTCGTGCAGCTCCTCGGCGGGTACTCCCGCGAGGTCAAGGTCGGCCAGCCCGCGCTGATGGCGGTCTTCGCCGCCGCCACCGTCGCCCGGCTGATCGTCGCCGCGATCCTGTCGGTACTGCGCGCGGGGAGCGGCAGCGGCGGCCGGCGCTCGTTCAAGGAACTGAAGAAGGGCCCAGAGTTCCTGGTCACGCCGCTACGACTGCGCGACAGATACGGCACGCTGTGCGAGCTGGAAATCCACGGCCACCTGCCGCAAACCGCCCTGGAACCGGCCGACCACATCCAGGTCACCGTCCGCCGCCAGAAGGACCCCGACCTCGCCCCCCGAGTGGAGCGCATCGTCAACCTGACCACCGGACAGCTCCTGACCCCCCACCCTCCAACGATGTGGTCCCACCTAGGCCCCGCGCTCCTCATCCAAGCCACCACCGGCCTAGCCCTTCTAACCACAGCAGCCGCCTGCACGTTGTCCACCTAACCCTCACGCCTACTCCTCCCCCGCGCCCTGCCGCCCGTGTCCCGCTACCCACGTCCCCGCTGCCCGCAGGGCTCTTCCGCGCCCCGCGTCGCGCCCCTTTCCGCGCCGCGCCCCTTTCCGCCGATCAAGGGCGAATGCACGTGGTTGGATCTCTTCTCCGCGTGGATCGGCCTCCAGGCCGGCCCGGCACGGCGTGTCGCCACGCCCGGTACGCCGATCAAGGGCGAACGCACGCGGTTGGATCGCTAAACCGCGTGTATTCGCCCTTGATCCATGCGATTGCCCTTGATCGGCGCGCAGGGCGCGGCCGACACCTCGCCACGCCGCCGCCAACCCCAAACCCGGCGGCTGGCCCCGGCCGTGACGGCGCGCCGGCTCACACCCCGGGTGACCTCTTCGTCGATCAAGGCCATGTGCGTGGATCAAGGGCAAACGCACGCGGAAAAGAGATCCAATCACGTGCATTCGCCCTTGATCGACGGAAAGGGCGCACAGCGCGCGAGCATCACGCGGCCGCGACCCCAACGAACGCACCACCAGCATCGAGCGCAGCACGCACGGCCGACCCGGGACCGGAAGGCCGGGATATGTGACGTTACGTGGCAGGGATACGCCCTACGGTGGACGGTATGGCTGGGAAAGTGGCTCCCATCGCGACAGAAACCGGCAAGAAAAAGGTCTTCGCGTGGGCGGTGGAGTGGCCGGGTTGGTGCAGGTCGGCCAAGACCGAGGAGCTCGCGATCGAGGCGCTCGCCGCCTACGCGGGCAGGTACAAGGCGGTCGCCGAGGAGGCCGGCCTCGCGTTCCCACAAACCGACACCTTCGACATCCAGGAGCGCCTGCCCGGCTCAGCGAGCACCGACTTCGGCGTACCGGGGGCGATTGCCAGCGCGGACCGCAAGCCGGTCAAGGCCGCCGAGGCCGCCCGAGCCGGCGAGCTGCTCACCGCCGCCTGGGACATCCTCGCCACTGTCGCGGCGAGGTCACCGGCCGAGTTGACGAAGGGACCGCGGGGCGGCGGGCGGGACCGCGACAAGATGCTCGACCACGTGGTGGGTTCCGAGAGCGGATACGGGCGGATGATCGGGGTCAAGCACAAGCAGCCGGCGTTCGACGACGAGGAGGCGGTCGCCGCGCTCCGGGCCGATCTGAAGCGCGCGCTGTCGAGGCCGTCGGACGGCTCGCCGCTACGGCCGAACGGTTGGCCCGCGCGGTACGCGACCCGCCGCATCATCTGGCACGTCCTCGATCATGTGTGGGAGATGGAGGACCGGCATCCCTCTCGGGTATGAGATGGGCATCACCCACTACTGCGCATGACGTAGGGCACAAACCCACTGTCGGCCGACGTGCGAAGCCCTTTCGCGAGAGATCATCGTGTACATGAGTGCGTTGGCGCTGGCGGTCCTCTTCGCCATCGCGTCGGCCGCGGCTTACGCGGGCGGTGCGGTGACGCAGGAGCGCCTTGCCGCCGATGCCGAGCGGCACACCGTACTGGCGCTGCTGAAGCTCGGCCGGTGGTGGTTAGCGGTCGGCCTGAACGCGGCCGGCGGTGCCCTGCACGTCGCCGCCCTGGCGTACGGGCCCCTTTCCCTGGTGCAGCCCCTGGGTCTGCTCACGCTGGTACTGGCCCTGCCCATGGGCGCGGCTCTCGTCTCCAAGAGGGTCGCCACCGAGCACTGGCGCGGCGCCGGCCTGACGATCGCGGGGCTCATGGTGCTGCTGGTGCTCGTGGGGCCCGGCAACACGGCGACCGTCCTCACGACCGGCCGAGCCACCACGCTGGCGGTCGTGGCGGTCATCGCCGTCCTCGCCGTCATGGTCGCCGCCAAGTACGCCAAGGCGAGCATCGCCCGCAGCATCCTGTACGCCGTGGCGTCGGGTGTCGCCTTCGCGGTGGCGTCGGCCCTCACGCAGACCGTCACGCTCCGCGCCTCCACCGACGGCGCGAGCACGCTCGTCAGCCCCGTCGCCCTGGTACTCGCCGCGATGTCGGTCGGCGGCCTGCTCCTCTCGCAGGTCGCGTACCGGGATTCCGGCCTCGGCGCCCCGCTCGCGACGGTGAGCCTGGCGAACCCGATCGCGTCGGCGGTCATCGGCATGGCACTGCTCGGCGAGCGCTTCGCGGGCGGTGGCCGTGGCGCGGTGGTGGCCCTGAGCGCGGCGGCGGTCGCGGCGGCCGGCGTCGTCATGTTGACCCGCCCGGCGGAGGTCGAAGAGGCCACCACCGAGGCCCCGGTCGACACCCAGCCGCTAGAGGTGCCGAAGCCGCGCGAGTCGGAGCCCGTAGTACTGGTAGCGTAAGCGCCCCGCTCGTACCACTATGGAGTCATGGGCGAGGAGGTCGCGCGGCGCGAGTTCAGCCGGGAGGACCGCGCCCGATACCGGCTGAAGGTGCGGCAGTGCCTGGACGTGTTCGCGGAGATGCTGCGGGCGGCCCGGTTCGATGTCGAGCGCCCGATGACGGGCCTGGAGATCGAGCTCAACCTGGTCGACGAGGCCGCCGAGCCGGCCATGCGCAACGCCGACGTGCTCGCCGCCATCGCCGACCCGGACTTCCAGACCGAGCTGGGCCAGTTCAACGTCGAGATCAACGTGGCGCCGCGCCGGCTGGCCGACGACGGCACCGCCGGCTTCGAGCAACACGTACGGGCCAGCCTCAACGCGGCCGAGCAGAAGGCCCGCACGGTCGGCGCCCACATGGTCATGATCGGCATACTGCCGACGCTGCGCCGGGAGCACCTGACGCTGGAGTCGCTGTCGGCCAACCCCCGCTACGCGCTGCTCAACGAGCAGATCTTCGCGACCCGCGGCGAGGACCTCGACATCCGCATCGACGGCGTCGACCGGCTGGCGGTCACGACCGACACGATCGCGCCCGAGGCCGCGTGCACGAGCACCCAGTTCCACCTGCAGGTCAGCCCGGCGCAGTTCGCCGCCTACTGGAACGCGGCGCAGACCATCGCCGGCGTCCAGGTGGCGCTCGGCGCGAACGCGCCGTTCCTGTTCGGCAAGGAGCTGTGGCGTGAGACCCGCATCCCGCTCTTCGAGCAGGCCACCGACACCCGCCCCGAAGAGATAAAAGCCCAAGGTGTACGCCCACGCGTGTGGTTCGGCGAACGCTGGATCACGTCGGTGTTCGACCTCTTCGAGGAGAACGTGCGGTACTTTCCCGCACTGCTGCCAGTGTGCGACGACGACGATCCCGCGCAGACCCTGGCCCGCGGCGACACGCCAAAACTGACAGAGTTGCGCCTGCACAACGGCACCATCTACCGCTGGAACCGCCCGGTCTACGACGTGGTGCACGAGCGCCCGCACCTCCGCGTCGAAAACCGCGTGCTGCCCGCCGGCCCGACCGTCGTCGACACAATCGCCAACGGCGCTTTCTACTTCGGCACAGTCCGCATGCTCGCCGAGTCGGACCGTCCATTGTGGTCACAGATGTCGTTCAGCGCCGCCGAGGAAAACTTCCACTCATGCGCCCGCCACGGCATCGACGCCACCGTATATTGGCCCGGCCTCGGCAACCTACCAGTCACCGAGCTCGTGCTGCGCCGCCTACTACCGATGGCACACGAGGGGCTCGACCAGTGGGGCGTCGGCTCCAGCGAACGCGACCGGCTGCTGCGCATCATCGAGCAGCGCTGCCTCACCGGCCGCAACGGCGCCGCGTGGCAAGTCGAAACCCTGCACGCCTTGGAAGACAACAACAACCTCGACCGCCGGTCCGCGCTGCGCGAGGTGCTCAAGCGATACATCGAGCACATGCACGAAAACATCCCCGTACACGAGTGGCCTGTCTAGGCTAGAAACGCCGATATGCCGACCCGGGCGTTACGCACCAGGTCGAGGCCGGACGCTCATTCGGGGTCCGAGCGCTCCAGGTCCGGATCCTCGCGGTAGTCGCTGGGCACGTCCACCACCTCGGTCTCCGGCTGGAAGTCGGGGTACAACCGCACCAGGTCCCATTCGTTGATCCAGGCGCGGACGTACTGGCGCATCCGGGTCGCGCCGAGCCGTTCCAACCCGGCCACGTCCGGCGGCTGCCAGCCAAACGCCCTGCCGTGTAGGCCGCGTAGCCGGTCGTACGCCTCCTTGAGCTCGACGTCGTCCGGCGGCGTGAGCAGGTGCATCTCCCGATCGATAATCCGCATGCCCACCTCGGCAGCCGCCGCGAGGGCGGTCCCCTCGGCCGTCTCCTTGGCGCGGAGCTTCGCCGGCACCACCTCCCGGTCGTTGCGGCTGATGACCTCGGCCTCGAAGTCGTCGGTCATCGCCAACACGGCAGCGATCGGAGCCCCCTGGCCGTGCTCGCCACGCATCCACCGGGCCAGCTCCGCGTACGATTTGGCGCGTTGCAGCAGCGAGTACCGCCCGATGAGCTCGACCTCGTCGAAGAGCACCAGCCACCCGGGCGAACCCGCGGCGGCGAGCAGCCGGGCCGCGAAGCGCAACCGCTGCCTGGCCAGTTCCACCGCGGCGACCGGTGGCAGGGCGGGCCGCTGCTCGCCGATCTCCTTCAGCCGCCGCCGCAGCTCGGGAACTGCGATCGGATCGCCGGACCAGAACCGCAGGATCGTCTCCGCGAACGCGGCGTCGCGCTCCCGAACGTGGGCGAACAGCGCGAGCGTCGCGGGGAACCGCTCGTTGAGCTCCGACCCACTCGACACTGCCCAACGCAGCAGCTCGGCGTAGGCCCGGCCGTCAAGGTCCAGCGCCATCGCCGCCTCGATGATCGCCGGCCGGGCTTGCCCGGCCCGGAGGGCGGAGGCCGCCGCGGCCCGGAACACCTTCGCCGGGTCGTGCAGCGGCGTCTCCTTGCTGATCACTACCCGGCTGACCGTCCATCCGGCGCCGAGGGCGAGTCCAGCCAGGTGTTCCAGCAGGTGGCTCTTGCCAGCCCCGAACCCGCCGCCGAGCAGCAGGCCACCCGCCGCGCCGCGGCCGGCGCCTTCGCACAGTGCCTGGAACCGGTCCTCGATGGCGCTCTGTCCACTGCCCAGCGCCTCGACGGCGTCCCGGCTAGGCACGCCCGCCCGCAGCGCTTCGACCGCCCTCCGGGCAGTGAGGGTCGGATCCATACTGCCGTTCACTGTGTTCACTCCGCCTCCTGTCCGCCCGCGCCGATCCGGACCAGTGCCGCGTACGGGTTGGGTCGCCGCCGGTCGCGTACCTCGTCGGCGACGCGCAGTCGCAGGGCGGTGTACGCGGGAAGACCGCGCGCCTCGTCGTTGATCAGCACAGGCGGCACCTGTACCGCGACGAACAGCCCTTCGGTCTCGTCGGTGGCGTCGATCAGCTGGCGCACGAGCTCGTACGCGTCGAGGGTCGCGGCCTTGGAGTAGTAGTGCCCGTCACGCAGTCCCACCGGTGGGCGGCGGGCCACGGCGAGCCGGTCGAGGTCCAGGTGCAACACCAGTCCGGAGCGGCCCGCGATGCGCAGCCAGCGGGTCAGCGACAGCAGCAACGGCCTGGCGTTGTACCTGTTCACCTTGGTGCGCAGCCCAACCCTGCGCAGGTCCGCGGCGGGGAGCCGCTCGCCTCGCAGCCAGCCGATCACGGTCTCCCGCTCGGTCTCGCTCACGTCGCCGCGCCCCAGCCGCTCCTGGCACAGCCGCAGCATCGCGACCCGGAACTCGTGGCTCAGTTCGGTGTCCCGCAGCACGATCTGCTCGATCGCGCGGCGGACGCTGCGGTACAACTCGGCCGCGTCCACCTCGTGGTGGCGGGCGACCGCTGCCAGGTCGACGCCCTGGCGCTCGCCCGGGACGGGGAACGCAGCGCTCTCCAGTGCCGCGCGCACGACCGCCTCGGCCAGCGCGACCCAGTCGAGCTGCTGCGCGATCGCGGTGAACACCTGGTCGATCAGGTGGACGCGGGTGGTCGCCGCGTCGACTGCCGCGTGCTCGAACCGATCGCCGGACTTGGCGAGCCCGGTGGAGAGCCGGAGTCGTTCCGCGTCGTCCCCCACGGCAAGGACCTTGACCGCGGCGCCTCCACGCCCGATGTAGCTGGCGAGGTACTCCCGCTCGATGAACTCCAGGTACTCGTAGGCACCGATCGCCGCGACCGTCATCGCGGCGCCTCGGTGAACGAGATCCCCCAGTACCGCTGCTGCTGGCCGTTGCGTGCCACCGTGACCAGGGTGCCGGAGCCCTTGGTGCCGGTGCTCGCCGCCCACCTCAGCGTGCGCGGGCTGCGTGCGGTGTGCGTCACGCCGCTCTGGTCGAGCAGGTACAGGTCCCGGGCGAACTCCTGCTTGGAGTACTGGCCGCGCTGGCCGGGCAGCATCGTCAAAACCGACCAGATATCGACCAGCCGGATCACCGCGTCGTCCCGCTTGTCCGTGCCGGACACGAGCAGCTCGTACGCCGAACGGAGGCTGTCGAGGAACGCCTCGGCCTTGAACCGCGGCCCCCGCTCCTGTGCCCGTGCGAGCGCCGCCACCAGCACGGACGGTCGCAGCCGGCGATCGCGGACCTTGTCCACCTCGACCGCAGCGTCGCTGGGCAGGACCCGCAGCAGGGACGGGTAGCACAGCAGCCGGTCGTCATCCTCCACGATGGACAGTCCCTGGGTTTCCGCCTCGGCAAGCAACTCCTTGACGTATCCACCGGACGAGAGGTACGCCTGCTCGTCGAGGTCGAAGCCGTCGGCGGTCCCGCGAGTGTCGTCCGCGAGCCGGTTTGCGGCATCGCGGGCGGCGGCCAAGGACTTGCGCAGGTCACGTACGTGCCCGCTGCGAGCGGCACCCAGTGCACGCTTTAGCTCCCGCACGGTGACGGTCGCGCCGCGTAGGGCGGCCTCCACCTCGCGCTCGGTCGCGGCGAGCGTCTCCTCCATCGTCCCCAGCTCTGCCTGTGACACCGTGAGATTTCCCCCTATGGGCTGATTCGCCCGGTGGATACAGTTAGGACCGTGCGTGACCGCAAGGGCGGTCTCGCTGTCCAATCCGAGCAACGGCGTAAGGACCTCCCGGTTGACGTCGGGCAGATGTCCCAGCGCCGGCGGCCGGAACGACTGCCGATCATGCTCCTCCAGAAACACGCCGCGAGCGGCGATAACCTGCCGGTGCAGGGCGTCGTGCCGACGCGAGCACTCAGTGAGCAGCGCGGCGATCCGGGCGGCCGCCATGGTGACCTGCTGGTCGTCGGACTCCAGCGACTCGCGGACCTTGGCGAGCAGGCGGTGCTCGGCCTCCATCCGGCCGGCGATGTGCTCCCGGGCCGTGGCCAGACGATCCGGAACGGCCGTTGCCCACTCCTGAATGACGGCGCGCAGGTCCCGGCGGGTGTTCTTGATCAGCTCGTGAAGGTCCTCGGCGAGCGATACCGACAGCAGCCGGGCCCGGACCGCGGCACGTTCCGCGGCGTCGAACGCCCCTTTGGACAGCTGGCGTTCCAGCAGCACCTCGTTGGCGACCTGCTCGTCCTCGACATCGAACTCCAGCCCACCCACCAGTGCGTTGATCGCGTCGCGGGTGGCGTTGAGCACGACCTCGCCCCGCACCGGGTCCTCCCGCTCAATCAGCAGTCGGAACTGCACCTGCCGCTGCTGGTGGGTCCGCGCATCGTCGGTGAAGTCGCTGATCCGGTACGTGAACGGCGCCTCGCGCTCCCCCCGATTCAGAAGGGCGTCGACGGTATATTCGCCGACGCGGCGGTGCTCCGACACCGGCCGCTCCGGTGCGGAGCGCCGGGCAAGCGTGCTGAGTCCTTCCACGACCTCGTCGTAGGTGGCCTCCTCCGCGAAACCCTGCTGGGCGATGACCAGATCGATCGCGGCGAGGGCAAACGTCGCGATATCGTAGGTGGCTGCCGGCCAGTCCTGCCGGTTCGCGGCAATGATCGCCTCGATAATCGGGCGGGATCGCATGAGCACCGCAACCCGCGCCGGGAAGGTGCGGTCGAAGGCCGAGAGTTGCGCCGAAACTGGCGCCCCGGACACCGCGGTGCCGCCGGGCAAGTCGAAGAGCTCGTCCACTCGTCCCTCCACCAGCTTCGGTACCTGTACGGTAACCGACCGTCGTCGGCGGAGAGGGAACGGTTCTGCGGACGCAGCGTCCCGACGCTTTACACCCCGGCTCGGCAGACGCGTAGCGGGTCTCCAGTCCACGCTGCGGCTTGACGAACTGCCGAATGTACTCGCGGGTTTCCGCATCAGTTGTGTAGATGACCGTGCCCCGCATGCCCCGAGTCAGCAGCACCTTGTACGTGTTGCGGATCAACTGATCGGCCCGTTCGTCGGTCGCTTTGTTGCCCTTGAGTTCCGGGTCCCTCGACTCGAGACGTCGCGTGACCAACTGGCCGTCGCGCGCCACAAGGTCGGGGCCGATGATCACAGCCGACCAGTCGTACTCGAATCCCTGTGCTGTGTAAACACAGCCGACCTGCCCGAAGCCAGCAGGGTCCGTGGCCCAGTACGCCTTGCCGGGAGCGCCACCGATGCTCCGGTCGCTGTTGGCGTTCCAAGGACGCCGCCAGTCCCCGATCTGCACATCGTCGACCAGTGACCCATCAGGCAGCGGCTTGCTCCAGGGCCAACAGAAGCCCGCCGAGATACGCGCCGTTCCGCCCATGCTCTGCCATTCGGCCAGGACCGCCTCCATCTCGAACGGCGAGTCGGCCATCCGTACGTCGAAACGCCCGTCACCGGCCCAGATCGACGGTTGACGGCCTTCCAGACCGAGCAGGTCGAGAACCCAGTGCTCGTATGCTTCGCTGCCGCCGCACCGGAACTGACCGTGTAACGGCACAAACTCGAAATCCAGCCCGAGTTCGCCGGCCCTGCGCCGGATGATGTCGACGGTCCCCAACTCGCCGGGCCGCACAACTTGATGCTCGTCGAGCAGGAACATTGGTACCCGCGCCGCGGCGATCAGTTCATCGAGTTGCAGGCGTCCGGCAGCCTTCACGCGCAGGTCCTGGGACATGAAGCGGCTCAGCGAGTTCCTCCTGATTCGGTGGGCCTCATCGCAGACGAGCACGTCGAGGCCGTTGCGGCGTGCGTCTACGAAGAAGTTGAAGCACTTGAAGATCTCTTTGATCCGGGAGGAGCCGCGTCCGGCGTACCTGCGCATCGACTCGGTGAAGGAGTTCGACCCGGTGGCGTGCAGCACGGGGTATCCCTGCCTGGCCAACTCCGCGAGGACCGACAACGCGATCACGCTCTTGCCACTACCGGGACCACCGGCCACCACAACGACGCTCTTGATGTCTTGCTCTCGTGCCTGCTGAACCTTGTGCAGCACCAGTTCGTACGCGACGCGTTGCTCGTCCAACAGCGGAGAAGGCCCAACACGCGCCACGGGCTGGGTCCCTCCACTGGGTCTTCCCACGCTCTCATCCTGGTGGCTGCGGCGGCACCGCCAGCCTCGACGGCGCCGCCGCGGTGTTAGGCGAGCCCTCGACCTTTCTGGTTCGGGGCAGCCAGTGACTGCCGCGCGGGTTGCGGCTTAAGCACCACGGTCTCAGTCCAGTTACGCGTCCCCTTGGAATTCCACCCGGGGCAGGTCGGTGCGTAACAGCGCCAATGCCATCCCTTCTGCTTCGTGCGACGCAACTGCACGGTGGTTCCACGGCAGGCACCGCAGCGCGGCGGCGCCGCAAAGACAGTGGCGTGTTCATGTTCGAGGAGTTTGCGCGCGAAGTGCTCGCCGTGCAGCGTCAGCATCACCTCGCGCGTTGTGCGCTGAGATAGGGCATTGAGGCTGCCGAGCAGCACGATTCGCTCGTCAATGACGACGATCTTCTGGTGCATCTCGTGTACTTCGACGACCGTCGGCAGGGCCGTCCGGAGTTGAGCGAGGTATGCCTGACTGGAGGTCCTGCCCTGCAGGTTGTCGCTGGGGTCGCGGACGAACAGCCGGACGGCGACGCCGCGGGCGACCGCGTCGGTGAGCACCGGCAGCAACGAGGTGACTCGGCTGGTAGTCCATGGCGCCCACAGCCAGATCGAGCGCTCAGCAGTGGAGAGGTGGCCGGCGAACGTATCGTAGAACTGGCGTTCGTCGCTGATGTCGCTGATACGGACGTGCTCGGCGAGCACGTCAGCGAGTTCGTTCCCGAACACGCCGAGGCCGAAGCGATCCTTGTCACGGAGGACGGTTGGGGCGACCAGGCAGGCGCCAGAAACCATGCGGGCCCGGCGCTCACGCAGGAGCTGTGAGACGCACGCCAAGGGACTGTCCGGCTTAGCCGCATCGACGCGGCGACGGCTGGCGATCAGGTACAGCCGCGTCTGGGCTCTGGTGATCGCCACGTTGAACAGGCGAATGCCGCTACGGGCGTAATCGTCCGCGTTTAGTGAGGCGGCCGACATCCACCGTTCTGACCGGTCGTCCTCTACCAGGTCGAACACGACGACCGGGAACTCGCGCCCCTGGAACCGGTGTGCGGTGCCCACCTCGGTGACGGTGCCGCTGCCCTCCTCCTGGTCGCGCAGCGCCTCAAGCGTCGCCTCCACCTGATCGCCATACGGCGTCACGACGCCGACCCGCTCGCCCCGGGTCTGGTGATAGTCGGCGAGCACCCGGCTGAGCAGCGCACCCGCCGGCCACCATCCCTTGTGCGGCCCGGTAGGCCGCACCACGCCCAGGTCGTCGAGGTCGTCAACGTTGATGAGCACGATTTCAGGGTCATCTTCGGTATGTGCCCGCACCTGCTGCCCAGCCCTGAGCAGGCCGTCGTAGGCGACGGCGTTGGCCAGTCCCATGATTTCCGGGCCGAAGCGGTGCTGCACATCCAATGCGGTGCAACCCGGGTGCTGACGAGCCTGCGCGGAGGTCCGGATACCGCAGTGGGCGAATACGTCGGGGACGAGCCATCGGCGCACGTCTGGTCGCGGGTCCTTGCTGACCGGCGGCGGCAGGATCGCCCCGAGCTGCATGAAGTCGCCGAGGAGTACAGCAGCGCGGCTGGCTCGGGAAACGGCGAGCAACACCTCCGGAACGTTCGCCGCGCCAACCTCGTCGACCAGCACGACATCGTAGGGTCCCGCCATGACCGTTGGGTTGGTACGCATTCGCGCAAGCGTCGTGGCGACCACCTGGGCCGCGCGGATGATCTCGCCCTCCGCGTCCTTGCGTAGGCGATCGAACTCCTCCTGAACCTTCGCGTACTGTCGCTGCCACGTCGCCACTTGGACCGCCTGACCAGCCACTCGCGAACGCAGCTGGTCCCGCTCCTGCGCCAACGACGGCAGGCCGAGCTGGTCGACATGCTCAAGCCAGCGAAGATCGTCCCCGCTCAGACGCGCCTCCGCCTCGGCCGCCGAGAGCGTCCGGATCGCCGCATCCGCAGCCTCAGTGGCCTGACGTAAGGCGATCTCGGCCTGGGCGAGCATCCGCCGGGCTTCGACAAGCTCCCTATCGGCAGCGACCAGATCCTCCCTGCTCGCCCGTACGGTGGCCTCGATCTGTCCGATCTCTCCCTCGACCTCGGCCACCCGGCGTGCCAGCAGCTCGGTGGCCTGACCAGCGCGGGCCTCGGCGTTTGCGGCTGCCTGAGATTCGTCGGAGAAGGAACGGCGCAGCCGTTGCCGTGTGCCGCGGTTGCGTAGCTTGGCGATCAATGTTTCGCCGTCGAGTCTTCGCAGCCAGGCGGCGAGCCGCTCGGCGTCACCCCGCGCATGCAACGCATCACCGACTAGTTTGTCGGTCGCCGCCCGCGCGTCGTCCAGTTCCTTCCGCAGCGCGTCGATCCGCAGATACGCCGCACGGGCGGCGGCCCATTCACGAACCCGTCCGTCTGCACGTATCGTCCGATCCCGCAGCTGGGCGGCCTCGACCGCTGCGGCCTCCCGGGTTGCCTTTGCGCGTTGCTCCTGCTCCGCGAGCACCGGCAACTGGTCGCGGAGGGCCAGCCGCCGTTTCAGACTTCGATATCTCACTGGGTCGAATTCCGTCAGCCTTTCTTCCAACTGCCGAAGTTGCGACTCGTCTTCACGGGCGCGCACGAGCAGCTGCTCGAGAGTCTTCCGTTCAAGCTCCACTGTGGTGAGTCGCTCGCGCACCAAGGCGGGTAGGCAGATGTCTTCGTGCGCCAGGATTTCGGGGTGGTGCGGCGTGCCGACGCGCAGCAACGCGCCATCCGTGTACCGGCGCGCCTTCGCCACGCCGAGCAATGCGTTGTCGACGGCGATGTTCGTCGCCGATACCAGCAACACCCGCTGCCCAGCCGCCACCAATGCGCTCATCGCCTCGGTGAGTACTCGCGTCTTGCCAGTGCCCGGCGGTCCCCATACGAGGTGCACCCCACGCCCCGTGCACGACTCGAGCGCCTGCCGCTGTCCCAGTGTGAACCCAGCGACCTGGCGCGGTCGTTCCGGAACGGGCGTCAGACGACCATGTGCGAGATCATGCGCCAGGCCAGCGTCGTCCAGTTCGGCGATACCGTCGCGCAGCTTGACAATGAGGTACGTCGGCGGCTGTCTCTGTCGCCACAGGTAGGCATCGGCCTGGTCGACGAACTCGGCCACCCGGATCCGAATCACCGAACCGTCCTGCACAACGTCCAACACCTGGTAGCCAGCACCGCTCCTCGGCTCTTCAGGGCCGGCTAGTCTCAGCGCCTCAGGTTGATCGGTGTCCGCTCTTGAGTTGCGCACATCCACCGCGTACCAGCCGCGGGCACCCTCCTGTCGTGCCCGCCCAATCCGCGACATGCCAGGCGTACTACGTTCTCCGCCCTCCTTGCTGATCCAGAAATCCAGCGCGCTGCACACCTCGTCACGCCAGTCCGGCAACAGCGACCTCCATCGCTTCGTGGCGAACGCCGACCGAACACTACCCTCCGCAGTCGGGTACGCACCAGACCGAGACAGCATCCTTCACTGATCATTCCCGATACCGGTCTTGCGGCATGAAACGAATGCCGATTGAATCTGTTGGCGATGGCGAATCTTATGCAGAAACGTGATCGCATGCGGCGGATATTTCCAGGCCACCGGTACCGACTCGAGTTGATCTACTGGTTAGCCTCGCCGGCTTCTCTTCGGAGAACACCCTCGTCATCAACCTCGCCGACTACTGCAGTCGGATCCTCAACGGATGCGTCGGCGCCGGACGGTGAGGATGGCCAAGTTTGGTTTCAGATCGCGCCAGATCTGGCCGCACAGTTCGCCGCGGCGCAGCCCGCTCGCGAGCAGGAGCCGCCAAACCAAGATGGAGTGCGCGAAGGATGGGAGGGCGCCTGCACCCGCTCCGGATTACTCACATGGACAAGTGGATCATCGCGCGCCGGGCGGCGACCCGCATCTGCCCGTGTGTCATCTGCTAGAACCTCGTAGCATGCGAGATTCATCCTTCTAAGTTCTTGACGTTCGAATTGCCTGTCTGTAATTCTGACAGGCTCCGCGCCGTCGCGAGGTTCGCCGACTTGATGCGCAGGGCGTCGTTCACGAGTCGCGGAGGAGTGAACTGCGTGATAGAACCCGTAATGGCACAGCCGGACACACTGGCGTCCCGTTCCCGGAGGGCGCCCCGACCGATGCCAGTTATTGTGCTGGCCGATGTCAGTGGCAGCATGGACGGTGACAAAATCGTCCAGCTCAACCGGAGTATCGCGGCGATGTTTGACACCTTCGGCGCGGAAGACTCCGCCCGGGGTGAGATCCATGTCGCGGTCGTCGCCTTCGGCGGCGACGAGGCTATGCTGCACCAGGCGATGGTTCCCGCGTCGCGCGCCCAGTGGGTCGACCTGGCCCCGCGCGGACGCACCCCCATGGGCAGCGCCTTGACACGCGTCCGCGAGCTGCTCGACGACGCCGAGGCGGTGCCGGAGCGAGCGTTCCCACCGGCCCTGGTGCTGGTCTCGGACGGCATGCCGACCGACGACTGGGAGATGCCGTTGGATGCCCTGCTGTCCTCACGCTGGGGGAGCCGCGCGCTGCGAGTGGCCGTCGGCATCGGCACCGACCGGACGGCCGAGGCCGACGAGGTGCTGCGCACATTCAGCACGCCCGGCGTCGGCGTCCTGCGGACCGACCAGATCCACGACATCAGCGGACTGTTCCGCTGGGTGACGGCCACCGTCACGAGCGCTCTGCACGAGCGTACGGGTCAACAGGGGGTACGGCTGGAGGAGTTCGACTGATGGCCAGTCGACCGGAGGCGGACTGGCCATCGAGCGTGCGGACCGCGCGCAGCGGTCGGCATCTGGAACTCGTCCTCGATGCACCACTCGGCCAGGGCGGTGAGGGTGTGGTGTTCCGCACCCACCACGGCGGGCTGGCGGTAAAGCTCTGCACCGGCGCCTCGGCGTCCGGCCTGGAGGACCGCCTAGGCCGGCTACGCTGGCTGCCGCTGCACGGTGTCCCGATCTGCCGCCCGCTGGAGCCGCTGGCCACGCCGCACGTCGGTTACGTGATGGAACTCCTGCAGGACATGGTCGCGTTCCGCGCGGTCTGCGGGCCGACGAGCGACGACGTCGCCGGCTGGTACGCGCAGGGTGGCGGGCTGCGCCGTCGGCTGCGGCTGCTCGCTCGGTGCGCCGCGATCCTAGGGACGCTGCACGACCGGGGCATCGTCTACGGCGACGTCTCGCCCGGCAATGTGCTCGTCTCCGCCCGGCCGGAGCACGACGAGGTGTGGCTCGTCGACGCGGACAACCTGCAGACCGAGAGCGGTCCCGGCCCATACCGCCTCATCACCGCCTACTACGCGGCGCCGGAGGTGCTGCGGGGCACGTCCGGCAACACAGTGTTCAGCGATGTGTACTCGTTCGCCGTCCTGGCGTACGAGACGCTCACCACGAACCACCCGCTCATCGGCGACTACGTCGACCAGGGACCGGCCGAGCTGGAGGACGACGCCCAGCGTGGCCTCTTGCCGTGGATCGAGCACGGCACGGACGACCGGAACCGGACCCCGCACGGCTATCCGGCCGAGCAGGTCCTGACCCGGCATCTGCTGGCCCTGTTCCGGCGGTCCTTCGAGGACGGCATGCAGGACCCCCGCGCCCGGCCAGGCGCTGGCGAGTGGGCCGCCGCCCTCGACGGCGCGGCCGACCGATGCGTGCAGTGTCCGAAGTGCCCGCACAGCTACATCGTCGCGAAGGACCGGTGCCCGTGGTGCGGCACCGCCCGCCCGGCGGTCGTCCCGGTGCTGGTGCGAGAGCAGTTCCCGTGGCTCGGTGACCGGCGTCCGCTGACGCTGGAAGACAAGGGCCTGACGTTGTTTGTCCAGGCCGACCGGCCGCTGATCGTCACCGCCCGCACCGTGTACCGAGGGGCTGACGATCCGCTCGCGGTGGTGGCCCAGGTCGACTGGAACGGCGGGGACACCCTGGTCGTGCGGAACCGGGGCACCGGTGTGATCCGCCGGGTACCGCCGAAGGGCGGCCTGGGCCGGTCGCTGTTGCCGGGCGGCCGCGCCGACGAGCCGGTGTCCGCGGCGTGGACGTGGCACTTTGGCGACGACAGCCGGCCGCACCGAATGCTGGTGCCGCAGCCGGTGGAGGTGGCGGGTGTTCGCTGAACAGCTGGGGCCGGGCGAGATCCGCATCGTGTCGCTGCCCACCGGCCCGGCGACTTCGGTCCCGCGGTGGCTGACCCAGCTTACGGACAAGCACGCCAAGAACCGGGAGGTCGTGCTCCGCCACCGGACCGGCCGCGCGGAGTTCGAGGTGGCACCCGGCCGCGGCGGGAGCCAGCCGATCCGGCTCCGGGTCGAAGACCGGGACACCGTCGACTGGCTTACCACCGCCGGGCACACGCTCGTGTCATGGGTCGTCGAGGCCACCCCGCAGCAGATCAGCGTGCAGTGTCATGCGTTCGCCACAGCGGACGTTGGCGCAAGCATGACCGTCGGCATCGATGACGGGGTGGCCGAACAGGTACGGATCGCCACCCAGCGGGCGGTGACCGGCTTCGAGCCGATCCGGGACTGGCTACGCGAGGAGTTCGCGCTTCCGGCGCTGCCGGGCCAGACCGCGGAACGGTACGTCCATAGCGGAGGTCCGGGCCGCGATTCGGGTTCCGGCGTCCGCGCCCTCACCCTGCACGGTCGGCGATGGGTCGCTGACATCGCCCTGACCGACGATGCCCTTCGCCTCGTGCGCCTCACCGACGCGTCCTCTCGGCAGCACGCTCGCTGGTTCCGGCTCAGCCCGATCGACTTGCGGTTCGTCGACCGGGGCGACGAGGCCGCCGCCAGTGAGGTCATCCGCGCTGCGCTGCAGGGGCTCACGTCGGACGGGCGGACATACCTCGACCTTTGGCAGGCGTACAACGAGATCGAGCGCGAGTCGCTGGTCGACGAGGCCCGGCGCATGGGTTCGGCTCGGTACCGGTCATGTCAGATCACCGCGGACGGGCTCTGGCGTTTCGAGCTGCAGCCCGACGATCGCGCCGGATCCTTCCTCCGCGCGGTGGCCTCGTATGGCGGAAGGCTGCAGCTGGAGGCGTCCATGGACCTTCCGCCCGAGTTGCAGGACGGGCGCGGCCGGCCGAGGGCCGGCGTGCACGGCGAGGTGCGGTACGTGGTCAGGAACAACTGGACCGTCGACCTCGCCGTCGACGGGGACGACGCGCCGCCGCCGACCGGGCACCTGTTCCGGTCGCTCTCCGGGGACCGGGTCCGCCTGCGCCGCCGAGACCTGGCCCGTGAGCGGATCGAGACCGACCAGGCCGAGATGCCCGGGCTGCGGCTGCTCATCGAGGGGGTGCCGCGGCCAGGAGCCCATCCGCGCGCTGAGCGGGCTCACGACAAGGCCATCGCCGCGGCTATCGGAGGCGCCGACGGCCCGGCCCCCACCGGTGTCCAGCGGGCCGCGCTGGGCATGGCGCTGCGAACCCCGGACGTCCTGCTCGTGCAGGGACCGCCGGGCACAGGCAAGACCCGCTTCATCGCGGACCTGCTGCGCTGCCTCGACGAGCTGGGCGAGCGCACAGTGTCGATGCAGCGGACCCTGATCTCCAGCGTGCAGCACGACGCGGTCGACAACGTCGCCCGCAAGGCGCGTCGGCATGGTCTGCCGCCGACCCGCGTCGGGGCGCGGCCGGGTCGTGACTGGGAGAGTTCCCGCGAGTGGCGCGACGGCGTCGCTGCGACCGTCGAGCGGTATCTGCAGGAGCACCGGCCGGCGTCCGCCCGCCA
The DNA here is from genome assembly GCF_027923225.1 of Phytohabitans aurantiacus. Lineage (GTDB taxonomy): Bacteria > Actinomycetota > Actinomycetes > Mycobacteriales > Micromonosporaceae > Phytohabitans > Phytohabitans aurantiacus. Next base: position 34,681 of record NZ_BSDI01000046.1, read on the forward strand.
CGACGCCGCGCGAAAGCTGCGGGAGCTCGCGTCGGCCTACGAGCGCCACCCGATGACCGGCCCGGACCTGATCGCGCTCCTCGCCACCGTCAAGGAGCTGGCCGGTGTCCGCTTGCCCGGCGAGCTGCGGGACGAGCTCGACCACCTGCTGGCCGACCGGGCCGTGGTCGACCGGGTCGCCGTGACGCTGGCCGGCGACGAGCGGGAGCGGCTGGCGCGGGAGGCCAGGTCGCTGCGCGTCACGCCGGTCGCGTTCGCCGACGACGGCCCGCAGCGCGCCGTCCGGGCGCTGCGCGAGCTGGATCGGCTGCTGGACGACCCGGCCCGGAGGTTGCTGGAGGCCGTTGTGAAGGTCGGCGACAGCGGGGACGACCTACTGGCCGAGCTCGCCGCGCTACGCGTCGAGCTGCTCGGGCGACTCGCCGCCGACACCGCCTTACTCCACGCGCCGATGCACGATCCCGACGTGGAGGCGCTGCTGCACCTCGTCGCGGACGCCGTGGTGGAGGATGCCGCCGAGACCGCCGACAGCGCCGACGAGGTCCTGCTGGCCTACTGCGACGACCTGCGGGAGGACCTCGCCCTCGTGGAGTCGACGCTGGCCCGGTACAACGCCGTGCTCGCCTCAACAGTCCAGCAGGCGAACTCGGAGGAGATGTCGCGGCTGCTCGACGCGCCGCTGCCCGTGTTCGACACCGTCGTCGTCGACGAGGCGGCGCGGGCCAACCCGCTCGACCTGATGATCCCGATGGCGTTCGCCCGGCGGCGCATCGTCCTCGTCGGAGACCACAAGCAACTGCCGCACGCCTTGGAGCAAAAGGTCGAGCGGGAGCTGCGCCGCAACCGCTCGCTCGACGGCTCGGAGCTGTCGAAAAGCCTGTTCGAGCGCTGGTTTGACCTCTTCGCCGACGAGAGGCCGGCGGTGCGGACGATCGTGCTGGACACCCAGTTCCGCATGCACCCCGCCCTCGGCCGGTTCGTCAGCGAGGTCTTCTACGGCGGCGCCGACGCGATCAAGCCCGATCCGTCGACGGCACGGCTGACCCACGACCTGTCGACCTACGCCGGCAAGGTGGCGACCTGGATCGACGTGCCGCGAAGGGACGGCGACGAGCAACGGTCCGGGACGAGCCGGACCCGGCCGGCCGAGGCGCGTCGGCTGGTCCGGGAGCTGTCCGACCTGGCCGAGTTGGACCGGGACCGAAGGCTGTCGTTCGGTGTGATCACGTTCTACAAGGCCCAACAGGAGCTGCTGGAGGCCGAGCTGCAGCAGGCCGGGCTGGCCGTGGTCGACGACGACGGCACCTTCATGCCCGTGCCGACGATGCAGTTCACGGCCGAGGAGCGGCCGCGGCCTAGGCTGCGGGTAGGCACCGTGGACGCGTTCCAGGGCATGGAGTTCGACGTCGTGCTGCTGTCGGTGACGCGTAGCAGCGAGGTCCCGCGGCCCGTCGGCGGTCCCGCCGAGGCCGTGAAGCGGTACGGGCACCTGCTCAGCGACAGCCGGATGTGCGTGGCGATGAGCCGGCAGCGCCGGTTGCTCATCGCCGTCGGAGACGCCGCCATGGCCGAGCGGTCGGCCACGCCGGAGGTGCCTGGCCGGCCGGGCCGGTCCGTCGCCGAGGGCATCGTCGCATTCCGCGAGTTCTGCGAGGGGGTACACGGTGCTGGCATTCGGTCCTGAGTCCCCCGTCGCCCGGCCCGAGTTCGCCGAGTTCCGGGGTCGGCAGCGGTGGCTGCTCTGGCCCGCGCTGCGGTACCGCGTCGTGTCGCCGCTGGTGCACGAGGACCGACTCAACGTGTTCCAGGCAGCGGTGCTTGGCCTAGCCCGCGCCGGCCTGCGTGAGGCGGCCGACATCGGCCGGCTCCTCGGACTGCAGGACGACCTCGTCGAGTTGGTCCGCTCCGACCTGCGCGCGCTGAGTTACCTCGACCGGTACGGCGTCATCACGACGAACGGCCGCCACGTCCTGCAGGACAGGTTCCCTGACCCCACACGGGCCATCACGACCTACGTCTACCAGGACGTGACGACCGGCACGCTCTGGCCGGCCTCGACCGTCGAGCCGGGTCACTGCCCGTGCGACTGGCAGAGTCGGACGGCCGCGACGCTCCAGCTGCGCACCGCAGGCGCGCCGCTACGGAAGCACGCGTTTGCCGTCCATCCCGACGGCTGGACCGGTACCGAGCCACCGGCGCACGAGCAGGTCGTGGAGGCGGTCTCCCGCGGCGAGGCGGCGAAACGGCAGGGCGGCGGCCGGACACGGCGCTGGCAGGCCGGCCCGCCCGAGCGGGTGGTCTCGCGCGTTTCGGTGATGACCGATGGGCAACCGGTGTGGATCCCGCTGCCACTGCTCGCCCGGAAGCGCGACGAGGGTGGCGAGACCACGGTGACGTGGGACGCGATGAGCCCGTTCGGCGGGCACGCCAGCCCCTACCTCCGGCGGCTGGTAGCGACCCAGGTCCAGCGGTCAGCCCGGCTGCGCGACCACGTTGAGCAGTTCGTCGGCCGCCGGACCGAGGGCCTCCTGACCGAGTCCGACCTCATCGACGTCAAGCTACGGCGCAGCATCGCCGAGACGCTCGAGCACCGTTTCACCGCCCGGGTGCGCGACCACGACGCCGTGTTCGAGCTGCTCACGCTGCTGGAGCGGGAGATCGACCGGGCGCGGCGACGCGGCGACGGCAGTCCCGAGGTGGGCGACGTCGCGCGGTACTCCTGGCGGCTGCACGAGCTCGTGCTGCGCGACCTCGTGGCTCGGCATCGGCCACCGCTGCGGGCCGTCGAACGGCTGCGGGATCCGCTCGCCCGGCAGCTCGGCACCTACTGCCGGCAGCTCGGGATGTCGTTCGGCGAGCACGCGCGGCTCGGCGTGGTGAAGGCCGATCAGCTCCGGCGGGGAATCAGACAGCCGGACCGGGCGACGACCCCGGTGCTGCTGGCCGCTGCACTCGTCAGCGCCGCCACCGGCGCACCCGACCATCCTTTCCGCCAGGTGGCGGCGGCCTGGCCGACGCTGCTCAGCGACCTCACGAACGTGTCGAAGGACCGGAACACGGGCGGTGCGCATGCCGCTGCGGTGCCGCTGAACCTCGACTACGGCGCGACTGCCTGGCGGCTTGCGCAGGACACCGCGGCGGCCTACCTCGGCGTGCCGCTGCCCGATCTCCGCACACGTAGCGAAAGGGACCGGTCCACAAATGGGTAAGCGAAGGACCTCGAACCGGCCGCCGAGCCATCGCCGGACAGCCCAGCAGGCGGCTGCCGACAAGATCGCCGACTTGGCAGCGGCCGCCAAGCAGGCCGAGGACGACACGAAGGTCAGCGCTGCGCTCGCCGAGCAGGGTCTGGAGCCGGCGGCGAACGACGACGCGGTGCTCTCCGCGTACGACACGCTGCTGCGCCAAGCCGCCGACTACGAGCGGGCGGCCGCAGCGGCTCGGGAACGGAGGCAGGCCGCCGAACTCGCCGAGGCCGCTGCGGACGCCGCCCGCCAGCGTCTCGACGCCGAACTCGCCGAGGCCGCTGCGGCCCGCAAGACCGCCGAGGCGCTTCAGGCCGAGGCCACCACCGAGCTGGAACTGCTGCGCGTCCGGAGCGAGCGGGTGAGCGCCCGCGAGCAGGAGGCCCGGGACGGGTTCGCCGCAAAGGCCCAGGCGGCCCGCGCCGAGCTCGAAGACGAGCTGGAACGCCGCCGGCAGGCGGCACGGCACGAGGAGCAGGAGCGGCGGCGCGTGCTCGACGAGGAACACGCGAAGCAGGTCGCCGGGCTGGAGAAGGACCGCGCGGCGTTCCGCCGGTCCGAGGACGATCTGCACCACCAGCGACAAGCGCTGCTGGAGCAGCAGATCCAGGTGCAACGCAGGCTCGATGACCTGGAGTCAGAAATCAAGGCACACGCCGCGGCCAAAGTCGCCGCCCTCGACCGCGAGCTGCAGGTCCTGCGGATCCAGTCCGACGCCCGGATCGAGATGATCGACGAGCTGCGCCAGGAACTCGCCGAGCGCGAGAAGCAGCTGCTGCGGATCGGCGGCACCGATCCGCAGTACCTGATCGACGAACGCGACCGCCTGGCCGCGGACAACGCCGAGTTGCGCGGCAAGCTCGCCGAGCGGCTGGCCGACGACGACCTGCACCGGTTGCGATGGCTGGAGCAGCAGCACCGGGAGGTGGCGGGCGAGCGCGACCGGCTGGCGTACCGGGTGCAGGAGCTCGAGGGAGCGGCCCTCGCGAGCCGCATCAACAACCTGCAGATGAAACAGCTCAGCGACGCCGAGCGGCACTTCGAGGTACTCGCCCGGGGCTACGAGAGCCGGATCGCCGAGCTGCAAGGCGCCGTGCAGGAACTGACCCACGACCGTCCCGACCCCGGCACGCCGCTGTTCCCCCGCTGCGTCGCGATGGACGACGATCCCGAGCTGAGCGAACCCGGCGTCATCAGCGCCGACCGGCCCGACCTCTCGCGGCTGGCCCGGTCGCTGCAGGCCGTCATGTTCGCCGACAGCCGGCGGGCGTACCGGCTCAACGACGTGTGCGTCCTCCTCGGTGGCCTCGCGATGAGCCGGCTGCACCTGCTGGAGGGTATGAGCGGCATCGGCAAGACGTCGCTGCCGGTCGCCCTCGCCAAGGCGCTGGGCACCGAGTGCACCGTCGTGGAGGTCCAGGCCGGCTGGCGCGACCGGACGGACCTCTTCGGGCACCACAACACCTTCGAGCGGCGCTTCGAGGAGTCTGAATTCCTCCAAGCCCTGTACCTGGCGCAGACGCCGAGGTACCGGGGACGGCCGTTCTTCATCGTTCTCGACGAGATGAACCTGGCCCGGCCAGAGCAGTACTTCTCGGTCCTGCTGTCGAAGCTCGAGTACGAGGGCGAGCCGATCCAGCTGGTCACCCGCGGCACCGGGCGGGCGCCGCAGTGGTTCGTGGACGGCTGGCGGATCCGCTTGCCCAGCAACGTCTGGTTCATCGGCACCGCGAACCAGGACGAGTCGACGCTGGAGTTCGCCGACAAGACCTATAATCGCGCGCACCTGATGGAGCTGCCGGCCCAGCGTCCCAGGCTGCCGAGGCCGGCAACGCTCCCGGAGATCGAGCCGTACAGCACCATCGCGCTGCGCAAGTCATTCGAGCATGCCAAGCAGGCGCACGGTGCGGACACGGCCGAGGTGCGCGAGTTCCTCGACGTGATCGCCGACGACCTGCGCGAGCACGGCCGGGCGGTCATGGGCCCGCGGCTCGAGCGCCAACTGGAGGCGTTCGTGCCCGTCGTCGTTGACGCCCATGCCGGCGACCCGGTCGCCGAACGGCCCGAGGGCGAGGACAGCGGACAGGACGGCCGGTCGCTCGCCGCCGACCACTTCCTGGCCTGGAAGATCCTCCGTTCCCTGCGCGGTCGGTACGACGTCACCCCCGGGGGCCTCGGCAAGATCCGGGACGCAGTGTGCACCGCCTGGGAGCTACGCAGGTTGCGCGGTGCCCCGATGCGGTGCGTCCGCCTCCTCACCGACGAGCAGCGGCGCAGGGAAGGATGATGGCCGATCGGCCCGGCGCACCGGACCCGCTTGTCGTCGGCACCGTCATCGACGTCGCACGAGCGCTGGCCACGAACACGACCCTCGGCGCGTGGCTGGCCGACACCATGTTCGTGCCCGACGCGTCGCACCACGCGGAGCTCAGCCCATTCGAGCGTGCCGGGCTCGACGTGCTCGACGTGCTTGCCGACGTCTGCCTCCGGCCGCACGACCGACTCGACCGGGTGGACGAGCTGGTGCGGGCGGACCTAGCGCGCCGCGTGCCGCCCGCCGGCCTCGCTCGCCTGGCCGGCCACACTGAGGACTGGGCGGGCGTGGAACACGGGCGCATCATGCCGCTACGCGTGCTGTCGCAACGGTTCGCCGAAGACGTTGATTTCTACGAGAACCAGGTGGCCGCGCAGCTCGTGGACCGGCTCGGCGAGCACCTGACCAGGCGCATCCGGGAGCTGACAACGCTCGCCGATGGGCTGACCGACCTCGACGAGTACAACCGGGCGCTGGAACACGCGCGGTCGTGGCGCCGGCTCGACCGGGTCGCCCGCCTCGTCGCCAAAGCGGTCTCCGACACCACCGCGTCGGCGCTGGCGGTTGCCGAGACCCTCGAGGTGTTCCGCCGAGCCCGGGCACGGCTCGCGGCGCTGCACGGATCGCCGGTGCTGCGGCGGGCCAACCGCCAGGTGCCCGTGCCGATCCGGCTCATGCGCACCAACCTGTTCGTGGACGACGGGCGGTACCGGCAGGTCGGCGCACTCTGGGAGCTGTGGGCGGTCCACGCAACCGCCGTCATGGCAGGCGTGAGATCGGCGGAACGTGCGTTCCCCGAGGCATACGCGCACTACGTCGCCGCGCTCTCCCTGCGCGCGTTGGCGATCCTCGGATACCGGCCGGCCGACCCGGCCGATGCACTGCCGGTGGCCGGCTCCACCGTGCTCCTGCGCGGCCCGGCCGGTAGTGTCACGTGGTCGATGGCACAGGACGGCACCCTGCGCATCGCCGCCGACGGACGACACCTGGCCCGGCTGGCGCCGATCAGCCACGACCTCGGCCAGCCCGACGCCGAACAGGCTCGGTCCGCCGCGCTCAGCATGCATGCCGACCCCACGATCGTGGTGTATCCGGGGCTCCGTGCCGCCCAGGCGGCATTGCCGGCCGCTACTCAGCGCCTCGTGCACCCGGCCGGCTTCGGTGCGCTGCCTTGCCTGGTTCCTGTGACACCGTTGGAGATCGAGGGAGAGGAACGGCTCGGCCGGGCGCTGCGGTGGGTCCTTCAAGGCCGCCGATTCGTCGACGAATATCCACCGACCGCGGAGCTGTTCGCGAGCGTGCCAAGCAGCAGCGATAGCTGGTGGCACCCGGCAGGGCTGACGCGCGTCGCGGTGACCCGCCGGCCGTCGATCGACGAGGTGGAAACGCTGGTCGGTGCGGCGACCGGACGTGAGCGGGAGCCGCGGAGGTCCACGGCGTCGTCGCTGCCACGGGCCATGGCCGCAGTCGAGGCAGCGGTACGGTCGTTCGACCTGTTCGAGACGTGCCCCACCTGTCACAGCACCACGACCAAGTTCGAGCCTCGGGACCGGAACACATTCCAATGCCACTGTGAAGTCTGCTCGACAGGGTGGGGGACCCGGATCTGCGGATCGTGCGGCAAGGTCTATCCCGTTTTGTGGCTACACAACGTCCTACCCGACGGGACCGGCGGCGATCGTCTCGACGTGACGGCGGGTGCGGACCTGCTGGCCGTGCCTTGCGTTGACGGCCGCCTTGCGCCGGGTAACCGATTCCGGTGTACCTGGTGTCACGCCTGCGCTGGCCGTCCAGGATGTGGTTGTCCGGTTGCCCCTGCGTCACAGCTCGAACAAAGGCAGCCAGAAGCAACACCGACTGCGGCTCGTCCAGCTCCCGACCGATCGCTCCCGTAGCTCTCAGCGACTGGCAGAACAGGAACTGCCAGTCGCGAGGGGCCCACTGGTTGCCCAACACCCGCGCGGACAACATCTTGGGCAGCCATCCCCCGGGAGCCGGGTGTCCGATCGGGTGATGTCGGACATCATGCGAGCGTTACCGTCGTTCCGCGTCCAGACCACTACGCGCGGTGCAGGGAAGGAGCATGCCCGGCCGTGAATCGATACGCGCTCACGATCGCCATCAGCCGTCTCAGCCGATGCGGATCGTCGGCGTATACGGGGGCGGGGACTGGCGTCCGGCCTTGACCGCACCGGCCGGCCACGCGCCGCGCGGGCACCCTGTGGGCAGCTGGCGGCCCGCGGATAGCTGCGGCCTACGTGCGGGCGCGCCGCGCGGGCAGCACCTATCGCCTACGGGCCGTCGTGCTTGAGCGGCTCGCGACCGGTACCCGCGGTCGCCCACACCGCGCCACCGGCAACTCACGGCCCGGTAACCCTCGGTCCAACATCGCCCGCATCCTCAGTGCAAAGGACGTAGCGATGCGGCGCAATCACGTCGGTACGGCCGGCGACGGCCGCCATCACCAGCCAGTACGCCGCCTCCGGTGTACGGGCGCCAGTAGCAGGCGCCTCGCCGACACGCCATATGTTGTCAGTCGACCGTCAGCCCCTGGAAAGTGATGGTCGTCTTGGGTAACCCGCCGCCGCCCGCGATGGAGTTGTCGTGACCGCCGGCGGCAACCTGATCGACGACCTCCATGCCGGCCGTCACCGTGCCGAACGGGGTGTATAGCGGATTGAGCTGCCCGTCCTTGAAGACGATGAAGAACTGGCTGCCGTTCGTACCCGGCCCGGCGTTCGCCATCGCCACGATGCCGCGGGTGTACTGGGCACCGGCCAGGTTCTCGTCGGCGAACTGATAGTCCGGGCGTCCGGTCCCGTCGCCGACTGGGTCGCCGCACTGGAGGATCGAGAGCCCTTCGGTGACCAACCGGTGGCAGCGCGTGCCGTCGAAGAAGTGCTTTGCCGCCAGGTGCTGGAAACTTGCCACGGTGCACGGGGTCGCCGCGCGGTCCATTGCGATGGTGATTGCACCGAGGTTTGTCGTGATACGCATCGTGGCGATACCGGTGCGCGGCGCGTTCGCGAAGTCGGGCATGCCGACGGCCTTGATCTCAGACCCTCCCGCCAATGGCTGAGCGCCGCATGCTCCACCGGCCCCGCCCGTGGTCGGGCTCGGCTCCGCTGGGGCGGCGGTATCCAGGTCGCCGCCGGAATCGGAGTCGGAGTCGCCGTTCGTCACGTAGTACGCGACGCCCGCGGTGACGCAGCCCGCACACAGCAGCACCGCGACCACCGCCCCGATGACCAGGCCTATGACCAGGCCGCGGTTGCTCTTGGCCGGTGGTGGACCCTGCGGCGCCATCCCAGGCGGCATCCCCGGAGGCATCCCTGGCGCCGGTCCCTGGTGTGGCATCCCGGGTGGCGGTCCCTGAGGCGGCATTCCGGGCGGCGCTGGCCACTGCGACGAGTAGGCCGGCTGCTGCGGACCCGGCGGGTACGGCGGATAGGACTGGTCCGGCTGGCCGAATTGGTACGAGTCGTCCGGCCGCGACTGATCCGGCGAGCCGGGCTGGGACGACTGGTCCGTCCACGGCTGGCCGGGCTGGTAGGACGGGTCCGGCTGCGATTGGTAGGAAAGGTCCGATTGCGGCTGGTCCGGCTGGCCGGCCGGGGGTGCCTGATCCGGCTGCGGCTGGTCCGGCTGGCCGGCTCGGGGCGACTGGTCCGGCTGCGGGCGGCCTTCCGGATCAGGCTGGGGCTCCGGCTGGCCGGGCTGGGGCGGCGGCGTGTAGGTCACCCGAGCGAGGGTACCCACCCGGACATAGATGCCCCGCTACCGCGGCGGCAGCCCGCGATCAAGGAGATCCGCATGGATCAAGGGCAAACACACGCGGAAAGAGATCGAACCACGTGCATTCGCCCTTGATCGGCGTGAGACAGAGCCGGCCAGCGCGGCGGCCGGCGGGAGAGGGCCGGCCGCGACGCCGCACGGCGCGGAGCCGGCCGGCGCGGCAGCGCGGCGCGAAGCCGGCAGCGCGGCGCGAAGCCGGCAGCCCCGAGCCGGCAGCAAGGTGCGCTACGCGTTGCGCCAGGAGTCGGGGTTTTCGAGGAGGGCGTTCATAGAGCCTGAGCGAAATGCCTCGACCGTCACGTCGACCGCACCGAACCCCGCCGACCGGATTGCCTCGCGCAATGACGCGTCGCTCCGCGCGGGTACCACCGCGTGGTCGTCCACTTCGAGCCGCACCGACTCCCCAAGATCTCGCACGCGGACGTTGTGCACGTGGTGGGCGGCGAGCAGCCGCCGCGCGGCGGCCTCGGCCCGCTCGACCCGGGCCAGGCGCTGCGGCGTGATCGTCACGCCGTACGCGATGCGGCTGGACAGGCACGCGGCGGCCGGCTTCTCGGCGGTCGACAGGTCCCAGCCGCGCGCGATGGCCCGCACCGCCTCCTTGTCGAGGCCCAGGTCGGCGAGGGGTGTGCGGGCGCCGCGCTCGGCGGCGGCCCGGATGCCGGGCCGGAAGCCGGCGGCGACGTCGGACGCGTTGGTGCCGGTGGTGATCGCGGTGTAGCCGTGCTCGGCGGCGACGCCCCGCGCGGTGTCGAGCAGGGTGCTCTTGCAGAAGTAGCAGCGCGTGGGACCGTTGTCTCGGTAGCCGGCGACGTCGAGTTCGCGGGTCTCTACTAAATGGTGCTTAACGCCCAAATCAGCACAAAACTCCGACGTCAGCGATTGCTCCGAGGCAGGCAGCGACGGCGACACCGCCGTGACCGCCGCCACGTCCGCCGCACCCAGCGCGCGCACCGCCGCCGCCAGCACCACGCTGGAGTCGACGCCGCCGGAGAATGCCACCAGGGTGCGGCCGTATCCTGCGAGTTCGTGAACGAGGCGGTCGGGGGGCAGCATGACTGAACGGTACCCAAACGGCGGCGCGCCGGAGATCGCGGATCTCGGGTTCGCCAGGCTCGACCTCCAGCGGGCGGCCCGCACGGGCGACCCCGAGGTGGTCTTTGGCACCGGGAAGACACCGGAGCAAATTGTCGCGGCGCTCCGCGCATTGCACCACGCGCACCCCGACAATGCTGTGCTCGCGACCCGACTTTCCGACGAGGCAATCGCCCACTGCCGCACCGAGCTACCCGACGCCGATGTCGACGAGGTCGCCCGTGTCGCGATACTCGGCGAGCCCGGGACGCCCCGCGGACGGGTCGCGGTGGTCGGTGCCGGCACCGCCGACCTGCCCGTCATCCGCGAGTGCGCGGCGACCGTGCGAGTGTTCGGCTCGGAGCCCGATGTCATCGTCGACGTGGGCGTCGCCGGCCTGCACCGGTTGCTCGCCCAGCGCGACCGCATCGACACCGCCAACGTCGTCGTCGCGGTCGCGGGCATGGAGGCCGCCCTGCCGTCTGTCCTGGGTGGACTGGTCGGCGCACCGCTCATCGCGGTGCCCACCAGCATCGGCTACGGCTGGCACATGGAGGGTCTGACCGCGTGGCTCGCCACGATCAACAGCTGCGCACCCGGCGTCGTGACGGTCAATGTGGACAACGGTTTCGGCGCGGGCGTCGCGGCCGCACGCATCGCGCGAGCCACCGCATGAGTGGCGCGCTCTGGGTCGACGCGAGCAACGGCGCCGCTGGCGACATGCTGCTCGCCGCGCTGCTCGACGCGGGCGCGTCGCTCGACTCGGTGCGCGCGGGGCTCGCGCGTCTCGACCTGGGTCTCTCGCTGGACGTGGCCGAGGTCCGCCGGCACGGCTTCCGCGCCACGCATGTCACGGTCAGGGCACCCCACAGCCACGAGCATCGCGGCCTCCGCGACATCCTCACGCTGATCTCGCCCTTGCCAGATCTGGTACGCGGACACGCGTCGACCACGTTCCAATGGTTGGCCGAGGCGGAGGCGCGCGTCCACGGCACCACAGTGGACGAAGTTCACTTCCACGAGGTCGGCGCGCTGGACGCGATCGCCGACGTGGTGGGCTGCGCGCTGGCGCTCGACGACCTCGGCCTGCTGGACGCCCCCGTGCGGATGGTCTCACCGGTCGCGGTCGGCTCGGGTACGGTGCGAGCAGCCCACGGCCGACTGCCGGTGCCCGCCCCCGCGGTCGCCGAGCTACTGGCTCACGCCAAGGCTCCGCTGGCCGCACACTCGGCCACAATGGAGCTGTGCACGCCGACCGGGGCAGCTCTTCTGGCGGCGCTCGCGACCGGTTGGGGTCCGCCGCCCGCGATGACGCCCCGGGCCGTGGGTGTGGGTGCTGGCACCGCCGACCCGCCCGGTCACGCCAATGTCGTGCGCGTACTGGTCGGCACGGCGGCCGCCACAGCAGACTGGTCCACATCGGAGCTGTACCAGATCGAGGCCACAGTGGACGATCTCGACCCTCGCCTGTGGCCGGACATCCTCGACGAGCTGCGCGCCGTGGGCGCCGCGGACGCCTGGTGCGTGCCGGCCCTGATGCGCAAGGGCCGCCCCGGTCAGGTGCTGACCGTGCTCGTCGACGCGGACCGGCTGGACCTGGCGTGCGGAGTTGTCTTCACGCAGACCACCACGCTGGGCCTGCGCGTGCAAACGGTGTCGCGGCGCGCGTTGCGCCGCGACACCGTCGAGGTGACCGTCGCCGGGGCGGCGGTGCGGGTCAAGCGTGGCCACCTCGGCGACCGGGTGGTGACCGCCCAGCCGGAGTACGACGACGCGCTCGCCGCCGCCCTCTCGACCGGGCTACCGATCGCCGAGGTGCTCGATCAGGCCCGCGCTCTCAGTAGCCGTACCGGCTCTTGAGGTGCCGCCACCAGTCCCGGAACATCCACATGTCGAACGTCGTGATCTGGCTCGCGCTGCCCGCCTTCATGATGAACCCCTGGCCAGGTGTGGGGTCCCAGTCGTAGAAGTCGTCCAAGCCATATGTGTGCCCGAGTTCGTGCAGGAAGATGTGGATGTTTTCGGAGTTGAGGGCGCCCATGAAGTACTCGCGTCCCATCCGTTGGCCCCAGTCGCCGCCGGCGCCGCCGCCGAAGCCGTCGGTCAGCCACAGCGAGTGGTCGTAGTGGCGTGCCGCGCCACCCGGGCAGTTCGGGTATGTGCCGCCCTGGTTGAAGAATCGACCACACGGCGCCGAGCACTGCGGGGCGTTCTCCCGGATGTCGTTGACGTAGATGTCGACGGAGTTGTCCGTCCACTGTAGCTGCGCGCGATCCCGCACGGCCCAGCCGACGACCTTCACCGGCACGCTGGTGTACGGGAAGCCGTTGTGGCCGACCATCACGTCCATCCACTTCTTGTACTGCCGGGCGAGCGCGGCGTGGATCTGGTCGCGCTGTGCGGCGGTCACGGAAGCGGAGGAGTCCCAACGGACGCAGTAGTTGATGTAACCGCGGTTGGCGAACAGCTGGTCCCAGCCGTAGTTGCGGAACCCGTACAGGTTGCCGTTGTTGTAGGTCTGCTCCTGGTGTGTCCACACCGCGTTCAGCGGCGCGACCAGGTTGCTCGGCGGGTTCCAACCGCTGGTAGACGGCGGCGGGCTGGTCGGTGGCGGCGTCGTCGGCGCGGGTGTGGTGGGCGCCGGGGTGGTGGGGCCGGGGCCGCCGGTCGTCGGCGTGATCGCGCCGGTGCACGTCGTGCCGTTGAGCGCGAACGTGGTCGGCGCCGTGTTGGTGGTGCTGAACTGACCGTTGAAGCCGAACGACACGGTGCCGTTCGTGGCGATCGACCCGTTATAGCTCGCGTTGTTGGCCGTGACCTGGCTGCCGCTCTGCGTGACGGTCGAGTTCCACGCCTGGGTGATGGTCTGCCCTGACGGCCACGACCACGTCAGCCGCCATGATGTCAGCGGGTCACCGAGATTGTTGATGGCGACGTTGCCGGTGAAACCGCCACTCCACTGCGACGGCACCGAGTACGTCACCCGGCACCCGGCCGCTGCCGCCTGCGCCACGACCGTGGTGGCCAAACCCGCGGTCACCGCTACGGCGGTAACGCCGGCGGCCACGAGGGCGGCGCGCCTTTTGGCTCTCATCATGCTCCTCACGTTGTGTGCGCGACCCCGCCCGGTGACCGCTTGATCGATGGTTGTGACTTTATAGTTAATCAATGTCCAGCCGGTTGCAACACCCGCCGGTCCGGAAGGATGGTAGCGCTCCCACGATCAAGAAGTTAACATCCCGTCAACGATGGGAGCGAATATGTCACGGCGTCGATGGGCAAGTCTGCTGACGGTCGGTGTGCTCGCCCTGGTCGGCGTCGGTGCCAGCCCGCCCGCACCCGCGGCGGCCGCGATACCGCTCGACCAGCTCGCTGTCACCACGACGCAGGTGGCGTTCGGGCTCCAGCGCCCCACGTCCCTGATCGGAGTGCCCGACGGCCGCCTGCTCATCACCGAGAAGCCCGGCCGGATCCGCGCCTTCCACCCCGACACCGGCCTGGATGCCGCCGCGCTGCTCGACATCAGCGACCGGGTCGACGTCTCCGGCAACGAGCGCGGGCTGCTCGGCATCGCCGCCGCGCCCGACTTCGGCACGACCGGCATCGTGTACCTGGCGTACACCGCACTGCCCGAGGGCACGCTCACGCTGTCCCGGTTCCAGCTCGGCTCCCCCGCCAGCGAGCAGGTCATCCTGACTCAGGCGCACGCCGAGTTCTCCAACCACAACGGCGGAAACGTCGCGTTCGGGCCGGACGGTTACCTGTACTGGAGCCTCGGCGACGGCGGCGCGGCCGACGACGTACTGGCCAGCGGCCAGAACCTGGGCACCCTGCTCGGCAAGATCGTGCGGCTCGACGTCAGCCGCACCTGCGGCACCGCCGCCTACTGCGTACCCGCTGACAACCCGTTCGTCGGCCAGGCCGGCGCCCGTCCGGAGATCTGGACGTACGGCCTGCGTAACCCCTGGAAGTTCTCCTTCGACCCGGCCGGCGGATCGCTGTGGATCGCCGACGTCGGCCAGGGCACCTGGGAAGAGGTCAATCACCTCGCCACCGGCACGGCCGGCGCCAACCTCGGCTGGTCCTGCCGCGAGGGCCTGGTGGTCTTCAACCCCGACCGCTGCGTCGCCGGTGCCACCTACACCGACCCGGTCTTCACGTACCCCACATCGCTCCAGGGATGCGCCGTGATCGGCGGCCACGTGTACCGAGGCAGCCGCTACGCGGATCTCGCCGATGGCACGTACGTGGTCACCGACTACTGCTCCGCGACGATCTGGGGCATTCGCCAGACCGCCGGTGGTGCACACGAGTCAGCGGTGCTGGCACAGCCCGACATCGTGCAGCCGACCAGCCTGGGCGTCGCTGCCGACGGCGAGCTGTACCTCATCAACGACCTGCCCGGCCAATTGCACCGGATCTCGTTCGAGCGCAAGGTGCCGCCGGTCGCGTGCAAGGTGACCTACCAGACGCAGGTGTGGGGCACCGGTTTCCTCGCCAACGTCACGCTCACCAACACCGGCAGTACGCCGGTCGACGGCTGGACGGTGGGCTGGACGTTCCCGGGACCGCAGAAGGTCGGCAGCACCTGGAACTCGCAGGTGACCCAGACGGGCACGACCGTGGCGGCGCGCAACGCGAGCTGGAACGGGTCCGTCGCGCCCGGTGCGTCGGTCACGTTCGGCTTCCTCGGCACCCCGGGAGGCCCCCAACCCGCCCCGACGGCCTTCACGCTGAACGGCTCCCCCTGCGCTTAAAAACCGTGATCAGGGCGTCCCTCAAGTCGTTCTAACGACTTGAGGGACGCCCTGATCACGGAAAAGGGGTTAGGCGCCGGCCGCCTCCAGGCGGGCGAGCTGGTCGTCGGTGAGTTTCACGTCCAGCGCCGGCATCGCCGCCGCGTACTGCTCCAGCGTGCGCGGCCCGATCAGCGGCACCATCGCCGGTGACGCCTGGTGCAGCAGCCACGCCAGGACGAGCTGGTTCGGCGTGACACCGACCTCGGCGGCCACCTCGGTAAGCACCCGGATCCGCGCCTCGGCGTCCGGACCCTCGTAGGGCTCCATGATGCCGTGCCCGCGCCGCTTCTCGGCCGAGTCGTAGACGCCCTTGAGCAGCGGCGAGTACGCCACGAGCGTCAGGTCGTCGTGCGCCCGCAGGTAGTCCATCTGCTCGTCGTCCACAATGGAGACGTGGCTCAACCCGGCGCGGCGCCGCAGATAGCTGTGCTGCTGCTGCAGAGCCACCGGCGCGGGCCAGCCGTTCTGGGCACACAGCTGGCGGATGCGCTCCAGCCGCCAGGTGCGCACATTGGACCACCCGATGTACCGGGCCTTTCCGGCCGCCACGATCTCCGCCAGCGCCGACAGGGTCTCCTCCAGCGGCGTGGACCGGTCGTCGACGTGCACGTAGTACAGGTCGACGTGGTCGGTGCCGAGCCGCCGCAGGCTGTCGTCGATGGCCCGGCGCAGCGTGTCACCGCCCGCGCCTTCGAAGCGAGTGGCGATCTCCGACCACGGCCTGTCCCGGAGGGCGTCCGGCTCGGAGATCCACGCGCTCCCCTTGGTGGCCAGGAACACCTCGTCACGGCGTCCGGTGCGCGCGAACCACCGGCCGAGCAGCTCTTCGCTCTCGCCGCCCCGGCCGCCCGGCGGCCACCACGCGTAACAGTTGGCGGTGTCGAGGAACGAGCCGCCGGCGTCGAGGTACCGGTCGAGCATCTCGAAGGAGGATTCCTCGTCGGTCGACGTTCCCATCAGCATGCACCCGAGGGCGAGCTGGCTGACCTGCTCGCCGGTGCGTCCCAGCGCTACTGTCCTCATGCCTCGAAACGCTATGAATTAGAGCGCACTCGAAGTCAAGAGCATTGCACTAAAGCGCTCGACGCAACCAATCCTCGACGCCCGCGACGTGCACCGTCGCCCATGACCGAGCAAGCTCCGGCTCGCGCGCCGCGATCGCCTCGATGATCGCACCGTGCTGCTCGCGGGTCTTGTCGACGGCACCTTCCTGGGTGAGCCCGCGCCAGATCCGGGCCCGCGTGGTCGGGCCGGACAGGCTGTCGATGAGGGAGCACAGCACACCGTTGCCGGCACCGGCGGCGATCCGCCGGTGGAACTCCAGGTCGTTGGCGACCAGCTCGTCGATCGTCGGGGCGTCGCCGAGGGCGGCATGGATCGCGCGGAGGGAGGCGATGTCCGCGTCGGTCATCCGCCGCGCCGCGAGGGCGCTCGCCGCCGGTTCCAGGATCCGGCGTACCTCGAAGAACTCGAGCACGGTGTCGTCGCGGTGGAAGTCGACGACGAAGCTCAACGCGTCGAGCAGCAGCCCCGGCGCGAGGCTCGTGACGTACGTGCCGTCGCCCTGCCGCACGTCGAGCACCCGGATCAGCGACAGCGCCTTGACGGCCTCTCGCAGCGAGTTGCGGGACAGGCCGAGCCGCTCCGCGAGGTCGGCCTCGCGCGGCAGGCGGTCGCCGGGCCGCAGGTCGCCGGCCACGATCATGCCCTTGATCTTCTCGATCGCCTCGTCGGTGACCGCCATCGCTCGCTCACGCCTCCTACGGCAGCCGGTACGTGCGGGTGGCCGTGCCGCCGAACACCGCCATCTGCTCGCGCGGCGACAGCGCCGGCAGCGCCTCGACGAGCGCGTTCTTCACCCGCGCGTACGAGGCCGCCAGCAGGCACACCGGCCAGTCTGAGCCGTACATCAGCCGCTGCGGGCCGAAGAGCTCGACCGCGGTCGCCACGTACGGGCGCAGGTCGGCGACCGTCCACTGTCGCCAGTCGGCCTCGGTGACGAGACCAGACAGCTTGGCGGTCGCGTTCGGTGCGGTGGCGAGCTCCGCCAGCGCCCCGGCCCACGCCGCGTGCTCACCGGCGCGGATCCGCGGTTTCGCCAGGTGGTCGAGCACGAAGCGCAGCTCCGGCACGTCGCGGGCGGCCCGCGCCGCCGCGGGCAGCTGGTCGTCCCGGATCACCAGGTCGAACGCCAGGCCGGTGCCGGCGATGGTGTGCAGCCCGCGACGCACGTCAGGCCGGTCCAGATAGTCGGGATCGGCCTCGCCCTGGATCTGCGGCCGGACGCCGACCAGCAGGTCGCCGCCGGGCAGAGCGCGATAGCCGGCGAGCGTGTCGGCCAGCGCCGGGTCGGTCGGATCGACCCACGCGACCACGCCGGCGATCTGCGGCGTCTCCTTCGCGTACGCCAGCAGCAGCCCCGCCTCGGCGGTGTCGCACCGTCCACCCTCGACCAGTACCGTGCGCTCCACACCGGACTCGGTAAGCACGGTCTGGAGGTCCGCCGGTGTGAAGGAGCGCCGGATGGGCGCCAGCTCGGGCGCGTCCAGCCACGTGTACCCCTGCCCGGTGCGCCAGAGGTGATGGTGCGCGTCGACGATCATCGGATACCCGAAGGCTGCGGGACCGGTGCGTCGGCGCGCAACAGGCCGGCGGCGACCAGCTCCGCCCACAGGTCGGCCGGCGGCGGTGGCGCCGCGATCAGCGCGGCGTTGCGCTTGACCTGGTCGGGGCTCTCCGCGCCGACCACGACGGTGGCCACCGCGGGATGCGCGGCGGCGAACGCCATCGCGGCGGCCGGCAGCGACGTTCCGTGCCGGGCACAGACCTCGGCGATGGCCCGCGCCTTATCCACCACAGTGGACGGCGCGTCGCCGTACTCGTAGTGCAGCCCGTCGTGCGGCCGGTCCACGGCCAACAGTCCACTGTTGAACACACCCACGTTGACGACTCCGATCCCCTTGCGCCGGCACTCGGGCAGCAGCGCGTCGAGCGCCGGTTGCTCCAGCAGCGTGTACCGGCCAGCCACCATCACGGCGTCCACATCGGTCTCCATGGCGAACCGCCGCAGCACGTCCACCTGCTTCGAGCCCACCCCGATCGCCCGCACGACGCCCTGCCGGCGCAGGTCATGCAGCACCGGGTAGGCGCGGCGCAGCGCCGTCTCCTGATGATCCTCCGGATCGTGGATGAGCGCCAGGTCGATCCGGTCCAGGCCCAGCCGGTGCAGGCTGTCCGACAGCGACCGCCGCACCCCGTCCGCGCTGAAGTCCCAGACTCTCTGATGGGTGGCCGGCACGTCGAACCCTTCGGGGTCACGCGCCCCGCCACTGTCCGGAGTGGGCACCAGCAGCCGTCCCACCTTGGTACTGACCGTGAACTCGTGGCGAGGGCGCGCCCGCAGCGCGGCGCCAAGCCTGCGCTCGGACACGCCCAGGCCGTAGTGCGGCGCCGTGTCGAAGTACCGCACCCCGGCGTCCCACGCCGCCGCCACGGTGGCCGCCGCGACGTCGTCCTCGATGGCGGTGTAGAGGTTGCCCAGCTGCGCGCAGCCCAGGCCCCACCGTCCGAAGGGGAGCTTCATGGCAGCTCCCAGACCAGCGGCACGCCGGAATCGTCGCCGGAGTAGTCGTCTTCGACCTCCAGCAGCTCCGCCATCCGGGCCTGCCACGGCACGTTGGCCGGATGGTCGCGCAACGCGGCCCGCATGGCCTTGTAGTCGTCGACCTCCACCACGTGAAAGAGGTCACGGCCGGAGCGCCAGATCCGCCAGGTGTGCACGCCGGCGGCGCGCAGCGCGGCGTCCAGCTCCTCCGGGATGGTGGCGTGTACCCGGTCGTAGTCGCCTTCCTTGCCCGGCTTGAGTCTGGTGTGCAGCGCGATCCGCTCCATTGCGGTCCTCCCGGGAGGGTCAGGGCTGGCGCATCCGCAGGCCCTGCATGCCGCCGTCGACGGCGAGCACGGTGCCCGTGGTAGCGCCGGCCAGCGGGCTGGCGAGGTACGCGATAGCGGCCGCCACCTCGTCGGGGCTCACCAGCCGTCCGGTGGGCTGGCGAGCCTCCAGCGCGGCCAGTTCGGCGGCTGGGTCGGGTGCGGCGGCAAGCAGCCGGCGTACCCAGGGAGTGTCCACTGTGCCCGGATTGACGCAGCATACCCGGACGCCTTCGCGGACATGGTCGGCGGCCATCGCCAGCGTCAGCGACTGCACCGCGCCCTTGGTGGCGCTGTACAGGGCACGCTGCGGCAGTCCGGCGGTGGCCGCGATCGAGCAGGTGTTGACGATGGCGGCGTGCTCCGAGGCGCGCAGGTGCGGCAGGGCGGCGCGGCTCACCCGTACGAGGCCGACGACGTTGACGTCGAAGACTCGGTGCCACTCGTCGTCCGGATTGGACTCCACTGTGCCCAGAGCGCCGATGCCGGCGTTGTTGACGAGCACGTCGAGGCCACCGAGCATCTCGACGGCGGCCGCGACCGCGGCGCGTACCGAGGAATCGTCTGCCACGTCGGCGGTGAAGCCGGCCAGCGGTGCCGGCAGCCCGTCTGGTTTGAGGTCGAGGCACGCCACCCGGGCACCGCGCTTCGCGAGAAGCACGGCGGTGGCCAAGCCGATGCCCGACGCCCCGCCGGTGACGATCGCCTTGAGCCCCGCGAAGTCCGCGCCAGATGCGGTCATGCTGCCCCGATCTCCTGGCGTTGGCGGCCCAGGCCGTCGACCTCGAGTTCGACGACGTCGCCGGCGCGCAGGTACGGTTTGGGCTCGGGCTGGCCGAGCGCCACGCCCGCCGGTGTGCCCGTGTTGATGAGGTCGCCGGGGTAGAGCACCATGAACTGGCTCAGGTACCGGACGATCTCGGCCACTCCGAAGATCATGTCCTTGGCGCTGCCGTTCTGCCGTGCCTCGCCGTTGACCCACAGCCGGAGCCCGAGGGCTTGCGGATCGGGCACCTCGTCCGCGGTGACCAACCACGGGCCCAGCGGGTTGAAGGTCTCGCAGGACTTACCCTTGTCCCACTGCCCGCCGCGTTCGAGCTGAAACTCCCGCTCGGAGACGTCGTGCGACACCGCGTATCCGCCGACGCAGGCCAGCGCGTCCGCGTGGGACTCCAGATACCGGGCGGTGTGGCCGATGACGACGGCGAGCTCCACCTCCCAGTCCGTCTTCGTGCTGCCGCGCGGCACCAGCACCTGATCGTATGGTCCGATGACTGTGTCGGCGGCCTTCATGAACACGACCGGCTCGGCCGGCACCGGCAAATCACTCTCGGCGGCGTGGTCGCGATAGTTCAGCCCGATGCACACGATCTTGCCCGGACGCAGCGGAGGGCCGATGCGCAGCCCCTCGGGGTCGAGCACCGGCAGATCGCCACCGGCCAGCGCGGCGGCGACGCGGTGGGGTCCGGACCCGGAGAGAAAGGTGCCATCGATGTCCAGCACGACGCCGGACAGATCACGCAGGCGACCCTCGTCGTCCAGTGCGGCGGGGCGCTCGGCGCCAGGTTGTCCGACCCTCAACAACTTCATACATCGGATGTCTACCAGCACTGACCGTTACTGACAACACCCGTGTGAGATGATCCGGCGTGTCCGACGCACGGTCTCGCCCAGCGCTCCCCGGCCGCCCGTGGTACCGGCCGATGGTCGCCCGCCACGCCAACGAGCCGCACCGGGTCGCCACCCCGCTCGAGCTCTTCTTCGACCTGTGTTTCGTGGTCGCGGTCGCTCAGGCGGCCGCCGCGCTGCACCACGACATCGCCGAGGACCATATCGCGCACTCGGTGCCCGCCTATCTCGCGGTGTTCTTCGCGATCTGGTGGGCCTGGATGAACTTCACCTGGTTCGCCTCGGCGTACGACACCGACGACGTCATCTACCGCGTCACCACGCTCGTGCAGATCACCGGCGCACTGGTACTGGCGGCCGGAGTGCCCCGAGCATTCGCCGACAATGACCTGACCGTGATCACGTACGGATACGTGATCATGCGCATGGCAATGGCGGTGCAATGGCTGCGTGCCGGTCAGGCCGATCCGGAGCGCCGCACGTGCGCCCGCCGGTACGCGCTCGGCATCAGCCTGCTCCTGCTGGGCTGGCTGGGCCGCCTGTGGCTCCCCGACGAGCTCGCCGTGGTCGCCCAGGTGCTGCTGGTGGTGCTGGAGCTGGCGGTGCCGATCTGGGCCGAGCGCGCCGGCCGCACCACCTGGCATCCGCATCACATCGCCGAGCGGTACGGCCTCTTCGCGATCATCGTGCTCGGCGAGTCGGTGCTCGCGGCGAGCATCGCGGTGCAATCCGCCGTCGACACGCACGGCGGTGACATCGGATTGCTCTCGGTCGCCGCCGCCGGCGCTGTCATCGTGTTCGCGATGTGGTGGCTGTACTTCGACCGCCCGGCCCGCGACCTGCTCGACTCGCTGCGGATCGCGATCGTCTGGGGGTACGGGCACTTCCTGGTCTTCGCGTCGGCGGCGGCAGTCGGCGCGGGAATCGCGGTGGCCGTCGACGTCGAGACCCATACCGCGCACGTGGGCGAGGTCGCCGCCGGGTACGCGCTGGCCGTCCCGGTCGCGGTGTACCTGGTCAGCGTGTGGGCGCTGCACATCTGGCCCCAGCAGCCAGGGCCGGCGACGATCGCCTACCCGACGGCGGCCGCACTCGTGCTGCTCACGCCGCTCACCCCGGTGTCAGTTCACCTGACGGCGGGGCTGCTGGTGGCGCTGGTGGTCGCCACGGTGGTGACCACTCGCGTCCGGTCGGTCCCAGAGCCGGGCGGCGGCGGCAGCGTCGACGGTCGTCCAGCCGTGCTGGCGCAGGAGTAGCGCCTCGGCGATCCGCCAGAGCATGGCGTCGACCTCGTCCAGGTCGGCTTCGCCGAGGTCGGGGCGGCGCCGGGCGAGCCTCGCGCGCTCCTCGCCCACGATGAGGTGCGCGCGGTACGTGAGGTCGCCCTGCAGCCGCTCCCGATCACTCAGCACACGTACACTGTAATACTACCAGGCGTAGTAGTCACGGCCCCCAAGGGAACCTGGGCGCCGGATCGCGCAGTTGACCGAGGAACCGGAGGGCATTGCCTCCGAGCAATGCGGAGCGTTGCTCGGAGCTGAGAAAGTCGGCCTTGCGGATCACCTCGCCCGCCGGGCGTTCGCCCAACGGGTACGGGTAGTCGCTGCCGAGGAGCACGCGCTCGTCCCCCATCACCGTCACCAGCAGCCGCAGGGCGACCGGGTCGAAGACGACGCTGTCGACGTAGAAGCGGTCGACGTAGTGGCTCGGTGGGTGCGCCGACCGGCCCCGCACCACGTCGCCGCGGCGGTGCCAGGCGTTGTCGGCGCGCCCCAGCCAGTACGGGAAGCTGCCCCCGCCGTGCGCGAAGCAGATCCGGAGCGACGGCGGTACCTCGTCGAAGACACCGCCGAGCACCATCGCGAGCAGCGACAGGTGCGTCTCGGCCGGCATGCCCGCGAGCCAGCGGGCCATCCACCGGTCGATGCGCCGGCCGTCCGGCATGTCCCACGGGTGTACGAAGACCGGCGCGCCCACCTCGGCGCAGTGCCGCAGGAACGCCACGATGCCCGGGTCGTCGAGGTCGCGGTCGCCGACGTGGTTGCCGATTTCGACGCCCGCGTGCCCGGCGGCGAGGCAGCGGTCGAGTTCGGCGCAGGCGGCGTCGGGGTCCTGCAGCGGGACCTGGCAGAACGGTACGAGGCGGCCCTCGCCGACCGCCGCGCACTCCAGGGTCAGGTCGTTGAAGATCCGCGCCACCTTGACCGCCTGGTCGGCGGGGCGCTCGTACGAGAAGAAGACCGGGGTCGGCGACACGACCTGCACGTCGACGCCGTCGGCGTCCATGTCGGCGAACCGGGTCGGCGCGTCCCAGCACGCCGCGCCGATCGGCCGGAACTCCGTCGAGCCGATCATGATCATGGCGTCGCGCTCGGAGTCGACGCGCAGCGTGGGCCAGCCCTCGCCGCCGCACTCGACGGCGAGGTCGGGCCAGCCCTTGGGTACGACGTGCGTGTGCACGTCGACGACTCGGGTCACCGTCAGCCTTTGCCGGGGTGCAGTGTGCCGCACTTCTCGCAGGTGCGGGCCTGCTCGTCGGCGTAGAACGCGCCGAACACCGGCGGCAGGTCGGTGACGATGTCGCGAACCTGCAGCTCGACCTCGTGCACGAGGTTGCCGCACTCGGGGCAGTACCACTGGAACTTCTCCAGCGTGCCCTCCTCGCGTACCCGCTCGACGACAAGGCCGACCGAGCCGACCTCGGGGCGCTGTGGCGAGTGCGGCATGTTGCCCGGAAGCACCCACATCTGACCCTCGCCGACATGCACCGTGTCAGGCCCGTCGGGTGTCATGACGTTGAGGTGCATATTGCCCTTGATCTGGTAGAAGAACTCCTCGTACGGGTCGACGTGGAAGTCCGTGCGCTGGTTGGGCCCACCGACGACCATCACGATGAAGTCGGCTCCGGTCGGGAAGAGCTGCTTGTTGCCCACGGGCGGCTTGAGCAGGTGCTGGTTCTCAGCCAGCCAGTCCGGGAAGTTCACCGGCTGCGCGACGTCGGTCATGGCCAAACCTCCTACGGTAGAAGTGCGACCGCCTGCATCTCGATCAGCAGGTGCGGGTGCGGCAACTGGTGCACGGCGACCGTGGTGCGCGCCGGACCGGTCTCGTCGAAGTATTCGCCGTACACCTCGTTGTAGCCGCCGAAGTCGTTCATGTTCACCAGATACGTGGTCACCTGGGTCAGGTCGGTGAGGTCGGCGCCCACCGCCCGCAGGATGTCGCGGACGTTCTCGATGACCGCCCGCGTCTGCTCGCGAATGTCCAGTGTGGTCGTTCCCATCTCGTCCGCGCTGGCGCCCGCGATCGAGCCGTCGGGGCGGCGGCTCGACGTACCGGAGACGAACGCGAAGCCGCCCGCGACCTTCACGTGCGGGAAGCGGCCACGGGGACGCGCCTTGCCAGCCACGATCATGAGAACTCCACGCACACGTTGGTCACCTCGGAGTAGAAGTCGAGCGAGTGCCGGCCACCCTCGCGCCCCACACCGGACGCCTTCATCCCGCCGAACGGGGTACGCAGATCGCGCAGGAACCAGGTGTTCACCCACACCAGCCCGGCGTCGAGGCGGCTCCCGGCGCGGTGCGCCCGCTTGACGTCGCGCGTCCACACCGTGGCGGCTAGCCCGTAGTCGCTGACGTTGGCGAGCGCGTACGCCTCGTCCTCGTCGTCGAACGGCGCCACGTGGCAGACCGGTCCGAAGACCTCCTCGCGGTTGAACCGGTCCGCACTGGACAGTCCGGTGAGGACGGTGGGTTCGACGTATGCGCCGCCGTCCCGAGCGTCGTCGAACGACGGCACGCCACCACCGGTCACCACGGTGGCACCCTCGGCGCGGGCGAGGTCGTAGTACCCGAGCACCTTCGCGCGGTGGTCCCGCGAGATCATCGGCATGGTGGCGGTGGCGTCGTCGTGCGGCCAGCCGTGCGGCAGCGCGGCGGCGTGGGCGGCCAGCCGCGCCACGAACTCGTCGAAGACCGGCCGCTGCACGTACAGGCGCTCGGTGCACAGGCACACCTGCCCGCCGTTGGTGAACGACGAGCGCACCGACCCGTCGATCGCCTCGTCGAGGTCGGCGTCGGCGAAGACCAGGCCGGCGTTCTTGCCGCCCAGCTCGAACGAGACCGCCTTCACACCGTCGGCGGCGGCCCGCATGATGGCCGCGCCGGTCGCTGACTCGCCGGTGAACGTGATGGCGTCGACGCCTGAGTGCCGGGTCAGGTACTCCCCCGCCGAATCGGGACCGAACCCGTGCACCACGTTGAAGACGCCGGCCGGCACGCCCGCCGCCGCAACGGCTTCGGCCAGTACGGAGGCGGACGACGGGGTCTCCTCGGAAGGCTTGACCACCACGGCGTTGCCACACGCCAGCGCCGGCGCGACCTTCCAGGTGAGCAGCAGCAGGGGCAGGTTCCACGGTACGACGACAGCCACCACGCCCACCGGTTTGCGTACCGCGTAGTTGAGCATCCCGGGCGCGCTGAACGCCTCGACGGGCGCGGCCGCGATGATGTCCGCGAACGCCCGGAAGTTGGCCGCGCCACGGGGGATGTCGAGGGTGCGCGCCTGGCGGACGGGCTTGCCCGTGTCGGCGACCTCGGCGGCCACCAGGTCGTCGAAGCGGCGCTCCAACTCGACCGCGATCCGGCGGAGTACCGCCGCGCGGTCGCGTTCGCTGGTGCGGCCCCACTCGCCGCGCAGCGCCTGCCGGGCGGCCGTCACGGCGGCGTCCACGGTCGACCGGTCGGCCTCGCACACGTCGGTGACCAGCTCACCGGTCACCGGGCTGTACTTGGGAAACGTCTTCTCCGAGGCCACGAAGGCCCCGCCGACGAAGTGCCTCAGCGCCGCCATGTCCGCCATCCCGCGAGTCCAGCGGCGGCCGCCAGCAGGGCCGCCACGCCAACCGCCTGATGCTGCCTCCGCACCCGCCGGCGCACGTCCGCGTACGGCGTCGTGGTGAACGACACCAGCTCGTACCGTGACACGTACCGGCCGGGCAGCGCCCGCTCCAGCGCGTGCTCGACGCCCTTCCCGACCCGGAACAGTGGCGAGGCGACCTTGTCACGCATCTCCACGAAGTTGTCCAGGGCCATCTCGGCGATCGCCTCCACGTTGGCCCGGCGGCGGCTCTCGTAGAGCGGCAGCGCGGCGGTCCAGTCGTCGCCGCACTCCGAAAGGCACCGGTCCAGCTCGACGCAGTCCTCGAACGCGCAGTTGGCGCCCTGCCCGTAGAACGGGACGATCGCGTGCGCCGCGTCGCCGATGAGCCCGACCCGACCGTCCACCACCCACGGTGCACAGCGGACGGTGCCGAGCCGGCCGACCGGGTTGTGCTGGTAGTCGTCGACCAGTGTGGGCATGAGCGGCAGCACGTCCGGGTAGTGCCGGCGGAAGTGCCGCTCGATGGCCGCCGGGCTGGAGAGCGAGGCGAAGCTCTCGGTGCCACCGTTGGGCCAGAACAGCGTGCAGGTGAACGACCGGTCCGGGTTGGGCAGGGCGATCATCATGGCGTTGCCCCGCGGCCAGATGTGGAGAGCGTCGGGCGGTAGGGCGAAGTCCCCACCGAGGGGCGGGATGGACAGTTCCTTGTATCCGTAGTCCAGGAAGTCGAGCGACTCGTCCAGCACCCCGTCTCCGAGGAGCTGGCCGCGCACCGCGCTTCCCGCGCCGTCCGCGCCCAGGACGACGTCGGCGCTGGCC
The DNA here is from genome assembly GCF_027923225.1 of Phytohabitans aurantiacus. GTDB lineage: Bacteria > Actinomycetota > Actinomycetes > Mycobacteriales > Micromonosporaceae > Phytohabitans > Phytohabitans aurantiacus. Next base: position 61,170 of record NZ_BSDI01000046.1, read on the forward strand.
TCGACCTTGCCCTGTGGTGTCTCGAAAACGAGAGGGTCCAGGCCGACGAGCTTGTGTTCGAAGAGCAGCCGCACGTCGGGCGCGGACGCGGCGGCGTCGACGAGCGCGCTGTTGAGCGTGGCACGGCTGATCGAGTTGATGGCGCGGGTACCGTCCACACTGTACTGCTGGAAGTCGGGCGCGCCGCGCACCGGATGCACCATCCGGCCGCGCATCGGCAGCGCCTCCGCCATGACCTGCTCGTCGAGCCCGAGGCGGCGCAGCGCGTCGAGCCCGCGTTCGCTGAGCGCGAGGTTGATGGAGCGGCCCCGCTCGACAGGAACGCGAGCCGTACGCGGATCGGAGCGCCGCTCGTAGACGGTAACCGCGTGGCCGCGCCGGGCGAGGAAACACGCCAGCAGGCTCCCCGAAAGCCCGGCACCAACCACGGCCACATCACTCATAGTTGGTCCACCTCCGCGCGTACTGCCTCGGCGGCGCGCCAGCAGTCGTGGTAGGTCGAGTAGAGCGGTACCGGAGCGAGCCGCACGATGTCAGGCTCGCGCTCGTCGGCGACCACGCCGTGGTTGTACCGCAGCGCCTTGGTGAGGCCGGCCGCGTCGGGCACGCGCACCGAGACCTGGCAGCCACGCCGGCCCGGCTCCCGTGGCGTGACCACCAGCCGCGGATCGAGCAGGTCCATCAGGTACCCCGTGAGCCGCAAGCTGCGCTCGCGCAGCGCTTCCATGCCGATTGTGTCGAAGATGGACAGTGACGTGCGCACGGGCGCCATCGCGAGGATCGGCGGGTTCGACACCTGCCACGCGTCGGCGGTGGCCGGCGGGCGCGCGACCGGCTCCATCCGGAAGCGCGTCGCGGGATCGGTGCTCCACCAGCCCTCGAAGCGCGGCAGCCCACCTGTGACGCTGGAGGTGTGTCGTTTGTGTACGAACGCACCGGCGACCGCGCCCGGTCCACTGTTGAGGTACTTGTACGAGCACCACGCCGCGAAGTCGACGCCCCAGTCGTGCAGCCGCAGCGGCACGTTGCCAGCGGCGTGCGCGAGGTCCCAGCCGACGACGGCGCCCGCCTCCTGCCCGAGCGCGGTGATGCCCGGGATGTCGCGCAGTTCGCCGGTGCGGTAGTCGACGCCGCCGAGCAGCACGAGCGCGGTCCGATCCCCATACGCCGCAAGGGTTTCGCGGATGTCGACGCTCCGGATGACGGTCTCGTCGGGGTCCAGCCCGTGGAAGCGCGCCTGGCTGCGCACCGCGTAACTGTCCGACGGGAAGAGGCCCTCCTCCACGACGATGCGGGTGCGGTCGCCGCGCGGGCGGTAGAACGACACCATCAGCAGGTGCAGGTTGACGGTGAGGGAGTTCATCACGACGGTCTCGGTGGGCAGCGCGCCGACCAGCCGGGCGGCGGGCTCGCGCAGTTCCTCGTGGTACGGGAGCCAGGGGTGCTCGCCGTCGAGGTGGCCGGCGACGCCGCGGGTGGCCCACGCGTCCAGTTCCGCGAGCACGCCGGCGCGGGTCGCCTTCGGTTGCAGCCCCAGCGAGTTGCCCGCGAGGTAGGCAGCCACGGGATAGCGGCCGCCCTCGGCGGGCGGGATGTGAAACAGCTCCCGGTGGCCGGGGTCGTCCCGGTCCCTGCGCAGAGCGTCGTCCTGGCCCCGCATCACATCGCCGTCCGCGCCGACCACAGCTCCGGGAACACGACCCGGGCCATGCTCCGCATCAGCCAGGTGGTGCCCGCCGAGCCGCCCGAGCCGGGCTTCGCGCCCATCGTGCGCTGCACCGCGACGAGGTGCTTGTACCGCCAGTCGCCGAATTGCTCCGCGACATCCGTGAGCACCTCTCCGAGCGCCCTCAGTGCGTTCTCGGGGCGATCGTCGCGATAAATCTCCTCCCAAGCCGCCTCCACGGCTCGGTGCGGTTCGTGCTCGCGCGTCCGATCGGCGTTCAGCGCGTCCGGCGGTATGTCGAAGCCGCGCCGGGCGAGCAATGCGATCACGTCGTCCCAGACGCTCGGCGCGTGCAAAGCGTCGGACAGTTCGCCGTACAGCTCGGCGTGGCGCCGGAACGGGCGGATCACCGACTCGCTCTTGAGCCCCAGCAGGAACTCCAGGTGCCGGTACATCGCGGACTGGAAGCCGGACGCCTCGCCGAGCGCGTTACGGAAGCGGTTGAAGTCGGCCGGGGTCATCCACCGCAGCCCGCGCCAGGCGGCGTTGAGCGCCTCCAGGTCCAGGACGGTGCGCCGCAGCGGTGCCATCGCGCCCCACACGTCACCGTCGCGGAGCAACTTCTGCGTCTCGCGCAGTTCGAAGCGAGCCAGCCCGAAGTACAGCTCCATCACCTGGCTGACCACCAGGAACGACATCTCGCCTGGGTCCTTGGTCAGCGGCTGCTGGAGCGTGTGCAGCGTGCTGGCGTGCACGTAGGTGTCGTACGGAACCCGGTCGTCGAAGTCCAGAGTGGGTCCTGTCACCCTTCCCATCCTCGCGCCGTACGCCGTGTGCTGGAATGCCGGTTCAACGGTCGTTTAGCCTGGTGACCAAGGGATCGACAAGCGGATCGGCGAGATCACTTAACGAACTGAAGGTCGCCGTGGATGACATGGACTGGGCCCTACTGCGGGAGCTCCAGGCGGACGCCCGGCTGTCGTACAGCGAGCTGTCCCGCCGCGTGCACCTCTCGCCGCCGGCGGTGGCCGAGCGGGTGCGGCGGCTGGAGGAGGCGGGCGTCGTGACGGGATACCACGCGCACGTCGACCTGACCAAGGCCGGCCGGCACGTGGTCGCCATCATCCGGATGGCCTGCTACGGCGCCCGCTGCGTACTGCGCGACCCCGAGGTGGCGGCGTGGCCGGAGGTACTGGAGATCCACCGCGTGACCGGCGACGCCTGCTGCGTCCTCAAGGTGGCGACCGGCGCGATGGAAGACTTCGAGAAGATCATCGACCGGCTCGCGCCCTATGGCCAGCCGTCGAGCACGATGGTGCTGTCCAGCCCGCTGAACTGGCGCCCGGTAAACCCGACACCATGAGACGTTTACACCTGCTCGCAGCGGTGATGGGATAGCCATCGAGAGGTGGTAACGGTGGACATACCCGTTTCCCTGGACGTGAAGATCACCGAGGCGGCCGACGGGCGCCGGATGATTCGGCTGGACGGTGAGCTCGACATGGCCACCGCCCCGCAGGCCACGCTCGCGCTCGACTGGGCGCTCACCACACCAGGCATCACCGAGGTCGTCGTCGACCTGACCGGCCTGGATTTCCTCGACGCCATCGGCATCACCGTCTTCGTCAACGCGTACCGGCTGGCCCGCCGCCGCGAGCGCACGCTGCGGGCGTGCGGCGCCCGCGGCGAGGTCGAGATGGTGCTTCGAGTGACGGAGGTGGCCGACCTCCTGGGCCTGCCCCAGATACCGGCGGACCTGGCCGCCATGGAGGAGCTGACCTAGCCATGCTCACGACGACGGCGACACCCGACCTGGCCAACGGGGTGACCGTCGTGTCACTGCGCGGCCGGCTCGCGCTGGAGAGCGCGCCGTCCGTGCGCACCACCTTGCTCAAGTGTTTCGCCGAGGCCCCCGAGGCCGTGCTGGTCGACGTGTCCGACCTGCGGGTCGACCGGGCCTCGCAGCTCGCGATCTTCCCAGCCGCGCTCCGGGCCGGCGGCCGGGAGTCGACCGTGCTGTCGCTCTTCGGCGCCTCCCCCGAGCTCACCGGCAGGGCACACGGCGGCGTGCTCGGACCCGTGAGGTTGTACGCCACCTGGGAAGACGCCGTCGCGGCGGTCGACGCCGGGCCACCGACCGGCACCCGGCGCCAGCGGCTCAGCCTGCCCGCCGACCCGTCCGCGCCGGCCCGGGCGCGCGCCCTCGTCACGCTGGCGTGCGACAGCTGGGGGGTCGCCCACCTGTCCGGCCCCGCGACACAGGTGGTCTCCGAACTGGTCAGCAACGCCGTCCAGCACGCCGGCCCGGGCGACGTCCACCTGGCTGTCGCGCTGCGCGGCGACTACCTGCACCTGAGCGTCCGCGACCACAGCGAGCGGGCGGCGGTGAGCGCCGAACGCCCGGATCCCATCGCCGTGCGTGGCCGAGGGCTCTACCTGGTCGACGTCTACTCGACGTCCTGGGGCAGCAACCCTTCCACCGGCGGCAAGACGATCTGGGCCACCCTGCGCGCCACCCCGATCGGCGCCGGCCGGGAATCCGGGGCGCGCCGGAACGCGTGACCCCCGCTTACGAGGCGTAAAGGACTGCATGGCGAAGAAGGTCGACGTCGTGGTGATCGGCGCGTCGGCGGGCGGCGTCGAAGCGCTCCAGGCTGTCGTGTCCCGCCTCCCGGCCGGCTTGCCCGTGGCGCTGCTGGTCGTGCTTCACATGCCCCGGTCGGCGCCGAGCGCGCTGGCCCGGATACTCGACCGGGCCGGCCCGCCGCCCGCGCAGGCCGCGGTCGACGGCGAACGCCTGCGGCGGCGCCGGATATACGTCGCCGCCGTCGATCACCACCTGCTGGTGATCGACGGTCGGGTGCGCCTCTCCCGGGGACCGACCGAAAACGGGCACCGGCCGGCCGTGGACCCGCTCTTCCGCTCCGCCGCCCGCGCCTACGGCCCGTCCGTCGCCGGCGTCGTGCTGTCCGGATCGCGCGACGACGGCGCCGCCGGGCTGCTCGCCGTCAAGCGCGCCGACGGTACCGCCATCGTGCAGGATCCGGCCGACGCCCTGCACCCGTCCATGCCGCTCGCCGCGCTGGAGCGGGTGGCGGTCGACCACGTGGTACCCGCCGCCAAGATCGGCGACCTGCTCGCCGAACTGGTGGGCACGGAGGTCGACGACGATGGGCCATCCCCCGATACCGATCTGCTCGACGCGGAGGTCGCCATGGCCAACCGTGCCCCACTGACGACCGACGAGACGGACGCCGTGCCGGCCGGATACGGCTGTCCACAGTGCGGTGGCGCGCTCTATGAGATCGACGAGGCGCCCGTACCCCGGTACCGCTGCCGGGTCGGGCACGCGTGGTCGCCGGACAGCCTGCTGGACGAGCAGGCCATCGCGACCGAGAGCGCCCTCTGGATGGCGCTGCGCGCGCTGGAGGAGAAGTCGTCGCTCGGCCGGCGGATGGCGGCCAGCGGCGCCGAACGGTACCGGGTGGTGGCCGACGACGCCGAGCACGCCGCCCAACTCATCCGCGACCTGATCGCGCGGATCGGCGACGCGGCTGCCGCTTCCGCCGAGGCCGGCCGACGTGCGGTAGCGTAAACGTCCCATGACGCCTGTCGACCCGCAGTTCGAGGCCCTCCTGGTGTACCTCAAGGAGGCGCGCGGCTTCGACTTCACCGGATACAAGCGGTCCAGCCTGATGCGGCGGGTCAACCGGCGGATGGTCGAGATCAACGTCTCCGACTACGCGGCGTACCTCGACGTGCTCCAGGTGCAGCCGGAAGAGTTCACGGCGCTGTTCAACACGATCCTCATCAACGTCACCGGGTTCTTCCGCGACCCCGACGCGTGGGAGTACGTGCGCACCGACATCCTCGAACCGATGATCGCCGACAAGAACGACGACGCGCCGGTGCGGATCTGGAGCGCCGGCTGCGCGTCCGGTGAAGAGGCGTACACGCTGGCCATGCTGCTCGCCGAGATCCTCGGCCCGGAGGCGTTCCGGCAGCGCGTGAAGATCTACGCCACCGACGTCGACGAGGAAGGCCTCGCGCAGGCCCGGCACGCCGCGTACGGCGAGCGCGACATGCGCGACGTCCCGGCCGACTTCCTCGACCGCTACTTCGAGACCAACGGCAACCGGTACGTCTTCCGCAAGGACCTGCGCCGGTCGGTCATCTTCGGCCGCAACGACCTCGTGCAGGACGCACCCATCTCCCGCATCGACCTGCTGGTCTGCCGCAACACGTTGATGTACTTCAACGCGGAGACACAGTCACGGATCCTCTCCAGATTCCATTTCTCGCTCGCGAGCGGCGGCGTACTGTTTCTTGGTAAGGCCGAGATGCTTCTCAGCCACGCCAGCCTCTTCCTTCCCGTAGACCTGAAGCGCCGGGTCTTCCGCAAGGTACCAAGGTCAATGCCACACAACGGCTCGATCTTCGCGGACCTGCCGCAGCCGCCGCCGCGCGACGAGCTGGTCGGGCTCGACCAGCTTCGCACCGAGGCCTTCCTGGCCAGCCCGGTGGCGCAGATCGTCGTGACCTCCGACGGCTTGGTGGCTCTCACCAACAGGCGCGCCGAGGCGTTCTTCGGCGTCTCCTCCCGCGACGTCGGGCGCCCGTTCCGCGACCTCGACCTGTCGTACCGTCCGGTGGAGCTGCGCAAGTACATCGAGCAAGCCCAGGTGGAGCGCCGGATGGCGCGCGTCACCGACGTCGAGTACGTCCGTGGTGGCGGCGAGACCGTACACCTGGAGATCCAGATCAACCCGCTGGTCGACACCGACGCCAGCCTTCTCGGCGTGACTCTGATCTTCCAGGACGTCACCGATGCCAAGCGGCTCCAAGACGAGCTGGAGCACGCCAACCGGCAGCTCGAGACCGCGTACGAGGAGCTCCAGTCGACCAACGAGGAGCTGGAGACCACCAACGAAGAACTTCAGTCCACTGTGGAAGAGCTGGAGACGACCAACGAGGAACTCCAGTCGACCAACGAGGAACTGGAGACCATGAACGAGGAGCTCCAGTCGACCAACGACGAGCTCCAGAACATCAACGACCAGCTGCGCGACAGCACCGGCAAGCTCGACGAGGCCAACGCGTTCCTTGAGGCGATCCTCACCAGCATGCGCGCCGGCGTCATGGTGGTGGGCATGGACCTGCAGGTGCAGGCGTGGAACAGGCGCGCCGAAGACCTGTGGGGCCTGCGCCGGGAAGAGGCCGTCGGCCAGCACTTCCTCAACCTCGACATCGGGCTGCCCGTCGAGCACCTGCGGCCGATGGTCCGGCAGGCGCTGGGCGGCGGCGAGCAGACGGAACCGCTACACGTGCCGGCGGTCAACCGGCGCGGCCGCGCCATCACCGTCCGCGTGGTGTGCACGCCACTCTCCCGCGACCACGAGACCATCACCGGCGCGATCGTCGTGATGGAACAGGACGAGCCGGGCTCATAATAGGAGCGTGACCGGCAACCACGCGGCCGACGACGCACGGCGGCGCGCCGACGAGGCGGGCGCGCGCGCCCAGCAGCTTCGCGACCGCCTCGACGCCGCGCAGGCGGGCGGCGAAGACATGCACGGGTCGACGCCGGGCGACGTCGACCGGGCGACCGAGCGAGCCTCCCGGGCCACCGAACGGCTGCGGCAGGCGCTCGAATCCAGCGCCGCGGCGCACGACCGGGCCGCGCTCGCGCACGAGACCGCCGCGGCCCGTGGCGGCGACCCAGACGGCGTACACGTGCGGCAGGCAGCCGACCACCGCCGCGACGCGGCGGCGGACTGGGAGCGCCTCGCAGATCTGGATTAGGGCTACCGCGACGTCCGCGGCGGTCCAGGCCCGTTGCTCCCGCGGCCTCACCCACCGCGGCCACACGACCCGCCCGGTTACGCGCGCTCCGCCGCCACCAATTCAGCGATCTGTACCGCGTTGAGCGCCGCGCCCTTGCGCAGGTTGTCGCTGGAGCAGAAGAACGACAGCCCGTGCTCGACGGTCTCGTCGGCGCGGATGCGGCCCACATAGGTCGGGTCCTGGCCGGCGGCCTGCAGCGGGGTCGGCACCTCGCTCAGCACCACGCCGGGCGCCGCGCCGAGCAGCTCGATCGCCCGCGCCGGGCTCAGCGGCCGGGAGAACCGGGCGTTGACCTGCAGCGAGTGGCCGGTGAACACGGGCACCCGCACGCACGTGCCGGCGACCTTCAGGTCGGGAATGCCGAGGATCTTGCGGCTCTCGTTGCGGAGCTTCTGCTCCTCGTCGGTCTCATCGGATCCGTCGTCGACGATCGAGCCGGCGAGCGGCAGCACGTTGAACGCGATCGGCCGGGCGTACTGCCGGGGCTCGGGCATCGGCACCGCCGACCCGTCGAATGCCAGCTCAGCGGCCCGGTCGACGACCTTCTTGACCTGCTCGTCGAGCTCGGCGACGCCGTTCAAGCCGCTGCCGGACACCGCCTGGTACGTCGAAACGACCATGCTGACCAGGCCGGCCTCGGTGTGCAGCGGGCGCAGCACCGGCATCGCGGCCATGGTCGTGCAGTTCGGGTTGGCGATGATGCCCTTCGGGCGCTGGGTCGCCGCCTCCGGGTTGACCTCGGAGACCACGAGCGGCACGTCCGGGTCCATCCGCCAGGCCGAAGAGTTGTCGATCACGACCGCGCCGGCTTCGGCGACGCGCGGCGCCAACTCCTTCGACGTGCCCTTACCTGCCGAGAACAGCGCGATGTCGAGCCCCCGGTAGTCGGCCGTGGCCGCGTCTTCCACCGTGATCTCGGTGTCCCACCAGGAGAGCGTGCGCCCGGCCGAACGACTCGACGCGAAGAGCCGCAACCGCTCGACGGGGAACTGCCGCTCCGCCAGAACCCGGCGCATCACGCCGCCGACCTGGCCCGTTGCTCCGACAATGCCGATCTGCATGGCCGCCACGTTACCGGCGACCCTCGCCGGCGTCGGGTCGGATATCCCAGCCTGTGGGCCCGGTCTCTCAGTTTTTGTCGGTGGGCGGGTAACGGTACGGATCGGTGGTGGCACCCGACGGCCTTGACCTGGCGGTGCCGGAAGGGTCGGTGATGGGCCTGAAGGCGGCCAGCCGTTAACTTCTGCCGTCCCAGCGGTCTCGCCGGTCCCAGGCGCCTCGCTCGTCTCTGCCACGGGCGGCGGCGGCCCGGCGGCCCTCCAGCAAGGCGCGCCGGGAGCGGACGTTGGCGCGCCGCCAGCGGGCCGCCACGATCATCGTCGCCAGCATGGCGGCCACCGCGATCGCGATACCGATCACGGGGGCGTACGACGACCGGGTCAGTGGTCCGGCAGCCGAGTCCGGGGCGGCGGCCGGCTGCTGCCCCTTCAGCGCGGCCGGCGGTGTGGGCGAGGGCGGCACCTCGTCGGGGTTGACCAGCCGGCCGACCGAGGCACCGGCGGGCACGGCGTACCCCCAGTCCAGCAGCGCCGCCGCCTGCTGCCAGGTGCGCTGCGGCCGGGCCTCGGCGTCCAGCAACGTCACCACGAGGCGCCGCCCGTTGCGCTCGGCCGCACCGACGAACGTGTGCCGCGCCAGCGTGGTAAACCCGGTCTTGCCGCCCAGCGCGCCCTGGTACCGCAGCAGCAGCTGGTTCTCGTTCTGGATCTGGAAGCCGCGCGGGTCCTTCGGCGGCTGGGCCGGGATCTTCGCCCGCTCCGTCGCCACATACTTGCGGAAGTTCTCGTTCGCGAAGCACACCCGGGCGATCAACGCGAGGTCGTACGCGCTGGTGAACTGGCCATTGCCGTCCAGCCCCGACGGCGTCACCGCGTGCGTCTGCAACGCACCGAGCCGGCGGGCCTCCGCGTTCATCGCCTCGATCGTGGCCGGTACCCCGCCGGGCCCACCGCCGATGCGGGCCAGCACGTTGGCGGCGTCGTTGCCGGAGTTCAGCAGGAGCCCGAGCCAGAGCGTCTCGATCGAGTACTTCCCACCGAGCAGCAGCCCCACCGCCGAGCTGCCCGCCTCGAAGTCCAGGTCAGCGCGGTTCACCTGGATCACCTGCTTGGGGTCCAATCTGGACATGACGGTCGCGGCGAGCAACAATTTCTGCACGCTGGCGGGCGTACCGTACTCGTGCGGCCCGCACCCCCCGAGTACCTCACCACTGTCCATGTCGGCGACAAGCCACGACGTCGCCGTCACCTTCGGCGGCGCGGCCGCACCCTGCGGGACCGTGAGGCCCGCGGTAGCCAGCCCTTCCCCACCCACGGCCCGCTGATAGTCGGTCAACGCCGGCGCGACGGGCTTGGCCGGCCGCTTCACCGGCGGATCAGGCTTGACAGACGGGCACGCGACGAAGGCTGGCGGTGCAGCTCTCTTCAGCACCGCCCCGGCTTGAGCCCGCTCCCCGGATGGCCCTTCACTCAGGGCCGATGCGGCTCGAGCCCGCTCCCCGGACGGCACTTCACTCAGGGCCGACGCAGCTCGGACCCGCTCCGCGGATGGCGCTTCACTCAGGGCCGATGCGGCTCGGACCCGCTCCGCGGGTGGCGCTTCACTCAGGGCCGATGCGGCTCGGACCCGCTCCGCGGATGGCGCTTCACTCAGGGCCGATGCGGCTCGGACCCGCTCCGCGGATGGCGCTTCACTCAGGGCCGATGCGGCTCGGACCCGCTCCGCGGGTGGCGCAAGCGCCGCGGGCGCGGCACGGGCCGGGAGCGGCACCGAGATCGCCATCAACGCCGCGCTCGCCATAGACGCGACCAGACCCCGAACAAACATCCCGATCACCCTAATCCGGTCTCCGACCAATGGCGACCGATGCGCTTCCGGCGCGAGTATCGCTGACGGCGCGGCGGTCGGCGGCGGTCGGGCTGGACCCGCTGCTCGGGGCGGCCGATCAAGGGCATTCGCGTGGATCAAGGGCAAACGCACGCGGAAACGAGATCCAACCGCGTGCATTCGCCCTTGATCGGCGGAAAAGGTCCCCGCGGGAGACGGCGCGCCGTCGTGGCTGGGACCAGCCGCCGCGGTTCGAGGGGTTGACGGCGGTGTATCGCCGCGCGGGTGCGCGGTGCGCGGTGCGCGGTGCGCGGTGCGCGGTGCGCGGCGATCAAGGGCATTCGCATGGATCAAGGGCAAATGCACGCGGAAATGAGATCCAACCGCGTGCATTCGCCCTTGATCGGCGGAAGCGGCGTGGCGACACGCCGTGCCGGGCCGGCCTGGGAGTGGACGCGCGCGGAAAAGCGCGTGCATTCGCCCTTGATCGGCGTGCACGGCGTGGCGGCGCGCCGTCGCGGGCGGCGGACTGTGCGGCGCGGAAGGTGGGCCGGGTTTCGGGGGTGTAACGGGGAGGTCACGAGGGCTTGACGTGGCGGGCGTCACAGGGCTAGCTTGCCGAAATGACATCGATGTCATCGGTCGACGGTCATTGGAGGCGTGCATGAAACCCGTAGCGCAGCTGCTCCCACTCAACCATCCCGAGCACTTTTATCGGGGCGGGGAGCGGATTGCCGCGCTGCGAGGCGGGTCCGTCGAGGAGGGCGCGCGCCGGCCCGAAGAGTGGATCGCCTCGATGACACCGATGACATCCCGCCCTGACCAGGGATTTTCTCGGCTCGCCGACGGTGCGCTGCTGCGTGACGCCATCGCCGCCGATCCCGACGGCTGGCTGGGCAAGGAGCACGTCGCGCGGTACGGCGCGTCGACGGAACTGCTGGTCAAGCTGCTCGACCCGGCGCAGCGGCTGCCGGTACATCTGCATCCCGACCGGGCCTTCGCGCGGCAGCACCTCGGGCTGCCGCACGGCAAGACCGAGGCGTGGATCGTGCTGGAGGTCGACGAGGGGGCGCGGGTACGGCTGGGGTTCGCCGCGCCGATGCGGATGGCTGACGTGCGGGCGATGGTCGACGGCGGTGACTCGGACGGGCTCATGGAGTCGCTGCGCACCCGGGCTGTCCGGCCGGGCGACGCGGTACTGGTGCCGGCCGGCGTCCCGCACAGCGTCGACCCGGGCATCTTCCTGCTGGAGCTCCAGGAGCCGACCGACCTGTCGATCCTGCTGGAGGCCGAGGGGATGGCGGTCGACGTGCCGCGCGACGGCCATCTCGGGCTCGGCTTCGACGTGGCGCTGGAGGCGTTGCGGCTGGACCCGATCGCCGACCTGGACGCGCTGATCACGCGGCCGCACGCGGTCGACCCGGGCCGGCTGGCCGATCTGATGCCCGCTGCCGCCGGCCCGTACTTTCGCGCGCACCTGTCCGCGGACGACAGCGGACCGTCTGTGGCGGCGGGCTTCGCGGTGGTGGTCGGCACCGCGGGCTCCGGCCGGCTGGTACCCGCTCACGGCGACCCCCTCCCGCTGGGGCGCGGCGACGCCGCCGTGGTGCCCTTCGCGGCGGGTGACTGGCGGCTCGACGGCCCGGTCGAGGCCGTCGTCTGCCGCCCACCGCTCCCGGAGGACAACCGGCCGCCTCTCGCGGAGCACGACCGCCCGCCCCTTCCGGAGGAGACACCCGAGCCGCGGCCTGAGGAAACACCCCAGCGTCTTGCCGAGGAGGCGTAGTGACGGGGCTGCTGATCGGCGTGGACATGGGGACCACGCGGGTCAAGGCGGTCGCGGTCGACACCACCGGCGCCGTACGCGGGCAGGCCGAGCGACCGACGCCGTGGCGGCACGTAGGCGGGCACGCGGAGGTGGATCCGGAGACGCTCGCCGATCTGGCTCGCGACGTGGCCGCCGAGGCGGCGCGGAACGCCACGACCGGTGGCACCGGGCCGCGCGGCACCGCACCGCGTACGGGCAACACCCGCGAAGCGGCGACCGCCGCCAACGCGGGCCGGGCGGGCATGAGCTCGGCCACCATCGGACCCGCCAATACGGGCCCCGTCAGTACCGCTGAGACGGGACCGGCCAACGCGGGCCCTGCCGGCACCGGGCAGGGCAACGCGGCGGTGCGAACCGGTGGGATCGAGGGGGGCGGCCCCGGGCACGGGCGGGTGCTCGGGGTCGGGGTGGCGGGGATGGCGGAGACGGGCGTACTGGTCGACGGGAGCGACCGGCCGCTCGTCCCCGCCATCGCCTGGCACGACCCTCGCGGCGACCTGGACACGATCGCGCGGGAGCTCGGCACCAACGAGTTCCAGCGGACGACCGGGCTGCCGCTGACCCCGCTCCCCTCGCTCGGCAAGCTGCTCTGGCTGCGCAGGCGCCACGCTGACCTGGGCAAGCCGGTGCGGTTCTTTTCGGTGGCGGAGTGGGTGGTGCGGCGGCTGGGCGGCGATCCGGTCGCCGAGCTGTCGCTGGCCAGCCGCACCGGACTGCTGGATCTGGCCGCCGCGCGACCGTGGGACGCGGCGGCCGACCTGCTCGGCTGGCCGGCGTTGCTCCCCGAGCCGGTGCCGGCCGGCACAAGCGCGGGGCGGGCCGGGGGCGATGGCGTGCCCGAGGTACTGCGGGGCGCCACGCTCACGGTCGCGGGGCATGACCATCAGGTCGCCGCGTACAGCGTCGGTGCGGCCACCGACGGCGCCCTGTTCGATTCGCTGGGCACGGCCGAGGCATTGGTCAGAACAATCAGGCCGCTTTCACACGACCAGATCGGTGCACTCGTCGGTCACGGCATGTCGGTCGGCTGGGGCGTCGTGGCAGGTCATTTCTGTGTACTGGCAGGGCTGCCCACCGGTCTGACGCTGGGCCGCATCGCGGCAATGCTCGGTGCAAACACGAGCACACAGCGGCGCGCCCTCGGTGAGCTGGCGCTGACAGTACCGGAGCATCCGACGCTGCGATTGGTGGAACCGACCGACGAGCGGTTCGGGCTCGCGGGCATCACAGACGGCGTCACGCCGGCGGCGCTGTGGCGCGCCGCGGTGGACGGCATGGTCGCCGAGGCCCAGCGGGCGCTGGACCGCATCGACGCGCTCGCCGGCCCGTACCGGGAAGTGGTCGCCGCGGGCGGCTGGCTGCACAATCCCGCGCTCCTTGCCGCGAAGCGGCGGCAGTTTCCCGCGATGCGCACGACGAGCGTCGCGGAACCAGGCGCCTACGGCGCCGCTCTCATGGCCGCGCGCGCGGCCGGTATCCCCCTGCCAGATGGAAGGTAGAACCGCATGTCCCTCAGCCTTGATCAGATCGCTAACGACGCGGGGACGTTCGCGATCCTCGCGATGGACCAGCGCGGCACCCTGCGCAAGATGCTGGAGAAGGCTGGTCAGCCGGCGTCCGGCGAGGACATGAGCGACTTCAAGGTCGACGTGATCGGTGCATTGTCGCCACATGCCTCGGGCGTTCTCACCGATGTCGAGTACGGCGTCGGAGCGGTTCGGACGGCCGGCGCGCTCGACGCGCGGGCCGGGCTGCTGATCTCCAGCGAGCGCTCGCCGCAACCGACGTGGAACGGCGAGCACCGCACCGAGTACGCACCGACCGAACGCGGCCCGGCGTTCGTGGCGGAGAACGGCGGCTCGGCGCTGAAGTTCCTGGTGCGGTGGCGACCGGACCGGGTGGCCGGCCCCGGCGAGCCGGACCTGGCGCAGGAGGCCCTGGACGCGGTCGCCGCCGTGGTCGCCGACTGCCGGGCGGCCGGGATGCCGTCGGTCATCGAGCCCCTGGTGACGACGCTGCCCGGCGAGGGCCCGGAGGAGAAGAAGCGACTGGTGATCCGCTCAGCGGAGCTGCTGGCCGAACTCAACCCGGACCTGCTGAAGCTGGAGTGGCCCGGCGACGCGGACGGCTGCCGCGAGGTCAGCAAGGTGGCCGGGCGGGTGCCGTGGGCGCTGCTGTCGGCCGGTGTGGCGTACGACGAGTTCGTGGCCCGGGTGCTGACGGCCATGGACGCGGGCGCGTCCGGGTACATCGCTGGGCGGGCGTTCTGGGGCGAGGCGGTCGGGCTCACCGGTGCCGAGCGGCGGCAGTTCCTGGCCAGTACCGCCCTGGATCGCATGGCCGGCCTCAACGCCGCGATCGAGGGGCACGGCCGGAGCTGGCGGGAGGTACGCGGATGAGCAAGCCTGTCCTGGGGGCGTACCGGGTGGTGAAGACGTTCGGGCACGTCCGTGCATTGCGGCACGCCTCGTTCGAGGCATTCCCCGGTGAGGTCACGGCGCTTGTCGGCGACAATGGCGCGGGCAAATCGACGCTCACCAAGGTGCTTTCCGGGGTGTACTCGCCGGACGAGGGCGAGGTGAGGATCGACGGCAATCCGGTGCGGTTGTCCGATCCGCACGACGCGAAGGCTCGGGGCATTGAGACCGTGTACCAGGATCTCGCCCTCGCCCCCGACCTGGACGCGGCCGGAAACGTCTTCCTCGGTCGCGAGCTGCGCCGGTTCGGCATCCTCCACAACCACCCCGAGATGCGGCGGCGCACCGCGACCGCGTTCCGCGACCTCGGCGTCGGTCTCGTGCAGGACATGCGGGCGCCGGTGGCGGAGTTCTCCGGCGGCCAGAAGCAGTCCGTGGCGATCGCGCGGGCGGCCATGTGGGCCACCAAGGTGATCGTCATGGACGAGCCGACCGCCGCGCTCGGGGTCATCCAGACCGCGAACGTGCTCGAACTGGTCGAGCGCATCCGCGACAAGGGGATCGCGGTCGTGTTCATCTCGCACAACCTGCCGCAGGTGCTCCAGGTGGCCGACCGGATCGAGGTCCTGCGGCTCGGCGCGCGGGTGGCCCGTTTCCGGCGCGGCGAGGCCGACGTCGACCGGCTCATCGCCGCGATCTCCGGCGCGTACGCGAACGAGGCGAACGAGGAGTCCTCATGACGCAGACCAAGCCGACGGCGGACACCGAGTCTCAGGAGCCGGTGACCCCGAGCGTGCCTTTCGTGCGCGCGCTGCTGCGCAACCCGACGATGGTCACTTTCGCGGTACTGCTGGCCATCATCGCGGCGTTCTCGATCCTCGCGCCGGACACCTTTACCCAACGCAGCAACTTCACGCAGCTGGCGCAGAACGTGGCCATCCTGACCGTCGTCAGCGTCGGCACGACGTTCGTCATCATCACGGCCGGTGTCGACCTGTCGATACCGAGCGGCATCGTGCTCGGCGAGGTGTTCGCGGTACACGCGCTGAAGCTCATCGGCACGGGTGGTGACACGACTGCGGCGGACGTGACCGCCGACCAGACCAAGGCCTGGTACATCCTGGTGGCGCTCGCGGGGGCGCTGCTGGCCGGCCTGATCATCGGAACCATCAACGGCTTGGTCGTGGCGTATCTGAAGGTGCCGCCGCTGCTGGCCACGCTGGGCACGCTCGGCGCCGGACTGGGCGCCGCTCTCATCCTCCAAAATGGAGTCAACACGGCGACGTACGCGCTCGACCCGCTCGGGCACGGATCGTGGATCGCCGCCGTGCCGAACCTCATTCCCATCGCGCTCGTCGTGGTGGTCGCGGGGTTCATCCTGTTGCACATGGCGGTTTTCGGCCGGCACACGTTTGCGATCGGCTCGAACCCGGAGGCGGCGCGCAGGGCCGGCATCAACGTCGAGCGGCACCTTCTGAAGGTTTACATCATCGGCGGCGTATCGGCCGGGTTCGCCGGCTTCCTCTCCGTCGCGTACTTCTCCACCACCAGCATCGGCGGGCACTCCACCGACAACCTCCAGGCGATCACCGCTGTCGCGCTCGGTGGCACCAGCCTCTTTGGCGGGGTCGGGTCGATCATCGGCACCCTGATCGGCGTCTGGATTCCGGCGGTACTCAAGAACGGCTTCGTCATCACGGGGGTCCAGCCCTACTGGCAGGACGTCGCGGTGGGCCTCGTGCTCATCGTCGCCGTCTGGTTCGACCAACTGCGGCGGCGTACCCGCAACCGCGGATAACACGACAGGAGGAAACCCCATGAAGAAAATCGCGGCGGTCGTGGTCGCCGGCGTACTACTGGTCGCCGGGTGCGCTGACGAGTCCGGCGGCGACACTGGATCAGACAGCGGATCGGCGTCCGGCAAGAAGTTCACGCTGATGGTCGGCGTCAAGGGCGACCCGTTCTACGTCTCGATGGAGTGCGGCGCCAAGGAGAAGGCCAAGGAACTGGGCGTCGACCTGCAGGTGCAGGGCCCCGACAAGTTCGACGCCACACTGCAGAACCCGTTGCTGGACGCGGTCGCGGCCAGCAAGCCGGCCGCGCTGCTCGTCGCGCCGAACGACGTCAAGGCGTCCGCCACCCCCCTCAAGCGCATCCAGGACGCCGGCACCAAGGTGGTGCTCGTCGACACCACAGTGGACGACACGAGCATCGGCGCGTCCCGGATCGCCACCGACAACAAGCTTGGCGGCGCCAAGGCGGCTGAGGCGTTGAACGAACTGCTCGCCGGCAAGCCGGGCAAGGTACTGGTCATCTCCACCGACCCCGGTGTGTCCTCGGTGGACGCTCGCGTGGCCGGCTTCGAGGAGGCCGTGAAGACGAAGTTCACGAACTTCACGCTCGCCGCGGCGACCCAGTACTCGCACAACTCGCCGCAGACCGCGGCCAGCATCATCCAGGCCGAACTGCAGCGCAGCCCGGACCTGGTGGGCGTCTTCGCCACCAACCTCTTCTCGGCGCAGGGCACCGCCACCGGCGTGCGCTCGGCGGGCAAGAGCAACCAGGTGAAGGTCGTCGGCTTCGACGCCGGACCCGACCAGATCAAGCAGCTGGAGGCCGGCGACGTGCAGGCGCTGGTCGCACAGAAGCCGTACGACATCGGCGTGCAGGGCGTCGAGCAGGCGGCGAACGCGATCGAGGGCAAGACCGTCGAGACCAACATCGCCACCGAGTCGCTCATCGTCACGAAGGACAACATGAGCGACCCCGAGGTCAGCAAGTACATCTACAAAGACAAGTGCTGATCGCGCGGGGAGCCGGCGCGGCCGGTGCCGGCTCCCCGCCGTCACAGAAAGGTCCAACATGGACGTTCAACGGCTCGGCATGGTGCGCCGGCTGGCTCGGATCGCCACCGATGACGGCTTCTTCTGCGTCGCCGCCCTCGACCACCCGGAGAACTACGTCGCGCTCTTCGACAAGGACGTTTCCCGGGTGCCGCACCAGACCGTCGTCGACTCCAAGCTGCACCTGGTGAGCGCGCTGTCCGGCCACGCGTCGGCGGTGCTGCTCGACCCCGTGTACTCGCTGGGGCAGGCCATCGCCACCGGCACGCTGCCCGGCTCGGTCGGTGTGATCGCCCCGATCGAGCTGTTGACGTACACGCCGGACAGCCCACCCGGCTGGGCACTGCCCACTGTGCTCCGTCCGCAGTGGACCCCGGAAAAGATCGCCAAGCTGGGCGCCGACGCGGTCAAGCTGATCCTGTTCTACCGCTCCGAACTGGCCGACGTGGCGGCGGAACAGCGCAAGCTTGTCGCGGATCTCGCGGCGGCGTGCCATGAGGAGCGGCTGCCGCTGGTCGTCGAGCCGATCTGGTACCCGCTCTCGCCCGACGAGGGCGACGGCGGTCGGGCCGACGCGATCGTCGCCGCGGTGGCCGAGTTCACGCTGCTGGGCGTCGACGTGCTGAAGGTGCAGTTCCCCGGGTCCGCGGCCGCCTGCCGCGACCTCGACGCCGCCGCCACCGTGCCGTGGGTGCTGCTGAGCGAGGGTGCCGGGTTCGAGGACTTCGCGACGCAGATGGAGATCGCCGCGAAGGCCGGCGCCAGCGGATACATCGCCGGGCGCGCCGTGTGGGGCGACGCGGTCGGGCACCTGCCCGCGGGCGAGCGCGACGCGGCGGTGGCTCGCGCGGCGGACCGGCTCGACACGCTCACCGCGATCGTGCGCCGCCACGGGCGGCCGTGGCAGGAGCGGGCCACCGCGTCGGAGCTGTCCTCCACCTGGTACGAGGCGTTCGGGGTGTGACGATGGGCGCCGTGCGTGCCTACGTCGTGGCCGGTGCGCCGGCCACCGGCAAGAGCGTGCTCGGCGCCGCGCTCGCCCGGGCCGCCGGCGCCGCGCCGCTCGACCAGGACGTGCTCACCGGGCCGCTGACCGCCGTCGTGGCCGGGCTGGTCGGCGCCGCGCCCGCTGATCTCGATGATCCCCGGGTACGGTCAGCCACCCGCGACGCCACCTATGCCGCGTTGATCGACACCGCGGCCGGCTGCCTGGCGGCGGGCGTGTCGGTGGTACTGATCGCCCCGTTCTCGTCGGAGCGCTCCGACCCGGTTGCATGGAACGCACTGAGCGACCGCCTCGGTGCACCCGACGGTATTGCCCTGATCTGGACAACCTGCCCGCCAGCGGAGGTGGCCCGCCGGCTCACCGAGCGCGCCGCGCCGCGTGACCGACGCAAGATCGCCGATCTCACCGCTTTTCTCCGCTCCGGCGTCCTCGACCCGCCCGCCGTGCCGCACGTGGCCGTCGACACCACCGCTCCGCTCGCGCACCAGGTCACAGCGGCGCTGACCGGCACCGGCGCGCTGGCGCCCGGCCGGTAGCCTGCCAAAGGTTTCTCGAAGGAGGCCCCCTTGCTCATCGCCACCCCGAACATCACCGTCGACCGGACGGTGCGCCTGCCCGAGCTGCGGCTCGGCAGCGTGCTCCGGCCGCCCCGACCAGCGGTGACGGCCGGCGGCAAGGGCCTCAACGTGGGCCGGGTGGCGGCCGCCTTCGGGCGCCGGGCCACGCTGCTGGCCTTCGAACCCGATGACGACGCCGTGCTCATCCGCCGGCTGTTCGCCGCCGAGCCCGTCGACCTGGTCGGTGTGCCGGTGGCCGGCGACGTCCGGGTCGCCACCATCTACCTGGAGGACTCGGGCCGCGTGACGGTGCTCAACGAGCCGGGCCCGGAGATCTCCGGCGAGGCGTGGCGGCGTTACGAGGAGGCGATCGCCGCCGAGTTGGCCAGCGGCCGGCACCGCACGCTGGTGTGCTCGGGCAGCCTGCCGCCGGGCGTGCCGGACGACGGGTACGGGCGGCTGGTGGGCATCGGGCACCGGTTCGGCGTACAGGTGATCGTCGACGCGGCGCGGGCGGCGCTCGCGGACGCGGTGGCCGCCGGTCCGGACATTGTCACGCCCAACCTCGCGGAGGCGGCCGGTGTTCTCTGGGGGCATCCGGATGAGGAAGTGCACGACGGTGACCCGGAGGTACCCGAGCGGGCCCAGCGGGCGGTGCGCGAGCTGTGCGCCCGGGGTGCCCGGTCGGCGGCCGTGACCGCCGGAGCCGCGGGTACCGCCTACGGCGACGCGGCGAGCGTGACCTGGGTGCCCACCGTCCAGGTGCCGGTGGTCAACCCGATCGGGGCCGGCGACTCGTTCGTCGGCGGACTGGTCGAGGCGTGGGAAACGGGCGTCAGCGGTACAGCTGCGATCATCTTCGC
The DNA here is from genome assembly GCF_027923225.1 of Phytohabitans aurantiacus. GTDB lineage: Bacteria > Actinomycetota > Actinomycetes > Mycobacteriales > Micromonosporaceae > Phytohabitans > Phytohabitans aurantiacus. The sequence goes on from NZ_BSDI01000046.1 coordinate 81,080, forward strand.
GGTCGCGACGGCGACCGCGTCGGTCGAGCAGGAACTGGCCGGCGGGGTCGACCCCGCGCGGGCGCGCGAGCTGGCCGCGCTCGTGGCCGCGGCGGCCGAGCGGCGCGTGGGGGCGTGATGTCTTCCCGGCGGCCGACGCTGCGCGATGTGTCCTCGCTGGCGGGGGTGAGCGCGAAGACCGTCTCGCGTGTCATCAACGACGACCCGGCCGTGGCGCCCGGCACCGCGGAGAAGGTCCAGGCGGCGATCCGCGAGCTGGGGTTCTTCCCGAATCCGGTGGCGCGCTCGCTGCGGGTCGGGCGCGACGACGCGGTGGGCCTCGTGGTCGAGAACATCGCCGACCCGTTTTTCGCCGAGGTCACCAGCGCGGTCGAGGAGGTGGCGCGGGAGCGGGGCATGTTCGTGGTGATCGCGAGCGCCGGGTACGCCCCCGAGAACGAGCGCGTGGTCGTCGACGGCCTCACCAACCGCCGGGTCGCGGGGCTGATCATCACGCCGACCTCCGGCGACCACTCGTACCTGGGGCACGGGCACTCGCGGTTGCCGACCGTGTTCGTCGACCGGCCGCCGATCCAGCACGACGCCGACACCGTGCTCGCCGACAACGAGGGCGGCGCCCGCCTCGCCACGCGGCATTTGATCGACCACGGGCACCGGCGGGTGGCGTTCATCGGCGATCGGCTGCACATCTACACGACGCGGCTGCGGTACCAGGGCTTCCGCGCGGCGATGCTGGACGCGGGATTGCAGGTGGACGAGCGGCTGGTGCGCGTCGATGCGATGGGCGCGCAGAACTCGACCGCCGCGACCGTAGAGCTCCTCACATCCGACCCGAATCCCACCGCGGTCATCTCGGCGAATGCACGGACCTCGCTCGGAGTGGTGAAGGCACTGCACCAGGAGGATCGCACCGACATTGCCCACGTGAGCTTCGACGACTTCCAGGGCGCCGAGTCGCTCAACCCGCCGGTGACGGCTGTCTACCAGGACCCGCAGGCGCTGGGTCGCCAGGCGGCGGAGCTGCTCTTCGACCGCCTGAACGGCGACGACACACCGCCGAGGCGGGTGGTGCTCCCGGTACGCCTGATCGTCCGCGGCTCCGGCGAGCTCCCGCCCGCGCCCATGCCCACGCTCCCGTGATCAGGGCTGTGAACGCTCCGAGTCGCATCCGCCGTCGTGGGCGAGCGCCGCGCGGCGACTCGGACCGTTCATCCCTCACGTCGCTCTAACGACTTCAGGGACGCCCTGATCACGGTTTAGGCCAGTAGGGAACGCAAGCCCGCGTCGACGTCCACGTAACCGCCCTCGCGGCCGCGCGGCACGATGCTCAGCATGTCCGCGGCGAACTGGCACAAAGGTGCCCTGGGCAGGTCGATCGCCAGCATGTCCCGGCCGTTGCGCAGGATGATGCTGACCACGCTGGCGCCCGGCTCGGTGCCGATGACCACGTCGCCCTCGCCCGCCTGGCCGGTCAGGCCCGCGAGCAGAAGATCACGCGCGAACACCCAACAGGACGCGTCGGACGCGTCGGCGCTGACGATGACATGCACGGCGTACGGGTCCTCCGCGGCGTACCCGAGCCCGATCGTCACCGATCCATCGACCGTGGCCGAGTACGCGTGACCCATCATCATCTGCCACGCCGATCGCTTCCTCCATCTCACGATCGTTGAATACGGTCCCCGAAGGGCGTCGGATGAATATTGGAGGTGATCGGCGGCACAAGTCGGGCGGATACCCACCGCACCGGGCACCCCGGGATGGCAGTCTTGACCGATGCGGACCCGCACCGATGTGATCGAAGACCTTATGGGTCGCTTTCCCCACATTCCCCGCGAGGCGGCGCTAAAGGAAGATCTGCTGCGCGGTGGTATGGCGTTCGACGAGTCGGTACTGACCGACGGCGACGACGGCACGGTGAAGCCCAAGTCGTACTTCATCTTCTCCTTCGACCACCGCACCCTCCCCGAGCTGGGCGAGGCGGCGCTGCGCCGGCCGCCGGAGGAGGTCGTGCTGACCGGCGGGCCGTACGAGCTGCGCCGCACAGTCGTATCGGTGCGGGTCAACCCCGACTCCCCGTACCGCGTACAGGCCGACGCCGACGGCGTGGCCCGGCTCTTCCTCGACGGGCGGCCGATCGCCGACGTCGGGCTCCCGCCGATGCCGGACTACTACCGGCACACGCTCGCCAACGGCAAGTCGGTCATGGAGGTCGCGCCGACCATCCAGTGGGGCTACCTGATCTACCTGACGGTGTTCCGCGTCTGCCAGTACTTCGGCGCCAAGGAGGAGTGCCAGTACTGCGACATCAACCACAACTGGCGCCAGCACAAGGCAGCCGGCCGGCCGTACACCGGAGTCAAGCCGGTCGACGAGGTGCTCGAGGCGCTCGCGATCATCAACAAGTACGACACGGCGCAGAGCTCGCACGCGTACACGCTGACCGGGGGCAGCGTCACGTCGAAGGTGGACGGGCTGGCCGAGGCCGACTTCTACGGGCGGTACGCGAAGGCGATCGAGGAGCGTTTCCCGGGCCGGTGGATCGGCAAGGTGGTGGCGCAGGCGCTGCCCAGGGCCGATGTGCAGCGGTTCCACGACTACGGCATCCGCATTTATCACCCCAACTACGAAGTGTGGGACAAGCGCCTTTTTGAGCTGTACTGCCCGGGGAAGGAGCGGTACGTCGGGCGGGAGGAGTGGCACCGCCGCATCCTCGACTCGGCGGAGATCTTCGGGCCCCGCAACGTCATCCCCAACTTCGTGGCCGGCATCGAGATGGCCGAGCCGTTCGGGTTCCGGACGGTGGACGAGGCAATCGAGTCGACAACCGAGGGGCTTCAGTACTTCATGTCTCGGGGCATTCTGCCGCGGTTCACCACGTGGTGCCCCGAGCCGACCACGCCATTGGGTCGGACCAATCCTCAGGGCGCTCCGCTGGAGTACCACATCCGGCTGCTGGAGGCGTACCGCGCGACCATGGAGGCCAACGGCCTCACCTCGCCGCCCGGATACGGGCCACCCGGGGCGGGGCGCGCGGTGTTCTCGGTGAGCTCCTTCATGGACACGCTGCCCGCTTCGGACACCTTGCCCGCTTCGGATACGGTTCCCGCGTGATCTTGGTTTTCTCGCGGACCACCGGGTTCCGGCACGACTCCATCCCGGCGGGCATCGAGACCGTGCGCTCGTTCGGGTACCCCGTCGACGCCACCGAGGACCCCGACTGGTTCACGCCGGAGCGGCTCAGCCGGTACCAGGCAGTCGTCTTCATGAACACGAACGGCACCGTGCTCGACGACGCCGGCCGCAGGGCATTCGAGGAGTATGTGCGGGGCGGTGGCGGGTTCATGGGAGTGCATTCGGCGACCGCGACCGAGTACAACTGGCCGTTCTACGGCGAGCATGTCGGTGCGTTCTTCGACCAGCACCCCGAGGTGCAACCGGCCACGGTCACCGTGGTCGACCACGACCACCCCGCCACCGCGCACCTGCCCGCCACGTGGTCCCGCGTCGACGAGTGGTACGACTTCCGCACCCGCCCCGACGCGCGGGTACTGCTGCGGCTCGACGAGACGACGTACTCGGGCGGCGGGATGGGCGCGGACCACCCGCTGGCCTGGTGCCACGAGCACGGCGGCGGCCGGGCTTTTTACACGGCGCTCGGCCACACGATCGAGGGGTACGACGAGCCCGCGTTCCGCGAGCACCTGCTAGGCGGCCTCCGCTGGGCCGCCACCCTGCCCTAACGCCGCCCCCTCGCCGAACGGCGCGCCGTTCGGCGAACGGCGGGCTCCTCGTCGATCGGCCCGCCCTTCGCCGATCGGCGCTCCTCGCTGAACGGCGGGCTCCTCGCCGATCGGCGCGCTCCTCGCCGATCGGCGCGCTCCTCGCCGATCGGCGCGCTCCTCGCCGATCGGCGGGCTCCTCGTCGATCAAGGGCAAACGCACGTGGTTCGATCTCAAAACCGCGTGCATTTGCCCTTGATCGACACGAATGGCCTTGATCGGCGCACGCCGGCCGCACGCCCGGCGCACGCCCGGCGCGGGCAGCGCGACGCGGGGCTCAGCGGCGGCCGACCGCCGCGTACGTGGACAGCCGCTCCGGGTCCGGCACCTCGACCTCCGGGCGCCACTCCGCCACGAACACCAGCCCAGGATCGATCAGCTCGAACTCCTCGAAGAACGCCAGCACCTCCGGCCGCGTCCGCATCGTCATCACGTCGGCGCCCTTGGCGTATCCGCCGTCGAACGTCTCCTTCAGCAACTCGGTGCTATCGGTGCGCCGCCCGTCCTGGGTGACCTGGGTGAGCGCCAGGTAGCTGCCCGGTGTGAGCACCTCCCGGTACCGCCGGATCGCACCGAGCGGCTCGTCGCCCGGAAGCTGGTGCAATACGCCGACCACCAGGAGTCCAACCGGCTCGGCGAAGTCGATGAGCTTGCCGACCACCGGGTGCCCGAGCACCGTCTCCGTGTCGCGCAGGTCGGCGCGGATGATCCCGGCCAGCGGGTTCTCGGCCAGCATCGCCGTACTGTGCGCCACCGCGATGGGGTCGACGTCGACGTAGACCACGCGCGCGTCGGGCGCGGCGCGCTGCGCGATCTCGTGGACGTTGCCGACCGTCGGGACACCGGAGCCCAGGTCGAGGAACTGCCGGACGCCCACCTCCACCAGGTGCTGCACCGCGCGCCGCAGGAACGCCCGGTTGGCCCGCATCGTCTCCGCCACGTCGGGCTTGACCGCGACCAGCCGCTGCGCCATCTCGCGATCGACCGCGAAGTTGTGGCTGCCGCCGAGGAAGTAGTCGTACACCCGGGCCGGGCTGGGGGCGTCGAGGTCAAGCTCGCGGTACCAGGACTGCTCCACGCCGCAAGACTAACCCGGTCGGTGCCCTGGACACGGCCAACCGGCCGGGCCACGATTAGGCGAATGGGCATCGATGAATCCACATCTCGACGGGCGTTCATCACCTCAGCCACCGCGATGGCCGCAACACCGCTGGTCGCGGGCTCATTGGCCGGTGCGGCGCCCGCCCAGGCAGCCGGGTCAGCCCAGGTCGCGGGGTCACCCCCCGGGCCGGGCCGCCCCCTCACCCCTCAGCGGCCCAGCCGCGCTCTCCGGGCGCTGCTGGCCGACATTGACCCGAGGCGCATCGAGGCAATCGTGCGCCGGCTCGCGGCATTCGGCACGCGGCACACGCTGTCCAGTCAGGACGATCCGGCCCGCGGCATCGGAGCGGCACGTGACTGGATCTACGAGCAATTCGTCGGGTACGCCGGTGCATCTGGTGGTCGCATGACCGTCGAGAAGCAGTCGTACCTCCAAGAGGCGGCACCGCCCCGCATCCCCACGCCCACGGTCATCACGAACGTGGTGGCGACCCTGCGCGGCACGACCTCGCCAGAGCGCGTCTACGTGGTGTCCGGACACTACGACTCGCGCGTCACCGACGTACTCAACGCGACCGCCGACGCCCCCGGCGCCAACGACGACGCGTCCGGCGTGGCGGTGGCGCTGGAGCTCGCACGCCTCATGGCCAGCCGCCCGATCGAGGCGACCGTGGTGTTCACCGCGGTGGCCGGCGAGGAGCAGGGGCTGTTCGGCTCGGCGTTCCAGGCTCGGCAGTACAAGGCGGCCGGCGCCGATGTGCAGGGCATGTTCAGCGACGACATCGTCGGCAGCAGCACCGCCGACGATGGCACACGCGACCGGCGTACGGTGCGCCTGTTCGTCGAGGGCGTGCCGACCTCGGAGACGCCGGAGCAGGCGACGGTTCGCCAGTCGGTGGGCGGCGAAAACGACTCGCCGTCGCGGCAACTCGGCCGCTTCGTGCGAGACGTGGCCGACAACGACGCCACCGGCATGCGGGTCCGCGTCATCTACCGCCGCGACCGGTACCTGCGCGGCAGCGACCATATCTCCTACCTGCGCGAGGGTTATCCGGCCGCTCGTTTCACCGAGCCGAACGAAGACTTCCGCCACCAGCACCAGGATGTCCGCGTCGAAAACGGCGTGCAGTTCGGCGACCTGCCGGAGTTCTGCGACTTCGAGTACATCGCGCGGGTGGCCCGGGTCAACGGCGCCGCGCTGTGGTCGCTGGCCCAGGCACCGGGCACGCCGCGCTCGGTGCGGATCCTGACGGCCGCACTCACCAATGACACGACGCTACGGTGGACCCGGGGCACCGAGCCGGATCTGGCCGGGTACGAGGTGGTGTGGCGGGAGACGACCGCCCCGGAATGGACCCATGTGATCCCGGTCGGCGACGTGACCGAGGCGACGATCGACCTGTCGAAAGACAACGTCTTCTTCGGCGTCCGCGCGGTAGACCGCGAAGGCCACCACAGCCCGGTAGCTTTCCCCGTGCCCGCAACCTCCTAACCCCTTTCCCCCTTTTTCGTCGATCAAGGGCGAATGCACGTGGTTTGATCTCTTTTCCACGTGCATTCGCCCTTGATCAATGCGTTCTTCCTTGATCGCGACCAGCAAGGGCGATCTCGTTAATCAGCAACAATCAGGTATCCGACAGGTTTCCTGAATCGCTTATCGCCCAATTCTGGCAACATAAACTGACAATCATTGATCAGATTGTTGCGGGCTCGTCGCTGTCTGTCAGGGGGTGCGGTGATCCAGGTCCTGCTCGGACAGAGAGGCACGCTGTTTCGGGGGGCGCTGGCCACCGTCCTCTCCGCCGAACCCGACCTCACGGTCGTGGCCGAGCTCGACCGCGCCGACGACATCCTGCCCATCGCCACCCGCGAGCGCCCCGACGTCGCGCTCCTCGACGCCAGCCTCCCCGGCCCGGTCACGGTCGGCGAACTCTGCCCAGCCCTGTGCCAGTCGCTGCCCGCCTGCGGAGTACTCATCCTGCTCGACCGGCCAGCGAGCGCCGCCCTCGGCCGCGCGCTCGCCCGGCTGGCGCCGCGCGTCGGATTCATCGGCATCGAGACGTCGACCGGCGACCTGGTCGAGGGCGTGCGGCAGGTCGCCCGCGGCGAGCCGGTGCTCGACGCGCAGCTCGCCGTAGCGGCACTGACCGCCGGCGAGAGCCCACTGACCGACCGCGAACGCGAGGTCTTACGACTCGCGGTCGACGGCACGCCGCCCAGCGAGATCGCCCAGGCGCTCTTCCTGAGCACCGGCACAGTCCGCAACTACCTGTCGCGCATCCTCGCCAAAACCGGCGCCCGCACCCGCATCGAGGCCATCCGCATCGCCCAGGACGCCGGCTGGATCTAAATTTGAGCTACCGCGACGCCCGTCGTGATCCATACCGTCGCTCCCGCGGCCTCACCCTCCGCGCTCCACGACCACACCGCCCGCGCACAGCACGCCCACACCGCCGCGCACAGCACGAGCACACCGCCCGCCCGCAGCGCGTGCCACCCCGCCCGCCCGCGCGCAGCGCGCGCACCCAGCCCGCCCGCGCGCAGCGCGCACACCCCGCGTATCAGCGCCGGAGTCAGGCGGGCAGCGCCCGCCGATCAAGGAGATCTTCATCGATCAAGGGCAAAAACACGCGGAAAGAGATCCAATCACGTGCATTCGCCCTTGATCGGCGCAACCGGCGTGGCGACACGCCGTGCCGCGCCCGCCGGGCGGCGCCCGCGCGCGGATCGGAGATCACAGCACGTGCATTCGCCCTTGATCGGCGCAACCGGCGTGGCGACACGCCGTGCCGCGCCCGCCGGGCGGCGCCCGCGCGTGGATCGGAGATCAAAGCACGTGCGTTCGCCCTTGATCGGCGGCGCACGGCGCGGGGCGCGGTGCACGGCGCGGGGCACGGCGCACGGCGCGGGGCGCGGTGCACGGCGCGGGGCGCGGTGCACGGCGCGGGGCGCGGGGCGCGGCGCGGGGCGCGGTGCACGGCGCGGGGCGCGGTGCACGGCGCGGGGCGCGGTGCACGGCGCGGGGCGGGGCGGCGCGGCGCGGCGAGTGAGGGGGACGCGGGGCGAGGCTCGTGGGAGCGGAGCGCGGAGGCGGGCGCGCGGAGAGCGAGGAGGACGCGGCGGCGAGGACGTGGGGCGAGGGTTGCCGGTCGGGCGGTGGTCTGTGGAAAGGGTCAGACCGCGTGCGGTTGGCCTTGGTCGGCGGGGTCGGAGGGCCAGGCCCGCCGCAAAGCGGGCAGCCCGGGCAGCGCGGACGGCTTGACGGGCGGGGACGGTCGGGCGGGCGTGGGGGACGCGCCCGCGATCAGGCCCGGGTGCCAGAGGCCGTGGAGTTCGCGGTACAGCGGATTGCGGCTCAGCAGCGCCGCATGGGTGCCCAGATCCGGGCTGACCCCGTCCAGGACCAGGATGCGCCGCGCGCGCTCCGCCGACGTTACCCGGTGAGCGATGACGATCAGCGTGCCCTCGCGCGCGGCGAACGCCTCCTCGGCCACCCGTTCGGCGGCCGGGTCGAGGTGGCAGGTCGCTTCGTCCAGGACCACGAGCGGCGCGGGCGACAAGTATGCCCGGGCGAGGGCGATCAGCTGCCGCTCCCCCGCTGACAGCTCGTCGGGCCGGACCGGCGCCTCCATGCCGCCGAGCCGATCGACCAGAGTGGACGCACCCACGGCTTCGACCGCCGCCTCGACCTCCACTGTGGACGCGCCAGGTCGCAGGTACAGCAGGTTTTCCCTTACCGTGCCGGCGAACACGTACGCCTCTTGCGGGATCAGCACCCGGGTCCCGGGCATCACACCGGCTGGCGCCCCACCGACCAGTATCGAGCCTGAGGCCGGACTCAGCAGCCCGCAGACCAGGCTCGCCATAGTGGACTTTCCGATCCCGCTGGGCCCGACGATCGCCAGGTGATCCCCCTCGGGGAGGATGAGGTCGAGGTCGCGGAGCACCGGCTCGGCGTGCGGCCCGTACCGGAACGTCACTCCGCGCAATACCACGTCGTACCCCCGCGCCGCCACCGGCCGCGGCGCGCTCGCGGTGACCACAGTGGACGCGGTCAGGATTCGGTCCAATGTGACCACGAACCGCAGCCCGCTGCCGCCCAGTCCCGACATCAGGCGGCTCAACGCGGGCTGGAGTGCGAACAGCACATACGTCAGCGCGCCCATGATGGCGCCGGCGGTGAGCCCGCGGCGCACCAACCACGGGCCGGCGGCCAGGACGACGACGAGCGGGAGCCAGCCGCCCACGGCGAAACACAGCGTGCGCAGTGCCGCGGTGCCGGCGAGGGCGCGCTCAGCGGCCGCCTGTTCGCGGATCGGGCCGGCGACCATCGCGGCCGCGTGCTCCTCGGCTCCCCGCGCCACCACGTCGCGGACGCCGGCGAGTACCGCTCCGGCGGTGGCCGACAACCGCTCGTCGGTGCGCACCGCCGCCCGTTGCCGCTCCGCCGCGAACCCTAACGTCGCCACGAACGCGGCCACGCCGAGCACGAACGGAGGCAGTATCAGCAGCCCGATCACCGGCGCCACCGACATCAGGCCCACGGCCGCGCCCACCACCGTCACCACGAAGCCGCGCACGACGACGATCAGGCCGGCGTACGTGTCGCGCACGATCTCCACCTGCCGCGTGAGCCGCACGACCGCGCCGTCGTCGGGCTGGCCCGCGACGGCCCGCCGCAGCGCACCCCCGACCACTCGCCGGACGAGTTCGTCGCGGAACGGCTCGACCACGTCGCCGAGCCGCCGAAACACCTGCCGCGCCCCGATCGCGCCGACACCCGCGGCGAGCAGCAGCACGCCGAGCCAAGCCAGGCCCACCACCGGCCGCCCCGCGAGGAATCCACTGTCGACGGCCCGCGCCACCGCGACGCCGAGCAGCGCCGACGGCAACGCCTCCGGCACCGACCACGCGGCCAGCGCCAGCAACGGCCGGCGCGGCAACGCCGCCAGCCCGAACCGCAGGGCGTTCACACGAACACCGCCCGGTAGTCGGGATCGTCGCACAGCGCGGCGTGGGAGCCCACCGCGCGCACGCGCCCGGCGTCGAGCCACACCACGAGGTCCGCGCGCGAAGCGGTCGCCGCGCGGTGCGTGACAATCAATCTGGTACGCCCACGGCCGTCAGCCGTCAACGTGCGGCTGATCTGCATCTCCGTAACGGTGTCCAAACTGGACGTCGCGTCGTCGAGTACCAGCAACCGCTCCGCATGCCACGCACGCGCGAGCCCGAGCCGCTGCCGCTCCCCGCCGGACATCGGGGCGTCCGCCAGCGGTGTGTCGTACCCGAGTGGGAGCCGGCTGACGAAGTCGTCGGCGTGCGTGGCGAGCGCGGCACCGCGTACCCGATCGCGCGCAAGCCCGAGCCCGACGGCGTCGGCGACTGTCCCGCCAATCAGGACCGGCCGTTCGAACGCGCAGCCCACGGCCGCGCGTAGCGCGCCGTGGCTGAGGTCGGTCAGCGGCACCCCGTCGAGCCGCACCTCGCCCTCGTCGGGGTCGCGGAGCCGGGCCGCGACCGCGGCGAGCACGGACTTTCCCGCACCGGACCGGCCGACGACGGCGACCGCGGCCCCACCGGGCACCGCCAGGTCGACGCCGTCGAGCAGCGTGGCGTCGCCGGATCGCACGGCGACACCGCGAAACTCCAGCCGGCCCGGACCGGGCGGAAGCGCCGCTGGTCCATATTGGATGGTCGGGCGCGCCAGCACCTCGCCGACGCGGTGCAGGGCAGCGCGCGCCCGGGCGAGACCCGCGAGGGTACCGGTGAGGCCGCCGAGCCCCGCGCCGATCACCGCGTAGCGTCCGGCCGCGAAGAGGTCTCCGGCGCTGATCCGCCCGGCGGCCAGCGCGAGGCCGCCGGCCGCGAGCACCGCGACCAGGACGAGCGGGCCGGCGGCGGCCGCCTGCCCGCTGGAGCGCGCCAACACCCGCCAGGTCCGCTCACCCTCGGCGCGCAGGTCCGCGAGCGGCGCGAGCACGCGGCGCTCCTCACGTTCCGTAGTGCCGGCGGCGGCGATGGTACGTGCACCGCCGAGCGCCTCGGTCAAGCGCGCCGCGATCCGGCCCTGCGCCCGCTGGTAAGCACCGACCACCTCCGCGGTGCGCCGAGTGAATGCTCTGAGCACCGCACCGACCAGCGCCAGCCCGCAGAGGAACGCCAGCGCCAGCCACGGGTCGATGAGCGTCAGCAGCACGAGGCTGCCCGCGGGCGGGAGGATCGCGGTCGCGACGCTGACGGCGGTGGGGCCGGCCTGGGCCGCGTCGACGGCGTTGGCGGAGACCCGGCTGACGAGATCGCCGGCGTCGACGCCTCGACCGGCCGACAGCACGTGCCGCACGAGACGTTCGCGCAGCCAGGCGGCGGCGGTCGCGACGGTGATGGTGCCGGCGTAGGCGCCGAGCAGCTCTCCGGCGACGCCCAGCGCGACAAGCCCTCCCGCGAGGGCCACCCATGTGCCCGAACCGCCGCCCGCGACGATCGCGTCGATCGCCCGGCCCAGCACAGCCGGCAGCGCGAGCGTCACGGCAGTACCCGACAGGGCGGCGACCGCGACGAACGGCAGCCATCGGCCACCGCGCCGCGCTACCGCCCCGAACGACGCCGTCGTCACATAGACTCCATTTCACGGCGCCGCGGCCCCGGACAACCGACACTTGTCCGGGACCGCGGCTTCGTTGTCACGACTCCGCTGTCAGTGCTCGCGGATCATGGGTGAAACGGTCACTTGCAGAGCAGGACGCTCAGGTCGCTTTCGCCGCACAGGGTGACGCTGAGCTCGCTGCCGCCACACGAGTGCTTGCTGTTGCTGCTGTCCGCCGCGAGTTCGGGGCTCGGGGTGTCCATGCCTTGCAGGTCGAGCAGTGCCATGGTGGCACTCCTTTCAGGGAAGGGGGGATATCCGACCCGCGCCGGCTGGCGCGGGGGTCTGTGGGGCGGCGCCGGCCGCCTCCGGCGCCGAGCGCCGCGTGGGCGGCAGCATCGGCAGGTGTACCGGTGTGTCGTGCAGCGCCGCTCCGAGGGCGAGAAGCACGCCGGCGGTGCCGGTGGCCAGGTCCATGGAAAGGCGAAGCAGGGCGGTGCCGGGGAAGGCGAGCCCGCCGCCGTACGGGATGGCATGCCAGGCGAGCCCGCGCACCTGCTTCCCGACTCGCGGGTCAGCCGCTGGATCGGCTGAGCGGCCAGCCAGGTAGAGCAGGATGCCGGACCGTCCAGTGTGGAGTCCAGGTAGGACGTACATCGTGGACTGTGCGGCGAGCTCGATGCCCGGCACCGCCGCCGCGAACTGGTCGTCGTGGCGCCGCGCCAGGTACTCGTCGAGCACCATGCCGATGCCGACGCTGCCGACGTCCAGGTACGGCAGGGTGCGCCAGCCCTCGTTGACGTGCAGTACCCCGTTGTCGCGCTTGACGCAGCGACGCAGGTCCTGCCGCAGCGCGGTCGCCGCCTTGTCCAGCAACGCCGTGTCGCCGGTGTCGTCGTACGCGCGCATCAGTAGCAGCGCCGCGCCGGCTGAGCCGCGCATCAGCCCGGCATACGGATTCTCGCGCCCGCTGACCTCCGGTACCGAGTCTTCGTCGCCGAGCCGGTCGGCGACCAGTTCGACGGCCCGGTGCGCGGCGATCCGCAGCGCCGGCTCGCCGGTGCGGTCAGCGAGGTGGAGGAGGTTGAGGCCCACGCCGGCCAGCCCGCCCTGCAGGTCGGAGCCGAGCGCCGTCCAGTCCTCCCGGAGGCAGAGGTCGACCACGTCGAGGGCGGCCTGGCGGTGCCCGAGGTGGTCGAGCGTGAACGCCGCTCCGTGCAATCCGTCGTAGAGCCCCAAGCGGCTGCCCTCCGGCGGTCGGGTCGCCTTCTTGAGCAGCCACTCCTCCAGTTGCGGGTGGCGGCCGGCGCCGGTGACCGACAGCGCGTACAGCACGCCAGCCGCCCCGTACGCCAGCCCGATCGCGCCGAGCGGGAACTGCTGGATGTCACCAGGGAACAGCCGGTCGGCGCGGTCGGGCGTGGCGCTGGCCAGGATCGCCCGCGCGAGATCGTCGCGCAGGGCCGGCCAGCCCGCGGGGTCGGGTTCGATCCGCGGTGTGGGGGCGGGAACGGTGTCTGTGTCGGGCACAGCCGGAGCAATCACCTCGACGGCCTCGGTGAGAAAGTCGCTTGGCACCGGGAAGTGCTCCGAGATGATCTCGGCCCAATGCCGCGCCTTTGCCCTCGACAGGCCGAGCAGGTTCGCCATCGGCAGGAACAGAGCCAGCCGCAGGCACGCCAACCCGTACCGGTCGACGTCTTGGCCCCGGGTGCCGCGGGGTGCGCTGAAGCCCTGGTTGCCGAGCGCGGGCCGGGTGGCCGTCGCCATCGGTGCCGCCACCTCGAAGTCGAGCAGTGCGGCGGTGCCGTCGTCGCGCACCATCACGTTGAACAGGTGCAGGTCGCCGTAGACGAACCCGCGCTCGTTGACGCCGTGGATCGCCGCTTCGACCTGGCGGTACACGTCGATCGCCCACGCCGCGTACTCGGCCCGCTCGGCCGGCCCGGACGTCGGGTCGGTCAGCGGGTACCGGTACACGATCGCCTTGCTCAGCGGCTGGCCATCGATGTGCTCCATCGCCAGGAACCGGTGCTCCCCCACCGAGAACAGCTCGTACGCCTCGGGGATGCCGGGCACACCGGCCAGCGCGCGCAGCATCTCGTACTCGCGCTCGACACGGCGTACCGCATCATGGCCCCGGGCGTCGATGCCGGCGTGCGGCCGGCCCTCCTTGAGCACGACGGGCGTCCCGGTGCGGGTGTCCGTGCCGGCGTAGATGCCGCCGCCGTTGGAGAAGTGCAGCACACGCTCCACCTTGTACGGCACGTCGGCGAGCGTGACCGCGTTGCGGGCGGCGAAGTGTGGCGCGAGGAAGTCCGGGAGCGTGACCCACGGCGGCAGGTAGAAGACGGGGGTGCGGCGGTCGGGCACGAGCGTGCCGGTGTCGTCGGCGATCGCGGGCACGACCTGGCCGTTGTCGCCGACGCAGTACCGGCTGCTGAACGCCCCGTACCGCACGTACAGCGGGCCGGGCCCCCACCGCAGGTCGCTCAGGATGTAAGGGCTCGGTTCACCGTCGAGCAGTGCTCCGAGCTCTTCGAGGATCGCCTCGCACGCGGCGTCGTCGACCGGGTAGATCGTCACGAGCTTGCCGCTGTATCCGCGCGGTGCGTACTTCGACACCCGTGCGAGCAATGTCGCCGGCGATCGGAGCACTTTGAAGTCGATGCCTCGGGGCATGCAGTAGTCCCAGACCGCACCGATGATGCGCTCCGCGTTGTCGAGGCACGCCGATACGTGGATCTTCCAGCCCTGGTCTGGCAGGTTGGGGTTTCCGGAACGGAACACGATCCAGTCGTCCTGCTCGCGACGCTGCCAACCGTCCGGCAACGCACGCTCGGCGCTGGCGAAGCCCGCTGCGGGCTTGGCGTGCAGGACGTCGTAGAACAACAGGTCGGCCATGCAGAACGCTTCGTATCGATCGTCCATGCCGGCCCCTCACCTTCGTTTCATCGGTGAGTTCATCGTGGCGACGGCAATCGATCCGCTCTAGTGCCCATAGTCACCACTGGACGATGAGGATATCGATCGCTACTCGTGCGTAATTCACGGCCAAAAAGTGTGTAACAACGCGTTTGAAAAACGGCGACGCGGCACCTTCCAGTGCCGCGCCGCTAATCCTATTCAGCATATATGGTTTTGGGTACTACTGCCAGATCCACCCCGCGTCGCGCGCGATGCGAACCGCCTCTATCCGGGTCCGCGCACCGACCTTGCTCAGCGCACGAGACAGGTAATTGCGCACCGTGCCCGGCGACAGGCACAGCTCGCGCGCAATCTCCTTGGCGGGCCACCCCGTGGCCGCTATCTGCAGCACCTGCATCTCCCGGTCGGTGAGGGGATTCGACCGGTTCAGGGCGGCGACCACCAGCTCCGGGTCAGCGACGGGCTCGCCGCCCGCCAACCGGCGCACGCCGGCCACGATCCGATCCGGCGCCACCTGGTGGCCGAGAAATCCGCAGGTGTGCCCCTGATACCGCAGCGCGGCGCTCAAGGCGCGCGCCTCACGAGGGGCGGCCAGCACGAGCGTCCGGCACGGGAAGCGCCGCCCGGCGCCGACCGCCGCCATGTCGACGACCGCGACGTCCGGTTGCAGCGCCTCCGCGCGGCCCCACACGTCGGCAGTCGGCTCGACCTGCGCGACGACGTCGATGTCGGGTTGTGCCGAGAGTACGAACGCCAGCGCGCCGCGTACCAGTCCTCCATCGAGTGCGAGCAAGATACGAATCACGGTGCACATTGAAACATGCCATTGTCTAGGTCGCTTGGTTTCACAACCATCCCTTCTCCCTGGCCACCCGGATGGCCTCCAGCCGGTTGCGGGCCCCGGTCTTGCGCATGATGTCGGACAGCCTGTTCCGCACGGTGCCGTGCGCCAGGTGGAGGCGGGTGGCGATCTCTTTGGGAGGCAGCCCTTCCGCCGCCGCGTTGAGCACGTCGCGCTCCCGCTCGGTGAGCGGATTGGTCGGCGGGTTGAACGCGGCCGCCGCCACCCTCGGGTCGATCACCCGCTCGCCGCGGGCGATCAGCCGCACCAACCGCACGAACCGGTCCGGCGACAGGTCCTTGCTCACGAAACCGAGCACCTCGGCCTCGATCGCCCGCAGCAGCAGGTCCGCGCTCCAGCGGGCGCTCATGGCCAGCACAGCGGCGCCCGGCAGCCGCCGACGCACCCGCGCCACCGCGGTCAGCGCGTCATTCGCATGCTCGTTCACCGCGGTCAGATCAAGATCGACCACGATCACGTCGGGCCGTCCGGTGATCCGCTCGACCGAATCGACCTCGGCCAGGACCTCTACATCACTTTCACTCGACAGCACGGCGCTCAACGCGCTGCGCAACAAACCCATCTCCTCGACGATCACAACCCCGATCACGAGGCGTTCTCCGATCTCCGGTACGCGGATCAGCGCGGGCATGCCACGCCTTGCCCTCGGTGCGCTGCCGCCCGCTACCGCGTGCATTCCACGGAGCAATCTCGGGGTTTCTGACAGTTCACCGGCGGCCTCGGCCGGCTCACGGCAGGTCCCCCTGCCGGGCCCGATCAGGCACACTGGGTACGTCGGAGCGCCGTGCGAGCACGCACGCGGCGTTCCGTTGGTGCTGCTGATCTCAGCCGGGAAGCGGCATGACACCGGGCAACCGGCCGGCACGGAGAAGATGGGTCGGCACAGCGGCCAGCCCGGCACGCGCCTCGGGTCGCCCCGGCGCTTCGCCGGGCACGACCGACGGCAGCGATGGCCCGCCGGCGGCGCCGTGCGCGAGGGAGCAACCGCCGAGGCCACCCGCCGGGGGTGGTGGAGCATCCGGCGCCGGGCGCTGTCCGCCGGCACCTTCATGGGGTACCGCGCTCGGCCACGCCACGTCTCGCCGCGGCCCGGGCACGACGGTCGGACCGCTCGCCTGGACGGTGAGAATCCTGGCCGGTGTGGCGATCGCCGCGACCGGTGCGGCGGGCGCGGTAGCCGGGTCAGCGCCGAGCGGCGGCTCCTCGACGATGGATGGACTGCCTGGCGGCGCGGCACCCACGCCACCGACCACCGGTCCGACGACGTCACTGCCCACCTCGCCGACTACCCCGGCCACACCACCGAGGACAGGTCCAAGGACCGGACCGAGAACGGCACCCGTGACGGAGTCCACGCCGCCTATCACCGGATCGAGCACCGCGTTCACCGATCCGAGCACCGCTCCGACCGGCTCGACCACCACACCGGTGACCGCACCGATCGTGCCTGCGCCGGTGCCCACAATTGGCTCGAGCACCGCTCCGACCGGCTCGAGTCCAGTGCTCGCGACTGGCTCATGGATCGCACCGACCACCGTGCCGAGCTCCGCGCCCATGACAGATCGAGGTACCAGATCCGCAACCGGCTCCGTCACCGCGCCCACATCGAGGTCGACGCCGGTGACCGATACCGCGTCCTCCAGAACCGGAACGCCCACGCTGCCGCCGGCCGCGGACCCGGCGCTGCCGACCACGTCCCCTCGCTCGGTCCCGTCCGAGCTCACCAGCCCGGTATCGACCGGCCGGTCCGGAACCGATCCCACCGCGGACGGCGGCTGCTCCCGAGGCGGCGCCTCCGACCTGGGCTCGGATGGCCGGTCGGGCGCGGGCGGATCGGTGGTGGGGACATCCGGGGCGGGCACCTCGGGCAGGTCCACGGGGAGATCGACATCCACCGCCGCGGTCAGCCCGCCGAGGAGCCCCCGCTCTCCCCCACCGTCGGCAGCGCGCGCCGGCGACGACGCCAACAGTCCACACACGACGTACGCAGCCACGGCCGCGCCTGCCACGATGAGCAGGCGCAGCACCGTCCTGGAGAGCGTCGAGCTGGACATCAGGGCCGAAACTACCAACGCTCACACAAGGTCGCACGTCGATGGCTCATTGTTGACGTGACACCGCCTCCCCTGGAGAGGCCTCGATCCGTGCGATGACCTCCCCTTCCTTGCGAAACGTCACGGTTTGCCGTTCACCCGTTGGGTTGACGACCGCAAGGGTGGGCCTGGCCTCGTCTCCGAACGCCAAACCGTACGGTGCGTCCGCGGTCACCGCCGCTTGCGGTGCGCCGAAAGCCGCCAGCATTCGTACGTAATACCCGACCATCGCGCGACTCGTGCTGTCCTCGCGGGGCGGGTTCTGGCCAAGGCGGCGCAACGCCGCGTCCGGATCGGCCGCGGCCAGGTCGGCCGCGAACAGATCGCCCCAGACGCGGGGACGAGCCACCGCGCGGTCGAGCGCCGCCGATCGGTCGCGCGCCGCTTCGGGGTTCGCACGGTACAGCGAGCCGAACGTCACCGGCAGCATCTGGATCCCCTCGATCGACTCGGGACGCGGATCGAAGAACGTCGCGTAGTCGATTTTGGCGTCCCAGACAATGCCGGCGACCCGGTGCGAGTACCCCTCGGGGTGATCGAGGCCCATTCCGAGCCAGTACATCCGAGCGGTGGCCGCCTCCATCGCGTAGTGCGTGGCGCCCAGTTCGACGAGATCGTCCTGGCCGCGCACCAGGCCCCAGCGCACCACCGCCTCCCACGCGGCGACCGCCTCGCTCGACGACTCCTGGTTGTTGCCGTCGGCGAACGGTGCGAAGCCCGACGCCGCCGACCGCCCCAGGTACGGGTTGAACACGCGGAACGGAGGGAAGCCGGGCGCACCGCCCGTGTACTCGCGCGCGATCAGGTCGACCGCGCCGCCGTACTCGCGCAGGAACCCCTTGTCGGCCGCGGCCAGCACCGCCGCCGCCCGCACCAGATAGCCGTACTGGAAGTGGTGGTCGTTGTAGTCCTCGCTACCGAACTCGGGCGGCACCGCGATGAGCCCGCCCCATGTCTTGTCGTACGTGAAGTAACGGCCGTCGCCCGGCCCGCGATACGTGAGCCAGTCGACGAGTTGCGGACGCAACCGGTCGAGCGCCTCCGCGCGCCGCCGCTCGTCGTCGACGCCCTGCGCGACCTGCGCGATCGTGGCCAGCCGGCCCAGTTCCTTCATGCCGAAGTAGCTGCCGCCGTCACCCGGCTTGGCGGCCAGGTCCCGGTCGAGGTCGGCGACGATCTCGGAGCGCGCTCGCCCGGGCAGCGGTATCGAGGGCGCCTCGGTGAGTAGGCCCGGCATCGGTGCACTTACCCGGATTTCATCGGCCTCCACCACCGACATCGCACCGAGCGCGTCGGCGTATTGCCCCGCCATCTCCCGGCC
This sequence comes from Phytohabitans aurantiacus, assembly GCF_027923225.1. GTDB lineage: Bacteria > Actinomycetota > Actinomycetes > Mycobacteriales > Micromonosporaceae > Phytohabitans > Phytohabitans aurantiacus. The sequence goes on from NZ_BSDI01000046.1 coordinate 99,751, forward strand.
ACCGCTCCCGCGCTGATGCGGCAGCAGCGCCCACACGCCCGGCCCGCCACCGCGCCGTTTCGCGGTCAGCGTCTGGGTGACCGTGCCGGCCGCGCGGTCGTACGCCATCGCCGCGGTCGTGGTCTCGACCGGATGGGCGGCCGCGTCCTTCACAGCGGCGTCCCACGCCGCACGATCGGCGCCGTCGGGCACCTTCGCGACCGCGATCCGCCCGTCACGCGCGCCGGTGGCGACCAACCGATCCCCATCACGGCGCCAGCTTCCCCCGTCGGCGACGAAGTCCCACCCATCGGCATGGGCTACCTGACCATCCACAGTGGCTTCCGGGGCGGTCAGCGCGGGCTCGGTGCCATCGAAGCGCAGGTACAGGATCGGACTGCCCTGTACGAGCCTGGCCTCGACTGAGCCGGCACGCAGTACGACATGGAACGCTCCATATTCGACGACCCGCAGCTCGCCGATCGGCCCGCCCGCCGTGACAGCCGGTTCGAACGGGGTGACCACCGCGTTGGCCGACGCCGCCGGCGGCCCCGAACTGACCTGAAATCCCTCAGGCGCCGCACGAACCGCCAGCGGATGTGTCCACAGTGGCTGGCTGAGCGGGCCCGTGAGCGCCGACGTCCACCACTGGTTGGTCGGCAGTGCCTGGCTCTTCAGGTCGCCGCCGGCCTGCGCCGGCGGCTTCGACGGCATGGCGCCACTGCCGGCGAAGCCGGCGGGACCGCCGGGATCGGGCTTCGCGATCGTCGCTGGCGGTGCCGCTTCCCGGTCCGGCTCCGCGCCGGACGTGCATCCGAAAAGCAGCACGAGTACCGCCAGCGCCGCGGTCGCCCTCACTTGGCGCTGTTGACCGCGGGGGTGCCACCGACGGCCGTCTTGGTGTCCACTGTGGCGGTGAACGGCAGCCCCGGCACCAGGGAGCGCACCGTGTTCACCTCGGAGCCATCCGGCACGAGCACGACCGTGAAGCCGCCGCCGGACGGGTCATTGCCGACCCGCGGCACCACGCGTTCGAGGCGCGCGACGATGGGCTTGTCGAGCCCGTCCGCGGTGACGCGGGCACTCATGCCGAGCCGCAGCCGGCGCAGTTCGTCGACCGACGTGCTTGCCTGGAACGTCAGCCGCGCCGGGTCGTACATGGTGACGACCGGCTGGCCCGGGGTGGCGACGCCGCCGGTGGTGACGTTGACCTCGGAGATGATGCCGTCGATGGGCGCCTTCAACACGCGGTCCTCGGGATCGCCGTCCGGCGCCGTGACGGTCACCTCGGCCAGCTCGTCACCCGCGGACACCTGGTTCTGCGGCGCGACGCCCACAGTGGACACCGTGCCCGCGGCGGCGGTGCCAACCGGTACCGGATCGGCCGTCAGGACCGCGTTTCCAAGCTCGACGTAGGCGCGGGCGGCGAGCCGGTCGCGGGCAATGTACGTGCCGCCCGCGACCGCCGCCGCGATCAGGACCAGGACCACGACGGTGGTGCGCAGCCCGCGCAGGAAGCCGCGCAGGCGGGACGGCCGGTTCGACGTCGCCGCATACGTCTGTTCGCTCCGAGATGGCGCCTGAGGCAATGGAATCTTTTCGGTCGTGTCATTGCTCATGATTGCTCTCCCTCTCAGCGGGTCATGCTCGGTACGCTGGCCACACCGACCGCGGAGCGGCTCTGCTCCTCCCTCTCGTGCGCGATGGTGTCGTCGACCGCCGGGCCGCCCGCCACCGCCTCGATGACCATCCGGCCGAGGATCACCACGTGCATCGCCGCCCACGCGGCGGACAGCCAGGTCGGCGGCGGATCCGCCATGACCGCGAGGCCGACGGCGATCGCGGTGGCGTTCAAGGTCAGGAGCGCCACGTGCGACATCACCACCCACAGCGACCGGGCGCCGGATCCGGCGTTCGTCGCGCGCCAGACCGCGGGCCGGTTACGCAGCGTCGCCCACAGCGCCCTCGCGTGTACCGGTGCCGCGCCGATGCTGGCGACGATGGCGGACGCCTTGAAGCCGCCGGACTGCAGCCACGTGACCAGCAGCACCATGAAGTAGAACGGCAGGTAGTGCGCGGCCCACGTCCAGCCGTCGGCGCGGATCGGGCTGAGCCCGAAGAGCAGGTAGGTCGCGGGCAGCAGCATGAACGTCAACATCGCCACGGACAGCAGGTAGTGCGTGCCGGTGAACAGGTACTGCAGGCGCTGGTCGACGGTGAGCCCGGTGCCGCGACGGAACAGCCGGCCGCGCAGCAGCACCTCGAACCCGCCGCTCGCCCAGCGCAACTGCTGCTTGAAATACGTGGCAACGTCCTGCGGCGCCAGACCACGGGCCAGCACCTGCGGCACGTACGTCGACTTCCAACCGCGTCGGTGCAATCGCAGCGACGTCCAGATATCTTCCGAGTTGCTGCCCGTGGCAATGCCACCGATTTCATCGAGCGCGCTCCGACGAAACATCACGTTCGTACCGACGCAAAAGGCCGCGTTGAACCGGTTCTTGCCCGGACAGACCAGCTCGTAGAAGATCCGCTGCGCCTCGGCGGACCCGCGGGACACCAGGTTGACACGGTTGATGTAGTACTGCGGCGACTGCACGAACGCGACGTCCGAATCCTGGAAGTGCGGCAGCACCTCGATGAGAAAATTCGGCTCGGGCACGTGATCGGCGTCGAAAATGACCACGTACTCGCCACTCGTGCTCGCGAGCGCCGCGTTTACGTTGCCGGCCTTGGCGTGCGCGCGCCCCTCGCGGCGCAGATAGCCGACACCCTCCTCGTCGCAGACCCTGGCCAGATCGTCGCTGCGCCCGTCGTCCAGCACCCACGTCTGGTGCGCCAACTCCATGTCGCGCGCCGCCACGACCGTGCGGCGTACCAGCTCAGGCGCCTCCCCATAGGCCGTGATGAACACGTCGATCGTCGGTGGAGCCGCTCCGGCGCGCAGGCGATTGCGCCACACGGTCGCGTTGACCGGCTCGGGGCGATCATCATGGGCGAGGATCGTCCACCAGGTACCGATCGCGTGCAGCGCGGTCAGCCCTTCCGCGAGCAGCATGGCGGTCCACAGCCAGATCGGACCGCGGTAGGCCGGGTTGAGCAGGAAGAGCTGGTAGAACATCGTGGCGAGCAGGGCCCCGATGATCGCCACCCGTGTCGATCGTTGGAGAGGGCGCCAGGCCAGGCGCTTTTTCGCGGCCACAGTGGTGGTCGGCATGGTGAATCCTCATCTGATCGTCGGCTTCTCAATACGAGGTTTGCCCCGGCGTGTTGCACACCGGTCCCGACGATATGACAAGGCAGTGAATTGACCTTCGCTCGCCTATTGAGCGCGTTAAATCGCCTACATTTTCAGGTCATAGGTTTGATGGGCCGGAAACCGGGAACGACCTGATGGCGCAGTGTCTCGACGACCATTCCCGCAGCTCACGGAGTTCTCGCGGTAACCGTAGTCCAGGTCCCTCACTCCCGCAACCAGAGTGAACGCCCTCACATCGGCCCCATTCCCCCAGCTAAATACCCTTTCCCGCTCCCCCATTTCACATGTAGCCGATTCCGACGCCCCCTCCCGACCTTTTCCGTCGATCCCTCCCCTCTTCCGTCGATCCCTACCCCCCTCTTCCGTCGATCAAGGACGAACGCACGTGGTTGGATCTCTTTTCCGCGTGCGTTTGCCCTTGATCGATGCGGATGTCCTTGATCGATGGTCCGGCTCGGTCCATGGCCGGCTGCGTCGATGGCCGGCTCCGTCGATGCCCCGCTGCGTCGATGGCCGGCTCCGTCGATGGCCGGCTCCGTCGATGCCCGGCTCCGTCGATGCCCGGCTGCGTCGTGGCTGGCCTAGGAAATCGCGGCAATGACCTGCGCTGCCTTGGAATTCGCCGCGACGGCAGCGACCGATGCGGTCTCCCGGCATCCAGCGGCGGTCGAACGTCGCGGCGCGGCGTGATGACCTCGAAGCTCGTGCCGCGTGCCGCCTCCGCCGCGAGATCCACGGGCCGAGCGCTTCAAGAACACGCCGCTCCCGCGACGCGGCGGCTTGCACGGGACCGACACGGCGCAGGCGTGGCCTCACAAGGCAGCGCGGCATAAGGCCGCAGGTGTGAGCCGGCGCCGCGCGAGCCAACGCCGCACGACCGGACGCCGATCGAGGGCTTCTCCAGCGATTAAGAATCCCTGGTGTCAACGGACATCTCGATCTCCGGTTGTGCGGACCGCGGACCTCCGGCTGTGCGGACATGAGTTCTCCGGGTGGGTGGTCACCAGATCTCCGGTTGGGTGGTCAGCTCAGCGGGACCACCCCCTTGCCGGCGAG
>NZ_BSDI01000047.1 GCF_027923225.1 Phytohabitans aurantiacus
CGCCCCCGCGCCCCGCCGCCTCTAGCTCAGCAGGGTTACATACACCAGGCCCAGCACGACGACGACGAACAGCAGCACCAGGCCGCCGACCAGCAGTGTCTCGCCCATGCCGCCGCCGTCGCGCTCATCACCCGTGGCCGGCACGTTGTTCCTCCAATTTCATCCCACCTGGACTTCGCGGAGGTTAGCGAGGAAGATCTACAAGCCACGAGAGTCCATTCCGCACTGCGAAATGGACAAAGTGCCTTTAAACAGGCTGCGTCCGAGACAGTACGCGGAGTATCAGCTGGCCGGTCTCGTCGAGCCGCCGCCGCGGGAACCGGGCCGACGCGCCGACCACCGCGAGCGCACCGGCTACCCGACCGTCGACGAACACCGGGGCGGCCGCCGCGGCGGTACCCGGCAGGAACTCGCCCGACTGGACGGCGTACCCGGTCAGCCGGCATGCCTCCACCGCGGACCGCAACCGTTTCGGGTCGACCACCGTGAGCGCCGTGCGGGCGGCGAGCCGGAGTCGCGGTAGGACGGCGGTCAGCTCGTCCGGCGGCAGAGCGAGCAGGATGGCCTTCGCCAGGCCGCCGCTCGCGAGCGACATGCGGCGGCCGACCGGGGAGATGGCCGGCGGCGGGTGGTCTCCCGCCCGCTTGCCGATGATGACCACGCTGAGGTCGGTCCAGTCGACCTCGGCGACCAGCACTGTCTCGCCGGTGAGCCGGACCAGTTCGTTGGCCGGCTCCTCGGTGAGGTGGGTGATCGGTGAGCTCTGCGCCACCTGGCTGCCGAGTTCCAGCAGGCGGATGCCGAGCAGGTACGCGCCGTCCGGGTCCTGTCGCAGGAAGCCGCGGTCGATCAGCGAGGCGGCGATCCGGTGCGCGCTCGGCCGGGGCAGGCCGACCGCCTCGGCCAGTTCGGCGAGTTGCAGGCGGGGGTGCGCCGCGCTGAAGGCGCTCAGGATGTCGAGCGCCCGCTCGACGGAGCGCACCCCCCGCCGGCGATCAGGATCGGTCACGGAGGGTTCTGTATCGCGCCACGAGGTCAGCGGTGGACGTGTCGAGGCCCGGCACCGTCTCACCGGAGGTCAGGGCCGGCTCGATGCGCTTCGCGAGCACCTTGCCCAGCTCGACGCCCCACTGGTCGAAGCTGTCGATGTCCCAGATCGCGCCCTGCACGAACACCTTGTGCTCGTACAGCGCCACCAGTTGCCCCAGCACCGACGGGCTCAGCTGGTCGGCGAGGATCGTCGTGGTGGGCTTGTTGCCGCGGAACGTGCGGTGCGGCACCTGCTCGGCGGGCACTCCCTCGGCGGCCACCTCGCCGGCCGTCTTGCCGAACGCGAGCGCCTGCGCCTGCGCGAACAGGTTCGCCATCAGCAGGTCGTGCTGCGCGGCGAGGCGCGGGCTCAGCTCGGCCACCGGCCGGGCGAACCCGATCAGGTCGGCCGGGATCACCTTGGTGCCCTGGTGCAGGAGCTGGTAGTACGCGTGCTGGCCGTTGGTGCCGGGCGTGCCCCAGACCACCGGGCCGGTCTGCCAGCGCACGGGGTGCCCCGAGCGGTCGACCGACTTGCCGTTGGATTCCATGTCGAGCTGTTGCAGGTACGCGGGGAACTTGGCCATGTAGTGGCTGTACGGCAGTACCGCGTGCGACTGCGCGCCGAAGAAGTTGCCGTACCAGATGCCCAGCAGGCCGAGCAGCAGCGGCGCGTTCGCCTCCGGCGGCGCCGTGCGGAAGTGCTCGTCGACCAGCCGGAACCCGTCGAGCATCTCGCGGAACCCGTCCGGCCCGATCGCGATCATCAGCGACAGCCCGATCGCGGAGTCGTATGAGTAGCGGCCGCCCACCCAGTCCCAGAACTCGAACATGTTCGCCGTGTCGATGCCGAACTTCGCCACCTCGTCGGCGTTGGTCGACAGGGCCACGAAGTGCTTGGCCACGGCCGACTCGTCGCCGCCCATGCCCTCGACGAGCCAGGCGCGCGCCGAGTGCGCGTTCGTGATCGTCTCGATCGTGGTGAACGTCTTCGACGCCACGATGAACAGCGTCTCCGCCGGGTCGAGGTCGCGGGTCGCCTCGTGCAGGTCGGCGCCGTCGACGTTGGACACGAAGCAGATGCCGAGGTCACGCTGTGTAAACGGGAGCAGCGCCTCGTACGCCATCGCCGGACCGAGGTCGGAGCCGCCGATGCCGATGTTGACGACCGTGCGGATGCGCTTGCCGGTCGCGCCGGTCCAGGCGCCGGAGCGCACCGCCTCCGCGAACGCCGCCATCTTGTCCAGGACCGCGTGCACGGCCGGTTCGACATTCTCGCCGTCGACCTCGATGACCGCGTCGCGCGGCGCGCGCAGCGCGGTGTGCAGCACGGCGCGGCGCTCCGTGACGTTGATCTTGTCGCCGCGGAACATCGCGTCGCGCAGCTCAGCCACCCCGCGGGCCGCCGCCAGGTCGCGCAGCAAGCCCAGCGTCTCGTCGGTGACCAGGTGCTTCGCGTAGTCGATGAAGAGATCACCCACCTGGACGGTGTACCGCTCGGCGCGGCCCGGATCGTCGGCGAAGAGGTCGCGCAGGTGCGTCTCGCCAAGCTCGTCGCGGTGCTTCGCCAGCGCCGCCCACTCCGGCGTCTGGTCGAGGCGCGTGCTGTCAGGCATGCCTTCGTGCTCCCTGGTCGGGGTCGTGTCGTCAACCCCCATCCTGCCTCAGCGGATGACGAGCACCCGGTATACCCGCGCCCTGATCATGAGTGGAGGTGCGCCGCTACCTCCTCGGCGGCCAGACGAGCGGCGCGCTCGGCGGTTTGCCTGGTCGCACCGGCCAGGTGGGGGGTCAGGACCACGCGGGGCGCGGTCAGGAGGCGGGACGCCGGCGGTATCGGCTCCTCGGCGTACACGTCGAACGCCGCACCGCCCAGATGCCCCGACTCCAGCGCGTCGACGACCGCTTCGTAGTCGAGCAGACCGCCCCGAGCCGTGTTGACCAGTACGGCACCGCGGGGCAGCCGGGCCAGCTCCTTGGCGCCGACCATCCCGGCTGTCTCGGGGGTCAGCCGCGCGTGCAGGCTGACCGCCGCGCTGCGCTCCAGCAGCTCGTCGAGCCCCACCGACGCGACGTCAGGGGCGTACGGGTCGTGGACCAGTACCGTGGCGTCGAAGGCGCTCAGGATCCGGCCCACCCGCTGCCCGATCGCCCCGTATCCGATCAGTCCCACTGTCGCGCCACTCAGCTCGCTGCCGACCGCGTCCAGCGCGTACAGGTCGCTACGCCACTGGCCCGCCCGCACTCCATTGTGGATGTCCGGGATCTGCCGAAGGGCGGCCAGCAGAAGGGCGATCGTGTGTTCGGCCGCCGCGACCGCGTTGCGGCCGGGTGTCGCGCGCACCGAGACGCCGGCGGCGCGGGCGGCGTCGAGGTTGACGTTGACGGGGCCGCCCCGGCAGACGACCACGAGCCGCAGGGACGGGGCGGCCGCGAGCACCCGGGCGGTGAACGGTGCCATCTGGGTGATTGCGATCTCGGCGCCGGCCACCGCCGCCACCAACGTTTCCTCGTCGCCGGACGCCTCGTCGACCTCGGCCACCGGCCCGAACGGCGTGTGCGGCCACGGCAGCGTCAGCTCGTGTATGTCTAGTGTGGTCATCGCGGAGCCGAGACGGTCGCGCAGGGCCTCGACGATGAGCGTGGGAGTGACGAAGTGGTCGCCCGCCACCAGTACCCGGGTCATGATGTCCCCTCCCCGGCCCAGAACGGTCGCGCCTGGGCGATGTGGTGCAGGTACCGGGAGTACCCGGTCTCGTAACGGTCGCGGACGCTGGGATCCGGCGCGAAGGTCTCGCCCTCGGGCGCCGGTAGTGGCGGCAATCCGAGCACGCGCCGCGCGGCGAGTGCCGCGCCCCGCGCCCCGATCTCCTGCCCGCCGAGCACCCGCACCGGCCGTCCCAGCGCGTCCGCGAAAATCTGCGCCCACTCGGGCGAGGCGACGCCACCGCCGCACGCGGTCAGTTCGCCGGTGAGGCCGGCCGCTTCGAGGTTGTGCCGGGCGCTGTAGGCGATCGCCTCGCAGGTGGCCCGCACCACGTCGGCGCGGTCGGTGCCCAGGTGCAGCCCATCGATGCGGGCGCGGGCGCGCGGCGCGACGAACGGCGCGCGTTCGCCCGCCTCGGCGAAGAACGGCAGCACGGTCAGCCCGTCGGCGCGCCCGGCGGCGAGCAGCCCCGGCAGGTCCACGATGGACGCACCGACGAGACGCAGCACCCAGTCGAGTGCGGCGGTGCCGACCATCGCGGGCAGCGCGCGCAACCAGCGGCCGTCATCCCACGTACTCAGGGTCAGCCCGCTCGGTTCGCCATCGGTGTCCACTGTGTCCGTCAGTACCTGGCACGCGAGCGTGGTGCCGACGATGAGGAGGCCGTCGCCGACAGCGCCGACGCCCGCTCCCCAGGCCGACGCTGGCAGGTCGTAAGGCGCCGCCACGACGGTGGTGCCGTCTGCCGCGACGCCGTGCGGCGCCGCCGTGACGGGCGCCAGCAGATCCCGCCGGTGGTCCAGGCCGCACGCCGCGATCAGCTCTTCGTCGTACGCCCGGCGGCGCGGGTCGAGAAACGGTGCCGACGCGTCGGACGGGTCGGTCGCGCGCACGCCCGTCAGCCGCTGGAGGATGACGTCCTTGCAGTACGCCGCCGTGGCTGCCCGGTCCAGTGTGGCCGGCTCGTGCTTGTCCAACCAGGACAGTAGCGGTCCCGCCGAGCCAGGGAAGAGGTGGTTGCCGGTGCGCCGGTACACGAGATCGAGCAGGCCCTCGGCGGACCAGGTGTCGAGCACGGGCGTCGCGCGCGCGTCGAGCCAGGATATCGCCGGCCGGACCGGCCGGCCCTCGGCGTCGACGAGCCAGAGCCCGTCTCCCTGCGCCGTGACCCCGACCGCGGCGATTGGACTGTCCACTGTGGCCCGAAGCTCCGCGAGCACGGCCTCGACGGACGCGACGACCTGGTCGGTGTCCTGTTCGTACCGTCCCTCGCCGGCCCGGTCGAGCACGGTGGGGCGGGCCGCGCGGGCGAGCGGCACACCATCCCCGTCGAACGCCACCGCCTTCGTGACGGTCGTGCCCGCGTCGACGCCGATGACCACGCTCTTAGCTGATCTCGTACCGGACACCGTTCTCCCGCATCTCCTGGAGCGTGCTCTCCGGCGCCTTGCCGTCGGTGAGCACCAGGTCGAAGTCGCTCAGCGGAGCCAGCCGGTGCAGCGCCGCCCGGCCCAGCTTGGTGTGGTCGACCATCAGCACGCTGCGCTGTGCGGCCTTGATCATCGCCCGCTTGACCAGCACGATCTCCTGCTCCTGGTGGTACGCGTACCGGCCGGAGACCGCCGACGTCGACGCGAAAAGCAGGTCGACGCGCAGCGACTCGATCGCCTCCACGCACGGCACGCCGAGGAACGAGTCGTGCGTCGGGTAGTACTCGCCGCCGAGCGCCAGCAACCGCAGCCCCTGCACGCCGGAGAGCAGCTTGATTGTCTCGAGAAAGTTCGTGATCACGGTCAGTGGACCCGCGTCTTCGAGGAGCTTGGCGACCTCGAGGGTGGTGGTGGAGTCGTCGAGCATGACCGCCATGCCGGGCTCGATCAGCGTGCGGGCGCGCCTGGCGAGGGCGAGCTTCTCCTCCTTGGCGGCGCGCAGGCGGTACGACACGTTCGACTCGAACACGCTCGACGGCTGGGCGCTGACCCCGCCCCGATACTTGCGCACCACGCCCTGCCGCTCCAGCTCGTCCAGGTCGCGGTGGATCGTCATCAGGCTGACGTGGAACATTTCGGCCAAATCGTTCGCCGACACCGACCCGTGCTGCAGGACGTGCTCGGCGATCTCGGCCTGGCGCTGGGCGGGCCGGCCCCGTTCGGGCGTGTCGGTCGCGGTCATGCCATCCATCCTTGGGCCACCGGCACGTTGTACGCCAGCAGCGCGGCCGGTCCGCCCGGCCGGTCGTACCGGAGGGTGGTCGCCGCGACACTGTCGTACACCGGCAGCCGCCGCCGGTACTCACCCAGTGGCACGCCCAGCACGGCGCACGTGACCAGCCGGATCAGCGTGTTGTGCGCGACGACGAGCACCTTGCCACCCGGGTCGGCGGCCACCAGGTCGGCGAGGGCGGCGCGCGCCCGGTCGACCGCCTCGGCCGGCGGCTCCCCGTCTGGAAAGTGGTACTCCGCCGGATTCGCCTCGAACCACGCGACCGCCTCCGGATCGTCCGCCCGGACCTGTTCGAGCGTGCGCCCCTCGGCCACCCCGAAGTCCAGCTCGCGCAGTCGGGGCTCGACGGTCGGCGCCAGGCCCGTCGCGGCCGCCACCGGCGCGAGTGTGGCGACCGCCCTGCCCAACGGCGAGCTGACCAGCGATGTGAACTTCTCACCCGCCGCCCAGCGTGCCAGCGCCTCGGCCTGCGCCTCCCCGTGAGCGTCGAGCGGCACGTCCGACCGCCCCGCGTACCGGTTGGGGTGATGCCAGACCGTCCGCCCGTGCCGGACCAGCACCACGGTCGTCCTCACGATCCCTCCTTCGCGTACGCGGCCAGCGCCCCGTCGAGATAGCCACGCTCGGCGAGCGCGTCGACGAACCGGGCGTAGGGCTCGGCGAACCGCTCGGGCCCACCTGGCCGCGGCGACACGACCTCCGCGATCCGCACCATGCGGGCGGCCGCGGCGCCGACCGAGCCGTCGCCGGCCGCCGCGACCACCGCCATCCCGAACGCCGGCTCGGCCGCCGCCGGAAGCACCACGTCGCGGCCGAGGACGTCCGCACGGAGCTGGCACCAGTACTTGCTCCGAGTCGCGCCGCCGGTCAATGACAGTGAACCGTCGACCATTGCACCGAGGCGCTTGAGGTACTGATAGCAGAGGCGCTCGACGAAAGCCACTCCCTGCAATGTGGCGGCGTACCGGTCAACCTCACTCGCGAATGCACCGAGCTCGAACGGCTCAGCGCTCGGATCCACGAACGGAAATCGCTCGCCGCGTCGCACGAGCGGATACGCGAGACCGCCCGACGGTTCGTACCGAGCCGCCTCCACGTCCATGACCGCCGGGTCGACGCCCGGAAAGCGCAGCTTGAGCACACCCGCGCCGACATTCGAGGCGCCGCCAGGCAGCCAGCCGCCGTCGGGGTGACGGTGCGAATAGACCGCTCCGTGCGGGTCGGCGAGGCGCTCCGTGCTCACCCCCTTGAGGACGAGCGTGGTACCGAGTACCGAATTCCAGCTGCCGGGTTGCAGCGCGCCGGCCGCCACCTGCGCCGCACAGCCGTCGGTCATACCGGCTCGCACCGGCACCCCGACCGGCAGCCCCGTATGCGCGGCGCCCGCCTCACCGACCCGGCCGATCGCCGTGCCCGGCCGCACCACGTCGGGCAGCACCTCGACCGGGATCGCCAGCTTCTCCAGCACCGCCGCCGGCCACGCCCCACCATCGAGGTCGTACCCGGTCTTGAGCGCGTGGCTCCAGTCCGTCGCCACCGGCGCGCCGGTGAGCCGCCCGGCCAGGTGGTCCGCGCAATGCTGCAACGTCAACTCGCCGCGCCCGGCCGCCGCCCGCACCTCGGCCGCCCCGTGACGCAGCGTCCACAGCAGCTTCGGCAACGCCCAGGACGGCTGCATCCGGTGCCCCAGCGCCGCCCAAAGATCAGCGCCGGCGGCCGCGACCTCTTCCGCTTCGACCGCGGCGCGCGCATCGTCATACATGAGTGCGGCTGTACGCGCACGGCCGTCCCGCCCAGCCAGTAGAAAGGTGCCGGACGTGCCGCAGATCGCGACACCCGTCACGCGCTCGGCGTCGACTCCCCGCAAAGCCTGCCGGCACGCCCGCCCGAGCACCGCCCACCACTGCGCCGGGTCCTGCTCATGCCGCTCACCCGCACGCACACTGTCGAGCCGCCCGGCCCCCCGCCCGACGACGTCACCCGTGCCACTGACAACGAGCACCCGCAAACTCTGCGTGCCAACATCGACACCGACGCAGAGCCCGCGCTCCAGATCTACCACCATTGCGCGTTAACTTAACACACTGATGTGTGCACCTAACACCACTCCTTGCGACAACCCCCACCCACCTCTTCCCCCTACGCCCCCGCCCACCCCCCGTCGGCCGCCCTTCGCGCGCCCACGCACCCCCTTCGCGCGCGCCCACGCACCCCCTTCGCGCCGATCAAGGGCGAATGCACGTGGTTGGATCTCTTTCCGCGTGCATTCGCCCTTGATCGATGGAGATCTCCTTGATCCGCGAGCCAGCAAGGTCGTAGGTGTCGTCGTCCGCGGATGCCGGGTCATCCCCCGACCACGCCCCCGTTCACCGATCGCTTCGCGGCGCAAGCGCGCGAAGCGCCGCGCCATGCGCTAGCAGACACCCTCGCGCGGAGATCTTGGAGCTCTACCGTCGCCAGGACGACGGTAGAGCTCCAAGATCTAGCCATGGCGGTCGGACGGCGGCCCGCAGCCGCCGCAGCCCTGCGGCGATCTTGCAGTTGTCATGACCCAAACCGGGGCAATCCACCAGGCAACCGCAAGATCGCCGCAGGGCTCGGAACAGAGCCGCGGTCGCCGGCGCCGCGCCGCCGGAGGCGGCGGGCTCCCTTGCGCTGTTGCCGTCGATCAGGGACATCTCCATCGATCAAGGGCAAAAGCACGCGGAAAAGAGATCCAACCACGTGCATTCGCCCTTGATCGGCTAAGAGAGACGGCGCGGCGCGGCGCGGGCCAAGCGGCGCGGAACGGCCCAAGCGGCGCGGCGCGGCCCCAGCGGCCCCGCCGCACGCGGCCTCGTCGCGAGCGGGGAGGCTGACCCACTCGGCGGCGCAGTGGGATGGGGTTAGAGGGGTTTGGCGTAGCAGAGGCTGGTCTGCCAGCCGTCGTACGGCGGGTAGTTGGGGATGCGACTGAAGCCCGCGCGCTCGTACACCGCGATCGCTTCCGGCTGGCGTACGCCGGTCTCGAGTTTGATGCGGGTGCGGCCCAGTCGCACCGCTAGGCGCTCCGCCTCTGCCATCAGCATGCCCGCGATGCCGCGCCCGCGCATATCCGGCGGCACATACATGCGCTTCAGTTCGCTGTCGCCGTCGTCGAGAGGCTGGACCGCGCAACAGCCCGCGGCCACGCCGTCCACTGTGGCCAGTAGGAAGCGGGCCGCTTCCTTTACCGTGGGATGCTCGAAGTCGATTTCCTCGGGGTAGCGCGCGTCCAGCTCCGCGCGCAGCGCGGCCACCAGCGGTGCCAGCCGCCCGTCAGCAGGATCCACCTCGATGATGTCCATCGTTACGCTCCCATGCAGATTAGTTCCAGTTGCTTGTCGATGACCCGCGCGACGAGGTCGGGCGGGTACGAGTCGGGGGTGGCGACCGCGCTGAGCGCCAGGCCGTCCAGGCAGGCGACGAGGGCGCGCACCCGCACGTCGAGGTCGTCGGGTGGCGGGGTGCTCGCTTCGGCGTACACGTCGCGAAGCAACCCGGTCAGGCGCCGCACCCATGATTCGTGCCGCACGGTGTGTTGGGTTTGCAGTTCGGGGTCGGTGCGCGCGGCGAGCAGGAAGTGTGCCCAAACGGTCGAGCCGAGTACCCGGTCGTCGTCGAGCGGGAGACCTTCGAGCAGTACCGCGCGGAGGCGGGCGCGGGCGCCGGGCTGTGGCGGGAGTGCGTCGATGCGCGCGGCCATCCGGCGGTGCATGACGTCGCGGGCGTGCGTGAGCAGGGCGTTCTTGTCGCGGAAGTAGTGGGCGACGCGGCCGGTGGTGCAGTCGGCCGCGGCCGCCACCGAGCGCATGGTGAGCCCTTCCAGGCCCCGCTCGCGTACTACCCGCCAGACGGCTTGCGACAGCTCGCCGCGGCGCTGGTCGTGGTCGACATACCTAGGCACAGCACCCCCGTTGCATCACGGTTGTTACGTAACAAGCGTGACGGTACCACACGTTACTATAAAGAACATTTACTGATCTACAGGAGGGTCCATGGGCGTGATTCCCGCACCGATGGAGGTCCGGCCGGCACCGGGGCAGGACTTCCGGCTCGGCCCGGACACGGCGATCTTCACGGAACCGGGCTCCGCGGAGGCGCGCCGCATCGGTGAGTACCTCGCCGCCCTCCTCCGGCCCGCCACCGGGTACCCGATCCCGGTCACCGACGAGAACACAGCGACCATCACGTTGCGACTCGGAGGTGGCGGGCTCGGGCCCGAAGGGTACCGGCTGACGACCAATGTGGATGGTGTCAGCGTCCGCGCGGACGCCCCCGCCGGGCTCTTCGCGGGTGTGCAGACGCTGCGCCAGCTCTTGCCCGCGGACATCGAGTCACCGGCCCTCGTCGCTCGTGAGTGGACGGTGCCAGGCGGCGCGATCGCCGACCGCCCACGCTTCCCGTACCGGGGCGCGATGCTCGACCTGGCCCGGCACTTCCACACGCTCGACGAAATCAAGGCGTTCGTCGACCAGATCGCCGCGTACAAAGTCAACCACCTGCACCTGCACCTCACCGACGACCAGGGTTGGCGTATCGAGATCCTGAGCTGGCCGAAGCTGACCGCCGGCGATGGTGGGTCCGGTGTGGACGGTGCGGGGGGCGGTTACCTGACGCAGGCCGAGTACGCCGAACTGGTGGCCTACGCGGCCGAGCGCTACGTCACCGTGGTACCCGAAATCGACATGCCCGGACACACCAACGCGGCTCAGGTCGCGTACCCCGAACTCAACGGCGGGATCGCCGCGACGCCGCGCACCGACACGGCGGTCGGTTACAGCTCGCTACGCGGCGGTGACGAGGTGACGTACGCGTTCGTCGAGGACGTGGTGCGCGAGCTGGCCGCGCTGACTCCCGGCCCGTACCTGCACGTGGGCGGCGACGAGGCGGACGCCACACCCGACGGCGACTACCGCACGTTCATGCGCCGGATCATCCCGATCGTCGAGCGGCACGGTAAGAAGGTGCTGGGCTGGCACGAGATCGCGAAGGCCGACCCGCCCGCGTCGGTGGTGCCGCAGTTCTGGGGCAGTGCGGGCACGCACCCCGAGGTTGCCGCCGCCGCGACCCGGGGCGCCCGCGTGCTCATGTCACCGTCCAACCGCGCGTACCTGGACATGAAGTACACGCCGGACACCCCGCTGGGCCTGGACTGGGCCGGCTACATCGAGGTGCGCGACGCCTACGAGTGGGACCCTGCCGCGCAGATCGAGGGCGTGGGTGAGGCGCACGTGCTGGGCGTCGAGGCACCACTGTGGTCGGAGACCATGCGCACGCTCGCCGACGTCGAAACCATGACGTACCCGAGGTTGCCGGCCATCGCCGAGGTGGGATGGTCCGCTGTGGACCGGCGCGACTGGGAGTCCTTCCGCCACCGCGTGGCCGCCCACGCTCCACGATGGACACTGCGCGGCACCGCCTTCCACCGCTCTCCGCAGATCCCCTGGGAGTATGATCAATGACGCATTGATCAAGGGGAGGCATTTCGGATGCAGCGACGTACCATCCTGCGCGGCCTGGCCGCCGGCGCCATCGCCGGACCCACCGCCGCCGTGCTCGGCTCCAGCGCGGCCCAGGCCGCGACCAGCTACTACGTGGCCACGACCGAGCAGGTCAAGAACAAGGTCATGGTGTGGCACAAGAGCAAGACCTTCACGGACGCCAACCTGCACTGGAGCTTCAGCCCGGGCGGCGGGGTGTGGTCGAACCTGTCCGACGTGAAGATTCGCAGCACGTCGGCGCAGGGCTGGATCGCGCTGGTCTGCGCGTCGGGCGGCAAGGCCGGCATCATCGACATCGGCAGCGAGAAGGCCACCGAGCGGGGCGATCTCAAGTGGAGCGCCACGCCGGGCGGCAACCCGCACGCCATCGAGCGGATCCCCGGCAACGGGTCCGTCGTGGTCGCCAGCTCGAACGGCTACCTGACGCTGTACGCGCCGAGCGCGGTCAGCAACCTCGGCAGCCTCGCCAAGGTGCAGACGGTCAGCCTGGCCGGGGCGCACGGCGTGCTCTGGGACCCCACCTACAAGCTGCTGTGGGCGATCGGCAAGGGCACGCTGCGCGGGTACGCGGTCGAGGGCACGTACCGCAACACCCGGCTGCGCCACTACGGCGCCGCGGTCAGCCTGGGCAGCTCCAACCTGGGCCACGACCTGCAGCCCGACTACTCCAACACGCAGCGGCTGCTGTGCACGGCCACCGACGGCGTGTACGAGATCAGCACCGCGGGCGGGTCGTTCAGCAAGCGCAAGATCTCCAGCGAAACCAGGGTGAAGGCGTACGTGCGCCACTCGTCTGGCGAGGTGCTGTCGGTACGCGCGGACAACGCCGGGTCGCGCACCTGGGGTAGCCCCACGGTACGGTTTTCGCAGTCGCCGGATCGCACCCGGTCCGGCGCGGAGTTCTACAAGGCGCGGATCTGGACCCCGGACTTCCAGTGATCCACCGGTCTCCCGGTCTCGTGCCACGTGTCATCGCGGCGACTGCCCGCCCGGCGGCCGGCCTTCTACGGTGTGGCATCGGCGCGAGACCTGGGGAGGCACCGTGTCGCCACGTCGCATCACCACGCCGCCGCTGGTCGGGCGCGCCGCCCAGCTCGAACAGCTGGATCGCGCGCTCGCCGCGGTGGCCGCGGGCCGGTTCGCGGCTGTCGAGGTGTGCGGCGAGCCCGGTATCGGCAAGACCCGCATGCTCGACGAGCTCGGCGAGCGGGCCACCGCCGCCGGACTGACGGTCTGCGGCGGGCGGGCCACCGAGTTCGAGCAGGAAGTGCCGTTCGCGATGTACGCGGAGGCGCTCGAACCGGTCGGCGCCGACCTGTGGGCGATGGGCAGCGAGGTCGACCGGTACCGGATCTACTCCGGCGTCCGGCGCGCGCTCGACGGCGCCGGGGTGGCGCTGCTCCTCGACGACCTGCACTGGGCTGACCAGGCGTCCCTGGAGCTGACCGAGTACCTGCTCCGCAAGCCGCCCCGGCCACCGGCGCTGGTGGCGGTCGCGTTCCGCCGGTCGCAGCCGCCCGCGCGGATCGTCGACGCGGTCGCCCACCTCGGCACGACGGCTACCCGCATCAGCCCGCCCCTGCTCGGCCGGGACGAGCTCGCGGCGCTGCTCCCGCTGGTGCCCGAGCGCCGCCGCACGCTGATCCTGCGCGCGAGCCGAGGCAACCCGCTGTATGTGCAGGCGCTCATGCGGCTCGGCGACGACGCGCTGGTCGCGCTCGTCGCCGACGACAGCATCGACGACTCCGAAGGGCACATCCTCACCGGGCTGGCCGCCGAGATCACCGCGCTCGCCGAGCCGGCCCGTCGCGTCGCGCACGCCGCCGCCGTCGTCGGCGACCACGCCGCCATCGACCTCGTCGCGCACGTGGCCCGGCAGCCGATCGACACGGTGGTCGAGGCGGTCGACCAGATGTACCGGCGTGGCCTCGTCGACGTCGACGCCGCCCGGCTGCGCTTCCGGCACCCGCTCGTGCGGGCCGCCGCGCACCAGCTCGCCGGGCCCGCGTGGCGGATCACCGCACACGCCCGGGCCGCCGACCACCTCCGGGCGCGCGGCGCGCCACTCCAGGTGGTCGCGCACCACACCGAACGCTCCGCGCGGCAAGGCGACAGCATCGCCGCCGAGGTGCTGATCCAGGCCGGGCTCGCGTTCGCGTATGGCGCGCCGGCCCAGGCCGGACGCTGGCTCGGCGCCGCGCTGCGCATCCTCCCCGACCCGGGCGCGCTGCGCGAACGGCCCACGGTCCTTCTCCAGTACGCGCGCGTGCTGGGCCTGAGCGGCGACCTCGAACGCAGCCGCGAGGTGCTGCGCGAGCTCCGCGACGCCGATGAGCCGGTACGCACCGAGGCGGCCGTCTTCGGCGCGGTGGTGGCCCGATTGCGCGGCGACATCGACGAGGCCGCCGACCTGCTCGACGCCGAGCTCCACGGTGGACGGTTGCGGCCGGCCGCCATCGGCAAGCTCCACGTCGAACTGGCCGCGATCGCCGCACTCCGCGACGACGACGCCGGCGCGATCCGGCACGCCGAGCACGCCCTCGACCTCCTCGGTGACCGGCCAACCCTCATCGCGGCGGCCCAGACGCTGCGCGCGTTCGGCGCCCTGTACTCCGGCGACCCCGAGGCCGCCCGCCAGCATGCCGCCACCGCCACCCGCCTGGCCGGCGCGGCCGGCGACGCCGCCCTGCGGCCGCACGTCGAGCTGTTCGGGCCGCTAGCCTGGGTGCACATGCAACTCGGCGACCTGGAGGCCGCCGGCCAGCAGCTCGACCGCGCCGACGAGGTGATCGGCAGCGTGCGGCAGAGCAGCGCCACGCCCTACGTGCTGGTCGTGCGCGTCGCGCTGCTCACCCGCCAGGGGCGGTTGGCTCAAGCGGTACAGGTAGCGGAGGAAGCCGCCGCGGCGGCCAGGCGCGTCGGCAGCGCCGAGATGGCCGCGATGGTCGACGCTGTACTGGTGCGGCCGTTGCTCTGGACCGCCGGCCCGGAGGCGGCGCTGGCGGTGGCCAACCGGCTCGTGGCGGCCGGCTACCCCCGATCCCGCATGTGGTGGCGGGTGGCCCAGGTCAACCTCGCGGTCACCCATCTTGCGGCCCGCGACCCCAAGTCCTGCCTGTCCGTACTCGCCGGCCCAGACCCCACCGCGCCCATCGCCCCCGGCGACGCCGTACCGCCGGCTGGCGCGGCTTCCACGCGCGGCGCGGCCGAGGTCGACGCGGCTGGGACGCGCGATGTCGGGTGGCCGGCGGGTCCGCCGACGGCCGTGCCGTGGCACGCGCTCCGGGCGCTCGCGCTTGCCGCCGCGGCACCCGCACCTCTCGACGCCACCGGTGCGATGTGGGCCGGCGCGCCGGACTCGGCGCTTGAGGGCGGCGCCCACGCCACCGCCGCCGAGGTCGCCCGCGAGGCGGCCACCGCCGAGGCCGGCGGGCAGACCGGTGGGGCTCGGGCCGGCAAGCGCCGCACTCGTTCGCGGGGCACGAGCGAGGACGCCGCTGCCCCCGCTGCCGCTGCTGGTGCCGTCGTCGCTGGTGCTGTCGGTGCTGGCGCTGTCGGTGCTGCTGGTGCTGGTGCTGTGGCCGCGCGGGAGGCGGAGCGGGCGGCCGCGCTGGCCGAGAGCGCCGGGCTCGCGTACGAGCTGGGACTCTCCGGATACGCACACGCGACCGTCGCGATGCGAGCACATCGGCACGCGGACGCCGCCGCGCTCGCGACCGCCGCCGCGACCCGGTTCGCCACGGCGGGCGCACCAGTCGAGGAGGCGCTCGCCCTACACCTGGCCGGCCGCGCGTACACCCGCGGTGGCGTCCACCAGCGTGGCAAGGAGGCCCTGACCCGCGCCGCCGCTGTCTACGAAGCGTGTGGGGCGACCTGGCTGAGCTCGATCGTCGACCGGCACCTCCGCACCGCTCCGGCCGCACTCCAGCGCCCCGCCGACTCCCTCTCCGCCCGCGAGCGCGAGATCGCCACCCTGGTCGCCGCCGGCCTCAGCAACCAGGAGATCGCGTCCCAGCTCTTCCTGAGCCGGCGCACCGTCGAGTCACACCTGTCCCGCATCTTCGCCAAGCTGGGCGTACGATCCCGGACCGCGATGGCCAACCGCCTCGCCGACGGGGGATGATCGCGGGATGAGCGCTGACCTGCCGATCTGCGTGACGTGTGGCGTCCAGTACGGCGCCCAGGACTTCGACGCCGAGGTGTGCCGCATCTGTGCGGACGAGCGGCAGTACGTCGGCTGGGACGGCCAGCGCTGGACCACGCTCGGTGCACTGCGGGCAGACGATCACCGTGGCGTGGTCCGGGAGGAAACGCCCGGCGTGTGGGGTATCGGCTCGGAGCCGAAGATAGGCATCGGCCAGCGGGCCCTCCTTGTGCCGGGCGAGGGCGGCAACGTGCTGTGGGACTGCGTCCCGTACCTGGACGACTCGACCGTCGCCGAGGTACACCGACTGGGCGGGATCGCGGCGATCGCGGTGTCCCACCCGCACTTCTACGGCTCGATGATCGAGTGGAGCGAGGCGTTCGGCGGCGTCCCGGTGTACGTACACGCGGCCGACCGTCAGTGGGTCTGCCGCGACGGCAACGTGGTCTTCTGGGAAGGCGACACCCTGCGGATCCTGCCCGGCCGCACACTAATCAACTGCGGCGTACATTTCGCGGGCGGCACCGTGTTGCACTGGGCCGACGGAGTGGACGGGCACGGCGCGCTGTGCAGCGGCGACATCTTCCAGGTGGTGATGGACAGGCGCTGGGTCAGCTTCATGCACAGCTACCCGAACCTCATCCCCGAGCACCCCGAGACCATCCGTCGCGCCGTCGACCTGGTCCGCCCGTTCGCGTTCGAAACCATCTACGGCGCATGGTGGGGCCGCGTGGTCGCACAGGATGCCAAGGAATCCCTGACCCGCTCAGCCGCCCGCTACTACCGCCACATCGGCCACACTCCATAACGGCACGGACGCACCGCCGCGCGACCCCCCGAACGGCTCGGGCGCGGGGCGCGGACACGCGGTGCGAAGCGCGGAGCGCGTCGCCGCGCTGGCCGCCGATCAAGGGCGAACGCACGTGGTTGGATCTCTTTTCCGCAGGCATTTGCCCTTGATCGATGCGAATGCCCTTGATCGGCGGCGTCCCGGGGGCCGAGCTTGGCGCAGCGCCGCCCTCGGCCGCCGTGCGCGTGGAGCGACAGCCGCGCGATCCGCAAGCGGCTCCGCGCCAACGCCCGAACGCGCATGTTCGGGGATATTGCTGCTTCATCGCGGCCTGGATGCCGCATCTTCAGGGATAGTGCTCGGTCCTCCCCCAGCGCAGGTGGTCGGGCGCCGTGGTCGTGGGCCCAGCGGGCGGTTGCGGCGCGGGGTTTGATGCGCTTCGCGTGCGTTGCGGTCAGAGCGCCGCGAATGCGGCGCGCACCGCCGGCCAACGCCGCGGACCGCGGGCAGCGCCGCGCACTGCCGTGCAGCGCCGCGCCGATCAAGGACATCTGCATCGATCATGGGCAAATACACGCAGAAAAGAGATCCAACCACGTGCATTCGCCCTTGATCGACGGCCGGAGGCGCGCGCAAGCGCGGAGGCGCGCGGAGGCGCGCGCAAGCGCGGAAGCGGGCGGGAGCGGGCGGCGCGACAGCACGCCGGTGGGCCTTCGGGCGGGAAAAGTCGTACGGCGCTGCCATCATGGCGCGCGTGTGGGAGGCAGACAGTCACGATGTCATCGAAGTGCGCGGTGCGCGCGAAAACAACCTCAAGGACGTCTCGGTCGACATACCCAAGCGCCGGTTGACGGTCTTCACCGGGGTCTCCGGCTCCGGCAAGTCGTCGCTGGTGTTCGGCACGATCGCCGCCGAGTCGCAGCGGCTCATCAACGAAACGTATACGGCGTTCATCCAGTCGTTCATGCCGAGCCAGGGCCGGCCCGACGTCGACTCGCTGCGCAACCTGAGCGCCGCGATCATCGTCGACCAGGAGCGCATGGGTGCCAACTCGCGCTCGACGGTCGGCACGGCCACCGATGCGTACGCGATGTTGCGGATCGTCTTCAGCCGGCTCTCGACGCCCCACGTGGGCACGTCGAGCGCGTTCTCGTTCAACAATCCCGAGGGCATGTGCCCCGCCTGCGAGGGGCTGGGGCGGGTGTCGACGATCGACGTCGACGCGCTGGTCGACCGCGACAGGTCGCTCAGCCAGGGTGCGATCACAGTGCCCAACTTCGGCCCCGATACCTGGTATACGCGGTTGTTCACCGAGTCTGGCCTGCTCGACCCCGACAAGCCGCTGCGCGACTACACCGAGCAGGAGTGGTTCGACCTCCTGCACAAGCCGCCGACGAAGATCAAGCAGGCCGGCTTCAACGCCACCTACGAGGGGCTGCTGCCCAAGGTGCAGCGGCTCTTCATCGACAAGGACCGCGAGTCGGCGCAGCCGCACATCAAGGCGTTCGTCGACCGCGCGGTCACGTTCGCGGCGTGCGATCAGTGTGGCGGCACCCGGCTCAACGAGGCGGCGCGCACCGCCACCGTTCAAGGGTGCACGATCGCCGAGTGCTCGGGGATGCAGGTCAGCGACCTCGCGGAGTTCGTGGCGGCGCTCGACGAGCCGGCGCTCGCCCCGCTGCTGGCCACGCTGCGGCAGACGCTGTCGTCGCTGGTCGAGATCGGCCTGGGTTACCTGAGCCTCGACCGCGAATCGGGCACGCTGTCGGGTGGCGAGGCGCAGCGGGTCAAGATGGTGCGGCACCTGGGTTCCAGCCTGAGCGACGTGACCTACGTGTTCGACGAGCCCACCGTCGGCCTGCACCCGCACGACATCCAGCGGATGAACGACCTGCTGCTGCGCCTGCGCGACAAGGGCAACACGGTGCTCGTGGTGGAGCACAAGCCCGATGTCATCGCGATCGCCGACCACGTGGTCGATATCGGCCCGCGCGCGGGCGCCGCGGGCGGTCACATCGTGTACGCGGGCGACGTCGCCGGCCTGCGCCGGTCCGACACGTTGACGGGCGTCCACCTGGACCGCCGCGCCGGCCTGCGCAAGGATCCGCGCGTGCCCAACGGGCACCTGGCGATCCGCGACGCCCGCTCGCACAACCTCAAGGGCGTCGACGTCGACATCCCCCTGGGCGTGCTGACCGTGGTCACCGGGGTGGCCGGCTCGGGCAAGAGCTCGCTCATCCACGGGCACCTGCCGGGGCGCGACGGCGTGGTCGTGGTCGACCAGACGGCGATTCGCGGCTCCCGCCGCTCCAACCCGGCGACCTACACCGGGTTGCTCGACCCGGTCCGCACCGCGTTCGCCAAGGCCAACGGCGTCAAGGCGGCCCTGTTCAGCGCCAACTCCGAGGGTGCCTGCGCCAAGTGCAAGGGCATCGGGCTCATCTACACCGACCTGGCGATGATGGCCGGCGTGGCGACCGTGTGTGAGGAGTGCGAGGGCCGGCGGTTCACGCCCGAGGTGCTCACATACACGCTGCGCGGCAAGGACATCAGCGAGGTCCTCGCGATGTCCATTGAGGAGGCCCGCGAGTTCTTCACCTCGGGCACCCCGCGGCGCATCCTCGACCGGCTCGTCGACGTGGGGCTGGGCTACCTGACGCTGGGCCAGCCGCTCAACACCCTGTCCGGTGGCGAGCGCCAGCGCATCAAGCTGGCCAACCACATGGCCGGCGACGCCGCGGTGTACGTGCTGGACGAGCCGACGACGGGCCTGCACATGGCCGACGTCGACCAGTTGCTGGGCCTGCTCGACCGGCTTGTCGAGCTGGGCAACTCGGTCATCGTCATCGAGCACCACCTGGCCGTGATGGCGCACGCCGACTGGATCGTCGACTTGGGGCCCGGCGCGGGTCACGACGGCGGCGAGGTGGTGTTCACCGGTCCACCGTCCGCATTGGTCGAGGCCGGCACGTTGACCGGTCAGCACCTGCGGGCGTATGTGACGTAGCGATAGCCGGCGGAGGCTAGCGTGGAGGCATGCGGGAACGAGTGATCCTCGTCGTCGGTTACGACGGGACGGAACTGCTCGACATCGGCTGCATCACCTCCAGTCTCGCCATCGCCAACCGCATCGGCGCCAACCCGCCCTACCGCTGGGTGTTCGCGACGCTGGGCGGAAACACGATCACGTGCGACTCGGCGTTGCAGGTGCATTCGCAGGCGGCGGTCGAGCGGTTCAACGAGCCGCTCGACACGCTGCTGGTCTGCGGGGGCCTCGGCCACACCCGGGCCGCGGAAAACCAGCTTCTCGTCGGCCACGTCCGCCGGCTGTCGACGCTGGCGCGCCGCGTGGCGTCGGTCTGCACGGGCGCGACCGTACTGGCCGAGGCGGGCCTGCTGGCCGGCCGGCGCGCCACCACGCACTGGCAGTTCGCGGAGGAGCTCGCGCGCAAGTACCCGGATGTGCTCGTCGACCCTGACCCGATCTACATCCGCGAGGGCGACATCGCCACGTCGGGCGGGGTCACCAGCGCGCTCGACCTGACCCTGTCGTTCATCGAGGAAGACCACGGGATGGCGCTGGCGCGGGGCGTCGCGCTGGGCGTCGTGGCCTACCTGCAGCGGCCGGGCGCGCAGGCGCAGATGAGCATGTTCGTGTCGCGGCACTCGTCCGACGATCTGGTGGTGCGCCGCACGAGCAACCACATCGTCAGCCACCTCGGCGAAGACCTGAGCACGCCGGTGCTGGCCCGGCTGGCCGGGGTCAGCGAGCGGCACCTGTCGCGGCTGTTCCTCACCTATGTGCACGAGACGCCCGCGCAGTACGTGCGGCGGGCGCGCGCCGAGGCCGCCGCCCACCTGCTGCGCTCGACGGAGATGCCGGTGGCGGCGGTGGCGCGGCGGTGCGGGTTCGGCACGACCGAGTCGCTGCGGCAGGCGTTCATCACCCACTATTCGGTGCCGCCGTCCAAGTACAGGCAGGATCACAGCGCAGGATTAGCGCGGCGCGGCGCAAGATTCCGGACATCATCGATGGCCGGGGCAGCGCCGGATCGTGCGCCACGCGCACGATCGACGGCATGACGGGGTTGATGAATCGCTGGCCGACGGCCCTCGCGCTGGTCTCGGCCGCTGGCGGGATTCTGGTACTGGTCCTGCTCGACCGCGACGCCGAGCTGTTCGGCCCGCTGGTCGCCATGATGGCGGCGATCTACCTGATGGCGTACGCGATCGGCCGCCCGGTGTCGGTGTGGGTGGCGCTGATCGTGCTGAGCACGCTGAACTCGGTGTTCCAGGTCCTGGACGACCGGGACGCGCTGGGTGTCCATCCGGGCGTGGCGATGGCGATCGTGCTGGTGTTGACGTGGTTGTGGACGGTGGCCCGGCGGCGGTACGCCGACTCCGGCACGTTCTCGCTGCAGACGCTCGGCATGGTGGGCTTCGGCGCGGTGACGCTGGTGGCGGCGGCGGTGGAGCCGCGGGCGGCCGTGGCGCTCGCCGGCGTCGGGTTCCTTGCGCACGGCGCCTGGGACGCGTATCACTACAGGGTGAACAAGGTCGTGCACCGGACGTACGCGGAGTTCTGCGGGGTCGTCGACCTCGTGACCGGGACGGCGCTGCTCGTCGCGGCGGCGACATCGTGACCGAGCGATCTGGCGCGACGCGCGGGCGGCCGCTGCGGCAGACCGCCGACCTCGGCCAGTACCCGGATCTCGTGGTGATCTATCTCGGCATGCGCGCGCGGTCGCCGCGCGGCATGGCGACGCTTTTCCGGTATGGGCCACGGATCCAGAAGTCGGCGGCGGCCAAGCCCGACGGCCTGCTTCGCCACGAGATGGTGACCTGGGGCCTGATCCCGCCGCACCTGGGGATGCGCCAGTACTGGCGTGACTTCGACTCGCTGGAGAAGTGGGCACGCACCGACCCGCACGCCCTGTGGTGGCGTGACCTGCTGAGTGACATGGGCGGCACCGGCTTCTGGCACGAGACGTACTTCGCGCGCGGCGGCATGGAGTCGGTCTTCCTCGACATGCCGCCGACCGGCTTCTCGGCGTTCGCGCCGGTGACCGACGCCCGCCAGTCGCTCTTCTCGGCCCGCCGCCGCCTGCGCCTGGCCGATGGTGAGGGGGCGGCACCGCCGCCGGTGACCGAGCAGCAGCTCTACGACACGTGAAAAGGGCGCCGGGCCAGTGGCCCGGCGCCCTTTTTGGGACCCCCCGGTCAGGCGGTCACAGTGATGGACGACGCCGGGTCCGTGGTGTCGGTGATCTCGTAGGTGGCGCTGAACGTGGCGCTGGTCGCGGCGGTCGGGCAGCCGAAGCCACCAGTCACCACGATCGGCACGTCGACGCCGGCCGAGAAGTCGAGCACGGAGGCGGAGCCGCCGGAGCCGTTGGTCCACGGCCCGGTGACCGTCGCGGGACCGTTCGGCGCGACCGTCACGGTGCACGAGGCGAGGCCGGAGATCTGCGTGACCACGCCGCCGGTCGGGATCGTCAGGGTGCCCGTCGATCCGGCCGGGTCGTACTGGAGCGAGATCGTCCAGTCGCCGCTCGTCGTGCTGGTCGCGTTGGTGAGGAAGACGCTCGTCGGGCACGCGCCGCCGTTGTTGTTGAACGTCGGCGCCGCGACGGACGACGTGACCGCCCCATCGGGGCTGGCGTTGCCGGGCTCGGCCGGCACGGCGCCGGACGTGCTCGACGTGTTGCAGTTGACGCTGACGGCGCCGACCACGAAGTCAGCCGTCGTGCCGGACGCGAGGGCGGCGGAGAAGCCGTGCCCGGCCGGGGTGACGGTGGTGGAAGACGCGGCGAGCGCGGGGGTGGCCGAGACGGCGAGGGCGACGGCGAGACCGCCGATGACCAGGCCGAACCTGCCTGCCATCCGATTGAGCATTGGAGTGAGCGTGGGGGACGTGGGTGTCATCTCGAACTCCCTGGGGGTGGAGCGAACCGAGATCCAGAAAAGGACGATTTTCTGGATTACCCGAACGGTATGTGCATGCCTCGATCTAAGTCAAGGGCGGGAGAGCGGGATCCCCGCTCCCCCGCCCTCGCGGAGAACCAAACCTGCTAGAAGCACTCGTCCTTGCCGCGCTTGATCTCCATGTGCAGGCCCGACAGCTTGAAGGTTCCGGCGGAGGTGGCCCAGGCCACCTGGCGCAGGTCTTCGATGTGGACCACGTCGGCCTGCTGGCTGAAGAGGCTCTGGAGCCCCTTGCTGCCGGGCGGGCCCTTGTCCAGCGTGGACGCGTCCCGACCGATCTCCATGTTGGTGAAGGTCGCGTTGCCGTCCATCTGGGACATGTCGACGAACATGTTCGTGGCCACCACCGGGGTGTCCTTGCCGGCGGTCAGCTTGAGGCTGATGTCGCCGACGACCGGGAGCGTGGTGAGCACGGACTGGCACAGGTTCGTCAACTCGGCACGCTTCATCGCGGCGATCGCGACCGGCTCCGGCGAGTTGCCGGCGTGCTGGTCGATCCATCCGTAGTTGACGAAGCCGGTGGCGTCCAATGTGTCCGCCGATACCTTGAACTGCTGGCCGGAGACCAGGAAGGTGGCCGCCAGCGCGCCGTTCGATATGAGCGCCAGGACCCCTACGGTCATGGCGGTCACCACACCCGCGGCCATCCCGAACCGGCGCCAGTTCGTGCGGCCCTGCGGCAGGGTGCGGTCTGAATCACCCATGCGTTCTCCTTCAATGACGATGGGATCGATCCAGAAAAGAGCATAGTTCTGGATAGACGCAACGTAGCCCCGGAGCGAACAGCCCGTCAAGGTCGTCGATCGGTTCACCGGACTGCGCCCGTTTTCCTTAAGTGCTCCTTAAGTCTTCCTTTGCGTCGATCCAAGCATGGCCAGCCGGCGTACCAGACGGAAAGATCACGGACGGTTGGGGGACCACGTGCACCACGTCAACGAAGCTCGGTACCGGGTCCGCCTGACGACCTCGCGCGGAAGCTAGGAGGCGGCCATGGCCATCACCGTCAGCAGCATGCGCGACGCCTGGTCGCGCCGCCCGGCGCCGCCGCGCGGTCGCCACTCGCGGACCGAGCGGGAAGAGGAGTACGCGCCACCGACCGGCCGCACCGGCATCCACCGGGCCGAGGGCGGTCTACTGCGCAGCCTGTACGACCAGCACGCCGAGCCGCTCCTCATGATCATCCTGGAGATGACCGACGGAGACCGCAGGCTCGCCGAGGAGGTGGTACGGGAGACGTTGCTCCGCGCGTGGCGCGAGGTCGACTCGATCGACGTCGCCGCCTCGTCGCTGCGCCCGTGGCTGGTCAGCCTCGCCCGGCGCATCCTGCGCGACATCGAACGCGACATGGAGTTCGAGGAGGAGCCACCACAACAGCGCCCCGTGTACCGCGAACCACCCGACCGCTTCCCCGTGCTCGACATGGCCGACGACGTCGGGGCCGCGCTCCAGCGAATGATGGTGCTCGACGGCCTGCGCGCACTGCAGCGACCCGACCGTGACATCCTGGTCGAGGCGTACTTCCGCGGTCGGGGCGTGCGCGACGTGGCGGAGGAGCTCGACCTGCCACCGGAGACAGTGAAGTGGCGGCTCTTCTTCGCGCTTCGTGCGCTACAGAAGATCCTGCTCGGCGCCGGGAGCGAGGATGCCTGACGAGCACTGCGTCCACCCGGACGTGGGTGCGTACGCCTTAGGGTTACTGGAGCCCGACGAGCGCGCGCGGTACGAACTGCACCTGCGCGGCTGCGCCCGGTGCAGCAGGGCGGTGCGCAGCCTGGCACCGCTGGTCGAGCTGCTCGGCGCCGTCGACGCGCGCAGCCTCCTGGCCGCCACCGATCCTCCGGTGCCGACCTCGCTGCGCATACCGGCTCCCCGCGTCGCCGACTCGCCGGTGACGCCGCGGCCCGTCACCCCGCCGGCCGCGCCCGCGTCCACCCGGTGGGCGCGCCACAGCCACCTGCTGCGCTGCGTCACCATCGCGGCCGCGGCGTCGACCGTGCTGGTGCTGGTTGGCTTCGTGACGTTCGCGGCCCGCTCCAGCGTCCACGAGCCGCCCATGGCCGCGGGTGCCACCACGGTCGAAGCCTCTCCGACGGGCGCCACCCCGGCGCCGAACCGGCTGCGCTCGGGCACCCGGCCACGCCCGTCCACTCCGACGGTCGCACCCACGACGCCACCACCCGCGCAGACTCAGCCGCCGGCGACCACGCCGCCGGTCGAGGAGGAGCCCGACACGCTGAGCGCGGTCGGCCCGCAGCCGGCCAGCGACACGCACGTCGCGCAGAACCCCGAGACCGGGGCGCACGCGACCGTCGAGACCACCGAGGCCGACACCGGGACCGTCCGCACCGACCTGACCGTCGCGCTGACGAAGGTCGACGGGCCGCGCGAGGGCGTCGTCATGGTGACCACCACGGCGGGCGAGACGACGGTCGCGACAAAGTGGCACATCGCGGAGGGCGGCGACGGGTCGACGGTATGGGCCAGCGCGCCGGTCGGTGCCGGCGAGATCGCTCGGGTCGACGTCGTCGACCACACCGGCACGGTGCTGGTCTCGGTGCCGGTCAACCCGGTCGACCCCAAGAAGTAGTCAACTCCAGATCGTGACGTAGACAGGCGGGCGGAACCGGGACGGCGGAACCCCCCGACCGGGCGCCGCCATGAGCTGCATCGCGTCCGGAGTGCTCAGGAAGTTACGTAACCGGCGCGCCGCCTCGGACCGGCGGTCGGGGCGCAGCGTCGTCACGTACCAGCATCCGTGCGCCGGCGTACGCTCACTGTCCACAATGGACAACTCGCCGCGGCGCAGGCGCCGGGCCACGAGGCTGGCCACCGCGGGCGCCACGCCGCCGCCATCCGCGGCCGCGGCCCACGCGGCGGTCTGGTTGGGAAACACCCGGATCTGGGCGTCGGGCACCCGAAAACCGCGCAACAACCGGCCCGTGTCGCTGTCCGGGTCCGTCGCGGAAGGGTCGACGAGCCACGGCCACCGCCGAGGGTCGCTCTGCGAGCGGAAGCCGGGCGCACCGACGAGGACCATCCGGTACCGCAGCAGCGGTTCCGACGTCAGGCCGAGCTCCGGATCGGCGCCCAGGTCTGGCCCGAGCGCGACGTCGGCGAGCCGGTTCGGCAGCAGTACCCGCATCTCCGCACCCGTCGCGACGCCGGACGACGCCTCGAACGCCCCCGCCCACCGCCTTGTGAAAGCCTCGACCAGCGGCGTCGCGATGAACTCGGCGATCGTGCTGGTGACCAGCAGCCGCAACTGGGCGGGCGCGCCCCGCCCGGCGCGAACCGCGGCCTCCGCCTCGGCGCCGAGCGCGACCATCTGCGACGCGATGGCGAAGAGCCGGTTGCCGCCCTCCGTCAGCGTCATCGCGTTGCCGTCGCGCACGACGAGCTGGTCGCCCATGTGCTGGCGGAGCGCGGCCAGCGAGCGGGAGACGGCGGGCTCACTGACGCCCAGCACGTCGGCGGCCGCCTTGACCGACCGCAGCCGCGCCACGAGCACGAACACCCCGAGCTGAGTGAGTGTCACGGGCCCACAATACGGCGGCTAACCGTTTGGTTATCGGCCCGTTGCCATGCCTTCGCGCGGGCGCGGAGGATGGCGCGATGCAGGTACCCGCGCACTTCGAGTACGAACGGGCGACCAGTGTGGACCACGCGATCACCCTCCTCGCACGTTGGGGCAGCGAGGCGAGGGTGGTCGCGGGAGGTCACAGCCTCATCCCGATGATGAAGCTGCGGCTGGCCCGGCCGGAGGCCCTGATCGACATCAATGAGCTGGCGGAGCTGGTGTACATCCGGCTCGCCGACGGCGTGCTGCGGGTGGGAGCGATGACCCGCCACGCCGAACTTCTCGCCAACCCCGTGGTCGGCGAGCACTATCCGATTTTCCACGACGCGGAGCGGGTCATCGCCGACCCGATCGTGCGTAACCGGGGCACAGTGGGCGGTTCGCTGTGCCAAGCGGACCCGTCCGAGGACCTGTCGGCCGCGTTCGCCGCGGTCGACGCCTTGGCCGTCGTCCGCGGGCCGGGCGGTGAGCGCACCGTGCCGATCCGCGAGTTCCACATTGGACCGTACGAGACGGTGGTCGAGCCCGGCGAGCTCCTCACCGAGATCCGGGTGCCGGTGCGCCCGGGCGGCAGCTCGGCGTACGAGAAGGTGGAGCGCCGGGTCGGCGACTGGGCCGTGGCGGCGGCCGGCGCGGCCGTGTGGCTCGACGGCGACACCATCGCCGACGCGGGCGTCGGCCTCACTGCGGTCGGCGCGGACCACTTCTGCTCGCCGGCGGCCGAGGCGGTGCTGCGCGGCGCGCCCGCCACCGAGGAGACCTTCGCCGCCGCCGGACGGGCGGCGGCCGAAAGCTGCCGGCCCTCCGCCGACCAGCGCGGACCGGTCGACTACAAGCGCCACCTGGCGGGCGAACTGACGGTACGGGCACTGCGCCGGGCGGTCGCTCGGGCACGGGGACAGGAGGCATGACGAACATGACGACGCGGATCACCGTCACAGTGAACGGCGAGGAGCACACCGCCGAGGTCGAGCCCAGGACACTCCTCGTGCACTTTCTGCGCGATCAGTTAGGCCTGACCGGCACGCACTGGGGCTGCGACACGTCCAACTGCGGCGTCTGCACGGTCACGCTCGACGGCACGCCCGTCAAGTCGTGCACGGTACTGGCCGTGATGGCGCACAACCACAGCGTCGGCACTGTGGAGGGGCTGGAGCGAGACGGCAAGCTCGACCCGGTGCAGCAAGGATTCGTCGAGTGCCACGGACTCCAATGTGGATTCTGCACGCCGGGCATGATGCTCACCGCCCGCTGGCTGCTCGACAACAACCCGGACCCGTCGGAGACCGAGATCCGCGAGGCGATCTCCGGCCAGTCCTGCCGGTGCACCGGTTACGAGAACATCGTGCGGTCGGTGCAGTGGGCGGCTCGCCAGGAGGTCACGCGATGACCACTGTGGACAAGCCCTCGATGGGCTTCGGTCGGATGCACCGCAAGGAAGACGCGCGCTTCATCCGCGGCCGCGGCACGTACGTCGACGACGTGCGCCTGCCCGGCATGCTGCACGGCGCAGTGCTGCGCAGCCCGTTCGCGCACGCCCGCATCGTCTCCATCGACACCCGCGCCGCCGAGGCGCACCCCAAGGTCAAGGCCGTCATCACCGGCAAGACCCTGGAAGGGCTCAAACTGGCCTGGATGCCCACCCTCTCCTACGACACGCAGGCCGTCCTCGCCACCGACAAGGTCCGCTTCCAGGGCCAGGAGGTGGCTTTCGTCGTCGCCGAAGACAAGTACTCCGCGCGAGACGCCCTGGAGCTCATCGACGTCGAGTACGAGCCGCTGCCCGCCGTCGTCGACGCCCGGCGCGCGCTCGACCCCGACGCCCCGGTGATCCGGGACGACAAGGAGAACCAGAACGGCAACCACATCTTCGACTGGACCGCGGGCGACAAGGCGGCCACCGACGCCGCGTTCGCGCGCGCCGAGGTGGTCGTCAAGCAGGACGTGCTGTACCCGAGGGTGCACCCGGCACCGCTGGAGACCTGCGGGGCGCTCGCCGACTTCGACAAGGTCACGGGCAAGCTGACGATGTGGTGCAACACGCAGGCACCGCACGCGCACCGCACGGTGTACGCCCTGGTGGCGGGCCTGCCCGAGCACAAGATCCGCGTGATCTCGCCCGACATCGGCGGCGGCTTCGGCAACAAGGTGCCCATCTACCCCGGGTACGTGTGCGCGATCGTCGGCTCGATCGTCACCGGCAAGCCGGTCAAGTGGATGGAAGACCGGTCGGAAAACCTGATGAGCACCGGATTCGCCCGCGACTACCACATGAGTGGCGAGGTGGCCGCGACCCGCGACGGGAAGATCACGGCCGTGCGGGTGAAGGTGATCGCCGACCACGGGGCCTTCAACGGCACCGCCCAGCCCACCAAGTATCCGGCCGGCTTCTTCCACGTCTTCACCGGCTCGTACGACCTCGAGGCGGCGCACTGCGAGGTCACCGGCGTCTACACCAACAAGGCGCCCGGCGGCGTGGCGTACGCCTGCTCGTTCCGGATCACCGAGGCGGCGTACCTCATCGAGCGGCTGGTCGACGTGCTCGCCTTCGACCTGGGCATGGACCCGGCGCAGCTGCGCATGAAGAACCTGCTGCGGGCCGAGCAGTTCCCCTACTCCAGCCCGACCGGCTGGGAGTACGACTCCGGCGACTACCCCCGCGCCCTCCAACTCGCGCTCGACATGGTCGGGTACGACGAGATCCGGCGCGAGCAGGCGGCGGTGCGCGAGCGGTGGGCGGCCGGCGACCGCTCCGGCACGCTGCCGGGCGTCGGCATCAGCTTCTTCACCGAGGCCGTCGGCGCCGGGCCGCGCAAGCACATGGACATCCTCGGCCTCGGCATGGCCGACGGCGCCGAACTGCGGGTGCACCCCACCGGCAAGGCGGTGCTGCGGATCTCGGTGCAGAGCCAGGGCCAGGGCCACGAGACCACGTACGCCCAGATCGTCGCGCACGAGCTGGGCATACCGCCGGACGACATCGAGGTGGTGCACGGCGACACCGACCAGACGCCGTTCGGCCTCGGCACGTACGGGTCGCGCTCCACACCGGTCTCCGGCGCCGCCACGGCGGTGGTCGCCCGCAAGGTACGCGAGCGGGCCAGGCTGGTCGCCTCGGCGATGCTGGAGGTATCGGCCGACGACCTGGAGTGGGACGGTGCCGGGCGCTGGGTGGTGCGCGGCTCCACCGAACAGGGCCGCACCATCCAGGAGATCGCCCTCGCCGCGCACTCCAGCCTCGAACTGCCCGACGGCGTCGAAGGCCACCTCGACGCCACCACCGTCTACAACCCGCCCAACCTGACGTTCCCGTTCGGCGCGTATGTCTGCGTCGTCGACGTCGACCCGGGCACCGGCCAGGTGAAGGTGCGGCGGTTCGTGGCCGTCGACGACTGCGGGGTACGCATCAACCCGACGATCGTCGAGGGACAGGTCCACGGTGGACTCGCCGACGGCATCGGCATGGCGCTGATGCAGCTGATCGCCTTCGACGAAGACGGCAACTGTCTCGGCGCGTCCTTCATGGACTATCTACTCCCGACATCGGTCGAGTGTCCATCGTGGGAACTCGGCGAGACCGTCACGCCGTCGCCGCACCACCCCATCGGCGCGAAGGGCGTCGGCGAGTCGGCCACCGTCGGATCGCCGGCCGCCGTCGTCAACGCGGTCGTCGACGCGCTCAAGCCGTACGGGGTCCGGCACGCCGACATGCCGCTGACCCCGGCGCAGGTGTGGCGGGTCATCCAGGGCAGCCCGCTCCGCACGGACCTGGCGATCACATGACCGCCGCCCTGGAGGTGTCCGCCCGGGCCGAGGCGCTGCGTGCCCGGCGGACACCGTTCGTGCTCGCCACCGTCGTACGGGCGCAGCGGCCCACCAGCGCCAAGCCGGGCGACCGCGCGCTCGTACTGCCCGACGGCACGCTCGACGGGTTCGTCGGCGGCACCTGCGCCGCCGACGCCGTCCGGGGTGAAGGGCTGCGGCTGCTCGCCACCGGCGATTCGACGCTGCTGCGGATCACCCCCTCGCCCGCTTCTTCGGGTTCCCCGGAGGACGAGGAGGGGCTCGTGACGGTCAGCAACCCGTGCCTGTCCGGCGGTGCGCTCGACATCTTCCTGGAGGCGAACGTGCCGCCGCCGCTCGTGCGGATCTTCGGAGACGCCCCGGTGGCGCGGGCGCTCGTCGAGGTCGGGCGCGCCATGGGGTACGAGGTCGAGGCGACCGCCGACCCCACGGCACCGACACCGGCAGACGCCGCCGCGATGGTGATCGCCTCGCACGGCCGCGACGAGGAACCGGTACTCGCCGCGGCCCTCGCCGCCGGTGTGCCGTACGTGGCACTGGTGGCGAGCCGCAAGCGGGGCACGGCGGTACTGGGCGCGGTCGAGGGTGCGGCTGGCAAGGTCAGCTCCCCCGCCGGCCTCGACATCGGCGCCCGCACCCCGGCCGAGGTCGCCATCTCCATCTACGCCGAGCTGATCAAGTCCCGCCGCGCGGCGCCCCGCCCCCGCACCCAACTCCCCCTCCTCCCCCCTGCGGAGGGTGCCTGCTGCTCCCACCCCCACTCCTAGTGATCAGGGCGTCCCTGAAGTCCCTCTAACGACTTGAGGGACGCCCTGATCACAGTTCTGCCAGGCGGCGTTCGAGGTAGCGGCGCTCGGGCTCATTGCCTACCAGAGTGAGGGCCTCGCGGTACGCCGTGGCGGCCTCGTCGGCGCGCCCCAGGCGGCGCAGTAGGTCGGCGCGGGCGGCCGGCAGGAGGTGGTAGCCGGCCAGGCGGCGGTCGGCGGCCAGTTCGTCGAGGAGCGCCAGGCCCGCCTCGGGGCCGTACACCATGGCGACGGCGACCGCTCGGTTGAGGTCGACCAGCGGCGACGGGGCGATCGTGCGCAGTACGTCATAGAGTGCCACCACCTGCGGCCAGTCCGTTGTCGCCACGTTCGCGGCCTCGTCGTGGACGGCGGCGATGGCGGCCTGGATGGCGTACGGGCCGGGGCGCCCGCCGGACAGCGCCTCGACCACCAGCCGGCGCCCCTCCGCGATCTTGTCGGCGTCCCACAACGACCGGTCCTGATCGTCGAGCAGTACCAGCTCGCCGTTGGCGTCGACGCGGGCGGCGCGGCGGGCGTCGACGAGCAGCATGAGTCCCAGCATCCCGGCTACCTCGCGCTCGTCGGGCAGCAGCCGGTGCAGGATGCGACCGAGGCGGACGGCTTCGTCGGCGAGATCGGCCCGGACGAGCTCCGCCCCGTTCGTGGCCGCGTACCCCTCCGTAAAGATCACGTACACGACGCGGAGCACGGCGGGCAGCCTCGTCGGCAGTCCGGCCGCGTCCGGTACCCGGAATGGAATGCGCGCGTCGCGGATCTTGCGCTTCGCGCGGACGACGCGCTGCGCGATCGTCGGGGTTGGCACCAGAAACGCCCGCGCGACCTCGGGTGTCGTCAGGCCTGCCAGGCACGTCAGGGTCAGCGCGATCTGCGCCTCCAGCGCGAGCGCAGGATGGCAGCAGGTGAAGAAGAGGTGCAGCCGCTCGTCGGGTTCGTCGTCCCAGTCGGGCTCGGACGGCGCGGGCGGCGGCTCGGGCCGGCCCGCCTCGACGCGGAGCAGGGCCAGACGGGAGGCGAGCGTGCGGTTCTTGCGGACGATGTCGACCGCCCGGTGGCGGGCCACGGTGAGCAGCCACGCCGCTGGGCGGGCGGGCACCCCGTCACGGGGCCACCGCGCGAGGGCGGTGGCCACCGCGTCGGAGGCGACCTCTTCAGCAAGGTCAAGATCGCCGAGGGTACGCACGAGCGTCGCGAGCAGGCGGCCCCACTCCTCGCGGAAGACCGCCTCGACGGAGTCGGCGGCGCTCGTCACTGGCGGCTCACTCGGGTTCGTCGAACTCCATGATCGGCCGGACCTCCACCGCACCGTACTTGGCACCCGGGCAGCGAGCGGCCCACTCCAGGGCACTGTCGAGGTCAGGCACGTCGATCAGGTAGTACCCGCCGAGCACCTCGCGGGTCTCGGCGAACGGTCCGTCGGTCACCAGCCGCTCCCCGTCCTTCAGCCGGACGGTGGTGGCGGTGGTGGTGGGCTGGAGCGCGTCGCTGCCTTCCTTGACGCCAGCGTCGGCGACCGCCTTCTCGTACGCCCAGTACTCGCCCATGACCTGCTCCACCTCGGCCGGATCCGGCGCGCCGGTCTGCTCCTCGGTGTAGATCAACAACATGTACCGCATGGTGTCTCCCAAGCTCCGTGGTGGCCGCCTACCGGTCACCTCTCATCCTGACGACGCGGCACCGATCCGAAATCGACATCACCGCCAAACTTTTTCTTCCGCCGCCCCCGCTGCTCGGCTATCCCGCCAGCGGGCACCGCCCGATCCGCCCGTTTGCTCCCACCCGTTCGCTCCGCACCAGCCCTTTCTCCGCCGCCCCGGCCTCTCCGCCCGCAGGCCACTCTCCGCCAGCAGGCCCTCTCCGCCGGCAGGCCCTCTCCGCCCGGCAGGCGCTCTCCGCCGGCGGGCGCTCTCCGCCCGGCAGGCGCTCTCCGCCGATCAAGGGCGAAGGCACGTGGTTTGATCTCTTTTCCGCGTGTTTTTGCCCTTGATCCATGCAGATCCCCTTGATCGGCGCGGCGCGGCGCGACCACGGCACGGCACGGCGCGACCACGGCACGGCGCGGCGCGAGCGCGGCGCGGCGCGGCGCGAGCGCGGCGCGGCGCGGCGCGAGCACGGCGCGGCGCGGCGCGAGCACGGCGCGGCGCGGCGCGAGCACGGCGCGGCGCGAGCACGACCCGGCGCGGCGCGAGCACGACCCGGCGCGAGCACGGCGCGGCGCGGCGCGAGGACGGCCTCTCGCAAGCCCCGCCGCGATCAAGGAGCGGGCTGATCTGGCCTCCCTGACAATGAGGCGCTAGGTTAGCCTTGCCTTACTATCAGGTCGAGCAAGGTGGTGACGTGGGGGTCCTGGGGCGCGCGGTCGCCGGCCAGTGGCGGTACGTGGCGGTCGCGGCGGTGCTGGGCGCCGGCCACCAGGCGGGCGAGGCGCTGGTACCCGTCGTCATCGGCGTCGTCATCGACGAGGCGGTTTCGACCGGCGACAGCAACGCGCTGCTGTTCTGGATCGCCGTGCTCGCGGTCGTATTCGCCGGGCTTTCGGCGAGTTGGCGGTTCGCGGCCCGTGCCGCCGAACGCGCCGCCGAACGCGCCGGCCACGACGTCCGGGTCGGCATCACGCGGCGGGTGCTCATGCCGCGCGGCGGCGCCGAGACCGGCCGGCTCGCCGGTGCGCTCGCGAGCATCGCCACCAGCGACGCGCGCCGGGTCGGCATGGTCAACACGGTGCTGCCGGCCGGAACGGCAGCGCTGAGCGGCATCCTGGTCACCGCCGTGGCGCTGCTGCGCATCTCGGTGCCGCTCGGGCTGCTCGTGCTGCTCGCCGCGCCGCCGGTGCTGTGGGCCGGCCACCTGCTCGGCTCGCGGCTCGAACGGCGCAGCGCGGTCGAGCAGGAGCGCGCCGCCCACGCCTCGGGTGTCGCCGCCGACCTGGTCGCCGGGCTGCGCGTGCTCAAGGGGATCGGCGCCGAGGGCGCGGCCGTCGCACGGTACCGGCGCACCAGCCAGGAATCCCTCGCCGCCACGCTGCGCGCGGCCCGCACGCAAGCATGGCACGACGGCGCACTCCTGACCCTCACGGGCGTTTTCATCGCGGCGGTCGCGCTGGTCGGCGGCCGCCTGGCCGCGCGCGGCGACATCAGCGTCGGCGAGTTGGTCGCCGCCGTGGGCCTGGCGCTGTTCCTATTAGGACCGCTGCAGCTTCTCGCGTGGGTCAACGGCCAGGTCGCGCAGGGCCGCGCCTCCGCTGCGCGGGTCGCGGACGTGCTGGCCGCGCCGCCACTGCTCTCCTCCGGCAACGCACGGCCACACGAGGTTCTTGGCCGTGTACTTGTCAACGGCGTCACCCACGGCCCGCTGCGCGACTTGCGACTGGAGGTGGCTCCCGGCGAGTTGCTCGGTGTGGTGGCCGCCGATCCGGCAGCCGCGACGGCGCTGCTGGAATGCCTTGCCCGCACGGCCGATCCGGCCGCCGGCACCGTGGAGCTGGACGGGATACCACTGTCCACACTCGACCCAGCCGAGGTACGCGTCGTGATCCTGCCGGCCGCGCACGACGCCGAACTGTTTGAGGGCACACTCAGCGACAACGTCGCCGCCGCCGCTCGGGCCGGACGGATACCCGGGGCGATGGCCGCTTCCGCCGCGGACGAGGTGGCCGCGACGCTGCCGGACGGCGGCGACACCGTGCTCGCCGAGCGGGCCCGTTCCCTGTCGGGTGGGCAGCGCCAGCGTGTCGCGCTGGCCCGTGCACTCGCCGCCGATCCACCGGTACTGCTGCTGCACGATCCGACGACAGCCGTCGACGCGGTCACCGAAGCGCGGGTGGCCAACGGGATTCGCGAGTTGCGCCGTGGGCGTACCACAGTAATCGTGACGACCAGCCCGGCGCTGCTCGCGGCGACCGACCGCGTCGTGGTCGTGACCGATGGCGCGGTCGTGGCCGAGGGACGGCACGCCGACCTCGTTCGGTCCAATGCGGACTACCGCGCGACCGTACTGTCCTAGGAGGACCATGGAGCTCCTGCCCACCGCCGAGCCGGGCCGCGTGCGCGCGGTCGTGGCGGGGCTGCTCCGCGCGCGCCGAGGGCTTGCCGTCGCCGCGTTCGGGGTCCTCGTCGGGGCGACCGCCGCCGGACTGCTGACCGCCCCGCTGCTGGGCCACGTCGTCGACCTGGTCGCCGACGGGCGGCCGCCCAGCGCGCTCACCACGCCGGTGGTGCTGCTCGTGCTGATCGCGGTGGTGCAGGGCGTGCTGACCGCGTACGGCGTGAGCCTGGTGGCGCGGCTCGGCGAGGGGATGCTGGCGGAACTGCGGGAGCGCTTCGTGGAGCGGGCGCTGCGGCTGCCGCTCGACCGCGTGGAGCGGGCCGGCTCTGGCGACCTGACCGCCCGCGTGACGGCCGACGTGTCGATCGTCGCCGAGGCGGTGCGCCGCGCGCTCCCCCAGCTCGCGCGGTCCGGGCTGACGATCGGGCTGACCCTGGTCGGGTTGGCGGTGCTGGATTGGCGCTTCTTCGTCGCGGCGCTGCTGGCGGTGCCGATCCAGGCGCACACCGTGCGATGGTATGTGGGGCGGGCGATCCCGTTGTACGCCAAGCAGCGCGTCGCGGTGGGCGCACAACAGCAGCAGCTGCTCGACACGGTGGGCGGCGCGGCGACGGTGCGTGCTTTCCGCCTCGGCGACCGCCACGTCGGGCTGGTCGCGGCGCGCTCGGAGGAGACTGTATCGCTTGCCCTGCGCGCGATCCGGCTGATGACGCGTTTCTACGGCCGGCTCAACGTGGCCGAGTACGTGGGTCTGTCGGCGGTGCTGATCGTCGGGTTCCTGTTGGTGCGCGCGGACGCGGTGACCATCGGCACGGCGGCGGCGGCCGCGCTGTACTTCCACAACCTGTTCACGCCCATCAACATCGCGCTGGCGCTGGCCGACGACGCCCAAGTGGCGGCCGCCGGTCTGGCCCGCCTGGTGGGCGTGGCCGACATGCCCGCGCCACCGGCGCCACGCATTCCGGCGCCACGCCCGGCATCGGACACCGGGCGACCCGCGCCTCCGGTGGCGCATGTGGACGGTGCGGTCAAGGTCGCGGGCCTGGGACACCAATACGTGGCGGGCCATCCGGTGTTGCACGGCGTCGACCTGGACGTGGCGCCCGGCGAGCGGGTCGCACTGGTAGGCGCGAGCGGCGCGGGCAAGAGCACCGTGGCGAAGCTGGTCGCCGGCGTGCACCACCCGACCGCTGGCACCGTGACGATCGGCGGCACCCTGGTCGACGAGTTCGCCACCGGCCGGACGGTCGCCCTGGTGACCCAGGAGGTGCACGTCTTCGCCGGGCGCCTCGACGACGACCTACGGTTGGCCCGCCCGTCGGCACCTGACAAGGAACTGCGAGATGCCCTCGCGATGGTGGGCGCGCTCGAATGGGCCGAGGCCCTGCCCGACGGGCTGGCCACAGTGGTCGGTGAGGGTGGCCACAAACTGACCGCGACCCAGGCACAGCAGCTGGCGCTCGCCCGCCTCGTCCTGGCCGACCCGCCCGTGGCGGTACTCGACGAGGCGACCGCCGAAGCCGGCAGCGCGGGCGCGCGGGTGCTGGAGGAAGCGGCGGCGCGCGCCCTGGACGGCCGTACGGCGCTGGTGGTGGCGCACCGGCTGACCCAGGCCGCAACCGCCGACCGCGTGATCGTCCTGGACGCCGGCCGCGTAGTCGAGTCCGGCCCTCACAAGGAACTCCTGACGGCGGACGGCCCATACGCCACCCTCTGGACCGCTTGGTCCGCCACCCGCTAACCCGTGATCAGGGCGTCCCTCAAGTCGTTAGAGCAACTTGAGGGACGCCCTGATCATGCTTGGCGGAGGGACTTGGGGCGGAGGTCGCGCCAGTGGTCTTCGACGAACGCGAGACAGGCGTCGCGGGTGTCGTCACCGAAGATGGCCGTCCAACCGTCCGGCACCGCCACGAAGGACGGCCACAGCGAATGCTGTTCCTCGGCGTTGACCAGGACCAGGTAGCGGCCGTCGGGGTCCTCGAACGGATTGGTCATCACTTCTCCCAGGTGAATGCGGTCAGGGCGCGGAACCACGCCTCGGCGAGGTCACGAACAGCGGGCTCGGGCAGGACCGCCGCGGGCCAGATCCAGGTGGCGCACAGGTGCGGCCCGTCGGGGCGGTCTTCGGTGTGCGCGTTGACGGACAGCGCGAACCGGTGCGGCATGTCCGGGTCGACGCCGACGTCGAGCGCGTCCGTCTCCGGCGCGAATGCCCAGTCGACCCTATCGGGCAGGTCGAACCTACCGAGGTAGTTGAACTCGATCGGCGGTACGCCCAGGGCTTCGAGCGCCGGCCCGGTGCGCGGGTTGAGGTGGCGCAGCAGGCCGTACCCGAGGCCACCGTCCGGTATGGACGCCAGTGTCGCGCGGATCCGCGCGATGGCGGCCGCGTGCGGGAGGCCGGGCTCGCCGGGGTTCAGCAGGATCGGGTACAGGTTGGTGAACCAGCCGACCGTGCGGGACAGGTCGACGCCGCCGCCCGCCTCTTCCTGCCGGCCGTGCCCCTCCAGCGCGACCGTCACCGATCGACCGGATCCTCCGCGCCGCTCGCGCCATTCGGCCACCGCCAGCGCGAGCCCGGTCAGGAAGATGTCGTTGACGGTGGCGTCGTGCGCGGCCGGTACCGAGGTGAGCAGCTTGCCGGTGACGTCCGGCGGGAGCGTGAGGGTGACCTGCCGTGCGGTCGCCGCCACGTCGCGCGCCGGGTCGACGGGCCGGTCGAGGGGCAGCGGGTCGCCGCCGGCCAGCATCTCCGTCCACAGTGGCAGTTCGGTCTCTCGCGCCGGTTCGGTGGCTCGCGCGGCGAGCAGCGTGGCCCAGCGGCGGAACGACGTGGGCACCGGCGCGGGCGGGGTGCCGTCGCGCCACGCGGCTTCCAGGTCGGCGAGGATCACCCGCCACGACACCCAGTCGACCGCGAAGTGGTGGGCGACGAGCAGCAGCCGGCCCGGCTGGGAGCCGGCGTCGAACCACACCGCTTGCACCAGTACACCATTGGCGGGATCCAGACGGCCTTGCGCCGCCCGTGCCTCGGCCGCGATGACGCGGCGCGCGTCACCACCGCCCGTCTCCACGCGCCTCAGGGAGAAGCAGGGCGAGCCGGGTGGCGGCACCTCCATTATGGATTCTGCCAGCCGGGCGCGCAGCAAGTCGTGCCGGTCCACCACCTGGCGCAGGGCCGCGGCGAGCCGCTCCTCCCCGAGCCCGGCGGGCACCTGCAGTAGCACCGACTGGTTGTATCCGCGCAGGGAGCCGCCGCCCTCCCGCACCCAGTGCAGGATCGGGGTGAACGGCACGCTGCCGGTGCCGTCGTCGGAGGTCACCGCGTTCGCCGCGTCCACGACCGCCGCGAGCCCGGCGACCGTGCGGTGCTGGAGCACCATGCGCGGTGTCACCGCGAGCCCTGCCTGCCGCGCGCGGCGGACGAGTTGGATCGCCACGATGCTGTCGCCGCCGAGCGCGAAGAAATCGTCGTCGACGCCGACCTCGGGCACCTTCAGGATTTCGGCGAAGAGCGCGCAGAGCGCCCGTTCCCGATCGTCGCGCGGTGGCCGGCCGGTGGCGGCGAACACGGGTGCGGGCAGCGCGCGCCGGTTCAGCTTGCCGTTCGGGGTGAGCGGCAGCGGCCCGTCGAGCAAGACCACCGCTGCCGGCACCATGTAGTCGGGCAGCAGCGCGGCGACGTGCGCGCGCACCTCCGCACCGTCGATCGGACCCCTGAACTGGTCGGGGCTCGCTCCGCTCGCGCGGCCCCCGAGGCCCAGGTGGCGCCGTCTTCCCTCGTCGCTTCGCTCCTCAGTCCAGAAGGCGCCGGCCTCGGAGGCCGGGACGGCATACCCGATCAGGCGCTTGCCGTCGGCGACGACGGCGGCCTGCGCGACGCCCGGATGGCGCGCGATCGCCGCCTCGACCTCGCCGAGTTCGACCCGGAAGCCGCGGATCTTCACCTGGTCGTCGACCCGGCCGAGGAAGTCGATGGTGCCGTCGGGCCGCCAGCGCGCCCGGTCGCCGGTGCGGTACATCCGGGCGCCGGGCGGGCCGAACGGGTCGGCGATGAACCGGGACGCCGTCAGCCCGTGCCGCCCGAGGTATCCGCGCGCCAGGCCGCGCCCGCCGACGTACAGTTCGCCGACCACACCCGGCGGCACCGGACACATCGCACCGTCCAGGATGTACGTGCGGGTGTTGGGATCCGGTACGCCGATGGGGATCGCGCCGTGCCAGCCCGGCTCCGCGTCCCACAGTGTGGAGTTGACTGTCGCCTCAGTCAGGCCGTACGCGGCGAAGAGGCGCAACCGCTCGGCCCACCGCCCGATCAGGTCCGGTGGCACGGTCTCGGTGCCGACCAGAAGCACCGCGCCCTCGGGCAGTTCGCACTCGGCCGGCAGCGCCGACACCAGCGACGGCGGCAGGATCATGTGGCTGATCCGCTGCTCAAGGAGCAGGTCGGTGAGCACCTTGTCCGGCACCCGCGCCTCGTCGGGTACGAGCACGAGGGTCGCGCCCACGCAGAGCGCCATGGCCAGCTCGAAGACCGCCACGTCGAAGCCGAACGACGCGAACTGCAGCACCCGGCTGTCCGGCCCCACGCCCATCCGGTCGATCGCGGTGGCCACGAGGCTGCTGATGCCCTCGTGCGGCACCACGACGCCCTTGGGGCGGCCGGTCGAACCCGACGTGTAGATGACGTACGCCGCGTGGT
Organism: Phytohabitans aurantiacus; assembly: GCF_027923225.1. GTDB lineage: Bacteria > Actinomycetota > Actinomycetes > Mycobacteriales > Micromonosporaceae > Phytohabitans > Phytohabitans aurantiacus. Next base: position 39,334 of record NZ_BSDI01000047.1, read on the forward strand.
CCAGCGCGACGTCGACCGCGGGTGGCGGCGTCCCGAACGCCAGGTTCGACGGCGTGAGCACAATGGACGCGCCGGAGTCCGCCACCATGTAGGCGAGCCGGTCCTCGGGCTGGTTGGTGTCGAGCGGCAGATAGGCGGCGCCGAGGCGGAGTACGCCCAGGACGGCGGCGACCATCTCGACCGACCGCGGCACCGCGATGCCGACCACTTCTTCCGGCCCCGCGCCCTTGGCGGCGAGCCCACCGGCGATCCGGCTCGCGAGCGCGTCGAGCTCCGCATAGGACACCGAGCGGTCGCCGTCCACGACGGCCACCTCGTGCGGCCGTTCGGCCACCTGCCGGGCGAACAGCACCGGGAACGGCTCCTCGGGCACCACCCGGTCGGTGGCGTTGAAGTCGCGCAGCACCAGCCGGCGCTCGTCGTCGCCGAGCACGTCGACCCGGCTGACCGGAGCGGCGGGATCGGCGGTGACGGCCTCGACGAGCCGGACCAGCCGCTGGCCCAACCGGGCAACCGCGTCGGCTTCGAAGAGCCCGGTGCGGTACTCGATGAGCACGTCGAGCCCGTCGGCCCGCTCGACGAAGGCGAACACCAGGTCGAACCGGGCGGTGCCGGTCTCGCCGTACTCCGGGGTGACCGCCAGCCCGGCCAGGTCGAAGTCCACATCGGACCGGTTGCGGTACACCACCATGACCTGGAAGAGCGGGTTGCTGGCGAGGGACCGGTCCGGGTTGAGGGCCTTGACGACCGCCTCGAACGGCACGTCCTGATGCGAGAACGCGGCCAGATCGGCCTCCCGCACCCGGGTCACGAGGTCGGCGAAGCCGGGGTCGCCCGACAGGTCGGTACGCAGCACCAGCGTGTTGACGAAGAAGCCGACCAGATCGTCGAGCGCCTCGTCGGTGCGGCCGGCTATTGGCGCGCCGAGCGGGATGTCGGTACCGGCGCCGAGGCGGTACAACAGCGCGGCCACGGCGGCGTGGGCCAGCATGAACATGCTCGCCCCGGACTCCTGCGCGAGCCGGCGCAGGCCCTGGCTGGCGGTGGCGCCGAGGTCGATGCTGAGGGCGGCGCCGCTGTTGCCGGTGTCGCGACCGGTCGCGCCGGGCAGCTCCAGCCGCTCCGGCATGCCGGCGAGGGCCGTACGCCACCACGCGAGCTGCCGTCCGGCGAGACTGTCCGGATCGGACTCGTCGCCAAGCAGCTCGCGCTGCCACAGCGTGTAGTCGGCGTACTGGACGGGCAGCGGCGCCCACTCCGGTGCCGCGCCGGCAGTCCGGGCGGCGTACGCGGTCGACAGGTCGCGCAGGAACGGACCATCCGACCACTCGTCGGTGGTGATGTGGTGCAGCAGCACGACGACGACGTGCTCGTCCGTCCCGTCGGGCACCATGGTCACCCTGATCGGCAGCTCAGCCGCGAGGTCGAACGGCCGGCGCACGGCCGCCTCGACCACCACCGCCGGGTCACCCGCCACGATGTCCACCGTGGGGCGGGCCGACTCGATGGGCACGATCCGCTGGATCGGCCGCCCGTCCCGCTCGTCGAACACGGTGCGCAGCGCCTCGTGGCGCGCCACCACGTCACCGACCGCGGCTTCGAGAGCGGTCACGTCCAGCGGGCCGCGCACCCGCATGACGATCGGGAAGTTGTACGCCGCGGTACCGCCGTCGAGCTGCTGGAGCACCCAGAGCCGCTGCTGGGCGTACGACGCGGGGATCTCGTCCGGCCTCGGCATGGGCGCCAGCGCGGGGCGCCGCTCTGATCCGCCGCCCGCCCGCGCGGCGAGCTCGGCAACGGTACGAGCCTCGAACAGGTCGCGGATGGCCAGCTCGGCGCCCAGCGCTGTTCGTGCCCGGCTGATCAGGCGGGTGGCGAGCAGCGAATGGCCGCCGAGGTCGAAGAAGTCGTCCTCGACGCCCACCTCCGGCAGGCCCAGCACCTCGGCGAAGAGTCCACACAGGACCTCCTCGGCCGGGGTCTCGGCGGGCCGGCTCTCGCCGCGCTGCACGGCCGGCTCGGCGTCCGGCAGCGCCTTGATGTCGAGCTTGCCGTTGACGGTGAGCGGCAGCCGGTCGAGCGTCACGAAGGCGGCTGGCACCATGTAGTCGGGCAGGGTCCGCTTGAGATGCTCGCGCAGGCGGTGCGCGAGGGCGCTCGCGTCCCGGGCGGCGGCCGGGTCGTTGGTCAGCGGCCAACCACCGGTGGGTACGTGCGGCACGACGCCCGGCGACGGCAGGAACACCGCGTCCAGGCTGCCGTCGCCGTCCGCCGACCACGTCACATGGTCGGCACCCATCTCGTACAGGTCCTCGACCTCGACACCATCATCGACGAGCCGCGCGTTGGGTATCCCCGTGACCCGCACCGCGCGATCCGAGCAGGTGACCGCCGAGGTGTGGAGGATGGCGTCGTAGCGGTATCTCGTCAGTTCGTTGTGGTGGCGGCCCCTACGGACGCGCACCGACGCGGTAGCGCCGGGCAGCGTCGCGAAGTAGTCGGGGTCGACCAGCAGTTCCTTTTCGGACACCGCCGCACGGCGAACGGCCGCCACGCTCGTGTGGAAGTGCTCGGCGAGCCGCAGGTTTCGCACGTCGCCGACGAAGACACGCCCGCCGGGCGCCACGAGGTCAAGCGCGGCGGTCAGCACCGATGTCAGGTACGCGGCGCTCGGGAAGTACTGGATGACGGAGTTGACGACGACGGTGTCGAAGTACCCGCGCGGCAGCCCGGACAGGTCGTCGGCCGGCTGGCACCGCAGCTCCACCCGGCCACTGAGCCGCAGGTCAGCGGCCACGCCGGCGCGCAGCGCCTCGATGACGGACGGCGCGAAGTCGGTGCCCCAGTACGCCTCGCAGTCGGGGGCGAGCCGCCCGAGCAGGAGTCCACTGCCGACCCCGATCTCCAGGACGCGACGGGGGTTCAGGGAGCGGATGTGCGCGACCGTGGTGTCGCGCCACTCGCGCATGTCGTCGAGCGGAATGGGCTGACCGTCGTAGCTGCTGTCCCAGCCGGAGAAGTCCTCCTTGGACAGAGCGGTGCCGATCTCGGCGTACTCGGCGTCGTAGATCTGCTGCCACTCGCCGATCTGGGCCTGCTCGACTTCCGGTCGCCCGGATGAGAGCGGGGCCGGCACGACGTACCCGATCAGCCGGTCGTCGCGAACGGCGACGGCCGCCTGCGCGACCCGCTCGTGCGCCCCGAGCACCGACTCGATCTCGCCCAGCTCGACCCGGTACCCGCGGATCTTGATCTGGTCGTCGGTGCGGCCGAGGAAGTCGATGTTTCCGTCCGGCCGCCGCCGCACGAGGTCGCCGGTGCGATACATGCGGCCACCGGGCGGCCCGAACGGGTCCGCGACGAACCGGTGCGCGGTCAGCCCCGGCCGGTCGAGGTAGCCGCGCGCCAGCCCGACGCCGCTGATGTACAGCTCACCGGCCGCCCCGTCCGGCACCGGCCGCAGCCACGTGTCGAGGATGTGCGCCCGGGTGTTCCAGATAGGACGGCCGACGGTCGGGGTATCGCTGTCGAGCGTGCCGCCGCCGAGCGTGTTGATGGTGTATTCGGTTGGCCCGTAGAGGTTGTAGCCGAAGGTGCCCTCGGTGTCGCGCAGCCGCGCCCACACCGCGTCGGAGACCGCCTCGCCGCCGAGCAGCACGAGCGGTGGCCGGTGCGCCCCGTCCAGCAGCCCTTCCGCGAAAAGGTGGTGCGCGTACGTCGGCGTCACGTTCACGACGTCGATCTCGTGCCGGTGGCAGTACGCGACCAGCGCCTCGGCGTCGCGGCGCAGCTCTTCGTCGCAGACGTGCACCTCGTGGCCCTCGACGAGCCAGAGCAGCTCCTCCCACGACATGTCGAACGCGAACGAGACGGTGTGCGCGATACGCAGCCGGCGGCCGCCCGCCGACGCGATCGTCGGGTCGAAGATGGCCTCGCGGTGGTTGAGCTGCATGTTGGTCAGGCCGCGGTACGGCGTGACGACGCCCTTCGGGCGGCCCGTCGAGCCGGAGGTGTAGATGACGTACGCCGGGTGCTCCAGCGCGAACCGGCGCTCCAGCGGCGTGGCCTTCAAAGTGGACAGTTCCGCGATCACGGCGGGCTCGTCGACCGATACGCACTCGCCGGGCAGCCGCGCCGCCACCGCGCGGGTCGACAGCACGCAGACCGGCCGCGCGTCGTCGAGCATCATCGCGAGCCGCTCGACCGGATGGTCCAGCTCCAGCGGCAGGTACGCGGCACCGGTGCGCAGCACCGCGAACAGGGCGACCACCATGTCGATGGAGCGCGGCAGCGCGAGCCCGACGACGGCTTCGGGTGCGGCGCCCCGCCGGGCGAGCAGCCTCGCCATCCGGTTCACGCGCGCGTCGAGCTCCGCGTAGGTGACCCGCTCCGTGCCGAAGACGAGCGCCACCTCGTCGGGTGTGCGGGCGGCCTGCGCGGCGAGCAGGTCGGCCACGGTCTCGTCGCCGACCGGGTGCGCGGTGGCGTCCCAGTCTCGGGCCAGCCGGTCACGCTCGCTGCCGGGCAGTACGTCGAGGCCGCCGACCGGCGCGTCCACATCGGACGCCAAGGCGTCGAGGGCGGCCGCGAACCGGTCCAGCACCTGCGCCGCCAGGCCGGCGTCGAGCACGTCCCGCCGGTACGCGAGCGTGGCGCGCAGCCGGTGTGCCGGGGTCACCACGACCGCGAGCGGGTAATGGGTCGCGTCGACGCTGCCGACCTCGACGATGCCGTGGCGCTTTCGCAGGGCGGCCAGCTCGTCCTCGTCACCGATGTTCTGCAGCGCGAAGAGGGTGTCGAAGAGCCGCGGATGCGGGGTTTCCCGCTGCACGTCGCCGAGGCCCAGGTACTCGTGCGGCATCAGCGCGGTGCGCTCTGCCTGGAGCCGGCGCAGCAGCGAAGCGACGCTCTCGCGCGGGTCGAACGCCACCCGCACCGGCACGGTGTTGAGGAAGAGGCCGATGGCGTTCTCGATGTGGTCGATGGGCGCGGTGCGACCGGCCACCGTCGCGCCGAACACGACGTCGTCGCGGCCGGCCACGTTGGACAGTACGAGCGCCCAGGCCGCGTTGAGCACGGTGTTGAGGGTGACGCCGAGCCGGCGGGCCGTGCCGCGCAGCCGCTCACTGACCTCCTCGCTCAACTCCAGCCGCAGCCGCTCCGGCAGCCCCGCGCCGGTCTGGGTTCCCCCCACGAGGGTCGGCTCGTCGAGGCCGGCCAGGGCGTCGTGCCAGGCGCGGGCGGACGCGGTCGTGTCGCGGGTGCCGAGCCACGCCAGGTAGTCGCGGTACGAGCCGGCGGGCGCCACGTCGCGGTCGTCGCCACCGCTGGCGTACAGGCCGAGCAGCTGCTCCAGGAACACCGACGCCGACCAGCCGTCCAGCAGCAGCACATGGTGGCTGATGACGAGGCGGTCGCCCGCGTCGCCGCGCCGGATGAGCAGCATCCGAAATAGCGGCGGGCGCGCCAGGTCGAAGCGCCGAGCCCGGTCCTCGGCCACCAGTTCGTCGAGCCGGGCGCCCCGCTCCTGCTCCGTCAGGCCCGACAGGTCCACAACGGACAGCGGTACCTCGGGCGCCGCGGCCACGAACTGCACGGGCTGGGACAGGCCGTCGCTGGTGAAGCCGGCCCGGGTGCCCGGGTTCCGGGCGAGCAGCGCCGCGCACGCCGCGCGCAGCCGCTCCGGGTCGAGGCCGGCCGCCACGTCGAACGCGGCCTGCGCGGTGTAGACGTCGATCCCGCCGCTGTCGTAGCTGGCGTGGAAGTACAGCCCCTCCTGGAGCGGCGACAGCGGCCACACCTCGTCGAGCGCGCCGCCGCAAACCCGGCGCACCCGATCGAGTTCCTCGGCGGTGAGGGCGACCAGGGGGCGTTCGAGCGCCGCGCCTTCGACCTCCGCTGTGGCCGCGAGCGCGGCCAGAGCGGCCGGAGTGCGGTGCGTGAACACCTCGCGCGGCCCGATCTCCAGCCCGGCCGCCCGCGCCCGGCTGGCCACCGCGATCGACAGGATGCTGTCGCCGCCGAGCGCGAAGAAGTCTTCGGCTACGCCGACGTCATCGAGTCCGAGCACCTCACCGTAGACCTGGCAGAGGAGCAGTTCGCGTTCGTCGCGGGGTGCGCGCGTCGCGGCCCGCTCGGCGACGGGGGCCGGCAGTGCGGCCCGGTCCACCTTGCCGCTCGGCGTGCGGGGCAACGCGTCCAGCAGGACGAGCGCGGACGGCACCATCGGCGCCGGCAGCGTCGCGGCCAGGGCCGCGCGCAGCGCCTCAGCGTCCACTGTGGTGTCTGGCTGGGGTACCGCGTACCCGACGAGCCGCACGCCGCCCGGACCGTCCGCGCGCGCCACGACGGCCGCCTCGGCGACACCCGGCTCGGCGCGCAGGCGGGCCTCCACCTCGCCCGGCTCGACCCGGTTGCCGCGGATCTTCACCTGCTGGTCGGCGCGGCCGAGGTACTCCAGCGTCCCGTCAGCGCGCCGCCGCACGAGGTCGCCCGTGCGGTACATCCGCTCGCCCGGCCCACCGAACGGGTCGGCGACGAACCGGTCGGCCGTCACGCCGGGGCGGCTGTGATAGCCGCGAGCCAACTGGACACCGGCGATGTACAGCTCACCGGTGGTCGCCGGGCACAGCGCCCCGTCGAGCACGTACAGCCGGGTGTTCCACACCGGACGTCCGATGGGGACGGTGCCGGTGCGCTCCACGCCCGCCTCGTGACACGTGACCTGGATGGCGGCCTCGGTGGGGCCGTACACGTTGTAGACCGGCACGCCGGTCGCGGCCCGCCAGCGGGCGGCCGCCTCGGCGGGCAGCGCGTCACCGCCGGCGAACACCCGCCGCAGGCTCGCGAACACGCCGGGTTCCGTGGCGGCCGCGTCCGCGAAGGCGCCCAGCACCGAGGAGACGGTGGTGAGAGTGGTGGCGCCGTGCTCGCCGATGAGGCGGGCCAGTACGGCGGGATCACGGTGCGCGCCGGGCGGGGCGAGCACCACGGTGGCGCCCGCGCCCAGCGGCCAGAAGATCTCCAGGATCGACGGGTCGAAGCTCGCCGAGAGCTGGTGCAGCACCCGATCGTCCGGGCCGAGCGGAAACCGGTCCTGCGCCCACGCGAGCTGCGCCGTCACCGCGCGGTGCGTGACGAGCACGCCCTTGGGCGTACCGGTCGACCCGGAGGTGTAGATGAGGTAGGCCGGGCCGTCGGGGTGAGCCGTGGCCGGGACGGGCGCCCCGTCCAGGTCGGCCATGACGGACGGGGTCACCACGAAGGCGGCACCGGAGTCGGCCAGCATGAACGACACCCGGTCGGCGGGATAGTCCACATCGACCGGCAGGTACGCGGCGCCCGCCTTGAGCACGCCCAGCAGCGCGGCGATCAGGTCGGTCGAGCGCGGCAGGGCCACCGCCACGACCTGTTCTGGCCCGACGCCCCGGGCGCGCAGCAGTCCGGCGAGGACGGAAGAACGGTGATCCAGCTCCCCGAAGGACACCGACCTCCCGCCCTCGACGACCGCCGTCGCACTGGGGCGCCGGGCGGCTTGCGCGGCGAAGGCGTCCACCAGCGTGGCCGGCGGGAGCTCGCGCACCTCGCCAGCCAGCGGGGCGCTCTCCTCCACCGTGGACACGTCCACCCGGCCCACCGGCCGGTCGGCGTCGGCCGCGATCGCCGACAGCACGCGTACCAACTGGTCGGCGACCCGCCGCGCGGTCGCGCCGTCGATCCGCGCCGCGTCGTGCTTGAGCCGCAGCTCAAGGGTCTGTATCGAAGCTGAGCGCTCGGCGGGCAGCACGATGACCGCTAGGGGGTAGTGGCCGGTGTCCACGTAGTCCAGTCCGGTGACGCGCAACGCGCCGCTGGGGTCGCGCAGCTCGCCGTCGACCGGGTAGTTCTCGACCACCACGAGGGTGTCGAAGAGGTCGCCGAGGCCGGCGAGGCGCTGCACCTCGGCCAGCCCGACGTGCTGGTGGTCCAGCAGGTCGGTCTGGCTCGCCTGGAGGCGCCCGAGTACCTGGCTGAGCGGCTGCTCAGGCCGGCACCGCATCCGCACCGGGAGCGTGTTGATGAACAGGCCCACCATCGACTCGATGCCGTCCACCTCGGCCGCACGGCCGGACACGGTGGTGCCGAACACCACGTCCGAGCGACCGGTCAGGCGGCTCAACAGCAGGCCCCAGGCGCCCTGGACGGCTGTGCCGAGGGTCAGGCCGCGCTCGCGGGCGCGGGCGGTCAGGGCCGCGGTCAGCTCGGCCGGCAGGGCCACGCGGACCTCGGCGGGGCGGGGAGCGGCGGCCGCGGCACCTGCCTCGGCCAGCAGGGTGGGCTCGTCGACGCCGTCGAGGGCGTGCCGCCAGGCGTCCAGTGCGGCTGTCCGGTCGCGCCCCGACAGCCATGCCAGGTAGGCCGGGTACGGGGTGACCGCAGGCAGCTCGCCGCCGCCGTACCGGGACAGCAGCTCGCGCAGCAGCACGGACACCGACCAGCCGTCCGCCACGATGTGGTGGAACCGCAACACCAGCCAGTGCCGCGCCTCGCCGCCCCGGATGAGGGTGAACCGCACCAGCGGTGGCTTCGCCAGGTCGAACGGCTCGTTGTCGCCGACCGCCGACGCGCGCGCGGCTCGCTCGCTGTCCGGGTACCCGGACAGGTCGACCTCGCGCCACGGCACGACACCGGCAGCGCCCGCCGGGGAAATCACCTGGACGACCCGGCCGTCGGCGCGCTGGTGGAAACCGGCGCGCAGCGGCGCGTGCCGGTCGAGCAGCGCCTGCGCCGCGTCGCGCAGCGCCGCCGCGTCGAGCGGGCCGTGCAGCTCCACCATGAGCCGGACGGCGTACACATCGGACGCCGGGTCGAGGTGGGCGTGGAAGAAGAAGCCCTCCTGCAGCGGGGTGAGCGGCAGGTCGCCGGTGAGCTCGCCGATTACTGCCGGGCTCGACACGGTGCCGGCGGCGGCCGCGAGCGCGGCGACGGTGCGGCGCTGGAACACATCCCGCAGCGACAGGGCGATGCCGGCCTTCCGTGCCCGCGCGAGCAGCTGCACGGCGAGGATGCTGTCGCCGCCGAGCGCGAAGAAGTCGTCGTCGATGCCCACCCGCGGCACGTCGAGCAGCTCGGCGCAGAGCGCGCAGAGGGTCTCCTCGCGGGCATCGCGCGGCGGGCGGCCGGTGGCGAGCGCGGCGAAGTCGGGTGCGGGCAGGGCGGCCCGGTCGAGCTTGCCGCTGGTCGCGATCGGCAGGCGGTGCAGCGGCACGATCGCGGCCGGCAGCATGTACTCGGGGAGCCGTTCCCGCAGGTACGACCGCACGGCACGGGTGAGCGCGTTGACGTCCGGGAACGGCGCGGGGGTGTTGGCGTACGGCCGGGTGGTGCCGCCGGGGCGGTAGGCGCCACCGGAGCCACCGTGCGAGAACACCGCGTCGAACTCGCCCGCGTCGCTGTCCGCCGACCAGGTGAGGGTCACCTGGTACCCGAGCGTCTCGGCCAGTTCCCGCACCGCCTCCGGGTCGACGCCCGCCGCCACGGGCGCACCGCGCAGCGCCGCGAGGTCCGAGGCGAGCCGGGCGTTGGGCACCCCTTCGAGGCGCAGCGCCTCGGGCCGGTGCTCGCCCAGGTACGCCGCCACCTCGCCGAGGCCGGCCCACCGGTGTACCGGCGCCGGCGGACCAACGGTCGACACTCCCTTGTGGACCACCACGTCGTACCGGTACCGGGTCAGCTCGTTGTGGTGCCGGCCCTCTTTGAGCAGGATGTCGGCGCGGCCGGAGCCGGCGAGAGCGGTGAAGTAGTCGGGGTCGAGCAGCAACTCGCGCTCCCAGGCCACGTCGCGCGCCACGGCCGCGGGATCGGCGGCCCCGGACCGGGAGGCGAGCACGCCCGCCCGCAGGCACGGCAACAGCCGCAGGTTGCGTACGTCGCCGACGAACAGCCGCCCGCCCGGCGCCACGAGGTCCAGCGCCTTGGAGAGCACCCCGGTCAGGTAGGACTCGCTCGGGAAGTACTGCGCCACCGAGTTGACGACGACCGTGTCGAAGTACCCGGAGGGCAGGTCGCCGAGGTCGTGTGCCGGCTGGGTACGCAGCTCCACCCGGTCGCTCAGGCCGAGTCCGGCCACCCGCTCGCGCAGCGCCTCGATAGCCTCGCTCGACAGGTCGATGCCCCAGTACGCCTCGGTGTGCGGCGCCACGCCGGTGAGGATCAGTCCACTGCCGACACCGATCTCCAGGACCCGGCGCGGCGCCAGCCCGAGCACCCGCGCCACGGTGGCGTCGCGCCACTCGCGCATCTCGTCTGGCGGGATCGGCTCCCCGTCGTAGCTGCTGGTCCAGCCGGCGAACATGTCACCGGCGCCGGCCGCGAACAGCGCGTCGTGCGCCTCCCGCCAGCCGGTCAGCAGCGCGTCCTGGTCCGCCGCGGCGAGGTCCGGCACCACGTACCCGACAAGCCGCTTGGCGCCGCCACCGTCGGCGCGTGCCACGACGGCCGCCTGCGCGACCGCCGGGTGTCCACGCAGGACGGACTCGATCTCGCCCGGCTCGATCCGGTACCCGCGGATCTTGACCTGATCGTCGGCGCGGCCGAGGAAGTCGAGCCGACCACCGGACAGCCGGCGCACCAGGTCGCCGGTGCGGTACATCCGCTCCCCCGGCGCGAACGGGTTGGCGACGAAGCGCTCGGCGGTCAGCGCGGGGCGGCCCAGGTAGCCGCGCGCCAGGCCGGACCCACCGAGGTACAGCTCGCCTTCGGTGGTGGGACGCAGCGAAGCGTCGAGCACGTACGCCGCTGTTCCCGGGTCCGCGACTCCAATGGGGACCGACGAGCCTTCCACAGCATCGGGATCGCATGAGCCCAAAGTGGAGTTGACGGTCGCCTCGGTGGGACCGTACGCGTTGAACATCTTGAGGTCGCGGGCGTACCGGGCGACCAGCTCCGGCGAGACCCGCTCGGTACCGGCCAGCAGCGTGGCGCCCGACGGCAGCGCGCAGTCCTCCGGCAGCGCGGCGAGCAGCGCGGGCGGCAGGATCATGAAGGTGGCGCCGTGCGCGTGCGCGTACTCGGTCAGCGCCGGACCTGGCACCCGCCGGTCGGACGGTACGACGATGAGGCGGCCGCCGGAGAGCAGGCCGAGGCACAGGTCCCAGAACGCCACGTCGAAGCTCGGCGAGGCGAACTGGAGCACCCGGCTGTGCGCCCCCACACCAAGCCGCTCGGTCTGCGTGGCGATGAGCTTCGCGATGCCCGCGTGCGATACCACGACACCCTTGGGGCGGCCGGTCGAGCCGCTGGTGTAGATGACGTACGCGGCGTTCGCGGGGCTGAGTCGCGGCTCAGGGTCGGTGTCCGGCTGCCCGTCACCGAGACCGTCCACCGTGGAGAGCCGGCACACCGGCGCCGCGTCGGCCAGCATGTACGCGATCCGCTCGGCCGGGTAGTCCGGGTCGATCGGCAGGTACGCGCCGCCCGCCTTGAGGACGGCGAGCTGCGCCACGATCATGTCCGCCGATCGGGGCAGCTCCAGCGCCACCACGCGTTCCGGCCCCACTCCCTGGGCGATCAGGGCGTGCGCGAACCGGTTGGCGCGGGCGTTCAGCTCCGCGTACGTGAGCTCGGTGTCCTCGAAAACCAGGGCCAGGGCGTGCGGAGCGCGCCGGACCTGTGCTTCGAACAGCTCCGGGAAGGTTGCCAGGTTCACGGGCGGCCCACCGCCGCCGGCTGGCGGTCCACGATGGACCCGAGGATGTCGGCGACCCGGACGGCCGTGTTCGACAGCAGCGACGACGTGATGCCGTGCGTGTGCTCGGTGCCGCCCTGCAGGTATACGCCGGCGCGCAGCTCGGGCGCGGTGACGACCCGGTAGTCGCGGGCCACCCGCAGGCGCCCGCGCTCGTCCTGCCGGCAGTACCGGGCGAGCCCGCCCAGCAGGTGGGCCGGATCGGCCGGCTGGTATCCGGTGGCGTAGATGACCACGTCGGCGTCGAGCACGCTCTTGGTCCCGGTGGCGAGAGACTCGACGGTGACCTCGACCTTTCCGCCGCCGGTACCGAAACCGCCGGTCTCGACCGCCTCGACGACGCGCGAGACGTTGAAGAGCCGCAGCCGCTGCTCGCCGAGCACCTTCTCCCGGTAGACCCGGCGGTACAGGTCGGCGATGAGGTCGACGTCGACGACGGAGTAGTTGGTGTTGCCGTGGTAGTCCACCAGGGCCTGCTTGACGTCCTGTGGCGCGTCGTAGAACTCGCCGACCGCCGCGGGGTCGAAGATGCGGTTGGCGAAGGAGCTGTCGTCGGCCGGGCTGTACCCGTACCGGGAGAAGACCGCGCACACCTCCGCGGACGGGTAGCGCTGATGCAGGTGGCCGGCGACCTCGGCGGCGCTCTGCCCGGCGCCCACCACGACGAACCGGCGCGGCTCGTCGGAGAGCCCAGCGAGCCGGTCGAGCAGGTCGCTGTTGTGCCAGATCCGGTCGGTCACCGTCACGCCGTCAGGCACGCAGGGGCGCAGGCCGGTGGCGAAGACGAGGTTGCGTGCCAGGTACACCGCCTCCCGGCCCTCGGCGCGCGCCCGCACCTCGACGAGCTCGATACCGTCCGCACCGGACACCGGCTCGACGGCCACCACCTCGTGCCCGTACCGCACCTGGTCCTCGACCCGGGCGGCGGCCCACTCGAGGTAGTCGTGGAACTCCACCCGGAGCGGGAAGAGGTTCTTGTGGTTGATGAAGTCGATCAGCCGGCCCTTGCTGTGCAGGTACCGCAGGAACGTGAACTCGCTGCCGGGATTGCGCAGCGTCACGAGGTCCTTGAGGAACGAGACCTGCATGGTGGCGTCGTCGAGGAGCATCCCTCGGTGCCAACCGAACCGTGGCTGGCGTTCAAGAAAGATCCCGTCGAGCGATCCGCCACTCTCCGTCAACGCGATGGCGAGCGCCAGGTTGGACGGGCCGAAGCCGATCCCCACGACGTCGTACACCGGTAGCTGTGACATGCCCGTCCCATCACTCGGCGTTGCGAACTTAGGACAGCCTTGCTTAAGTTACCGTGTTAGGCAAGCCTCAGATAACCAGAGATAACCAGGTCACGTTTCGCGGAGGGGACATTCATGCGGGTAGTCATGTTCGGATACCAAACCTGGGGTCATCGCACCCTTCAGGCCCTGCTGGACTCCGAGCACGAGGTCGCGCTGGTGGTCACCCACCCGCCGAGCGAGCACGCGTACGAGAAGATCTGGGACGACTCGGTGGCCGAGCTGGCCGAGAAGCACGGGGTGCCGGTGCTGATCCGCAGCCGGCCGGACGACCTCGTCGAGCCGCTGCGCGCGGTCGACCCCGACGTCATCGTGGCCACCAACTGGCGCACCTGGATCCCGCCGGAGGTCTTCAACCTGCCGCGCCTCGGCACCCTCAACGTGCACGACTCGCTACTGCCCGCGTACGCCGGCTTCTCGCCCCTGATCTGGGCGCTCATCAACGGCGAGCCGGAGGTCGGCGTCACCGCGCACATGATGGACGAGGTGCTCGACGCGGGCGACATCGTGATCCAGCGGTCGGTGCCGGTCGGCCCGACCGACACCACCACCGACCTGTTCTACCGCACCCTGGAGCTGTTCGGTCCAATCACGACGGACGGGCTGGCGCTCATCGCCACCGGGCGCACCGACTGGGTCAAGCAGGACCGGTCGAAGGCGAGCTTCTTCCACAAGCGGTCCATCGAGGACAGTCGCATCGACTGGACCTGGACGGCCGCGGAGATCGAGCGCCTGGTTCGCGCGCAGTCCGACCCGTACCCGAACGCCTTCACCTATCACCGCGGCGAGCGACTGCGGGTGGTGTCGGCGGCGGTCTCCGAGGGCCGCTATGGCGGTACCCCAGGCCGGATCTTCATCCGCGAGGGTGACGGCGTCGTGATCGTCGCCGGCGCGGACGCGCGCCGCGGCCGCGATCCCGGCCTGGTCGTGCGCCGCGTCCGCACCGAGGACGGCACCGAGCACGCCGCCACCGACTACTTCCGCACGATGGGCGGCTACCTCACGAATCACCCCGCGTGATCAGGGCGTCCCTCAAGTCGTTCTAACGACTTGAGGGACGCCCTGATCACGGGGCCTGGGGCGGGACGTAGAACGCGGTCGTGTTGGCCACGCGGCGGGCCGTGTCCTCCGGGTCCCACCCACTGTCCAACATGGCCGTGCCCCACGCTTCGCTGCTGCGCGTCGCGAACTCGCGGCCCTCCGGCGACGCGTCGAACGCCGCGCGCTCCTCGGGTGTGAGCCCGCCACCACTCAGGTACAGGGCGATCCCGAGGAGCGCGAGGTCCCAGCCGACGCCCACCGCGCCCGGCCCGTACTCCTCGTCCATCTTCGGGTCGACGACGGCGGCGTGCACCAGTTCGAACGCGGTCGTGGCGCCGCCCGCCTCGGGCGAGAGCCGCACCGTCACCTCGGAGACGTCGGTCGGTTTGGGGTTCTCCCCGTAGACCCAGGTCACCTTGAGGTGCCGCGGCGGTTCACAGTGGAGGATCTCGCCGCCCGCGTTGCCCACCAACTGATAGCGCCCGCCGACCTTCAACTCCCCCGTCACCGGCATGAACCACCGGTTGAGGCGCTCGGGGTCGGTGATGGCGTCCCACACGTCTTCTATGTCGGCGGGATAGCTGCGCTTCAACGTGACCGTCGCGGCATCGCCGGCCGGGATCGCGGCCCGACCGAGTCCACGTTGGACAGCGGCCAACTCGTCGAGGATGTCCTTCATGCCTCATCCTTCTGCTTCAGGCGGCGCTCCCGCTTGCCGCGGGCGAGCTCGGTCGCCAGCGCGTCGAGACGCTGGTCCCAGAAGCGCCGGAACGTTTCCAACCAGAGGTCGACCTCGCGCAGCGGCGCGGCGTCGACGGCGTACAGGCGGCGGGTGCCCTCGGCCCGGACGGTGGCGAACCCGTTGTCGCGCAACACGCGCAGGTGCTGCGACACGGCGGGCTGCGAGATCCCGAACTCCCGCTGGATGGCAGCGGTCACCGCACCGGAGGTCTGCTCACCCTCGGCGAGCAGCTCCAGGATGCGGCGGCGGACGGGATCACCGAGGACATCGAACGCGTGCACGGCCAACAATAACGGCGACGGCTTATATAAGTCAATCCTGGTGTTCGTCCAACAACTCCAAGAGCCCCAGGGCGTGAGCGGTGGCCAGGGCGCCGGCCCGGTTGCGGGCACCGAGCTTGCGGAACAGCCGCGCCTGGGTGTTCTCCACGGTCTTCTCCGCGATGCCCAGCGACCGCGCGGTCTGGCGTACCGTATGGCCGGCCGCGATCGACCGCAGGATGTCGCCCTCGCGCGTGGTGAGGTCGGGCAGGCCGCCGTCCGGCTCGCCGGCGCGGTTGCCGACGGCGTCGATGAGCCAGGCCGCGGCCGCCGGATCGACGGTCAGGTGGCCGGAGACGACCAGCGTGAGCGCGGGCACCAGCGCCGCGCCGATCCGCTCCGCCGCGACGATCCCGATCGCGCCCCGGCCAAGGGCTTCGAGGATATCGCCGCGGGTCATCGGCGCCGAACACACCAGCAGCACCGGTACCCAGGACTGGCCCAGCCGCGGCCAGTGCTCGGGTCCGGGGTCGACCAGGATCACCGGCGCGGCCGACGATCCGACGTAGTCGTCGACCTCCTCGCCGTCCGGCGCGGTGTCGGTGACGAACGGAATGTGCTGCGACAGCAGGGCCGCCGCGGCCTGGTGCCGGGCGGGCACATCCGGGCCGCGCAGCACCGCGAGTCGCAGGCCGCCCATCGCATACACCCTGGGGCGGCCGGGCGGCAGGCGGTTCACCAGGCCGAGGGCCGCCGCGCGGGCGACCGCGTGACTCTGGCTCGACACCGCGAGCTTCTGGTAGATCCGCCGTTTCGCGTTCTCCACTGTGCACGGTGTGAGCCCCAGCAGCTCCGCGATCCGGCTCACCGTATGGCCCGCGGCGGTCAGCGTGAGGATTTCGCGCTCCTGCTCGGTGAACCCGACACCGTTCTGGGTGCCACCGCCGGCGCGCACGGCCTCGGCGTGCTGGTGCAACAGCATCAGCAACGCGTCGAGGCCGTGCGACGACGGTACGAGGGTGTCGACACCGGCCTGCTGGCTCGCCGCCAGGTCGGAGGACGACAGTCGCTCGTAGACCACGACCAGGCGCAGGAACCGGTACCGGCCGCGCAGGTCGGTCAATGTGGACAGCGCCTCGGTGAGGCACGGCCCCGCGTCGTAGATGACCACGTCGGGACCGCACAGGTCACACAGGCCGAGCAGCGCACCGTCATCGGCGACGTGACCGACCACCGTGAACTCCGGTTGTGCGGACAGGCAGACAGCCAGCGTGTCGCGGAACAGCCGTCGGCTCGACCGTATAGCGACCCTGATGACGCGACCGTTCGACAACATTGTCCGCTGCACGGCCTGCCTCCCCGGCATCCGTCCCCAGCCCAGTTTCCAGTTTGTTACATAGACTTCCGTGAGTGTCGGACTTTTAACTCAGATGGCGCATCACCCCTGGGGGATTCTTGTCCAGATGTCCGGTTAACCTCCGCGGCTTACTGGGTCAACCCGGGCGTAGCGCAGCAAATCTGTCATGCGGAAGGTGCCCGCCGCCTGGCTCGGCAAAGTCGGCTTCCAGGTCGGCGCGACCGCGAGGTACGAGTTGGGGTCCAATTGCAACAGACCGATGAACACCTCGCCGACGACCGTACCGCCAACGGGCCCGAGCCGTCGGCCGCCGGCAAGGATCTCCGCCTCCGCCAGCGTGTAGTACCAAAGTGGCGTCTGGTTCTCCAGCGCCACCCCGTAGCCCGCGAGCTCGGGAAGGTGCAGCATCGGCGCACCGATGGTCTGTGCGATCCGCTGCCCGGCGGGGATCGACCAGGTGACCTGCCGAAGCAGGTTGCGCTGGGGCAGCGAGATCGGCGGGTCGCCGCTCGCGATCGCGCCCAGTGGCAGCCGGAACAACGGCGTCGAGATCTTGCGGTCGATGAGCTTGTTGTTGCGGACGACCCCGTCTCCGAAGTCGAAGAACGTCTGCCAGCCGATGAACCGCCGGGGCGCACGGGCACCGCCGCGCATGTCCTCCGGGTCCGCCTGACCCTCCGCCGCCGGGTCGAAGATGAACGCGAAGAACTGCGTGTTGCCCGGGTTTCCCTGGAAGTTCACCCGGTACGACGGGCGCACCTGGCTGTGGCCGAACCGGTAGCAGGCGCCCTGGAACTCGACCGGGATGAACGCCGGGCCGGGCTCCGGCCGGTACCAGCGCCGCCCGCTGTTGAGGATCTGCCGCACCAGGTCCTGGCCGATGGTCAACGGCAGGAACTCGTTCACGATGATCCACTGGTAGTGCCAGGTGACGAGCCGCCGCGCCTGCGCGAACTGGTTCGCCGCCGGTACACCCTGCGCCCGCAGGTCGTCGACCACCCGGTTGTGGGTCAGGATCATCGCGGCCTGCAAGCCCGCGATGACCAGGTTCTCGTCGTTGCGCGGGTCGGCGATGATGGCCGACCCGTCGGAGTTGCGCGGCAGGTCCTCGAAGCGGCCACCCGACTCGATGCGCAGCTTCACCCGGTCCGCCTGGTACAGGTTCGGGCTGGCGGCCGGCCCGCCGCCGTACACGGAGTCGAGGTCAAGTGCCGGCGTCCGGACGTTCTGCGTGCTCTCCGGCGGCGTAGGTACGCCGAGGACCGACGTCGTGTCGAACGTCATGTCGTGATCGAGGAACTGCCCCAGGAACGTCATGCCGGCGGTCATGCCGGGGTTGTCGGGGTTGTTCGCGAACGCCGCGGGATCCGTGATCAGCTCGACCGGCGGCCTGGTCAGGTCGTCCTTCGCGTCAAGCAGGCCACCGACCTTGCCCATGTCGATAAGGGCCGCGCGGCGCCGGTCGTCGGCGGGGACGAACGGCGGCAGGTTCGGGAACATGCGGCCGAAGCGGTCGGCGGGGGTCGCCGCGACGACGAGCGTTTCCGGGGGTGCGGCGAGCGCGCCACGAGGACCGAGCGCGACAGCTCCCGCCGTACCGGCACCCAGGCTGGTAATGACGGAGCGGCGGCTGACCTTGGGCGTTCGACGTTCTGATCGTGGGGTTTGGGTCATGGGGGATGCCCACCCTTCGTCCGTGGGCGGCGCTCGGACCGCGCCGGGATGACCACGGAGTGACCCAAATTCTTGAACGATTAGCAATCACGCCATACCGCCCCAAGGGGATTCAGTGGGAGCGCGTCCATGCCCGTTTCGCGCGTCCCGTCCCGGGTATCCCGGGGGCCTAGGCAGGAAGGAGTCCCCCATGGAGAGCCGTGTCAAGGCACTCGGCCACCCTGTCCACCCGATGCTGGTGATGTTCCCGCTCGGTCTGCTGGTGACCGCGGTGGCGTTCGACTTCATCGATCTGGTTGGCGGACCGGACGTACTCGGCGAGGTGGCCTTCTGGAACATCACGGTGGGACTGGCGGTCGGCCTGCTCGCGGCGGTCGCTGGGCTCATCGACTGGCTGGCGATCCCGCGGGACACCCGCGCCAAGCGGGTGGGCGCGCTCCACGGCCTGCTCAACCTCGGCCTCGTCGTGGTCTTCGCGATCGTGTGGCTGATCCGGCTGGGCGCCGACGGCCGCGACGCCGGCACCGCGCTGTTCATCGTCGAACTGCTCGCCCTGGGCGCGGGTGGCGTCAGCGCCTGGCTGGGCGGCGAACTGGTAGACCGCCTGGGCGTAGGCGTAGACGACGAAGCCAACCTAAACGCCCCCAGCAGCCTCCGCCCGAGCCGCACTTAGGAACAGCGAACGACCAGGTCAGGGATTCGGGCCGGGGGTGACCGGCCCGAATCCCCCAATCGCAACCTCAACCAGGCTGCTGCTCAGCCACCGCGAACTGCACCGACCCACTCGGATCCACAGCCGCGTCCAGAGCCTTGTCATCCAGCAGCTCAGCCGCCGAAGACTCCAGGAAGAGCCGCGCGCCAGCCTCGTTGACCACCTGGTCGCCTTCGACAGGCTCCGGGGCGAGGCTGAGCGTGAGCGCGCCCGCGCTCGGGTCGGTGGCGATCCGGAGGCCGGTGCCGTCCGGCACCTGGGGCTGTTCGGTCAAGCTGCGGATCACCGCTACCGCATTGTCAGTCAAGGTAAGCATTACGCATCCTTTCGACTTCTCGGTCAGCTCGGATACCAACCGGCATATCCGGCCACCGTACCCGCGATCCAGGATTCCACCACCGGCGTACCATCTCGTCCATGGCTGAAAAGGTCACGTTGACACTCAGCGCGGATACCCTGGCCAGGGCCCGCGCCGAGGCCCGCGCGGCCGGCATGAGCCTGTCGGAATGGATCGACCGCGCGGCGCGACGCGCCGCGGTCCGCGACGCCGCACGCCGCCACGAGGAGTGGCTGGCGACCGACCCCGACGCTCGCGCCGAACTCGAAGGCTTCGACCGGCTGGCAGACCGCCTCGACGGCGGCTGGCCCGAGCCACCCACCGACATGGTGGACGCCGCATGATCGAGACATCTGGCGCTCGCCCGTGAACCGGGGCGAGGTGTGGACCATCGGCGACCGCGCCGACCTGCGGTATCGCGTGGTAGTGCTCTCCGGCGACGCGCACAACGAACGCCCCAGCGCCGCACCATACTGCGCCCCGGTGGTCCGCCAGCGCGGCACCACCGACCTGCCACCCTTCGCCGTGCCGCTGGCCGAAACCGACCCGGTTGCCGGCGTGGTCGTCGTCAACCGCATGCGCCGCCTCCCCGCAACCGCCGGCGCCGAACGCATCGGCATGGTGACCGGCGCCAGCCTCGCCCGCCTCGACGAGGCACTGCGCGACCTGTTCGAGCTCTAAAGACCTTTCAACCGGGCTACCGCGGCGTCCGCCGCGGTCGGTGCCCGTTGCTCCCGCGGCCTCACCCCACGCGGTTTCACAACCCCGGCTTCATGGGGTCGTGAAAAGGCGGAGGGTGAGCCCGCGGGAGCAACGGCCCGCACCGCGACGGACATCGCGGCAGCCCTCCGCTCTCCGCGCCCGCCGCCCCGCAGCATGCGGCCGCGCCCGCCGCGCCGCTCTCCGCGCCCGCCGCGCCGCTCTCCGCGCCCGCCGCGCCGCTCTCCGCGCCGATCAAGGGCAAACGCACGTGGTTTGATCTCCGACCCATGCGCAGGCGCCGCTCGGCCAGCGCGGCACGGCGTGTCGCCACGCCGTCTGCGCCGATCAAGGGCGAATGCGCGTGGTTCGATCTCCTTTCGCGTGTATTCGGCCTTGATCGATGCGATCACCCTTGATCGACCCGCGACTGCGCCCGCGCGCGTCGCGAGAATCGGGCCGCGCCGCTCCTACAAGGCGCCGCATCCCCAACCGCGTACTGGCAAGCCCGAAGGGCGCGAGCCATGCGTCAAGGTCACCGTTGTGCGACGGGCTGTGAACGTTTTGTGCTGCTCTGGCAGCCCAAAACGTTCACAGCCCGGGTGGCGGCAGCGCGGAATGGGGCAATCCGGTCGTCAGCTGGGCGCGGCGTACGCGGATCGCTCATTCAACGGCGCCGATCAAGGAGATCCGCATCGATCAAGGGCGAATGCACGCGGAAAAGAGATCGAATCACGTGCCTTTGCCCTTGATCGGCGCGCAGAGCGGGCGCGGGCGGCGCGCAGAGCGGGCGCGGGCCGCTCGCAGAGCGGGCGCGGGCCGCTCGCAGAGCGGGCGCGGGCCGCTCGCAGAGCGGGCGCGGCACGGCGCGCAGAGCGGGCGCGGCACGGCGGGCCCGGCGCGGAACGTGGGTGCGTGGTTAGCCGAGGGTTTTGGATAGGGCTACCGCTGTGCGGGTCAGGGCGGCAGCCGCCGCGTCCTCGGCCTCGCCGGCCAGGGCTGTCGCGGTGCCCATGACGGCGATGGCGGCCACGATTTGGCTGCGTTCGAAGACGGGTGCCGCGATCACGCGTACACCGTTGTCTTCTGGGATGTTGACGGCGTACCCGCGGCGGCGCACCTCGTCGACGATCCGGCGCAGGTCGGCGGAGGCTTTGACCCGGCGGGCGACCGCGGGCGCCTCCACCGCGGGCAGGAACGCGCAGAAGACGCGGCCTTGCGCCGATCGTGTCAGGTCGAGTTGCGAACCGGTGCGGACGCTGAGGCGCACGTCGCCGGTGGTGTTGTCGAGGCAGCGGACGACGCTTGGGGCGTCGCCGTTCCAGACGCTGAGCACGGTGGTCTGGTCGGTCTCGCGGGTGAGCCGTTCCAGGTATGGCTCGGCGGCTGTCACGATCGGCAGGCCGGCGCGCGCCGCGGCCTCCAGCGCGAGGATGCGCGGCCCGAGCGTGTACTTGCCGGACGCCGGGTCGTATCGCAGCAGGTTGGCGGCCCGCAGCGCCCGGGCGTACCGGTGTGCGGTGGCTTTGCTCATCCGCAGCTCGGCGGTGATCTCGGCGAGGCTGAGCCGGGGCCGGTCGACGCTGAACGCGCTCAGCATCGCCGCTGCGCGCTGCACGGTCTGGATGGCGGGCCCATCGGGCATGTGCCGGACTTTAGTGTGTTATGCCCTCACCTGAGGTGTCGGAAGAGCGACCCGATGGGGCATCGCGATGTTCACCAACATGACATGATGACCTCTCGCGCCTCGTGATATGGCGGACACGGCGGAAAGGATGGGGCTCCGTGGACGTGTCGCCCGCGATCCAAACCGTGTCGCCCGCGATCCAGACCGTGCAGCGCGCCGCCGTCATTCTGAGCGCCTTCACCGTGAGCCGGCCGCGGTTGAGCCTCAACGAGTTGACCGCCAGCCTCGGCACCAGCAAGGCCACCGCCCACCGATACACAAAGGCACTGCGCGAGAGCAACCTGCTGCGATACGACGAGCGTGAGGCGCTGTATTCACTGGGGCCGCAGATTCTCACGCTCTCCGCCGCCGCCCGCGCCGGCATGCCGGTGATCGGCGTCGCCGGCCCGCACATGCAGCGGCTGGTGCGCGAGCTCGACGAGACGGTGGTCTTGAGCGTCTGGGATGGCGACACCGCGGTCGTGGTCCGCGTCGACGACAACACCGACCGGGTGATCCGCATCAGCGTGCGCACCGGTTCGCGGCTGTCGCGCACGGCGTCGGCGCAGGGCCGGGTGTTCTGCGCGTTCCTCAGCTCCGCCGAGGTGCCCGGGCTGGCCGCCGACCTGGCCGCCTCCCCCGAGCTGCGCCGCGAGGTCGAGCGCATCCGCGCGGCGGGTGTGTCGGCTCACACGCCGCCGATCAATGGTGTACGCAGCGTCGCGGCGCCGGTTTTCCGGAACGGCACGTTGATCGCCACCATGGCGGTCGTCGGCACCACGACGTCGGTCCCCGAGGGCGCCGACTCGCCGCTCGCCATCTCGTTGAAGCACACGGCAGCGCAGCTCACAACGGAATTGAACAGCGTCAACCCCGGATGATCGGGTTTTCGGTAATTGGCCGGAAGGCTGTCTTATTCCAACCCGTTGACGAAGCCGAAGGCCGTCCCTACGCTGGCCACGGTGAGCGATGATCAGCAGAAAGTTACCGCTACCGCCTTTCTTGATCCACACTTCGCCGTCGGTGAGGTGAACCCCCGGCTGTTCGGGTCGTTCCTGGAGCACCTCGGCCGGGCTGTCTACAGTGGAGTGTTCGAGCCCGAGCACCCGCTGGCGGACGAGGATGGGCTGCGCACCGACGTACTGGAGCTGATCCGCGAGCTGGGCACCACCATGGTCCGCTACCCCGGCGGCAACTTCGTGTCGGGATACAAGTGGGAAGACGGGGTCGGCCCGGTCGAGCACCGGCCACGCCGGCTCGACCTCGCGTGGCGTACCACCGAAACGAACCAGTTCGGGCTGAGCGAGTTCATGCGGTTCACCGCCAAGACCGGCCTGGAGCCGATGATGGCGGTCAACCTGGGCACGCGCGGTGCCGCGGAGGCGTTCGAGCTGCTCGAATACTGCAACCATCCAGGCGGCGCCGCGTACTCGGACCTGCGCCGGACGCACGGTGACGAGAAGCCGTACGGGATCAAGCTGTGGTGCCTGGGCAACGAGATGGACGGCCCGTGGCAGATCGGCTTCAAGACCGCTGAGGAGTACGGCCGGCTCGCCGTGGTCGCGGCGAAGGCGATGCGCCTCGTCGACCCCGACCTCGAACTCGTCGCGTGCGGCAGCTCGGGGCGTGGCATGCCCACCTTCGGGCAGTGGGAGGCGACGGTACTGGAGCACGCGTACGACGCCGTCGACCTCATCTCCTGCCACGCGTACTACCAGGAGCGCGACGGCGACGTCGACAGCTTCGTGGCGTCCGCCGCCGACATGGAGGCGTTCATCGACGGCGTGGTGGCGACCGCCGACTACGTGGGCGCCAAGCGCCGCGACCCCAAGCGCATCAACATCTCGTTCGACGAGTGGAACGTCTGGTACCAGGAGAACTCACCGCACCCCGAGCCGGAACCGTGGTCCGTCGCGCCGCGGTTGCTGGAGGACCTGTACTCGGTGACCGACGCCGTCGTGGTCGGCAGCCTGCTGATCACCCTGCTGCGGCGCAGCGACCGGGTCACCGCCGCGTGCCTGGCCCAGCTCGTCAACGTGATCGCGCCGATCATGACCGAGCCCGGCGGGCCGGCGTGGCGGCAGACGACCTTCTACCCGTTCGCCGACGCCGCCCGCTACGGCCGCGGCGAGGTGCTGCGGCTCGCCGTCGAGAGCCCCACCCACGACACCGCCGTGCACGGCACCGTGCCGCTGCTGCACGCGACCGCCGTGCGGGGTGACGACGGTGCGCTGACCGTGTTCGCCGTCAACCGCGACACCACCCGCCCGCTGGAGCTGGCTGTCGACCTGCGCGCCTTCGGCGGGCATGGACAAGGCGATCTCACCGGCCCGGTGACGCACACCTACCTGGCCGACGCCGACCGGCACGCCAAGAACACGCTCGACCAGCAGGACCGGGTCACCCCGAAGGCCGGCCCGAAGGTGGCGCCGGACGGTGGCGTGCTGCGGGTGGAGCTGCCGCCGCTCTCGTGGAACACGATCAGGCTCTGATGGGACCGCTGGAGGACCGGGTCCGGTCGCCGTACACCGGGTGGACGCGAGCGCACTGGGAAGCGGCCGCC
Organism: Phytohabitans aurantiacus; assembly: GCF_027923225.1. Lineage (GTDB taxonomy): Bacteria > Actinomycetota > Actinomycetes > Mycobacteriales > Micromonosporaceae > Phytohabitans > Phytohabitans aurantiacus. Next base: position 63,402 of record NZ_BSDI01000047.1, read on the forward strand.
GACCGTACGCTCGCCGCCGTGCGCCCATACGCCTCGCCGAGGCACGCGCTCATCGACCTGCCCGGTCCGCCCAGCGTCTCCGGACGGCACAGCGACGGGCTGGAGGGCTTCGCGCGCACGTTCCTCGCCGCGGGCTTCCGGCTCTCTTCCGGGTACGCGGACGGCACGCTCGCCGAGTGGTACGCCGAGGGCCTCGCCGCCGGCACCGATCCCGGCTCGCCGGAGCGGTGGCCGCGGGTCACGGAGATCAACCAGGCCAAGGTCGAGGCGGCGTCCATCGCGCTCGCCCTGCACGAGTCGCGGCACGTGATCTGGGACGCGCTCGACGACGCGGTACGCGAGCGCGTGGTCACCTGGCTGTCCGAGGTGATCGGCCAGCCGTACCCGGCGTGCAACTGGCTGTGGTTCCAGAACGTCGTCGAGGCGTTCCTGCGCTCGGTCGGCGGACCGTGGTCCACTGAGGACATCGAGTCGAACATCTCCACGATGGACGGCTGGTACATCGGCGACGGCTGGTACACCGACGGGTACGCGGGGCGGGACACGGCGCGCAACTTCGACTGGTACGCCGGCTGGGCGATGAACTTCTATCCACTGTGGTACTGCCGGATGTCCGGCGACCACGCGGGGCCGGAGCTGTGGACGCGGTACCGCGAGCGCCTGCACTCCTATCTCGACGGCGCCCAGCACCTGTACGCCCCGGACGGCGCGCCGCTGCACCAGGGCCGCTCGCTCACGTACCGGCACGCCGCGCTGGCCCCGGTGTGGGCGGGCGCCATCTTCGACGCCAGTCCCCTGCCGGCCGGCCGGACCAGGCGGCTCGCCAGCGGGATGCTGCGGCACTTCGCCGAGCGCGGCGGCGGGCCCAGCCCGGACGGCTCGGCACCGGACCGGCTGGAGTCGATCGGCTGGTACGGCCCGCTGGAGGCGATCCGGCAGCCGTACTCCGGGCCCGGCTCGCCGTACTGGTCGAGCAAGGGCTTCGCGGGCCTGGTACTGCCGCCGGAGCATCCGGTGTGGACAGACGTCGAGCAGCCGCTCGAAGTCGAGGAGCGAGACGTGGCCCGCACGCTCGCGGTCCCGGGCTGGCTGGTCTCGGCCACCCGCGCGGACGGCGTGATCCGGGTCGCCAACCACGGCACCGACCACGCGGCCGACAAGACGCTCAGCACCGACGACCCCGGCTACTCGCGGTACGCGTACAGCACGCACGCCGGGCCGGAGTACGCCTGCCGTCCGGTCGACAACCACATCGCCCTGCTCGACGCGGGCGGTTACCCCGCACACCGCCGCCCCTTGAGTCCGGTCTCCATCGAGGGCCGGGTCGCCATCTCCCGGCACCGGGCACACTGGCCGGTCGGCGAGCTGCCCGACGAGGAAACGTGGCCACCGCGCCAGCCGGCGTTCTGGACCGGCCCGTGCCTGACCACCGCGTCGGTGCTGCGCGGCGCCGTCGAGGTGCGGCTGGCCAGGGTGGACGGTGCGGCGCACGGCGGGCCGTGGACGCTGCGGATCGGCGGGTACGCGCTCGCGGACGCCGAACCGCCGGAGACCGAGACTGACGGGGCGACCGCCTCGGCACGCCGGCCGGACGGGTTGACGTCCACTGTGGTGGGACTTGTCGGGTTGCCGGCCGCCCGCGTACTCGAACGCTCCGGCACCAACGCCTACGGCGCGCACTCGGCGATCCCGGTCGCGCAGAGCGGCGCCGCGGTCCGGTTCGGCGAGGTCTACGCGGCGGCGGTGGTCCTGACAGGCGTGCCGGTGACGGAGCTGCCCACGGTGACGGTGGCGCCGGACGCCACGGCCGTGGTGAGATGGCCCGACGGGGAGGAGGACCACCTGTGGCTGAGTCCCCCCGAGTGAGCCTGCTCGGCGACTCGGTGCTCGACCCGACCGCCCTGTACTTCGTGTCGTACCAGGGCATCGTCAACAACGCCTCGTACCAGCAGCATGGGCTGCTCACGCACGCCGGATACCAGTACGCGGCCTGGTACACGGCGAGCCGGCACGCGGTCGTGGCGCGCCGGCGGCTGCCCCACGGAATCTGGGAGCCGGTGCGCCTGCCGCACCAGCTCAGCGTCGACGACTCGCACAACTCGATCTCGCTGGGCATGTCCCCTGTGGACGGCACCGTGCACGTGGCCATGGACACCCACGACAACGCGGTGTTCTACTCCACTCTGGACGGACCGGTCCGGCGTACCCTCGGCGACCTGGACCTCGGTGCCATCACGTACCCGCGGTTCCTGGTGACCCCCGAGGGCCGCCTCCAGATGTCCTACCGCACCGGCCGTTCGGGCAACGGCTCGCAGGAGCTCGTCGAGTACGACCGTGCCTGGCACCGGGTGGGCGCCTGGAGCTCCCCCGACGGGGCGTACACGGTCAACGGCGCGACCAGCGCGAGCCGCAACATGTACCTGCACGGCCTGGCGTACTGCCGCTGCGCCCGGCTCCACGCGGCGTTCACGTGGCGCGAGGACAACACCGCCGTCCTGACGCACCCGGGCGGGCTTGCCAACCACGACACCGGATACGTCTACAGCGACGACCGCGGGCGCACCTGGCACAACGGCGCCGGCGAGGTGGTGGCCCGCACCGGCACCGACGAGCTCGTCGCGGTCGACTCCCCCGGGCTGGTGGTCGACCCGGTCGGCGTCGACCGCGCGCTGATCAACCAGGAGTGCCTGGTGGTCGACTCGGTCTGCCGGCCGCACGTCGTGATCAGTTACGTGCCGGAGCGGTTCGTGCCGGCGGTGTCCGACTTCGTGGCCGACCGGGAGCGGTACGGCCGGGTCTACCACCTGTGGCTGGACCGCGAGCGCGGCTGGCGCAAGACCGAGATCCCGGTGCCGCTGGCCGCGTTCGGGCGCTCGCAACTGGTGCTCGACAGCGCCGACAACGCGTACCTGGTGCTGCCGTACGGCCGGATCGTCACGGCCAGCGCGGCGAGCGGCTGGACCGACTGGACGCCGCGCCTGGAGGGTGCCGGGCTGGGCGCGTTCGGCGAGGTGGTGGTCGACCGCACCCGGATGGTGACCGACGGCGTGCTGTCCATCCTGTACCAGCGGCCCTCCACCGGCGACGAGCCGTCACCGATCCACGTCGCGGACTTCGCGATTAATCACCAATGATCGTTATCGTTTTTTAGCCCCACCCACGGAGAGTGCTGGAACGATAGGCACGTTGTTATCTACCGTGGACGGGAGGCACCAAGATGATCAGGCGTACCCGACTGCTGGCTGTCGTGGCGGCCGCGGCGGCACTGGCCGCCGCCACCGGTTCAACCGCCGCCCACGGCGGCGAATCCGCCGCCGTCATCACCGAGCGGCTGTCCGGATACGAGGAGGATCCTCAAACGATCTCCACGACCGGGCAGGGCCGTTTCCGCGCCCAGATCGACGAGCGGGCCCAGGAGATCTCGTATCGGCTCACCTACAACGATCTCGTGGGCACCGTCACCCAGGCGCACATCCACTTTGGAGGGCGCGCCCAGAGCGGCGGCATCAGCGTCTTCCTCTGCACCAACCTGGGCAACGGTCCGGTCGGCACCCAGGCATGTCCCGCGGCACCCGCGACCGTCACCGGGGTCCTCCGCCCCGCCGACGTGATCGGCCCGCCCGCGCAGGGCATCGCGGCCGGCGAGTTCACCGAACTGGTCGCGGCGATCCGCGCAGGCACCACGTACGTCAACGTACACAGCTCCCAATGGCCAACCGGCGAAATCCGCGCCCAACTAGCCGGACACCACCACTAGCCCTCGCCCGCCGCCCCCTACGCGCCCCGCGGGCCTTTCCGCGGGCCTTTCCCGCCGCGCCTCGGGCCGCGCCTCGGGCCGCGCCTCGGGCCGCGCCTTTCGCGCCGGCCTTTCGCGCCGCGCCGGCCTTTTCCGCCGATCAAGGGCAAACGCACGTGGTTCGATCTCTTTTCCGCGTGCGTTCGCCCTTGATCCATGCAAACGCCCTCGATCGACGACGCATGGACCAGGTCCAAAACCAGGACCGAGATCCGAGCTACCGCGACGTCCGCCGCGCGCAAGACCGTCGCTCCCGCGGCCTCACCCTCCGCGATCCACGACCAGCAGACCGCCGCCCGGCCGCGCTTGGTCACTCTGCCCTGGTCAGATCTTGGCGCTGGACCGTCGCCATAGGCGGTTTCAAGATCTGGCTGCAACACCCACGTTTCTGCAGGTAGGAGTGGGTTGTGGCAGAGAGATTGTCCGCGTTGGAGC
>NZ_BSDI01000048.1 GCF_027923225.1 Phytohabitans aurantiacus
GTAGCGGTTCGTAACTTCTTCATGTGAGCGCTCACAGTCAGGTGACGAGGAGTTACGTACGAAACACTGCCGACACACTGTGAGCGCTTACAATGACACCTGTCAAGGTGTCCCTACGCTCCGGAGCGGTCAAAGTCGTGACGGACAATAAGCAGGTGCCAAACCACTCGCGATCGCACCGCGCCCGGCCGACCATGGACGACGTGGCCGCCGTCGCAGGCGTGTCCCGCGGCACCGTGTCCCGCGCGCTCAACGGCGGGCACAACGTCAGCGGGCCGGCCCTGGAGGCGGTGCAGCGGGCGATCCGCAAGACGGGGTACGTGGTCAACCAGCACGCCCGCAGCCTGGTGACCCAGCGGTCCGACTCGGTGGCGTTCATCCTTTCCGAGCCGCAGGACCGCCTCTTCGAAGACCCCAACTTCAACGTGCTGCTGCGCGGCTGCACGCGGGCGCTCGCCGACCACGACATCACCCTGCTGCTGACCATCGCCGGCACCGAAGAAGACCGCAAGCGGGTCGGGCGGTACGTGACGGCCGGTCACGTCGACGGCGCGCTGCTGGTCTCCGACCACGCGGGCAGCCCGCTGCTGCGGGAGCTGAAGGGCCGAGGGCTGCCGGTGGTCACCTGCGGGCGGCCGCTGGGGCACGAGCGCGAGATCTCGTACGTGGCCGCCGATGACCGCGACGGCGCGCGGCAGATGGTCTCCTACCTGCGGTCACGCGGGCACCGGACGATCGCCACGATCACGGGGCCGCTCGACACGTCGGGTGGCGTCGACCGGCTCGCCGGATACCACGACGTGCTCGGCGAGGGCGACCGCCGGCTGGTGGTCAGCGGCGACTACACCCAGGCGTCCGGTGAGGCCGCGATGGAGCGGCTGCTGGCGCAGGCGCCCGACATCGACGCGGTGTTCGTCTGCTCCGATCTCATGGCCGCCGGCGCGATCGCCGCGCTGCGGCGGGCCGGCAAGCGGGTGCCCGAGGATGTGGCGGTCGGCGGCTTCGACGATTCCAAAGTGGCCTTGTCCTCGACACCCCCGCTTACCACGATCCGGCACCCGTTGGGCCGGATCAGCGGCGAGATGGTGCGCCTGTTGCTCGGCCACATCGCCGGCGAGCCGCCCGCGGCGGTCATACTCCCGACCGAACTGGTCGTGCGCGGCTCCGCGTGATCGCAAGGCGATGCTCTCTGGGCTCTGATCTGGCAGGCTGGTAGATGTGCTGACGATGCCCGTGCGCCAGCTCGGCGAAGCCGAGCGGGGAGCGGTCGAGAGGATCCTCGACCACGACCCCATCGGTGGCGCGCAGGTGGCTGAGCGGGTCGCCACGCACGGCCTGTCGTGGTGGCGCGCCGACGGGCGGATCTACGGGTACGGGTCCCGCCGCCACCTGGAGTCGCTGTGCTGGTTCGGCGGTCACCTGACGCCGGTACTGGCCAGCCCGTCAGCGGTGGCCGCCTTCGCTGACATGATCCTCGGCGAAGAGCGGGGCTGCTCGTCGATCGTCGGGCGCGCCGACGCGGTGCTCGGCCTGTGGGAGCGACTCGTTCCGTACTGGGGTGCCGCGCGCGACGTCCGGCCGCACCAGCCGCTGCTCGTCGCGGACGCCCCGCCCGCCGTGTCAGCCGACCCCGGTGTGCGCCTCGTCCGCCCCGACGAGATCGACCTGCTGTTTCCGGCGGCTGTGGCGATGTACACCGAAGAGGTCGGCGTCTCACCGATGGGCGACGACCGCGGCCGGGGGTACCGCCGAAGGATCAACGAGCTGGTGCGGTCGCGCCGCGCGTACGCCCGGGTGTTGAACGGCGAGGTGGTCTTCAAGGCCGAGCTGGCCGTCGTCACCCGGCACACCGCGCAGGTCCAGGGCGTCTGGGTGGCGCCGCACTGGCGCGGGCGCGGGCTGGCGGCGGCGGCCATGGCGGCGGTGGTCCGCGACTCGCTGCGGCGGGTGGCGCCGACGGTCAGCCTGTACGTCAACGGTCACAACGAGCGGGCCCGACGCGTGTACGCCCGCTGCGGGTTCCGCCCCGCGGGCGAGTTCGCGACGATCCTGTTCTGATCGGGCCTCCCCGGGGTACATAACCGGGCATGAAGCTTCCGGAGCCCAGGTCGTACTGGCTCGCGAGCGCTTCGCCCGAGGTGCCTCCGCCGGTCACCGGCCTCCCCGACGTCGACGTCGCGGTGCTCGGCGGCGGGATCGCCGGCATCACGACGGCGTACCTGCTCAAGCGCGCCGGCCGCACGGTGGCCCTACTGGAGGCGCGCCGGCTGCTCGGCGGCGTCACCGGGCACACCACGGCCAAGGTCAGCGCCCAGCACGGCGCGATCTACGCGAAGCTGAAGGGGCGGTTCGGGGCCGGCACGGCGGCCGGGTACGCGGCGGGGCAGCTCGCCGCGCTCGACTGGATCCGCTCCGAGTCGGCCGTTCTCGACGTCGACTGCGATCTGTCCATCCAGGACAGTTACGTCTACGCGGAGGGATCCGGACACCGCGACGAGCTCAAACGGGAGGCGGAGGCCGCCGCCGAGGCGGGACTGCGCGCCGAGTACGTCGACGACGTCGACCTGCCGTATCCGGTGGCCGGCGCCGTGGCGGTGCGCGGGCAGGCGCAGTTCCATCCGGTGCGCTGGCTGGCCGCGCTCGCCGCCGAGATCCCCGGCGACGGCAGCTACATCGTCGAGGGCGCGCGTGCTCTGGACGTAAGCGGCGGCGTGGTGGCCACCGAGCTCGGGCGGCTGCGGGCCCGCGACGTGGTGGTGGCGACGCACACGCCGTTCCTGGACCGCGGCTTCTTCTTCGCCCGGATGGCGCCGGTGCGCGACCTCGTCGTGGCCGGTACGCCAGTCGACGGCCTGGTCCCCGACGGCATGTACCTGTCGATGGACACCCACCACTCCGTGCGGGCTGCCGGCTCCCTGGTGATCGTCCTGGGCGAGCACCACCGCACCGGTACCGCCTCGGACGCGCTCGCCCGGCACGAGTCGCTGGGGCGCTGGGCGGTCGGCCGCTTCGGCCTGGGCGGCATCGAGTACCGCTGGTCGGCACAGGACAACACCACGGTCGACGGGCTGCCGTTCATCGGGCGGTACCCGTTCGGCGGCGATCATCTGTGGGTCGCCACCGGGTTCGGGCAGTGGGGCATGACCAACGGCACGCTGGCCGGCCTGCTCATCAGCGATCTGATCATGGGTGTCGACAACCCGTGGGCGCGGATCTACGACCCGGGGCGGCTCTCGGTGCGGCAGTCGGCCGTCGACTTCGCCCGTGACAACGCGGAGGTGGCCGCCCACTTCGTCGGTGATCGGGTGCGGGCGGTGATCGCCGGTGACCCATCGCGGTTGAAGCCGGGTGAGGCGGGCGTCTTCCGCCAGGGCATGCGGCTCGTGGCGGCCCGCCGTGACGAGGCGGGCGCGCTGGTCACGCTCTCGGCGCGCTGCACCCACCTGGGCTGCGTGGTGCGGTACAACGACGACGAGAACTCCTGGGACTGCCCCTGCCACGGCTCCCGGTTCGACCTCGACGGCACCGTACTGGGCGGCCCGGCGGTCCGACCGCTGTCTCAGGATTCGGGAGAATGACACGCGTTTTCAGAAAGCCCACGCGCGCCTCGTAATCGCCTAACTACGCTTTGTAACGACCGACTGCGATGCAGGTTACGGCCAGTGGGGTGAGCACCGCGATGGGGCGGATCGTCAAGCAAGTCTCTGAGGGCACCACGAAGTACTACTGGTATCCGGGCGACAAGAAGGAGTGGATCCGCGCCGCAGTCGCTGTCGGCGTAGGCGGAGCCGCGTTCGGATTGTTGATGCTTTTGACCCGGAGCCTCCTGGTGGCCACCGTCGTGGGCACCTCCGCCACCGCAGTGGTGGCCGGGCTCAACTTCGGCAGGCGCGACGCTCGGGCGCTCGCCGGCTTTCCCGATCTCGGTGACCGGGCAGCCCGGCGCGCCGCGGTGGGACACGCCGGCAAGGCTGTCTGGCGGGCGCTCGCTCACGGGTTCGGCGGTGCCGCCGCGGCGGTACTCATCTTGAACCTGCCGCACCGCGGCATCGTGGCCGACTGGATCCTGCCGATCGTGCCCGCCATCGTGGGGGCGCTCGCGCACCAGCTCGGCATGCTCTGGGAGCAGTTGAGCGCGTCGACATCGACTCCCGGCCCGGCCTCGACACCGCCCGCGGAGGCGGCTTCCGCGGCTGACGCGCCTAAGGAGCCGGCTCTTCAAGGCTGACGACCGGCTCCGGCTGCGCCGGATGGAGCGGCGGTGCGTGCCACACCGGCGGATGCGGCGGTGCCGGCCGCGGCCACGGCGACGGATCGGGTACGACGTCAGCCAGCCCGCGACGCCTGGCGAGCACCAGCACCACCGCCGCGAACCCGCACACGACCACCATGTCCAGGGCGGCCAGGTAACCGGGCGCGTCGGCCAGCGTCTCGTCGGTGTCGAGGTCACCGAGGGCGGCCGCGACCAGAAACGCGACGAGGTTCGTGAGCACGTGCAGGGCGATGCCGGCCTCCAAGCCGCCGGTGCGTACCGTCAGCCAACCCGTCGCAGCGCCGAACACGGCCAGCGCGGCGAAGCCCCACGGCGTACCCCAACCGTGTGCCGCGCCGAACAGCACAGCCTGCACCGCGATCGGCACCCACGGCCCCCGCAGGTACGCCCCGACCGCCTGCAGCAGCCACCCTCGGAAGAGAAACTCCTCGGCACTGGCCTGCAACGGCACGAGCAGCACGAGCATCACCGTGGCGAGCAGGAACTCCGGCCACCCCACCCACGTCGCCGCCGCGGGCGCCACATCGTCGCCGATCACCGAGCCCAGACCGATCAGCACAAGTACGAAGATCAGCGCCACCCACGCGCACGTGCCCAACCACCGCCACCGCAGCCGGCCGGTCACCGACACCAGCGTCCCCGCCGGCCGGCGCTGTATGAGCCACGCCGCCATGAGCAGCAGCGGCGTAAAAATGGCCAGACTCAGCAACAGCCCGGCCGTGCCGGCGATCGGCCCGACGTCAGGCAAGCCGTCCGCGGTCTTCGGCAGCCGCCCCAACTCCGTGACCACGACCACCACGCAGCCAGCCGCCGTGAGAACGAAGATGTAGGCCGCGAGAACCGCCACCGTGCCGAGGATCGGACGCCACCAGCGGTGCCGGTCGGTGCGAGCCAGTCGGTGGTAAGGCGTGCCGGGCGGCGGCGGGCTCGTCATGAGCATCCACACTACGTACCGATGGGGGCGCTCTCGCGCCCCCTGTCGCCCACCGTCGCAGCCCCTTGGCAGTACGTCGGCGAGGACTTTCGCATCGGCTGCCGCTCTCTTGCGGTTAGTTACCCATCTTTCAGCTTGGGTACTCAGGGAACGTCCGCCAGGTGGCTGACATTCCTGAGCCCGCACCCCCATGACTGGCGTACACCGTTGCCGCACGCTGTGTGTATGACCGTTCCAATCCAACGCAAGACACCACCGCGTTCTTCGTCCAGGCTGGACTGTCGTTCGCCGCCTCGATGGTCGCGGTCGGCGTCGGCATCGCGTACCTGCCGATCGGACCGTGGATCCGCGCGTTCCTGGCGATCGGCGTACTTTACGTCGTCACGTCCGCGTTCACGCTGGCCAACCTAACCCCCACCCGTCGCGCCCGCGCCGCGCCGGTCTGTGGCGGGTCCGCGGCCCTCGCGGGCGTTGGGGCGAAAACGCCGAACTTGCGGCCTCCGGTCGCCCGTGATGCCGCAACTTCAGCGTTTTTGCTGCCTCGCGCCGACGGCGCGAGGCCCGGCCGCGCAGCGGCGGGTTCGTGATCAGGGCGTCCCTCAAGTCGCTAGAGCGACTTGAGGGACGCCCTGATCACGGAGGGGGAGTGGGGTCTAGGCGCCGGTGCGGTGGGATCGGGGGGAGGCTATGTGGAGGTCGGCGTTGATCTGGGCGACCGTGGCCAACAGGTGGGGGAGGAGGTCGCGGCGGATGGATTCGACCGAGTTGCGGCTGGCGTGTACGGAGATGTTGGCGGCCGCCACAACGGCTCCGGTGCGGTCGCGGATCGGTGCCGCCACCGAGCGCAGCCCCTCTTCCAACTCCTGATCCACGATCGCGTACCCCTGCGCCCGCACCCGTCGCAGCTCGGCCCGCAAGCCGTCGGTCGTCGTGATCGTGCGCGCGGTCAGCCGGTTGAGCTTCGCCCGGCTCAAGTATGAGTCCATCTGCTCGTCGGTGAGGTGGGAGAGCAGTACGCGCCCCATCGACGTGGCGTGTGCGGGGAAGCGGGTGCCCACGTTGATCGCCACGGTCATGATGCGCGAGGTGGGCACCCGAGCCACGTACACCACGTCGTCGCCGTCGAGTACGCAGACCGACGACGATTCGCGTACCTGTGCCACCAGCCGCTCCAGATGCGGCTCGGCGACTTCGGGCAGCGAGATGCTCGACAGGTACGCGTAGCCGAGCTCCAGCACGCGCGGGGTCAGGCTGAACAGCCGCCCATCCGTGCGCACGTATCCCAGGTCGGCGAGGGTGAGCAGGAAGCGCCGCGCGGCGGCCCGGGTCAGGTCGCAGATGCGCGCCACCTCGCTGAGTGTCAGCTCAGGGTGGTTGGCGTCGAACGCCCGGATCACCGCGAGGCCGCGCTCCAACGACTGTACAAAGTGGGCCTCGCGCCCCGGCTCGGTCATCGTTCCCCCTCGGCGAGCACCCGCTGCGCTATCGCCAATGCGCTGTTCGCCGCCGGCACACCAGCGTAGATGGCCGTGTGCAGCAACACCTCGCCGATCTCGTCAGCCGTCAGGCCGTTTCGGAGCGCCGCCCGGACGTGCATGGCCAGCTCTTCGTCGCAGCGCAGCGCGGCCAGCACGGCGAGGGTGACGCAACTGCGGGTGCGCCGGTCGAGGCCGTCGCGGCCCCAGACGGCGCCCCAGGCGTACCGGGTGATGAGGTCCTGGAACGGTGCGGTCAGCTCGGTGGTGTTGGCGATGGCCCGGTCGACGTGCGCGTCGCCGAGTACCGCACGCCGCACCGCCATGCCTTCGTCGTACGCCGGGTCAGCCATCGAGATGCTCCATGATCAGTGCGGTTACCGTGTCGGCCTGCTCCACGTTGGCGAGGTGTGCGGCGTGCGGCACGATCGCCATGCGGGCCCCGGGGATGGCGGCGGCGATGCTGGCGCCGTGCGTGGGCGGGGTGGCCGGGTCGTCGGCACCGGCGATCACCAGGGTGGCGGCGCGCACGGTGGGCAGGATGCCCGTGAGGTCCATGTGCTCTATTACGCCGCAGCAGCCCGCGTACCCCTCGGCCGGCGTCGCGGCGATCATGTCGCGCAGGTCGCGCGCCAGCCCCGGGTTGCGAGCCGCGTACTCCGGCGTCAGCCACCGCGCCACGACCGTGTCGGCCAGCGCGGCGACGCCCTGCTCGCGGACGGTTCGTGCCCGCTCGGCCCACATCTCCGGGGGGCCGAGCCGCGCCGACGTGCAGCACAGCACCAGCCGGTCGATCCGGTCAGGGGCGTACGCGCCGAGCCACATGCCGGTCATGCCGCCGAGCGAGACGCCGCAGAAGTGCGCCTTGGACACGCCGAGGCGGTCGAGCAGCGCGATCACGTCGTGGCCGAGGTCGGCGATCGTGTACGGCCCCGGCGGCACCGGCGACTCACCGTGCCCCCGCGTGTCGAACCGCACGACGCGGAAGCGCGAGCTGAGCCGCGCGGCCTGCGCGTCCCAGATCCGCAGGGTGCTTCCCAACGAGCCGCCGAGCACGAGTACCGGCGCCTCGGCGGGCCCTTCGACGATGTAGTGCACGTCGACAGCGTTCACAGCGTCTCCCGGGACGAGTGGTGGCGGATAGCAGTGTCCACAAGGGATCCTGCATAGCCTGTGTCGAGGGACAGGTCCACCTCCGGAAAGGCGTCCGCCAGGTACTGGCCGGACGCCAGTGTGGCGCGGACCTTGTCGTGGGCCGCATCCACGCCGAGGGAGGGGGCGAGAGTCGCGGCTACGCGTTCGGCCATCATGGCGTCGCCGGTGAGGGAGAGGTTGGCGCGCATGCGATCGGGGTCGACGCGCAGGTTGGTGAGGCATTCGCGGAGCCAGTACGCGGCTGATCCGGTGCTCAGGAGCAGTGTGCGAAGTGGACGCCACTCGGCGTGCCAGCCGCCAGCCGCGCGCTGGTGTTCCTGGGCCATCGCGCCAAGCAGCGTGGCGACCAGGCCGGGTGCCTGCGCCGCGCACGCGCTGGCCGATACGGCGGCGACCGGGTTGCGCTTGTGCGGCATCGCGGACGAGCCACCCGGCCGGCCCTCGCTGACCTCGCCGACCTCGGTCTGTGCATAGAGGACGATGTCTCGGGCCGCCTTGCCGACCACACCGGCGGCGGTGCCCAGCGCACCGGCCAGGTCGGCGACGCGGGTGCGATCGGTGTGCCACGGCAGTATCGGCTCGGTGAGTCCCAACTCAGCGGCCAACCTGCCCACAGTGGACGGTGCGAGGGCCGACAGTGTGCCGGCGGCGCCGCCGAGCTGAGCGGCCAGCCGGTGCGAGCGCACTTCGGCGAGGCGGTCGATCGCCTGGTCGAGTGCGGTGAGCCAGCCGGCCGCCACCAGGCCGAACGTCGTGGGCAACGCCTGCTGCAGCAGCGTGCGTGCGGCCACCGGGGTGGCGCGGTGCGCCTCGGCGAGCCGGGCCGCTGCCTCGGCGGCGCCCATCAGGTCGTCGAGGAGCGGGCCGAGCGCCCGGTGCGCGACCAGCATCGCGGCCGAGTCGAGGATGTCCTGGCTGGTCGCTCCCTTGTGGACGTATTCGGCGGCGGCCAGCGAGACGGCGGAACGCAGTGCGCGTACCAAGGGAATCACCGGATTGCCGGCTCCCGCCGCCGCGGCGCCGAGCTCGGCGATGTCGAATCGTTCGGCGCGGCACGCACCGGAGATCTCCGCGGCGACATCGGCCGGTGCGTCGCAGGCCCGCGCGAGCGCGGCCTCGACGTCGAGCATGGCCTGGAGCCAGGCCGCGTCGGCGACCGTCTCGCGGACCGCACCGGCCGCGAGCACACCGCCGAACAGCTCAGACATCGAAAAAGACGGTCTCTCGCTCGCCCTGGAGGCGGATGTCGAAGCGGTATCCCTCGTCGTCCGGCACGGCTATCAGGGTCGCACGCCGGTCGTCGGGCACCGTGAGCAGCACCGGGTCGGCGGCGTTCGCGTCGGCGTGGTCGGCGAAGTAGATGCGCGTGACCACCCGGTGCAGGAGGCCGCGGGCCAGCACCGACACGTCGATGTGCGGCGCCTGCGGCGCTCCGCCGGGCCCGGGAACGGACCCCGGCTTGAGGGTGCGGATCGCGTACCGGCCGGTGTCGTCGGTGGGACACCGCCCAAAACCCCGAAACCCGGAAACCGCGCCACGCGGGTCGTCGGGGTGGTCGAAGCGCCCATCCGGGTCGGCCTGCCAGGTTTCGACCAGGGCATCGGGTACTGGTTCACCCGCGCCATCGGTCACGACGCCGTGCACCCAGAACCCGTTCGGATCGGCGTCCAGTACCACGAACGGTCCATCGGGCCACGGGAGCCCGATCGAGAGGAACGGTCCCACGGTCTGCGACGGCGTCTCACTCATGCGTGCGCGTCCTCCATCGGCGTCTGCTCCCGCCCGCGGAGCACGATGTCGAACTCGAACGCCAGCGCCCACGCCTCGACGCTGTTGGTCAGGTCGAAGCGCGAGACCAGCCGGGAGCGAGCCGCCTCGGGCACCGAGTTGAAGACCGGGTCGTGGGGGAAGAGCGGGTCGTCCGGGAAGTACATCTGCGTGACGAGGCGCTGCGTGAACGCCCGGCCGAACAGCGAGAAGTGGATGTGCGCGGGCCGCCAGGCGTTGTAGTGGTTGCCCCACGGGTACGCGCCGGGCTTGATGGTGACGAACCGGTACCGGCCCGTCGAGTCGGTCAGCGCCCGGCCCACTCCCGTGAAGTACGGGTCGAGCGGGGTGTCGTGCTGGTCCCACTTGTGCAGGTACCGCCCGCCGGCGTTCGCCTGCCACAACTCGACGAGCGTGTCGGGTACCGGCCGGCCGTCGCTGTCGCGCACCTGGCCGTGCACGATGATGCGCTGCCCGGTGGCCTCGCCGTCGGGGTGCTTGGTCAGGTCGGCGTCGGCGGCGCTGACCCGGCCCTCGCCCAGCAGCGGCCCGGTGATCTCGGTGAGCGTGTGCGGCAGCAGGATGGGGGCCTGGCTCGGCGCGCGCAGCACCGTGGACTTGTATCCAGGAGAGAGCAACGGCGGATGCGTTGCACCGTCATCGCGTCGGTAACCCATGTTGCCCCCTCTAGGGTCCAGCTTGCCGGTTCAGGTCGCGCAGTGCGGCCAACTCTGCCGCTGTCGGCTCGGGCGTCGTGCTCAGGGTGCCGGCCACGGCGAGCGGCCAGCCGGTCGCGGCGGTCGCCTGAGCCGGGGCGACGCCGGGGTGCACCTGGGTCAGGGTCAGCTCGGCGGTCTCCGGGTCGGGCTCCATGATGCCCAGGTCGGTGATGACCAGGGCGGGCCCGCGACCGGTGAGGCCGAGCCGGGCCCGGTCGCCGGGGCCCGAGCCGTACCCGACCGAGGTGACGAAGTCGACCCGCTCGACGAATGCGCGCGGGCTCTGCTTGACGACGACGATCACCTCGCGGCAGGACGCGGCGATCTCGGGGGCTCCGCCTGCGCCGGGGAGCCGCACCCGAGGGGATCGGTAGTCGTCGCCGATGACCGTCGTGTTGATGTTGCCGTACCGGTCGATCTGCGCCGCTCCCAGGAAGCCGACGTCGATCCGGCCGGGCTGGAGCCAGTAGTTGAAGATCTCCGGCACCGAGACGACCGTGTCGGCGGTTTCGGCCAGTACTCCATCGCCGATGGAAAGGGGCAGCGTGCCCGGTTTCGCTCCGATCGTGCCGGACTCGTAGATCAGTACCAGGTCAGGCGCGTGCGTGCGGCGCGCGAGGTTCGCGGCGGTACTCGGCCGGCCGATGCCGACGAAGCAGCGCGCGCCATCGCGCAGCGCCCGCGCGGCGGCGATGGTCATCATCTCGTCCGCGCTCCAGCTCACGCTTGGTCTCCGAGGATCGCGCGGACCTCGCGCATGACTGTGCTGGTGAGCCAGTCGCCGAAGGCGTCGCGGTCGCGGCTGATGGCGTCCCACGCCTGGTAGTAGTCGTTGTCGCGTTCGCTGTAGCCCATCGCGTACGACGGGTGGGCGCCGCCGGGCACCTCGGCGACGTAGGTGATCGCCCAGTGCGGCAGGATCACCGCGCCCGGCCGGGGGTCGAGGTGGTCGACGATCTCCTCGACGGTGACCAGCGAGCGCTTCGAGGCCAGCACGACCTCCTTGTGTACGCCGGTGATGCCCCACATCTGCACGTTGCCGGCCCGGTCGGCGCGCTGGGCGTGCACGATGCCGACGTCCGGATTGAGGGCGGGCACCGCGGTGAGCACCTCGCCGGTGAACGGGCACGTGATCGGCTTGATGTTGGGCGTCTGCGCCACGAGATCGGTGCCGACGTATCCGCGCAGTACCGCGAATGGCAGCCCGGCGGCACCGGCGACGTACCGGTTGGCCATGCCGGCGTGGCTGTGCTCCTCGATCTCCAGCGGCACCGGCCACCCGTTCTGCACGGCGTCGCGGAACCGGTGCAGCGAGCCGACACCGGGGTTGCCCGCCCACGAGAAGACCAGCTTGCGCGCGCAGCCGGCGCCGATCATCTGGTCGTACACGATGTCGGGCGTCATCCTCACGAGAGTGAGGTCGCGCCGGCCCTGCCGGATGATCTCCTGCCCGGCCGCGACGGGGATGAGATGGGTGAAGCCCTCCAGGGCCACGGTCGCACCGTCGAAGGCCAGGTCGGCGATCGCATCCCGCAGCGAGGTTATCTCCCCCATGCGACCATCCCTTTGTGCGTGTGTAGAACATCGGTTCGCTAGGCGAACCGTACGTCTGCGGGCTCGACGCTGTCAAAGGTCTCCATTGACGTGAGCCGCGTCACGGGCCTACGTTCATATGGAGAACTGATGTTCGCCATCCGTACATATCAACAGAGCACACATTCGGAGGTCCCATGGCACGGCCCTTCGCTGTCCTTTGCACCGCTGTCGTCCTGGTCGCCGCCACCGCGTGCGGCGGCTCGGATTCGCCGGAGACGACGACCGGCCAGGAGGGCAGCACCAAGGTGACCGTCGGCGTCATCCCGATCGTCGACGTGGCACCGATCTATCTCGGCAAGGAGAAAGGCTTCTTCACCAGCCGCGGCATCGACCTGACGATGGAGAGTGGTCAGGGCGGCGCGGCGATCGTGCCCGGCGTGGTCAGCGGGCAGTTCCAGTTCGGCTTCAGCAACGTGACGTCGCTGATGATCGCGCAGACCAAGAACGTGCCGATCAAGATCGTGGCCAACGGCGTCGCCTCCACCGGCCAGGCCGGTGCCGACTTCGGCGGCGTGACGGTCAAGGCCGACAGCCCGATCCAGTCGGCGAAGGATCTTGCCGGCAAGAAGGTGGCCGTCAACACGCTGCAGAACATCGGCGACACCACGGTGCGCGAGTCGGTGCGCAAGGCCGGCGGCGACCCGAAGTCGATCCAGTTCACCGAGATCGCGTTTGCCCAGATGCCCGCCGCGCTGGCCGCCGGCCAGGTCGACGCCGCCTGGGTCGTCGAGCCGTCGTTGTCGGCCATCAAGGCGCAGGGCGGGCGGGTCGTCGCGTGGAACTACGTGGACGCCGCGCCGAACCTCACCGTCGCCACGTACTTCGCGTCGACCAAGCTCATCCAAGACGACCCGGACCTGGTCAAGCGCTTCACCGAAGCGATCAACGAGTCGCTGGCGTACGCCGACGCCCACCCCGACGAGGTGCGCAAGGTCCTCGGCACGTACACGAAGATCGACCCGAAGGTAGTGGAGACGCTGACGCTGCCGAAGTGGCCCACCGAGATCAACAAGGCGTCGCTGGAGACGCTGTCGCAGCTCGGCAAGGGCGACGGCGTGTTCGGTGACAAGACACCAGACTTGGGCAAGCTGCTTCCATGAAGGCGGTGCTCGGGCTGCTCGGGCTCGCCGGCCTCCTCGTGCTGGTCGAGGTGCTGCCGTACCTCGGCCTGGTGCCGGCCGACTTCCTGCCGCCCACCCACCGGATCGCGAGCGCGCTGGCCGGTGAGGTGGGCGACAGCGGGTTCTGGCAGGCCCTCTGGGACACCCTCGTCGCGTGGGCGATAGGGCTGGCCATCGCGGTCGTCGCCGGGGTCGTCGCCGGCATCGTGATCGGCACGGTGCCGGGGTTGCGAGCGGTTACGGCGTCGACCATCGAGTTCCTGCGGCCGATCCCGTCGGTGGCGCTGATCCCCCTCGCCGTGCTGATGTACGGCACCGAGCTCCAGTCGACCCTCCTGCTCGTCGTGTACGCGTCGTTCTGGCAGGTGCTGATCCAGGTTCTCTATGGCGTACAGGATGTGGATCCGGTCGCCGACGAGACGGCGCGCAGCTACGGGCTGGGCCTGTGGGCGCGCATCCGGTACGTGCTCTGGCCCACCGCCCTGCCGTACGTCATGACCGGCGTGCGGCTCGCGGCGGCGGTCGCGCTTGTCCTCGCCATCACGGCGGAACTCGTCATCGGCGCGCCCGGGCTCGGCAGCCGGATCGCGGTCGCGCAGGCGTCGAACGCGATCCCCGACATGTACGCCCTCGTGGCGGTCACCGGACTGCTCGGCGTCGCCATCAACCTCGGAGCCCGGCGCGTCGAGCGCTGGCTGTTGCGGTGGCACCAGTCGGTGCGGGGCGAGGTGGTCGTATGAGAATCGCGATCCGCGTCGTACTGGCCGTGGCGCTGCCCGCGGTGCTCTTCTCGGTGTGGTGGTTCGCGACCGCCAACAGCACCAACTTCTACATGCCGCCGCTGCGCGAGATCCTGCGCATCTTCCCCGACGTGTGGACCGGCGACCGGCTGCGCACCGACGTGCTGCCCAGCCTCCTGCGGCTGGCCGGTGGATACACGCTCGCGGTGGTCACGGGCATCGCCCTCGGCGTACTGGTGGGCGGCAACCGAGCGGTCCGCGCCGTACTGGAGCCGGTGCTCGAGTTCTTCCGCGCGATCCCGCCACCGGTACTGGTCCCCGTCATCATGCTTTTCGCGGGAATCGGCGACACAATGAAGGTCGTGGTCATCGCGGCAGGCTGCGTGTGGCCGATCCTGCTCAACACCGTCGAGGGTGTGCGCGCCGTCGACTCGGTGCTGGCTGACACCTGCCGCTCGTACCGGATCACCGGCCTGGCCAGGCTGCGCCACCTGGTACTGCGCGGCGCCAGCCCGCAGATCGCGGCCGGCATGCGCCAGGCGCTGTCGATCGGCATCATCCTCATGGTCATCAGCGAGATGTTCGCCGCCAGCAACGGGCTGGGCTTCGCGATCGTCCAGTTCCAGCGCGGGTTCGCGATCCCCGACATGTGGAGCGGCATCCTGCTGCTCGGCCTCATCGGCCTCGTCCTGTCCCTGCTCTTCCGCCTCGTGGAGAGCAGGGCGCTGGCCTGGTACCACGGGCTGCGCCGCGCCCAGCGGGGTTCGTGAAAGTGTCCAGCGGGCGTGAAAGGAACACGATGCTCCTAGAAGTACGGGGCCTGCGAAAGGTGTACCAGGGCAAGGAACGCCAGGTCGAGGCGATCCGCGACCTGACCTTCGGTGTCGATGCCGGCGACCTGGTCTGCCTGGTGGGCCCGTCCGGGTGCGGCAAGACGACGCTGCTCAAGTGCATCGCGGGGCTCCTTACCCCGACCAGCGGAGAGGCGTTGCTCGACGGCCGGCGCGTGTCCGGACCGCCACCGGGCATGGCGGTGGTGTTCCAGGAGTACGGTCGCAGCCTCTTCCCGTGGATGAGCGTGCGCGACAACGTCGAGCTCCCGCTGCGGCAGAAGAAGCTGCCGCGGGCCACGCGGCGGTCGCTGGTCGACGACGCCTTGTCGGCGGTCGGGCTCGGCGACACCCATGACGCGTACCCCTGGCAGCTGTCCGGCGGTATGCAGCAGCGCGTCGCGATCGCGCGCGCGGTCGCGTACCAGCCGGATGTGCTCCTGATGGACGAGCCGTTCGCGGCCGTCGACGCACAGACCCGCGCGGACCTCGAAGATCTGATCCGCGACCTGTGGCACAAGCTCGCCGTCACCATCCTCTTCGTCACACACGACATCGACGAGGCCGTGTACCTCGGCCAGCGCGTGATCGTCCTGTCGTCCTCTCCCACCGTGGTCCGCGAAGACGTCGACATCGACCTGCCCGACGCCCGCGACCAGCTGCACACCCGCTCCGACAGCCGCTTCACCGAGCTCCGGTCGCACATCTACGCCCAGATCCAGGCGGCCAAGCGCGAGTCCACCCCAGGGAGTACCGATGCTGCTCGAGACACCGACCTGGCAAAGCAAGTTCTTCAGTAACGGCTGGACCGCCGGGGACGGTGGCGACCTTCCCGTCGAAGACCCGGCCACCGGCGCCGAGCTGGGCCGGGTCGGCATCGCGGCGCCTTCCGACGTCACCGCCTCCGCTAGGGCCGCCGCGGCCGCACAGCCCGGCTGGGCGGCGCTGCCGCACCCCGAGCGCGCCGCGGTACTGCGCCGCGCCGGCGACCTGTGGAAGGAGCACGCCGAAGAGGTACGCGACTGGATCGTCCGGGAGACCGGCGCGGTACCGCCGAAGGGCGACTTCGAGATCGGCGTCGCCATGCAGGAGTGCTACGAGGCCGCCGCGCTGCCTTCCCGGCCGTACGGTGAGCTGCTGCCCAGCCTCGACGGGCGCCTCAGCATGGCGCGGCGCGTGCCCGCTGGCGTGGTCGGAGTGATCTCGCCGTTCAACTTCCCGCTGATCCTGTCGATCCGGTCGGTGGCGCCGGCACTCGCGCTCGGCAACGCCGTCGTGCTCAAGCCCGACCCGCGCACCGCCGTCAGCGGCGGCCTGCTGATCGCCCGCATCTTCGAGGAGGCGGGGCTACCAGACGGCCTGCTGCACGTGCTGCCCGGCGGCGTACCGGCCGGCGAGGCGCTGATCACCGACCCGCACGTGCGGGTGATCTCGTTTACCGGGTCGACCGCCGCCGGCCGCCGGGTCGGCGCGCTCGCCGCCGAGCACCTCACCCGCGCGCACCTCGAACTCGGCGGCAACTCCGCCGTCGTGGTGCTCGACGACGCCGACCTCGACCGCGCCGTCTCGGCTTCCGCGTGGGGCTCGTTCAACCACCAGGGGCAGATCTGCATGACCACGGGGCGGCACCTGGTGCACGAGTCCCTGTACGACGAGTTCGTCGGCCGGCTCGCGAAGAAGGCCGACGCCCTCCAGCTGGGGCCGGTCATCGACGCGGGGCAGCGCGACAAGATCCACGCTCTGGTGACGGAGAGCGTCGACGCAGGGGCGCGGCTGGCGGCCGGCGGCACCTTCGAAGGACTCTTCTACCGGCCCACCGTGCTCGCCGACGTCCGGCCCGACATGCCCGCGTACGCCAACGAGGTCTTCGGCCCGGTGGCGCCCGTCGCCCGGTTCAACAGCCTCGACGAGGCCGCCGAGCTGGCCGCCGGCACCGAGTACGGGCTGTCGTTGGGCATCATCACGCGCGATGTGATGAAGGGCCTCGCGCTCGCCGACCGGATACCGACCGGCATCGCGCACATCAACGACCAGACGGTCAACGACGAGGCCAACGTGCCCTTCGGCGGCGTCGGCGCGTCCGGCACCGGCTCGCGTTTCGGTGGCGCCGCGGCCAACGTGGAGGCGTTCACAGAGACCCGGTGGGTCACGGTCCGCGGCGACGTACCTGCCTACCCTTTCTGACATGGATGCCTTTCTCGTCGGGGGAGTCCGCACCCCGTTCGGCCGGTACGCGGGTGCGCTGTCCGGGATCCGTCCGGACGACCTGGCGGCGCACACCATCCGGTCGCTGGCCGCCAGGCTGCCGTCCGTCGACTGGTCGGCGGTCGACGACGTCGTGCTCGGCTGCGCCAACCAGGCCGGTGAGGACAACCGCAACGTCGCCCGGATGGCCGCGCTGCTCGGCGGTCTTCCCGAGCACGTGTCGGGCACCACGGTCAACCGGCTCTGCGGCTCGGGGCTGGACGCCGTGGCGTACGCCGCGCGGTCGATCAAGGCGGGCGAGGCCGACCTCGTCATCGCGGGCGGCGTCGAGAGCATGAGCCGGGCGCCGTTCGTGATGCCCAAGGCCACGAAGCCGTTCGCGCGTACCGCCGAGATCTACGACACGACGATCGGCTGGCGGTTCGTCAACCCGCTCATGCGGGCCGGCTGGGGCACCGACTCGATGCCGGAGACCGCCGAAAACGTGGCCGCCGCCTACGAGATCTCCCGGTTGGCGCAGGACGAGTTCGCGCTGCGCTCACAGGAGCGGGCGGCCAAGGCGCGGTCCCGCCTCGCGTTGGAGATCGCCCCGATCGAAGCGCCGGCCCGGGGGCTCATCGAGGCGGACGAACCGCCCCGGGAGACGTCGCTGGCCAAGCTCGCCGCGCTGCCCACACCCTTTCGGGAGGGCGGCACCGTCACCGCCGGCAACGCCTCGCCGGTCAACGACGGCGCCGTCGCGCTGCTCGTCGCCAGCGAGACGGCCGTGCGCCGGTACGGGCTGACACCCCTGGCTCGCGTCGTGGGCGCGGCCTCCGCGGGAGTGCCGCCCCGCGTGATGGGTGTGGGTCCGGTACCGGCCACCCGGCGGCTGCTCGACCGGTACGGCCTCGGGATCGGCGACCTGGGCGTCGTGGAGCTGAACGAGGCGTTCGCCGCGCAGGCGGTCGCGGTGTTGCGCGAGCTTGGCCTGCCCGAGGACGCCGAGCACGTCAACCCCAACGGCGGGGCGATCGCGCTCGGCCATCCGCTGGGTGCCAGCGGGGCCCGGCTCGCGCTCACCGCCGCCCTCGAACTCGGGCAGCGAGGCTCCAGATACGCGTTGTGCACCATGTGTATCGGCGTCGGGCAGGGCATCGCGCTCCTCCTCGACGCGGCATGATTCACGCGTATGCTCAGCGCGTGGAACTTCCAGGCGGACAGCCCACAGACATCGACCTGACCCGCCCGAGTGCCGCACGGGTCTATGACTACTTCCTCGGCGGAGCTCACAACTTCGAGGTCGACCGCCAGCTGGCTGAGCAGATCGCCAGCATGACGCCCAACCTGGCCGACACCATGCGCGCCGGGCGGGCCTTCCTGCGACGGGCCGTGCGATACCTGGTCGACGAGGGGGTCGACCAGTTCCTCGACATCGGTTCCGGCATCCCCACCGTCGGCAACGTGCACGAGGTGGCGCAGGCCGCCAACCCCGCCTCCCGCGTGGTCTATGTCGATGTCGACCCGGTCGCGGTCATGCACAGTCGCTCCATTTTGGAGGGCAACGACCTCGCTGGCGTCATCGAGGCCGATATGCGCGATCCCGACCGCATTCTGGCCGACGCGCAGAAGATGGGGCTGATCGACCTGAGCCGCCCGGTTGCGGTGCTGCTGGCCGGCGTCGTGCACTTCGTGCCCGATGCCGACCGTCCGGCCGAAGCCGTGGCCACGCTCCGTGACGCCGCGCCCCCGGGCAGCTTCCTCGCCATCTCACACTCCACATTCGACAAGCAGCCGCAGGAGATGCTCGACGCCCAGCGCCTGTCCGCGCGCACCGCGACCGAGATCACGCTGCGTTCACACGACGAGATCGCCGGCTACTTCGGTGACTTCGCGCTCGTCGAGCCGGGACTTGTCTTCCTGCCCCTGTGGCGTCCCGAGTCACCGGGCGATGTCGGCGATCACCCCGAACGGTTCGGCGCCTACGGTGGTGTCGGCCGCAAGCCTTCGATGTAGTACGCCTTTGTCCCGGCCGGAGCACTTCAGTCAGGCAGGAGCGGAGCGGTACGCCGCCCTGTGGGCGCGTGCCGGAGACGCGCTCGGTTTCGTGCCGATGAGCCCCGACGAAACCGAGCGGATGCTGCTGCGGCACACGATCACGCTCGCCGACGCGCTCCTCGCCGAGCCGTTCCGCCCCGACCCGGGCCGCATCGTCGGCCGTGCGCTGGTCGACGCCCACTTTACGGCGCCCGAGTTCCTCGACGAGACGCTCGTGACGTTCGGGCGTTCGTTTCTCGCCCACGTCCTGCCCTCCTGCGTCTCGTCGGCAGGGCTCGTCGAGCGGGCGATCACGTTGCAGGCGGCCATCGCCACCGGATACGCACGGGCGCTGCGCGACCGCACATTCGCCCAGCAGGAGCGGATCAGCCAGGCCGTGTGGGCCGCGCGTAACCAGATCGAGCAGGCGCTGCGTGCCAGCGAGGCGCGCTTCCGGGCGCTGTTCGCGGGAGCCGCCATCGGCATCGGCATCGGCGACATGGAAGGCAACATCGTCGAGGTCAACCAGGCGTTCGCGGAGATGCTCAGATACACCGTCGACGAACTGCGCGAAATCAACGTCGCCGAGCTGTTCTACCCCGACGACGCCCCCGGCATGTGGGAGCTGTACGGCGAGCTGCTCGAAGGCAAGCGCGACAGCGCCCGCCTCGAAAAACGGTACTACCGCAAGGATCGCAGCATCGTCTGGACCGACCTGGCCGTCTCGCTGATCCGCGACGAAGAGGGGCGCCCGCGGTTCACCGTCGCGATGCTCGAAGACATCACCGACCGGTACGAACTGCAGGAACGGCTGCGCTTCCAGGCCCTGCACGACCCGCTGACCGGCCTGCCCAACCGCACTCTCTTCTTCGAGCGGCTCGCCACCGTCTTCGACGGCGGTTCCGCCCGCGTCGGCGTCTGCTTCATCGACCTCGACGGGTTCAAGGCGGTCAACGACAGCCTCGGCCACCACGTCGGCGACGAACTGCTCGTGGTGGTCGCCCGCCGGCTGGCCGCCTCGGTGTCCGAGCGCGGCCATCTGGTCGCCCGGATGGGCGGGGACGAATTCGTCATCCTCATCGAGGATTCCGACGGCGTCGACCTCGCCATCGCCGTCGCGGAGGCGGCGCTCGCGGCGATCGCCACACCTGTACGCATCGACGCGCACCCGCCATTGTCGGTCACCGCGAGCGTCGGCATCGTCGAGCAGTCGGCCCGCGAAACCACGCCCACCGACGTCATGAAGGCCGCCGACACCACGCTGTACTGGGCGAAAGCCGAAGGGCGGGGGCGTTGGGCGCTCTACGATCCGGCCCGCAGCGAACGCCAGATGATCCGGTCGGCGCTCGTCAACGCCCTACCCGCTGCCCTCGAACGCGGTGAGTTCACAGTGGAGTACCAGCCGATCGTGTCGTTCGACGGGGGCACACTGCGCGCGGTCGAGGCGCTGGTGCGGTGGCGCCACCCCGAGTTGGGCACCCTGCCACCCGACCGCTTCATCGGGCTGGCCGAGGAGACCGGGCTCATCGTCCGACTTGGACGGTGGGTGCTGGAGCAGGCGTGTGCCCAAGGCGCCGCATGGCATCGCGC
This sequence comes from Phytohabitans aurantiacus, assembly GCF_027923225.1. Lineage (GTDB taxonomy): Bacteria > Actinomycetota > Actinomycetes > Mycobacteriales > Micromonosporaceae > Phytohabitans > Phytohabitans aurantiacus. The sequence continues at coordinate 20,422 of NZ_BSDI01000048.1, forward strand.
GTATCCCGAGGCGCGGTTGGTGGTCAGCGTCAACCTCGCGGTACGGCAGGCCAACGCGCCCGGCATCGTGGAAGAGGTGGCCCGTATCCTCACCGATACCGGCCTCCCCGCCGACCTGCTCCAACTCGAACTCACCGAAAGCGCCGTCATGCCCACCGCCGGCGAGCCGGTGCACTCGCTGCGCGGCCTGGCGGCGACCGGCGTACGAATAGCGATCGACGACTTCGGCACCGGATACTCCAACCTGGCCTACCTGCGGCGGCTGCCGATCCACGCCCTGAAGCTGGCCGGGCCGTTCATCGAGGGCCTCCGCTCCGGCGGCATAGCCGACTCGGCCAGCCTCGCCGACGAGCGCATCGTCGACGCGCTGGTCCGGCTGGCCCACGCCCTTGGCCTGACCGTGACCGCCGAAGCAGTCGAAACCACCGAGCAGGCCGAGCTGCTCCGCGCGCTAGGCTGCGACACCGGCCAGGGCCTGCTCTTCGGCGCCCCCGTCCCCGCCGACGCCATAACCCCCCTCCTCCGCCCCTTCTCTTGAGGGACGCCCTGAACACCGCGGGGTTCGATAAAGGTATGTAAACAGCGGAATAAAGGCTCAGTGATCCATTGACCTGCGGGTCTGGTGGGTCCACGATGTCGGGCAGGAGGGTGGCCCAGGTCACAGGAGGTCGGCACGATGAGCGCAATGACTGACGAGGAACGCCTCGCCCAGCTCGGCTACAAGCAGGAACTGCATCGCAAGCTGTCAGGCTTCTCCAACTTCGCGGTGTCCTTCTCGATTATTTCCATCCTCGCCGGCGCGATCACCTCGTACGGGATCGCCATGACGGCCGGTGGCCCGCTGGCCATCACGCTGGGCTGGCTCTTCGTCGGCGTCATGGTCATCCTGGTCGCGCTGGCCATGGCAGAGATCTGCTCGGTGTACCCGACGGCGGGCGCCCTGTACTGGTGGGCCTCAGCCCTGGCCAAGCGTAATCGTGCCGCCTGGGCATGGTTCGTCGGCTGGTTCAACTTCCTCGGCGAGGTCGCCGTCACGGCGGCCATCGACTTCGGCGCCGCCATCACGACGTCGGCGTTTCTCAGCCTGACCTTCGACATGAAGGTCACGACCGGCCGCACGTTCCTGATCTTCCTCGTCATCATCGTCGCGCACGGCCTGCTCAACACGTTCGGCGTCAACCTGGTGCGGATGCTCTCCGACGTCAGCGCCTGGTGGCATCTGGTCGGTGTCGCCGTGATCGTGGGCGTGCTGGCGATCGTGCCGGACCAGCACAAGCCGATCTCCGAGGTGTTCTTCGAGGTCAAGAACGCCACCGGCTTCACGTTTGCCGGGGCCAGCGTCTACGCCGTGCTCATTGGTCTGCTCATGGCGCAATACACGTACACGGGGTATGACGCGAGCGCGCACGTGGCCGAGGAGACGCACGACGCGGCCAAGGCGGCCCCACGCGGCATCGTGATGTCGGTCGTCGTTTCGGTGATCGCCGGGTTCCTGCTGCTGGTGGCGATCACCTGGTCGATCCAGGACTACGAAGCGGAGCGCAAGACCGATCTCGGCCTGCCGCCGGCGCAGATCTTCATCGACGCGGCCGGCAAGAACACGGGCACGTTCCTGCTGTTCATCTGCGTGGTGGCGCAGTTCTTCTGCGGCATGGCGTCGGTGACCGCCAACTCGCGGATGGCGTACGCCTTCAGCCGTGACGGGGCGCTGCCCGGCTCGCGGATCTGGCGCCAGGTCAACCCGCGCACCGGCACGCCGACGAACTCGATCTGGCTGTGCGTCACGTGCTCCAGCCTGCTGGTGCTGCCGTCGCTGTGGAACAACGCCGCGTATCTCGCCGCGACGTCGATCGCCGTCATCGGCCTCTACATCGCGTACGTGACTCCGGTGTTCCTGCGCCGGCGCAGCCCGGACTTCCGGCCCGGCCCGTGGAACCTGGGCAAGTGGAGCGCGCCTGTTGGCTGGGCCGCGATCGTGTGGGTCGGGATCATCTGCGTGCTCTTCGTGCTGCCGACGGCCTCTCCCGTCACGGCGTCCACGTTCAACTACACGATCGTGGCCGTCGCGGTGGTGCTCGGTGGCGCGTGGGTGTGGTGGATGGTGAGCGCCCGCAAGTGGTTCACCGGTCCCCGACAGAATGTGCCGGAAAGCCAAGAGAAGCAGGCGACGACAAGCAGCGAGTAGATTTCGCGCTGTGACGATCGTGGCCGACGCTCAGACCGATCCGGCCGCCATGGCGATGTGGCGGCCGGTCCGGGGCGGCAACGCCTTCGAGATCACGGTGGCTCGGCTGGTACAGGCGATCAAGCTGGGTGTGGTCGGTGTCGGCGAGCGGCTGCCGGCGGAGCGCGAGTTGGCCGAGAAGCTGCGGGTCAGCCGGGTGACGCTGCGGGAGGCAATCGCGGCGCTGCGCGACGCCGGTTACCTGGAGTCGCGGCGTGGTCGGGCCGGTGGCACCTTCGTACTGTCGACGAGCCCGGCCGCCGCGTCGAGTCAGGACGCCGGGCAGCTGGCACGGGAGATGGGCGACGCGCTGCACGACGCGCTCGACTTCCGCCGGGTGGTCGAGCCGGGCGCGGCGGCGCTGGCGGCGAACCGCGCGATGCCGGCCACCGACCGCCAGCACCTGGTGACCTGCCTGGCCGCCTCGCGCGACCGCGATCCCGCGACCCGGCGGGTGTCCGACTCGCGGCTGCACCTCGCGGTCGCGGCGGCGAGCGGCAGCCAGTCGCTGGCCGCGGCGGTCGCCGACGTACAGCTCCGCCTCGACAAGCTGCTGGCGGCGATACCGGTCATCAAGCGCAACCTGGATCACTCCGACGCACAGCACGCACAGGTGATCGACGCGATCCTCGCGGGCGATCCGGGCGGGGCGCGGGCCGCGATGGAGGAGCACTGCGACGGTACGGCCGAGTTGTTGCGCGGCCTATTGGTTTACTAATAGACCTTTCTTATGGGAGAGTGGCCCACATGATCTCGGTGGACGAACTGCGTGCGGCGGTAGGCAGTGGCGAGATCGACACGGTCGTCCTCGCGCTCGTCGACATGCAGGGACGCCTCCAGGGCAAGCGGTTCCATGCCCCGTTCTTCCTGAACGAGGTGGTGCCGCACGGCAGCGAGGGGTGCAACTACCTGCTTGCGGTCGACGTCGACATGAACACGGTCGACGGATACGAGATGTCGTCCTGGGAGCGCGGCTACGGCGACTTCGCGATGGTGCCTGATCTCGCCACGCTGCGCCGCGTGCCCTGGCAGGACGGCACCGCGATGCTGCTCGCCGACCTGAAGTGGCTCGATGACGAGGGCGATGTGATCGCCTCGCCGCGCCAGATCCTGCGCCGCCAGCTGGACCGCCTCGCTCAGCACGGCCTGACGGCGTACGCGGGCACCGAGCTGGAGTTCGTGCTCTACCGCGACTCGTACGAAGACGCCTGGCGGCGCGGTTACCGCGACCTCAACCCGGCGAACCTCTACAACGTCGACTACTCGCTGCTCGGCACCGCACGGGTCGAGCCGCTGCTGCGCCGCATCCGCAACGAGATGGCGGGCGCCGGGCTCGTACCGGAGAGCGCCAAGGGCGAGTGCAACCTCGGGCAGCACGAGATCGCCTTCCGGTACGCCGACGCGCTCACGTGCGCCGACAACCACGTGATCTACAAGAACGGCGCGAAGGAGATCGCGGCCCAGGAGGGCATGTCGGTCACCTTCATGGCCAAGCCCAACCAGCGCGAGGGCAACTCCTGTCACATCCACTTCTCGCTGCGTACCGCCGACGGCGCCGGTGCGATGTACGGCGACGGTCCCTCTCACCTGTCGGTGACGGGGCGGCGGGCGATAGCTGGGCTGCTCGCCACGATGCGCGAGCTGAGCCTCTTCTACGCGCCGCACATCAACTCCTACAAGCGCTACCAGCCTGGTTCGTTCGCGCCGACGGCCGTGCGCTGGGGCACCGACAACCGCACGTGCGCCCTGCGGGTCGTCGGGCACAGCCAGCACTCGACCCGCGTCGAAAACCGGGTACCCGGTGCGGACGTCAACCCGTACCTGGCGATCGCCGCACTCGTGGCGGGCGCCCTGCACGGCATCGAAAACGAGCTGGAGCTGGAAGAGGCGTACGCCGGCAACGCGTACGACGACGCGAAGGCGCCCCGGGTGCCGGCGACCCTGCGCGACGCGCTCGCGCTGTGGGAGACCTCGCCGGTGGCGCAGGACGCGTTCGGTGCCGAGGTCGTCGGGCACTACGCCAACAACGCCCGGGTGGAGCTGGCCGCGTTCGACGCTGCGGTCACAGATTGGGAGATGTTCCGTGGCTTCGAGCGTCTCTGAGGTTCTCAACCCCGCGACGGCGCGAACCGTCGCGACCGTTCCGTCGTACTCAATGGGGGAGGCCGACGCCGCGATCGAGCGTTCGAGGGGGGCGTTCGAATCGTGGCGGCGGGTCTCGCCCGGTGATCGCGCCCGGCTGCTGCGGCGTTTCGCCGCGGTGGTCGACGCGCATCTCGAAGAGCTGGCGCAGCTCGAGGTGCGCAACGCGGGGCACACCATCGGCAACGCGCGCTGGGAAGCGGGCAACGTCCGCGACGTGCTCGACTACTACGCGGGCGCGCCGGAGCGCCTGACCGGCCGGCAGATTCCGGTACCGGGTGGGCTCGACGTGACGTTCCACGAGCCGCTGGGCGTCGTCGGCGTGATCGTGCCGTGGAACTTCCCGATGCCGATCGCCGGGTGGGGGTTCGTCCCGGCGCTCGCGGCGGGAAACACGGTGGTGCTCAAGCCGGCCGAGTTGACGCCGCTCACCGCGATCCGCCTGGGCGAGCTGGCCCTGGAGGCGGGGCTGCCGGAGGGCGTCTTCACGGTCGTACCCGGCAAGGGAAGCGTGGTGGGCGAGCGGTTCGTGACCCACCCCGCCGTCCGGAAGGTGTGTTTCACGGGTTCGACCGCGGTCGGCAAGCGCATCATGGCCGGCTGTGCGGAGCAGGTGAAGAGGGTGACGCTGGAGCTGGGGGGCAAGAGCGCCAACATCGTCTTCGCCGATGCCGACCTGGAGCGTGCCGCCGCGGCGGCACCGGCCGCGGTCTTCGACAACGCCGGCCAGGACTGCTGCGCCCGGTCGCGGCTGCTGGTGGAGCGGCCGGTGTACGAGAAGTTCCTGGAGCTGCTGGAGGTGGCGGTCAAGGCGTTCCGGGTGCAGGACCCGGCGCTGGAGACGGCCGAGATGGGCCCGCTCATCTCGGCCGGGCAGCGCGCCGCGGTCGCGTCCTATGTGGACGAGGCCGAGGTCGCGTTCACGGGCTCGGCCCCCGAGGGCGACGGATTCTGGTACGCGCCGACGGTGCTGCTCGCCGGCTCGACAGCCGACCGGCACTGGCGCGAGGAGGTCTTCGGCCCCGTGGTGTCGGTGCTCCCGTTCGACGGCGAGGCGGAGGCGCTGGCGCTGGCAAACGACACCGAGTACGGGCTGTCCGGCTCGATCTGGACCCGCGACGTGGGCCGGGCGATCCGGGCCGCTCGGGGTGTGGAAGCGGGCAACCTGAGCGTCAACTCGAACTCGTCGGTGCGCTACTGGACCCCGTTCGGCGGGATGAAACAGTCCGGCCTGGGCCGCGAACTCGGCCCGGACGCCCTGAAAGCCTTCACGGACGAGAAAAACATCTTCATCGCAACGTGATCAGGGCGTCCCTGAAGTCGTTAGAGCGACTTGAGGGACGCCCTGATCACGAGAAGAGGGGTGCACATGGAACGGCTGGCGGGGCGGGTCGCGGTGGTGACCGGAGCAGGGTCGGGCATCGGGCTGGCCACCGTGCGGCGGCTGAGCGCCGAGGGGGCGCTCGCAGTCTGCGTCGACGTCAACGAAGACGCGGGTAAGGCGGCCGCGGACGAGGTCGGCGGCGAGTTCGTGCGGTGCGACGTCACCGACGAGGAGGCGGTGCGCGCGCTCTTCGACGGGGTGGCGGAGCGGCACGGCCGGGTCGACATCGCGTTCAACAACGCCGGCATCTCGCCGCCGGACGACGACTCGATCCTGGTGACCGGGCTGGACGCCTGGGAGCGGGTCATCAAGGTCAACACCACGAGCGTCTTCCTGTGCTGCAAGTACGCGATCCCGCACATGCAACGGCAGGGCAAGGGCTCGATCATCAACACCGCGTCGTTCGTCGCCCTCATGGGCGCCGCGACCAGTCAGATCGCGTACACGGCCAGCAAGGGCGGCGTGCTGGCGCTGACTCGGGAGTTGGGCGTGCAGTTCGCCCGGGAGGGCATCCGGATCAACGCGCTCTGCCCCGGGCCGGTGGCGACACCCCTGCTCCTCGAACTCTTCGCCAAGGACCCGGAGCGGGCCGCCCGGCGCCTCGTACACGTGCCGATGGGCCGGTTCGCCCAGCCGGAGGAGATCGCGGCGGCGGTGGCCTTCCTCGCCAGCGACGACGCGTCGTTCATGACCGCCGCGCAGTTCGTCGTCGACGGCGGCATCACCGGGGCGTACGTCACCCCGCTGTAGGGCCTGCCTTAAGGCGCGACCGCGATCGCGTCGATGGCGATCCGCTTGCCGCCCGGCAACTGCACCACGGCCGCGGTGCGGGCCGGCGGGTCGAGCGGGAACGTCTCCGCGTAGACCTCGTTGATCGCGTCGAAGTAGGCCAGGTCGGTGTAGAGGACCGTCATCCGCACGATGTCGGAGGCGGTCGCCCCGCCGGCTCGTACGGCCGTCAGGAGGTTTGCGAACGCCTGGCGGCACTCGGTCTTGAAATCACCGCCGGGCAACTCCAGCGTGAGCGGGTCGATTCCCGTCTGCGCGGAGACGAAAAGCAGGCCACCCGCGTTTACGACGGGCCGGTACGGGCCGAGCGCGGGCAACGAATCCACGCCGTTGTGAATCATGTCGCTGATCAATTCGGCACCTTCTGTCAGGGGAAATGCCTCTGAAAAAGATCGTCTCTCGCGGCCCGAGACCCAAGCGCGGTCAGGCTATCAGCTATCAGTGGTCGACGTACGGTCAATTGCTATCGGTCGAAGTGTTCCCTACGCTGGGTTAACCCATTCGGAAAAGGGGAGGCGATGTGGTCGGTGCCGTGGACTATTCCTGGCAGGTTCCCTATACCGATGATCATCATGCTCTCGCCAACCAGATAATGCGTGGCCTCGATGGCTTTCCGGGATTCGCCCTGGTAAGCGGCGTGCCGGTCGACGACCTGACTCCGGAGCAGGCGTGCGGGTTCGCGCCTGAGCTGTTGAAGTCGGTCGGCGACCCGCTGCTCCAGGGGCCGGAAGGCGCGATGTCGCTGGGGTGGCTGGTCCGCGACGAGGGCAGTTCGCGGTTCCGGTCCGACGGCACCTACCGCCCCGGGATCTACACGTCCAAGTCCGCCGACGACCTCGACATCCACAACGACGGTGCGATGAACCCGCACGGGCACGAGGTCGACATGTTCGGCCTGCTGTGCCTCGGCACGGCGTCCGCCGGCGGCGAGTCGACACTGATCCGCACGCCAGCGGTGATCGAGGTGCTCCGCCGGGAGTTCCCGCGCGAGTTCGAGCGGCTCTGCCAGCCATACGCGTTCGAGCGGTCGCACGTGGCGCAGAGCGGTCAGGCACCGGTCATGTGGGCACCGATCTTCGACCTCGGCGGGGCCCGCCCGCGGGTGCGCTGCAACCGCCAGCGGGTCGAGATGGCACCGGCGATCACCGGGGTGCCGCTCGACGCCAGCGATCTCGCGGCGCTCGACGCGCTCGACGAGGTGTTGGGGCGGCGCGACCTTCAGTACAAGCTCACCCTGGCGCGTGGCGACCTGCTGGTGGTCGACGACAACGCCGTGCTGCACAAGCGCGGCGCCTTCACCGACGACCCGGCGGCGGGGCAGCGGCGCTGCCTGGTCCGGGTGTTGCTGGCGCGCCATGCGGCGGGAGGGCAAGCGTGATCACCGAGATCGTCAGCGCCGTGCTCGGTGCGAGTGCGGCGGCGCTCGTCACCCATTTCGTCGGCCGTTCCCTGTCGCCGAAAGAGGTCACGCTGACGGGGCAGGCGCTCGTGGAAATGGCGGACTATCCGATCAAGGTCGGTAGTAACGGCCTGTTGCGGCTCGACATGCCGTCGTTCGAGCGGGTGTGCCAGGAGTTGCTCGTCCACTACAACCCGCGGGCGGCTATCGACCTGCTCTATCTCGCCGAGCACAATCGCAACGTCGTGGAGCGTTCCGCCAACGCCGTCCTGCTGCTCGACAAGCTGCGCAGTCGATACCGGAAGAAGCTTCGCCAGCTCGTCGAGCCGCAATCGTTGGCCGCCCAGCGCCAGCACATGCTCCAGCAGTTTCAAAAGATCACCGCGGGCCTCGGCGACACATTCGCGGGCGTACCGATCGAGTTCGTCCTGCACGACACGCGCGACCCGTTGCATTCCGTCATCGTCATCAAAAATTCGATCACCGACCGGAAAGATGGCGACCAGGCGTCCAGCTTCGGCGAAGACGTGATTCACGCCTACGCGACCAACAAGTGGGCCGGTGTCCGCCACTCGTACCGGCTGCGCCACCCGAAGAACGGCCGTGAGGTCAAGGCGACCACGATCTCCCTCGAAGACCGCACGCTGGGGCTCGTCGCGTTCCTCTGCGTCAACATCGACATCGCGCGGCTTTCGCCGGATTCGCCGGAGCTGAAGGACCTGGCCGCCAAGTTGGTGGCCACCCCGGGCGGTTGGGGCGCGCAGGTGTTCAAACTGCCGGTTCAGCGACCCCCTACCGCGGTGCCCTGAACCGTCCGAACGGCTCTCGCCAGGCCGTTCGGCTCGCGCTGACCATGGCGCGCGATAGGTTGGGAGCATGAGGCGCCCAGTTATTGGCCTGACCACGTACGCCGAGGACGCGAAGTTCGGCATCAACGACACCCTCTCGGCGGTGCTCCCGCTCTCGTACGTGCACGCCGTGCACGAGAGCGGCGGTCGAGCCGTACTGATCACGCCCGACGCGCCCGACGTCGACGTCCTGGAGGGCCTCGACGGCATCATGTTCACCGGCGGCTCCGACGTCGACCCCGGTCTCTTCGGCGAGGCGCCGCACCCCACGACCAAGGTCAACCCGAAGCGTGACGTCGCCGAGCTGCTGCTCCTGCGCGCGGCCATCGACATGGACCTGCCGCTGCTGGGCATCTGCCGAGGGCTGCAACTGATGGCCGTGGCGTACGGCGGCAAGCTCCACCAGCACCTCCCCGACGTGCTCGGCCACGACGGGCACCGGCCGACCAGCGGACCCAAGTTCGGCCACCACGGGGTACGGGTGCTGCCCGGCTCGCGCGCCCACTCGATCCTCGGCGACGAACTCGTCGTCAACTCGTTCCACCACCAGGGTGTGCGCGACGTCGGCGGGCTCGAGGCGGTCGGCTGGTCCACCGGCGACGACCTGGTCGAGATCGTGGAAGACCCGCGGCGCACCTTCGCGGTCGCCGTGCAGTGGCACCCCGAAGACACGAGCGACTTCCGGCTCTTCGACGCGCTGGTCGAGGCCGCACGCGCCCGCCGCACGGTGTCGGCCGCTCGCTAGTTATGTAGGCGCCCCGATCGGGTACTAGCTCCGCAGGAGCCGATCTTCCCGGGGAGCCAGTATGGGGTCAGCGAGTACCGCGCCGGTCCCGGCCGGACTCGCCGTCGCCTTCGACCGTGGGGGCGACATGGGCGCCCTCATGCGGGCCCACGACTGGGCGGCCACCGCCGTTGGCAGCCCGGACTGCTGGCCAGTTCCGCTGCGCAGTGCGGTCAGCATGCTGCTCGCCTCGCGCACCCAGGCGGTCATGTTCTGGGGGCCGGAGCGGGTCGCTTTTTACAACGACGCGTACCGGCCGACGATCGGTGACAAGCACCCGCACGCGCTCGGCGCGCCCGCCCGGGAGCACTGGGCGGAGCTGTGGGACGTGCTGGATCCGCTGCTCACCAGCGTCGAGCGCTCCGGCGAGTCGTTCTGGGGCAGGGACCACCCGTTCCGGCTCGACCGGCGCGGCTTTCTGGAGGAGACGTACTTCGACATCTCGTACGACCCCGTGCGGCTCGACGACGGCTCGGTCGGCGGGGTGCTGTGCATCGTCAGCGAGACCACCGGACGGGTACTGAGCGAACGCCGGCTGCGCACGATCAGCACGCTGGGCGCCGGGCTGGCGGAGCTGACCGACCGGAGCGGGCCGGAGTTCGGTGCCGAGGTGTGCCGCCTGCTGTCGGCCGAGCCCGCCGACGTGCCGTTCGCGCTCCTGTACCTCGACGGTGCCCTGGCCGGCGCGTGCGGCGTACCCGAGAAGCACCTGCGACAGGCGGCGATGCCGGACCCGTTCGCGGGCAGCCTGCACGCGGCGGACCTGCTCTTCGAAGCTCCCGAGTCCGCCGCCGAGCGGGCGCTGGTGCGGCCGGTCCTGGCCGGCGGGCAGCCGGTCGGCGCGTTCGTCTTCGGGGTCAACCGTCACCTGGAGCTCGACCAGCCGTACCGCGACTACTTCGACGTGCTCGCCGACCAGGTGTCGCGCGGGGTCGCCAACCTGCGGGCATATGAGTACGAGCGGGACCGCGCCGCCCAACTCGCCGCCCTCGACCGAGCCAAGAACGACTTCTTCGCCAACGTCAGCCACGAGTTCCGCACCCCGCTCACGCTGATCCTCGGTCCCGCCGAGGACATGCTCGCCGCCGACGACCTGCCGGTACAGCATCGGGAGCCGGCGGAGGTCATCCACCGCAACGGCCAGCGGCTGCTCAAGCTGGTCAACACCCTGCTCGACTTCGCGGCGATCGAGGCCGGCCGCCTCCAGGCGGCCTACCGTCCCACCGACCTGAGCGCGTTCACGGCGCGGGTGGCGAGCACCTTCCGGGGCGCCGCCGAGCGCGCCGGCCTGCGCCTCGTGGTCGACTGTCCACCGTTGACCGCTCCCGTCTACGTCGACCGCGACTCGTGGGAGAAGGTGCTGCTCAACCTGCTGTCCAACGCGGTCAAGTTCACGTTCGCGGGCGAGATCGTGGTGCGGGTGCGGACCGAGCGCGGATCCGCCGTGCTGACCGTGGCGGACACCGGAGTCGGGATCGCGCCGGACGAGGTGCCGAAGCTGTTCGAGCGGTTCCACCGCACCGTGGACGCGCGCGCCCGCAGCCACGAGGGCACCGGAATCGGCCTCGCGCTGGTGCGCGAGCTCGTGACCATGCACGGCGGCGCCGTGGGCGTGTCGAGCGAGCTGGGCGCGGGCAGCACGTTCACGGTCACTGTGCCGTTCGGCACCGGCCACCTGCGGCCCGACAGCATCATCCACCGCGCCATCGACTCGGACCCGCAGATCGCGCCGCTGTACGCCAGCGAGGTGACCTGGTGGTCCAGCGGCACCGACAGCGGGGAAGCGGGCGGGGAAGGCGGCCACATCCTGGTCGCCGACGACAACTCCGACCTGCGCGACCACCTGGTCCGGCTGCTGTCCCCGTACTGGCGGGTGACGGCCGTGCCCGACGGCGAGGCCGCGCTGGCGGCGGTGCGCGACCGGCCCTTCGATCTTGTCCTCGCCGACGTGATGATGCCCCGACTGGACGGCCTGGGCCTGATCGCCCGCCTGCGCGCCGACCCCGCGACCAGCCACCTGCCGATCGTGCTGCTCTCCGCGCGGGCCGGCGACCAGGCGTCCGTCGAGGCGCTGGCCGCGGGAGCGGACGACTACCTCATCAAGCCGTTCGCGGCACAGGAGCTGGTGGCCCGGGTGCGGTCCACAATGGAACTGAGCCGGCTGCGCGGCCAGCTCATCCGCCAGCTCCGTGCCCTGGCCGACGCCGCCGTCGCGATCGGCGCGGCACAGTCCACAAGCGAGGTGGCTCGGCTCGCCGCCGAGCACGGGCAGCGCATGGTCGGCGCCGGCCGCGTCGTCGCATCCATTCCGGGTACTCGGCACGAGGTCGACGCGGGCGGTGCCGGCCCCGATACCCCGTCTTCCCCGGTACCGCTGGTGGGCAGCGGCGGCGCCACGTTCGGGCAGCTGCGCGTGTGGCCCCCGGTGGCCGACGAGTCCGGGCGGGCGCTCCTCGCCCAGCTCGGCCGGCTGGTGGGGCTGCGGCTGGAGAACGCCCGGCTCTACGAGGCGGAGCACCGGATCGCCACCACGCTCCAGCACAGCCTGCTGCCGCAGACGCTGCCGACGGTGCCGGGCGCGATCGTCGCCAGCCGGTACCTCGCGGGCAGCGCCGAGGCGGACGTGGGCGGCGACTGGTACGACGTGATCCCGGCGGGCGACGGCGAGCTGGTACTGGTGATCGGCGACGTCGTCGGCAAGGGCGTACAGGCGGCCGCCGTCATGGGCCAGATACGCAACGCGCTGCGGGCGTACGTGCTGGAGGGGTTCGATCCCGGTGCCGCGCTGACCCGGCTGAACCGCCTGCTCGGCTCGACCGGACGGCGCGTGTTCGCCACGGCGGCGTGCCTGCGCTTGAACCCGCGTACCGGACGGATGCGGCTCGCCAGCGCCGGGCATCCGCCACCCCTGCTGATCGATCCGGACGGCGGCACCGCGCTCCTGCACGACGAGGCCCTGGGCCCACCGGTGGGCGCGATGCCGGAGGCGATCTTCCCCACCCGCGAGGGCCACCTGGACCCGGGCGCGCGCCTCCTGCTGTACACGGATGGCGCCATCGACGACCGGCGCGGCGGCATCGACGCCGGCACGGACCGGCTGCGCGCCACCGCCACGCGCCCGTACGACCACGTCGAGGACATGCTGGACGCGGTGCTCGACGAGGCCACCGGCGTACCGCGCCGGGACGACATCGCGCTGCTAGCCGTCGAGGCGACCGAGATCGACCGGTTCGGGCTGGTGCTGCCGGCCGATCCGACCAAGCTGTCGGTGCTGCGCCGCCGGCTGGAGTCCTTCCTCGTCGCGCACGATGTGCCGGAGGACGAGCGGTTCGACCTCGTGGTGGCGGTGTCGGAGGCGGCGGCGAACGCGATCGAGCACCCCGTCGACCCAACCGAGTCGAGGATCGCGGTGCGCGCGGAGATCCGGGGGCCGGAGGTCGTGGCGGTCGTGCGAGACAGCGGCCAGTGGCGGGATTCGGCCGGTGCCGGGCTCCGCGGCCGGGGGCTCGTGCTGATCGGGGCGCTCGCCGATCTGGCGGTGGACCGCACCGATCAAGGCACGGAGATCACCATCCGCCGCGTGTTCAAGGACGGCTGAGCCAGCCCTGGTCGCCGAGGCCGGCGATGTCGAGGACGCGGCGCACCGCGTGCGAGGGGAGTACGGTCATCGCTTCCGGGTACCGGCCGGTGAGCCGGATCAGGGCGTGGATGCCGGCCGAGTCGAAGAAGGTGACGCCGGTCAGGTCGAGCGTCAGTTCGCGGACGCCCTCGGGGGTCGCCGCCTTGTACATGAGGTCGGCCGTAGCCATGTCCACCTCGCCCGCGACCCAGACGGTGACTTGGTCACCCGCCTGACTCACCCGGGTGGAGAACTCCTGATCCACGCACTCACCGTTTCACATCGCTTGTCATGCGGCAACCATCGGGGGTACGGTCGGCGGCGCTAGGGTGGATGCCATGAACGTCCGCGCCCCATTGGTGCCTGGCCAGCTCTCGCCGTGGCGCCAGGTGCCCGCCCAGATCGTCCGTCCCGAGTACGTGGGCAAGAAGCGCCCCCGCGAGTGGCGCGGCTCGCATGTGCAGACCCCCGAGACGATCGAGAAGATGCGGCTCGCGGGGCGGCTCGCGGCGCAGGCCACGCAGCTCGCCGGTGAGCACTGCAAGCCGGGCGTCACCACCGACGAGATCGACAGGGTCGTCCACGAGTTCCTCTGCGACCACGGCGCCTACCCGTCGACACTCGGTTACAAGGGCTTCCCGAAGTCGTGCTGCACCAGCCTCAACGAGGTCATCTGCCACGGCATCCCCGACACGACCGTGATCGAAGACGGCGACATCATCAACGTCGACGTCACAGCGTTCATCAACGGCGTACACGGCGACACCGACGCCACGTTCTGCGTCGGTGAGGTGTCGGAAGAGGCCAGGCTGCTGGTCGAGCGCACGCACGAGGCGATGATGCGCGGCATCCGCGCGGTCGCGCCGGGCCGTCAGCTCAACGCCGTCGGCAGGGTCATCGAGGCATACGCGCGGCGGTTCGGGTACGGCGTCGTGCGGGACTTCACCGGGCACGGCATCGGCGAGGCGTTCCACAGCGGGCTGTACGTGCCGCACTACGACAACCCCCAGCTCGACGTGATCATGGAGCCGGGGATGACGTTCACCATCGAGCCGATGATCACGCTGGGCACGCACGAGTACGAGATGTGGCGCGACGGCTGGACCGTGGTCACCAAGGATCGCCGGTGGACCGCCCAGTTCGAGCACACCATCGTGGTGACCGACGACGGGCACGAGATCCTCACCCTTCCGTGACCGCCGACAGACCGGCGGCCATCCACTCCGACCACCACGCCGACGTCTCCGGCGGCTGGCTCCGGCCGGCCGTGTTCGGCGCCATGGACGGCCTCGTCACCAACATCGCGCTGATCGCCGGCGTGGGCGGTGGCGGCGTATCGTCGCGCAACATCGTGCTGACCGGCGTCGCCGGACTGGTCGCCGGGGCAATATCGATGGGCCTCGGCGAGTACACGAGCGTGCGCACCCAGAACGAACAGGTGGCCGCCGAGGTGGCCAAGGAACGGCGCGAGCTCGAACGCTTCCCCGAAGCCGAGGCGCGCGAGCTGGTCTCCCTGTGGACCAAGCGCGGGCTGCCTCGCCATCTCGCCGAGCAGGTGGCCGACATCCTGAAACGCAACCCCGACGAGGCGCTGCGCGTGCACGCCCGCGAGGAGCTGGGCGTCGACCCGGACGAGCGCCCCAGTCCCTGGGTCGCGGCCGGCTCCTCGTTCGTGTGCTTCTCTGTCGGGGCGCTGGTGCCGCTGGCAACATACTTGGTGGGCTTCGACGCGCTGTGGCTCGCGCTGGCGGTGGGCGGGGTAGGACTATTCGTGGCGGGTGCGCTTGTCGCCCGCTTCACCAACCGCTCCTGGCTGGGCAGCGGCCTCCGCCAACTCCTTCTCGGCGCGGCGGCCGCGGCGGCAACGTACGCAATCGGCTCCCTAATCGGCGTAACCGGCCCCCTGTAACCCCTCCCTCACCGCGCCCGGCGCGACGCCGCCCTCCACGCCCGGCCTCTCCCTGCGCGCGCTTCGCTCGCGCGCAGCGTCGCTCTCTGCGCGCGGCCCTCGCGCGGCTCGCTCTCTGCGCGCGCCCCTCGCGCGGCTCGCTCTCTGCGCGCGGTCCTCGCGCGGCTCGCCCTCTGCGCGCGGCCTCGCTCGTGCGCGGCTCGCCCCCTGCGCGCCGATCAAGGGCGATTGCACGTGGTTGGATCTCTCTTCCGCGTGCATATGCCCTTGATCGATGGGCTTGCCCTTGATCGGCGAGCGCCGCCGCGGTCTGCGGCGGGTCTGGGGCAGGTTCGCGGCACTTGCGGCCGAGGTGGGCGGGCGATTCGCCCCCTTCGCACCAGCGCGTAGCAATGCCGCTGGCAGATCTTGGAGCTGCAGCGTCGCTGGGGCGACGGTAGCGCTCCAAGATTCAGACGCTGCGGCGTCTGTGGCGATCTGCTGCCCCTGCAGGGGCAGCAGATCGCCACAGTCTCGGCCGCCGCCACCGCGACACCGGCGCGTTCGGTACGCCGGGCGGTGCCGGCGGGCCTCGCTACTCGAAGAACTCGCCGACGGTGGCGTCGACCGGGCGACCGCGGGCGGCCAGGTCGTCGGACTGGGCGCGCAGTACCGACCCCAACTCGGTCATGTCCGCGCCCGCGAGACCCGTCCGCTTGACCGCGTCGGCGCTGTTGCGGAAGTACGTGCGGGACAGCAGCCCCACCACCATCGACGCGCTCAACCGCGCCTCGCCGATCATCAGCATCGCGGTGTCGGTGTCGTACCACTGGGTGAGCCGGATCGCGCGGGCGTGCGCCGAGGCGGCCCGGCACCACGCCTCGCGCGCCAGCGTGCTGAACTCCGCCGGTCGCGCGTCCGCCAGCCGGCTCAGATGGGTGTCGCGCAGCTGTTCCAGCCACGCGTCCGGATCGTGAATCGGTTTCGTCGTCATGTACCGGTCGGCGGCCAAGGGCCACGACGTCGACAAGGTGCGTGCGTGTTGCAGGTACTGGTCGGCGCCGATCACGCTCAGGTCCACCAGCACCCCATCGACCCGCCGCGTCACGGGGCGCGGCCCGCTGCCCGGCCGGTAGGTCACCACGATCATGTCAACGTCGCTGGTATCGGTGTCGTCGCCGTGAGCCAGAGACCCGTGTACCCCAACCGCGAGTACGTCCGCCGGATATCGGTGGCGTGCCGCGTCGGCCACCAGCTCGGCCACCACCCAGCGCGGATTACCGCCGTCCCGCCCATCGCCCCACACAGCGGTCATTGTCGACCAGCGGAGGCGCCGCGTCAGCTATGTGGGCCCCGCCCACTTCCACGTCGTCATACATAAATGGTCCCGCCCCCACACCCGCCACGGCGGATCGCACGCTTTTCGTGGCACATAACCGGGATCTGGTCCATCGCGCGTCCCCCCGCCTCCCAGCGGCGGCGATCAAGCCCCGGCAGTCACCGCGAATGCGTCGCGCGGCCCGCCGCCGATCAAGGGCAACCCCATGGATCAAGGGCAAACGCACGCGGAAAAGAGATCCAACCACGTGCATTCGCCCTTGATCGACGAGAAGAGAGCCCGCGCGGGCGCAGCGCGGCCCACGGGGGCCGCGCTGCGCGGGGGCAGCGAAGGGGCGCGGGGCGCGGCGCCCGTGATCATTGCGTCATTCAAGGCGTTCTTACGACTTGAATGACGCAATGATCACGGGCGGGGGCGGGGGTGGGAGGGGGAGCTAGAGGAGGGGGCGGAAGGTGCCGGCTGCTACGGAGATGGCCAGGATGGTGGCGGCTACCGCCACGGTGGCCACGATCAGCGCGGCGTCCGCCAACCGGAAGTGCTGGACGCGGGCGTGCGTGCGGGTCATGCCTGAGTCGAAGCCGCGCGCGTCCATGGCGATCGCCAGCCGGGTGCCGCGCCGGATCGCGCCTACCAGCAACGCGAACGACGTCGACGCGAAGATGCGCAGCGCGGCCAGTGGGTTGCGGCCGGCGTCGATGCCGCGGGCGCGGCGGGCCAGTGTGAGCTGCTGCCACTCTTGCCGCATCAACGGTGCCAGCCGGAACGCCGCCAGCGCACCGATCGCGAACCGGTGCGGTGCGCGCGCGTTCTGCACGAGGGCGTCGGCGAGGTCGGTCGGGTCGGTGGACGCGAACACCAGCACGCCTGGCAGGGCGATAGCCACGACGCGCAGCGCGAGGCCGAGTGCGGACGTGAGCACGCCGGTCGTCACCAGTATCGGGCCGGCCTCGAAGAGGTGGTCGCCGCCGCGCTCCGCCGCGAACAGCACGATCGTCACGACCACGCCGAGCGCGCTCACCAGCAACGGCCACGCGCGCCGGGCCAGTGTGCCGTAGCTCAGCCCGAACAGCGGCACCAGCGCCAGCTCGATCGCGATCGCGATGGCCGGCGTCAGAGGGTCGAGCGTCACGACCAGCGCGAGCGTGAACACCAGCGCCGCCGCCAGCTTGGCCACCGGATTCCGCCGCGCGAGGAGCCCGGTCATGCGCCGCCTCCCGCACCCGCAAAAGGGGGAGCAGAGCGAGCGCCAGCCAGCGCGCTCACAGCGTCACCGTGCGGTCGGCGAGAGCTTGGACGAAGTCGCGGTCGTGGCCGGCGTAGCGCAGGTCTGCCAGCTAGCGTGGTCACAGGGTCACCGTGCGGTCGGCGAGAGTTTGGACGAAGTCGCGGTCGTGGGTGACGGCGACGATGCCGTGGCCGGCGTCGCGCAGGTCTGCCAGCAGGTCGACCAGCTCGATCCACGTGCGACGGTCCTGGCCGAACGTGGGCTCGTCCAAAACAAGGAGGCGTGGCGCCGCGGCCAGCGCCGTCGCCACGCTCAGCCGCCGCGCCTCGCCACCTGACAAGGTGTACGGGTTCGCACCGGCGAGCTGGTCCAAACGCAACCGTCCCAATAGTACGTCCACAGTGGATGGATCGGCACCGATGGCGAGTTCATCGTGGACACGGGCGGTGACGAACTGGTGCTCCGGGTCCTGAAAGACCGATCCTATGCGCCGTGCCAGCGTGCGCGCCCGCCAGCGGTGCGGGGGAGTGGCCGCCTCGGTGCCGGCCAACGCCTCCGTCGCCCGTACCCGTCCATTGTCGGGCTTGAGCAGGCCGCCCAGCAGAAGGGCCAATGTGGACTTGCCGGCGCCGTTCGGCCCGAGGACCGCGAGCGCCTCGTTCTCCAGTACCGTCAGGTCGACGGCGGCCAAGCGGTCGCGGAGGGCGACCTTTTCCGCGCACAGTAACGCCTTTCCGGGCGCGCGAACCGCGCGTCGCGGTGGCACCGGATGTCCCGGCACCCACACGCCCTCGGCGGCGAGCCGGTCGCCGTGCTCGGTGAACACCTTCTCGGGTGGGCCGTCCGCGCGCACGCCACCGCCCGGCTCCAGCACCACCACCCGGTCGACGAGTGGCAGCGCCTCCGCGACCCGGTGCTCTACCAGGATCAGCGTGCTGTCGGGGTCGAGCGCCTGGGCGAGCGCGCCGCGCACCAGGTCGGCGCCCTCGGGGTCGAGGTTGGCGGTGGGCTCGTCGAGTAGCAGCACGTCTGGCCTGAGCGCGAGGGCGCCGGCGAGCGCGAGCCGCTGCTGCTCGCCGCCGGACAGGGCCGCGGTGTGGCGGTCGCGGCCGTAGGGGAAGCCGACCCGTCGCAGCGCCTCGTCGACGCGTGGCCAGATCTGGTCCGGCGGTATGCCGAGGTTTTCCAGCCCGAACGCCACGTCGTCGCCGGAGCGTGCCATGACGAGCTGTGTCTCGGGGTCCTGGAAGAGGATGCCGGCGCGCCCGTCGACGTCGACGGTGCCTTCCCGTTCACCGGAGTCGGCGGCGAGCAGGCCGGCGAGCGCGGCGAGCAGCGTGCTCTTGCCGGCGCCCGAAGGCCCGAGCAGGAGTACCCGTTCGCCGCGCTCCACCCGCAGGTCGAGATCGCGCAGCGCCCACCGTTTCCGGCCTGCGTGCCGCCACCCGAACCCGCTGAGCTTGATCACTGAGTCTGATGCCTCGCTCCGCTCGGGTCGTTCACGCGCGCATTAGGGCCTAGACCGTGACGCGGTCGCGGCCCGCCGGGAACCGGTCCAGCACGCCGGTCTGCGCGAGCGCGCGGGTCAGCGCCCAGGCGCCGCCACCGGCGATGACCGCGGAGCTGAGCACGACGAGCGCGCCGTACGCCCACTTCCAGCCGGTCGACGTGTCGGGGTAGTAGTTGATGACGTCGAGGAGAGTGGCCGCGCCACCGGCCAGCGCGCCGCCCACGATGGCGGTCGGCAGCCGCCACTGCCGGTACCCGGTGGCGGCGAACGCGAACTCGCCCGCCGCACCCTGGAACAGCCCGTACAGCACGGTGAGCAGGCCCCACGGCGAGCCGAGGAGCGTGGAGACGAGCGCGGCGACAAGTTCGGTGAAGATGCCGGCGCCCGGCTTGCGGATGACGAGCGGGCCGAGCACCGCGGGCAGCAGCCAGACGCCGTAGATGAACGCGCGGCCCGGCAGCGGGATCGCGTTGGCCGGGCCTTCCCAGAGCAGGCCCCAGGCCCAGAAGATCACGCCGAACGCGACGCCGAGCACGGCGGCGACGACGATATCGACGGTGCGCCATCGAGTAGGTGACATGTGACATCCTCCGGACTCCCTGCGCTGGCATTACCCAGATCAGGTTCGAGGGTCTGCGTGCCGCGTCATCGCCGGCCGCACTCTCAGCGCTGTGCGCTCCCCTGTCGGTTGTTCTCGCCAACGTTACACCGCAGGCCAGGTGCGTTACTCTCCTGCCGTGACCTCTGTCGACCCGGAGACCCAGGAGGCGCGGGAAGCAACAGGCCAGGAGGCGCGGGAAGCAACAGGCCAGGAGGCGCGGGAAGCAACAGGCCAGGAGGCGCGGGAGACGAAAGAGGCGCCGCGGCGGCTTTTCGGCGACCGGATCGGCTCGGTCGAGGTGCTCGCGGTCGTGCTCGTCCTGCTGGTGCTCTTCCGCAATCCACTGGCCGACGCCATCTCCAACCCGCGACTGCAGACCTGGACCACGGTGTTCGTGTCCGTGATGGTGCAGGCCGTGCCGTTCCTGGTCTTCGGCGTCGCGCTGTCGGCCGTGATCGCGGTGTACGTCCCTCGGTCGTTCTGGTCCAAGGCGCTCCCCAAGCACCCGGCTCTCGCAGTCCCCGTAGCCAGCGGCGCGGGCGTGATCCTGCCCGGCTGCGAGTGTGGCGCGGTGCCGATCGCCGGTTCGCTGATCCGGCGCGGGGTCACCCCAGCGGCGGCGCTGGCGTTCCTGCTGGCCGCACCCGCGATCAATCCGATCGTGCTCACCGCGACGGCGGTCGCGTTTCCCAACAACCCCGAGATGGTCGTCGGCCGGGGCGTCGCGAGCCTCATCGTCGCCATGATCATGGGCTGGCTCTGGCTGAGGCTCGGCCGCGCCGACTGGATCCGCCTGCCGCACCGGCCCGACCTCGACGGGGTGCCGCGCGGGCAGGCGTTCTGGGCGGCGGTCCGGCACGACGTGGTGCACGCGGGCGGGTTCCTGGTGGTGGGCGCGATGGCGGCCGCGACAATCAACGTCGTGGTGCCCGAGCGGTGGCTCCAGACGCTCGCTGACAATCCGGTCCTGTCGATCATCGCGCTGGCGGTACTCGCCGTGCTGCTGTCGATCTGCTCGGAGGCCGACGCGTTCGTGGCGGCGTCGCTGTCGCAGTTCTCGCTTACCTCGCGGCTGGTGTTCCTGGTCGTGGGGCCGATGGTCGACCTCAAACTGATCTCGATGCAGGCCGGTGTGTTCGGGCGGCGGTTCGCGTTGCGGTTCGCGCCGTCCACGTTCGCGGTGTGCATCCTGATCGCCGTGGCGGTAGGGGTGGTGCTGCTGTGAACCGGCAGGCTCAGGCGGTCGTGATGCTGCTTTTCGGCGGCGCGGTGGTGAAGGCCAGCGTCACCGACATGTACCTCCGGTACGTCAAGGAGGGGCTGCGGCCGTTCCTGATCGCGGCGGGCGTACTGCTGATCGCGGCAGCGGTCATGACCCTGTTCTACGACTTGAGAAAGACGGCGGATCACGATCACGACCATGGTGACGGCAAGCCGCACCGCGAGCCGCGCGTCGGCTGGTTCCTGATCCTGCCCGTGCTCGGCCTGCTGCTCGTGGCCCCGCCGGCACTTGGTTCGTACGCCGCGGGCCAGGCGGGCACCGCGCTCTCCAACCAGCAGCAGATGTCGGACTATCCGCCGCTTCCCGAGGGCGATCCGGCGCGGATCACGGTGCTCGACTACGCGTCGAGGGCGGTCTTCGACAAGGGCACCTCGATCGGTGACCGCCGGGTGCAGCTCACCGGGTTCATCGCGGAGGGCGCCGACGGCCATCCGATCCTCGCCCGGATCATCCTGTCGTGCTGCGCCGCCGACGGGCGACCGATCAAGGTGGGCATGTCGGGTGACGCGCCCAGCGGGCTGGCCGCCGACACGTGGGTCGAGGTCGTCGGCAAGTACACCGACCGCACCGCCACCGACCCCGTCAACGACGAGTCCATCCCGTTCATCGAGGTCGAGTCGTGGCGGCAGATCGATCCGCCGAAGCAGCAGTACGAGTAGGGCGTAAATGATTTTGAGCGCGGACGGCTACCTGAAGGTCGTCACCGAGACCATCGACCGGGTCGCCAGCGGCCAGCGCTCCGAGGTAGGCCGCGCCGCGGAACTGATCGTGTCGGCGCTGCGCGCGGGCGGCGTCGTGCAGGCGTTCGGCACCGGGCACTCCGAGGCGCTGGCGATGGAGATCGCGGGCCGGGCCGGCGGTCTCGTGCCCACCAACCGGATCGCCCTGCGTGACCTGGTGCTGCGGGGTGGCGAGCCGGCGAGCATCCTCGGCCCCTTCCTGGAACGCGACCTCACGGTGGCGCACAAGCTGTACGCGCTGGCGCCCATCGAGCCGGCCGACGTCTTCGTACTCGCGTCGAACTCCGGCGTCAACGGCGCGATGGTGGAGTTCGCGACCCTGGTCAAGGAGCGCGGGCACGGCCTGATCGCGATCACGTCGCGAGAGCACTCGGAGCGCGTGGAGTCCCGCCACCCGTCCGGTCGCAAGCTCGCTGACCTCGCCGACGTGGTGCTCGACAACGGCGCACCATACGGCGACGCCACCCTGCCGCTGCCCGGAGGCGGCGCGGTGGGCGCGGTCTCGTCGATCACCGCCGCGCTGCTCGCCCAGCAGATCGTGGTCGAGGTGGTGCGCCGGATGATCGAGGCGGGGGAGCGGCCACCGGTGTACCTCTCGGCGAACATCCCCGGCGGCGACGCCCACAACACCGACCTGGAAGCCCGCTACGCCGGCCGCATCCGCCGCGGGTCGTAGATCAAGATCTTCTGAGCTACCGCGACGTTCGTCGCGGTAGCTGCCCGTTGCTCCCGCGGCCTCACCCCGCGCGTCCCCACGCCCCGCGGGGGTTGACCGTGACCCGCGGACGGTGAGGCCGCGGGAGCGACGGTCTGGCGCGCCGCGGACGTCGCGGTAGCTCAAAGTTTGATCAGCGGCGGTTGCGGGCAGTTCTCTGGACCGTGGAGGAGGAGACCGAAAAACAGCGCTGGGACCGTAATTTCGCCGATCTGCTGCAGGAGTTGCGCGTCGCGCAGACCGGTGTGCAGATCCTCTTCGCCTTCCTGCTGATCCTCCCGTTCAGCGCCGAGTTTCCGAAGGCGACCGGTTTCCAGCGGGATGTGTACGTGGTGGCGCTGCTCGCCGCGGCTGGCTCGGCCGCGCTGATCATCTCGCCGGTGGCGTTTCACCGGGCGCTCTTCCGGCTCGGCCGCAAGCCGGAGCTGGTGCGTTTCGCGCACAGCATGGCGACCGGCGGGTTGGCGTTCACGTTGGTGGCGATGGTGGCGTCGGTTCTGTTGATCACCGATTTCCTGCTGTCTCGCCCCGTCGCGCTCATACTCAGCGGGGCGACCGCGCTGTGGTTCCTCACGTTCTGGGCGTTCCTCCCCTTCTTAAGGCGTAACTGGACCGATGAACCCCTACCACCGGGTAATACTCGCCGGTAGCGTGGGACACGTCACAGCACTCGGGCAAGGGGGTACGCCGTGACCGAGACGAACGTTTCGGAAAAGCAGGCCCGTCAGGTCGCCGAGGCGGCCCGCGAGTCGGACTGGCGCAAGCCGAGCTTCGGCAAGGAGCTGTTCCTCGGCCGATTCCGCCTCGACCTGATCGATCCGTGGCCCGAGCCAGAACCGGAGCCCGAGTTCCTCGGCAAGCTCGACGCATACGTGCGGTCCGAAGTGGACGGCCAGCGGATCGAGCGGGAGGCGAGCATCCCGGACGAGGTCTTCCAGGGCCTCGCGGCGCTCGGCGCCTTCGGCATGAAGATCGACAAGGAGTACGGAGGCCTCGGGCTCTCGAATCTGCACTACTGCAAGGCGTTGACGCTCGCCGGCTCGGTCAGCCCGTCGATCGGGGCACTGCTCTCGGCGCACCAGTCCATCGGCGTGCCGCAGCCGCTCAAGCTCTTCGGCACCCCCGAGCAGAAGAAGGCGTTCCTGCCCCGGCTGGCCGCTGGTGAGGTGTCCGCCTTCCTGCTGACCGAGCCGGACGTCGGTTCCGACCCGGCCCGCCTTGCCACCATCGCCGAGCCCGTCGAGGGCGGGTACAAGCTCAACGGCGTCAAGCTGTGGGCCACCAACGGCACCGTCGCCACGCTGCTCGTCGTCATGGCCCGCGTGCCCGACAAGGGCATCACCGCGTTCGTGGTCGAGGGCGACTCGCCGGGCATCACGATCGAGCGGCGCAACGCGTTCCTTGGCCTGCGCGGCCTGGAAAACAGCGTGACCCGGTTCCACGACGTGTTCGTACCCGCCGAGAACGTGATCGGCGGTCTCGGCAAGGGCCTCAAGATCGCACTGACCACGCTCAACACGGGCCGGCTCTCGCTGCCCGCCATGTGCGTCGGCGCCGGCAAGTGGTCGCTCAACGTGGCCCGCCTCTGGGCCGCCGACCGCGTGCAGTGGGGCCGGGCGGTCGGGCTGCACGAGGCGGTCGCCAAGAAGCTCGCGTTCATCGCCGCGACCACGTACGCGATGGAGTCCATGCTCGATCTCTGCTGCATGATCGCCGACGACGACCGCAACGACATCCGAATCGAGGCGGCGCTGGTCAAGCTGTACGCCAGCGAGATGGCCTGGCAGGTCGCCGATGAGCTGATCCAGATCCGGGGCGGGCGCGGATACGAGACCGCCGAGTCGCTGACCGCCCGTGGCGAGCGCCCCGCCGAGGTCGAGCAGATCCTGCGTGACCTGCGCATCAACCGGATCTTCGAAGGCTCCACCGAGATCATGCACCTGCTCATCGCCCGTGAGGCGGTCGACGCGCACCTGTCGGTGGCCGGCGACATCATCGACCCGGAAGCCGACCTGGGCCGCAAGGCGCGCGCCGGCGCGAAGGCGGGTGCGTTCTACGCGAAGTGGCTGCCCACGCTCACGGTCGGCAAGGGGCAGGTGCCCACCGGGTACGGGGAGTTCGGGCCGCTCGCCACCCATCTGCGGTACGTGGAACGGGCGTCCCGCAAACTTGCCCGGTCGACGTTCTACGCGATGTCCCGCTGGCAGGGGAAGCTGGAGCGCAAGCAGGGCTTCCTCGGGCGGATCGTCGACATCGGAGCCGAGCTGTTCGCGATGTCCGCGGTCTGCGTACGGGCTCGCGCCCAGCGTGGCGACCGGCCCGAGGGCGTCGAACTGGCCGACCTGTTCTGCCGCCAGGCGCGGCTGCGCGCCGAGGCGCTCTTCGACGGCCTGTGGGACAACACCGACAGCCGCGACTCGGCGGCGGCGAAGCGCATCCTGGATGGCCGGTACGCCTGGTTGGAGGAGGGCGTGGTGACCCCGCAGTCCGACCTGCCATGGGTAGCGCACTGGGAGCCCGGCCCCTCCACAGCCGAAGACGCCCGCCGCCGCATCCCCCGCTAACAGTGATCAGGGCGTCCCTCAGGTTGCTCTAACGACTTGAGAGACGCCCTGATCACAGTGGGGCGCGAGCCTAGGCGAACAGGTCCTCCGCCTTACGGGCGGTGACGGCTCGGCGGAGCCAGATTTCGAGCTGATCCGCATCAGAGCAGCGAAGGATCCGCTCCCGTACGGCTTCGGCCACGGGCAGGTCGCGGGCCTCCAGGACCGACAGCACGGCTTGGGCCTCGCCCTTAGCGAAGTAGCGGCGGGCGAAATCGCTCTGGTAGCGGTAAGGAGCGGTAGTCAACTGCGCCTCCACCACCACGGCGAAGACAGCGGTGTCGTCCTTGTTCAAGGTCACCGCGACGTCCGCCCGGTACTCCGTCGGCGTCACATCCGTCAGGTCTCCTGACGTGACGCCGGCGTGGTCGAAGGGCGGCACGTCGACACCGAGCGGACCGGCCAGCAGTTCGGCGGCCAACGCCGGCTGATTCCGGAACATTTCCACCAATGCCTCATGCAGGTACGACGGCATGGCCGACAAGTTAGCGAGGATTCTCCTGGGGGATTGACCCCAATGAAATTAGCGGAGGCCTAGGGCTCGGAGTTCCAACGACGCGAGGGCGTCGACTACGTCGTCGTCGCCTCGGCGCCATGCCTCGGCCACGTCCGGGTCAATGCGGGTCAGTTTGCGCAAGGGCTGGTTGGCCAGGGCGCGCAGCGCGAGCAGGTCGCGCCCGGCGGGTGCCCTGCGCAGGGCCGCGGCCGCTCCGGCTCGCCGCATCCAGCGGATGCGCAGCGGTAGCCACAGGAAGAGTACGAGCCCGAGCGGAAACACCAGCAGCGCCAACGACAGCGCCCACGCCAGGTCGGCCACCACGTCCTGCTGGCTCTGGCCGGCGTCGGACAGGGAGCGGGCGGCGTTGGCCGCGCTCTCGAAAGGCCTGGTCAGGTCGTTGCCGACCGCCGGTATCCGGCCGACCTTGCCGCTGACGTCGGACAGGTTGTCGGCGATGCCGGTGCCGGCGCCTTCCAGCTTCTGCCCGGGCACGGCCAGCTTTTCGATCAGGTCGTACACCCACATCGAGATCCGGATCGACGCGTACACCCAGGCGACGACGAGGAGATCGGTGACGATTTGACGGAGGGCGGTGGGGACGCGCGTGGCGTAGATCTTCACACCGTCAAGCGTCCGGCACGACCGCCAAGATCACCGAATCAGCGCGCGCAGGACGGGCAGGTGCCGAAGATCTCCAGGGTGTGCGAGACGCCCACGTACCCGTGCTGCGCCGCCACCCGCTCGGCCCATGCCTCCACTGTGGGCCCCTCCACCTCGACCGTGCGGCCGCAGGACCGGCAGACGAGATGGTGGTGGTGGCCTTCGCTGCACCGCCGGTACAGGTGCTCACCCCCGGGCGGGCGCATCACGTCGACCTCGCCGGCGTCCGCGAGCCCCTGGAGGGTGCGGTAGACCGTGGTCAGGCCGACCCGCTCGCCCCGGTCGCGGAGCATCGCGTGCAGCTCCTGGGCGCTGTGGAACCCCTCCACCTCGCGCAGCAGGGCGCTGACCGCCGTGCGCTGCCGGGTGTTGCGGACCGTGCCGGCCCCGTCCTCGGTCATCATCTTGCCTCCCGCGCGTGGCTGACCGCGTCGGCGACGATATGGGCGATGTGCTCGTCGACGAGCGTGTACGCGATCTCGCGACCGCGCCGGGCGCCACGGACGACCCCGGCTCCGCGCAGCACCCGCAGGTGCTGGGAGACGAGCGGCTGCGGCGCGCCGAGCTTGTCGACGAGCTCGTGTACGCAGCGTTCCCCATCGGCGAGCTCTGTAACGATCGCCACGCGGATCGGCGCCGACAGGGCACGCAGCAGCTCGCCCGCACCCTCGTACGCCTCGTAACCGGTCGTCGTGGTCACCTTGCAACGGTAACCAATGTCTGGAGGGTTCAGCGCTCCAGGATCACGTCTGGCGGTTCCACCTCAGCGGTACGGGTGAACGGCCGCCGCCGGAGCGCTCGCCAGGCCGCCGCGGCGACCGCCACCGCGAGGAACCCGGCGATGGCCAGTACCACGATCGTGGCGCCCACCGCCGTGTCGATCTCGCCCGCCAGCCACACCCCGAGGCCAGCGGCGAGCACACCGAGCGCCATCGCGGCGGCCATCGTGCTGCGGAAGCCGCGGGTCACCTGTTGCGCCGCCGCCACCGGTACGACCATGAGCGCGCTGACCAGCAGCAGGCCGACGGTGCGCATCGCGATCGTCACGGTGACCGCGGCCGCGACCGCGATCAGGATGTTGAGCGCGCGAACGGGCAGCCCGGACACCCGGGCGTACTCCTCGTCGTGGCAGATCGCGAACAGCGCCGGGCGCAACAGCAGCATCGCGGCCAGGACCACGGCGCCCAGCACGCAGATCACCACGAGATCGGTGCGGGAGGTGGTCGTGAGGGAGCCGAAGAGGTACGCCATCAGGCTGGCGTTGCTGCGGTTGTTGGACAGGCCGACGAGCATGACGCCGCCCGCGATACCGCCGTAGAAGAGCAGCGCGAGGGCCAGGTCACCGGAGGTGCGCCCGCGCTCGCGCAGCAGCTCGATCGCCACCGCGCCGGCCGCTGCCACGATCACCGCGGTGATCACGGGGGAGCGGTCGAGCAGTAGCCCGACGCCGACGCCGGTGAGTGCCACGTGGCCGATGCCGTCGCCGATCAGCGACATCTTGCGCTGCACGAGGTAGATCCCGAGCGCGGGCGCGGCGAGGCCGATGACCAGCGCGCCGATCAGCGCGCGGATCATGAAGTCGTACTGGAACAGGTTCATGTCAGGCAGACACCTGGTGGTTCCTCGGGCGCGTGCGGGTGCACGTGGTCATGGTCGGGCGCGGCGTGGTGACCGGCCGGCACCGGTGCGGCGCCGTCGTGCGCGATCTTGCCATCGTGTACCACGACGGCCCGGTTGATCAGTGGCTGGAGCGGTCCGAGCTCGTGTGCCACCAGCAGCACGGTACCGCCGGTGTCGACGAAGCCCCGCAGCGCGTCGGCGAACGCGGTCTGGCTGCTCGCGTCGACTCCCGCCGTGGGCTCGTCGAGCACGAGCAGCTCCGGCTCGCCGGCGAGCGCCCGCGCGATCAGGGTGCGCTGCTGCTGGCCGCCGGAAAGGGTGGCGACGGGCTCGGCGGCACGCTCGGCGAGGCCGACGGCGGTCAGCGCGGCGGTCACGGCGGCCCGGTCAGCCGCTCCCGGTGGCCGCAGGACGCCCCGGCGAGCCAGCCGCCCGGAGGCGACGACCTCGCCGACGGTGGCCGGTACGCCGCTGCCGGCGCCCAGCCGCTGTGGCACGTAGCCCACCCGCCGCCACTGCCGGAACCGCTTGAGCGGCGTGCCGAAGAGCCGCACGGTGCCGCCCCGCAGGGGTACCAGCCCGAGGATGGCGCGTATCAGCGTGGACTTGCCGGAGCCGTTGGCGCCGAGGATCGCGACGACCTCGCCGGCCGCGGCCGACAGGGACACGTCACGGAGCACGGGGCGGTCGGCGTACCCGACCACCCCGTGCGCGATTTCTACGACCGGCTCAGCGCTGAAGACCGGCTCAGCCGTCACGTACACCCCAAAGCCGTCCGGAGGGTGGTCAGGTTTTTCCGCATTACCGAAAAGTAGTCGTCGGTGCTGCCCTGCTGCAGCCCTTCCAGGGGATCGAGCACCGCGGTCTGCGCCCCGACCTCCTTGGCGATGGTGTCGGCGACCTTCGGGCTGACGAGCGTCTCGAAGAAGATCGTCGTCGCCTTGTGCTCCCGGGCCTCGTCGGCGACCGCGGCCAGCCGCTGCGGCGAGGGCTCGTCTTCGGGCGTCAGCCCCGTGATCCCGATCTGCTCCAGCTTGTACCGGTCGGCCAGGTACCCGAAAGCGCTGTGGCTCGTGACGATCTCGCGCCGCTGGCAGGTCTTCAGGCCGTCCGCGTACTCCTTGTCGAGCTTCTCGAGATCGGACCGCAACGTGGCCGCGCGCGCCGTGTAGTCCGCCGCGTGGTCCGGATCGGTCTCGCCGAGCCGCTTCGCGACCGCGTCGCTGATGGTGGCGAGGCGCGTGGGGTCGAGCCAGACGTGCGGGTCCTTGCCCCCGGCCGCCTCCTCGTGCTCCTCCTCGCCTTCCTCGCCCTCGTGGGCGTGCTCGGCGAGGTCGATGAGCGGGACCGCCGTGGTCACGTCGAGCGCCTTGTCGCTCGCCTGCTGGTCGACGGCCTCGTCGACCGCAGGCTGGAAGCCCTTCAGGTAGACGACGAACTTGGCGTCGGCGAGCTGCGCCACCTGGTCGGGGTTCAGCTCCAGGTCGTGCGGCTCGGCGCCGGGCTTGACGAGGTTGGTCACGGTGACCGCGTCGCTGCCGACGCGCTCGGCGACGAACTGCAGCGGGTAGAAGGCGGCCACGACGTCCAGCTTGCCGGCGCTGGCCGAACTGGCGTTGTCGTCGCCGCAGGCCGTGAGGCCGGTCAGTGCGAGCGCCGCGGCGCCCGCGGCGAGGAGGGTGCGAGGGGTGGTGCGGTTACGCATGCCCCAACTCTCCGCCTCAATGACAATGATTGTCAAAAGCGCATGAGTCTCGTTCACATAATCTTGGTAAGGGCGCCGGCGATCAGCAGGGTGAGGATCACGAGCCGGATCGCGCGGTTTGCGGGCGTCTGTACAGGCCAGGACCTGGTCATCAGGTAGATGAGCCCGCCGGCCAGCGCCAGCATCAACAGGCCACCGACCACGCCGGGCGTGAACAGCGCCACCAGTACCAGCGCCAGCGTGGCGAGGAACACGGCGGTGGGATTCAGCCGCGTAAGCTTCATCGGATCACTGTAGGGAGTGGCTCGTGTTGGTTCTGAACCGGTTCCTGGTCGACGACGACGCGGCGCCCGCGTTCACCGAACGGGCACACGCCGCCCTCGCCGCACTGGCGGGACGCGCCGGCTACGTGCGTGGCCAGCTCACCCGATCGCTGGACGAGCCGAGCCACTGGTGCCTGGTGACCGAGTGGGAGTCGGTGGGCACGTACCGGCGGGCGCTGAGCAACTTCGACGTCAAGGTGTACGCCACACCGCTGCTCGCGCAGTCGCTGGACGAGCCGTCCGCGTAC
Source organism: Phytohabitans aurantiacus (assembly GCF_027923225.1). GTDB lineage: Bacteria > Actinomycetota > Actinomycetes > Mycobacteriales > Micromonosporaceae > Phytohabitans > Phytohabitans aurantiacus. Next base: position 50,569 of record NZ_BSDI01000048.1, read on the forward strand.
GAGGAGCTCGCGGCGGCCGAGCCCGGCGGCCAGGTGGTGGCGACGGCGAGCGACCGCGCCCCAGACTTCCCGTGAGCCCACGCACATTACGCTTGCCGTCATGACACAGCCGCCACCCGGTCCGGGGGTCACGCCGCCGTTCGCGGCTCCGCCGACCGAGGGGCGTTCCTTCCGGCTCTGGATGGCGCTCGGCGTGGCCGCCCTCGCCACGGTGCTGTGCTGCGGTGCCGGCGGCACCGCCCTGGTGGGCCTCTTCATCACCGGTGGCGAGGCCGTGAACGAGCAGGTCCAGGCGACGGCCGGAGACTACTTCGACGCCTTGCGCGAGCAGAAGTTCAACGACGCGTACGACCTGCTCTGCGACCGGCTGCGCAACGACGAGACGCCGGAGCAGTTCGGTGCGCGAATGGGGCGCGAGCCGCGGATCACCTCGTACAGCCTCGGCGACGTGGATCTCATCAACCTCACCCTGCCCGCGGATCTCACTTATACGAGTGGTGACCGCGACACCGTGCGGGTGGCCATGGACCAGGACAGCGGCAGCGGCGAGTTCAGGGTGTGCGGCTTCGAGGAGTAATCTGCTGGGGTTTGCGCCACCGGTAACCGTACGGTGGTGACAGCCGTTGTTCATCTCGTCCACCCGCCCGTCCCCGCCGACCGCCAGCCGGCGTAGGAGGAAAAAACCATGCCAGCCGATCGCATCGACGCCGTTGTCAGCCTTGCCAAGCGCCGGGGCTTCGTCTTCCCCTCCAGCGAGATCTACGGGGGCACCAGGTCGGCTTGGGACTACGGTCCGCTCGGCGTGGAGCTGAAGGAGAACGTCCGCCGGCAGTGGTGGCGCTCGATGGTCCAGCAGCGCGACGACATCGTGGGCCTCGACTCCGCGGTGATCCTCGCCAAGGACGTATGGGCCGCCTCGGGCCACCTCGACGCGTTCGTCGACCCGCTGACCGAGTGCCAGTCCTGCCACAAGCGCTTCCGCGCCGACCACCTGGAAGAGGCGTACGAGGCCAAGCACGGCCGCCCGCCCGCCAGCCTCTCCGAGATCAACTGCCCGAACTGCGGCAACAAGGGCACCTTCACCGAGCCGCGCATGTTCAACGGCCTCATGAAGACCTTCCTCGGCCCGGTCGAGAGCGAAGAGGGCCTGCACTACCTGCGGCCCGAGACCGCGCAGGGCATCTTCGTCAACTACCGCAACGTCGAGACCTCGGCACGCAAGAAGCCGCCGTTCGGCATCGCGCAGGTCGGCAAGTCGTTCCGCAACGAGATCACGCCGGGCAACTTCATCTTCCGGACGCGCGAGTTCGAGCAGATGGAGATGGAGTACTTCGTCGAGCCGGGCAGCGACGAGCAGTGGCACGAGTACTGGCTCCAGGAGCGCTGGAACTGGTACATCGACCTCGGCCTGTCGCCCGACAACCTGCGCTTCTTCGAGCACCCGAAGGAGAAGCTGTCGCACTACTCGAAGCGGACTGTCGACATCGAGTACCGCTTCCGCTTCGGTGGCACGGAGTTCTCCGAGCTCGAGGGCATCGCCAACCGCACCGACTTCGACCTCACCACGCACAGCAAGCACTCCGGCGTCGACCTGTCGTACTTCGACCAGGAGAAGCAGGAGCGCTGGATGCCGTACGTGATCGAGCCGGCAGCCGGCCTCACCCGCGCGGTGCTGGCGTTCCTGCTGGAGGCATACGACGAGGACGAGGCGCCCAACACCAAGGGCGGTGTCGACAAGCGCACGGTGATGCGGTTCGACCCGCGGCTGTCGCCGATCAAGGTGGCGGTGCTGCCGCTGTCGCGCAACCCCGACCTGTCGCCGAAGGCCCGCGACCTGGCCGCCACGCTGCGCAAGCGGTGGATCGTCGAGTTCGACGACTCGCAGGCGATCGGTCGCCGGTACCGCCGGCAGGACGAGATCGGCACCCCGTTCTGCGTGACCGTCGACTTCGACACCCTGCAGGACGACGCGGTGACGATCCGGGACCGCGACACGATGCGGCAGGAGCGGGTCGCGCTAGACGCCGTCGAGCGGTACCTGCTGGAGCGTCTCCCCGGCTGCTAACCCCTTCGTGATCAGGGCGTCCCTGAAGTCGTTCTAACGACTTGGGGGACGCCCTGATCACGTGCGGAGGGTCTTCCGGCGGAAGCCGTAGGTTTCGTACCGCCGGACGAAGCCGATCGACTCGTACAGCTTGCGGGCCGGCACGTTTTCGGCGTTGTGGTTGACCGACGCCATCGTGATGCCGCGCTCCGCCATCCGACGCATCGCCCACAGCATCGCGGCCCGAGCGAGCCCGCGGCGCTGGAAGTCGCGGTGCGTGCCGACCGGCTCGAAGTGCCCGGCGCGGTTGCGCTCGTCGACCCAGCAGATCGTGAACGCGGCGATCCGGCCGTCGGGCGCCTCCACCACGATCTCCTGGTCAGCGTCGTAGCCGGGCTTCGTCATGAACCCGGAGCGGTAACGCTCGCCGGTCCAGTCGTCGCCGAACGAGGAGTTGCGCGCCTCGGCGAGCCCGGCGGCGTCGCTCAGACGGGCCGTGCGCACCGCGTATCCGTCAGGCACCCGCGGCTCCGGCACCGGCGCGGTGAGGTCGACCTCGTTGACGTGATCCCAGGTGCGAAAGTGCGTGAAGCCCAGCGCGTTGAGCAGCCTGATGCGGGTGGCGTCGCACTCGAAGAGATCGGTCGACACGTATCGGCCGGTCGTGAGGGCGGCGGTGGTCGCCGCGGCGGTGCGCAGCATCTCGCGCTCGGCGTCCGTTCCCCGCAGCGCCGGCGCCGTGAACACGTCGAACGCCGAGCCGAACCGCCCGTTGACGGCCAGCCCGACGATCTCGCCGCCGACCTCCCAGACCTGCGCCAACTCGCAAGCCGGGCGCTGGTCGCCCCGGTTCTCACCGTAGATCCGGTGTGGCAGCTCGCCGATGTGGTCGTACCCGCACCGCCCAACCTCGGCGATCCAGCCGGCCATCGCGTCCAGCAGGCGCGGCATGTCGGCGTCCGTGTACGGACGCATGACCGGATCGCGGCTGGTGGCAGCCCCCGCAGCCGCCGGCGACGACATCAGAAGTCGAAGCCGCCGGGGCGGCCGTTCCGGTCGGCGATGAGCCCGGCGAGCGTGGCGATCGCGATCTCGGCTGGCGCCTTCGAGCCGATGTTCAGCCCGATCGGGCGGTGCACCCGGCCGATCTCGCCGTCGGTGACGCCGAGCGCACGCAGCGCCTCGATGTGCGGCGGCGCGTGCCGCGGGCTGCCCATCAGGCCGATCCACCGGGTCGTCTCGGCGAGGGCGTCACGCAGCACCTCGCCCAGCTCGGGCCGGTCGTGGTCGGTCACGACCACATCGGTGTCGGAGTCGAGGCCGGCGGCCTTGACCGTGCCGCCCTGCGCCGGATCGACCAGCACCGTGCGGTATCCCACGTCGGCAGCGAACTTCAGCAGGTAATCGGCGACCGGCGACTCGAACACCGCCACCAGGGTGCGCCTTCCCGGCTCAGGCGGCAGGTCACCGTGTGCGGTCGCGCACGCCGGATCGGTGGTCACGGGTACGACACTATCCTTGTGACCGTGAGTGGCGCACTGGCATTCGGGCCGTACCCGGTCGACCCGCCGGTGGTGCTGGCACCGATGGCCGGCATCACCAACGTGGCGTTCCGGCAGCTCTGCCGCGAGCACGGGGCTGGCCTGTACGTGTGCGAAATGGTCACGACCCGCGCCCTCGTCGAGCGCAACCCGAAGACACTGCGCATGATCGCGTTTGCCGAAGGCGAGCGGCCCCGCAGTCTCCAGCTCTATGGCGTCGACCCGGTGATCACCCGCAAGGCCGTCGAGATGATCGTCGACGAGGGGCTCGCTGACCACATCGACCTCAACTTCGGCTGCCCCGTGCCCAAGGTCACCCGCAAGGGCGGCGGGTCGGCCCTGCCGTGGCGCCGCCGACTGTTCGAGCGCATCGTGCGGGGCGCGGTCGAGGCGGCGGCGCCCGCCGGCGTTCCGGTGACGATCAAGATGCGCAAGGGCATCGACGACGAGCACCTGACGTACGCCGAGGCGGGGCTGATCGCCCAGGACGCTGGTGTGGCCGCCGTGGCCCTGCACGGGCGCACCGCCGCCCAGCGGTACTCCGGCACCGCCGACTGGGACGCCATCGCCGACCTGAAAGCGCGCCTCGACGTGCCGGTACTCGGCAACGGCGACATCTGGGAGGCCGACGACGCGCTCCGGATGGTCGCGCACACGGGCGTCGACGGCGTGGTGGTCGGGCGCGGCTGCCTCGGCCGGCCATGGCTCTTCGCCGACCTCGCCGCTGCCTTCGCCGGCCGCCCCGAGCGGGTCATGCCCGCGCTCGGCGAGGTGGCCGCGACCATGCGCCGGCACGCTGAGCTGCTGGTCGCGGCGTTCGGCTCCGAGCGCGACGGCTGCACCGACTTCCGCAAGCACGTCGCCTGGTACCTGAAGGGCTTCCCGGTGGGTGCCGAGCTGCGGCGGGCGCTCGCGATGGTGAGCACCCTGACCGAGCTCGACGACCTCCTGTCCCGCCTGGACCCTGCCGAGCCGTTCCCCGCGCACACCCTGGGCCAGCCTCGCGGCCGCACCAACTCTCCGGGCAAGGTCGCGCTGCCGGACGGCTGGCTGGCCACCCGCGACGACGACTCCGTCCCGGAAGGCGCCGAGCTCCCCGACTCCGGCGGCTAACCCGCGCTGGCGCGGTCGGGCGCGAGTGCTGCCGCGCCGACGGGGTCGGGAGCAGCGGTGGCCGCGTCGGCGTAGGCGTACGCCGTCGTCAGGGCGGCCAGGGGCATCGCCAACGCGTATACCGCGCCACTCACCACGTTGAGCAGCCCGAACGGCATGTCGGTGAACAGGATCAGCAGCGTGCCGATCACGGGCCCCAGCGCTAGCGCCAGCGCGATCGCCGCCACCGACAGCGACGTCACCCTGAACCACCGTCCCCGCACCAGCTCCGCGCTGCGCCGCAACGCGCGGAGCGGCCCGGGCGGCGGATCTTCGAGCGTGACGACCGGCGCGAGCAGCGCCCACCGGCCGGCGAGCCAGACGCCGAGCGGGACCAGGACCAGGCTCAGGGTCAGCGGCAGCACTACGACGAGCGCGACCGCCAGCGCTCCGAGCAGCTTCGGGTACCGGGTCAGGCCCATCCGGTACGCCTGGACGGGGCCGACGTCGCGGCCGGCGTCGACTTCGGCGAGGGCGATGGCGGTGACCGCCATGACGAGCCCGACGCCGGCGAGGGTGAGCATGGCGCCGACCCAGGCGAGGCCCGACAGGAGGTTCTCCAGGGCCGTACCCAGCACCGTGATGGGCAGGAAGATCAGCCCGATGCCGGCGAAGAGGAGCCAGCGCCGGCGGTACATGCGGGCGGCGGCGACCAGCGTCTGGCCCCAGGCGCGCCGGCGGGCCATGGGCAGCGGGTCGGCTGGGTGCCAGGTGGTGCGGCTGGCGATGTACAGGGCGAGCGCCAGGAGCGCTGCGATCACGAGGAGGGTGGTGGACGGCTCGCTGACGACCTGGCGGAGCGCGTCGGAGCCGGCGCCTACGGACCGGCAGAAGAAGTCGGTGGCGCCGGTGCCGAGCAGGCCGCCGGCCGGTACGGCGTATGCCTCGTCGCGCCAGCTGTCGTCTGACCAGGTGATCGGCTCGCTCCATGAGCGCTTCATCGCAGGTCCCGTCGGCCCGTTGTAGAAGGCCTGCTGCAGCTCGCCCCACCGGCCCTCGAACCCGATCCACGGGAATGAGGCGCGGGCGAGCGCCGGGTCCTGCGGGATGGTCCGTACGACCGGCCGGATCTCGACGGTCGGGCTGGTGGAGTCGTCGCAGCCCACGCCCTCCGAGGCGGAGCTGCCAAGGTACAGCGCCTCCTCGTAGTGGTTGGCGTGCGAACCTGCCGCCGGGTGCACGACCGGGCGGGTGCCGTCGACGAGCTCCAACTTGGAAGAACCCCACGCGGCGCGCTCGGCACCCTCGTGCTGGCTGTACCCGACAGCCACCGGCGACGTCTGCAAAGCAGCCGAGGCCGAAGAAGCGTTGAAGATCAACTGGATCATTTCCCAGTCGCCCTCGTGCTTGTTGTTGTAGTCGTTGAATACGTAGAAGAACCAGTACTGGAGCGCGAGTTTTCCCGGTGCGGCCGGATCGGTGGCGACGTGTGCGTACACCGTGGGGCGGGACGTGCCGGTAATCCGATCACCCCAACGCTCGTATCCGCAACCGGGGTTCAGCGGATCTCCGGGGAAGTCGAGGTGATATTCATAACGCCCTTCGGAGAGATCATCCGCACTCGGCCCGATCTTCACCAGATCGGTGGGCGTCCATGGTCCTCGCAGCGCCACCGTTTGCTGATCGAAGAGCCGGTCGACATCGAGCGGGAGATACGGCTCGCCGTACCCGCACTCCTCCTCCTGCGCGACGAGCCGCACCACGGGTGCGTACCGCTCGGCCAGCGCCGTCTCCTCCCCAAGGTCAGCCCGTGCCGGCGAAGGCCAAGCGATCACCAGAGAGACGCCGATCACCATGATTTGAGCGAATCTGCCCATGGAAACGCTCCCAGGAACGCGACTGAGCCGGAAATTGGCGAGCGGTGTGCCGATAGTCACCGAACTCTCCCTAAGGGCTTTCTGTCTCGCTTAGTGTTCGCCCACCATTGGGTACTGACCCATCGTTCAACGCCGAATCGCTGGGTGCGGGAGGTTCTGTGAACAAATACGTGTACGAGTTCACTGAGGGAAACAAAGATCTCAAGGACCTGCTCGGCGGCAAGGGAGCCAACCTTGCCGAGATGACCAACCTCGGGCTGCCTGTGCCGCCCGGGTTCACAATCACCACTGAGGCGTGCAAGGCGTACCTCGCCACCGGCGAGGAACCCGAAGGTCTGCCGGAGCAGATCGCCGACCACCTGGCCCAGCTGGAGTCCAGCATGGGCAAGCGGCTCGGCGACCCGGCCGACCCCCTGCTCGTCTCGGTGCGCTCGGGCGCCAAGTTCTCGATGCCCGGGATGATGGAGACGGTGCTCAATGTCGGCCTCAACGACCAGAGCGTCGAGGGGCTGGCCCGGCAGAGCGGCAACGAGCGCTTCGCCTGGGACTCCTACCGCCGTCTGATCCAGATGTTCGGCAAGACGGTGTGCGACGTGCCGGGTGAGGAGTTCGAGCACGCGCTCGACGAGGCGAAGAAGGCGAAACAGGCGAAGAGCGACCTCGACCTCGACGCGGGCGACCTGAGCCATCTGGTCGACGTGTTCAAGACGATCTTCGCCAAGCACACCGGCCGCGAGTTCCCGCAGGAACCGCGCGAGCAGCTCGACCTGGCGATCCGCGCGGTCTTCGAGTCGTGGAACGCCGACCGCGCGATCCTGTACCGCCGCCAGGAGCGCATCCCCGCCGACCTCGGCACCGCCGTCAACGTGGTGGCGATGGTCTTCGGCAACCTGGGCTCCGACTCGGGCACGGGTGTCGCGTTCACCCGCGACCCGGCGACCGGCGCGCAGGGCGTGTACGGCGACTACCTCGCCAACGCGCAGGGCGAAGACGTGGTGGCCGGCATCCGCAACACCGTGCCCC
>NZ_BSDI01000049.1 GCF_027923225.1 Phytohabitans aurantiacus
CCGCCTACCGTCGACGTCCGGACGGATACGGGGCCCGACGCCACCGACCCGCGGATACGGCGACCGCTGGCTTGCGGCGGCCGCGCCCACGCCCGCCGCAGACGCGGGACCTATTTTTTGCGGTATCGGCGTGTCGGCCGGCGTGTCGCCTGGCGGGGCAACGACCACCGCACAAACGTACGAGAATCAATGCGTGCGGGAAACGTTGGAGCAGCTCAGGGAGATCGCCGGCCACTGCGCCGGCACCCCAGTGTGGTCGCTGCCCGACACCGACCTCATCGACGCCCTCCACACCGTGCACGACGCGCAGCAGATGCTCGCCGCCGTCAAACTCCACCTCATCCGCGAAATCGAAGGCCGCAACCTACCCATCACGCAGCAGGCCGCCAGCACCGCCGTCTGGCTCCGCGAACGCCTCCACGTCAGCATCCACACCGCCCGCCGCACGGTCGACCTGGCCAAAACACTCGACCAACGGCCGACGCTGGACACGGCACTGTCAAGCGGCACTATCAACGTCGAACAAGCCCACATCGTCGCCAAGACCGTCCACGATCTGACCGACGAGAATTCGCCGGATGTGGTGGACCTGGCCGAGAAAACGTTGATCGCGGAGTTCGCCGACTGGGAGCCGGCCACCTTCCGCAAGGCCGCGGAGCGAATCCTGGCACATGTGGCACCGGAAGTGGCCGACGAAGCCGACCGGCGCGCCGCCGAACGAGACGAGAAACGCGCCCAACGGACACGGGCGTTCACCCTGACCAACAACGGCGACGGCCGCTACCGAGTCACCGGCTGGCTCGACGCCGAAGCCGCCGCCATCGTCAACGCCGCCCTCGACCCACTATGCAAACCCGACCTCGAACGAACCCCGGCCCAACGCCGCGCCGACGCACTCGTGGAAGTGTGCCGGCTGGCGCTACGCACCGAACAGCTACCGGACAACGGCGGAGACCGGCCACAGGTTGCGGTCACGGTGCCGTACGACGTCGTGCGTAAAGAACTGGGCGTCGGGCAGCTCGACACCGGGGAACGGTTGACCGCGGAGCAGGTGCGGCGGCTGGCCTGCGACGCCCACATCCTGCCGATCGTGCTGGGCGGGCAGGGGCAGATCCTCGACGTCGGACAGCAACGACGGCTGTTCACCGGACCACTGCGACGGGCGTTGGTCGTACGGGATGGTGGATGTGCCTTCCCCGGCTGCGACCGACCACCACAATGGTGCGACGGCCACCACATTCGACACTGGACAGACGGCGGCGATACCGCGCTGAACAACGGCGTCCTGTTGTGCGGATACCACCATCGGCTCATCCACCGCGGAGAGTGGGAAGTGCGGATGGCCGACGATGGCCGGCCGGAGTTCATTCCACAGCCCTATGTGGACAGTGAGCGTCGGCCCCGGCGCAACATCTACCACCGGCGGACGTAGGCCGGGGATCGTGTTGGCAGGACCGGGCGGGCGTGACCAACAGCCGTGGTCGGTTGAGCCAATGCGTGCCCCCACCCAAAGCCGCGCCGCCGAAAGGCCGGTATCAGGACATGATCGACGAACTGGGGGGCCGGGGACGGCGGGCGCCGCTGATCGTGGCTGACTGCGGCTACGCCGACAACGCCGAGTTCCGCGCCCTCGACGCCTGGCGTCGCGCCCTGGAGACCCTCGAACAGCTCGGGCATCCGGACGCCGACCAGGCCCGGGCGGCGATCAACCGCCTGTCGTGACAGCGGCCAGGCCGGTGGCCGGCGCGTCGCGCTGGGCGACTTCGCCGCCGCGATCAGGCAGGATTGAGCCGCCGCGATCAGGCAGGATTGAGCCGCCGCGATCAGGCCGGACTGAGCCGCCGCGATCAGGCAGGACTGAGGCGTCCAGGCGGGAGCGCGTAGGTCGCGGCGAGGAAGCCACCGACGAAGGCGTCGCCGAGCCCGATCGTCGTCGGCTGGGCCACATCGAGGCGGAAACCCGGCACGCACCGCACGGCGTCCCCCATTTTGGCCTCCAGTGCCGCGGCGAACGCCACCGACTCCGGCCGCCTGGGCCGGCGCCGCATCGCCTCGAACTGCTCGCCGGTGTGGTCGTCGCCATGGCTGTACCGGGTGCTGGCGACCAGGATCCCGCCGTCGAGTGCGCCCGCGTACCGGCCGGCGTCTTCGCCGAACGCGGCCGCCCAGTACTTGGTGTGCACCACCAGCGTCGGCACCGGAATGAGCGCGCGCAGCGACTCCAGCGCGGCGGCCACCTCCGGCACGGAGAGCAGGTCGACGGTGCGCCCCAGGTACGCCTGCAGCTCGTCCTCGTTGAGCCCGTAGACGTCGATACTCGGAAGCAGCGCGTCGCGGAGCCGCTGGCTGAGCCCCGGCTCGTGGAAGCCGGCGTCCTCGTAGTATACGACCGCCCCGGCGGGCAACTGTCGCATGTGGCCGATCAATGTGGACAGCCGGCGGTCCAGCAGCCGCGCCTGCCGTATCGCGTTGAAGCCCGAGATGAGAAAGAGCCGGGCGGTGCTCAGCAGCTCGCCGAGCCCAGGGCTGAGCAGCATCGAGCCGTTCGCCGGGTCGTTGACGTAGATCAGCCGGTTCGGAAACGGCGCGCGGATGTCGATGTCGCCGGCCCGGATCCGCAAGTCCTGGTCGTACTGGACGATCAGGTGCGGGTAGAACGTGTCACGGTCGTCGCTGCAGATGTAGTCGCAGCCGGCCGGCAGCAGCCGCCGGATCACGTCGTTGATGCTGACCAGGTGCAAAGTGGACGGTACGCCGAGGCGGCTCATCTCCTTCGCCGCGCGCACCGACGTTCCGCCCAGTGTGGCGCGGGTGGGGAAACGCTCCGCGAACGCGCTCAGGCACGCGGAGGAGGCGACGAAGTGCTCGCCCCCTCCGCCTTTCTTCAAGTACGTGAGGATCGAGATGACCAGCTCACGCTCGGTGTTCACCGTGGCCGGTGAGGTCAGCTCGCCGTCGCGGATCCGGTACTCGCCGACGAGCCGCTCCATGACCGGCGCGGACAGCTTGAGCTCATAGTCGACGCCTCCCCCGAGGCCCAGGACCACAGTCATGCCAGCCGGCTCAGTGCTCATGTCAGTACAGGGATGCCTTGCCGGTCGCCTCGAAGAGGTCGATCTTGTGGGCCGCGACGGCCTTCATGGCCGCGATCGCCGGTGGCTGGATGTTCAGCGGCTCGCGCAACCCGGTGTCGGCGAGGACCTCGCGCATCTTCGCGTGGTAGGCGACCTTGATGTCGCTGGAGATGTTGATTTTGTTGATGCCGAGCTTGACCGACTGCGCGATCTCGTCGTCCGGGTTGCCCGAGCCGCCGTGCAGCACCAGGGGAATACCCACCGCGTCCTTGATCTCCTTGAGCAGGTCGAGCTTGAGCTCGGGCTTCAAGGTCGCCGGGTAGAGGCCGTGGTAGGTGCCGATGGCCACCGCGAGGCTGTCGACGCCGGTCTCCCGCACGAAGGTCACCGCGTCGGCCGGGTCTGTGTAGATGATGGCGTCGGTGCCGGCCTCGCCCTCGGCGTCGGCCTTGCCGATCGTACCCAGCTCCGCCTCGACCGAAAGCCCTACGGCGTGCGCGGTCTCGGTGACCTTCCGGGAGATCGCGACGTTGTCCTCAAAGGACTTGAGCGACGCGTCGATCATCACCGAGGTGAAGCCGATCTTGATGGCGGTCAGCATCTCCTCGTACGTCGCGCCGTGGTCCCAATGGATCGCGATCGGCACGGACGAGCGGTGGGCCCGCAGCGTCATCGCGGCGATGACGTCGTGCCCGATGTGCTTGACCTCGTCGGGATGGATACCGATGAACAGCGGCGCGTTCTTCTCCTCGCTGATGTCCACGATGCCGTTGAACATGGCGTAGTCGCTGATGTTGAAGGCAGGCACGGCGAAGTTTTTCTCGTGCGCTACGTCCAGGATCGCCTTGCCGGTCGTCAGCATTGCTGCGTTCTCCTTCTGGGGTTGGTTCCCGCTCGCCCGAGCGGGAATGTCATGCCTTGACGGCGCCGGAGGTGAGGCCGCCAATGAATCGCCGCTGGAAGAGCAGGAACAGGATGAGGACCGGGATGGACCCGAGGATGCTCATCGCCATCATCTGGTTCCACTCGTAGGAGTGCTGGCCCATCAGGAGCTGGATGCCGATGGGTACGGTGCGCATGTCGTCGGTACGCGTGAGCGTCAGCGCGAAGAGGTACTCGTTCCACGAGATCATGAACGTGTAGACGCCGACGGCGACCATGCCCGGAACCGAGACGGGCACCAGTACCCGCCACAGCGCCGTCCAGCTCGACGCGCCGTCGACCTTGACGGACTCGTCCAGCTCCTTGGGCAGCGTGTTGAAGTAAGCGGTCATCATGATGATCGCGTACGGCAGCGTGAACACCATGTGCGTGAGGATCAGCCCGGGATAGGTGTTGTAGAGCCCGAGCGTCACGACCAGCCCGAAGTACGGGATGACGAGCGTGATCGGCGGTACCGCCTGCACGCTGATGATGACCGCGTTGATGGACTTCTTCAGCGGGAACTCGTAACGGCTGAACCCGTACGCCGCCAGGATCGCCACGAACAACGTCAACGCCGTGACTGAGAGCGCGACGATGTAGCTGTTGAGGAAGAACCGCAGCTGCGCGCCGTCGCTCAGGATCGCGGTGTACGCGTCGAACGAGAAGTGGCTGATCAGCTTAGGCGGCACCGCGAAGACCTCGCCGTTGGGCTTGAACGAGGTCGACAGCATCCACACGACGGGCAGCCCGGCGAAGGCCGCGCCGAGGCACAGGCCGGTGAACACGGCGATCTTCGCGCCGAGGCGCCGCCTCTTGCGGGTCAGCACTTTCTTGGAGGTGGGCACGCGGTCACCTCTCCTTTTGCAGGCGGACGTAGAAGACCGCGAGCACCATCGTGAGGAGCAGAACGATGACCGCCGCGGCGGACGCGGTGGCGAACTCGTAACTGCTGAAGGCTTGCTTGTACGTGTACGTGCTGAGCATCTCCGTGACGTTCAGCGGACCGCCGCCCGTGGTCATCCAGATGAGCGCGAACTGCTGCGAGGTCCAGATGAGGTCGAGTACGGCCATGCTGATCAGTACCGGCCGCAACTGCGGGATCGTCACGTTCCAGAACTGCCGGATCGGGCTGGCACCGTCCACAGAGGCCGCCTCGTACAGGTCACCGGGGATCCCCTGCAACCCGGCGAGGATGCTGATCATGAAGAACGGGAAGCCGGCCCAGATGTTGATGAACGTCAGCGCCCACAACGCCTTGCCCGGATCGGAGAGCCAGTCGACGCTGCTCCCGCCGAGCGTCGTCAGGAGGTAGTTGACCACTCCGGACGGGTCGAGCATAAGCCGCCAGATGACCGCGATCACGGCCACCGTGAACAGCCACGGCAGGATGTAGATGATCCGGAAGATCGCCTTGGTCACGTTGCCCAGCAGCGGCGTGTTGAGCATCAACGCGAAGCCGAGCCCCAGGATCAGGTGTGCCACCGTGCTCACGGTGATGAAGACGAAGGTGTTCTTCAGCGCCGCCAGGAAGTCGGGGTCGGTGAGCACCTTCGTGTAGTTCGCGAAGCCGACGAAGACCGAGTTCTGCTGGACGATCACGTTGTCTTTGAACGAGTAGCTCACGACCATCGCGATGGGGATGATCATCAAAACGAAGATCAGGATCATCGTCGGCGACAGGAAGGCGTACGGGGCGGTGCCTCGCGCCCACAAACGCCGCGCCCTGCCCCGAGGGGCCGCGCGGGTCTCCGGCGCCGCCACCGCCGGGGGTGGCGCGTGATCCAGTTTCGCAGAGTTCATCGATGTCTCCTTGTGTCGGGGCCGCGCCGCGGTGTCGGCGCGGCCCCGATGTGTGGAAAGCCTCAGAGCACCGAAGCCCAGTCCTCTTGCGCCTTGCTGAGCGTGTCGTCGACGCTCTGCTTGCCGGTCAGCGTGAGCTGCAACTGCTCGTCGAAGCTGCGCATGAGGTCCTCGGCCTTCGGCAGGCCGACGAACTCGTTGGCCGGGTAGCCCGCCTGGTAGATGTCGAAGGCCGTCTTGAACAGCGGGTCGCTGTTGCTGAAGTCAGGCACGGCGGTCTTGTTGCCCGGGAAGCCGTTCGCGAGCGTGCTCAGCTCCGCGTTCTTCTCCTTGCTCATCAGGAACTCGACCAGCTTGAACGCCTCGGCCTTGTGCTTGGAGGAGTCGGCGACGCCGATGCCCCACGACGCGTACGGAATGCCGCGCTTGCCGGTGTAGCCGTCTTCGGCCGGGATCGGCAGCACCGTGAAGTTCAGCGAGGGGTTGTTCTTCTTGATGAGGTTGATGTGCGCCAAGGAATCGATCACCATGCCGACCTGGCCGGTGGTGAACTTCTCGACCTTGTCCTGCTCCTTCATGGTGAGGGAGCCGGGGGCGATCACGCTGGCGTCGTTGAGGCTCTTGACGTACTCGATCGTGCTCTTGACCTGCGCGTTGGTCAGGTCGGGCTTGCCGTCCTTGGTGAGCATGGTGCCGCCCGAGGCCCACAGCCACGACATCACGTCGTTCTGGATGCCGTTGGGCACGGCGGTGTCGAGCGGAAGTGCCCAACCCTTGACGTTGCCGCCGGTCGCGGTGATCTTCTTGGCCGCGTCCAGGAACTCGGTGCGCGTGCTCGGCGGCTTCGTGACACCGGCCTTCGCGAGCAGGTCGTTGTTGACGAACATCGGATACACGAAGTTCACAATGGGGATCATGTAGGTCTTCCCCTGGATCTGGATCTGGCTCGCGAGCTGGCTCTCGTCGTAGTTCGCGTCCTTCATCAGCGCACTCAGGTCGGCGATCGCGCCCTGCTTGGCGAAGTCGTTGACCCACGCGCCGTCGAGGCCCACGACGTCAGGCAGCGTCTTGGACGCCGCGCCGGATACCAGCTGCTGCTTCGTGGACGCGTACGGCCCGCTCAGCAGCTTGACCTTGATGTTCGGGTTCTGAGCCGTGAACTCGGTCATCAGCTTGTCGAACGATCCCGCCGGAAGCTCCGGTGCCCACCACTGCGCGAACTCGAGCGTGACGCTCCCGTCCGCGCTCGCGCCGTCGTCCGAACCGCCACACGCCACCCCGGTGGTACCGACCAACGCGGCCACCGCTATCACCCCGAGTAGGTGCCTCCGTCGGGTCATGCCGAACTCCTTCTATGTCAAGGTGTTACCGCTCTATGCTGGTCTGCGCCACGTTAACAGCACGTTACATCGCTCACAAGACCCAGTACTGCAAAATCCTGCTTGGTACTGCATAGTTCGGCAGAGCAAATCGGAAACTAGGGCCGAATCTGGCAGTCAGATCTCGATATGGGCCGCAGACGCTGGCACAACACCGCACGAAACGGGCAGCACCATGCTGTACCCTGCCGTTCTAAGCTTGTTTCGAGCTAGCTACCGCAGACTTGGAGGACCAGTGACCCTGGACAAAGAGGACCGGCAGCGCCGCCTCCCCGCGGGCCGCAAGGCTCAGCTGGCGGCGTACGTGGCCGAGACCGGGGAGGTCACGGTCACCGCGCTCGCGGAGCGCTTCGGCGTCTCCATCGACACCATCCGGCGCGACCTCGATCAGCTCAGCGCCGACGGCGTGCTCGTGCGCACCTACGGTGGCGCGGTCAGCCAGTCGACGGCCTCGCGGGTCGACCGCACCGTCGACGTGCGGCTCACCATGGAGAAGCGCGAGAAAGAGAAGATCGCGGTACTGGCAGCGTCCCTTGTGGAGAATGGTTCCGTCATCATGCTCAACGGCGGCACGACCACTCTCGCCGTCGCCAAGAGCCTGCGCCACCACCGTGACCTGACGGTGGCGACGAACAGCCTGCTGGTACCGCCGGCGCTGTCACCATCGGCGATCCGCGACGTGTACGTCTTCGGCGGCGCGGTCCGCACGCTCACGCTGGCCACCGCCGGACCCGTCAGCTTCCGCACCGCCGGCGGCAGCGAGCTCGACATCAGCTGCGATCTGGCGCTGATTGGCGTCGGTGCCGTGTCGGCCGCCGCTGGGTACACGACGAGCAACCTGGCCGAGGCCGCGATGATGCGGGAAATGATCTCGCGCGCGGCGCGGGTGGCGATCCTCGCCGACTCGTCGAAGTTCGGCCGCCGGCTCTTCGCCCAGGTCTCCGACCTGGGCGGCGCCGACTACCTGGTGACCGACTCCACCCCACCCCCCGACCTGCGAGATGCCCTGGCCGAGGCCGAAGTGGAGCTGCTAACCCCCGAGTCCCCATAGCCCGCCGGCCGGAGGCACAGGCAGAACGGGTGCCCCGCCGGATCGGCGAAGACCCGATGCTTCGCCTGGTGGTCCAGCTTCGTGGCGCCCAGAGCGACAACCGCCCGCTCGGCCGCGTCGAGATCGTCGACGCGGAAGTGAAGGTGAAACTGCATCGAGGAGGCCGGATCGGGCCACGTCGGTGGCTGGTAACCGGGAGCCCGCTGGAACGACAGGTGCAGGTCAGCGTTCCGGCTCTCGCCCACGGAATACCAGTCCGGGTCGGCGTACACGATCGGCCAACCCGTGACCCCGCTGTAGAAGTCGGCGAGCGCGGCGGGATCGGGACACTCGAGCGCGACCCCACTGAGACTTCCGATGCCGCTCATGAACCCACTCCTCCCGACACCGCGGCGGCCCGCATGCGGACGTACTCGACCTCCATCTCGGGCGCGCCGAAGCCGTAGTCAGCGTACTCGGCGCGCATGTCCTCGATCGCGGTGTCGAGCGCCGCCGACGGCCCGTCCTCGGCGAGCAGCACCACCAGCGGCTCCCACATCGCGCCGCCGAAGTCGGGTATGCGGCGCAGCGCTTTGAGATAAGCGCCCGGCCTGAGCAGGTCCAGCGCGGTGCGGGCCAGGATGCCGGCCGCGTTGACCAGCAGCGCCGCGGCATGCTCGAGCTCCTCGGCCGTCGTCATGGCGGCCGGGTACCGATCAGGGTCGAACTTCAGGTGGTAGAAGCTGTCCTTCGGGCGCTGGCGGGTCTCGACGAAGCCGATCGAGAACGACGTCGCGCCCTCGTCCAGCGCGATCGCGGGCTGGCCCCAGCGGGCGGCACGCCAGTTCACGTACTCCCACCACGCGATCGGCACCATGCTGATGCCCACGGTGACGAAGATCGTGCCGCCGCCGACGGCGCGCATCACACTCCGGCCGATACCGATCTGCGCCACGCCGTCGGACGTGATGACCGTCCAACTCCCGCGCGAACCCACGAAGCCCAGCGGCCGCACGACAGCACGGATCTCCTTGTTCAGCCGGCTCGTCACCTGCTCCGGTGTGATCATCGAACACACCGTACCCGCCGCGCCGCGCCGCACCACGGCGCCCGCCGCGCCCGCCGCGCCGCCGCGCCCCTTCCGCCGATCAAGGGCAAACGCACGTGGTTCGATCTCAAAACCGCGTGCATACGCCCTTGATCCACGCGGATGGCCTTGATCGACGGCCCGTCGCGGGGCAAGGGCAAGCCCAGAACCAGGACCGAGCTCTGAGCTACCGCGACGTCCGTCGTGCGCACGACCGCTGCTCCCGCGGCCTCACCGTCCGCGCTTCCCAGTCCCCCGGCGCGCGCTGCGTCGACGACGACACGGTCCTTCTGGGCGATCGGGGCGGTGCCGGTCGCCTTCGCCCCTGACGGCACGCTCGCCAGCAGCGGCGCCGACGGTCAGTTACGTCTGTGGGACGTGGCGAACCGCCGCCAGCGCGGCACGACGGTCCCCTTGCCGGGCCTGGGCGACGCCAGCACCGACACGGCGTTCACTTCTGACAGCCGCTCGCTGTACGTCGTGGTCAACGGCGCCGCGCGGCGGTGGGACGTCGCCGCCCTGACGCAGCCGTAACCGGGCCCGCTCGCGCGCGTACCAGCGGATCACGGTATGCATTTCGTAGCGGCGCGGACGGCGCTGGCGGACGAGGTGCGCGGCGGCGAGACTCTCCAGTACGGCTCCGGTCCGGCTCTTCGGCAGGCCCGCCAATGCCGCCGCGTCCGCCAGCGTCACCTCGCCGGACGCGTGCGATCCGAGCACGCGGAACATGTGCGCCGCGTCCGGGTCCAGCGCGCGATACGACCAGGCGAGCGTTGCCCACAGCTCGTTGTACGGATCGCCATCCTCACCACCGAACAGGTCCAGCCTCGCGCGCTCGTCCGCCATGGCACGCGCCACCCGGGCCAGGCCACCTGCTCGCTGGGCGCGCTCAGCGGCGATCGCGAGCGCCAGCGGGTGCCCAGCGCACATCTCGACCAGGCGAGCGGCCGCAGCCGGTTCGGCGACGACGCCATCGCGCCCGTACGCGGAGGCGACCAGCGCGAGCGCGTCGTGCCTCGCCAACGGTCCGAGCGTCAGCCGCCGAGCACCATCCTGGACCGCGAGGCCCGCCAGACTGTCACGGCTCGTGACGACGATGAGGCTGTCACCGCCCGGCAGCAGGGGACGCACCTGTCCGGCGTCCCGCACGTTGTCCAGAAGCATCAGCACCCGCCGGCCAGCGAGCGTGCGGCGCAGCAGCGCGGCCCTCGTGGCCGTCCCGGTCGGGATGAGTCCGGAGCGCACGCCCAGGCCGCGCAGCAGCGCCGCCACCGCGGCGGAGGGCGCCAGTGGCGCGTCCGGACCGTGTCCACGCAGGTTGAGATACAACTGCATGTCCGGGTACGCGTGCGCGACCGCGTGTGCGAAGTGGAGAGCCAGCGTCGTCTTCCCGATACCAGGCGCACCGACGAGCGCCACGACCCGGGCCGGACACCCGGCGCCTCTCGCCCCGGTCACCAAGGCGTGCAGGCGCTCGAGTTCGGGCCGGCTCGTGAAGCTGGCCGCGGCTGGCGGCAACTGCCGGATCGCGGCCGACCCGGCGGTGACCGGAGCGAGCAGCCCCAGCCGCCGCTCCAGGTCAGTTCGCCGCTCGACCGCCGCCAACCGCTCGTACTCGAGCCGCGGCACGACCTCCCGATCCAGCCACTGCGACCGCAGACCGGCGAACGGAGTGCCGCGCCACAGCATCGACGCCTGGCGCAGCAACGCCAACTCGTCCTCGATCCGACCGGCTTCTCCTGACCGGCGCCTCAGATCACGGAACTCCCACAGGTCGGCGCCGCTGACGGTCGTGGCGATCCGGTAACCGTCAGACGAGGTCTCGATGGAGTCGGACCCCAGCAGCCGTCGCAGGCGTGCCACGTACGTGTGGACGTGGGCCCGCTCATTGGGGCGCGCCCGGTCGGGCCACAGCCGCGCTGCCAGCACGTCCGCCGCGACCCATCTGCCCGACGCGATCAGCACGGCCAGCAGTACACGTAACCGGCCAGGCGGGACGGCGACCGGCTCGCCGGCGGAGCTGACCCGCCACGGTCCAAGAATCTCAAAGCGAAGCACGGCGGCGACCGTAGGTTCACGAGCGGGGGCGGCCGGAGTTGTTCGAATGTGCTCGAATGGCCAGGTGATCCAGATCGAGTTCAGCGACGCCGACCTGGCCACGGTCAGGCTCGCGCACTCGCCGATGGTCGAGGTGGTGACCAGCACATTCGCGCTGTACCGGCCATCGAAGTACTGGATGTACCGGTCCTGGAGATCCCGCGTGGCGCCCCAGTTGCCGAGGGCTGGCCTGGAGACGTTCCTGGCCGTGACCACCGGCCCCAACTGCTTCGTGCCCGACTTCCTCTCGCCCGTA
Source organism: Phytohabitans aurantiacus (assembly GCF_027923225.1). Taxonomy (GTDB): domain Bacteria; phylum Actinomycetota; class Actinomycetes; order Mycobacteriales; family Micromonosporaceae; genus Phytohabitans; species Phytohabitans aurantiacus. The sequence goes on from NZ_BSDI01000049.1 coordinate 11,648, forward strand.
CCGGTTGGCGCCCGGCCGCGCCTGGAGGAGGAGTTGGCGGTCATCGGCGCGACCCCGCTGGAACAGGTGGCCGCCGAGGTCCATGCCGCCTGGGCCGGGCATCCGGCGCCGCCGGAGATCCTCCGGTTCGAGCACGACCCCCGCCGTGCCCTCGACGACCTGGTGCGGCAGATCCGGCGGTACTTCGAGCTGGCGATCGCCCCCTTCTGGCCGCGATTGCGCGCCGTGGTCGAGAGCGACATCGCACGGCGGGCACGGACGGCCGCCGAGCGGACCCCTCGCGCGCTGGTATCCGGTCTGCACCCGCGACTGGACTGGGACGGCGCGACACTCCACATCGGATACACACGGGACGATCACTGGGGTCTTGACGGGCACGGATTGGCGCTGCTGCCGGCTGGCTTCGCCGGTCCGTCCATGTACACCGTGTCCGCCGCCCCCTCGGGGCGGGCACTGTGGTACCCGCCGCGCGGGTACGGCCGGGTCTGGGACCAGCCGGCGCCCGTCCAGCCCTCCGCGGCGCTGGCGGCCGTGCTCGGCCACACCCGGGCATCGGTGCTGACGCTACTGGCGATGCCGCACAGCACCGGTGAGGTCGCGAGCGTCCTGGGCCTGTCCCCCGCGACCGCCTCCCACCACCTGACCACGTTGCGGGACGCCGGTCTGGTGGCCGGAGACCGCGTCGGGCGGCGCCTGCGGTACCTCCGCACCGGCCTCGGCGAGCAGCTCGCCAACGCCTCGTAGCGGCACTGTCAGGCGACGCGGACCATCTGGTTGGAGTAGTTGCCGTGCGGGCTGTACGTGTGCAGGTTGTTGCCCGAGCACTGGTACTTCGTCGGCTCCGGAAAGTACGTCAGCGGCCCGCTGGCGTTCACCTTGCCGTTTCGGCGCAGCGTGCCCACGGCGTTGGTTTTGGTCACCTCATCGATGATCTCGCCATCTTTCACGAAGTACCGGCCCGAGGCGGTGCCGCGGCTGACATCCGACCAGTCCGCGTTGCGATAGCGCGTGGTCCGCGGCTGCATCTTGTTGTAGTCGGTGAAGCTGGTGCCGTCGGCGCGGTAGGTGACGAGGGTGCCGGCGCCGCCGGTGTAGAGCACCCGCACGTCGTCGATCAGGCCGTACACGCGGTTCATCGTGATCTTCCAGGTGCCGAGCAGGCAGGGGTCGATGCCGGGCGGGTAGGTGGGCGACGGGCTCGCGGTCGGCGACGGGCTCGCCACAGTGGACGGAGTCGTGGTCGGCGCGGCGGACGAGCCCTCGCCACCGAAGACGGGCAGTTGCGCCAGCGCCACGGCGAGCGCGGCGACCCCGCCCGCCGCCGCGGCGGCCCAGCCGGCTCGCCGGAGCTTCACGGACCTGGCCGTGGCGGGCGCGGCCGCAAGCACGGGCGGTGGCGGGGCAACCGCGACGGCAATGGCGTCGGGCGCGGGGACCGACCGCAGGCTGCCCTCGGCGACGGCCAACTCCGGCTGGTCGACGGTGACCGGCAGGATGCCGAAGGCCCGGTGCAGCGTGGTGGCGACGGCGGGCATCCGGCTGGAGCCGCCGGCCAGGAAGATCGCCGACAGGTCGGTCGCCCGCACGCCGGCGGTCTCCAGTACCTCGCGGACGGCGGCGACCGTGCGGTCGAGGATCGGCGCGATGAGCCGGTCCAACTCCTCGCGGCCCAGTGGCGCCTCGGCGTCGACGAGAGGAACGTGGATCAACGTCGTGGTGGCCCGCGACAGCATCTCCTTCGCGGCCCGGACGTTGTCCCACAGCTGTTGCCGGGCCCGGCGCTCGGCCACCGTCGTGGGCGCTTCGAGCCGGCCCCACGCCTGCGGGTCGAACCCGGCTGCGGCCAGGTGCGCCACGATCGCGGCGTCGATGTCGAGGCCGCCGCAGTCCGGCAGCCCGCGGGCGGCCACCGTCGCGAACCCGTCACCGGTACGCCGGACGACAGCGGCGTCGAACGTACCGGCTCCAAGGTCGTAGATCACCGCGGTGCCGCCGTCGGGGATCTGGGCCCCGGCGATGTCGGTGAAGTAGTGCGCGGCGGCGACCGGTTCGTCGACAAGCCGCGTGCCGGCGGGGGCGGCGGCGAGCAGCACCGCCCGCCGCGCGCCGGCCCAGGCCGCGGGGCAGGTCACCACCGTCTCCATTGGGCCGCCGGGGTGTCCGGTGAGGTGGGCCGCCTCGCCCAGCACCCGTTGCAGTACCGCGGCGAACAGTCTCGACACCTCGAAGTCGGCGCCGGCCAGCAGCAACGTACCCTCGTCGACCCGTTGCTTCGGGTGCGGCTCGAACGCCTCGGGATGCGCCGCGGCGACGTGCAGCGCGTCTCTGCCGGTCAGGATGCGGCCGGTCGGGTCCACACAGACCGCCGACGGCAGCAGCGGCGAGCCGTCGAACAGCAACGGACGCGGCTCACGTCCCGGCACGACGACGACCGCGACGGTCGAGGACGTACCGAAGTCGATCCCCACCCGGACAGGCACGTACCCCGCGTCAGTCGGCACGAGTCAAATGTATCGACCCGAATGTCACGGGAACTAAACGGGCACGATTCACGACCACCTATCGGACGGTCCGAGAATTCTCGCCGGAGATGCCGGCGGGGTGGTGAATGGAGTGCAGATGCGGGTACGGATGGCGGCCGGGCTCGGGGTGGCGGTACTGGCCGGTGTCGTGGCGGGCCTGGGCGCGGGGGTGGGCCCGGCGTCGGCGCACGTGACGGTGAACCCGCGGGAGGCGACGCAGGGCGGATACGCGAAGCTGGCGTTCCGGGTACCGAACGAGCGCGACAACGCCTCGACGGTCAAGGTGGAGGTGACGATCCCGACCGACAAGACGGCGATCGCCTCGGTGTCGACCCGGCCGGCGCCCGGATGGACCGCCACGGTCGAGCGTGCCAAGCTCGCCACTCCGCTGAAGGTGCACGACAGCGAGGTCACCGAGGCGGTCTCGAAGATCACCTGGACGGCCGCCCCCGGCAACGAGGTGAAGCCGGGACAGTTCCAGGAGTTCGAGATCTCCGCCGGCCCGCTGCCGGAGGCGGACCAGATCGCGTTCAAGGCCCTGCAGACGTACTCCAACGGCGAGGTCGTGCGCTGGATCGAGGAGCCGCAGGCAGGGCAGGAGGAGCCGGAGCACCCCGCACCGGTACTCAAGCTGGCCAAGAAGGGCGCGCAGCCGGCCAGTACCGGAGCGGCGATCGTGAACGCGAACGCCGACCTCGCCGACGGCAGCTCGGACGACGGCGCTTCCGGCTGGTACGCCGTGGCCGGCGTCGGCGGCCTGATCGCGGGCCTGGCCGGTCTGGTGTTCGGTGTACTGGCCTGGCGGCGCTCCGGCGCACAGGCCGGCTGACCGCGTCAGCGCTCGTCGGGTTCGTCCCGCCGATCGTCTTTCCTGTCCTCGTTTCCGCTGAAGGGTGCGGCGGCGCCGGTGTCCGGCGCCGCCGTCCGGGCGCGCTGCTCGTCCCCGTCGGCACCGGGCTGGCTCTGATCGGTCACGCTGTCGCGGTCGACCGGGTGTCGCTTGCTCATGACCGGCATGTACCCGGCCCTGGCCAGGAGAAAACGGCCGCTAGCCGAGGAGGGTCTCGCCGATCCAGCCGCCGGGCTGGCAGCCGGGCGGGATGGCGAAGACGGCCGAGCCGATCGGAGTGGTCCAGTCGTTGAGCAGGTCGGCCTCGGCGAGCTTGCGCTGGATCGGCAGGAACTGGGCGCCGACGTCACGCTGGTAGGACGCGAAGACCAGCCCGCTGTCGGAACGGCCGTCCGGGCCGGGGCCCTCGTCGTAGTTGTAGGCGCGGCGGAAGATGCGCTGCCGATCGCCGTCCACATGGGCCCGTGCGATGTGCGAGGTATCGGAGATCACGGTCAGGCCCAACGCGTTGGTGGCCTTGTAGTCGGGCAGGTCGTGCTCGCGGGCACCGGTCAGCGGCGCGCCGCTGGCGAGCCTGCGCCCGACGGAGAACTCCTTGCCGGTGGTGTCGACGGCGTCCCAGGTCTCCATCTCGGCCCGGATCCGCCGCACGACGAGGGTGCTGCCACCGTGCAACCAGGACGGTCCACTGTCGACCCACACGGCGGCGTCGAACGCGGCGGTGCCGAGCGCGGGATTGCGGGTGCCGTCGAGCTGGCCCATCACGTTGCGCTGGGTGACGCCGTCGTCCTGCACGCCGCGGCTGTTGCGGAATCCACGTTGGACCCAGCGTGGCTTCGCGAACGCGAGCGCGTCCTTGACCAGCATCCGCTGCGCGTGCGTGACCGCCATGGGGTCGTCGGCGCAGATCTGGATGAGCAGGTCTCCCCCGGTCCACCGGGGCTGGAGGCGGTCGATGGCGAACGCGGGCAGCGGCGCCACCGACTCCGGCCGCATCGCCTCCTGCCCGGCGGCCGCGAACAGGCCCGGCCCGAAGCCGAAGGTGACGGTCAGGTGGGCCGGCAGCGCGGCCAGTTCCGGTTCGGTGTCGGCGAGCGCGGGCCGGCCCTGGGTGAGGCGGGCCGCGTCGTCGGTCAGCAGCCGCATCATCCGGCCCAGCGCCGCGCGGTCCACGCCGGCGGCCAGGTCGAACGCCAGGAACGTGCCGTGCGCCTGTGCCGGCGTGTCGATGCCGGCCTGATGCCCACCGTGAAACGGCACCACGTTTCCGCCGAACATCGCCGGCGCGGCCGACGCGGCCTTCGATGAGTCGCCGCTCAGGCCGGCGGTGGCGGCGGCACCGGCCACCACCCCGCCGACCGTCAGCGCCCCGCCGGTCAGCAGCCGCCGCCGGCTCACCGGCCCCGTGGCGCCGGTCATCCGTGGGTGCCCGGCTGGTAGCTCTCGTTGCCGCCCGCGAAGTCCTTGCCGACAGCGGTGAACTCCATCGTCTTGCCGTCGGCGAACGTCAGCGTGAACGTGACCTCGGTGCCCGCGGTGACGGGCGTCTTGATGTCCATCATCATCAGGTGGTCGCCGCCCGGTTTCAGCTCGTGCGTGCCGCCGGCCGGGATGGTGATGCCACCCTCCTTCGGGCGCATCGCCATCTCTCCGTCCACTGTGGCCACCTCGTGCAACTCCATCACGGGCGAGGCGGTGGAGGTGGCCTTGACGACGGTGACGTCGGCGCCGCCGGTGTTCAGCAGGGTGCCGAAGGCCGCCGTCATACCGGACGCGGCGGTCTTGACCCACATGTCCTTGACCGCCAACGGTTGCGCGACCGCCGTGGGCGACGCGGAGGGGGTGGCGGCACCGGCCGGTTCGCCGTCGTCGCCGCACGCGCCGAGCAGCAGCGCCGCCGCCATGACGGAGCCCAGTCCCAGCAGTCGCCGGCGCCGTCCGGGCACAGCCGTTGTCACGATCATCGAGTGGTCCTTCCACGATCAAGTTCGGTCAGCAAGGTGGTCGCTGCCGAACCTGGGAAAGTTCCCCGCAGATGATCGATTTTGTCGGCGGGCCGCTCAGCCCGTGCGGCGCGTCCGGGTCTCAGCCATCGCCGCGACCAGATCCTGCCTGGCCCGCGCGACCCGAGACCTGATCGTGCCAACTGGACAGTCGCAGACCTCTGCGGCCTCCTCATAGGACAGACCGAGCACCTGGGTCGCGACGAACGCCTCCCGCCGGTCGGGCGCCAGATCGTCCAGCAGGCGGCGTAGCACCACGCCGTCCTCGAACCGCGAGCCACCGCCGGCCTGTGCGGCGTCGGCCGCGCTCTGCCAGTCGTCGACGGTCGCTATCCGTGGCCGGGCGGTCGCGGCCCGGATGTGGTCGACGACCACCCGGCGCGCGATGGCGAACAGCCACGTGCGCGCCGAGGAACGCCCTTCGAACCCCGGCAGGTTGCGCAGGGCCCGCAGGTAAGTTTCCTGGGTCAGGTCGTCGGCGTCGGTCGCCCCCGCCATGTGGGCCATGAACCGCCGCACCTCGTGCTGCGTGGCGCGCACGAACGCCGCCACGGCCTCCTGGTCACCGCGACCGGCGGCCATGGCCCACTCGGTCACGCGCGCGTCGCCGCCCGCCATCGTCCGCCCACCCACGATAGGGATACGGACCAGCGGCGCGCTTGGATCAACCCAGAACCCCAACACCCATCCACCCAACCCCACACATCAAACAACGTCAATACCAAAGAGCTTTTGGGCTACCGCGACGTCCGCCGCGCTCCAGACCGTCGCTCCCGCGGCCTCACCCTCCGCGTCCCGCGCGCCTACCCCTCGCCGATCAAGGGCGAACGCACGTGGTTGGATCGCTTTTCCGCATGCGTTCGCCCTTGATCGATGCGAATGCCCTTGATCGGCGCGCACGGCGCAGGGCGCACGGCGCACCGCGCACGGCGCGGTGGCACGCCGCCACCAACCCCTCAACCCCGGCGGCCAGCCCCGGCCACGACAGCGCGGCGCGCGGACAGGGCACTCGCGGGTCAGGGCGCGGTTGGGGCGGGGGAGGTCGGCGCGGCCGTCCTGGCGCGGCGCCGGCGAGTCAGGCCGACGATCAGGTCTAGGACGAGGAAGGCGGCCAGCGTGACGCCCAGCAGCGGCATGGCCCAGCCGACGAACGCCACGACGACGACTCCCACGACGAGCACCGCGGGGTGGACGTGCCGCCAGGCGCCGCGTGCCGGTGGCGTGCCCAGCGGGGCCGCGCGGTCGACGCGGGTGGGGCGGCGCTGCCACCACATGCGGTAGCCCCAGACGATCACGCACAGCAGGCCGATCGCCAGGGCAGCGAGCAAAATCTGGTTCACGATACCGAACAAGTATCCCATGTGGAACCGCACGCCCACTTTGGACAGTTGAGCGAGCACCGGCCAGTCGGCGAAGTCGCTGCGGGCCACGATGGTGCCGCTCGCGGGGTCGATGGCGGCGCGGTCGAACCCGACCGGCCACGTGCCGTCGTCCTGAGCCACCACCCAGGCGGTGCCCGGCTCGGCCGGCGGGGTCACCTCGACAAAGCCGGTCAGCCCAGCCCGGCGGGCGACCACGACGACCGCGTCCACGTCGGACACAACGTACTCCCCCGCGCCGCCGGCCGGCGCACCGCCGTGGTGGCCGCCGGCCGGCGCACCACCACCACTCAGCGCGGTGTCCAACTGCGGGCTGTGTGCGTCGAAGCCCTCCTGCAACAGGTCGAACTTCGCGCCGGCGTACCGCGACCAGGTCAGGCCGGTCGCTGAGAGGGCCAGCAGACCGACCGCCAGCCACACGCCGAGCGCCGCGTGCCAGCCACGCGTGCGGCGTACTCCCTTGCCAGCGGCCAGATCCGGCCACACGAGCCGGCGCAGCCGCCCCTTTCCGGTCCACTGTCGACGTACCCACAGCACCAGTCCACCGAGTACGACCACCCACAGCCAGGACGCGGCCAGCTCCGAGTAGTGCCGGCCGGCGTCGCCCAGGTGGAGGTTGCGGTGCAGGTCGTCCAGCCACGTCATGAGCGGCGTCTCGCCGTACCAGGTGAGGAGCGTGCCGGTCACCTCGTTGGTGTACGGGTCGACGTACACGGTGTGCTGCTTCTCCCCCAACTCTGGCAGAGAGAAGACGACCCGGGTGGTGTCGGTCGCCTCGACCGGTGGGATGACGGTGGCGAGGTCACCGCTCGGGTGCGCCGCCCGCGCCGCGGTCACCTGCTCGGCGAGCGGGCGCGCCTGTCCGGCCACCCGGTCGACGCGCAGCTCGTCGGCGTACACGAGCTGGTCGAGTTGCGGGCTGAACACGAACAGCAGGCCGCTGACGGCGGCGACCACGAGGAACGGCGCCACCAGTACGCCCGCGTAAAAGTGCAACCGCAACACCAGCGACGCGATCGACCGGCGGCCGGCCCGCTTGGTACGGGCCGGCGCGCCGCCGGGTGACCCGGCGCCGTCAACCTCCGCGGTCGTACTGGCAGTCGTCGACAAGGGATACCTCCGCTGAGCCGTGGCCATTGAGCGTCGGCTATTCAGTCGGTCGCGGAGGCGGAAAAGTTCCCGCGTTTAGGTTGCGGCCGCTTCCAGGAGCTCCAGGGCCAGTTGTTGCAACTCCGGGCCGGCCTTGTCGGGGCTGCCGGTGTCGAATGGCGGTTGCGGGTCGTACTCGACGGCCAGTTGCAGCGCCTGCGCCACCCGCTCGCCGGACAGCTTCGCCGCCAGGTGCAGCGCCATGTCGATTCCCGCCGACACCCCGGCCGCGGTGACGACTTTGCCGGACTCGACGAAGCGCTCCGGTTTGTAGATGGCACCGAACGTCGACTCCATATAGGAGCGTGACGCCCAGTACGTCGTCGCCGGTACACCGCGCAGCAACCCCGCCGCGCCCAGGATGAGCGCGCCGGTGCACACCGACGTCGTCCAGGTGGTACGCCGGTGCAGGCGCTTCACCCACTCGACCGTCTCGGCGTCCTCCATCGCGGCTATCACGCCCCGGTTGCCGGCACCGGGCACCAGCAGCACATCCGCGTCTCGCACCTGCCGCATCGACTTGTCGGCGACCAGCCCCAGTACACCCGTGTCGGTGCGCACCTGCCCGGCCCGCTTCGCCACCGTCACGACCGACGCGTCCGGTACGCGGGACAGCACCTCGTACGGGCCCACCGCGTCCAGTGCCGTCAGCCCGTCGTACAGCAGGATCGCGATGCGCGGCCCGGATTTGGCCGCGCTGGCCGGTGCGGCGAGCCCGGTCATCGCCAGCCCCGCACCCACCCCACCGGCCGCCGCCGCCCGCAGTACCGCTCGCCGTCCACTGTGCACACTAGTCACGCCCGACTCCTCCCCACGGAACTCCATCACGCGGATAGTCGGCGCCAAGGCGCGCCCAGTTCCCGCGTACCGTGCGAGCACGCAGCGTGACGTGAGGTGCGCGACACGCCCGACACATCATCTGGTGTTGGTGTTTTGTGCCGGCACCCATATATGGTGTTGCCGCAGCTGGTTCGGCGCTCCATCCAGGAGGGTCGAGGCAAGAGGGAACCCGGTGCGAATCCGGGACTGCCCCGCAGCGGTGAGTGGGAACGACCGCCGTCAACCAAGCACTGGGCCTTCGCCGGCCCGGGAAGCGACGGCCAGTAGGCGACCATCCGTGGTCACGCCCGCGAGTCCGAAGACCTGCCAGCGCGCCGCACGCCACCGGGCGTGCGGTGGTCGAAGGCCGCGCGGGATGGTCGACGCCACCAGCCGGACCCTGTCACGGGCCGGTGGGTGTCCTCCTGCGCGCCGGCGACCTCGGCAGCGGCGACGGTAGGGGGACATGACAGTCATGCGGGTCCGCAAGCGTAACGGTGATTCCGAGACGGTCGACGTCAACAAGATAGTGCGGGCGGTCGAGCGGTGGGTGGGCGACCTGGACGAGGTCGACCCGCTGCGGGTGGCGACCAAGACGATCAGCGGGCTGTACGACGGGGCGACCACGGCCGAGCTGGACAAGCTGTCGATCCAGACGGCGGCGGAGCTGATCGGTGAGGAGCCGCAGTACTCGAAGCTGGCGGCGCGGCTGCTGGCGGCGTTCGTGGACAAGGAGGTCCGCGGGCAGGGCGTGGCCAGCTTCAGCCAGTCGATCCGGTACGCCCACCAGCAGGGGCTGATCGGCGACGGCACCGCCGCGTTCGTGGCCCGCAACGCGCGCAAGCTCGACGACGCCGTCGACGCGGACGGGGACCTGCGGTTCGAGTACTTCGGGCTGCGCACGGTCGCCGACCGGTACCTGCTGCGGCACCCGGAGAGCCGGCTGGTGGTGGAGACACCGCAGTACTGGCTGCTGCGGGTGGCCTGCGGCCTGTCCGAGACGCCCGCCGAGGCGATCGGGTTCTACCGGCTGATGTCGAGCCTCGCGTACCTGCCGAGCTCGCCGACCCTGTTCAACTCGGGCACCCGGCACACCCAGATGTCGTCGTGCTTCCTCGTCGACTCGCCGCGCGACGAGCTGGACTCCATCTACGAGCGCTATCACCAGGTCGCGAAGCTGTCGAAGTTCTCCGGCGGCATCGGCATCTCCTGGACGCGGATCCGTGGCCGGGGCGCGCTGATCCGCGGCACGAACGGCAAGTCCAACGGCATCGTGCCGTTCCTCAAGACGCTCGACGCCGGCGTGGCCGCGGTCAACCAGGGCGGCCGGCGCAAGGGTGCCGCCTGCGTGTACCTCGAACCGTGGCACCCGGACATCGAGGAGTTCCTGGAACTGCGCGACAACACCGGCGAGGACTCCCGCCGCACGCACAACCTGAACCTGGCCAACTGGATCCCGGACGAGTTCATGCGCCGGGTCGAGGCCGACGCCGAGTGGTCCCTGATCGACCCGAGCGACGCGCCCGAGCTGCCTGACCTGTACGGGGATGCCTTTGACGAGGCCTACAAGGCGGCGGAGAAGAAGGCGGTCAAGACGGTCAAGGCCCGCGACCTGTACGGGCGGATGATGCGCACCCTCGCCCAGACCGGCAACGGGTGGATGACGTTCAAGGACGCCTCCAACCGGCTGTCCAATCAGACAGGCGCGCCGGGCAATACGATCCACCTGTCGAACCTGTGCACCGAGATCCTCGAGGTCAACTCGGACGACGAGACGGCGGTCTGCAACCTCGGCTCGATCAACCTGGGCGCGCACGTGACCGCGGACGGCGTCGACTGGGAGAAGCTGCGCGAGACGGTGCGCACCGCGGTGGTCTTCCTGGACCGGGTCATCGACATCAACTTCTACCCGTCCACCCAGGCCGCCGCCTCCAACCCGCGGTGGCGGCCGGTCGGGCTCGGGCTGATGGGCCTGCAGGACGCGTTCTTCACGCTCCGGCTGCCGTTCGACTCCGAGGGCGCCCGGGAGCTGTCGACCCGGGTACAGGAAGAGATTTTCCTGACCGCGCTGGAGACGTCCGCGGGACTGGCCGAGACGTTCGGGACGCATCCGGCGTACCAGGAAACCCGCGCCGCGAAGGGTGAGCTGCACCCGGACCTGTGGGGCGTCGAGCCGTCGCAGACCGATCGCTGGGCGGCGCTGCGATCGCGGGTCGCGGCGACCGGCCTGCGCAACTCGCTGCTCGTGGCGATCGCGCCGACCGCCACCATCGCCTCGATCGCCGGCTGCTACGAGTGCATCGAGCCGCAGGTGTCCAACCTGTTCAAGCGCGAGACGATGTCGGGCGAGTTCCTTCAGATCAACACCTATCTGGTACGCGAACTGAAGGCGCGCGGGCTGTGGACGGCACCGATCCGCGAGCAGATCAAGCGGGCCGAGGGGTCGGTGCAGGGCGTCGCCGACGTGCCCGCCGACGTGCGCGAACTGTTCCGCACCGCGTGGGAGCTGCCGCAGCGGGCCCTGATCGACCTCGCGGCGGCGCGAGCGCCCTACATCGACCAGTCGCAGTCGCTGAACCTGTTCATGAGCGCGCCGACCATCGGCAAGGTCTCCTCGATGTACCTGTACGCCTGGAAAGCCGGGCTGAAGACGACCTACTACCTGCGGTCGCGGCCGGCGACCCGCATCCAGCAGGCGACCGTGGCCATCGCGCCGGTGGCGACCGTTACCGACGACGAGGCGCTCGCCTGCTCCCTCGAAAACCCCGAATCCTGTGAGGCGTGTCAATAATGCTGCTCGACCCCGGCATGGACCTGACCCTGCGGCCCATGCGTTACCCGCACTTCTTCGACCGCTACCGGGACGCCATCAAGAACACGTGGACGGTCGAAGAGGTCGACCTGCACTCCGACCTGGCCGACCTGTCCAAGCTCTCCCCCGCGGAGCAGCACCTGGTCAGCCGCCTTGTCGCGTTTTTCGCCACCGGCGACACGATCGTGGCCAACAACCTCGTGCTCAACCTCTACCAGCACGTCAACTCGCCCGAGGGCCGCCTGTATCTCTCCCGGCAACTGTTCGAGGAGGCGGTTCACGTGCAGTTCTACCTGAACCTGCTCGACACGTACGTGCCGGACGAGCAGGAGCGGTTCGAGGCGTTCGCGGCGGTGGAGAACATCCCGTCGATCGCCCGCAAGGCCGAGTTCTGCTTCAAGTGGATCGACTCGATCTTCGAGCTGCGCGAGTTGCGCAGCCGGGAGGACCGGCGGGCGTTCCTGCTCAACCTGATCTGCTTCGCCGCGTGCATCGAGGGCCTGTTCTTCTACGGCGCCTTCGCGTACGTGTACTACCTGCGTTCCCGCGGCCTGCTGCACGGGCTCGCCAGCGGCACCAACTGGGTGTTCCGCGACGAGTCGATGCACATGGCGTTCGCGTTCGACGTCGTCGACACGGTGCGCCAGGAGGAGCCCGACCTGTTCGACGCCGAGATGGAGAAACAGGTCAAGGACATGCTGGCCGAGGCCGTCGAGTGCGAGGCGCAGTTCGCGGCCGACCTGCTCGAACAGGGCGTGTCCGGCATGTCGTTGGCTGACATGCGGTCCTATCTGGAGCATGTCGCCGACCGGCGGCTGGCCGTACTGAGCATCGAGCCGATGTACGGCAGCAAGAACCCGTTCGCGTTCATGGAACTGCAGGACGTGCAGGAGCTGTCGAACTTCTTCGAACGGCGAGTGTCGGCATACCAGGTAGGCGTGACCGGCACAGTCACCTTCGACGACGACTTCTGACCTATCGCACCTGGATGGGGAACATGCCGGCGACGGCGGGGGTGAAGACGTCGATCAGGTCCCACACCTCGCCGCCGCCGGCGGCCAGGACCGCGACGTGCGGGTCGGTGTGTCGCAGGAACGCCAGATGGCGGCAGGCGTGCGCGGCGACGTCGACCGGCCGCACCACCGGCGGGCTCGGTGCGAGGGGGTCGCCGCTGTGCACGGCGGGCAGGTCGGGCACCGGCTCGACGGCGGCCACCGGGTCGGCGTCGGGCAGGCCGGCGTACGTCAGCACGATGCCACCGCCCGTGTAGCGCCAGGAGGTGGAGTGCAGCAGCCCGACATCGGGGCCGGCCAGGCTCCGTGCGCAGGCGTCCGGGTGCTCGCCGTCGCCGAGCGGCCGCGTCACGGTGCGGAAGCAGAGCTGTCCGTCTCGCGCGCTGAGCAGCACGGTTTCGACGAGCGCCCGGACGCCCGGGATCATCGCACCGGAGCCTGACGGCAGGTCGCCGCCAAAATCCATGCCCGCCATCCTACGGCCCTGTTGCCAGAATGATGCAACAACCTGAGTATGGCGGATATCGTGCCGGTCGTCACCGCTCCTCGAGCCGCAGCAGCGCGGCGGTGGTGCTGTCCCACCAAGCGTTCATGTCGGGGACGGCGGTGAAGATGGATGTGTTGAGGTCGTGGCGGTGGCAGGTCAGGGACCCGGAGGGCTGTCCCCGGTGAATGCCGTAGGCCCAGTTCTCGCCATAGCTGGTGATGTAGAACCAGCCGCCGCCGCTATCGCCGGGACAGGCGTCGAAGTACACCTCGGGCATCCCGCGAGCACCGAAGGCGGTCCGGATGCCCCCGCAGTTTTCGACGCCGCTGTGCCACGCCGACAGGCAGACGACGTCTCCAGCCTGGATCGTGCCGCGCGCTGTTATCGAATAGTGCAGTGGTGCCGGGACGTTGGGCCGCCAGAAGTCATACAGATACCCGCCGGTCTGCCATACCGGGTTGGATACCTGGATGCGCGCAATGTCGATGTTGCCGCTGTCGCGTCCCGCCTGGATAAGTCCGATGGGTTCCGCGCTGTGGCCCCACTGGGCGAACTCGCCGCTCTCCGTGCCGCAGTGCCCGGCCGTGACCGCCCAGCGGCTGCCGTCGCCGGCACGGGCCGTGAAGCCGAGCGAACATATGCCGGTCCTGTTCGGACCGTGCCACAACACGATCCCGCTGCGCAGCGGGGTGGTGCAGGCCAGCCGGCTAGCACACTCAGGCGTCGAGGAACGGGCATCGCCCTCCTTGAGCACGATGACGGAGGACAGCGTCGACCGGGTGTTCTCGAACCGGGCGAGGTCCGCGGCCGGCAGGGTCACGGTGACCTTGTTGGCTACCGCATCGGGCGCGGCGGTGTCGATAGCGGCACGACCGAATACAGGATGTTTGCCGGCGTTGATGTCGGCGGCGATGACCTGTAGCTGGGTGAGGCTGTAGGTGACCTGGTGGGCGGCGATCGTCAGGCCCGCGTCCGCACCGAGCTTTCCGGCCCGGGTCGCGGCCGCGGCGCCGACGGTGTTGATGTGCTGGGTATCGGTGAGCGGGTCGTACCAGGAACCGCCGAACCCGGTCGGATCCTGGCTCTGGAGCCGTTCCAGCAGGCGGATCCGGTGCTCCTGGCCCAGCGCGGAACGCAGGGCCTGCTCCCTGGTCAGGGTCGGATAGGTACGCAGGTAGCCGTTGACCACCGCGTCGAACTGCGGCACTCGCGCGGATACCCGGTCGGCGGCTACCGGGCTCGCCAGCGAGGCGGCAGGTGTGCTGCCCACGGCGAACAGGCAGAGCAGGGTCACGGAGGAGATCAGAGCTTTTCTTCGCACGGGTTCTCCCATCCTGAATGGCTTTCAGGCAGCCACTCATGGCGCGAGTCAAGCAGCCCGCTACTTCGTATCGACTTCGTGCCGTATGGGCGGTACTACGATTGGCGGCAACAATCCGGCCGCGGGGGATAGATGTTGCCGAAACTCGAATTTGGGGTGCTCGGAACGCTTCAGTCATATATCGACGACCGCCCCGTGCAGATCAGCGCGCCGAAACACCGGATCGTCCTCGCGCGTCTCCTGGTCGACGCGGGCCGGATCGTGTCCCTGGAGGCCCTTGCCCAGGCCGTGTGGGACGCGGAGCCGCCAGCCGATCCCCGTCGCGCGATCCAGTTGTACGTCACCAGACTGCGGGCGCAGCTGCAGCACGGCGGCGCCGGCCAGCTGATTCACACGCACAGCAACGCCTACTCGATCGACGTGAAGCCGCACCAGCTCGATCTGGGGCGCTTCGTCTCCCTGCGGGAGGAGGCGCGGCGCGCGGCGGCCGAAGGCGACCTCGAGCGGGAGGCGAAGGCGCTCGAAAGAGCGTTGGCGCAGTGGCGCGGCGCCCCGCTCGCCGACATCCCATCGGAGTCACTCCACCGCGAAACGGTGCCGCACCTGCGAGAGCTGTGGCTGGAGGCACTCGACCGCCGCATCGTCGTCGACCAGCGGCGCGGAAAGCATGCCGACCTGATCAGCGAACTGGTCGACGTCACCGCGAAGCATCCCACTCAGGAGCGTTTCTGGGCGCGCCTGATGTCGTCCCTACAGGCCACCGGCCGGCGTGCCGACGCGCTCGACGCGTACCACACTCTTCGCCGTGTGCTGTCCGAGCAGTTGGGCATCGACCCCAGCGATGAACTGCAGTCGCTGCACGCGTCGATCCTGCTGGACGCGGCGCCTTCCGCCTCCGGGTCCACCGCGGGCGCGCTCGTCGTGCCGCGGCAACTGCCGCCCGGCGTGACGCCGTTCGTCGGCCGCGAGGCAGAGCTGGCGCGGCTCGACGCGCTGCTGCTGGAGCGAGACCGCGACCGCCACGCCCCGGTCGTCGTCACGGTCAGCGGCACACCCGGCGTGGGAAAGACCGCCCTCGTCACCCATTGGGCCCGTCGCGTGGCGGACGGGTTTCCCGACGGGCAGCTGTGGATCAACCTGCACGGGTACGACCGCGGGCAGGCGCTGCCGCCGGAGCAGGTACTGACACGGTTTCTGCGTGCGCTGGGCCTGCCGGAGGGCCGCATCCCGGCCGGCACAGACGGCCTGGTCGACCTGTACCGCTCCATCATGGACGGACGGCGGATGCTGCTGGTGTTCGACAACGCCCGCGACGCCGAGCAGGTATCCCCGCTGCTGCCCGGCGCCGGTGGCTGTCTCGTACTCGTCACGAGCCGGCGACCGCTCACCGGCGTGGTCGCGAGCACCGGCGCGGATCCGATCATCCTCGACCTGATGTCCACACAGGACGCTCGCCAGCTGCTGGAACGGCGGCTGGGTGACGGCGTCGACGCCGAGAGCGCGGCTGTCGACGAGGTGGTCCGCCGGTGTGCCCGCCTGCCGCTGGCGCTCGCGGTCGTGGCCGCCCGCGTCGCCACGCATCCCCAGTTCAGCATCCGGTCGATCGCCGCCGAGCTCGCGTCCGCCGAGGGACCGTTGACCGCCCTCGCCGCCACCGATCCCGTGGTGGACATACCCGTCGTGTTCTCGTGGTCCTACGACGCGCTCACCGTCGACGCCGCCCGCCTGTTTCGCCTCCTGGCCCTGCACCCGGGCCCGGACATCACCCCGGCAGCGGCGGCGAGCCTGGCCGGTACGTCCCCGGAGTCGGCCAAGGTGCTGCTGCGCGAGCTGGGCGACGCGTACCTGGTCACCGAGCAGGTGCCGGGGCGCTTCGGCTTTCACGACCTGCTCCGCGACTACGCGCATCGCCTCACGAACAGCCAGGACAGCCGGGAGGAGCGGCTGGCGTCGCGGGACCGGTGTCTGGACCACTATCTCGTCACCGCCCGAACGGCCGCGGAGCTCGTACACCCCTGGCAGCTGCCGGCCTTCGGCTCACCGTCGACGGACGTGGTGGCCGAGGATCTGCGCGACTACGAGCAGGCGCTGGCCTGGTTCCGCGCCGAGCGCCACGTCCTTTCGGCGGTCATCCAACAGGCCGCGGACTCCTGCCGGCCGGACCGCTCGTGGCAGATCGCGGCGAGCCTCGTCGAGTACTTCTATCGCGAGGGGTACTGGCACGACTGGGTGCGGACGTCGTCGTTCGCGCTCGACCAGGCGATCCAGCACGGCGACCGGCTCGAGCAGGCGCGCGCCCACCGTTCGCTGGCCCGCGTGCACGCCCGCCTCGGGCACGCCGAAACCGCGCTCGAACACAGCGACCTCGGCATCAGGCTCCTGGAGGAGATCGACGACCGGGTCGAGCTGGCGCACGCGCTGAGCGTGGGCGGCATCGTGCTGTCCAGCGGCGGCCGCCAGCGGGAGGCGTTGGCACGGTTCCAACGAGGCTTCGACCTGTACGGCGAGGTCGGCGGCGTCGAAGACGAGGCGGTGACCATCGCGCGCGCCACCACGCTGAACGGGATCGGCTGGGTGCACGCCCTGCTCGGCGACTACGAGAGGTCGCTGGCCTGCTGCGAGGAGGCGCTGTCCACGCTGATCGAGCGCGGCGACCCGTTCGGGCAGGCCGCCACCTGGGACAGCATCGGTTACGCCCACCACCATCTCGGGCGCTACGAACAGGCGATCGGCTGCTACCGCACCGCCCTCGACCTGGCTCGCCGGCTCGGTGCCCGGCACATGGAGGCCGACTTCCTCACCCACCTCGCCGAGTCCTACGACCAGTCGGCCGATCGCCGGGCGGCGGACCTGGCCTGGAAGCAGGCACTCGCCGTCTTCACCGAGCTGGGCCACCGCGACGCCCACCGCGTCCGATCCCTACTGCGCGAGCGGCGCACGAAAACCTAGCCAGCGGGTGCGGCCAGGCGGTCGGCGAGTCGGCAGATCGCGGCCACCGTCAGCGAGCGCGCCGGGTGTCCACCGGCGGCGATAGCGTGCTCGTCGTCGCTGTCGACGGTCAGAAACCGCCGCGCGTACCAGGTGAGCCCGGCCAGGTCGACGCCGCCGGTCGACTCGCGACCGTCCACAGTGGGGAGTTCACTGAGGATCGTGGCGATGCTGTCGGCGTACAGGTTCACGGCCCTGTCGAGCACCGGATCGGCGGCCGCCAGGGTCAGCATGCGCTGTCCCAGCTCCGTCCGTAGCCGTTCGATGGCGTCCACCACACACCCCGCATCCCAAACCTACCGGCAATTCGGATATATCCGCCGAGTCACCCGATAAAGGTCGCAAAGACTACGGTACGTGACAGCCACCGGTCGCGATATCCACCCCGCAGCCGGCACCCTTCCGCCAACCGGTACGAATACTGATCCGCCAATCAGTCGATGCGAACGGAGACCGCACCGGGCCCTCTTGCCACCACTATGCATCTGCCCGGCAGACCCAATATGCTGGCCCGATGGAGACAGTGGCGATGCACATCGCCAACGGCATCGTCAACGCGCAGGTGTCAGCGGTGTTCGCGGTGTTCGCCGTGGTCGCGCTGGCGCTGTGCGTGGCGCGCGGCCGGGCCGATCTCGACGACCGGTTGGCGCCGATGGCGGGGCTGGTGGCGGCGTTCATATTCGCGGTGCAGATGCTCAACTTCCAGGTGCTGCCGGGCGTGTCCGGGCACCTGCTGGGCGGCACCCTCGCGGTGATGCTGGTGGGCCCGTGGGTGGGCGCGCTATGCGTGTCGACGGTGCTGATCATCCAGTGCCTGCTGTTCGCCGACGGCGGGCTGACGGCGCTGGGGCTCAACATCACCAACATGGCGGTCATCGGGACGGCGGCCGGATACCTGCTGGTGGCGGGCCTGCTTCGAGTGCTGCCGAAGACGCCGACAGGGCTGGCGGTCACCGGGTTCATCGCCTCGGTGATCGGCGTCGTGATCGCCTCGCAGGGCTTCGTGCTGCAGTACTGGCTGGGCGGCACGACCGACCTGTCGCTGCCCGCGATCGCCGGCACGATGGCCGGCGTACACACGCTGATCGGCGTCGGCGAGGGCCTGATCACCGCGACGACGGTGGCGACCGTGGCGCGGGTCCGCCCCGACCTGGTGTACGCGCTGCGTCGCTTCCGCACCCGACCCGGCTCGACCGCGGGCGCGACGCCGTCGCTGAGGAGTGCCGCGTGAAGCGACGGACCTGGCTGTTCATCGGAGCGGGGCTGCTCGTGGCGCTGGTGCTGGCCGGCGTGGTCAGCAACTTCGCCTCCGGCAGCCCCGACGGGCTCGACTACACCGCCCGCGACGGGTGCACCACCAACGCCGAGGGCGAGATCACCGGCGGCACGTGCATGGCGCGGGAGGAGAAGGACCACGAGACGGCCGACAGCCCGCTGGCCGACTACGGGATCAAGGGCATCGACAACGAGTACCTGGCCACCGGCTTGTCCGGCGCGCTCGGTGTACTGATCACGTTCGGCATCGGCGCGGGCGTGTTCTGGCTGGTACGCCGCCGGAGCCCCGACCGCGCCGACAGCGAAAAGGGCACGGGGAACGACTGATGGGCGCGGGTCACGCCCATCCGCTGCACCTCGACCACGACAGCCTGGTGCACCGGCTGCCGCCACAGGTGAAAATCGCGGCGGTACTGCTGTACACGATCATCGTGGTCGTGACACCGCGCGATGAGTTCCTGGCGTTCGCCGGCTACGCCCTGCTCATCGTGGTCGTGACCGCGATCGCCCGCGTGCCGGCTGGCTGGCTCGCCAAGCGAGCCACGATCGAGCTGCCGTTCGTACTGCTGGCGGTGGCCCTGCCCTTCGCCGGGCACGGCGAGCGGGTCACCTGGTTGGGCATGTCGCTGTCGGTCGACGGCCTGTACGGGGCGTGGAACATCTTCGCCAAGGGCACCCTCGGCGTGCTGGCCTCGCTCCTGCTGGCCGCGACCACCACCGCGCGTGACCTGCTGCTGGGTCTGGACCGGTTGCGCTGCCCCCGCGTGTTCACCCAGATCGCGACGTTCATGCTGAGGTACATGGACATCCTCGCCGAAGACGCCCGGCGCATGCGCGTCGCCCGGCTCTCCCGCGGCTACGACCCGCGGTTCCTGTGGCAGGTCAAGGCGTTCGCGGTCAGCGTCGGCGCGCTGTTCCTGCGGGCGTTCGAGCGCGGCGAGCGGGTCTACCTGGCGATGCTGTCGCGCGGCTACACCGGACGGCTGCCGGCGGCCGAGGGCGGCGGCGCCACCACCGCGCAGTGGGCCACCTCGGCGGCGCTGCCGATCGCGGCGGCGTGCATCGGCGTGGCGGCGGTGCTGCGATGAACCCGTCCCTGGACCTGCGCGGCGTGCACTACGACTACCCCGACGGCTCCACCGCGCTGCGGGGCGTCGACCTGACGGTCGCGGCCGGCGAGCGGGTGGCCCTGCTCGGCCCGAACGGCGCCGGCAAGACCACGCTCGTGCTGCACCTCAACGGCATCCTGCACGGCGGCGCCGGCCAGGTCACGGTCGGCGGGCTCGACGTCGACCCCGCCGACCGCGCCCGGCTGATGGAGATCCGCCGCCGGGTCGGGATCGTCTTCCAGGACCCCGACGACCAGCTGTTCATGCCCACCGTCGCCGAAGACGTCGCCTTCGGCCCGGCCAACCTCGGCCTGCGCGGCGACGAGCTGGCGCAGCGGGTCGACGAGGCCCTCGCCGCCGTGAAGATGTCCGAGTTCCGCGGCCAGACCCCGCACCACCTGTCGTTCGGGCAGCGGCGGCGGGTCGCGGTCGCCACCGTGCTGGCGATGCGGCCGGAGATCCTCGTCCTCGACGAGCCCTCGTCCAATCTCGACCCCGCCAGCCGGCGCGAGCTGTCCGAGATCCTGCGCACGCTGCCGGTCACCCTGCTGATGGTCACGCACGACCTGCCGTACGCCTTGGAACTGTGTCCGCGCGCGGTCATCCTCGACGCCGGGCGGATCGTCGCCGACGGCGCCACCATCGACGTGCTGGCCGACGAAGACCTGCTGCGCGGCCACCGGCTGGAGCTGCCCTACGGCTTCGACCCGCGCCTCGCGGCGACGCAGCTCGGCATCTGACCCAGGCGGGCGTGGCCGTGGTACGGCCGTGGCCCTACGATTCGGACAGGAAGCGCAGCGCGTCGTCGCGGTACGGCGCGACCTTGTGCGGGGCGAGCACGCCGACGCCGTAGTGGGTGTACGGCACCTCGCTGTAGTGCGGGACCCGCGTGGCGGAGCCGTAGCGCGCGGTGAAGTCACCGAGCGGGTTGTCGGCCCACACGACGTTGGTGTGCACCGGGTGGGCACCGTCGTCGAAGACCGGGGCGAGCGGTTCGAAGCCCGCCCGCACGCAGGCGCGGGCGTTGAGGGCGTTGGCTTCGCCCATGACCAGCGCGTCCGGCCCGTGGCGGTCGACGACCAGCGCGTTGGCGAGAAGCATCAGCACCGAGGCCACGCTCAGGTCGAGGATGGGCGCGAGCTGCCTGCGGTCGATGATGGTGTACGTGGGTTCCAGTCCCCACGGCCAGACCGCCATCACGAACACGCACATCAACCGCCCGTCGGGATTGTTCATCCCGAACACGTAGTGTCCACCGGGCGCGTACCCGTGGCCTTGCGCCATCGCGCGCGCGGTCGCACCGTCCACATAGAAGAAATGCGTCAACAGCCGCACGAACAACTCGACGTCGATCGCGCCGAACCCCCAGTCTCCGATCGGGTCGTTGCACACCAGGCGCAGCCCGTGCTCCCCCGCGCGGCTCAGCATCGCGCGGGCCTGCTCGTGGAAGGTGGGATCCAGCTCGCGCTGGTGGGCCCGCGCGTCCTGGATCTGGCGCAAGACGTCGTCACGGACGTGGCGCGGCGGCAGGCGGTCCGGAAGGTTCCGGGCGACCCACAGGCAGGTCAGGCGCCGCCCGTCGACCACCGTGGGCGCCTGGCTGACCTCGATCGCGGTGTCGAAGGCGAGCACGTCGGCCGCGTCGCGGGGCGACACCGCGCCCTCGACGAGGCCGCGCAGCGACCATCTGCTGCCGCCGGCGCCCCTCGTGTACGCCTCCAGCACCCCGCAGGTGCGCAGGTACGTCTCCGGGGAGACCGGCCGCGTCAGGTAGGAACGGGTGCGCCCCATGGCATCGACAGCATGGCGCTGGAGGTATAGGGCACGCATCTGCGGAAGACTAGAGTCAACAGCTGTCACAACCCTTTCGCGGTAGTGCCAGCATTCCGGCTTGAGTCCTACGGGGGATTTGTCATGTCGCGACGAATCGGCGTCTGGCTGAGTTCGTTTGTCCTGCTCACGGCTGGGCTTCTCGCACCAGCCAGCGCGGCCCGAGCGGCCGAGCCGCTGACCGCCTCGATCACCTGCGGTGCCGACAACGACCTGGTCACCGCGCAAGCGACCGGTTACGGGCTCTTCCCCGGCACCAAGCTCGACGTGACGTTTTCTGTCTACAGTGGAGGATACGCCACCGCGACCACCGCCGGGCCGGTGCCGTCGATCGGGCTGACGACGATACCCACGACCGTGAACCGCCGGGGTGGATACGCGGTCACCGGGTTCAGCCGCCCGATGCCGGCCGGCTCACTGTTCTACCTGGAGAAGGTGCGGGTCACGGTCACCAAGGTGAGCACCGGCGAGCAGATCGCCGCGCCGCAGGACGTGATGTGCTACCGCGACCTGCGCACCACCCTGGAGGTCGACTGCGACCCCACGACCGGCTCCTCGCGCGTCGGGGTGTCGGCCACCGGCTTCCCGTATCCCGCCACGATCTCCGTGCGGTACTACGCACCGAGGGTCTTCAGCCAGGCCAGCGCCGATTCGCCCGGGTTCAACACGTTCTTCTCGCCGTACGTCGTCAAGACGGTCACGACGAACGCGGACGGCACCTGGTCCGACGTCGCGGTCGACGGGACCGGCAGCACCGCCTATTACGCCTGGTCGGAGTGGCGGGTCGAGGTGTGGACCGTCAGCCAGGTCAACTCGTTCCCGCTCGGCTGGACCGAGACGGCGCTCTGCGTGAGCGCCGACCAGCGACCTTAGGGCCGGTAGGCGGCGAGGAAGACGCGCACCGCCTCGTCGGCGAACCGTTCGAGCTCGGCTCGGGTGAAGGTCTCACCCGAGCCGCAGAACATCACCCGGTTGACCGGGATCGACGTGGTCAGCCAGGTGAAGTGGTTGGCCGCCAGCGTGGGATCGTCGACGACCAGGAGCTCGCGGTCGGCGAGCTTGGAGAAGGCGTCGGCCAGTAGCGCGTGGACGTGCTCCGGGCCGCGTTCGTAGTACGAGCGGCCGAGCTCGGGAAAGCGGTCCGCCTCGGCGATGACCAGCCGGCGCAGTTGCAGCAGCCGCGGCTGGGTCAGGTTGGCGACGAACTGCCGGGCGAGCGCGACGAGGTCCCGCTCCAGGTCCTCGGTGACGGCGAGCGCGCCGGTCACGTCGCTGAAGAGGTCGTCTATGCGGTCCAGGCCCCGATGGATGATCTCGGTGAACAGCGACCGCTTGTCGGTGAAGTTCTTGTAC
Organism: Phytohabitans aurantiacus; assembly: GCF_027923225.1. Taxonomy (GTDB): domain Bacteria; phylum Actinomycetota; class Actinomycetes; order Mycobacteriales; family Micromonosporaceae; genus Phytohabitans; species Phytohabitans aurantiacus. Next base: position 34,558 of record NZ_BSDI01000049.1, read on the forward strand.
ACCGTCTGCTTGGACACCGAGGCGACGGCCGCGACCTCGTCCATGCTGGTGCCCTTGTAGCCCTTCTCCAGGAACACCGCGGTGGCGGCGTCCAGGATCGCCTGCCGCGCGCGGGCCGAGCGCCCCTGCGTACTCGTCTCCATGTCCCTCCTCTTGCGTCTTTCCGCAGAGTACTAGACGGACTAGTACTCGTTTGAGTACTGTACCGTCTAGTTCCGGGCTCACAGGAGGAAAGACAATGCGAAAGATCGTTGCTGGGCTCTTCATCTCGCTCGACGGCGTCGTGGAGGCCCCCGAGACGTGGCACTTTCCGTACTTCAACGACGAGATGGGCGGCGCCGTCCAGGCCATGATGGGCGAGGCGATGCTGCTGGGCCGCAAGACCTACGAGGGGTTCGCGGAGTACTGGCCGACCTCGACCGACGACTTCGCCGACCACATGAACAACACACCGAAGTACGTCGTGTCCCAGACGCTGACCTCGGCCGACTGGCAGAACTCCACGCTCATCACCGGTGACGTCGTCAAGGAGCTGACCCGCCTGAAGGAAGAGCCGGGCGGCACCATCAGCACCACCGGCAGCGGCACGCTCGTCGTCTCGCTGCTGCGCGAGGGGCTCATCGACGAGCTGCACCTGCTGCTGCACCCGATCGTGGTCGGCTCCGGCAAGAAGCTCTTCGAGGAGGGCGCGCAGATCCCGCTGCGCCTGACCGAGTCGAAGACGTTCAGCACCGGCGTGCTGCACCTGGTCTACGCGCGCGCGGAATCCTGAACCACGCGCTCACCGGCCACCGCCGCGAGCTCGGCGCCGACAGACTCGTGCGCCCCGTGCCGCCGGCGCGGGGCGCACAGCAGTGAGGCCACCGCGGCGACGACGCAGGCCACGAACGCGAAGCCGAAAGCGACGGCCAGCCCGTCCGAGAACGGCGCCGAGATCAGGTGCGGGAAGAAGCCGCGGCCGGTCAGGTCGGCGGCCTGGCTGGCCGGCAGGTTGGCCAGTACCGGCCCGAGCAGCTCCTGCATCGGGTTGTACCCGAGGAACGCGGCGAACAGGACCGCGACGGCGGGCAGGTGCGAGACGGCCTGCGCCGCGGTGGCCGGCACGTCGTGCTGGACCAGTCCCTGGTACATGGCGCCGGGCAGGTTGGACGACAGTCCCGCGGTGATGAGGCTGAAGAACAGGCCGATCGAGAGCACCATCGCCGCGTTCTGGAAGGTGGTGCTCATCCCGGCGCCGACGCCGCGCGCGTTGGCCGGCAGGCTGTTCATCACCTCGGCGCGGTTGGGTGCCGAGAACAGGCCCTGCCCGAGGCCGTTGACCAGGATCACCGCCCCGAACTGCCAGTAGGTGAAGTCGGCCGGCAGCACGATGAGCAGCAGGAAGCTGCCCGCCGTCAGCAGCATGCCCATGGCCGCGAACAGGCGCGTGCCCAGCCGGTCGGACAGCATCCCGGCCAGCGGCGCGGCGATCAGGAACCCGACCGTCATCGGCAGCATGTAGACGCCCGCCCACAGTGGAGTCTGCTCGAAGCTGTATCCGTGCAGGGGCAGCCAGATGCCTTGCAGCCAGATGAGCAGGATGAACTGCATGCCGCCGCGGCCGAGGGCGGCCATCAGCGCGGCGACGTTGCCCGCGGTGAACGAGCGCAGCCGAAACAGGGAAAGGTTGAACAGCGGGGCGTCCGAGCGCATCTCGATGACCACGAACGCGGCCAGCACGGCGGTGCCGCCGATGAGCGCGGCGAGCACCCACGGGTTCGTCCAGCCCATGGTGTGCTGGCGGTAGGGCTGGATGCCGTACGTGATGCCGACCAGCACGGCGATCAGGCCGACCGCGAAGGTGACGTTGCCCCACCAGTCCATCTTGGACGGTTGCCGCACGCCGGTGTCGCGCAGTTTCAGGTACGCCCAGACGGCGCCGAACACGCCGACGGGCACCGAGACCAGGAAAACCCAGTGCCAGTCGACCGGTGCGAGCACGCCGCCGATGAGCAGGCCCAGGAACGAGCCGGCGATCGCGGCGATGCCGTTGATGCCCAGGGCCAGCCCGCGCTGGTTCGCGGGGAAGGTGTCGGTGAGGATGGCGGCTGAGTTGGCCATCAGGAACGCCCCGCCGACACCCTGCACCACGCGCCAGCCGATCAGCCACCACGCGGCGGCGTCGCCGTGCATCCAGGTGACCGCGAGCAGCACCGACGAGACCGCGAAGATCGCGAAACCGAGGTTGTACATGCGGGCGCGACCGAACATGTCGCCGAGCCGCCCGAAGCTCACCACCAGCACGGCGGTGACGACCAGGTACCCCATCATCATCCACAGCAGGTAGCTGGTGTTGCCGGCGTCGAGGGGGTTGATGCCGATCCCCTTGAAGATGTCGGGCAGCGCGATCAGCACGATCGACGAGTTGATCGTGGCCATCAGCATGCCGAGCGTCGTGTTCGACAGCGCGATCCACTTGTAGCTCACAGCTCGACAATAGTGCAGTACTGCAAAAATGCAGTACTGCAAGAGTAGGCTCGTGCTGTGAGCACACCCACAGGGCTGCGGGAGCGCAAGAAGATCGCCACGCGCGAGGCGCTGCGGCAGGCGGCGATCGGCCTGTACCGCCGGCACGGCCCCGACAAGGTCACCGTCGAAGACATCTGCGCCGCCGCCGGGGTCTCCCCGCGCACCTTCTTCAACTACTTCGCCACCAAGGACGAGGCCGTGTTCGCCCTCGAGGTCGACCCGGCGCAGATCCAGCGGCGGATCACCGACCGCCCCCGCGACGAGCAGCCGGTCGAGGCGGTCCACGCCGTGTACGCCGACCTGTTCGCGCAGCTGGCGACCAGCGAGATCTGGCGGCAGCGCACCCTGCTCCTGCGCGAACGACCGGAGCTGGCCAGCCGCTCCACCCAGGCGCGCCGCGCGCACGAGGCCGCCATCGCCGCCGCGATCGCGACCCGCACCGGCCGCCCCGACGACGACCTCTACGTGCGCACCGCCAGCATGGCCCTGCACGCCGCAGTTCGCGCCGCCGCCGGCACCTGGCACCCCGATCACGAGCCCGACATCGTCGCGCTGCTCGACCGCGCCATGGACATCCTGCACGACGGCCTGCGCCTCAGGGACTAACGTTCCCGATCATGCACCTGGACGCGGCCGCCGGCCTGCTCGTACTGGCTGGCGTCCTCGGGTTCGCCGTGGCCCGCCCGCGCGGCCTGCCCGAGGCGGTCGCCGCCGTGCCCGGCGCCGCGCTGGTGGTCGCCTTCGGGCTGGTGTCCTGGTCACAGGTGCGCGACGAGGTGGTGGCGCTGGCGCCCACCGTCGGCTTCCTCGCGGCCGTACTGGTCCTGGCCCACCTGGCCGACGAGCACGGCGTGTTCGGGTACGCCGGCGAGGTCATCGGCGGCCTGAGTCGCGGCTCACCGCGGCGACTGCTGCGGCTGGTCTTCGTGCTCGCCTCGATCGTGACCGCTGTGCTGAGCCTGGACGCGACCGTGGTGCTGCTCACGCCCGTGCTGCTGTCCACCGCTACCCGGATCGGCGTCCGGCCGAGGCCGCACCTGTACGCGTGCGGGCACCTGGCGAACACCGCCTCCCTGCTGCTGCCCGTCTCGAACCTGACCAACCTGCTCGCCTTCGACGCCAGCGGCCTGAGCTTCACGCGGTTCGCCGCGCTGATGGCCGCGCCGTGGCTCGCGGTCGTCGCTGTCGAGTACGCGGTGCTGCGCCGGGTGTTCGCCGCCGACCTCGGCACGCCGGCGCCAGCCACCACGCCGGCCGCGACGCCGCGCACTCCCCCACCGTGGTACGCCATCGGGGTACTCGCCGCGACGCTGGCCGGGTTCGCTCTGTCGGAACCGATCGGGGTGCATCCGGCGTGGATCGCGGCGGCGGGCGCCATCGGGTTGGCGGTGCCGCGGTTGACCAGTACCCCCGCCGCTGAAGCACGACGGCTGGTGAGTGCGGCGAACCTGCCTTTCGGCGCGTTCGTCTTCGCTCTTGGTGTGGTCGTGCTCGCGGTCCGCGCGGGCCCGGTGGGCGACGCCGTCGATCACCTCGTACCGGGCCACGCCGGCCTGCTCGGCATGCTCGGCGCGGCGGTCCTGGCGGCCGTCCTCGCGAACCTGGTCAACAACCTGCCCGCCACCCTCATGCTCGTGCCGCTCGTGGCGCACCAGCCGGGCCTGGTCCTCGCCGTGCTGCTCGGCGTCAACATCGGCCCGAACCTGACCTACGTCGGCTCGCTAGCCACGCTGCTGTGGCGGCAGGTCCTGCACAGCCGCGACCATCCGCCCGGCGCCGGCGAGTTCCTGCGGCTCGGCGCGCTGACCGTACCGGCGTGTCTGCTCGCCGGTGTGGCCACACTGTGGGCGAGCCTGCGAGTGTTCTAGGGATGAGGATCGTCGTCTGGGTCACCGAGGGCACCTGGCAAGCCTGCGTCGACACCGCCCGCGACCTGCCCGCCACCGCCGTCACGCTCGTGCACGTCATCGACCCCGACACGATCGAGGCGATCGGCGGCGCGCGGGCCGGGCTGCTCGGCCGGGGCCTGACCGGCGACGCCGGAACCCTCGCGGCCCTGACCGACGGCCAGACCCGGCTGCTGGACGCCGCCGAAGACCGGCTCGGCCGCACCGCCCGCCGCGACCCCCGGCATGGACGCCCGGAACGCGAGGTGGTCGCCGCCTGCGCCGGCGCCGACCTGGTGATACTGGCGCGGGACGGCGACCGCAGCCGCCTCGGACCGCGCAGCATCGGGCCGCACACCCGGTTCGTGGTCGACCACGCGCCCTGCCAGGTCCTGCTCGTCTGGCCGGACACCCCACCCGACCCCGCGACCCTCCCCCCACCCCACCGGTGATCAGGGCGTCCCTCAAGTCGTCATAGCGACTTGAGGGACGCCCTGATCACAGCGCCCCGGGGGTTACTGTCCGCGTGCGAGGGGGCACCGAGTGTCGTACCCGTGGCCTACTCTCGAGGGCGTACGAAGGGGACTGTCCAATGAGGGGAGTGCCGGGGTGGCACGCCGCAGGCGACGTCGCAAGCAGGGTAATCAGGGCACGATGCTGCTGGCCGGCGTCGGGTGTCTGGCCGCCGCTGCCGCGCTGAGCAGGGCGGATGACCTCGTCACCGCCCATGCCACCACAATCACCGTGGCGTTCGTCGTCGTTCTGGCGCTCGCAGCGACGGTCGGCACCCTCGTCGTGGTGACGCGCGTGCGGCAAGCGGCTCGGCAGGCCCAGCGCGACCGCGACATCGCGGCCACCGACACGATGACCGGGCCGCAGTTCGAGGAGTACGTGGCGCGGTTGATGCGCCGCGATGGGCTGCATGGGGTGCGGGTGTGCGGCGGCTCGGGCGATCTCGGCGCCGACATCACCGCTCGCACCGGAGACGGTCGCAGGGTCGTGGTGCAGTGCAAGCGATACAGCGGGTCGGTGGGCGATCCGCACGTGCAGAAGTTCAATGGCACCGCCTGGCAGATCCACCGGGCCGACGTGGCGCTGCTGGTCACCACGGGGCGCCCGACCAGCAGGGCCAGGCAGCTCGCCGCGCGGTGCCGCATCGTCCTGGTCGACCGCCACGAGCTGGCCGCATGGGCGACCGACGGGCGGCTGCCCGCGGCTCTGTCCACATCGGTGCGCCAGGCGCGACGCCCCGCGTGAGCTTCGGCACGGGTCTATTTGCCCGGCTGACGTTGACGGTGCCGTTTTGCGTGTGATCTTGTAGTATTTCGAACCGCCTGGGGTTCGTTGGTAAGGCCCGAACGCGACCGCGGTCTTAGACATGCGCGAAACCGGGCGTCTGGCCGACCACCGTACACATCGGTGGGTGACGCCTCACTCATGTTCACTGACATGTTCACTGAAACAGGAGGCACAAACATGGCTGCACTGGACACGGCGTTGAAGGACGCGATGAGCATCGACGGCGCCATCGGTGTCGCTCTCGTCGACTATTCGAGTGGCATGACCCTCGGCGTGGCCGGCGGATCGCAGGAGCTCGACCTGGCAGTGGCCGCGGCCGGCAACACCGACGTGGTACGGGCCAAGATGCGCACGCTGGAGATGCTGAAGATCGCGGACGGCATCGAGGACATCCTGATCACATTGGACACCCAGTACCACCTGATCCGCCCGCTCAACGCCCGCGGCGGCAAGGGACTCTTCCTCTACCTGGCCCTGAGCAAGTCCCGGGCCAACCTCGGCTTGGCACGCCACCAGTTGCGCCAGATCGAGAGCGCGATCGAGATCTGAGCCGCGCCGCCTCGACCGACCGCACAGACACCTGGAGGTGGCAGCGATGAACGACAAGGCCGACAAGACGTTCACAGCGGCGTACGCGGAGATGGAGTCGCTGCGACAGACCGTCAGCGGCGTGGTCGGATCGGTTGTCGCCGGGGTGGACGGCCTGCTGATCATTCACGACCTCGGCAGCGGGCCGGAGCCGCACGACCTCGCGGCGCTCGCGGCCGCGACGTCCGGGCTCGGCCGGCAGACCGGCCTCGCCCTCCGCCAGGGCGCGTTTCGGGAGTCGACCATCCGCAGCCACAAGGGGTACTTCTCCGTCTACACGATCGGCGAGGCGGCCCTGCTCGCGGTGCTGGGCAACGACGGGCTCAACGTCGCACGGCTGCACATCGAGGCGCGTGCGGTGGCCGGCCGGCTGGCGCCGCTGCTCGACATCCACATCGCCTCGCAGTCCCGCCTCTGAGCGCCCTGATCCCGCTGGCGGGCGGGGTCAGGGCTGAAGCTCGCGTCAGAGGGCGGGCGAAGGCGGGATGGTCGAGGTCGTCGCGGGCGAGTACGACTCGGCCTCGGACGGCATGAGGATCCAGAGGATCGGGTAGAGCAGGATCTGGCTGCCGGGGATCGTCATCAGGATCAACACGAACAGCAGGCGGGCCGGCCACGGGTCGATGCCGAAGCGCTGCCCCAGCCCGGCGCAGACGCCGCCGAGGACGCGCCCCTGCCGCGGCCGGACGAGCCCTTGGGTCCGGAACGAGTCGTGCACGGTCTCCATGATCTTTCCTTTGCTCAGGGTCATTGTTGACCCTTTCAGCGTCGCGCCGCCCGCCTCCGCCGGCATCGGGGACGCACCCCTGGCCCACCCCCGATCTGCCAAGATCCAAACTCCTACGGGGTGACGAGTGCCGCCGCCAGGAGGCGGACGGCACAGGCGAGGCCCGCGCGGGGGGCGTCCTGCCAGCGGGCGGTGACGGGTTCGAGGCCGGTCGTCATCGGGTACCGCTGGCCAAAGTCGGGGATCAGCGCCATGGTGGCCTCGGCGCGCTCGCGCCACTCGGCCATGCCCTGCTGGTTCATGCGCTCGTACGCGGCCGCGGTGCCGGCGGTGGCGCGCACCGTGGCGTACAGCATCGTGACGGCTGGCGCGCGGGCGCCGGGCGCGACGGCCCAGGTGTCGAGGACGCGCAGGAGCCGTTCGAGCCAGTCCTGCTCGTTCGGCCCCTGGGTGGCCTGCGACCACGGGCGCTCGGTCAGCCACGGATGTGACAGGTACACGTCGAACAGCGCCTCCGCCCAGGCGTGGAGCGCGTCGGCCAGGCTGGTGACCGGATCGTCCCACGAGGGCATCGCGGACGCGTGGTCCTGCATCAGGGCGAGCAGGTTCTCCTTGGTCCCCACGTACGGGTAGATGACCATGCCGCTCTTGTCGAACTCCGCCGCGATGGCCCGGGTGGACACCGCCGCCAGCCCTTCGGCGTCGGCGATCGCGATGCCGGCCCGCAGGATCTCGTCGAGGTCGAGCTGCTGCCGCGGTCCCCGGCGCGGGGTGGGGACGGTGGTGCCGCGGTGCCGCCAGAGTCGGCGGACGTGCGCTTCGACGTCCCGGTTCGGTTCGACCGCCATAGTCCATGCAGTGTATAGTGTTTTTACTTCTTGCAGTGCATAGAGTTTTGAGGAGGACTCCGACATGACAGACTCCGACATGACCACGGCATCCCCACCAGCGGTCCTGCTGCCGATCAGCACCGACGTGGTCGGCGGCGAGGCGGCCGAGCAGATGCTCGCCTGGGGCGCCGATCCGAGCCTCGGCCACACGCTCGCGACCGGCCTCACCGACGCCGGCTTCCGGGTGGTCGCCTTCGATTACGAGGGCCACCTCAACCAGCACCCCAAGCCGGGCACCCTCGACGCCGCCACGGTCGCGGCCGACCTGCTGGCCATCGCCGACGCGGCGGGTGTCGACCGGTTCGCCTACTACGGATACAGCTGGCTCGCGCTCGCCGGTCTCCAGCTCGCGATCCGCACGGACCGGCTCACGGCGCTGGCCATGGGTGGCTTCCCGCCCCTGGGCGGGCCTTACGGGCCGATGCTGGCCGTCACCAACACCGCGCACCGCATGGCCCTCGCGGGCCCGGAGAAGAAGACCACCGAGGTCGTGCCCGGCGACTGGGACTCGGTCGAGTTCACGCAGACGCCCGACCAGACCCAGCAGTACGTGACCCTCTACGAGTCACTCCAGGGCTTCGACGAACGCGCCGCGCTGGAGCGGCTCGACATCCCGCGGCTGGCCTTCGCCGGCGCGAACGACAACATCACCTACGGCCCGAAATGGGACGACGCCTACGTTCCCATCGCGGACGCGTTGAAGGAGCACCGCGACGAGCTCGTCGATCGTGGCTGGACCGTCGAGCTGATCCCGGACGCCGACCACATGACCGCGATGCAGGCGAAAAACGTGCTCCCTATCCTAATTCCATGGTTGAAGGTGTAGTCGGTGGCTGAGGCGGACGACGTTCGCCGCCTGGCGCTCGCCCTCCCCCACGTGGTCGAGATCGACAGCGAGGGCTTCGACTTCCGGGTCGGCGACAAGGGATTCGTCTGGTCCTACCCCGAACGCAACCCCGGTCAGCGGCGCGTCATCCGCACCGACATCGCCGTGCTGTACGTCGGTGACGAGGCCGAGAAGCAGGCGCTGCTGCTCGGCGAGCCCGAGCTCTTCTTCACCACGCCCGCCTACGACGGCCTGCCCCTGGTCATGCTGCGACTGGAACGGGTAGACCTCGCGCGCCTCGAGGAACTCGTCACCGACGCCTGGCACATGCGCGCCCCCGGCGACCTGGTGGATCCGTAACTCTCGCGTCAACCATCGGGACATTCATTGGTGGCGATTCGGACCGTAACCACTGTCCGGAGATCACACGCACCTTCGCGAACGGACGTCGCTTCCCACCACATTGGATGACCACAGTGGACTATTTCACATCGGTAGATTCAACAAGCCAGTAACCAACTGGATCTACTTTTTTGATATAGAAACCACGGGTGGCCACATGAGACACTGGGCAAAGATATCGCGAACACTGGCGACGGTGGCTTTGATAACGACCACGGCGGTCGTGCTCGACCAGCAGGCAGCGCTCGCCGCCGACCCGGTCCCGCCACACTCGACCTGCACGCAGCACACCGTCACGGTGACTCTGTCCGCCAGCGATCCCACGCCGTACACCATGGCGGGCCAGCTGTGCCTCGAGCCGGACGCGCTGCGTGGCGGCCGTGCGGTCATGTTGATGATCTCGGGGCTGACCTACGACCGCAGCTACTACAACAACCCGCTCACGCCGTACTCGTACTCGTGGGTATATTCCGCGACCCAGCACGGATACTCGACGTTCAACATCGACCGGATGGGGGTCGGGCTCAGCAGCCGTCCGCCCGCGGACAAGCTGACCGTCTACAACCAGGCGTACGTCACCGAGCAGATCGTGCGGAAGCTGCGCGCCGGCGCGATCGGCGGGCGGGCCTTCCCCATCGTCATCGGCGTCGGCCACTCGCTGGGCGCCGGCATCCTGCAGTACCTGGCCGGCACCGTCACCGACAAGACGGGAGTCCCCGACTACCTGGTCTTCTCGGCCTGGCTGCATCAGGGTTACCTGCCGGCGGTCACCTATCTCGGCAACTCCCTGCACCCCACCAGCAGCGATCCCGTCCTCGCCCCGAAGAACTATCCCACCGGATACATGACGACGAAGCCCGGCACCCGCGGCACGAACTTCTATCACGCGGCGGGCGCGGACAGCGCCGTGATCTCGTTTGACGAGTCGGCCAAGATGCCCGGCACGCTCAGCGAGCGCCAGTCGCTCGGTGCGGTGCGGACGTCGAACGTCACCAGCACCATCACGGTGCCCGTGGCGCTCTCCGTCGGCGAGTTCGACACCTTGCAGTGTGACGCGGCCACGCCCGGCCTGAGCTGCGCGACCGCCGCGGCCATCAAGACCCGGGAAGCGCCGTACTACGGCCCCAAGGCGTGCCTGACCACGTTTTCGGTCGACAACACCGGGCACTCGGTCACCCTGCACTACAAGGGGCTTGACTCGTTCAATTTCGTGCACAACTGGCTGGACGACAACCTGATCAACAAGGCGCACCTCAAGGACGCCAACGGCTGCATACCGGCCTGACACCGGCACCGGGCCGCGTCACTCGGCATGGATCGCTTCCAGTACGTCGAGTTTCGCGGCCCGGCGGGCCGGCCACAGCGCGGCGACCACGCCGACCAGTGCGGCAGCCGCCAGCGTGAGCGCCAGGCGACCCCAGGGCAGCACGAGCGTCCACGTGCTGATGCCCAGGACGGTGACCAACTCGCCGACCGCCCAGCCGAAAAAGACCCCCAGCCCGACACCGAGCAGCCCGCCGAAGAGCGAGATGACGATGGACTCCAGCCGGATCATCCGCTTGACGGCGGAGCGGTCCAGGCCGACGGCGCGCAGCAGGCCGATCTCCCGCGCGCGCTCGTGCACCGACATCGCGAGGGTGTTGACGACGCCGAGAACCGCGATGACGACGGCGATCGCCAGCATTCCATAGAGGATGTTCAGGATGATGCCGACGGTGCCGGTGATGTCGTCGACCAGGTCCCGCCGGTCCTGTACCCGGATCGCGGGACTGTCGCCCAGCGCCTCCCGCAGGATGCGCTTCGTCGCCTCGCTGGCGCCACCCTCGGTCTTCACGAAGACCGTCGTGTCGGCGACCCGGTCCAGGTGGCGGTCCATTGTGGAGATGTCGGTCTTCACTCCGTCGTCGAAGCTGCTGTCGTACAGGCCGGTGATCGTCAGGTGGGCGCTGACCCCGTCCGGCCAGGTGACCTCGATGCGATCGCCCAGCCGCCAACCCTTGGCCGTGGCGGTGGGCGCGTCGACGATGGCCGTCTCCCCCGCGGTGAACGTGCCCTCGATGAAGCCCAGGTCGAGCAGCTCGTCGACGTCGCTGGCCTTGAGGCCGACCACCGTCTGGTTCGTGCCCTCGACGCTGGCCTGTACCTCCCGCCGGGGTGAGGACGCGACCACGGCGTCCAGCCCGCGCAGTTTCCTTTCCGTGTCCGCCGCCAGCGGGCCGGCGCCCACCATGCTGACCACATAGTCAGCGCGCAGGTTGGCGGTGGCGAGCGCGTCCGTGGTCCGGTAGGCGCTGGCGCCGATGACGGTCAGGCCGGTGATCAGGGTGAGGCCGGTGGTCAGCGCCGAGGCGGTCGCGGCGGTGCGGCGCGGGTCGCGCAGGGCGTTCTGGCCGGCGAGCGTTCCCGGTACCCCGAAGCGGCGCAGCACCGGGCCGGCGGCGGCGATCACGGGCCGGGACAGCAGCGGGGTGAGGACGAAGACGCCGGTCAGCAGCAGGACGGCGCCGAGGCCGAGCCAGCCTTTGCCGTCGACCATCGTGGTGGCGGCGACGACCAGGACGAAGCCGCTCGCGGCCAGGGCCGCGCCGATGGCGTTACGCACGACCAGGCCGCGCGTGGTGGCCGGCGCGTGCACGCTGCTCATCGCGGCGACCGGTGGGATCCGCGCGGCGTGCCTGGCCGGCAGCCACGCGGCGAAGACGGTGACACCGACACCGATGGCCAGGGCGGCGACGACGGTGGCGGCGCCCACGACCAGCGGGCCGTCCGGCAGCGTACTGTCCATCGTGTACACGATGCCGCGCACCCCGGCCCCGGCACCGATGCCGATGGCCAGACCCGCCGCGGACGCGATCAGGCCGACCGTGGCGGCCTCGGCCAGTACCGCGAGGGTCACCTGCCGGCGGCTGGCACCGACCGCGCGCAGCAGCGCCAACTCCCTGGTGCGCTGGGCGACAAGCATCGTAAACGTGTTGACGATCAGGAAAGCGGCCACGAACAGCGCGATACCGGCGCAGGCGAGCAGCACCTGGCCGAGCATCCGGACGCCGCCCGCGTTGACGTCCGCCTGTTCGGCGGCGAGGCCGGCGGCGGTGACCGCCTCGGTACCGTTCGGCAGCACCGCCTCGGCCCGCCGCCGCAACGCCTCGGGCGACGTGCCCGGCGCGGCCCTCAGGTCGATCTGGTTGTACCGGCCGGGCGCGGCGAACAGGCGCTGGGCGGTGGCGGTGTCGAACAGGACGAGGGTGCCGCCGGCGGCGACGTTCCCGTCGTCGGTGGTGAAGACGCCACTGACCCGCTGCTCGATGACCGGTCCGCTGACGGACAGCCGGACCGTGTCGCCGACCCGGTACCCGGTGCGTTCTGCCGTCCGGTGGTCGATGGCGATCTCACGCTCGGATCGCGGCGGCCGGCCGTCAGTCAAGGGGTATCGCGCACCGCCGGCCTCCGGGTAGTTGGCGCCCTGGGTCTGCCAGCCCTCGCCGACCAGCGCGCCGTCGCGGCCGGCGAGCGCGGCGAAGCCGGAGGCGGTGCCGGTGGCGGCGCTCACCCCTGGCAGGGCGCGCGCCCGGTCGAGCGTCTCCTGGCCGAGCAGCCGGCCGGAGCCGAGCTCGCCGAAGCCGACCACGGGCCGGATCCGCACGTCGAGATGGTCGAAGCTCTTCTTCGAACTCTCGGCGTACGCACCCGTGATGCTGCCCGCGAAGACCAGGGTGCCGGCGACGAAGGCGACGCCGAGCGTCACGGCGAGCGCGGTCATCAGCAGCCGGGCCTTGTGCGCGAACACGTTACGCAGCGCGGCACGAACCATGCAATCAGCCTCTCGAACGGCGCCGCCGCGGGCATTCCCGCACGGTGGAGTCTTCGGGGTATACCTAGCACTACCGGTACAGTGCTTCGCCGTGGGACTGTTCAGTGGAAAGAACGAGCCGACACCACCACCCGCCGGGCCGGCTATCGACCCGTGCCAGGGTGATCCGGCCGCGCGGTTCCTGCGGGCGGCGCTGGAGCGGCGAGACTGGCCGACAGCGCGCGACTTCCTGTCATCCATCACCGACCGCGACGACCACGCGTTCTACCTGTCCATCTGCGGCGACGTCGCCGCAGTCCAGGACTGGATCCCGCGGTGGGTGGCGGCCGAGCCGCAGTCGACGCTCCCCCGCCTCGTACAGGGCGTGCACGCGGTCTACTGGGCGTGGGAGGCGCGTGGCGCGGCGTACGCGGACCAGACCCCGCAGTCGCGGCTCCAGCTCTTCTTCCACCGCGTCGTCTTCGCCGACAACTGCCTCGACGAGGTGGCCCAGCGCGACCCGCACGACACGACCGCACGCGCGTTCCTGCTCAACTCCGGGATCGGACGCCAGGTCGACATCACCGAGCAGGGGCGCCGCTTCACCGAGGTGGTGCGGCGCCACCCGCATCACAAGTGGGCACACGGCGCGATGCAGCAGTACCTGTGCGCGAAGTGGCACGGCAGCCACGAGCAGATGTTCGCGTTCGCCCGCCAGGCCGCGCGCAACGCCCCGGCCGGCAGCCCGCTGCACGGCGCGATCGCCGAGGCACACCTCGAGAAGTACGTGGACCTGGGCCGCGCCGGTGCCAGCGCCGGCTACCTGGAGCAGCCCGAGGTGACCGCCGAGCTGATGGCCGCCGCCGAGCGGTCGGTGCTCCACCCGGCGTACGAGCGCCGCCCGGGTTGGCCGCGACTGCACAACACGTTCGCGTTCGTGCTGCACCGGGCCGACCAGTACCAGGAGGCGTACCGGCTCTACCAGGAGATCGGTGACGACCACATCACCGAGCACCCGTGGGACTACTGGAACCCCGAGCGGCCGCTCGACTACTTCCTGACCCACCGCCAGCCCCTCTACACCTGGATGGACCAGCAGTAGGCGCATTCCGTTTGGAGCGCCGCCAGCGGGGAATAGGCAGCGGCAAATCATACGTGAGGAGCGCCGATGTCACGCCGCCGCACACCGATCGCCGCCGCCGCGCTACTGCTGGCCACGACCGGCGCCCTCACCGGTGCCCAACCGGCGGCCGCCACCGCCAATGTGTACTATGTGGACAGTGTCGACGGCGACGACGCCCGCGGCGGCGGGTCACCGGACCAGGCGTGGCGGAGCCTGGCACGGGCCAACAGCGCCGCCCTCGCACCCGGTGACCAGTTGCTACTGGCCCGCGGTAGCCGCTTTTCGGACCGGCTCACGGTAGCCACGAGCGGTACCCCGGACGCGCCGATCCTCATCAGCGCCTACGGCGCCGTCGGGAACACCCCGGTCATCCAGTCGACGCCGACCGACGGCCCCTGCGTCACCCTCGACGGTTCGTACGTGACGCTGACCTACCTCGACATCCACAACTGCGCCGGGCCCGGCGGTGTGCTGATCCGGGGCGACTCGGTGGTGGTCAGCCACAACATCGTCAGCAACAACACGACCGGCATCGACGTCTACCCGAGCTCCGAGGACGCCCGCATCCTCGATAATGACATCGTCGACAACAACCGGATGATCGTGAACACGCCCGGCGGGGACGACGACCACGGCGCCTTCGGGATCCTGCTGCAGGGGCTCCGCACCGAGGTCGCCGGCAACCGCATCTCCGGCAGCCACGCGGTCTCCCACGACTATGGCCTCGACGGTGGCGCGGTTGAGATCTACGGCGGTCAGCAGAACGTCGTCCACCACAACATCTCCGTCGACAACGTCACCTTCGCCGAGCTGGGCAACGCCGCCACGCGGGACAACACGTACGCGTACAACGTCGTGCGCTCCAGTTTGGACATCGCGGCAGGCCTGGTGACGCGCGGCGCGCGCGACGGCTTCGGCCCGGTCACCGGCACCGTTTTCACGCACAACACCGTCTACGTGACCGGCGCGCAGAGCTACGGACTGGCGTGCTACGGCGGCTGTGACGCCACGATCCTGCACGCGAGCGACAACGTGCTGGTGGCCGGATACCGCTCCGGGTACACCGACGGCGTCTACGCGGGCGGCAACAACATCTATCACGGCAGCACGTTCGACGGCCAGCCCGCGGCCACCGACGCCTGGGCCGACCCGCTGTTCCGCGACGCGGCCGCCGGAGATCTGCGCCCGACGGCTGGCAGCCCCATGGTCGACACCGCCGTCGGCGCCGGCTACCCCACCGACCTGGACGGTGTAACCATCCCCGTCGACGGCAACCAGGACGGCGTCGCCGTGGCCGATCGCGGCGCCTACGAATACCACTAACCCGAGCGCCGCCTCACCGGAGCGTCGCGGTGAAGGTGCGGCCGTAGGCGTGCCGGGTCGTGACGTCGACACGGGTGCCGCCGGCGCAGGGGCGGACACGAAGGCCCTCGTCGGCCGACACGACCCGCAGCCTCCGGCCGTGGATGGTCAGCGTGACGGTGTCGCGCCCCATCGTCGGATCCGATACGGCGATCGACGTGGCGCCGTTCGGGGCGGTGCGCACGATCGCCGAGGCGGGGCCCTCGATGGCGAGGTGTCCGGCGTGGTGGACGCCGGCGGCGAAGACGTTGACCCCCACGATCCGCAGTCCACTGTGGATGACCGCCTGGACGCGGCTGGTGTTGACAAGAACGGTGGCGCGAGACCGCAACGCCCCGCCGGGAGCGTTGGGGATGATGGCGTACGCCACGGTGGCGGGCGCCGCACCGGCCGGTTGCTCGTAGCCGAGGGAGAACACCCGCTTCGAGACCAGCGTGTCTGGATTGGACAGCCGCACCACGCGCCGGCTGGCGGTCACCTCGTCGAGGGTGACCGTCGCCCGTCGCCGGTCGAGAAACACGTACCCGACCGACGTGCCCTGCGTCGCGTTCGCGTAACGCAGCCACTCCAGCCGCGCGGTGCCCGTACCCGACCACGCCCCGCCGTCGCGCCGCTTCCCGCTCAACACGACATCGTCGGGGACCGCGGCAATCCGGCTGTCGATGGTCGTCGTCACCGCCCGGCCCGCGGCGTCACCCACGCCCGCGGCGAGCACCACGATCTCGTCGTCGAACATGAACCACGACTTGGTTGCGGTGGCGTTGCGGTAGGCCACGAAGTCGTCCGGAAGCTCGCCGGCCCGCTTGGCCGCGTAGGCGAAGTCGTCGGACTGCACCAAGCCCGCCACGCCGTAGGCGCCGAGCACGGCGCCGCCCGAGAAGTCGTTGGTGCCACGCGGGAAGTAGACGTACCTGTTCTGCGACTCGGACGACGAGGTGAACCCGAGCGCCGGATTCTCGTACCACATCGTGCCGTAGAGCTGCGGGATGGTGAGCCGGCTCTCCACGGGTGCGGTCACACCGGCCAGCCGGTACGGCGAGACGGTCGCGTAGTGGTCGACGCCGAACGCCTGCGTCTGATCCTGCCCGGCCAGGTACAGGTAGTACGCGCCGTCTCCCTGGAACCAGGGCATCAGGTTCTCGCCGTTCATGTACTCGTACTTGCTGATCCGGCTGGAGCTGCGGGCCAGCGCGAAGGCGTACCCGGGGCGCCGGTGCACGTGCTTGTCCATGGCGTTGAACGCGACGCTGCGCTCGGCGGCGCTCAGGTCCAGGGCCGGTGTCGAGGCGTCGGCGAGGATGCCGGCGTACCGCACGATGCTGACCGGCGACACGAACGTCGTGGGGTTCAGCGCCGACCGCGACGACTGCCGCAGGTGCTTGACGTATCCGCGCAACGCCGTGGCATCGCTACCGGTGGCGTACCCGGACAGGTCCACAATGGCCTCGACCACCTGCGCCACGTCGGCGTACCCGGTGTTCGTCCGGGACACCGCGCGGCCCTTGACGACCTCCATCAGGTAGCCCTCGAAGATGAGCGGGGCGAAGCCGTCGACGATCCAGCCCTGCACCACGCCGACGAGCTCACCGCCCTGCGCGAAGCTCGTGCCGTCGAGGGTCTTGACGCTCTGCACCACCCGGGTCAGCAGCGCCTTGCCGTACGAGCCCGTGTACGCCACCGAGGAGTGCTGGATGAAGGAACCGTCCGCGTAGTACCCGTCGGTGACACCGTGCCGCAGGTCGTACGGGTCGATGGTGGCGTACACGGTCAGCTGGTCGGCGACCGCCTTGCCGACCCGGGCACCATCGCCGAGCACGGCGCCCTGCAGGATCCGGTTGGCGGTGATGTCGGCCAGGTTGGCTCCAGTGTGGAACCGCGAGTTCAGGTCCACGTCGCCGTCGCGGCCGTTGCGCAGGTAGGCGTCCATCGAGGCGACGTAGGTGGCCGGCAGGTCGGGCCGGTACGCGGCGAGCTCGGGGGCCAGCAGCACCAGCGTCCGGCTGACGTCGGTCGAGATGCCGATCTCCCAGTTGTGCCAGTTGCCGTAGTACCCCTTGGACTGGTCGCCGTACCAGGTCTCGTGCATCGTTGCCAGGCCGTCGATGACGCGCCGCCGCACCGCGACGTCGCCATACAGGGCCGAGCCCGGCGCCCGCGTGGCCAGCGCGATCTCGTAGAGGCTCTGCGAGGTCCGCTTGAGGTTGACGTCGCTCGTGCCCAGCGGCACGCCCTTGAACAGCTCCCCCGCACCGGCCTGGTCCATGGCCGTCAGCCAGGTGCGGGCGGTCGAGTCGATGGCCGACAGCTTCGCCGCGACATCGGGATGGGCGTTCGACTCCACGGTGCCGGCGAACATCGCGACCATGTTGCTCATCAGTGTGGCGAAGTCGGTGCTCTCCGCGGCACGTGCCGGCCGCGCACCGACCACCGCCAGCAACGCCGCCGCCGGAACCGTCGACAACACAGCACGACGCGATACCTGCATCGCATGAAACTACTTTGCAGACGCTCGCCTGACTAGGGTCAATTTCTTCAGGTCAGCGGAAGGCCGGGATGGTCGCCGGCTGGCCCATGAGGACGGCGCCGGCGGCGTCGTACATCGCCGGGCTGAGAAACGCGTGCTCCTGGGGTACCAATGCGTCGCCGAGCAGCGCGGGCAGCGGGTGATCGTTGTAGATGGCGGCGGCGCCGGACAGCGAGACGACCTGGTGGACCACCTCCGACGAGGTCCGCGCGAGATAGGCCGCGGAGAGCCGGAGATGGGCGTTGCGCTCGTCGCTGACCTGGCCGCCGTCGACGATCGCCTGCCACGCCTCGTCGGCGGCCTCGTAGAAGTAGGCGCGTGCCGAGCGCAGCTTCGCCTCCGCCTCGGCGATGCCGGCGCGGTAGTAGGCGCGTTCGGCGAGCTTGGGAGCGCCCGTGTTGCTGGCCCGGCCGCTGCCGACCCGCTCGGCGAAGTCGAGCGCGGCCCGGGCGACGCCGGCGGAGACCACCGACAGCGACTGGGCGGCATAGCTGATCGCCGGGTACCGGAACAGCGGCTCGTCGATCACCGGCTCGCCGCCACGGACGAACGTCCACTCCCGGTCCACCTCGACGTCCTTGGCGACGATGTCGAACGAGCCGGTGCCCCGCATCCCCACGACGTCCCAGTCCGGCACGATCTCCAGCCGGTCCGGACGCACCAGCGCCCCGCGTGGCCGGCCAACGCCCCCACCATCCCCATCGCCGCCGGGGATGCCGACGCACACGATGTCGGCGGCCATGCAACCACTGGCGAACTTCCACCGCCCGTTGACCAGGAAGCCCCGCTCGGTGGGCGTCGCCCGTTGGATCGGAAGCAGCGCGCCCGCAAGGACGACATCAGGTCCATCGGCGTACAGCTCGGCCTGCGTCTCCAGCGGCAACGAACCGAGGTAGATCAGCAGCGAGCCGAAGCTGGCGACCCAGCCGGTGGATCCGTCGACGACCGAGATCCGCTCGACCTGCCGAAGAAAATCCGCCGGCGCCATCGCCAGCCCGCCGAAGCGTTGCGGCGTCGCGACCCGGTACAGGCCGAGCCGCTTGAGCCGCGCGACGAAGTCCTTGGAGACGTAGCGCTGCTCACGAAACTCGTGACGCCGCTCGGCCAACTCGGCAAGCATCTCATCGAACGCCCGCACCATCATGCCCCTCACACCCCGGCGGACCAGTATCCCAACACCCGGAGAACGACCAACCCTCCTCGATGGCACGGGTCAAGGCGCGATGGATGGGCTGACCACTGTGGACCTGGCGCCCGGCGGCTACGCTGAGGCCGTGCCCTCGCATCAGGATCAGGCCCATCAGGCGCTGGCGAGATGGGCCGGATTCCCGGTCCGCCGGGAGCCACGGCCGATCGTCTTCACCAGCATGAGCGCCGCACAGCTCGATCAACTAGCGGAGGACGCGCGGTTTCGGGCGATGTTCGACGGTCCCGCCGTTGCCGAGTCCGAGCTGCCGGCGGAACTCATACCGGCAGCGACCGCGTATTGCCGAGACGTCCATACGGGAGCATCAGGTTCGTTGGCCCCCGTCATCCGCGGACCCGGACCCTTCGCTACTGACCGAGGCGTCCGTGACCTTCCCGCGTGGATGATGTATCCGGCGAACCGGAGATGGCCGTTCATCGCCGTCGATCCCGAGTTCGAGCGTCAGATGACGTGGCGACCGCATGGCCTCGTGCCTTCTGGCGGCGAGGAGTCGTCGCTCGCCGGCGACGGCCGCACCCTGACGTACCGGTTCATTGGAACGCCGAAGGTGTACGCCGCCTATCCTCACGCCGAGGTGTATGAGACGGATACGGCTGTGTTTGTCCAGCCCATGGAGGTTCCCCTAGACGGTGGAGACGGCGTCCGACTCGCCTACATGGAGCGCCGCGAGGTGGTCGTCCGTCTGGCCGCTCCGCTCGGCAACCGGGTCCTGATCTCACGGGGCCATGGCCCCGGCGCCGACACATTTGGCGCGCCATTGACGGTCCTGCCCTCAGGCTCTTGAAGGCTACGGGGTGGTGCCGACCGCCCCGAGGAAGGCCCGGTGGGTCGGGGTGCCGGGGGCGTGGTCGAGGACCGCGAACACCACGTGGTCGAAGGGTCCGACGCGGCGCAGCGCGTCGTCGAAGGCCCGCGCCACCACCGCGGGGTCGTTGCCGAAGACGCCACAACCCCACGCGCCGAGGACGAGGCGGCGGTGCCCGTGCGCGGCGGCGACCTCGAGCACCCGCGCGGCGCGGCGCTCTATCGCGGCGGGAACGGTGTCGACCAGCTCGGGTTGGTTCTGCGCCACGGCCCGCAGGTTGGGGGCGGCGGCGGTGATCAGCGCCGCGCGGCACGGCTGGTCGAGCAGGGCGCCGTGGTCGTCGCGGAACACCGGCACGCCGGGTGAGTAGATGATCCGGTCGCTGTAGCGGAGGTCGGGATCGCCGCGATGGTGCTGGTAGAAGTCGGGCACGGTTTCCAGGCAGGCGTGCAGGGCCGATGCCCTGGCGATGTCCTCCTCCTGGGCGCGGGCGCCGTTGCGGAAGCCGCCGCCCGGGTTGCGGGCCGAGGCGAAGACCAGGGCGGCGGTGTCCGGGCCGAGCCGGCGGGCGGCCGCGAGGGTGGATTCGTTGGTGACGTCGACCAGCGGCGCCGGCCGGGCCACGCCGCCGGTGAGCACCGGCTCGTCCGGCAGGTACAGGCGGGTGCCGGCGACGGCCTGGTCGACGGCGTCCCGGATGTCGATCCAGGCGCCGCCCGGGGCCCGATAGCCGCCCTCGTGCACGATCGTCATGGTCTCGGCGGCGACGGCCCGCAGCCGCTGCCTGGCGGCCGCGCTGTTCACAGCCGCTCCCTCACGAGCGGCCGCCCAGCCCGCTCGGCGGCGCGCAGGTCGTCAAAGCGCTGTCGCGGAGTCATCGTGCTCCCGTCGCGGTGGTCAGGACAGCGTCGATTCTGGCAGCGACGATCAAGGCCAATCGCATGGATCAAGGGCGAACGCACGCGGAAAAGAGATCAAAGCACGTGCATTCGCCCTTGATCGACGGGGAGAGCTGGCCCTTGATCGACGGGGAGGGCTGGGCGCTTGATCGACGGGAGAGCTGGGCGCTTGATCGACGGGAGAGCTGGGGCCTTGATCGACAGAAGGCTTGGGTGCGCGGTGGAAGAAATGATAGTTTCAGTTTCCCACCGGAGGGGGAGATGTGACTCGAATGCTTCAAGTCGTGGGACGGCGATGAGCGCCCGCACCGCCTTCGTCGGCACGTGCGACCTGTCCGGCCGGTACCGGGGGCGGGCCGTGCCCTACAGCCGGCACCAGGCCGCCCTCGACCGCGGCGTCGGCTGGGTACCGGCCAACGCGGCGCTGACCTGCTTCGGCCCGATCGCCGAGCCCAACGCGTTCGGCTCGGTCGGTGACCTGCGACTGATGCCCGACCCGGCCACCGCGGTCGAGATACCCGAGCCGCCCGGCGTCGTGCTGTACCTCGCCGACCAGACGACCACCGACGGGGACCCGTGGGCGGTCTGCCCGCGCGCGACGCTCGCGAGGATTCTGGAGCGGCTGCGGCGCGAGACCGGCCTGACGGTGCTGGCCTCATTCGAGCACGAGTTCACCCTCGCGGGCACCGGTCCGGCGGGGACGCATCCCGCCAGCGCGATGACGTTCGAACGGCTGCGCGCCGCCGAGCCCTTCGGCAGCGACCTGGTCGACCTGCTCGAACGAGCCGGGCTGGAGCCGGAGAACTGGCTCGCCGAGTACGGGGACGCGCAGTACGAGGTGACGCTGAGCCCCGCCGGCGGCCTGGTCGCCGCGGATCGGGCCGTGCTGCTGCGGGAGCTGGTTCGCGACCTGGCCCGCCGCCGCGGGATGAGCGCCAGCTTCGCGCCGCTCACCGGGCCCGACGCGACAGGCAACGGCGTACACGTGCATCTGTCGCTGCGCGACGAGCTGGACCGGCCGGTCCTCTATGACCCCGCGCGGCCCGGGCGGCTCTCCGCGCTCGGCGCGCGGTTCTGCGCCGGCGTGCTCAAGCACGCCGCGGCGCTGACGGCCGTCACGGCCGCGAGCGCGGTCTCGTTCCTGCGCCTGCGCCCGCACCGGTGGAGCGCCGGCGGCGCGTTCCTCGGCGAACGCAACCGCGAGGCGCTGCTGCGCATCGGCCCCACGGTGGAGATCGCCGGTGCCGACCCCGCGCGGCAGTTCAATATCGAGTACCGCGCGGCGGACGCGACCGCCAATCCATGGCTCGTGCTCGGGGCGCTGGTCGCCGCCGGCCTGCGGGCGATCACCGACGGGTACCCGGAGGCGCCCGTGTACGCCGGAGCGGCGTCGGATGCGGAACTGGCCGGGGTGCCGCCGCTGCCGGCGAGCCAGCCGGAGGCCCTCGCGGCGCTGGAGTCGGACCCGGTGGCGGCCGGCTGGTTCGACCCGCTGCTGCTGTCCACGTACCTGGCCGTCAAGCGGGCGGAGCTCGCCGCGCTCGACGGCCTGAAGGACGCCGACCGGTGCCGGAGTTACGCCGATGTCTTCTGACGTGTCTTTCCGGGTGAGGCGCTAGGTGTCCATCGAGGCACGCCCCGACACCGACCTGGCCGCCCTGCACACGACGCTGCAGGCCGCCATCCGCGCCGAACTGCCCGGCGCGCGCCAGCTGCGCCGGCGGGTGCACGCCGACCCGCGGGTGGCCGGCGACGAGCTCGCCACCTTGCGATTGGTGCTCGCCCAGCTCGCCGGGCCGGTCGAGCCGGTGGCCACCACCGGCGCGCTGGTGCGCATCGGCCGGCCCGGACCCGCGGTCGGCGTCCGCGCCGAGCTGGACGCGCTGCCGATCGCCGAGGAGACCGGCGTGGCGTGGGCGTCGACGAACGGCGCCATGCACGCCTGCGGGCACGACGTGCACCTGGCCGCGCTGGTCGCGCTGACCCGTGCGGTGTCTCAAGTGGACGGCGCGCCGCCGATGGTCGCGGTGTTCCAGCCACGGGAGGAGACGTACCCGTCCGGCGCGCGCGACATCGTCGAATCCGGTGCCCTGGAAAGGGAAACGGTGTCCGCGGTGGTCGGCGCGCACATCCAGCCCGTGCTCGCCGACGGCCAGATAGCGTGTACTCCCGGAGCGGTGAACGCGGCGGCGGACGAGTTCACGGTGCGGATGCGGGGCCGGGCCGGGCACGCGGCGTACCCGCACCTCAACCGCGACGCCGTGCTGGCCCTCGCGCAGTGCGTGGTGAGCCTGCAGCAGTTGGTCAGCCGCGACACCGACCCGATGGTGCCCTCGGTGCTGACGGTGGGCGCGATCTCGGCCGGGGAAGCCGCCAACGCCACGCCGGGTACCGCGACCGCGCGGGGCATCATCCGGTCCATGTCGGAGAGTCACCGCCTGACGCTGCACGAGCGCCTGCACGAGGTGGCGGCGGGGGTGGCGCAGGTGCACGGCTGCACCGCCACCGTGGAGATCACCAGCGGGGAACCGGTGCTGCACAACGATCCCGGGCTCGCGGCCGCCGCCGCCGAGACGCTCGGCACCGCCGGGTACCGGATCGTCGACTCGCTGCGCTCCTGTGGCGCCGACGATTTCGCGTACTACGCCGCGCGCTTCCCGTCTCTCATGCTCTTCGTGGGTGTGGGCGACGGCCAGGGGCCGGCGCTGCACCACCCGGCCTTCCTGCCCGACGACAGCGCGGTCGACCGGGTGGCGGAGGCGATGCTAGCTGGGTATATAGCTGCGGCAGGCTCTGCCGGAGCGCGGGCGGCCGGTTACTGAAGGTAGGGTGCGGCCATGGCCGAGGTTGGCAGGGTAGCGGTGGGCGCGACGGTGCAGCGCCGCGTCCAGGACCGGATGGACGAGCTGAGCGCGGGCGAGCGCAAGGTCGCCCGCACGCTCCTCGCGACGTACCCGGCGGCGGGCCTGGAGTCCGCGGCCGACCTGGCCAAGCGGGCCAACGTGAGCACGCCGACGGTGCTGCGGTTCGTGACCAGGCTTGGCTACCAGGGGTACCCGGACTTCCAGCGCGTGCTGATCCGCGAGGTGCACGAGCGGATGGGCTCGCCGCTGGCGCAGTACGACGAGCAGGAGGCGCGGCGCGGCGGGCAGCAGTTCCTGCCGTACGTGTCGTCCACGTTCGTCGGCACCGTCAAGGAGACGTTCGACAACGTGCCGCGGCACGACTTCCTGCGAGCGGTCGACCTGCTCGCCGACAGCCGGCGGCAGATCCGGCTGATCGGTGGCCGGTTCAGTCACGTGCTCGCCGAGTACCTCGCGGCGCACCTGCACATCATGCGCACCGACGTGATGTGCCTGACCGAGGGCGGCATGGCCCGCGCCGGGGCGCTGCTGGACGCGTCGCGCAAGGACGTGTTCGTGGTGTTCGACTACCGCCGGTACCAGCCGGCCACGATCGAGCTGGCCACGGCGGCAGCGGCGGCCGGGGCGTCGGTGGTGCTGCTGACCGACCAGTACCTGTCGCCCATCGCCGACATCGCCGAGGCGGTGCTGCCGGCCCGGGTCGACGCGCCGAGCCCGTTCGACAGCCTGGTGCCGGCGATGGCGCTCGTGGAGAGCCTGGTCGCGGGCGTGAGCGACAAGCTCGGCGACACGGCGCGCAAGCGGGTGCGGCGCCTGGAAGAGCTGCGACCCGACGCGGGTGAATCAATTGCTTCATCTTGAACCACAGATCGCTGACCTGTAGCGTTTTCCTCATGCAGGACGTGATCGTAGTCGGCGGGGGCGCGATGGGCTCCGCGGCCGCGTGGGCACTGACCCAGGCCGGGCGCGAGGTGCACCTGCTCGAACAGTACGAGCCCGGCCACACGCGCGGCGGCTCGCACGGCGCCAGCCGGATCTTCCGCCTCGTCTACGACGAGCGCGACTACGTCGCCCTGGCCCGCCGCGCCCTGCGCGAGTGGCGCGACCTGGAGGCCGAGTCCGGCACCGCGCTGCTGACCGCCACCGGCGCCATCGACCACGGGATCGCCGGTTCGGTGCTCGCCCGCGTCACCGACGTGCTCGCCGCCGAGGGCGTGCCATTCGAGATCATCGACCCGGGAGCGGCCCGGCGCCGCTGGACCGGCATGGCGTTCGGCTCGCCCGTCCTGTACCAGCCGGACGGCGGGCGGCTGCGTTCCGACGCCGCCGTGGAGGTGCTGCAGAAGCTCGCGGCCGGCGGTGGCGCCCGCATCGAGCACGGCACCCGCGTCAGCAGCGTCACCGTGCGCGGCGACGAGGAGGTCGAGGTGCGCACCGAGGGCGGTGCGCTGCGCGCCCGGCAGGTCGTGGTGGCCGCCGGATCGTGGGCGCCCACGCTGCTGCGCGGCATGCTGGCCCTGCCCCCGATCACGGTCACGCAGGAGCAGCCGGCGCACTTCGCGGCGATACAGGCCGACGCGCAATGGCCGAGCTTCATACACTGGCGGCCCGGCCACGACGTGTACGGGCTGCTCACCCCCGGCGAGGGCGTCAAAGTGGGCTTCCACGGCACCGGCCCCACCGTCGACCCCGACCGGCGGGACTTCACCGCCACCGAGGAGGGCAACCAGATGCTGCGCGGCTACGTCGAACGCTGGCTGCCGGGGCTCGACCCGGACACCGCCGCGCCGCTCACCTGCCTGTACGACAACACGACCGAGGGCGACTTCGTCATCGACCGGGTCGGGCCGCTCACGGTGGCCACCGGGTTCTCGGGGCACGGGTTCAAGTTCGTGCCGGTGATCGGGCGCATCCTGGCCGACCTGGTCACCGGGGCGGCTCCCGCACCGGCGAGGTTCCGCCTGGCGGCACACGCATGACCACCTGGTTGACGCGCGACGAGGCGCGCGAGCGGGCCGCGCTGCTGCGGGTGACCGGGTACGACGTTTCGCTGACCGTCGACGGTGACGGCGATACGTTCGCGTCCCGCACCACGGTCACGTTCGAGTGCGCCACGCCCGGCTCTTCGTCCTTTGTGGACGCCGCCGCCTCGTCCCTGCGCTCGGCCACCCTGAACGGCGTCGCGCTGGGCGCACCCTCGGGGACGCGGATCGCGCTGCCGGGCCTGGCCGCGAGCAACACGCTCGTCGTCGAGGGCGACTTCCGGTACAGCACGTCGGGCGAGGGCCTGCAGCGGATCGTCGACCCGGTCGACGGGGCCGTCTACCTGTACTCGATGACGTTCCTCGCCGAGGCGAAGCGGATGTTCGCCTGCTTCGACCAGCCGGATCTCAAGGCGCCGTTCACATTCCACGTGACCGCGCCCGAAGACTGGGTGGTGGTCTCCAACGGGGCGGTCGCCTCCCGCGAGGGCGTCACCGTCCACTTCGCACCGACGAAGCCGATCCCCACCTACGTCACCGCGGTCGCCGCCGGCCCGTACCACCGGGCCACCGACCGGGTCGACGGCCCCGACGGCCCGATCGAGCTTGGCCTGTACTGCCGGGCCTCGCTCGCCCAGCACCTCGACGCGGACGACATCTTCGCCGTCACCAAGGCCGGCTTCGACTTCTTCCACGAGGCGTTCGACTACCCGTACCCGTTCGGCAAGTACGACCAGATCTTCGCGCCCGAGTTCTACGCCGGCGGCATGGAGAACGCGGGCGCCGTCATCTACCGCGACGAGTTCCTGTACCAGTCCCGGGTCACCGACACCGAGCGCCTCGAACGGGCCGAGACGCTGCTGCACGAGCTGTCGCACATGTGGTTCGGCGACCTGGTGACCACCCGCTGGTGGGACGACACCTGGCTCAACGAGGCGTTCGCGACGTTCGCCGCGCACCTGTCGCTGGCCGAGGCGACCCGGTTCACCGAGTCGTGGACCGTGTTCGCCCAGCAGACCAAGGCGTTCGCGTACGAGCAGGACCAGCTGCCCACCACCCACCCCGTCTCGGCGGACGTGCCGGACCAGCAGGCCGCCCTGGTCAACTTCGACGACATCACGTACGCCAAGGGCGCCTCGGCGCTCAAGCAGCTCGTCGCGTACGTGGGCCGGGACGCGTTCCTGCGGGCGCTGCGGGAGTACTTCCGCGAGCACGAGTACGGCAACACGTCGCTGGCGGACCTGCTGGCGGCGCTCGAACACACCAGTGGGCGGGACCTGAAGGCGTGGTCAGCGCAGTGGCTCACCACGTCGCAGGTCAACACGCTCCGGCCGGAGTACACACTGGACTCGTCGGGGAGCTTCGCGTCGTTCGCGATCCGGCAGAGCGCCCCGGCCGAGCACCCGACGCTGCGGCCGCACCGGCTCGCGATCGGCCTCTACAGCGGCACCGGCCGGCTCGACCGGGTGCACCGCGTCGAGGTCGACGTCACCGGGGAGCGCACCGAGGTGCCCGCCCTGATCGGCGTCGCCCGCCCCGACCTGGTACTGGTCAACGACGACGACCTGACGTACGCGAAGGTCCGCTTCGACCCGGCTTCCCTGAGCACCGTCACCGGCCGCATCCCCGAGCTGGCCGACTCCCTGCCCCGGGCGCTGTGCTGGGCCGCCCTGTGGGACATGACCCGCGACGGCGAGCTGCCCGCCCGCGAGTACACGGATCTGGTACTGGCCGGCATCGACGCCGAGACCGGGTTCGCCGTCTTCCACGCCCTGTTGTCCAACGTGGACGTCGCGCTGCGGCGGTACGCGGCGGACCCCGGGGCCGGCTGGGCGGCTCTCGCGGCCAAGGCGCTGGCCGCGCTGGAGGCGGCCGAGCCCGGTGGCGACCGGCAGCTCGCCTGGCTGGGCGCGTTCGCGGGGTCCGCGGGCGGCACCGCACACGCCGGCACCCTCCGCGCCCTCTACGACGGCGACATCAAGGTCGAAGGGCTGGCGCTCGACCTGGACGCGCGCTGGAAGCTCCTGCACGGCCTGGTGCCGTACGGCCTGGCCGGCGACGCCGACATCGAAGCCGAGCTGGCGCGCGACCGCAACTCCACCGCCGCCCTGCACGCCGCCACGGCGCGGGCACTGCGTCCCGACGCCGGCGCCAAGGAACGCACGTGGGAGCTGCTGACCGGCGGCAGCCCGCTGACCGGCCAGACGTTCTCGGCGTACGCGACCGGCTTCTGGCACCACGCGCAGGCCGAGTCGCTCGCGGCGTACCTGCCCCGCTACTTCGAGGCTCTCGAAGGCGTCTGGCGGCGGCACGATGCCGGGCTGATCGCCAAGGAGCTGACCGGGCACCTCTTCCCCGCCATCGCGGCACCGTCCACGCTGGACGCCGCCGACGCGTGGCTCGTCCTCGACGGCATCCCGCCCGTGCAGCGCCGGCTGGTGCTGGAGAAGCGCGACGAGACCGCCCGCGCCATCCGCAACCGCGCCCGGGACGCGTCATGACCATTCCGTTTCGCGGCCACGAGACGTGGTACCAGGTCACCGGCGACCTCCAGGCGGACCGTGCCCCGCTGGTCGTGCTGCACGGCGGGCCCGGCGCCGGCCACGACTACTGCCTGCCGATGCGCTCGCTCGCGGAGGACGGCCGCGCGGTCGTGCTGTACGACCAGCTCGGCTGCGGCAACAGCACCCACCTGCCGGACGCCGACCCAGGCTTCTGGACGGTGGAGCTGTGGGTCGAGGAGCTGGCCAACCTGGTGGCCGCGCTGGGCATCGAGCGCCGATTCCACCTGCTCGGCCAGTCCTGGGGCGGGATGCTCGCGGCCGAGTACGCCGTGGCCCACCCGGACGGGCTGCTCTCACTGTCCATCTGCGACAGTCCAGCGTCGAACGAGCTGTGGCGGTCGGCGGCGGCGCGCCTGCGCGGCGAACTACCGCCGGACGTCCAGGAAACGCTGGCGCGGCACGAGGCGGCCGGCACACTGGACTCCGAGGAGTATCTGGCGGCGGTGCGCGTCTACGAGCAACGGCACGTGTGCCGCCTCGACCCGATGCCGCCCGAGCTGGCCGCCACGTACGCCCAGATGGCCGCCGACCCGACCGTCTACCACACCACGAACGGCCCGCACGAGTTCTCCGCGACAGGCACTTTCCGCGACTGGACGATCGTCGACCGGCTCCCCGCCATCACCGCGCCGACCCTGGTGATCGCCGGCGCCTACGACGAGGCCGCCCCGGAGGTGTGGACGCCTTTCGTGGAACGCATTCCGGGCGCCCGCTCCCACGTCTTCCCCCACTCCAGCCACCTCCCCCACCTGGAGGAGCCCGAGGCGTTCCAGGCCGTGGTAGGGGCATTCCTCCGCACCCACGACTAGCGCGCTCAGACCTGGACGACGACGTGCTCGGCGACCTCGACGAGCTTGGCGTGCGGCACGACCGTCGGGCCGCTGAAGATGACCAGCCGGAGCTCGTCCTCGTACGTCACCGCGACCGCGACCACCCGGATGCCCTCGCTGGTGGCGTATCCGACGCCGCCCGCGCCCAGGCCGTCGACCGGGGTCGTCTTCGCGCCGCTCGCCTTGCCGATCGCCTCGATCGCGGCGGCCGCGTCGGCGGCGCGGTCGGGCCGGGTGGAGACGATCAGGCTGAACGGCTCCTGCTGGCCCTTGCGATACGTGCAGCCATGCCGGATCCGACCCTCTTCGAGGCGCTCCACCGGATCTTCCTTGGCTGTCAGCTTCGACGCGGCCGTTCCGCCGAGCACGTCGACCACCACGTCGGCGGGCAGCAGGGCGCAGGCCGAGTCGATCGTCTTAAGTCGCGCGGGCGCGCTCGTCGCCGGCGCGGTCGGTGTTGGCGATGTGCCGGGTGCTGCCGACGATACCCACTCGGCCTGCGCGCCTGGCCTCTCGACACCACAGGCTGTCAGTGACAGCGCCATCACGCACGCCGCCGCGACCTTCCACGTCCGCCTGGACATTATCGACCTCCCCAGTCGGTCGAACACCCTACCGGCTCGCGCCTGCCGCCCAGCCGGCACCTTGACCAATAGATCGAGGAACGTCAAACTCACTTCATGAGGTGGAACGTTCAACACGTCAACCGGCGCCCCAGGCGCGGACTCATCCGATACGCCGCGGGCGCGCTCATCGCTGTGCTCACGCTCGCCGCCGGCGCGGCCGTCGTGACGGGGACGGCCCAGCCGGCGCTCGCGCTCAACAACGGGGTGGCACGAACACCGCCGATGGGCTGGAACTCGTGGAACACCTTCGGCTGCAACATCAACGAGGCCCTCATCCGGCAGATGGCCGACGCGATCGTGAGCACCGGGATGCGCGATCGCGGCTACCAGTACGTGGTGGTCGACGACTGCTGGTTCAATCCAAACCGGGACTCGGCGGGAAACCTGCAGGGTGATCCCACCCGATTCCCCTCGGGGATGAAGGCGCTGGGTGACTACCTGCACGGCAAGGGGCTGAAGTTCGGCATCTACCAGGTGCCGGTCGACAAGACGTGCGCGCAGTACTTCAACAGCTACCCCGGCGCCACGGGCAGCCAGGGGCACGAGGCGCAGGACGCCCGGCAGTTCGCCGCCTGGGGTGTCGACTACCTGAAGTACGACTGGTGCTCCCCCAACGGCACCATCAACGACCAGGTCGCCACCTTCGCCAAGATGCGCGACGCCCTCGCAGCCACCGGCAGGCCGATCGTCTACAGCATCAACCCCAACAGCATCCACGAGAAGACCGGCCCGCTGCGCAACTGGAGCGACGTCGCCAACATGTGGCGCACCACAGAGGACATTACCAACGCGTGGAACACGGGGCAGACCAACGGGTATCCGATGGGCATCCAGAACATCGTGAACGTCAACGTGCCGCTTGCCTCGTATGCCGCGCCCGGCGGCTTCAACGACCCGGACATGATGGAGGTCGGCCGCAGTGGCCTGACCGATACCGAGCAGCGGTCCCACTTCGCGCTGTGGGCCGTCATGGCGTCACCGCTGATCGCGGGCAACGACATCCGCGGCTCCAGCGCGGCGACGCTGGCCATCCTCAACAACGCCGACATGATCGCGGTCAACCAGGACACCCTCGGCCTGCAGGCCGTCCAGGTCTCCAACGACGGCACCCGCCGGGTACTGGCCAAGCGACTGTCCAACGGCGACGTGGCGGTGGCGCTGTTCAACCAGGGCGGCTCGACCACGACGGTCTCCACGACCGCGGCGGCGATCGGCAAGACCGGATCGTCGTTCACCCTGCGCGACCTGTGGACGGGCGGCACGTCCAGCTCCACCGGCACGATCTCGGCCAGCGTGCCGGCACACGGCACCGCTGTGTACCGGGTCAGCGGCGGCGGCACGTCGAACCCGCCCACCACCTTCCGGTTGCGCGGTGAGTCGTCCGGCCGGTGCCTCGACGTCAACCTGGGCTCGTCCGCCAACGGCACCCAGATGCTGATTTGGGACTGCCACACCGGAGCCAACCAGCAGTTCACCCAGAACGGGCAGGCGCTGCAGGTGCTCGGCAAGTGCCTGGAGGTACCGGCCAACGCCGCCGGCGGCACCCGGGCACAGATCTGGGACTGCAACGGCGGCGCCAACCAGCGGTGGACGTTCAACGGCAACGGCACCGTCAGCAACGCGCAGACCGGGCTGTGCCTGGACGTCAACAACTCCGGCACCGCGAACGGCACCGGTGTGATCGTGTGGAGCTGCCACACGGGCGCCAACCAGCGCTGGGCCCGCGCGTAGTAACCGGGGAGTCGGCGGCAGCGACCTCAGGCGCTGCCGCCGACCGTCAACTCGGTCGGCACCAGCACACCGGGTCGGCCGGTCGGGCCCGACGACACCTCCTCCAGGCACCGGGTGACCAGCTCCCCCGCGACGCGCTCCACCGGG
Source organism: Phytohabitans aurantiacus (assembly GCF_027923225.1). Classification (GTDB taxonomy): domain Bacteria; phylum Actinomycetota; class Actinomycetes; order Mycobacteriales; family Micromonosporaceae; genus Phytohabitans; species Phytohabitans aurantiacus. The sequence goes on from NZ_BSDI01000049.1 coordinate 66,138, forward strand.
ATGCGCACGCTGGTCAGCGCCGGCTCGACGATCAGACCGACCGCGCCGCCGTCGAAACCGGTGACCGCGATGTCGCGGCCCACCCGCAGGCCGGCGGCCTGGCACGAGCTGACCACCACGGCGCCCACCGCGTCGCTGCTGGTGACGATCGCCGTTGGCGGGCGCCGGCGGTGCAGCAGCCTGGTCACCCAACGCCGGATCGCCCGGTCGTCACCGTGAAACACCCTGTCGTCGGCGAGGCTGACGCCCAGCCGTTCCAACCCCAGCCGCAGGCCCGCCAGCCGGTCCCGCTTCCAGTACTCGCCGCCCTCGGCACCGACGTACGCGTAGTCGCGGTGCCCGGCGGCCGCCAGGTGCTCGACGAGCGGCAGCATCCCGCTCGCGTTGTCCACATCGACCCACTGTTGCGGCAGGTCGGGCGCCGTCCGGCCGAAACAAGCGAACGGAACGCCTTCGGCGGCGAGCAGCCGCACCCGGGGATCGTCCACACGGGACTCGTCGACGATGAACGCGTCGACGCTCCGCCTGGCGATCAGGTCGCGGAACGCCGGAAGCGGGTCGGCGCCGTGGTGCGTGAACACCAGGATGTGGTGGTCTTCCCGGGCCGCCGCCTTGACCAGTGCCTGCAGGAAACTCAGCGTGAACCCGCGCGCGGCCTCCAACTGCTCGCCGGCCATGTGGTACGCGAACTGGTGGGTGCGCCTCGATCGCATGGTCTGCGCCGCGCGGCTCGGCTTGTAGGCGAGCTCCTCCATGGCGGCCACCACCCGAGCCTCGGTGTCGCGGCTGAACGCCGCCCGGCCGTTCAGGACGTTGGAGACCGTCTGCCGCGACACACCGGCCAGCCGAGCCACGTCGATGATGCTCGGGCGGCTGGAACGCCGGCTGCGCGGGACGGAAACCTCATGCTCATCGATCTCGCCACGATACCGTGAATCACAGGTGCGTCATCCGCCGCAGACGGCTAGCTTGACCTGCGTGACTGCACTCAGCGGCCTGTGGTCGTTCGTACTCGTCGTGGGCCTGCTCACGCTGACGCCCGGCATGGACACCGCCCTCATCCTGCGCACCGCCGCCGTCGGGGCGCCCCGCCGCGCGTGGGGCGTCGTGCTCGGCATCCAGAGCGGAACACTCTGCTGGGGCGTGCTCACCTCCGCCGGTGTGACCGCGTTGCTGACGGCCTCGCACCTGGCGTACGAGGTGCTCCGCTGGGCCGGCGCCTGCTATCTGATCTGGATGGGGCTGAGCATGGTGTGGGCCAGCCGCAAGCGCCCGTCGGTCGACGCGAGCGACGAGCTCGTCGCGGAGCGCAACGACTTCCTGACCGGGTGGCGTCGCGGGGCACTGACCAACCTGCTGAACCCGAAGGTGGGCGTGTTCTACGTCGCGCTGCTACCCCAGTTCATTCCCGCGGGCGCTCCGACGTTCGCCTTCGGCGTGCTCCTCGCGTGCGTACACATCCTGCTCGGCACCGCGTGGTCGGCCGTGCTGGTCGCGCTGGCGCACCGGCTGCGAAGGGTGTTGCGGCGCCCGGCCGCCCGCCGGGTGCTGGACCGGGTCACCGGCACCGTCATCGCCGCCTTCGGCATCCGGCTCGCCGCCAGCAGCCACTGACACAGATAGAGATTTTGAGCTGCCGCGACGCCCGCCGCGGTCGAGACCGCTGCTCCCGCGGCCTCACCCCACGCGGTTCACAACCTGATCAGACCGTCGAGAGCACCTCCACCCGTCCGGTGTCGACGTCGTAGACCGCGCCGGCCACGGCCGACCCGACGGACCCGCGCAGCGTGCGGACCGTGGCGACCACGTGCCGGCCGGTGGCGGCCCCGATGCCCTCAATGCCGATCGCGCCGATGTTCCGCGCAATCGTCTCGGTGACGGCGTTGCGGCGCCGGCCCGAGGACTCCGGCGCCAGCGTCGCGGCGATGGCGGCGCACCGGGTATGCCCGAGCACGAGCACCAGCGCGACCCCGAGCACCTCGACGGCCATCGTCACCGACGCGACCGCGACCCCGTCCAGCGCGTGCCCCGCCGTCCGGATCGCGCACACGGCCCCGAAGTCCTGGTCGAACACCGCCTCGACCGGTACCCGCGAATCCATGCACCCGACGATCGCCGCGTACGGCCGCGGGCTGGTCGCGGCCGCCACCGCCGCGGCGAGCTGATGGCCGTGCCGGGATGACCCTTCGACGAACCGCTTGTTGCCCGCGACGAGCTCGGCGAGCGCCCACTCCGGCGAGCGCCGCTGGATTGGCACGGTCGGCGAGGTTGGCGGCCGCGACGGAGGCGGCGCCGTGGGATCCGGAAAGGGAAACACGCGGGATTCTATGCCAACCGCGCGGGCGGCGCCCTCATGTACGCGCGACGGTCACGTGGCCTTCGTGCCGAGGACGGCTTCGAGCTGCTCCTTGGAGTCGAACTCGACCAGCCGACCGCCGCCAGCTTCGAGCACTCTCTTGACCGCGGGCCAGTCCTTCATGTCGACGTACGTGTGGTCCTGCAGCGCCTTGACGACGGCGGCTTTGCCTTTGACCTTTCCGAAAATCATCATGTCCTCCTCATCGGCCAGCCCCCACAGACCAGCGTCCAGGCTCCGCAGTTCGTTGCGGTCGACGCTGGCGCCGTCGAGCTTGAAGTTGTTCTTCGTCTGGCGGATGTGCGCGCGGCTGTCCCACTTTCCGCCCGACCAGGCGAAGGCCTGCCAACCGCGGTAGCCGGCGTCGAGCGCCGCCGAGACCGCGCGGAGCCCGCCGTAGACGCCCACCCGATACTCGCCCTTGAGGGCTTCCTCGGCGCCTTTCCAGTACGCCTTGCAGGCCGCGAGCTCTCCACGCTGGACGTCCCAGTCGGCCGAGAAGTAGATGGTCAGTCCCTTGGGCGCACCGAGGGCGCGGGCCTGGCGCAGCGCTTCCTTGCCGTCCTTGCGGCCACCCTCGCGGCCGCGCAACTGGTCACCCTCTTTGAACTCCCAGTTGAGCCCGACCGCGAAGCCACGCTTCAACAAGGCGTCCAATTCGGACTTTGTCAGGATCTTGGGGTTGGAGGGCGGTGACAGGTAGCGCATCACGAACCGGTAGCCCGCTTTCCAGGACTCGTGCGGCGAGGGCCGGTCGAACGAGTAGTCCAGGCCCTTCTCGCCGACGTGGTGGTTCCACCGATCCGATACGGCGTGGTTGGGTGAGGCCGCGCGCATGGTGGTCGTCGTCGATTTGACGGCTGTCGCGCGGAGGCGCTTCTCGGCGGCCGCGATCTGCTTCTCGGACATGGCGACGTGGATGTGGTCGCGGTGGGCTTTCGCCGTCGCCGCCCCGTAATCCGTCCGCTTTCCCTCTTTGATGTAGAACCCGTTGTCGTCGCGGAACGGCGTGGTGTGAATCAGTTCCAGCGTGATGTTTCCGAGGTCCTTCTGCCACTGCCGGGCGAAGGCCCGCATGTCGTGCTCTTCCTTCGTCTGGGGTTCGTTGTCGTTGAGACCGCCGAAGTCGACGGCCGCCGACCGGGAACCGTCCTTGCCGTGCAGCCCGTAGTGGTGACTTCCGTGCGGCCGGGGCCCGTGGTCCCCATCCATTCCGGACGTCACGTAGATGTCCTTTTCGGCCAGGTTGGCGCGTACTCGGACCTTCTCGGCTAGTTTGATGATCCGCTCACCGAGCCGGCCGGTTTCGACCGTCGAGAAACGTCGCATCTCTCGATCGTCGCGCGCACCGCGGGGCCGTTGGTGGAAAACCGCGAAATCTGTAATCGGCGCACTCCGGTGCGTGTTGTGAACCATGTCATAGGAATCCCCGCCTACGCAGCCCACCAACGGTGGCGACACGTCCATCTACAAGGGGGTACTGCTGCTACGGGGAGGAACGTTGGCAAACAGGTTGCTGGCGCATGGAGGTGTGCGCCGCGACGACGTCGAGGCGGCGGCCTGGTGGTTACGCGATCGGGTGGTGGACACGCCGCTCGTCCGTTCGACCACATTGGACCAGATCGCGGGCGTACGGCTGTGGCTGAAGGCGGAGAACCTACAGACCGGCGGTTCGTACAAGTTCCGGGGTGCGCTGCGGGCGGTCGACCAGATCGCCCAGCAGGGCACGCATCGGGGCGTCATCGCGCAGAGTACGGGCAACCACGCGCTCGCCGTCGCGATGGCCGCCGAGCGGTACGGGCTGACCGCCACGGTGGTGCTTCCGATCGACGCGTCGCCGGGCAAGGTCGCCAGCATCGAGGCGTGCGGCGCCCGGGTCGAGCTCGCCGGCACGACCGTGGAGGAAAGGTTAGAGGTCGTCGAGCGGTTGCGGGCGGCGAGCGGTGACGCCTTCCTGGACGCGTACGACCACCCGGATGTCATCGCCGGGCAGGGCAGCGCCACGTGGGACCTGGTCGAAGAGGCCGGCCGGCGCGGCACCCGGCTGGACGCCGTGGTCGTACCGGTCGGCGGGGGCGGCGGGGTGGCCGGTGCCTGCCTCACGGTGCAGGGCAGCGACACCGCCGTATACGGCGTGGAACCCGTGGGATGCGACTCGTTGGGGCAGAGCCTCGCCGCTGGCCGCCGGGTCAGCGTGCCGCCGGCGCCCACGCTCGCCGACGGGCTCCGGCCGTCCCTGGTCGGGCGCCTTCCGTTCGAGATAGTCCGGGACCGGATCGCCGGCGTCGTGCGGGTGGACGACGACGAGATCGCCCGCGCGGTGTGCCTCGGGCTCTTCCACGCCAAGCTCCTGCTGGAGCCGTCCGGCGCGGCTGGCCTGGCCGGTGCGCTGCGGCTGGCCGCGAGCGGTTCGTTCACCGACATCGGGGTGGTGCTCACGGGCGGAAACGCCGAGGCGGCCGTCATCGCCAGGCTCGTGGCCGAGTACGGCGCCGAGCGCGAAGGAGCGGCGTCATGACGGGGGAACCGATGGTCCTTCTCTCCGATCCGCGCATCGCCGCGATCGACCTGTTCGACAACGGTGAGTCGTTGGTGGACGTACGCGAAGTGACCGAACTCCAGGTGGACAACCGCCATGCCGGCACCATTGACGCCTTCGCCCACCTGCGAGAGGGAATGGTGCAGCGGTTGCTGGACGCGCAGGCCACGCTCCCCGACGGGCTGCGGCTTCTCATCGTCGAGGGGTACCGCCAGCTGGAGACGCAACGGTCGGTCTTCGACGGGTACCGGGACGAACTGCGGAGCCTGCATCCGGACTGGGACGCGGATCGGCTGTTCGTCGAGACGAGCAAGTTCGCGTCGCCGGTCGAGGTGGCTCCCCACAGCACGGGCGGGGCGATCGACCTCACGCTGTGCACCGACGAAGGCATCGAGTTGGACATGGGCACGTGCATCGACGCGACACCCGAAGCCAGCGACAACGCCTGTTTCACCGCCGCGACCAACGTCTCCGAACGGGCCCAGCACAACCGGCGGACGTTGACGCGGGCGCTGGCCGGCGCCGGGCTGGTGAACTATCCGACCGAGTGGTGGCACTGGTCTTTCGGCGACCGGTACTGGGCGTATGTCACCGGTACCGGCAGGAGTCACTACGGTCCGGCGCTGCTCACAGGCGCCACCGAAACGAACGCGACCGGAGCTAAGGAGGAGTGCGCGTGATCGGCGACTCGAAGACCCGGGTGGCGGTCCTGTTCGGCGGCCGCAGCGCCGAGCACGGCGTGTCGTGCGCCTCGGCGGCGAGCATCGTGCGGCACCTGAGCCGCGAGCGGTACGAGGTGACGCCCGTGCGGATCGGCACGGACGGGTTGTGGACGATCGGCCTGGACCACCAGGTACCCGCCGACGTCGACACCGTGACGCTTCTCGACATGACACGCGATCCGGCCGGACCCCGGCCCAGCGCGCTGGAGAGCATGTGGAGCGCGCTCAGCCGGCTCCGCGACGAGGTCGACGTCGTCTTCCCGGCCCTGCACGGCGGGCACGGCGAAGACGGCACCCTCCAGTCCACACTGGAACTGTTCGGACTGCCGTACGTCGGCAGCGGCGTGCTCGCGTGCGGCATCGGGATGGACAAGGAGCTGACCAAGAAGCTCCTCGCCGAGACCGGCCTGCGCGTGGCCGACAGCGTGGTCCTGCGTGGCACGGACTACGACGAGGTTAGCGCGGAAGACCGGGAGCGGCTCGGGCTGCCCGTCTTCGTCAAGCCGGCGCGGGAGGGTTCGAGCGTTGGCGTGTCCAGAGTGGACGACTGGGACACGCTCGACGAGGCCATCACCACGGCTCGCAAGACCGGCATGTCGAAGGTGCTCGTCGAGGCCGCGGTACGCGGGCGCGAAGTGGACGTCGGAGTCCTGGAGTACCCGGACGGCCGGGTGGTGGCCGGGCCACCGCTGGAGATCCGGGTGCCCGACAAGCACTCCTTCTTCGACTTCGACGCCAAGTACCAGGGTGAGACCGTCTTCGACATCCCGCCGAGCCTGCCCCCCGCGGTGCTGGAGGCCCTCCAGGCACAGGCGGTCAAGGCGTTCCGCGCGTTGGGGTGTTCGGGCCTGCTCCGCGTCGACTTCTTCCTCCCCGCAGACCTGGTCCCGGTGGTGAACGAGGTCAACACGATGCCCGGGTTCACGGCCATGTCCCAGTACCCGAGGATGTGGAGCGCGGCGGGCCTGGAGTATCCGGAGTTGCTGGACGTGCTGATAGACACCGCTCTGGTGCGGGAGCCGGCCGCGAGCCGCTAGCCGCGGGCGGCCACCGCCAGGATCTCCGCCACCACCCGGTCGGCGGCGTCCGGGCGTCCGTACCCGGCCGCGGCGTGTGCCATCGCGGCCCGCCGCGCCGGGTCGGCCAGCAGCGACCTGAGGATGTGCCGGAGATGGTCCGGCGTGGCCTCGTCGCCGTCCAGCATGACCGCGGCGCCCTGCGCGGCCAGGGTGCGAGCGGCGACCCGCTGCTCGCCTCCGGCCGAGTACGGGTACGGCACGAGGACGCAGGTCTTGCCGAGCGCGGTGAGCTCGGCGACGGTCCCGGCGCCGCTGCGGGCGACCACGATGTCGGCGGCGGCCAGCAGGTCGGGCATCTCGTCGTGGATGAAGTCCAGCACCCGGTACCGGTGCGCGAGCGCGGGCGGCAGGCTCGCCGCGACCTGCTGCATCTCGGCGATGTCGAGGTTGCCGCACTGGTGCACGATCTGGCAGTACGGCAGCACGTCGGGCAGCACCGCGGTCAGCATCTGGTTGATCTGGCGTGCGCCGGACGCGCCACCGGTGACCAGGACGAACGGGACGGCCGGGTCGAGACCGAACGCGGCCAGCCCCTTGGCGCGGTCGCCGGCCAGGATCTCGGGCCGGATCGGGTTTCCGGTGACCACGCTCCGCTCGCGGGCGCGCGCCGGCACGTGGTCGAGCGACGACTGGTGGCTGAGCAGGACGCGGGTGGCGACGCGGGCCAGGATCCGGTTGGCGAGGCCGAAGCTCAGGGTCTGCTCGTGCAGCAGGTACGGCACGCGGAACAGCCGGGCGGCCAGGCCGATCGGCACCGACACGTACCCGCCGGTCGACAGTACGACCGCCGGCTTGGTGCGGCCGACGATCGCGGCGGCCTGGAACACGCCGAACGGGATCCGGAACGCGTCGACGAGGTTGCGGAGCAGGTCGCGGGGGTTCGTCGAGCGGCGCAGCTTGCCGGTGACGATCGCCTTGAACGGCACGCCGGCCCGGGTGGCGATCTTGGCTTCCAGGCCGTCGCTCACACCCACCCAGAGCAGCTCCGGCTCGGTGCCGGTCTCGGCGAGCCGGGCCCGCAGCGTGGTGATCGTGGTGAGCGCCGGGTAGGTATGTCCACCCGTGCCACCTCCCGTCACGATCATGCGAAGTCTGTGTAGGTGCCGAGCGCTGTATAGGGACATCCAGGTTCCGGGGATCGCGGGACAGGGGCGGAGCAGCCCCACCAGCGTAGCGATTCAGGGTTTCCCACGATGCCGGCGACCCGGCACGGGCGGCAGCGTGGTACCTGCCCACGACACAGCGTCACATTCGGGAGTAAACGTGAAGACCCTTTTGACCTCGTTGCTGCGCCAGCGCGACCCACGGCCCGTTCGCGGACGGCACCGCCAGCGCCGGAGCTTATCGCCCATCAAGGCGTTCTTTACCGCCCGGAGCTGAAGCCGCCGGAGCTGAAACCGCCGGAGCCCAAGCGCTGGCCGCTCCTTGTCACACGAAAGGGGCGGCCAGCCAATAGGACGAATGGTGCATAATCTCCAGACTGTGAAGGTTTCCCCGCCGTTCGTCGGCCGCCGCGCGCCGCTGGCTTCGATCGCGTCGGCGTGGAACGCCTCACGCGGGGCACCGCAGTGGGTGGAGGTGCGGGGTCAGCCCGGTGTCGGCAAGACCCGCTTGTTGACCGAAGCCACCGAGCGGATCCGGACGAAGGGCGGCGCCGTCCACTGGGGACGGGCGACCGAGTTCGAGCAGGACGCGCCGCTGGCGCTGCTGGCGGACACGCTGGACGGCCGGATGGCCGAGAACCCGCGATGGGTGAGCAGCCGGCTGAGCGAGGAGGAGCACCGGCTGCTGTCGGCCGTCTTCCCCGCGCTGTCCACAGTGGATGAGGCTACTCACGCGGCGCTGACCGCCGGCGCCGGCACCAGCCGGTACCGGCTGTTTCGAGCCGTACGCTCGCTGCTGGGCATCCTCAGCGGCGACCACGGACTGGTCCTGCTGCTGGACGACGTCCACTGGGCCGACACCGCGTCGATCGACCTGCTCGGCTACCTGACCCAGCACCCGCCGGCGGGCCGGATCCTGTTCGCCATCGCCTACCGGCCCGCGCAGGCACCCGTACGGCTGACCGCCGCACTGGCGCGGCTCACCGGCGGCCGGCGACTGATCGAGGTGGAGCCGCTGTCCACGGACGAGGTGGACGAACTGCTCGGCCCCGATCCCACGCCCGCCCACCGGCGATGGCTCCACGAGGCCGCCGGGGGCAACCCGTTCTACCTGGAGGCGCTCGCCCGCCTCGGCGAGGCCAGCGTGCGCGAGGCGGACGAGATCGGCGAGTCGCTGCCCGAGGAGACGATGAGGGAGGTTCCGGCGGCCGTACGGCTGGCGCTGCGTCTGGAACTGGACCGGCTGAGCCCGGAGGCAGACCTGGTCGCCCGGGCCGCCGCGGTCGTCGGAGACGAGTTCGACGCCACCACCGTCGCCGCCGCGGCCGGCCTGGACACGGCGCGGGTGCTGGCAGCCTTCGACGACCTGGCCACGCGCGACATCGTCCGCGTCGGGCCGGCGTCGGGCCGGTTCCGGTTCCGGCATCCGCTCGTACGCCACGCCGCCTACGCGGCCTCGCCTCCCGGCTGGCGGGTGGCGACGCACGGCCGCGTGGCCACCCTGCTCGCCAGCGTGGGCGCACCGTCCACAGTGCAGGCTCCCCACCTGGTCCGCTCGGCCTGCCCCGGAGACCAGCACGCGGTACGGGTACTGGCCGACGCCGCCGTCGAGGTGGCCCCGCGCGCCCCGGCCGTGGCGGGACAGTGGCTGCGGACCGCGCTGGAGCTGCTCCCCGACACGCCCGCCACCATCGGGAAACGGCTGGGACTGCTCACCAAGCTGACCCAGGCGCTCGCGGTCAGCGGCCAACTCGTCGCGGGCCGGGACACCGCCCGGGACGCGCTGCGCCGGCTGGAACCGGACCACCCGTGCCGGCGCGAGGTGGTGCGCACCTGCGCCGTGCTCGAACGGCTGCTCGACCAGCCCGCCAACGCACGAGGCGTACTGCTCGCGGAACTCCAGCACCTCGCGGACCCCACGGGTGTCGACGCCTTCGCGCTGCGGGTCCGGCTGGCCGTCGAGGACCTGTGGGCGGGTGAGATCCGGGAGGCCGAGGCCACCCTCGACTGGGCCGGCGATCTCGTCGCCAGGCACGCCGACCGGTCCACCGAGTTCGCGATCGCCGCGCTGCGCCCGGTGCCCGCGTACGCGGCGGGGCGGATGGACCTCGCGTGCGCGTACGCGGCGCGGGCGGGCCAGCTCATGGACAGCGCGACCGACCAGGAGCTCGCGCCGTGGCTCGACGGCGCCGCCTGGTTCTGCTGGGCGGAGCTGCTGCTCGGACACTACGAAGACTGCCTGCACCGGCTCGGCCGCACCCTCGCCATCGCCCGGGACACCCGCCAGAGCTACATCGTGTCGCCGCTGCTCAACCTGCACGTGCGCACGCTGGGCCGGCTCGGTCGCCTGCCGGAGGCCCTGGCCTACGCGGACGAGGCGGTCGAGCTGGCCCGGCTACAGGACTTCCAGCAGGCGCTGGCCATCGCGCTCGGCCACCAGACCATCCTGCTGAGCTGGATGGGCGACTACCGCGCGGCTCTCGACGCGGGCAGGCGCGCCGCCGAGCTCGGCCGGACCATCCGCCAGTGGTGGGGCGCCGCCGCACGCTCGGCGATCGCGCTTCCGCTCATCTACACCGGCGAGGTCGACCGCGGGCACGAGGTCATGAGCGCCGCCTGCGAGGAGTACGAGGCGATGGGCCTCGACCAGACGCAGCACCTGAGCTTCTGCGAGGTGATGGCGGACGCGGAAGCCGCCCGCGGCGGCACCGCACGCGCTGAGACGTGGGCCACCCGGGCCGCCCGTACGGCCCATCCCGACCTGCCGACACACCAGGCACAGCTCCAGCTCGTCCGCGCACACGCCCGCTGCGGGCCCGATCCCGCGGCGGCCGCGGACCTCGCCACCCGGGCGGCCGAAACCTTCGCCGCGCTGGATCTCAGGCTCGACACGGGCCGCGCCCGGCTGCGCGCCGGAACAGCCCACGCCCTGGCCGGCAACCGGCGGCAGGCGCTCGCCGACCTAACCGCCAGCGCCAGCCTGTTCACCGAGTGCGGCGCGCGCGGCCTGCTCGCGCAGGCCAACCGCGAGCAACGGCGGCTGGGCATCAGGATCCCCGCGCCCAGCACACACCAGGACAGTCCGATGGGCCTGTCCGCACGCGAGATCGAGGTGGCCCGGCTCGTCATCGACGGCTGCACCAACCAGCAGATCGCCGACCGCCTCTACCTCAGCATCCGGACCGTCGAGACCCACATGTCCCGCATCTTCGCCAAGCTCGAGGTCTCCTCCCGCGTCGGCGTCAGCCGGGTCCTCACCCCCCTGCTCGCACCCACCGACTGACCCGCGATCAGCCCTGCTCACGGGGAGGGGAAGTGGCAGGCTACGGCGCCGGAGGGGTCGTCGGAGAGCTGCGGGTCTTCGGTGGCGCAGCGGTCGCGCTGGGTGTCGTCGAGGTCGTCGCGGTAGCGGGGGCAGCGGCTCCGGAAGCGGCACCCCACGGCCGCCTGGCCCGGCGCCGGCGGGTCGCCCCGCAACAGCACGCGCTCGCGGCGCTCGCGCAGCGCCGGATCGGGCACGGGCACGGCCGACAGCAGGGCCTTCGTGTACGGGTGGCGGGGCGCCGCGTACAGGGTGTCGCGGTCGGCGAGTTCGACGATGCGGCCCAGGTACATGACGGCGACCCGGTCGGACAGGTGCCGCACCACCGCCATGTCGTGGGCGACGAAGAGGTACGACAGGCCGTACTCGTCGCGCAGGTCGGCGAGGAGGTTGACGACCTGGGCCTGTACCGAGGCGTCCAGTGCGGAGACCGGCTCGTCGCAGACCACCAGTTTCGGGCGCAGCGCCAGCGCGCGGGCGATACCGAGGCGCTGGCGCTGGCCGCCGGAGAACTCGTGCGGGTACCGGTTGTAGTGCTCCGGGTTGAGCCCGACGCGGGCCATCAGGTCGGCCACCGCCGCCCGCTGGCCGCCGGGTGGACGTACCCCTTGGATCTTGAACGGGGCGGCGAGGATCGTGCCGGCGGTGTGGCGCGGGTTGAGGGAGGCGATCGGGTCCTGGAACACGATCTGCAGGTCGCGCCGCAGCGGGCGGAGCCTGCGTTCGGAGTACCGGCTGATCTCGTGCCCGTCGAACCGCACGGTGCCGGAGGTCGGTTCGAGCAGTCGGGTCACCAGGCGGGCGGTGGTGGACTTGCCGCAGCCTGACTCGCCGACCAGGCCGAGGGTCTCCCCCGCCCGTACGGTGAACGAGACACCGTCGACGGCCCGCACGCCACCGAAGTCCTTACGCAGGTCACTAACCGACAGCAGATCCGTCATGACGTCACCGGTCGCAGCGTCAGGCGTTGCCCGGTGGTGAGGTGGCAGCGCACCGAGTGTCCGTCTCCACTGTGGACGAGGGCCGGGCGCTCGGTGCGGCATCGGCCGTCCGGTACCTCCTCGTGGTACCCGCATCTCGGCTCGAAAGCGCAACCGGGCGGCATGGCCAGCAACGACGGTGGCTGCCCGCCGATCGGCGCCAGCCGGTCGCGGCGGTCCTGGTCGACGCGCGGCATCGACCCGAGCAGTCCCCAGGTGTACGGGGCCTGCGGGCGGGCGAACAGGTCTTCGACGCCGGCCTGCTCGACGCACTGTCCGGCGTACATGACCACCACCGAGTCGCAGGTCTCGGCGACAACGCCGAGGTCATGGGTCACGAGCAGCACCGCGGAGCCGAACTCGTCGCGCAGGTCCTTGAGCAGTTCGAGGATCTGCGCCTGCACGGTGACGTCCAGCGCGGTGGTCGGCTCGTCGGCGATGAGCAGCCGGGGCGTGCACACCAGTGCCATGGCGATCATGACGCGCTGCCGCATGCCGCCGGAGAACTCGTGCGGGTACGCGTCGTAGCGGCGGTGCGGCTCCGGGATGCCGACCCGGTCGAGCATCTGCGTGGCCCGCTCCCGGGCGGCTCGCTTGCTGACCCGGTTGTGCACCCGGTACGCCTCGCTGACCTGACTACCGACGGTGTAGTAGGGGTGCAGCGCGGAGAGCGGGTCCTGGAACACCATGGCGAGCTCGGCGCCGCGCAGCCGGCGCAGTTCGGCCTCGGGCGCGGCGACCAGGTCGCGGCCGTCGAACCGGATCTCGCCGGTGACCCGCGCCCGGGTCCGCCGCAGCAGGCCGAGGATGGCCTGGCCGGTCACCGACTTGCCGGAGCCGGACTCCCCCACCACGCCGACGATCTCGCCGGGCGCGACGTCGAAGGAGAGCCCGTCGACGCTGCGCACGATGCCATCGTCGGTCGGGAACTGCACGCGCAGATCGCGCACGCTCAAAAGCGAGTCACCGGGCAGCGTCGTCTCAGCGGGCATTGCGCACCCTCGGGTCCAGCACACCGTAGAGCAGGTCGACGACCAGGTTCGCGAACACGATCAGCAAGGCGCCGACGATGGTCACCCCCATGATCACTGGCAGGTCCTGGGACGTGATCGCCCGGTACGCGAGCCGCCCGAGCCCCGGGAAGCTGAACAGCGTCTCGATGAGCACCACGCCGCCGAGCAGCGCGCCGACGTCGAGGCCGACGAGCGTGACGATCGGCGGCAGTACCGCTCGCAGCCCGTGCCGCCCGACGACGGTGCGCGGCGGCAGGCCCTTGGCCCACGCGGTGCGCACGTAGTCCTCGTTCATCGTCTCCAGCATGGTGGCGCGGGTGAGCCGGGCGTACAGGGCGGCGAACAGCAACGCCAGGCAGATCCACGGCGGCACCATCGCGGCGAACCAGCCGACCGGGTCCTCGGTGAGCGGCACGTAGTTGATGCCGTCCGGATACAGCCGCAGCCAGGCCGGGCCGGAGGTGAGCAGGTAGATCAGCAGCATGCCGGTGAAGAACTCCGGCACGGAGACCCCGATCAGCGACACCACCGTGGCCAGCCGGTCGAAGACCGAGCCCCGGCGTACCGCCGACAGCACCCCGGCGGCCACCCCGAACAGCAGCCACAGCACCGCCGCGCCCAGCGTCAGGCCGAGCGTCACCGGGAACGCCTCGCCGATCATCTCCAGCACCGGCCGGTTCTGGCGGAACGAGTAGCCGAGGCACGGCGCCGGGCACTCCACCTCGGTGACGCCGTCACTGAGGTCGCGCCCGGCGACGATGCCTGACATGAACGTCCAGTACTGCTCGGGCAGCGGCTTGTCGAAACCGAACTTCTGGGCGACCGCGGCCGCCTGTGCCTCGCTGGTGGCCTTGCCGGTGTAGTAGAACGCCATGTTGGCACCGGTGAGCCGCGGGGCCAGCTGGAAGATCGCGAAGGTCACCACGCTGACGACCACCACCACCGTCAGCGCGCCCGCGATCCGCCCGAGCAGGTACCGGAGCATCTACTTGCCGTCACTGACCCCGAGGTTGACCAGGTCGTACGAGCCAAGATCGGCGCGGAGGTCGACGTTGGTCACGCGCGGGTTCCGGTACAGGAGGAACTTTTGGTAGAAGTACGGGATGTAGATGGCCCGTTCCATGGTCTGCTTGTCGAGCTCCTGGAAGATCCCGGCCTGCTCGGCGAGCGGTGCGGTGCCGGCGCGCTTGATCAGTCCATTGAGGACGTCGTCGTTGACGCTGACGAAGTTGGTGGTGCCCTCGTCCTGGATGCGGGCGCCGTCGACGAGCAGGCTCAGGAAGCCGTTGCCGCTCGGGTAGTCCGGCGCCCAGCCGATCGCGGCGATGCCGAGTTGCTGCTGCTTCACGTTGGCCGGCGCGCCGATGTAGCTGCCGTAGTAGACGCTCTCGTCCTGCTGCTTGCCGGTCACCTGGATGCCGACCCGCTTGAGGGCGGCCTGCACGCTGGCGAAGATCTGCGGGTCGGAGCCGGAGTTCGTGTACGCCATCACCGTGTCGAAGCCGTCCGGCTTGCCGCACTCCGACAGCTCCTGCTTGGCCTTGTCGAGGTCACCGGTCCAGTCCGCGCCGGACGGGTACGCGTTGGCCTTGCTGTCGTGGCCCGGAACCGCCGGTGGCAGCAGGGTCGCCGCGAAGTCGCCGCCGAAGCTCCCGCCCGACTGCACCAGCAGGTCCCGCTTGTCCAGGGCGTACGCGATGGCCCGCCGGCAGTGCACGTTGTCGAGCGAGGGCGCGGTCGGGAAGATGGCGAACAGCCCGACGAAACCGCTGACCGGGTTGTCGGCGTTGGCTTTCAGGCTCGTGCTGCTGAGGATCTCGGACTGGAACGTCGGCTGCACACCGCCGCCGGCCGCCAGGTCGAGCGAGCCGTTCTTGAGCCGGGCGTCGAGGTCGTCCGGGTTGCTGAGCAGGGTCAGCGTGATCTTGTCCACCTTGGGCTTGCGCACCTCGTCGGTGTCCTGGCTCCACTGTGGATTGCGGGTCCAGGTGACGCTCTGCCCCGGCGTGTACTCGCTCATCACGAACGGACCGGACGCGGTCACCTTGCGGGTGTACGTGCCGCCGGAGTCGTCGGCCTTCGGCACCGGCGCGGTGGCCGGCAGCGCCATCAGGTAGTCGAAGTCGGCGAACGAACTTGTCAGCTTGAACGTGATGGTCTGCGTGTCCGGCGTCTCGATCCGGCGGAGGCCACCGTTCTTGTCCTTGTAGGGCCCCTTGTACGCCGGGTTCCCCTCGGCGTCGCAGGTGTCCAGCAGGCACAGGAAGTACCCAGCCGGCCCGCCCGAGATGACGTCGGTGGCCCACATCCGCTGGAAGCCGTACTTGATGTCGGCGCTCGTGATGGCCGCGCCGGAGGAGAACTTCAGCCCGGTACGCAGCTTGTACTTCCACACCGTCTTGTCCGCGTTGGACTCGCCCAGGCCGGTTGCCAGGTCTGGCACCAGCTCACCGGCCTTCATCGTGCGGGCCGGATCGCCGTACCCGGGCGAGGCGACCAGGGTACGCGTCATCAGCCGCTGCATGTTCCAGCAGAACCCGTTGTACGTGGCCGCCGGATCCCACGAGTCGCAGTCGGAGGTGCCGCCGAGCCGCAGCGTCCCGCCCGTGGCGGTCGAAGCGTTGACGACGCCCTTGCGCGCGGCGTCGAACCCGGCCGCGTCACCGCTCTTGTCCTTGTCCGCCGAAGCCGAACAGCCGGCCGCGGCGACGAGGGTGGCGGCGACCGCCCCCGCGGATATCAGAAGTCTCATCAGCGCCTCATCAGTTTGTCTTGGGATCGAACGCGTCCCGCAGGCCATCGCCGAGCAGGTTGCAGGCGAGCACCGTGACGACCACGGTCAGGCCGGGAAAGAGCATGTAGGTCGGTGTGACGGTGAAGACGTGCGACGCGGAGCCCAGTAACTGTCCCCAGGAGGTGCCCGGCGGTTGGATGCCGACGCCGAGGAACGACAGGGCGGCCTCGGCGAGGATGCGCGTCGGGATGGTGAGGGTGGCGACCACGAGGATCGGCGAGACGAGGTTCGGCAGGATCTCGGTGCCCAGGATGCGGCGGTCGGAGGCGCCCAGGGCGCGGGCCGCCTCGACGAACTCCCGCTGCCGCAGCGCGATCACCTGCCCGCGGACCAGCCGGCCCACGTACGGGAAGCCGAAGAACCCGATGACGAGGATGAGCACGAGGGTGCGCAGCCCGTTGCCGTTCCCCATGCTGCCGAGCACGACCAGCAGCGCGATGGAGAACAGCAGCACCGGGAACGCCAGCAGCACGTCCATGGTGCGGGAGAGCACGCTGTCGACCCAGCCGCGGAAGTAGCCGGCGCACAGCCCGAAGGCGACGCCGAGCACCACCGACAGCGCGGTGGCGCCGAGCGCGATCAGCAGCGAGGTGCGCGACCCGTACAGCAGCAGAGCCAGCAGGTCGCGGCCGGTCTTGGGCTCGACGCCCAGCGGGTGGTCGGCGCTCATGCCGCCGAACGCGCCCTCCGGGAAGCCGACGTTGTCGAGGCTGAGCAACTCGATGTGGCGTTCGGTGTCGATGCCGAGCAGCGCGCAGACCGCCGGTGCGGCGGCCGACAGGGCCACGATGACGGCGAGCACCACGGCGCTCGCGACCGCCACCCGGTCCCGGCGCAACCTCCGCCAGGCCAGCCGGGCGGGCGACCGCGCTACCTGCGGTGCCTGGGTTCCCGTCATGACCTCAAGTAATGTCACATACAGATCATGCTGTCAACGCCGTTCTTGTAACGTATAGTTCTTCCGCGGGAGGTGCTCAGGTGCTGGACCTACGGATCGAGAACGCCAACATCCTGACGATGGATACGACCCGGCCGGCCGCTTCGGCGGTGGGCGTCTGGGCTGGCCGGATCGTCGGAGTCGACGAGCAGATAGCCGGCCTGCCGGCCCGGCGGACCGTCGACGCCGGCGGCGCGACCCTGCTGCCCGGCTTCGTCGACTCGCACACGCACCTGGTCGCCGAGGGCTTCGCCCACGGCGCGATCGACGTCTCGGCCGCGACCACCGCGACCGGCGTCCTGGATCTGATCGCGTCGGCGGCCGCGGCTCTGGACGGGACCGCCTGGGTGGACGTGCTCGGGTACGACCAGCGGCGGATCGGGCGGCACCTGCGCCAGGACGAGTTGGACCGGGCCGGCGGTGGCCGCCGCGTCATCGTCGACCACATCTCCGGGCACGCGGCCGTGGTCAGCTCCGCCGTGCTCGCCGGCTTCCCCACCGACCATCCAGATCTCGACGGCGTCGAGCGTGACGCCGCCGGAGAGACGACCGGAGTGCTGTACGAGCGGGCCACCGGGCTCGCCCGCCGGCTCCGGTTACCACTGTCCACCGTGGAACTGGTGGGCGCCCTGGGACACGCAGCCCAGACCTGCGTGTCCCAGGGCATCACCGCCGCCGTCGAGGCCGGCGTCGGCGCGCTGGAAATCGGGTTCAGCGCGGTCGAGGTCGCCGCGTACCAGGCGGCTCGCGCGGCCGGACGGCTGCCGATCCGGGTGCAGCTCATGGTTTCGGCCGATGCGCTGCACCCGGTTTCGGCACACCGCGACGACCCGATCCGGCGGGGCATCGACCTCGGGCTGCGCTCCGGCTTCGGTGACGACCACCTCAGCCTCGGCGCGGTCAAGATCTTCACCGACGGCGGCGTGATGGTACGCACCGCGGCGCTGACCGAGCCGTTCGCCGGCACCGACAACGTGGGCGTACTGGCCCAGCCGGCGGAGGAGATCGCCGCCACCGTCCTCGACGCACACGCCGCCGGCTGGCAGGTCGGCATCCACGCCATCGGCGACCGGGCGATCGACCTCGCACTCGACGCGATCGACGCCGCCCAGCGCGCCCACCCCCGACCCGATCCCCGGCACCGCATCGAGCACTGCGGCATCACCCGCGACGACCAGCTCGACCGCATCGCCGCGCTCGGCGTCATCGCGTCCATCCAGCCGTGCTTCCTCGTCGACAACAGCGAGGACTACGCCGCGGTCCTCGGGCCGGAACGGATGCACTGGCAGTACCGCGGGCGATCCTTTGTGGACCGTGGCATCGGCATAGCGGGCGGCTCGGACCGCCCGCTGGGCGCCGGCTCCCCGCTGGTGGGCGTGCAGTACATGGTCGAGCGCACCTCGCTGCGCGGCACCGTCACCGGGCCACGCGAAGGGCTCACCGTCGAAGAGGCGCTCGCCTCCTACACCAGCGGCGCGGCATACGCCGCGCACCGCGAGAAGGACTTCGGGTCGGTCACCGCCCGGAAACACGCTGATTTCACGGTACTGTCCGACGACCCCCGCCGCGTCGACCCCGCCCGGATCTCGAAGATCGAGGTGGTCGCCACGGTCGTCGGCGGCAACGTCGTCTACGGCTCGCTGGCGTAGTCCCTCACATGCTGGAGCAGAAGCGGTATGCCATCACCGACGAGGCCGAGATACAAGCGCTCGTACGCGATCAGGGCTGGGCGACGCTGGTCACCGGTACGCCGGCCGGGCTGGCGGTCTCGCACCTGCCGGTAGTGCCCGAGAGCGACTCTCTCGTGGTGCTCGGCCACCTGGCGCGTGCCGACGCCGACCTGCACGAGCTGGGGCGGCACGAGGTGGCGCTCGTCGTGCAGGGCCCGCACGGGTACATCTCCCCGAGCTGGTACACCGGCGGCCCGTACGTGCCCACGTGGAACTTCGTCGTCGCCCACCTGTACGGGCGGCCCGAGGTGCTGGACGCCGACGAGACGTACCGCGTCCTCGACCGCACCGTCGACCACTTCGAGCGGCACCGGCCGTCGCCGTGGCGGCTCGACAGCGTGTCCGGGTACGCCCACCGCATCGCCGGCGGCACGGTCGGGTTCCGCCTGCGCCCGGACCGCGTGGTGGGCAAGGTTAAACTCAGTCAGGACAAGCCCGCTGGCGATGTGGCCAGCGTCGTCGCCGCGCTCGACCGCGATCCAACGCACGCCAACCCGGCGCTCGCCGAGGCGATGCGCCGCCAGCACGCTGTCGCCCAAGAGCAGGCACGCCCGAAGGGATAGCCATGGGATCCGTCCTGCCCGAGATCGACGACCGGTTGCGCGAATGGCTGCTGCGCCAGCCGATGTACTTCGTGGCCACCGCGCCCAGCGGCGACGGCGGCCACGTCAACGTCTCCCCCAAGGGCGGCCGCGGCACCTTCGCCGTGCTCGGCCCGCGCGAGCTGGCCTATGTGGACCTGTTCGGCAGCGGCATCGAGACCGTGTCACACCTGAAGCAGAACGGCCGGGTCACCGTCATGTTCTGCTCCTTCGAGGGCCCGCCGCAGATCATCCGGGTACACGGGCGCGGCGAGGTGGTCGAGATGGCCGACCCGCGCTTCGACGACCTGCTCGCCCGATTCGACCTGCCCGACGAGGCCCGGCCGACCGTGCGCAGCGTCATCCGCGTCGAGGCCACCCGCATCTCCGACTCGTGCGGTTTCGGGGTGCCGCTGATGGCGTACCAGGAGGATCGCCGCCAGCTCTACCGCACCGCCGAGGCGTGGCTCGACCAGCGTGGCCCGGACGCCATCCGCGACTACTGCGACGTCAACAACGGCGAGAGCATCGACGGCCTCCCCGGCCTGACCCCCTTCGGCAGCGCCTTGACCCCGGAGGACCGCGCCCGCACCACCCACGAGGGCCGCAAACTCTAGCGCACACCCGTGATCAGGGCGTCCCTGAAGTCGTTCTAACGACTTGAGGGACGCCCTGATCACGGGCGGACGGGTCACCAGCCTTTGTACGGCCCGATCACGGACTCGGGGACCTTGCCGGCCTCGACGTCGCTCAGGGCCGCGTCGATCACCTCGACCGCCAGGTCGACCTCTTCCTCGGTGAGGATGAGTGGCGGGGTCAGCTCGATGACGTTGCTGCCGGGGCCGACGTAGTCGGTCAGGACGCCCAGCTCGAACGCGCGGTACACGGTCAGGGCGGTCTCCAGCTTCGCGGGCGCCTTGGTCTCCCGGTCGCGCACCAGCTCGACGCCGATCGTGAGGCCCCGCCCGCGTACGTCGCCGATCAGCGGATGCTTGCCGGCCAGGGCGCGCAGGCCGGTCAGGAGGCGGTCGCCCAGCACCTCGGCCCGGGTCCACAGCCGCTCGCTGGCAATCGTCGACAGGACGGCCCGGCCGGCGGCCGCGCAGACCGCGTTGCCGATGGTGGTCAGCAGGATGGCGCCCTCGGCGGCCGCGTCGACCTCGGCGGGCAGCACGGCGGCCGACAGCGGCAGGCCGCCTCCGAGCGTCTTGCCGAGCGTGAGCACGTCCGGCACGATGCCCTCGCGCTCGAACGCGTGCAGGGTGCCGGTGCGGCCCAGCCCCACCTTGACCTCGTCGGCGCACAGCAGCGTGCCGTACCGGTCGCACCGCTCCCGCAGCCCCTTGAGGAACCCGTCGGGCGGCACGATGACGCCGCCGTCGTTTGTCACCGGCTCGACGATCACCATGGCCACATCACCGGCGGACAGCTCCCTGTCGACCTGGTCCAACACGTCCGGCAACAGGACCGAGGCGTACGGGTGCGGGTACGGCACCTGGGCCAGGCCGGGCTCGGGGCGCAGGCCACCGGCCACGTACACGCCGGAGACGCCCTGCGACTCGCCCAGCCCACCGTGGTAGGAGCCGCCGAAGCTCAGTACCCGGGACCGGCCGGTGCCCGCACGCGCCGCGCGGATCGCGGCGGTGTTGGCGTCGCTGCCCGCGTGTCCTATGTAGACCTTGCGGTCGGTGCCGCCCGGCAGTAGCGCGAGCAGCTCCTCGGCGAACCCGACCACCTCGGGCGAGGCACCGAACAGCGCCGACACACCCGCCATCTCGCCCGCCGCCCGCCGCACCGCCTCGACCACGGCCGGGTGCGCGTACCCGAGTCCCGCGGCGCCGAAGGCGGCGGTCATGTCGAGCAGCCGCCGCCCGCCCTCCTCCACCAGCCACGCGCCCTCGCCCTTGGTGGTGGCGAGCGGGTAGAACCGCAGGTGCAGCACGCTCGCAACGGCGGCGAGGTCGCGTTCGTAGAGCGGCGGCAAGCGGGGCCTCCTTCAGGCGTGCCGGCCGCGGATCGGCCGGCCGGGCAGGGCGTCGGGCACGAGCTGGTAGTCGCGCACCACGAACTCGCCGTTGACGAGCACGTGCGCGATCCCGGTCGACGGCCGGATCTCGGTGAACGTGGCCCGGTCGGCGATCGCGTCCGGGTCGAACAGCACGATGTCGGCGTCGGCACCGGGCTGGACGCGCCCCTTGGCCGCCATCGCCGGCGCCACAGTGGACACCAGTTGCGCCGGCAGCAGCGAGCACCGCCGCACAGCCTCCATGATGGACAGAACGCCCAGCTCGCGGACCAGCCAGCGGAACACGCGCGCGTATCCGCCGGCGCTGCGCGGGTGAACCCGGGCCGTCAGTGGCACGGGCCAGGTGTGGCCGGGCAGCCGCTCGCCACTGTCCATGATGGGCATCGTGTCGGTGGCGATGACCGTTTCGTCGAGCAGGATGGTGCGCAGCAACAGGTCGCGCTCGACCGGATCGTTCTCGTCGAGGAAGTCCAGGATCACCAGCCCGCCCGGGTCGGTCGCGCGCAGCTCGCGCAGCCGCTCGACGTTGGCCACCCGCTCCCCGGTCCGCAGATAGGTGATCGCGGTGGTCGGCCGCTCCTGACCGACCCCGGCCTCCGGCGACAGGAACGGCGCGCCGATGTTCGTCGACGCCGCGCCGTACGGGTACGCCTCGGTGCTGACCCGCACGCCGGCCGCCCGCGCGGCGGTGATGGCCGCGCACGCCTCGACCTGCTCTCGGCCGGTGATGCTGTTGAGGTGGCAGATGTGCAGGTGCGCCCCGGTTCGCTCGGCCGCCTCCAGGATCTCGGTGACCCCGTCGAGGCCGGCGTGGCGGATGTGCGTCCAGACCGGTACGCCCAGCTTCGCGGCGCGCGCGGCTATCGCCAGGTACTCGGCACGGTCGGTGTCCGGCGCGTACCCCAGCAGCATCCCGATGCCGAGCGCGCCGTCTTCGACGTCCTTCTCCAGCATGTCGAGTAGCGTGCCCAGCTCCCGCTCGCTGGCCGGGCGCTGCCAGTTGGTCTGGTGGGCGTTCTCCGCCGCGTGCCCGATGTCGAGCGCGTCGCCACCGGCCGGTACCCCGTCGAGCAACTGGAGGCGGGCGAGCACCCAGCCGGCCGAGTACCCGAAGTTGAGCGGCCGCCCCTCGGCGGCGGCGTTGGCGTACCGCTCCGCGACCGGCAGCGCGCCGGCCTCGAGCTCCAGCGCCGTGGTGACCCCGTCGAGCGCCTGGAGCCGGTGGCCGACCAGGTCCTGCGGATGGCTGTGCAGGTCGACGAAGCCGGGCGCGAGCACGAGTCCGGTGACGTCCACGACGGTGGCAGCCGGCGGCGGCTCCGGCGTGACGCTCTGGATGACGCCGTCGCGCACGCCGACCGCGCGCACCGCGTCGAGCCCGGACGCGGGATCGACGACGCGTGCGCCGACGAGCGCGAGGTCGCATTCGATCACCACGTTCGCACCCTAACCTGTACCATCTGCTTCTTCAACGGACCTCCAGCAGGTTTCTGTAACGCGCAGGTCATTCGACCGGCAGGACCAGGAGGCGCAGCAGGCGGTCCGCGTCCGCGTCGGGGTCGCTGGTCAGGCCGGTGTGCACCGGACCCGGCTGTACCACCGTGCTGCGCGGGGCGACCAGCCAGCGGAACCGCTTCCCCGGGTCTTCCCGCGCGGGCGGCCCGGCCTCCGGTGCCGCGGCACAGATGTTGGCGACGGCCCGGAGGGCGCACTCGATCGCGGCAGGATCGGCCGACGGGTCCAGTGCGTGCAGGCGCTCGGCGTCAAGGTGAACGCGGGCACCCAGGTAGTCGAGCGCGTGGCAGTACACCAGGACGCCGGCGTTGAACGCCTCCCCGCGCTCGGGGCGGGGCACGACCCGCAACACCGCATACTCGAACGGGTGCCGGCGGGCGCTCATCGGGCCAACCAATCCGGACGGTTACGCCCCGGCCGCGTCTCCCGGACCGCGGGGCGCGCCGCCGCCAGCGCGGGCAGCCACCCCGCGCGGGCGCGCAGCCGGGCGTCGAGCTGCTCCGTGTACGCCCGGCGCACCTGCTCCGGACCGTCGAAGCCCTCCTCGCCGGCGAGCCACTCGTCCGGTACCCGCTCGGCCGCCTCGCGCAGCAGGTCCGGCGTCACCATCGGAGCGAGCTCGGCGTCCGCCTTCTCCACATGCGGCGCGAACTCCACCAGCACGTGATCCTTCGCGTCATACTCGCGCGCGACGGCATTGGGCGCGCCCGGCCAGTTGTGGTGGAAGGTGAGGCTGGCACCATGGTCGATCAGGTACGCCCGGCCGTGCCACTGCAACATGTTCGGATTGCGCCACGACCGATCCACGTTGCCCACCAGCGCGTCGAACCACAGCACCCGGCCACCGAGCGCGGCGTCGAGCGGAAACGCGGCCGGATCGAAGTCGAGCGCGCCCGGCAGGTAGTCCATGCCGAGGTTGAGACCGCCGCTGGCCCGCAGCAGATCCTGCACCTCCTGATCCGGCTCCGCCCGCCCGAGCACCGGATCAACCTCGATCGCCACCAACTCCGGCACAGGCAACCCGATCGCCCGCGCGACGCTGCCACTGATGATCTCGGCGACGAGCGTCTTGCGCCCCTGCCCGGCCCCGTGAAACTTCACCACGTAGCTGCCGAGATCGTCCGCCTCCATCAACCCCGGTAACGAACCACCCTCGCGAAATGGCGTCACATAGCGTGTCGCCGAAACAGTACGCAGCACAACCGCCGAGTCTAGGGTCTGTCTCCTGGATCTCGGTGGAGCTCGCTATCCGAACAGCTCTCCAAGGACGCCTCGGGCCCGCATCGAGGCATCCTCATCGGGGTAGAAGTCCCGACAGATACGCAGCGCGTCATCGACCGTATGGACGTTGGCGAGCGTGGCGAGGTGCCGCAGATCGTCGATGTCACGGGTTCGCGCGGCCAACGCCTTCATCGCGAAAATGTGTTCAGGCGACGCGACCATGATCCTCAAGTTCGGGTGGTCGAAAACGCGACGCTTACCAGGGTCGTCCTTGCCTGATACGTAGACGCTAGCCTGCTCGTTGAGCCACCACGGCGGTAGTCCAAGATCCTCCGCGACGGCTCGTGACTCCTCAAGAACGACGCCGTGCGGAACGAACATGGCATCGACGTCCCGTGTGACGCGCTCCGCGTCGTATGCGAGCGCCATGGCGGCACCGCCGACTACGAACAGATCAGCAACGACACCTCTGCGAGCCAGTCGTTCGCCAAGAACGGTGAAGGCACGCTCCAGGTCGGCGCGGCCCATGAGAACGCCGCCGGCGTCGGTCATGCTGCCTTCAAATCGTGGGCGGACAGGTAGACGCCACGCTTCCGGAACGCCGCCGGCGCCCGCACCAGCGCGTCGGCGCGCTGGATGGCGAGCTCGGCGGGAAACCAAGCCCGCTTCAATACCCGTGACTCTGACCACTCCGGCGGTGCGAGGCCATGCTGAGCGCACAGGTGCTCGGCCAGCGCGGCGAGCAGGGCATCCCACCGCTCGTCTCCAACCGGTAACGGCTCGGCCTGGAGAAGGCTGACCTGCGACTCAGCCGCCTCCCAGCGGTACTCCTCAAGGAATTCCCAGATC
This sequence comes from Phytohabitans aurantiacus, assembly GCF_027923225.1. GTDB lineage: Bacteria > Actinomycetota > Actinomycetes > Mycobacteriales > Micromonosporaceae > Phytohabitans > Phytohabitans aurantiacus. The sequence goes on from NZ_BSDI01000049.1 coordinate 90,905, forward strand.
AGCTTCCACCGCACGCGCTCATCTGCGGTCGCTGCCAAATGCTGGCCGAGTTTCGCCAAGGTCATCGGCTCATATCTGACCACCACGTGTCAGATCCTACCGCCCTGTCCGCCCGTCGTAGCCGCTGCGGCGGCACTCACGATGCCGCGCCGGGCAGGGTGCCGGGGGATAGCCAGGCTCAGCACGTCCACACCGCCAGACTCGGGCTACCGCGACGTTCGTCGTGGGCCGTGCCGTTGCTCCCGCGGCCTCACCCTCCGCGATTCACGGTCACCCCCCTCGGGTTGGGTCGTGGGTGCGCGCGGAGTGAGGCCGCGGGAGCAACGGCATGGCCCACG
>NZ_BSDI01000050.1 GCF_027923225.1 Phytohabitans aurantiacus
GGACATCCCCACCGACCAGATCAGCACCCAACACAACTTCTTCACCCACGGCGGCAACTCCCTGCGCGCCATCCAACTCATCTCCCGCATCCACGACACCCTGGGCCACCACATCGACCTCCGGCAGGTGTACCTGGACGCGACGATCAGCGGCATCGCGGCCGCGATCGACAGGCAACCCGTCCCGGCAGCCGCCCAGCCACGACAGGAGCTGCTCGTGCCGTTGCGCGCCAACGGATCCCGGCCGCCGCTGTTCTGCGTACACCCGGTTGGTGGATCCGCCGCGCCGTATCTGGCCCTGACCGGCCTGCTCCCCGCGGACCTGCCGGTCTACGGGTTCGAGGCGGCCGGACTGCACGGCGGTGAGCCGCTGCGCGCCGTACCGGAGATGGCCGAGCGGTACCTGCCGGAGCTGCTCGCGCGCCAACCACGCGGGCCGTACCACCTGCTGGGCTGGTCGGCTGGCGGTCTGATCGCGCTCGAACTCGCCGCCCGGCTGCGCGAACGAGGTGAGCCGGTGGCGTTGCTGACCCTGCTGGACACCGTCGCGCCCCGCCCCGACGACCCGCTCCCGAACCACGCCGAGCTGCTCGCCCACTTCGCGCACGACGTCGCCGCCCAGGCCGGCGTCCCGGCGCCGGCGTTGGAGCTGCACGGGTTGCCCGAAAACGAGCGGGCCGCGGCCGTGACGAAGGCGTTGGAGCGGGCCGGTCTCGTCCCCGCAGGGATCGAAAGGGAGCTGCGGGCGCGGATGGACGTCTTCATCGCGACGTCGCTGGCAGCCCGCACGTACCGCCTCCCGACCATCCACAGTGGCGCGACGCTGCTGACCGCCCGGGAGCGGCGGGACGGACGGACCCCGCGCTGGCCGGCGCACGCGAGCCGGATCGAGGTGCCCGGCAACCACTACACTGTCCTGCGAGAGCCCCACGTGACCGCCCTGGCCGCGATAGTGACCGACCTGCTCGACAGCTGATCAGTCCACATAGGTCACGAGCGGCAAGACCCGGGGATTTCGAGCTACCGCGACGCTCGTCGCGGTCCCTACCGTTGCTCCCGCGGCCCCACCCTCCGCGTGCCGGCGGGTTTGACCGTGGGAGCGCGTACGGCGAGGCCGCGGGAGCAACGGCCTAGCGCCCGACGGACATCGCGGTAGCCCAGACCTCGCTCCTGGTTTTGACCTTGTCGCGCGCGAGAGGGCCAGACCACCCCGCGCTCATCCTGTCCCGGCGCCGCCGCCCACCCGCGACCGCGCGCCGGCCCCGCCCAGCCCGCCGATCAAGGGCGTATGCCCGTGGTTGGATCTCTAAACCGCGTGCGTCCGCCGCGAGGCCGGCCGGGCACGGCGTGTCGCCACGCCCTGTCCGCCGATCAAGGGCGAACGCACGCGGTTGGATCTCTTCTTCGCGTGCGTCCGCCCCCAGGCCGGCCGGGCACGGCGTGTCGCCACGCCGTGCGCGCCGATCAAGGGCATATGCCCGCCATCTCTTTCCGCGTGCATTTGCCCTTGATCGATGCGAATGGCCTTGATCGGCGCGCACCGCGCACCGCGCACCGCGCACCGCGCGGCGACAGGCCGCCGCCACCCCCAAACCCCGGCGACCAGCCCCGGTCGCGACGGCGCGCGGCCTCACACCCCGAGGGTCCGCCGATCAAGGCCATGTGCGTGGATCAAGGGCGAACGCACGCGGTTTTGAGATCGAACCACGTGCATTCGCCCTTGATCGGCGGAAGGGTGGCGCCGCGCGCGGCGTGCGCCCCCGCGAGCCCCGCGAGCCCGCGGTGCGCGGCGCGAGCCCCGCGCGCGCCGCGCACCCGCGCACCTGGCCCCGCGCGGCGCGGGTTACTTCGTCGCTGCCGCGGCGGGGGTGGGGGTTGGCTCGTCCGGGACCTCTGTGGGGAGTTCGCGGACGGTGCGGACCGCGGGGACCAGCGCGACGAGCACCGTGGTGATCAGCAGGATGCCGCCGCCCACCATCGCCGCCCGCAAGCCGAACAGCTCGCCGGCGAGCCCCGCGCCGAACCCGCCCAGCGACTGGGCGCCGTACGAGATGAACTTGTAGGTAGCGGTCATCCGGCCGAGCATCTGGTCGTTCGTGACCGCCTGCCGGAGCGTGATGCCGACGACGTTCGAGACGATGAGCATGCCGCTCACGGAGAAGGCCACCACGAGCGCCGCGACCGTCACCGGACTGTGCGCGGGGATCAGGCCGAGGCTCAGGACGGAGGCCCACGCCAGGCCCTTGGCCCAGATGTAGGACGAGCCGGCACCCAGCGCCGCGATCATGCGGGTGGCGAGGAGGGCGCCCAACGCGGCCCCGATCGCGCCGAACGACTGGACGAAGCCGATCGTCGCCGCGTTGAGCTCCAGGGTCCGCACGGCGAAGACCGGGAAGAGCGTCATCACCCCGGTGGTGAAGAAGTTGTAGAGCGCTGAGCTGAGCGTCAGCGACCGCAGCACCGGCTGCCGCGCGACGTACCGCAGCCCTTCCCAGATCTGCCGGCGGCGACTCTCGCCGGGTGTCGCGGGTTGGATGGTCTCCTGTACCCGCATCCACCGCAGGCTCACCGCGGAGGCGACGAAGGTGAACGCGTCGACGATCAGCGCGAACGGCGCGGTCACCACCTGGGTGAGCACGCCGCCGATGTTCGTGCCGGCCAGCAGCGCGAAGGAGCCGCTCGTCTGCAGCCGGCTGTTGGCTCGCATCAGATCGGAACGGCGCACGATCGACGGCACGACCGCGTAGTAGGCCACTTCGAACAGGACCGAGCCGACGCCGTAGAACAGCATCAGCCCGACGATGATCTCCAGGTTCACCATGCCCAGCAGGGTCAGGACCGCCACCGCGACCAGGATCGCGCCCCGGCTGAGGTCGGCGAAGAGCATCACCGGGATCCGGCGGCGCCCGTCGATCCAGGCGCCCGCCCACAGCGTGACCAGCAGGTAGGGGACGGTCTCCGCCAGTGTGATGAGACCGACCTCGAAGGCCCCCGCGTCGATGGCGTAGATGGCCAGCAGCGGGAGCGCGACGTACGTGACGTTGATGCCCACGAGCGAGATCGACTGTCCCGCCCAGAGCTTGTGGAAGTTGGTGTTCTGGTTCAGTGCGGGCCGCTCTTCAGTCATCCGCGCTCATCTCCACGGCGAGTTCGTAGGTGACCGTTCGGGTGGTCGCGGTGAAACCGATCCGCTCGTAGACACCGGTCGCGCCGTGCGCGTTGTCGGCGTCCACCTGCAACCGGACGCTGTGCCAGCCAGCGCCGGCCGCGGTCGCCAGCAGCGTCTTCAGCATGCACGTAGCGAGTCCGCGACGCCGCCACGGCTTGCGGACCCCGAGGTGTCCGATGTAGACGGTTCCGGGATCCACCCCCCGGTGCGGCACGATGTAGCCGGCCAGCTCGTCGCCGTCGAACACCAGGACGCACAGCTCCGGCAGGAAGGTGTTCCGCTCGACGTTGCGCGCGGCCCAGCGTTCGTAGTCGTGGACCTGGGTGGCGAAGTGGCCGGCGAAAGCCTCCGTGTCGGCGGCGTAGAGAGCGCGCGCGAAGCCGGGCTGGTAGCTGTCTGCCCGCAGCCCATCGGGCAACGGGACCGGTCGTGCGCCCGCGGTGGGCGCGCTCATGCCCGTCCAGTAACGGCTCGCCGTCATGCCGGCGCGGCGGTACAGGCGTATCGCCGCCTCGTCCTGCACAGGGGTGGTGGCGTGCGCGGTCCAGGCGCCATCCGCCCCGGAGGCGCCGCGCATCCGCGCGGCGCGGTCGAACTGCCAGCGCAGCAACTCGCGGCCGACGCCGGCGGCACGCCGGTCCGGAAGCACGCCGCCGAATAGCCAGACCCGGTCTCCGCCGGCGGGTGGAGCGATCACCAGGCCGGCGGCCACGATACGGCCATCGGCGTCGAGCCGTAGCGTGGAGTCGCGCTCGGGGTCGGCGAGGGCGGTGGTCAGGTACTGCCCCAGCTGCCCGGGCGTGGAGGACGGCGGGAAGCCGACGTGCTCCTCCAGCGCGTTGAACATCGCGGCGAGCCCGGCCGCGTCGGCGGGCGCGTACGGCCGCTGCCGCAGGTCGCTGCCGGTCACTGTCCCGCGACCTGCCAGTGGTGGCCGCCCCGGTCGAACCGGGTCTGCTGCGCGACACCGGGCGACTCGGCGGCGAGGTTCAGGTCGCTGACGAAGATGTTTCCCTTGTAGACCTCGACGGTCACGGTGCCGGTCGCGCTCGCCGCCAGCGCGTCGGCCGACGCCCGCGCGGCCAGGGTCGCGGTCTCGTAGAGGCGGCCCTCGTACACCGCCCGCCCGAGGCGGCGGGACAGCGAGTGCATCAGCTCGGCCGACGCCTTGTCCAGGCTGAGCTGGTACAGCGCGGCGACGCACTGCCCGAGCACCTCCAGGCCGGGTGCCTCGTACACGCCGCGGCACTTCGTGCCGTTGACCCTGTTCTCCACCACGCTGCGCGGCGGGACGCCACCTCGGCCGCCGAACTCGTTGGCCATGAGCACGGCCCGCAACGCCGATACCGGTTCACCGTTGATCTCGACCGGGCGGCCGGCGACGAAGCGGACGCGCATCAGCTCGGTCTCGTCCGGCGCGGCGTGCGGCCAGACCGTCATGATCGGATCGAGTACGCGTGCCGGCGTGCTCACCCGCTCCAGCTGCGTGCTCTCGTGCGCGATGCCACCGAGGTTCTCCTCGACGGAGTAGTCGACGAACCGGCCGTACTCGGCGGGCATCCCGCGATCGAGCAGGTAGTCGGTCATGCTGCGCCGGTTGGGGAAGCGCTCCAGCAGCCAGCTGTTGGTCCACGGTGCGAAGACGGCGAGGTCGGGGGCGAGGGCCTCGGTGTAGCGGGCGAACCGGCCCTGGTCGTTGCCGCCGCCCACACAGCCGTGCGCGAGTACCGTGCAGCCGGCCGCGCGCAGCGAGTCGGCCAGGCCCGAGACGAGCGCCGCGCGGGAGGCGCCGGTGGTGTTCCAGTACCCGCCGTCGTAGGTGGCCTGGTACTTCACGAACTCCAGGTACAGGTCGGCCAACTGCTCGCGGAGGTCGACGACCTGTGTCTTGATGCCCTGGCTGGTGAGCAGTTCGGCGCCCTCGGCCGCGTGATAGGGCGTGGTCTGGCCGAGGTCGGCGACGAAGGCGACCGTCTCCACGCCGTTCTCGGCCAGCCAGAGACCGACCGCCGTGCAGGACAGGCCGCCGGACATGAGAATTCCGACGCGGTGGCTCCGCAGGTCGGCGAGCTTCATGGTCCACTCCTCAGATGGATGGTTGCGGGCGCGGATCGTCGCGCAGCACGGCGTACAGCAGCAGGCTCCGCCAGGCACCGCGGTGGAAGTAGGCGCCGCGCAGCAGCCCCTCCCGCGCGAAGCCGGCGCGCTCCAGAGCCTTCTGCTCGGCGACGTTCTCCACGTCGGTCAGGGCCTCGACGCGGTTCGCGGTCGTGTAGCCGAACAGGTGATCCACCAGCAGCCGTTGCGCCGCGGTGCCCAGCCCGCGGCCCCGGCACTCCGGCACCAGCGCGATGCCGATCTCGTAGCATCCGCCGGGCGGGCCGCCGTGGGGTTTCGGCCAGTAGCTCGCCACACCGACGGCGGGCTGGTCCGCCTCGCACACCGCGAGCGCCGTGTGCTCCGCGCTGACGTATCCGTCCTTCTCCCAGCGACGACGCCGTTTGCGCGGGTCGACGAAGCCGAACCATTCGAACGGGCCCACCGTCTCCGGGTCCGTGCCCCACCGGTCCAGAAAGGAGAGATCCACTTCGGTGAACGCGCGCAACGCGAGCTTGTCTGTCACGGAGCCCCCTCGCTCGACGGATGGCTCGAACCTACGGTCGCGACCGGTCCGCGTCGTCCGTGCCGCTATGAGCCCCGGCGGCGCCCGTGTCGTCACCACGACGACTACCGGTGGCGGTGGCACCAACACGTGCCGTGCGTACCGGGGACGGCTACGATCCGATAGGCCACTCCGGATGGTTGGCTCATTGAAGATCCCAGGTATCTGTCGGGCTAGATCGGTTATCTGTTGAGCGACGGGCCATCGCGCGCAGAGGCAGGTGGACGGGGTGATTGCCTTGCGGATCCAAGTGCTCGGCCCGCTGCGCGCGTGGCGCGGCGAGGAGCCCGTTGAGCTGGGCCGGGTCGGCCAGCGAGCGGTCCTCGGCCTGCTGGCGCTCGCCGGTGGCCAGCCGCTGTCGCGGGCCGAGCTCGTCGACGCGTTGTGGGGCGACGCGCCGCCGCCCAGCGCGGCCAACGTGATCCAGACGTCCGTCAAGCACCTGCGCCGGCTCCTGGAGCCCGACCGGCCGCCCCGCACCCCGAGCGCGATTCTGCCCGCGGTCGGCGACGGGTACGCGCTGCGCCTGCCGGCCGAGAGCGTGGACCTGGTGCGGTTCCGCCACTTGGTCTCCACCGCCACCGGTGCGCAACAAGCCGGCGACCAGCGGCGGGCCGCCGAGCTGCTCGGCGAGGCGCTGCGGCTGTGGCACGGCGGTCCACTGGCCGACATCACCATGCTCGCCGGCCACCCGAAGCTGGTGGCGCTGGCCGAGGAGCGGCGCGCCATCGTGGGCCGCTACGGCGAGCTGATGATCGCCACCGGCGCCGCCGGCGAGGCGCTGCCCGCGCTGGAGGAGGTCGCGGCCGAACAGCCGCTGGACGAGGCCGCACAGGCCCGCTTGATCCGCGGCTATCGGGCCGCCGGGCGCCGGGCGCAAGCCTTCGTCGCGTACGACCGCATCGGGCACCGGCTGGCCGACGAGCTCGGCGTCGACCCGGGCCCCGACCTGGTGGCCGCCCACGCGTCCCTGCTCGCCGAGGACGAACAGCCCAGCGGCGCCGGTACGCCTCGCGTCGCCGCCCAGTACCCGGTGCCTTCGCAACTGCCGGCCGACGTCGCGTCGTTCACCGGTCGCGACAGCCACCTGCGGCAGCTGGACGATCTGCTGGCCGGCATGACCACCGGCCGGCCCAGGGCGGTGGTCATCTCGGCCGTGTCCGGCACCGCGGGAGTCGGCAAGACCGCGCTGGCGGTCCACTTCGCCCACCGGGTCCGGCACCGGTTCCCCGACGGGCAGCTGTACGTCAACCTGCGCGGGTTCGATCCGAGCGGGTCGGTGATGAGCGCCGCCGAGGCGGTCCGCGGCTTCCTGGACGCCTTCGGGGTGCCCGCTGAACGCATCCCGGCCAGCCTGCACGCGCAGGCCGCCCTGTACCGGAGCCTGATCGCGGACCGGCGCGTGCTGGTACTGCTCGACAACGCCCGCGACGCCGAGCAGGTCCGCCCGCTGCTGCCCGGCACGCCCGGCTGCCTGGTACTGGTGACAAGCCGCAACCAGCTCACCAGCCTGGTCGCCACCGACGGGGCGCACCCGGTCACGCTCGACCTGCTGTCGTCGACCGAAGCCAAGGCACTGCTGGCCCGGCGGCTCGGCGCCGACCGGGTAGCGGCCGAGCCCGACGCGGTGGACGAGATCATCACGATGTGCGCGCGGCTGCCGCTGGCCGTCGCCATCGTGGCCGCGCGTGCGACCACCCACCCCGGCTTCCCGCTCACCGCGCTCGCCGACCAGCTGCGCGCGGCCGGTGGCCTCGACGCGCTGACCGCCGACGATCCGACCAGCGACGTGCGCACGGTCTTCTCCTGGTCGTACCACGCCCTCACCGCACCGGCGGCCATGCTCTTCCGGCTGCTCGGACTCCACCCGGGCGCGGACATCACGGCGCCGGCCGCGGCGAGCCTCGCCGGCGTACCGACCGCGCAGGTGCGCCAGCCGCTGGCCGAGCTGGTCGGCGCGCACCTGATCACCGAGCGCAGCCCCGGCCGGTACGTGCGGCACGACCTGCTGCGCAGCTACGCCACCGAGCTGCTGCACGCCCGCGACACCCAACAGAGCCGGCGCGCCGCGCTGCACCGGCTGCTCGACCACTGGGTGCACACCGCCCACGCCGCGGATCGCCTGCTCGACCCGCATCGGGAGCAGATCGCGCTGGCGCCGCCCCAGCCAGGGGTCGCCCAGGAAGCCCTGGTACACCACGAGCAGGCGCTGGCCTGGCTGACCAACGAGCACCCCGCGCTGCTCGCCGGCGTCGAGGCCGCCGCGGCCGAGGGCTTCGACACCCACACCTGGCAGCTGGCGTGGGCCATGACGACCCTGCTCGAGCGGGGCGGGCACTGGCACGACCTGGCCGCGGTGCAGCACGCCGCCCTGCGTGCCGGCGAGCGCCTCGACGACCAGCGCGTGCGTGCGCACGCGCATCGGCGGCTCGCCCATTTCCACATCTGGTTCGGGCGCGACGAGGCGGAGACCCACCTGCTGCGGGCACTCGACCTGTACCGGGATCTCGGCGACGGGTGCGGCCAGGCCCGTACCCACCTGAACCTCGCGGTCATCTGCGAGCGGCGCGGGGAGCACCACGCGGCGCTCAGGCACGCGGAGCAGGCCGCCGGCATGTTCCAGCACGCCGGCGACCGGTCCGGCCAGGCCGACGCCTGCAACGCGGTCGGCTGGTACCAGGCGCACATCGGCAGCCCGCAGGACGCGCTCGCGCACTGCCAGGAGGCGCTGCGGCTGTACCAGTCGGCGGGCGACGAGAAGGGCGAATCACACGCCTGGGACAGCCTCGGATTCATCTACAACCTGCTCGGGCGCCAGCAGGAGGCCATCCGGTGCTACCGGCGTGCGCTCGCCCTGCGGCGCAAGGTCGGCTACCGGTACTTCGAGGCCCGCGCGCTGCACAGCCTCGGCGACATCCAGCGGGCCGTCGGCGAGGTGGACTCCGCCCGCGTCGCCTGGCAGGAGGCGCTGGTCATCCTCGACGCGTTCGGACATCCCGAGGCCAACCAGGTCCGGGCCAAGCTGCACACGGTCGGCGCCATGTCGGCTGGTTGATGACATCGGCATAGGTGAAAGCTTGACGACCCGTAATCGACGCGGGGAGCATTGCTTCGGTTCTCGTTACGTTCGGAGGTCTTCGTGCCCAACATCGAGCATGGCCAGAGCTACACGAACGGCGGCGACACGGACGGCAGCGACAAGGAAGGCGGCGACACCGAGGGCCTCGCGCGCAACCTCCTGGCGGCCGCCGTGCTGTCCGGCATCGTCATCGGCGTTTCCGGCACGGGTGCCGCCGCGGCCGAGCCGGCCGCGACGCGGACGGAGAGCGCCGACAGCATCCGCGCGCAGTTCGACGAGGCGTTCACACCCGGGGAGGAGTGGATCGCTGGCGGGCCCGGCGACATCGGGCTGATCCACTGAGTACGGTGGCTATCTCACTGAAAGCGATGGCTATCCCGTTGGACAGCGCCACCCGCGACCGGCACGCGGCCTGGCCGGTGGTCCTCGTTTCGATGCCGTTCATGGGCATCTACCGCCCGTCCATCCAGCTCGGCCTGCTCAAGGCGATCGCCGGCCAGTACGGCTTCCCGGTCCGGACCCTGCACGCGAACCTCGACCTCGCCGCGCGGATCGGCGCCGACTACTACAGTGGACTGTCCCAGCACCGCGGCCGGATGGTCGGCGAGTGGCTGTTCTCGGTGGCGGCTTTCGGTGACGCCGCGCCCGATCCGGAAGCCAAGCTGCTCGACGAGTTCGCCGACGAGCTGTCGTATCTGGCCGACTCACCGGAGCAGCTGCGAGATCGATTGCGGCGCACCCGCGAGCAGGATGTCCCGGCCTACCTGGACGCGCTCGTCGACACGTACCCGTGGGGCGAAGCGCGCGTCGTCGGTTTCACCTCCACCTTCCAGCAGAACGTCGCGTCGTTCGCGCTGGCACGGCGATTGAAGCAGCGCTGGCCGGAGCTGGTCACCGTGTTCGGTGGGGCGAACTTCGACGGCGAGATGGGACTGGAGGTGGTCCGCTCGGTCGACTGTGTCGACTTCGCCGTCATCGGCGAGGGCGACGTCGCCTTTCCCCAGCTGCTGTCCGCGCTGGCCGCCGGAGCCGACCCTGGCGCGGTGCCGGGTGTCGCCCGCCGGGTCGACGCGACGGTGGCGGCCACCCCGGCGGCGGCGCCGTTGCCGCATCTCGACGAGCTGCCCGTCCCCGACTATGCCGAGTACTTCACCCGGGCCGAAAACCTGTCGCTGCTGCCCAGGGTCGGAAACCGCCATCTGTGGATACCGTTCGAGGCGGCCCGCGGATGCTGGTGGGGAGCCAAACACCACTGCACGTTCTGCGGGCTCAACGGGACGACGATGCGGTTCCGCGCGAAGTCACCGGACCGGGTGCTCGACGAGCTCGCTGAGCAGGCACGGCGGCACGGCAGCTTCCGGTTCGAGGCGGTCGACAACATCCTCGACCCGGCGTACCTGAAGCGGCTCTTCCCGATCCTGGTCGACACCGAGACCGGCTACGAGTTCTTCTACGAGGTCAAGGCGAACCTCACCCGCGAGCAGCTGAAACTCATGGCGTTGGCGGGGCTTCGCCGGATCCAGCCCGGCCTCGAGTCGCTGAGCTCGAGCGTGCTGCGCCTCATGCGCAAGGGCGTGACGGCCGCGCAGAACGTCAACCTGCTTCGCTGGGCGCAGTACTACGACATGGACGTGGCGTGGAACATCTTGTGGGGCTTCCCGCGGGAGTCCACACAGGACTACGCCGATCAGGCCGCGCTCGTGCCGCACCTGCTGCATCTTCAGCCACCGCGCGGCGTCGGCCGGCTCTGGCTGGAGCGCTTCAGCCCGCTCTACGCCGACGAGGCGACGTTTCCGCTGCGCTCTCGGACCCCGGAGCACAGCTACCGCTACGTGTATCCGGACAGCGTCGATCTCGACAAGGTGGCCTACTTCTTCGAGTACGACCCGGTGGAGGCGCTGCCAGACAGCGCGTACCAGGAGCTCGACTCGGCCGTCCGGGGCTGGCAGGCGGCGTGGGCAGGCGACCGGCGACCGGTGCTCACGTACCGGTCGGCGCCGGACTATCTGCAGATCTACGACGGCAGGCAGCCGGGGCGGGAAGGCACGTACGCCTTCCGCGGCACGCTCGCCGAGATCTATCTCGCCTGCGGCGACCGCCCGACGACCGCGTCCGCGGTGCGGGAGAAGCTGGGCGGACGGCTGTCGGTGGAGGCGGTCCAGGAGGTGTTCGGTGAGTTCCAGCGCCGTGGGCTGATGTTGCTCGACGGCCAGCTCGCCGTGGCGCTCGCGCTCCCCGCGGTCAGCGGGCGGTGAGACTCAGGCCGACCGCATCAGCCCCGCGCGGTAGGCGAACGACACCAGCTGGGCGCGATCCTTCAGATCCAGTTTGCCCCGCAGCCGGTAGATGTGCGTGCGAACCGTGGTCACCCCGATGTACAGCTTGACGGCGATGTCTTCTGGCTGCATCCCTTCGGCGAGGAGCAGCAACACCTCCCGCTCGCGGGGGGTCAGGGTCCCGACGACCTTGCGCAGCGTCGTGTCGGGCTGGGTGTCCCGGCGCCGGAACCAGTCCACCAGGCGTTGCGCCACGGCGGGAGCCAGCATGGCCTCCCCGTTGGCGGCCGCGCGGATCGCGGACACCAGCTCGCCCTTGCCGGCGTCCTTGGTCAGGATGCCGCTCGCGCCGGCGTGCAGCACCTCGCTGACGGCGTCGTCGGCGTCGCCTATCGAGTACACGACCACGCGTGGCGCGGGACCGCGATCGTCCTTGGTCAGCTGACGGATGAGCTCGACCCCGTTCAGTCCCAGCAACTCCAGGCCGGTGACCACGACGTGCGGCCGGGCCATGCGAGCCAACATGATCGCGTGGGTGCCGCTGTCGGTGGTATCGACCACCTCGACATCGGGCTCGGACTCCAGCAACGCCCGCAGGCCGTTGCGTACCACGAGAAACTTGTCGCAAATAAGGACGCGCAGCACCATTTCCACCAGGCTCCATCCACGTGTGATTGCATCGTCACTGAGTGCGCTGGACATCGATTGAAGAACGACTGGACGGCGTTGAACTCGGCGATGGCTGTCCACAGTGGATGGGTAAGCGTGGCGTCGAATCGACGTCATCCAGCAATGCGTGTTCGCACAACGCACGGTTCAGGATTGGACGGAAGACGCGGGCGGATACCGAAATGTAGCGTGCGGCAGACAAGATGGCCGAAAGGGGGACGCGTGGAAGAAAAGCTCGTGCTGCGGGCGTTCCGGGAAGATGATCTTCATTTCCTGGACCGGTTGTGCACCGATCCCGAAGCGGTCGGTGAGTTCGAGTGGAAAGGCTTCATCGACCCGCGCACCAGGCGCCGCCGCTGGGAGCAAGACGGATACGTGGGTCCGGGCGTCACGGCGCTCGCCGTGGCCGCGGCCGACGACACCCCGGCCGGCGTGGTGAGCTACCGCCCGGCGCAACGCCGCGGTCCGACCGGTGCGTGTTTCGAAATCGGCATCGCCCTGCTCCCGGAGTACCGGGGTCGAGGGCTGGGCACCGCGACGCAGCGGCTCCTGGTCGACTACCTGTTCGACTACACCACCGCCAACCGGCTCGAGGCGCTCACCGACGAAGAGAACCTCGCCGAGCAGAAGTCACTGGAGCGGGTCGGATTCCGGCGGGAGGGAGTGCTGCGCGGATCGTATTTCCATCGCGGCTCCTGGCGGAACCACGTGGTGTACGCCATGACCCGCGGTGAGGCCCGTCCGGCGGGCTGACTGTAGATCATGACGGGTTGCGGGATCCCGCAACGGATTCCTCGATGATCTCTTCGAGGTAGAGACAATGTCGTACTCCAGTGCAAATATCGCTGCGTACCAGAGTTCGACGGTTCGGGGGGATGGTCGCTCATGGCAGGCAGAAAAACCGGCGTGCTCGCGATCGGCCAGGCCGTCCCGGCGCTGGTCCGCTGGGGTGTCTCGGCGGACGCCGACCTGGTATATCGGTGCCTGCTGACCTTCGGGCCGCAACCCTCCGGCGAGGTCGCGCTGGAGCTTGGCCTGGGGGTCCGCAGGGTCCGAGCCGCGCTCGACGAGCTGCTTGCCGCACGCATCGTCACGGTGGAGCGCGAGCCGTCGGCGTACGGCGTGGACGCCTCGATCTGGCGGGCGCTGCTCGCCGACGCTGTCGTGATGACCCTGCGGCGGCGCGCGTTCCGGCGCGCCGCCGTGGCAACCGGCGGCGATTCTGCGCCATTTGAACGGGGCGGAATTCCGGCGAGGCGGCTGCCAGACCGTGAGGCCCGCCGCCGGCGCATCGCCGAGCTGGCAGACCTGGAGCGGATCGAGCACCTGTCGATGCAGCCCGAGCAGGCCTTCGGCACCGAGGTGCTGGCGGCCGCCGCGCCATTGGACGTCGCGGCCCTGCGTCGCGGCGTCCGGATGCGCACGCTGAGCCGCCCACCCGCCGACGGAGACCGCTCGGCGCAGCACGCGATCGAGTTCGGCCGGCTCGGCGGCGAGTACCGGGAGACAGCGGCGCGCCTGCCGCAAAAGCTCATGATCTTCGATCGGCGGGTGGCGCTCCTCGCCGTCGATCCCTTCGACCTTGACCGCGGCACGTGGGAGATCGACGATCGCGCCACGGTCGATTCGCTTGTCAGGCTGTTCGCCCGTCACTGGAGCAACGGGGTGGACCCAAGCCGGAACGGAGTACCGGCGATCGTGTTGACATCACGGGAGAAAGCAGTCGTCGCGCTGCTCGCACAGGGGCACACAGACGCCGCCTCGGCGCAGCAGCTTGGCATGTCCACCCGCTCGCTCACCTACACGCTGCGGGCGTTGATGGACCGTCTCGGCGTCGACAACCGCTTCCAGTTGGGCCTCGCCCTCGGCGCGCTCAACGTGGCGACGCCAACCGGCGCGCCCACCGACTCCGACACCATCGACGGGGGAGACCGATGAAATACCTGACCGTGCTGGCCGTCGCGGTCTTCGCGCTGTTCGGCGCCGGTTCACCCGCCGCCGCGGATGCCGGCTGGCAGCGCATCCCGTGCTTCTCCGGCGCCGTCGAGCGATCGGAAGCCGCGGCTGGCGACTACCTCACGCTGACCGGATACCTGGATTGCGGCGTGACAGACGACAACCCGCTACCGAGGTGGGGATACGCCGTCTTCGTGGCGGGCCTGCCCTACGGCACCCTGAGCGAAGCGGACATGCGCTGGTACTCCCATGACGACAAGACGGCGTTCTCCGACACCCTGCAGGTGACCAGGCTCCCCGCAGACATAGGCATCTGCGTCGTCACGGACTACGACGTCCGCATCGCCTGCGTCAAAGTCACCTGGAAAAACGCGACCGCGCCGATGATGGTGTGGCCCACGTCCGTCGACGACGGGCTGGTCGCCCAGCCGTTCCAGCGGCGGAACGAGGGAGACCCCACTCCGGTCTGCGGCCACTGCTAGGGCGGTGTGCAGCAGCCGTCGTCGCAGCCCTCGTCCGCGGCCAAGGGCGGGCAGCAGGCGATGCCCCGCCAGGCGTCGCGGCCTTCCTTGACGGCGACGGCGGCGATGACGAGCGCGGCGGCCGGGTCGGCCCACCACCAGCCAAACAGCGAGTTGACGATCAGACCGGCCAGCAGGACGGCCGACAGGTAGGTGCACAGCAGCGTCTGTTTGGAGTCGGCGACCGCGGAGGCGGAGCCGAGCTCGCGGCCGGTGCGGCGCTGCAACCCAGACAGCACCGGCATCACGGCCAGCGACACCGCGGCCAGGACGATGCCGACCGTGGAGTGCTCCGCGCGTTCGCCGCCGAGCAGCGCCCGGACGGATTCGATGCCGACGTAACCCGCGAGGGCGAAGAACGAGACCGCGATGACCCGCAGCGCGGTGCGTTCGCGCCGTTGGTGGTCGGCGGCGGTGAACTGCCAGGCGACCGCGGCGGCCGAGGAGACCTCAATGACCGAGTCCAGGCCGAAGCCGACCAGAGCGGTCGACGAGGCCAGCGTGCCGGCGGTGATCGCCACGACGGCCTCGACGGTGTTGTAGGCGATCGTGGCGGCGACCAGCCACCGCACCCGGCGGGCCAGGACCAGGCGGCGGCCGGCGGACGGGACCGCGAGCAGGGGGAGTGGTTGGCCGGCCATCAGCAGCAGTCGTCGGCGCCGGCGGACGGGCAGGCGGCCGGGTCGACGGCCAGGACCAGGCCGAGCAGGTCACCGAGGGCGTGCGCCAGGCGGGGGTCGGCCAGCTCGTAGCGGCTGCGCCGCCCCTCCGGGACGGCCACGACGAGGCCGCAGCCGCGCAGGCACGCCAGATGGTTCGACAGGTTCTGCCGGCTGGTGCCCAGCAGATCGGCGAGGTCGGCCGGGTAGCCGGGGGCGTCGCGCAGGGCGAGCAGCAGCCGGGCCCGGACGGGGTCAGACAGGGCGTGCCCGAAGCGGGCGAGCACCTGCCCGTGCGTCAACGTCTCCACGTGTCACACAGTACAGCTGTCGCTGTATTCAGCAAAGGATGAACTATTTTCAAACCAGGATTTCGAGCTACCGCGATGCCCGTCGTGCGTCAGACCGCTGCTCCCGCGGCCTCACCGCCCGCGTCCAGTCACGCTCAAAAACCAGCCGGGCGGGGTTGTGTGTCCGCGAAGGGTGAGGCCGCGGGAGCAACGGCCCTGGACCGCCGCGGACGTCGCGGCAGCCCGGAATCTCTTTGAAATAGCGGATGAGCGCCAAGAGCGATACGACAAGAGCGGCTACGCCGAGGATCTGACCGTCAGCCATACCCCATATTGTGGGCGGCCAGCGCAACATCCTCTCATGCCGCGACTAGCGCGGTCGCATTCCGTAACGGAGGCTATCGAGTCGGCGGATCGGGGGAGAAGAGGTCGAGCAGGTCGAACGTGCCGGCGCGTTCGCCGCCGCGGGCCTTGGCCAGCTCGGCGCGCCAGTCGAACCCGCGCTCGGCCACGCCCCAGGCCATGACCGTGCGGACCGCGTCGAGCTCGTCATGCAGTGCCCGGCCCAGCGCGACCATCTTGTCGCGAAGGTGGGGCTGCTCCTCGAAGGCGCGCTGCTCGATCGACAGCTTGACGCCGTCCATGTAACCGTCGTTGTATTCGCTCAGGAACGTGCAATTGACGAACGTGTCGTCGATGTCGTATTGCACGAGGCCCAGGCGCGGGCTTGCGGAGACCGCGGCCAGGGCCTGCTCGACGTCGATGATCTGCTCCGGCTCGGCGTCGTCGTCACCGCGGTCCACAATGTACACGTCGACATCGCTCGTGATGGCGTCGTGCCCGCGCATTGTGGCATGCACCTTCAGGACACCAGCCGTGCCTGGCATCGGGGCGCGCTGGAGGACGAACAGATCGTATGTGCCGCTCATGGTGCCTGTACCCGCACTTCGATCCCCTTGCCCTCGCACCACTTGACCAACGCCTCGCTAGGCTGATGCGTGAAGTAGTAGACCAGCTTCTTCGGTGGCAGCTTGACGCCGTCGGGGCCGACGCGCATCTGCTCGTTGTAGATCCGGGTGTTGTTGAACTGGGTGAGGTCGTCGCCGGACAGCTTCGTGGCCTTCGAGTAGTCGCCGCCCTTTACCTGAATGATTTCGTCGACCGTCTCGACGTCCACCTCGGTCAGCGTACCTTTGCCGCTTCGACGCGGGACCGTACGGCCGATGTACTCGACGGGCTGACCTCGCCGCATCGCGTCCAGCGCGGCCTTGGCCTCCTCGATCGCCGCGGCTCGGCGTGCCGGGCTGAAGGTGGCGAGGCTGTTGTACCACTCCTCGCCACCGGGCAGGCGCCGGATCGTGGCCACCTGCTCCGCGGTGAGGTCTCCGGTCAGTGACCCGCCACCTCCGCTCCCGCCTGCCCTGCCGCCCTCCTCCTCGGAGGTCATAGCGACGGCGTTGCCGACCGGCCCGAACGGCGTGGGCGGGCCGAGCGCCGCCGCGGTGCCCGCCTCGGTCCCCGCGCCGACCCCGGTGCGCCCACCACCGGCGACCGCGAACGCGGGGGGCATCGGAGGCGTCATCGAGTTGGCGATTTTGACCGCGTTGCCGACGTTGGCGCGGACGCCGAGGTACGCCAGCGCGGCCATCGCGATGGCCACCAGCATCCGGAGGAACTCCTTGCTTGCCTCGGCGAGCATCGCTTCGTCACCGTTCGCCTCCCAGGCCAGCGTCAGCCAGTTCGACGCGTGCTTGAGCGCGGCGACGCCCGCGGTGGCAAGGCCCGCGGCGCCGAACGCGGCCAGCCCAAGTTGGATGACCAGCGCCACGATCTGGCCGACGCCCGTCGGCGAGGCGGCGAGCAGCATCGAGCCGACCTCCGCCGTGACGAACAGGGCGACGATGCCGATGATCTCCGGTAGGTGATCACGGATCGCCTGCGCGTACTCGCCGGCCACGACAGCGAAGTACCGTGGCGAGTCGGTGACGCTTGCCAGGATGTCCTGCAGGTGGCCGCCGAAGCGCTTCACCTTGGCCACCGCGCCGCCGGTCAGCGATCCGGAAGGCACGACATCCTTGAGCGCCATCGCGTACGCCGGGCTCACCAACCAGATCCGGTGGCCGGCCACCAGCTGGATATTGTCGGCGCCGCCACCGAAGACGCCCGGGTCCTGGTACTGGCCGACGATGCCGGCCCGGCGCCGCTCCCGGTTGACATACAACAGCACGTTCTCGTAGTAACGCAGGTCGTGGCCGTCCTGTATGGCGGTGGAGAATTCCTGCACCGCCAGCCCTTCGGCGTTGTCACCGCCGCGGATCTGGTACAACTTCGCGGTCGGCTCCGGAAGGTCCGTGGTGATCCGAAAGCCCTGCACGTACCCGCGCAGCAGCGCGCCGTCGAGCAGCGCCGTGACGTAGCTCCACTCCGGCGCCTTCGGGAAGGTGCCGCTGACAAACACCTGCGTGGCCGGCGGCAACGGCTGCGGGTGTACCGCCCGGCCACCGGTTTCGGACGGCCCGTCGCGTAGGTTGGCGCCGTCGCTGTGGTCGATGAAACCAGTCTTGTTGACGCCGGGCACGGGAGGCGTGATGGCACCGTCAGCCGTCACCGCGGCCGGCTCTGCGTCACCGCTCGCGAGGCCAGCCACCACCCGATTGCTGACACCAGCCCTGGTCAGCGCCTCCACCAGCAGCGGCCCCGAGCCGCCACCGTCTAATATGGACGCTGCAGCCGCGTTCGTCGCCCCTTTCGCGTTGGTCGGCACCGCGTCGGCCGCCTTGGCCGAGCCGCCTTGTCGAGCCGCGCCTTCACGCTCCGCTGGCCCCTCTCGGTCAGGCATTCTTCAGCCTGACCCGCGCCTGGCCCAACTGTCAGGGCCACCGGGGCAGCCTTTCGCGCAAGTCAGGGCCATGCCACTGCGCCGCCCCTGCCTCACCGGCATAGCCGCCATCACCAATGGCCACCAGCCGGAGCCGAACCGTCGCAGGCAAGCAGAAGCGACCCACATGCCTACTTTACGGATCTGCCGAAGACAGTGCGTCGCAGAGGCGACGGATTCGCTGTTGGCCGCCGGGCTTCCTGCGACAGGAGAACCGACTGGACGCGACCGGACGATTGCACTTATCGTGCCCGCCGTGCAGATCACTAGCCTTGGCTCACAACCTCGGTCCTACGCTCAGGGCGCCCTGGTTACCGGCGCCGAGCGAACCTTGTTCATCAGCGGGCAGGTCCCCGAGGCGCCGGACGGGACCGTGCCGGACGGGTTCGAGGCTCAGTGCCGTCTGGCATGGCGTAACGTGCTGACCGTCTTGACGGACGCCGGCATGACCGAGCGCAACCTCGCTAAGGTCACCGTCTTCCTGTCCGACCGCCAGTACCGGGAAGCCAACGCCCGCATTCGCCACGAGGTGCTCGGCGACCACAGCCCCGCGCTCACCATCATCATCACCGGCATCTACGACGAGGCGTGGCTGCTGGAGATCGAGGCCATCGCCGTCGCCTGAAGCCGGGCCGCCGTGAGCACCCAGCTCGCGGACCGTCAGGCCCTCAAAACAGCCGATTATTGCCTTGCTGTTCTGCCGATGTGAGGGCAGCCAGTGGATCACGTCCGCGAACGTGACAACCGATTTCCGCCAGCGCATCCGGACGTCGTCGGCCAGTGTGTTAGGCATGATCACGCGTTCGACAATGACCGACCTGGCCGTGCTACAGGGCATGTACGCGGCCGAAACGCAGTACCTCGCCGCGGGCGGGCCAGGCACCGCGGATTTCGCGCCGCTCGAACCGTTCTTTTCGGCAGACGTCGTACTTCACCAGGCGACAAGCCTCCCGTACGGCGGAACCTGGCGGGGACACGAAGGCATGGAACGGTTCTTCCTCGCTATGAGCCAGACGTGGGACATCTTCGAGATGGTCGAGCAACACTTTCTGGCCACCACCAGTCCCCTCGTCGTGCTCACCTACGTCCACGCACGCGCCCGAACCACCGGACGCGAACTCGATTTCCCGATCCTGCAGACGATCACCGTAAAGGGTGAGCGGATCACCGAGGTTCATCCTTTCTACTGGGACACCGCCGCGATCGCCGACGCCTGCACAACACACTTGCCGAACGGCACCTGACACGTCCGCTCATGCCGCGATCTGCGCTGTCCCGCCGGGGTCGGGCTACTTCACCGGCCTCGCCGTGTTTGGCTGTGGATGCCGCGCCGTCTCAGTCCTTGATGTGGTCGACGGCCGGATCTTTGGTAAGCCGTCCGGGTGGCGGCCAGACGGTGGTGAAGGCATCCTGCGGCCATCCAGGCTGGAGGCTGCGGGTGATCATCACGTAGACCGGCCCGTAGGAGGTCTCGATCTGCCAGTTGTCCCACTGATCCAGGTCATGGGACACATACCTGGCAAGCAACTGTCCGAGATCCCGCACCTCGGCATCAGTGAGAGGTCCGCCAGCGTCGGTTGTCATCCGAATAGGATGTCAGCGGTATCTCGTGCCGTCACTGGGGTCGGCCCGGCTCTGGGGCCATATGATCTCTCGAGTCCTGACGCCATTACCGACCACAGTGGACAATGGATGGGTCTGCCTCGGGCGCCTCCCTCGTTGGTGAGCGTCAACCGGCCGTCGCAGCGAGTGCTACGGCGTCAGCGCGGAGGAGTTCCCGCATTCGTGTAGCGAGTTCGCCCTGGTGGAGGAGCGCGCCTGCGTGACCCGGGCGAGCGTGTTGATGGCTCGGACGGCCGGCACCGCTGTGGTTTGCGGCGCGGATGAGGCACACGACGAAGCCGTGCCTTGCCCAGTGGCTCCCAGGCGTGCGGATGATCGCGTCGAGCGACCGGGATCGCTGCCAGCCGAGGACGGCGCGGCACCGCCCGTCGTTGTCGGCGGCCCTGTGCTCGCACTCGCGGTCTGCTACCCGCGGCGGTTCAGGTGCCACCGCCGTCGCCGAAGCCGCTGACATCGGCGCCGCCGGCGTAGCCGTAGCGGCTGTCGTGGAAGGGTAGATCGCCGCGGATACCCCCGACTCTGAGGCGCTTGCCTGGCCCGCCGATGTGTTGCAGGCAGATCATGCCGCGGACCTGGAAGCATTCGCCGCGGCCACCGCAGTCGGCCAGGTAGCTGAGGCCGTCTTGAATGGCGAGGCTGTGATCTACCCGGAACAGCAGCGGCAATGCCGTTGGGCCGCAGTTCTCGTCCTGGCGGCCGTAGCGGAGCGTCGCGAGCGTGCCCGCGGCGGTCGTCTGCCTCGACGCGGGAGTCAATCGGCGCCCGAACGCGGCGTCGCAGAATGCGGCGTACTCGCGGGCGTCCAGCGCCAGTTCGCTCCATAGATCAGCTACGACCAACGACGGCATCGACAGAGTCGCTCTGGGATGTCGGGCGACGATCCGGAACCACTGGCGGGTCGCGCCTTCGACCAGGCGAATATCGTCACCGCTGAGATTGTGGTGCTTATTCGTGAGACGCTGGCGTCCACCGGCGGAGAACTGCAAATCGTCAACAACAGCGACTCGGCGGGCGGATCGGATTTTCGTCAGCCTTTTCCAGATCATGTCGCACCCCTCAATTCGCGGCCCTTTGATAGTAGGTGCGGGCCGCAAAGCAGTCGTGCTTCGCGGCCCGGATGGTGTTGCTGAGATACCTGAATACCAGCGTGTAACCGGGATGACCGCGCGCGCACCCGCGCCGTGGCCCGACGACCGCACCGTGCTGCACTGGTGGCGGTATCGCGAGACAGGCTTCTGGCGACGCGACAGTTGAGCTGTCGGACAGCCCGATGCCCGCAAAGCGACTGTTGCCGTTGGGGTCAGTGTGCGGTTGTCGGGTTGACTTGTCCGCCGGTCGTGGTGGTTCGCCATAGGCTGCTCGCGGTTCCGGCGAATCCTGCGGTCAGCAGGATCGCGCCGAGCAGTGCCAGTGGGCCGAGGTCCACGCCGGCCACCAGGAGCAGCGCGGCCTTGATGATGCCCAGGCCGCTGCCCAGCCCGAGGAGGAGGCCGACCCAGCGGGGCAGTACGCCGCGCCAGGTCACGATCGTGACGAGCAGCAGCCCGGCGTTGGCTAGCAGGCCGCCGGCGCTGAAGGTCACGTTGATCAGGTTCAGCAGTTCGCGGTACGCCTCCAGCAGCGCAGGGCGATCACTTGCCGGCGTTGAGAGGTACCGGCTTGCGAGTTCGGGGGTTGCGGATAGGCGCAGACAGGCGCCGAGGAAGCCGATGAGGGCGGCGGCGCTCGAAGCGGAGATGAACGTTGCCCGCGTCGGTGCGTGGTGTCGCAGGGCGGTGCCCCACGCTAATAGGAGTCCGCCGATTCCCAGCCATGCCAGGACGTCGAAGACGATGGTCAGCCGGTACAGCCCGGGTGCGATGCCTGCGACATCGAGTTCAAGGAATTCCTCTGGTAGGGAGCCGCTGCCGGCCGGCAGAACGAGGGTGACGAACAGGACCATCAATCCGAGGTAGGCGAGTGCGGTTGGTATCGACCAGCGCGACAGGAAACGCAGCCATCGCTGGGCGTTGTCGCCTATCGCGGGGACGACGGCGGGCGGGACAGGTCGTGTGTTCATGATCGCGGGCCTTTCGAGCTACAGGGATGGAATGGCTTTGATGGATCGCAGTGGCGAAGAAGGCGTCCGGTCATGCCAGCAGGCGCGTGTTGCCGGATCGGTCCAGCCAGGTGCTGAATGCCATGAGGGTGGCGTGGGCGTTGCGCAGGGGAGTGTGGTATCTCGGCGCCGATGGCGGCGAGTGCGGCGGCGGCCGCCGGCGCGGTGTCGTCCCGGACGAGGGCCCTGGTTCCCTGTAGCGCCGGTGACGAGGACCGTCTTGGTGCCGTTCATGACTCGCTCCTGTTGGTCGGTGTCGCGACTGCGTGATGACGATATGACGAAATTAGAAAACGCGTCAACTACAAGTTTCTGTTGGGCAGATCTCACATCTGGTCATAAGATCGCTTCGTGAGCACCAGCGCCGAGCGACTCCGCAGCCCCCAGCAGCGCGCCGAGCGAGCCGTCCGGATCCTCGACGTGGCGGCGGACCTGCTGCTGCGCCACGGCTACCGGCGAGTGAGCATCGACGACGTGGCCGCCGGTCTGGGGATCGGGAAAGGCACCGTCTATCTGCACTGGAAGACGCGCGAGCAGCTGTTCAGCGCCGTCTTCGCCCGCGAGGTGCTCCACGCCGTGGACGAGCTGCGGCAGGCGCTGTCTCAGGATCCGCGGGCGTGCCTGCTGCACAACTTCGCCCGCGCCTACTTTCTGGCCATCGCGAAGCGCCCGCTCCTGCGCGGGTTCCTCCTGGACGACCCCGACCTGCTCGGCAAGCTAGCCAACTCCGTGGACACCGCCCGCGATGACCGGCACAGTGCCATGGCGCGCGACTACTTCGGACTGCTCGCCGACCACGGCATCCTGCGCGACGACCTGGGGGTCGACGAGATCGGCTACGCCTACCAGGCACTCTTCGAGGGCTTCCTGCGAGCCGAAGGCGCCGCCCCGGCCAGCGGCCAGCAACAGCGAGCGGACCTGCTCGCACGCACCATCGAACGCGCGTTCGAGAGCGAGTCGGCCATCCCCGAGACCACCCTGCACGATCTCGCCGCCGCCACCATCACGTTGCTCGGCAACCTAATCGATGCCGACCGCATCGCCTCGGGTCTCCCCGAGAACTGACGAAGCGAACATTCACGCCGGTAGTGGCCGGACCTTTTGGGGTCAGGTTCAGGATCGAGCTTGAGCTACCGCGATGTCCGTCGCGGTCGATGCCCGTTGCTCCCGCGGCCTCACCCTCCGCGGCTCGCTCCACCAGCACCGCGCATTGTGGACAGACAAGAAACCTCCACCCCGGAAGATCTCTATCTATTGGTGTCCGGGGTTTGAGATGTGCATAGTGCCTATACCGCCGCGCACGGAGCGCCTAAAAGCGGACCGTGCCTTCGAGGTCGCCCTCGGGCGTAGGACGCACGAATGTCCGTCGGGTGCCTGGCATCATGGGGCGCGTGTTGGCTGGCGCTGATGTGTTGCTCGTGGGCCTGTTCTCGGCGAACGACAAGGAGTTCGTCGCGAAGCTTGATGTGCTGGCGGCTTTGGTGAATGTCCATGGTGGACGCGTGGTGGGTCGGCATGTTCAGCGGCGGGGTGTCTCGCGCGGTGGTGCGGCCAGGATGACCGAGTCGTTTTCGCGGCGGACGTTGGTCAGCGCTGGCAAAGCAGACGAGATCGCGCGTGCGTGCCGGGCCGCGCAGGTTGGCATTGTGGTCTTCGTGAACCCGCTGACCACATACCAGCGGGCTGTCTTGGGTGACATGTTCGGGTGTCTCGTGATCAGCGGCGAGGACCTTGTCGGCCGCTAGACCGTCGATCACGGACGAGCTTGCCATCCGGCAGCGAGCCGAGCACCCGGCGTCCGGTGGTGTTCAGTGGTGTTCAGGATGGCCGGCGCGGGGCGGCGCACCGCGCGCAGAATCGGCGCGACCGAGGAACAGCCCCGTGACATGTAGGAGGTCGCCAGTGCGCCGCATCCTCACCGCAGGATCTCTCGCCCTCGCCCTGCTCGCCACGATGTTCGCCGGCACCGCCGTGGCGGCACCACCACAGACCGCCCCGGCCGCCGCGACCCGGGTGCTCGGCGCCCAGGCGGCCAACATCCCGCCGGTGTACAACAACTACCTGGTTTGCTTCAACGGCTGGGTGTACACCGACTTTACCGACCCGGACGGCAACGACCTTCAGCTGCGGACGTTCGTCTTGATCTACCTGCGCAACGGCACCGCCCGCTGGATCCAGATGGGCAACAGCGGCGGCGCGGGGCACGGCGTGTTCTTCTACCTGGAACTGGCGTCCGTCGGGATCAACCCGAGCGACGTCACCGAGTACTGGTTCAACGCCATCGACTCCCCGTGGGGTCAATGGGCCGGCTACGTCCGGGCAAACTCGTCCTGCAACCTGATCTGACCTTCCTTCGGTTCGCCCGGTCGCCGTTCCCGCGACCGGGCGAGCGGGGGTTGTGGGAACGCGGCGGGTGAGGCCGCGGGAGCGACGGCTCGGAGCGCGGCGGACGTCGCGGTAGCTCACATTTTTCTTGGTTTTAGGCGAGGTCCGGCGCCACCTCCTGGGAAATGGTCACGTCGTCGATCTTCTGGCCCGGGCACGGTGCGGATGCTCAGGACCGACGGCGTCACAGCCCAGGATGGTGAGGATCTCGGCTGCCGGCCGCCGTCGCCGCGCCCAGCCACTCGCCGAGTCGACGGCGGATCCTGCCGCGGCGGTATCCACCGTGGACCGCACCGGTCGGCGGTGGTTCGAACAGTGAGCCAGACCCGGCCGCGGCCGCGAATGGCTTGGTGAGCAGCGTGGCGCTCCATCGCGCGACGAACCATTCGGCGGTACGCGGAGCCACTCGATGGGCGGCCAACGCCAGGTGTGCGACCACCCCGGTCGTCGCCTGCCGGCGAGGTCGGCGGGCGCACGCCAGGATCGTGGCGGCAAGACGCTCTGGCGCGTACGCGGGCGGGATCGCGCGAAGCCGGCGGCCGGTGTGGTTGGCGGCACGGACGAAGAACGGCGTGTCGACCGGCCCAGGCAACACCAGGCTCACGTGTATACCGGGGTCACCGGCAACCGCCTGCTGAAGGTTCAGCGCGAGCCCCCTGATCGCGAACTTTGTCATCGAATAGAGCGGCACCAGAGGATTCGGAAACAGTGACAGCAGTGACCCGACGATCACAAGGACGCCGTTTCCCTGCCGCCGGAACGTGGCCAGGGCGGCACGAGCGCACAGCACCGTGCCGAACACGTTGGTGTCCACGAGCCGGCGAATCTCCGCCACGGACTCCGAACCCAACTGCCCGGCGACTCCGACAGCGGCGGCTTCGATCCAGACATCAATCCGACCGAACCGTCGCACCGCCAGCTCGACCAGCCGCTCGACCGCCGCCGCGTCGGCGATGTCGGTCGGCACGACCAGTACCTGCCCACCCCGCTCGCGGCAGTCCCGCTCCACCTCCGCGAGGGCTTCCTGGCCGCGCGAGACGAGTACCAACCGGGCCCCTTCGGCAGCGAACGCCAGCGCGGTCGCGCGCCCCACTCCACTGGTCGCCCCCGTGATCACTACCACCGCGTCACGGAAGGATTTGGGTCCGGCCATTTCCACTACGTACCCAACGCGTTTATCGCCCAACCGGACGGGGCCACGAGATCCGGATCCGCCGCCGCGCGTCAGGTCCACGCCCGGCCGCTGGTCAGCACCGTCGCCCTCGCGGTCGCGGTGGTTTTCCTACTGGTCGGCATCATACGGCTTGGTGATCGATCACGGCAGCGGGGCGAACTTCGTACCGTTCAACACGGCCGACGACTGGCTGCACCTGGCGCTGGCCATCGGCATGGTCGCTCTTGGCCTGCTGGTGTCACCGCGCCGCGGCGACGCATGACCGTGACAACCGCCATCCCACGTACGCCGGCCCTCGTTCGGGGCCGGCGTACGTGTGACGGCGGACGGTGTGGCGTCGCCCGCGATGGTCATTCGCTGTCACGTAGTGCTTCGGTGAGTTCGTCTTTGGTCATGGTGGAGCGGCCGGGTATTTCGGCCTCCTTGGCCATTTCGTAGAGCTCCGTCTTGGTCGCCTGTTCCAGGTCCTCGTCCGGTCCGGCGGCGGTGGATTCGTGCTGGCGCACCGCGGCGACGAAGGCTTCGAACGCCTCGTCGAAGTGTGGCGACACGGTGAGATTGCGAGCCTTGCGCAGCAGGTGGCTGGCCTCCTGCGCGTGAGCGCGCGCGGTCAACCGGTGGTTGATCTGCTCGAGCAGGGCGACCCGGTCGCCATCGCCGGCGCTCACGCGTTCGAAGAGGGCATCGAGAGAACCGTCAGCCATCATGGTGGTGCTCCTTTCCGCGCCAGGGGGTGGGCGTCAGTCGGCGGCACTCCGGATGGCGTCGCGGATGCGGTCGATGACGGTGAGCGGGATTCCAACCACGGCGTTCGCGGTCGCCGACTCCGCGCCGGGGTGGGGGCGGGTCGGTGCGGCGGCCTCGGCGGCGCGGACAGCGGTGGCGAGTTGTCGCAGCCGGTCGGCGGGAACGTGCTGGCGCAGCCGGGGAAACTCGTACCGTTCCTCGTGCCGGGCGTGTGCCAGGACGCTGGTACGCAGCAACAGCACGCCCTCGTCGAAGCCGTCCGCGTCGACGCCGCCCTCGATCAGTACCTTCAGGGTCTCTTTCGCCTGCCGTTCCTCGGCGAGGCGTTCGTCGATCAGCGCGTCGTTGTCGCCGGGCAGCGTGCGGCTCAGCGGGTGAACGACCTCTTCCTCGGCGGTCTCGTGCACCGCCAGCAGCCGGACCAGGTCGTTGAACGCCTCGGCCCTGGTCTCGCCGGTGCTGCCCGTGACGAGCAGGAACAGCTCCTCGATCCGGGCGTGCTGGGTCAGCAGCAGGCTGACCACGTCTTCGTTCGGGCCAGGAGTGGCCGGTGCTTCAGGCACGGCGGTCTCCTTCGGCGGCGCGGAGCGACTGGACCGGGTGCGGCCCTTCGGTCTCGATGCGGTACTCGTCGCCGAACTGCTCGCGGTGCATGTCGATGACCTGCTCGCTGGGCGGCTTCTCGCCGGCGTGCAACTGCTCCTGCATCCACTCGAACCGCTCGTGCGCCTCGCGGACGTACCCCTCGCCGAGCTTGTTCAGGTCGATCTGGGTCGCCAGCAGGTGCC
This sequence comes from Phytohabitans aurantiacus, assembly GCF_027923225.1. GTDB lineage: Bacteria > Actinomycetota > Actinomycetes > Mycobacteriales > Micromonosporaceae > Phytohabitans > Phytohabitans aurantiacus. The sequence continues at coordinate 26,975 of NZ_BSDI01000050.1, forward strand.
GCAGGAACTGCTTGTTCGGCTCGAACAGCAGCGGCTCCGGCACGCCCGCCGACCCGACGATCTCCTCCGGCTCGCGCCCGTCGTGCCGGCGTAGCAGGTCGGCGGCCTGCTGCAGGTGGCCGAGCTCCATCTGCAGGTGCAGCTCCCACACCGCCTTGATCCGCGGGTCGCTCTCCTGCTCCATGAACGAGTGGTACAGCCAGCACTCGTTGTACTCGTGGGTCAGCAGCCGCTCCCACCAGTTCTCACCCGCGTCCAGCAGCGACTCGTAGTGCGTGACGTGCTCCTGCTCGATCAGGCTGATCTCCTGGTAGAGCTGGCGGGCGATCGGCTCCATGTACTGCGGGCCGACGTTCATGTAGTAGATCGCCACCTGCTGCTCGGCGGACAGGATCGTCAGCGCGTTCAGCTTCGACTGCGGGTTGACCGAGTCCTTGTCGTACGGGGCGCGGACCTCGTCGAATGGGTGGCGGTGCTCGTGGACGGTGGGCCGGCCGGGCATCACCTCGGTCAGGGCGTCCACGACCTTCTCGGCCTTGCGGCGCTCCACCATCTCGTACAGGTTCGCGTACCGGTACAGGTGGTCGAAGTCCTCCAGCACGCCGAACTCGTACGCCTGCCGCAGGTACGGGTCCGGCTCGTGGCGCGCCACCCACGCGGTCAGGTCGACCGCCACCTGCTCGTAGCCCAGCGTCGTCTCCAGCACGCTGGCCAGCCCCGGAAGCAGCCAGTTGACCACCCGTTGCTGCTGGTTCTCCACGTACCGGGTGTAGGCCAGCTGCCGGCGCACCTCGTCGTCCGGACAGTTGCGGGCGAACTGGTGCGAGAACAGGATCGCCTCGACCTCGATGCCGTTCATCGTGATGATCCGGCACCGCGTATATGGATCGACCGCCTCCGGGTCGATCGGGTCGACGTTCAGCTCGCGCCACGACCGCAGCTGCTGGTCCGGCGCGAGACCCTTGTGCTCCAGCGGATTGAACATGTGCACTCCCTCGATGGACGTGCACGCCGCGTACCCGATAGAGGAGCGACGAAACGACGAGAGAGCTCAATGCGCGCGATCCTGACGGGCGGCCTCGTCGACCCGACGGCGTTGCGCGAGGACTACCTGGACGAGCTGCTAAGCGTTGGCCGCCCCGGTCGACCTCGGTCCAAGAGGGAGCTGGTCCAACCTGGGATTTCGAGCTACCGCGATGCTCGTCGAGGCCCATACCGTCGCTCCCGCGGCCTCACCCTCCGCGTCCAGTCACGCTCAGATCCCTGACGCTGCTCGTCGTGGCTGGGCGTCGGCAGCGTCTGTAGCGACCGGCTGCCCCAACAGGGGCAGCCGGTCGCCACGAACGTGAAGGCTGGGCGGTCAGGGTACCCAGATGCTGTCAGGCGTGAACCCGCCGAAGCTCGGACGCGAGCTGCCGCCGGAAATCTGGAAGGGGCCGCCGAGACAGTCATCATTCATGAACAGCGCGGCGCTGCCCGTATTGGTGTTGATCGCCGAGTGGGCTCGATCCGCCCAGCCGTGGTCGACCAGGCTCACGCAGACGCCCGAGGACGACAACGAGCTGACCGTGAAACGGTCTCCCGTGAAGTTTTCCCCCTCGAACAAGCAGACGGTGTTCACGAATGGACAGTCGCCACCGGAAGGTGCCGCCTGTGCCGGACCGGGCGCGAACCCGACCAGACTGATTGCGACCGATACGACGGCTGCGAGCAGGGCTTGTCTTTTCAAAAAGTCCATTGAAAGATGATAATGGATGGCGGCTCGAAATCTCCTCAACGCTCGCCGATGTTGGACCTATGTGGATAGTTCCGGCTTGCGGGCGTGGACGCGGTCGATGGTGCCGGCCTTGAGCCGTTCGTGCTCGACGACCTCGAACCCGGCCGCCTGCACGAGTGGAAGTTGGCGGCGGGTGAAGTGTTCGCCGGCGGCGCGGATGGTCATTCTTTCGAGCAACCACTGAGCGGCGCGGATGGGTGGCCAGGTGCTGGCGACGTGGTCGAGCAGCAGCAACCGCCCGCCGGGCACGAGTACCCGTTTCATCTGGACGATCGCGGTGGCCGGGTCGGGAATCGTGCACAGCGACAGCGCGCAGACCACCGTGTCGAACGACTTGTCCGCGAACGGCAGGGCCTGCGCGTCGCCGGGGAGCAGGGCGACGGTGCGACGTAGCTCAGCGGCCCGCCGCCGGGCAATGGCCAGCATCGCAGGGCTCAGCTCGATGCCGGTGATCGTGACCCCGGCCGGGTAGTGGGGCAGGTTGAGGCCGGTGCCGATCGCGACCTCCAGGACCCGGCCCGCGGCGCGGGCGCCGAGCCATTCTCGCCCGCCGCCGAACCAGATCCTCTCGAAGAAGGCGATCTGCCTGTCGTAGCCCGACGCTGACCTCTCCCAGGCGCGAAGAACCTTGGCGGTTTCGTCCGGTGTCGCGTTCACAGTGCGAGCTCCTTCGGCGATACAGCCCCATCGTGCCGCCGATTCGCGTCGAAGGCAAAGCCGCCCTTTTGGGTATATCGCAGTCTTTTGGTCGTGAGGTTGGTACGGTCGGGGTGATCCCAACGGTGGGGGTGCTGTGCGATGCCGCTGACCCCGGCCGACGTCCGCAACGTCGCCTTCAGGAAGCCCTCGATCGGTAAACGGGGGTACTACGAGAGTGACGTCGACGCGTTCCTGGACGAGGTCGAGCACGAGCTGACCCGCCTCGTCGAGGAGAACGAGGCACTGCGCGCGCGGGCCGAGCGTGACAGCCCTGGTGGCTCCGAGCTGGCCGAGTTGAGGGCGCGACTCGATCGTGCCGAGCGTGACAGGGCCGCCGCGGAGGCCGCGGCCCGCGCCGCCGAAGCCGAGTTGGAGCAGGCTGCCGCGCAGGGCGGTGCCGCGGTGAGCGGCGACCGTGACCGGACGCTGCGGGTCATCGAGATGGCGAGGCGTACCGCCGAGGACCACATCGCCGACGCCCAGCACGAGGCCGACCGGCTGGTGGCCGAGGCACACGCGACTGCCGACAAGCTCCTCCACGACGCCCACGCCGCCGCCGAGGCGCTGGCGCGCGAGGCACGCCACCGCCACCAGCAAGCCATCGCCGACGCCGAAACCAACCGAACGGTCGCGCTGCGGCAGATCGAGGACATGCTGGGGTTCCAGCGCGAGTACCGCAGCCGCCTGGAAGCGCACCTGCGCGGCCAACTGCGCGACCTGGAAGGCCCGGAGGAAGGGCCGCAGTGACCATCGCATTCGGTTAGGGCGTGGTCTTGGCTTCCTCGCGGATCCAGCGCCATTCGGTGACTTGTGGGGCGTCTTCGCCGTATCGGCGGGTGTGGTCGCGGCATTGTTGGCGGGCGTCGACCATGGCTTGGCGTAGGTGGGCGGCTCGTGCGCCGAGTCCGGGTACCCGGTCGATGACGTCGATCGTGGACAGGTCGCGGGCCACGATGGCCCGGTTGAGGTGTACGTAGAGCAGGTTGAGCCCCGGGCTGGTGCCCCAATGCCCTAGCAGGCGCGGCTTGACGTGCTCGGGCGTCAGCGGTTCGCGCAGCAGCGGGTTGTCCAGCAGGTAGATCTGTTCGTCAGATCGCGGCGAGCGCCTTGGTGATGTTCCATTCGGCCAGGTCCAGCATCCACTGCCGGTCCGGGAAGTCGGTGTCCGCGATGCGGAGCGGCCCCTCGATCAGAGACAGGACCTGCGCGTACCGGTAGAGCTCCAGCCGGTGCCCATCGAGTTCGACCGGGCGCAGCGCTGGATAGGTGTCGCCGAAACGCATCTGTAGCCAGGCGTGGTCCCATTCGACGTCGAAGTAGGCCAGGCCCTCGAAGTCGATGACGACGGCTTCGCCGGCCGGGGTGACCAGTACGTGGTCCGGGCCGAGCTCGCCGTGCACCAGTCCATATCGCTGGCGCGGCGTGACCGTGCCGCGCAGGTGCCGCACGTGGGCGGCGATCCGATGATGCGCGTCGGCGAGGCGGGTGTCGCGGATCGCCGACGCGTCAAGGTGTCCGAGCGCCCGGTCGACGATGATGTCCTCGGTGCGTCGCGTCTGGGACGCTTCGCCACGGGCGATGATGGCGACCTTGCCGTAGCTCGCGTTCAGCGTGGTGTGCATCCGGCGCAACGCGTCGCCGAGTGCGGCCAGTGGCGCGGCCGCCGCGGCGGAGTCGCGTTCCTGCAACGCCTCCAGCCGCACCGCTCCGGCGTCTTCGACCAGCGCGATGTCCGCGTCGAGATAGCGGCGGTCACGGTCGAGCATCACCAGCTGGGGGATACGCACACCGGCGGTGAGCAGCGCCGCGTGGCTGGCGGCGAACAGCTCGGCACCCGACGCGTCGGTGAACGGGTCGTCCGGCACCACGGCCGCGGCTGGCCAGTAGTTCTCCTCCGGCGCCCAGACATACAGCATCACGGTTGTCCGGTCGTTCAGGCCGAGCCGGTAGACCCCCTTCTTGGTGCCGCCGGTCAGCCGATCCAGCGAGGTAAGCCGTTGGTCGGTTCCGAACTGATCCGCTACCAGGTCATGCAGGTCGTTGACCTGCAGAAACGCCCGCGCCATGATCGCCTCTCGTTGGCCGGCCGCCAATGCTGCCAGGCGCGCCAGCAGAAGACCACCGAAAATTCCTCCGTGGTTTGAACTGTTCCGGTCGGCCGATCGGGTGAACTACGGAACGTCATCACATGACTTAGTGTCGATCTAGTCAATCAATGCATGGATGCACGTACTGACAGCAGTCACGGGATCCATCTCGGAGGTGAAGGTCTGGTGTACGCACGTCGACGCTGGGCGGTTTCGGCCCTGGTCGGATTCGTCGCTGGCACACTCGCGCTGCCCGCCATCGCCGTCGCGGCTCCGGCGCCCGCACAGCTGAGCGCCTCGGATCTGGCGCTGTTCGACGGCGTTCGCCTCGCCGGGCTGTGGGAGATGCCCGCCGGCCAGATGGCGGCGGAGCGAGGCAACAGCCAGCGGGTGCGTGAGGTCGGGGCGGAGATCGCCGCACAGCACGCCGAACTGGACCAGATTGTCGTCGACGCGGCCAACAAGGTGGGTCATCAACTGCCCGTCAAGCCGAACGACACCCAGCAGGGGTGGCTCGACGAGATGCGTACGGCCTCGTCGGACCGGGAGTTCGATCAGATTTTCGTGGATCGGTTGCGTGCGGCACACGGCAAGATCTTTCCGGTGATCGGCGCTGTCCGGTCCGGTACCCGCAACGCGGTGGCCCGAGACCTGGCACAGGAAGCCAACCGGTTCGTGCTCACCCACATGACCCTGCTCGAAAGCACCGGCCTCGTGCGATACGCGGCGTTGCCGCCTGCCGGGTTGCCCGCCGACCAGCCGCCGGCTGGCTCGCTGGACGAGGTGGCCCTGGCGCGGACAGCGACCGGGAGCGGATTCAGCCCGGCGGCGATCTGGGGTGTGCTGCTGATCGCGCTGACGATCGGCGGGGTGTTCACCTACCGGACGTTCCGTCCGCGGTAGCCGCTCATGTTCCAAGTCGCGGATGTACGAGCGCGTCCTGCCGAGGCGGGAGCGGCGGGTTCCCGTAAGCCGTCGACCGACGCCATGGTGACGGATGGGCTGTTGGGGACCAGCCGGGTACTGGTCGCGTTGGCGGCCCGTTCGTTGGGCCAGTTGGACGCCGACGTCACGCTAGTGCAGTACCGGACCCTGGTCGTGCTCGCCTCACACGGACCCCAGCGGACCGTCGACCTGGCCACCGAGTTGGAGGTGGCGCCGTCCACCGTTACCCGGATGTGTGACCGGCTGGTCCGCAAGGGCCTCGTATGCCGGTACCGCCGCGTCGAGGACCGGCGCGCCACCTGGGTCGGGCTCACCGAGGCGGGACGGGATCTGGTGGGCGAGGTGATGCGGAGCCGGCGCCGTGCCATCGGTCAGATGGTGCGCGCGGTGCCGGTACCCGATCCGGCCGCCCTGGCCGAGGTGCTGGAGGCGTTCGTGTACGCCGCGGACGAGCTGCCAGAGTCGGTGTGGTGGCAACGCTGGCAGGTGTCCGCGATGCCACCACCCGATACCGCTACGGCCTGACCCGTACGAGGCGCCGGCCGACTTGTGTCACCTCAAGCTCGCCACGACGAAGGGTCCGTGGCCGCGCAGGTAGTTGGTCCAGCCACCGGTGACCGGCGCGCCCGACGAGAGCAGGTTCGTGGTGTCCGTGCCGACGTCGAGCTTCCACGCGGTCCAGGAGATGCCGTTGGCCCGCATCCAGTCGATCCACGCCTGTGCCTCGGGTTGGCAGATCCTGCCGTCGAGGCCGCCGTCGGCGTGACTGGCGCCCCACTCGGTGACGAACAAGGCCAGGCCGGCCCGGATCGCCGCGTCGCCCTTGGCGCGCAGCGAGGCGCCGTGCGTGCAGGAGTAGAAGTGCAGCGTGTACATCAGGTTGGTGCCGGACACCGGGCTGCTGGCCGCCACGTCCACGTCCTGCGACCAGGTGGGCGTACCCAACACGATGATGTTGTCGGGATCGGCCGCGCGGATCGCGGACACCACCGCCTGGTGGTAGGGCTTGATCACGCTGGTCCAGCTGACCTGTAGCGGCTCGTTGTAGGGCTCCCAGATGACGTTCGGCAGGTGTCCGTAGCGGCGGGCCAGATCGGAGAAGAACGAGACCGACTGCGACTGGTTGTTCTGTGCCTCGTGCGCGTGCCAGTCGACGATCACGTACACCCCGGCGGTGACCGCGTTGTTGATGATCGTCTCGACCTGGCCGCGGGCCTTGGTCGGGTTGCTGAGGTACGCGCCCGCCGGCTCCACGCCCATCGCGGCGCGGATGACCTGCAGGTTCCAGTTGTCCCGCATCCATTGCAGCGCCGAGAGGTTCTCCGCGTACGGCTGGGTCTCCCAGTTCAGCCACATGCTGCTGATCCCGCGCAGCTGTACCCGGGCGCCGTTCTTGTCGCACATCGCGGCGCCGCACACGCGCAGCTGGCCGTAGCGGGCGACCGGTGTGTTGCCGGAGGGCGGCGGCGAGGTTGTGGGCCCGGCCGTCGGCGTCGTCGGCGGGGTTGTTGGTGAGGTCGTCGGGGTGCCGCCGCCCGAGCAGGAGCCCCCGTTGACGGTGCAGCCCGTCGGGGTGCCGCTGCCGTTGACGATGAACCCGAACGAGGTCGAGGCGCCCGCGCCGAGCGTGCCGTTCCAGGCGACGTTGCTGAAGGTGTACCGGTTGCCGGACGTGGACTGCTGCGTGTTCCACGACTGGCTGACCGTCGAGCCGGACGGCAGGTCGAACTGCACCTGCCACGAGGTGATCTGTGCGGAGGTGTTGTTGGTGACCGTGAACTGGCCCTGGTAGCCGTTGCCCCAGCTGTTGACGATCGAGAACGCGGCGGTGGCGGCGTTGGCTGAGGGAGCGACAAGGACGATCGTGGCGGCGACGATGCCGGCGGCGGAGAGGGCGGTGGCGATTGTCAATCTTCGCATGGCGGTCCGCTTCGTTATACAAAGGCGAGTATCGATGCCTCCAGAGGCTATCCTGGGAGCGCTTCCATGGTCAACCAACGCTATGTCGGCGTTCCGGCGCGGGCGTGGGCGATGGTCCGGCCGCGTTCGGTGGCGGGGAAGCGGTCGAGTCGGGCGCGTACCTCGTCGGCGTCGACGTCGGCCCCGAACAGCTCGGTGCCGGGTTCCATGCGTACGCCTTCGGCGAGAGGGCCGGCGATGACGGGTTCGAAGCCGAGGCTGTCTACAAGCGACGATACGGTGGCGAGGTCGTCCGGATCGTCGCCCGCGATGGCGACGGCGACGCGTCCGGGCTGTCCGGCAGGGCGGGCCTTGTCCTCGATGTCGTGGTAGCCGACGTGGTTGAACGCCTTGACGACGCGGGCGCCCGACAGGAACTCCCGCACGGTTTCGCTCGACGAGGTCCGCGGGTCGGTGAGGTCGTCGCGGATACCGTCGACCTCCCACCAGTAGTTCATGGCGTCGATGACGAGCTTGCCGCGCAACGCCTCCACGGGAAGGCTGCGGTACTTGCCCAGGGGCAGCGCCAGTATGACGATGTCGGCGCGCGCCGCGGCCTCGGCGGCCGTGGTGGCGACCGCTCCGGGGGTGAGCACCTCGACGGTGAGGGCGATCTTCGCGGGGTCGCCGGAGCCGGCGATGAGCACGCGGTGGCCGGCGGCCAGGGCGAGCCTGGCCAGTACGGTGCCCATCTTGCCGGCCCCGAGGATGCCGATGGTGGCGTTCATGTCTGGCTCCGGTTCAGCCGGCGATGATGTCGCGGACCATGGGGATGACCTTGGTGCCGTAGAGCTCGACGGCGCGCAGGCGGGCGCTGGCTGGCACCGAGCCGGCGGTGTAGATCAGGTCGAACCGGCCGACGTCGAGCGCCTTGACGGTGCCGGCGATCCTGCGGGCGACCGTCTCCGGTGAGCCGATGTACAGCGAGCCGTGCTCGATGTCGGCGTCGAACTCCTCCCGGCGTACCGGCGGCCAGCCGCGCAGGGCGCCGATGCGGTCGCGGATGACCCGGTACCGCGGCCAGACGATCTCCTTGGCCTCCTCGTCGGTGTCGGCGATGAAGCCGGGGGAGTGCATGCCGACCGGGTGGGCGGTGGTGCGGAACTGCTCGGCGGCGCGCCGGTACAGGTCGACGTAGCCGGCGAAGCGCTTGGGCGGGCCGCCGATGATGGCCAGCATCAGCGGCAGGCCGTAGTGGGCGGTGCGGATGACCGACTGCGGCGAGCCGCCGACGCCGACCCAGGTGCTCAGCCGCCCGGACTCGGTCTTGGGGAACACGTCGGCGTCCCGCAGCGCCGGCCGCATCGTGCCGTTCCAGGTGACCGGCTTTTCGTCCAGGAGCTTGACGAACAGTTCGATCTTCTCCTCGAACAGCTTGTCGTAGTCAGCCAGGTCGTAACCGAACAGAGGGAAGGACTCGGTGAACGAGCCGCGTCCGAGGATGACCTCGGCACGCCCGTTCGACAGCGCGTCGACGGTGGCGAAGCGCTGGAAGACGCGGACCGGGTCGTCCGAGCTGAGCACGGTGACGCCGGAGGCGAGCTTGATGCGCGAGGTGCGGGTGGCGATGCCGGCCAGCACGGTTTCCGGGGTGGAGATCGAGTACTCAGGCCGGTGGTGCTCGCCGAGGGCGATGGCGTCGACGCCGAGCTCGTCGGCCAGTACCGCCTCGTCGACGACCTGCCGGATGGCGGCGGCGTAGGACAACAGGGCGCCCGAGTCGTCCTCTGGCACGTCGCCGAAGGTGTCGAGGCCGAACGTGAGGTCTGACATGAGCCGCTCCTAGCATTTGATGACTCGTCAACTATACATAGCTTGATGCGTCAACTGTCATGCATCCGCGAGCCGCGGCATCGGGGAGGTTTGTCGCTTCGTCCGCGCGGGTTGTGGGGCCGCGGTGGGCGAGGCCGCGGGAGCGACGGTCTCGCCCACGACGGACGTCGCGGCAGCTCACATCGGTCTTGGCGTTTGGGGGTTGATCCCGTCACCGACGTGGGGTGAGAGTTGACCCTGCTTTGCTCTGCTTCCCTGACGGCTACACCTGGCGGAGGAGTGCGGTCCATTCGCGGGCCGTCGCGGAGGTGGGGTCGATCCGGCCGTCTGATTCGGCGCGGAATGGCCACCATTGCACGTCTTCGGCACCCGGGCAGGCCAGGGGGATCCAGCGTGCGAGCAGGTCTTCGAACGAGTCGGCCATGACGTGGCCGTGGCCCTCGCCGCCGTCATGGCTGAGGTAGACGGCCCGGCCGTGCTGATCCAGTGCGACGAGGTCGCCGTTGCCCACGTCCATGAACGGCACCTTGTCGTGCCAGACGCGGTGGTAGGGATCGGACGGATCCGGGAACGCGTGCTTGATCCAGCCGCGTGCCGCGTCCATCAGTGTGGGCAGGGCGTCCAGCGACCAGTGCAGGTTGCCGGCGAAGATCTCGTCGAACGGCTCGGGAAAGGCGAGGTCGCTCGGCGCGAACCACGTGAACTCCAGCCGGCCCGCCACGGCCGTCAGTACGTGCCGCAGCGACCCGGGCACCGCACAGCCAAGCCGCTGCTCGACCTCGGCGATCCGCTCGGGCGAAGCCGGCGCCTCGACAACCAGCGGCCGCGTCTCGAAGCCCTGCGCCGCGAGACCGTCCAGCATTTCCGGAAGCCCAGCGACGAGCCCTGCCGCGTCCATCAGCGCAGTGTGCCACCCGGTGGCTAGGATTTCGGGGTGGGGTTTCGTGGGTGGCCGGGTGAGGCGATCGAGTTCTATGAGGGGCTCGAGGCTGACAACTCGAAGACGTACTGGACCGCGCACAAGGACGTCTACGACCGCGCGGTGCGCGCGCCGATGGTCGAGCTCCTGGCCGATTTGGAGCCGGAGTTCGGCGCGGGGAAGATTTTCCGGCCAAACCGGGACGTGCGGTTCAGTGCCGACAAGTCGCCGTACAAGACGTCGATCGCGGCGACGCTGGAGCGCGGCGGATATGTGCAGCTGACCGCGCACGGGCTGGGCGTCGGCGCGGGCATGTACATGATGGCGCCGGACCAGCTTGCCCGGTACCGGCAGGCGGTGGCCGACGACCCGAGCGGCAAGGCGTTGGAGCGGCTGGTCGAAGAGGCCGCCCGGCAGCGGATCGAGATTGTCGGCCACGAGCGGCTGAAGACCGCGCCGCGTGGCTACCCCGCCGACCATCCGCGCGTCGAACTGCTGCGCAACAAGGGTTTGGTCGCGTGGCGGGAGTGGCCCGCGGCCCGCTGGCTGGGCACCTCGGCGGCCAGGACCCGGATCGTCGAGGTCCTGCACGCGACCCGCCCGCTGTGCCAGTGGCTCGACCGACACGTGGGGCCGTCAACCAGCGACTGACCTGGGACGGAGCGATCGGCGACCGTCTGTTGTGGAGCATGACTCGGTCGTCTTTCATTGACGGCACTAGATGCTGCATTATTTTCTCGTCGGAGGTACGGGCCGCGCACAAAAACTACAAGCCTGGGGAGGCTTGCGTGTCCCACCCTGCCCATGTTCAGGTCGCGTTCGAGGAACAGGCGCGACGTACCCCCGACCGGATTGCGGTGATCGCCGGCCAAATCCGCATAAGCTACGCGGATCTCGACGCCCGCGCGAACCGGATCGCCCGGGAGCTGCGCCGGGCCGGTGCCGGGCCGGGCGGTCTGGTGGGCGTCTGCCTCGGCCGCGACGAGCACCTGCTGCCCGCGCTGCTGGGCGTGCTGAAGACCGGCGCCGCGTACGTGCCGATGGATCCGGCGTACCCCGCGGAGCGGCTGGCCTACATCGCCGCCGACGCCCAACTGTCCATTGTGGTCACCGCGCGCGGCGAGAGCCGGCTGGACGTCGCCACGGTACATGTCGACGAGATCCCCGACGAGGCGGACAGCACGCCCCTTGAGCAGCGGGGCGACGGCTCCGAGGCGGCGTACGTCATCTACACCTCGGGTTCGACCGGCCGGCCCAAGGGCGTCGTCGTCGAGCATCGCAACACGATGAACCTGCTGCGGTGGGAGGCGGAGGCGTACACCGAGGAGGAGCTGAGCGGCATGCTCGCCACCGCCTCGATCTGCTTCGACCCCTCGGTCAGCCAGCTCTTCCTGCCGCTGATCACGGGCGGCACCGTGATCCTCGCCGACAACCTGCTGGCGCTGCCCACCCTGCCCGCCCGCGACGAGGTCACCACCGTCTACGGCGTGCCGTCGGCGCTCGCCGCGCTGCTGCGCGAGCCGCTGCCGGTGGGCGTACGCGCCGTATTCGCCGGTGGCGAGCCGCTGACCCGGGCGCTCGTCGACCGGATCTACGCCAATCCCGGGGTGCGCCGGGTGCTCAACCTCTACGGCCCCACGGAGTGCACCACCACCTGCGCGATCGCCGAGGTCGGCCGCGACGACGCGGGCGAGCCGCCGATCGGGCGGGGCATCGCGGGCGCGGTGCTGACCGTACGCGACGGCGCCGGCAACCCCGTCGCCGACGGTGAACTGGGCGAGTTGTGGATCGGCGGGCCGGTGGTCGCACGCGGGTACCTCGGCCGGGACTCGGACGCGTTCCGCACCGAGGCGGACGGCACTCGCGTGTACCGCTCCGGCGACATGGTCCGCGCCGCGGGCGGCGCGCTGCGGTTCGCGGGCCGCCGCGACGACCAGGTCAAGGTCCGCGGATACCGGGTCGAGCTGGGAGAGGTCGAGGCCGTCCTGGTACGGCATCCGGAGGTACGCCGCGCGGCCGTGCTCGCCGCCACCGACGCGGACGGGGCGTCGTACCTGGTCGGTCACGTCGAGGCGGCGGTTAACCCCGACAGCGGACTCGACGAGCGAAGCCTGCGTGACTGGCTGCGCCAGCGGGTGCCGGAGCACCTGGTACCGACCCGGCTCGGTATCGCCGAACGGCTGCCGCTGAGCCCCAACGGCAAGGTCGACCGGGCTGCCCTGCCCGCGCTGGCGGCACGGCGCACCACGGGTACGGCGTACGTCCCGCCGCGCACCTCCGCGGAGGCGGCGCTGGCGGCGATCGTCGGTGACGTGCTGGGCCTCGCCGAGGTCGGTGTCGAGGACCGTTTCGCCGAGCTGGGCGGGCATTCGCTGGCGGCGGCCCGGGTCTGCGCGCTGGCGGGCCGCGAGTTCGGCACCACGGTCACGCTGGCCGACTTCCTCGCCGAGCCGACCGTCGCCGCGCTGGCGGGGCTCGTCAAGGAGGGCGCGACCCGGCTCGTCGATCGACCGGTGCGGCACGACGGTGCCAGCGAGTACCCGCTCACGCCGACCCAGCGCGAGCTGTGGACGCTGCGGCAGGTCAGCCCGGTGCCGGCCGTGACAACGGTGGCGTTCCGGGCCCGGCTGACCGGCCCCGGGTCGAGTGGCTCTGCCGGGTCGAGTGGTTCTGCCGGGTCGAGTGGCTCTGCCGGTTCGAGCGGCACTGTCGGGGCGGACGCGCTGCGGTCGGCGCTGGCCGCGATCGTGTCGCGGCACGAGGTGCTGCGCAGCCGCATCGTCGAGCGCGACGGTGAGCCGGTCGCGGTGGTCGGCGCGTACACGGCGGTGCCGGTGACCGAGCACGACCCGCGCGACCTGCCCACCGCTTTCGCCGCCGCGGCCACTCACGCTTTCGACCTGACGGCCGCCGAGCCGCTGCTGCGCGTGGACCTGGTACGCCTCACCGATGACGTGTCGGAGCTGGTGGTCGTCGCGGATCACATGGCGTTCGACGGCTGGTCCACCGGAGCGTTCCTCACCGAGCTGGCCACGGAGCTGGCCGCGCCCGGCACCGTCGACGAGCCGCCGCTGCAGGTCGGTGACCTGGCCCTGGCGCGCGATGCTGGGGCCAGTATCGAGGCGGGGGCCGGAGAGGCGGCGCGGCTGTGGCGGGACGAGCTGGCGGGCGCGTCACCGCCGAGCGAGCTGTTCGCCGGGGCGGGCGGGTTCCGTGGCGGGCGGCTGACTCGGCCGGTACCGCAGCGGCTGGTGACCGGGCTCGCGGATGCCTGCGCGGCGAGCGGCACCACGACGTTCGCCGGCTGGCTGACCGCGCTCGGCCTGCTGCTGGCCGGTCTCACCGCGCGCGCGGATGTCCTGGTGGGCGCGGTCGCGGCGCGGCGCGCGGACCCCGAGCTGGATCGGGTGATCGGCCCGCTGGTCGACGTGCTGCCGGTCCGGCTGCGGCTGGACCCGGCGGCCACGGTCCGCGAGACCATCGCGGCGGCCTCGGCGACGACGGCGCGGGCGCTGGACCGGCCGCGACCGTCTACAGAGGACCTGTTTCACGCGGTCGGCACCCAGCCGCGCGGCGCGATGCTCACACCGGTGGTGCTGTCCGCGCAGCCCGCCGGCATGCCGGTACGCGTCGAGCGTGGCGGCCTGCGGCTGGAACTGCTGGGTGAGCTGGGGTGCGGCGGTGCGCAGAACCCACTCACCGTCTTCGTCAACGAGACCGCGGACGGCACCGAGCTGCAGCTGGAGTACGACCTCGACCTGACCGACCGGGCCGGTGCGGAGGCGTTCGCAGACCGGCTGCTGCTGGTAGTCGAGGAGCTGACCGCCGACTCAGCGCGGCCGCTGGGGCGGCTGCCGCTGGTCACCGCGTCCGAACGCGACGAATTGCTGAGCCGTGCCTCAGGACCGTCACTGCCGGCGGACACCCCCGCCACCGTCGTCGACGCGGTGGCGCGGCAGGTGCGGCAGCGCCCCGACGAGGTGGCTGTCGTCGGGGCGACCGCCGAGCTGACGTACCAGCAGATGTGGGACCTCTCCACCGAGGTCGCGGCGGCGCTGCGCGCCCACGGCGTCGCCCCGGGCGAGGTCGTCGGCGTCTGCCTGCCCCGCGACCACCGGCTGCCCTCGACGCTGATCGGAGTGTGGCGGGCCGGTGCGGCGTACCTGCCGCTGGAGCCGGAACTGCCCGCGGAGCGGCTGGCCTGGCTGGCGGCCGACGGCGGCGTCCGCACCGTCCTCTGCCGCACCGAGACCGCGGCGGCGGCAGCGTCCATCGCCGGCACCACCCCTCTAGTGATCAGGGCGCCCCTGAAGCCGCTAGGGCTACTTGAGGGACACCCTGATCACGAAAGCTTGGCGTATCTGTTGTATACGTCGGGGTCGACGGGGACGCCCAAGGGGGTTGCGGTCGCGCACGGCGGGCTGGCCGCGTTCGCCGAGTCGATGCGCCACGAACCCGGGATCGGGCCGGGGGACCGGATGCTCGCGGTGGCGACGCTGAGCTTCGACACCTCGTGCGCGGAGATCTGGTCCGCGCTCGGGGCGGGCGCCTGCTGCGTGGTGGTGGAGCGCGACAGCGCGGTCGACGGTCACCGGCTCGGCGAGCGCATCGCCGCGCACCGGGTGAACGTCATGAACGTACCGCCGACGATGCTGCGCACGCTGATCGCCGCCGGCTGGGCGGGCGACCCCGGCCTGCGGGTGTGGGCCGGCGGCGAGACCCTCGACGCCGCCCTGGCGCGCGAGTTGCTGCCGCGCGTGGGAGAGCTGTGGAACGTGTACGGCCCGACCGAGGCCACCGTGCTGTCGGCCGCGCATCGAGTGTCCAGTGTGGACGATATCGTGCCGATCGGGCATCCGCTGCCCGGTGAGCGGCTCTATGTCATGGACCCGTTGGGGCGGCTCGCGCCGCCGGGCGTCGCGGGTGAGCTGTGGATCGGTGGCGCCGGGCCCGCGCTGGGCTACCACAACCGTCCCGAGCTGACCGCGGCCGCGTTCGTGCCCGACCCGTTCGTCGCGGGCGGGCGCTGCTACCGCACCGGAGACCTGGTCCAGCGGCGCCCGGACGGGGAGCTGGTGTTCCGCGGCCGCCGCGACCACCAGCTGAAGATCCGCGGGTACCGGGTCGAGCTGGGCGAGATCGAGGCGGCGCTGCGCGACCACCCGCTCGTCGAGCACGCGGTGGTGACCGTGCGGGGCAGCGGCGCCGAGGCGCACCTGATCGGGTACGTCGCCGGGCCGGTCACGGAGGCGCAGGCGGCCACACACCTGCGCGGCCGCCTGCCCGAGTACCTGGTGCCGCACCGGTGGGTGGTGCTCGACGCGTTGCCGACCATGCCAAGCGGGAAGGTCGACATGGGCGCCCTGCCCGAGCCGGGCGCGGACCGGCCGCACGTGCCGCCCCGGTCGATGATGGAACAGTTGGTCGCCGACGTATGGGCGCAGACCCTTGAGGCCGACCGGATCGGCGTCGACGACAGCTTCTTCGGCCTCGGTGGGCACTCGCTCGCCGCGACCCGGGTCACCGGGCGACTGCGTGACGCGCTTGGCTGTACGGTGCCGGTGCGGCTCCTGTTCGACCACCCAGTACTGGCGGACTTCGCCGAACGGCTGGAACGCCTCGTTATCGCGGACATCGTTGCCAACGTGGACACCCCTGGAGAGCAACATGACCCTGTCTGACCAGGACACCCTGCGCGCGTTGATGGAACGGCGGGTGGCGGCAGCGCGCGCCGCCGCGCGGACGGAGACCGGAGCGGGGATCCCGCGCCGCACCGACCCGCACGCGCCGCAGCCGCTGTCGCCATCGCAGCGCCGGTTGTGGTTCAACGCCCAGTTCGAGCGGAACACGTCGATCTATCACGTGCCGGCGGTGCTGCGGCTGACCGGCCCGCTGGACGAGGAGGCGCTGCTGGCCGCGCTGCGCGAGGTCGCCGCGCGGCACGAGGTACTGCGCAGCATCATCGCGCACGCCGGTGACGACCCGGTGGCGATCGCGGGGCCCGCCGACCGGATCGAACTGTCGATTGTGGACACGGATGAGGCCACGCTGGCGAAGGCGGCGCGGGCCGAGGTGAGCCGGCCGTTCCAGCTCGACCGGGAGCCGCCGATGCGGGCGGTACTGTTCCGCCTCGCCACCGACCACCACGTGCTGGTGCTGACCGTCCACCACATCGCCACCGACGCGTGGTCGCAGGACCTGATGCTCGACGAGTTGGGCACCCTGTACGCCGCCCGCCTCGGCCAGGCCCCCGCACCCGCGGCGCCCCGGCTCCAGTACGCCGATGTCACCGAGTGGGAGGCTGGGCGGACCGCGGACGGTGACGGCGACGCTGGCTGGTGGGTCGAGCGGCTGGCCGGCCTCGCGCCGGCACTGGCTCTGCCGGTTGACCGCCCGTACCCGGCGGTCGCCGACTGGACCGGCGGCTACGTGCCGGTCGTCGTGCCGCCGGCGCTGGCCGCGCGGCTGCGGGACACCGCGCGGGAGAGCGGCGCGACGCCGTTCATGGTGTTGCTGGCGGCGTGGCAGGCGCTGCTGGGCCGGCTGTGCGGCAGCGACGACATCGCGGTCGGCGTGCCGGAGTCCGGGCGCCGCCACCGCGACGCCGAGGGTGTCGTCGGCTGCTTCATCAACACGCTGGTGATGCGCACCGACCTGTCCGGCGATCCGACCGGGCGGCAACTGCTGCAGCGGGTACGGGAGACCACCCTCGAAGCGTTCGCGCACGCCGCCGTGCCGTTCGAGCGGGTCGTCGAGGCGGTCGCCCCGGAGCGCTCCACCGCCACCACACCGATCTTCCAGTCGATGCTGTTCCTGCTCGACGCGCCCCAGAAGGACCCGGTCCTGCCGGGCGTGCGTGCCGAGCGGCTCGACTCCCCATTGGACTCCAACAAGTTCGACGTCAGCCTGTCGCTGACCGGCACGCCCGCCGGGTACGAGGGGTTCGTCAGCTACCGCCAGGACCTGTTCGACCGGCTGACGGTCGAGCGGTGGGCGCGCTGGCTGCTCGTCCTGCTCGACGGCATGCTGTCCGACCCCGACCGCCCCATCGCGGCGATCGACCTGCTCGACGGGGACGAGCGGGCCGCGCTGGTGGCTCTCGGCACCGGGCCGGACCTGCCCGCCGGAATTCCTGCCACGATGCTCGACGCGGTGCTCGCACAGGCCGCCGCGCGGCCCGTCGCGGTCGCCGTGGACGGACGCGACGGCACGCTCAGCTACGGCGACCTGGCCCGCGCCTCGGCGCGCGTCGCCACCGCGCTGCGCGCGCACGGCGCCGGGCCGGAAACGCCCGTCGGCATCTGCCTGCCCCGCGACCGGCACCTGCCCGCCGCGCTGGTGGGCGTGTGGCGCGCCGGCTCGGCGTACGTGCCGCTGGAGCCGGACCACCCCGCGGAACGGCTGCGGTACCAGCTCACCGACTCCGGCGCGGGCGTGGTACTCGCCGGCGGGGAGACCCTCGACGTGGCGAGGCGGCTCGTCGACGGAGCCGGGACTGACGGTAGAGGGACAGTGGTCGTCGACCTCGCCGAGGCCCTGGCGACCGAGCCGGGCGACCTGCCCGCCGTCGGGCCGGACGACCTCGCGTACGTCATCTACACCTCCGGCTCGACCGGCCGGCCCAAGGGCGTGGAGCTCACCCACGGCGCCCTAGCGGCGTACGTCGCCGCCAACTGCGAGCCGATGCCCGTGACACCCGACGACGTAATGCTGGGCCTGACCGCGCTCTCGTTCGACGTTGCCGGGCTGGAGCTGTGGGTCGGCCTGGGGCGCGGCCTGCGCCTGGTCATGCTGGAGCGAAGCGTGGCCGTAGACGGGCACCTGGTGGCTCAGCGGATCGCGGAGTCCGGCGTGACCGTGATGACCGCGACACCGACCACCTTCCGGCTGCTGGTCGCCGCGGACTGGCGGGCGCCGGCCGTGCGCGCCGTTGCCATCGGCGAGGCCGTCGACCCGGCCCTCGCCAGGGAGCTGGTGGACCGGCTCGGCGAGTTCTGGAACGGGTACGGGCCCACCGAGACCGCGGTGACGTCGACGATGTACCGGGTCACCGCACCGGTCGGCGACACCGTGCCGATCGGCTCGCCGATGGCCGGCGAGTGGGTGTACATCATGGACTTGGACCACGCCGGCAGGGCCGGACGGCTCGCCCTGCCGGGCACGGTGGGGGAGCTGTGGATCGGCGGGGCCGGCGTGGCTCGCGGGTACCGCGGGCGGCCCGACCTGACCGAGGCGGCGTTCGTCGCCGACCCGGTACGCCCCGGTGAGCGCTGCTACCGCACCGGCGACCTCGTGCGCTGGCGCACCGACGGGCTGCTGGAGTTCCGCGGTCGCCGCGACCACCAGGTGAAGGTGCGCGGCCACCGCATCGAGCTGGGCGAGATCGAGGTGCGGCTGCGGGCCACGCCGGGTGTGGCGGAGGCCGTGGTGGCCGTCGCCGATCCGGGCGGCGACGCGCACCTGGTCGGATACCTGGTGCTGGAGCCGGGAGCCGTCGTGGAGACGCCCGAGCTGGAGACCCGGCTGGGTGCGGCGCTGCCCGAGTACATGGTGCCGCGCCGCTGGATGACGCTGCCGGCGTTGCCGGTCAACGGTTCCGGCAAGGTCGACCGCACGGCGCTGCCCGAGCCGCGGGACGAGATACGGGAGCGGGTCGCACCCCGCGGTGAGGCCGAGCACCTCGTCGCCGAGGTCTGGAGTGCTGTGCTCAAGCGAGACGAGCTTTCCGTGTACGACAACTTCTTCGCCCTCGGCGGGCACTCGCTGTCGGCGACGCTGGTCGTGGGCCGGCTGCGCGACGCGCTGGACTACCCGGTGCCGGTGCGGCTGCTGTTCGAGCAGCCGGTACTGGCCAACTTCGCCGCCGCCCTGGAGACGCTGCTGCTGGCCGAGGTGACCGAGGCGTGAGTGTCACCGACAGCCGGCGGTCGCTGATCCAGGAGCGGCTCGCCGGGGCCCGCCGTGCGGCCGCCCGCGCCACGACCACCATTCCCGCGTCCGATCAGGACACTCCCGCGCCGCTGTCACGGTCGCAGGCGCGACTGTGGTTCCTGCACCAGTTGGAGCCGGACAGCAACGCCTACCACGTGTCGGCCACCGTCCGGCTCGCCGGCGCGCTGGACCCCGCCGCCATGGCAGCCGCCGTGGGTGACCTGGCCACCCGCCATCACGTATTGCGCAGCCGGTTCGTCGACCAGGACGGCGAGCCCGTCGCGATCGTCGGCGACCCTCCAGTCATGATCAGGGCGTCCCTCAAGTCGTTAGAGCTACTTGAGGGACGCCCTGATCATGGCAGCAGCGAGGGTGCCGGCGAGGCCGAGCTGTCCGCGGTGCTGGACGCCGCGCGCCAGCGGCCGTTCCGGCTCGACGAGGAGCCGCCGCTGCGCGCGCTGCTCTGCCGCACCGGCCCGGACGAGCACGTGCTCCTGCTCGTGGTGCACCACATCGCCTTCGACGCCTGGTCGGTCGACCTGGCCCTTGGCGAGCTGGCCGACCTGTACGCCGCGCGGGTCGCGGAAGGCCCGGTGCCGGGCGCGCCGGCGTTGCAGTACGCCGACTTCGCCCGCTGGGAGGCAACCCGCGCGGAGACCACGCGGCCGGAGAGCGGCCTGGACTGGTGGGTCGAGCGGCTGCGGGGCCTGGCACCGGTGCTGGAGCTGCCCGCCGACCGGCCCCGTCCGGCGGTCGCCGGCGCCGAGGCGGGGCAGGTGCCGGTGGCGGTGCCGGCCGCCTTGGCGGGGCAGATCGCCGGTCTCGCCGCGGCCTGTGGAGCCACCCCGTTCATGGTGCTGCTCGCGGCCTGGCAGGCGCTCCTGGCCCGGGTGTGCGGCACCGACGACATCCCGGTGGGCGTGCCGCACGCCGGCCGGCACCACCCCGACGTCGAGAAGATGATCGGCTGCTTCATCGGCACGCTGGTACTGCGCACCGACTGCTCCGGCGCGCCGACCGGCCGCGAGCTGCTGGCCCGGGTACGCGAGACCGCGATCGACGCGTTCGCGCACGCCGAGACGCCGTTCGAGCGGATCGTCGACCGGGTGCGGCCGGAGCGAAACCTAGCCACCACGCCGATCTTCCAGGTGCTGCTGAACGTGCTGGAGAACCCGGCCGCGCCGCTGCGCTTCGCCCACCTGGCCGCGGACGCGGTCGAGCTGCCGATCAGCACCACCAAGTACGACCTCAATCTCGCACTGTCGCGAGTGGACGGAGGGTACCGGGGCTCGCTGCTGTACCGTACCGACCTGTTCGACGCGAGCACCGCCGAGCGGCTTACCGGCTGGTACCTGGCCCTGCTGGCGGGCATGCTCGCCGAGCCGGACCGCCCGGTCGTCGAGCTGCCCCTGGAGCCCGGTGTGCCGCCCGGGCCGTCCGGGCCGCGTGTCGAGTACACATTGGACCGTCCGCTGCACGAGCTGATCTCGCGGCACGCCTTGCGGGCGCCCGACGCGACCGCGGTGGTGGCGGCCGACGGCCGGCTGTCGTACGCCGAACTGGACCGGCGCGCCGGTGCGGTGGCAGGGCGGCTGCTGGCGGCCGGGGTGCGGCCGGAGGAGCCGGTGGCCGTGTTCACCGAGCGGGGGCTCAGCCTGCCGGTCGCGATGCTCGGCGCGCTGAAGGCCGGCGCCGCGTACCTGCCCGTCGATCCCGCCTACCCGGACGGACGGGTGGCGGACATCCTAGACGCCGCCGGGGCGCGGTTCGTGCTCACCGAACCGTCCTTCGTGGACCGTGTGGCGGGGCGCGAAGCCATCGTCGTAGCGGACGAGACAGGTGCCCCCGCCGAGCCAGTGGTCGTTCCGATGGACCACCTCGCCTACCTCATCTTCACCTCGGGCTCGACGGGGCGGCCCAAGGGCGTCGCGGTCGAGCACCGGCAGATCGCGCACTACCTGCACGCGGTCGCGGACCGGATCGGCCACCACGCCTCGTACGCGCTGGTCTCCACGCACGCGGCCGACCTCGGCATGACGAACCTGTTCGGGGCGCTGACGACCGGCGGCACCGTGCACCTGGTCGACCGGGAGGTGGCCACCGATCCGGAGGCGTTCGCCGGATACCTGGCCGCGCACCCGGTCGACGCGATGAAGCTGGTGCCCAGTCACCTGGAGCTGCTGGCCGCGCACGGCGACCTGGCCGCGCTGCTGCCGCGCGAGCTGCTCATCCTGGCCGGCGAGCCCTGCCCGTGGGAGCTGATCGAACGCGTCGAGCGGGCCCGCCCCGACCTCGCCATCCAGGTCCACTATGGACCGACCGAGACGACGGTGTCGGTACTCGGCTGCGACGTAAGCGAGATACCCGCCGAGCGCCGTCACGGCATCGTCCCCATTGGACGCCCGTTTCCGAACGTCGACTGCCGGGTGACCGACCAGGCGGGCCGCCCGGTACCGGCGGGAGTCCCCGGTGAGCTGCGCATCGGCGGCCCCAGCGTGGCCCGGGGATACCTCAACGTGCCCGGCGACGGCAGGTTCGCCGGCGGCTGGTACCGCTCCGGCGACCGGGTGCGGGTCGACGCACACGGGTTGGTGGAGATCCTCGGCCGGGTCGACGACCAGGTGAAGATCCGCGGTTTCCGGGTGGAGCTCAACGAGGTCTCCTCCGCGCTCCGCGCGGTCGACGGCGTCAGCGAGGCGGTAGTGCTGCCCGTCGGCGAGGCGCACACCCGCCGGCTGGCCGCGTGGATCACGCCGTCGACCGCCGACCCGGCGCTGGTCCGGGCCGCGCTGCGGGAGCGGCTGCCCGACTACATGGTCCCGTCGGCGCTGGTCGTGCTCGACGCGCTGCCGCTGACCGCGAACGGCAAGGTCGACCGGGCCGCGCTGCCCGCCCCCGCGCCGCCCGCCGCGGCGACCCGGGTCGCACCGGAGACCCCCACCCAGCTGCGGATCGCCGCGATCTGGAGCGAGATGCTCGACGGTGCGCAGGTCGGGCTCGACGACGACTTCTTCGCCCTCGGCGGCGACTCCTTCAAGGCCGTACGCGCGGTCCGCGCCATCGACCCGCGGCTGCGCGTCATCGACCTGTTCACCCGCCCGACCGTCCGCGAACTGGCCGCTCACCTCGACGGAGACGGTGGCCCGGCCGGGCTGCTGCACCGGCTCGCGGGGCCGGCCACGGCCACCCTCAACGTCGTCTGCGTCCCATACGGGGGCGGCTCGGCGGCCGCGTACGGTCCACTCGCGACAGAGCTGGCACAGCGCCTGCCCGGCGCCGCCGTACTGGCGATCGAGCTGCCCGGCCACGACCCCGCGCGACCCGACGAGCCGACGCTGCCGATGGGTGAGCTTGTCGACCGCGTGATGGCGGAGCTGCCGCCCGGCCCGGTACTCGTCTACGGCCACTGCGTCGGCTCAGCGGCCGCCACCGAACTGGCGCTGCGCTGCGAGGCCGACGGGCGCGAGGTCGTCGGGCTCGTCGTGGGCGGCAGCTTCCCCGCCGCCCGGCTGCCCGGCCGCGTCTCCGCCTGGCTGCACAAGCGAATCCCCGCCACCTGGTGGACCTCCGACCGGGCGTACCGCGACTTCCTGCGCGTACTCGGCGGCCTCGACGAGGACGGGCTGGACGTCGAGGTGATCCTGCGCGGGCTGCGCCACGACGTCGACGAGGCGCAGACCTGGTTCACCCGCGAGCTGACCCGTCCGGACCGGCGCCGCCTCTCGGCGCCCGTACTGTGCGTGATCGGTGCCCGGGACCGCTCCACGGAGCTGTACGAGGAGCGGTACGCGGAGTGGGGCGCGTTCGCCGACCGGGTGGCGCTGTCGGTGGTGCCCCGGGCCGGGCACTACTTCCTCAAGCACCAGGCCGCGGTGGTGGCCGAGAGCATCGCCGGCGCCGTGGGGCAGTGGCGCGCGGGCCGGCTGCCCGAGGCGGTCGGCACCGCGGTCACCGGTGGCCGGGCCCGCCGCGACCTGCGCGAGTTCTACCTCATGGCGAGCGGCCAGACCGCCTCGCTGATCGGTGCGGCACTGAGCTCCTTCGCGCTCGGCGTGTGGGCGTACCAGCAAAGCGGGCGGGTCGCCGACTACGCCCTCGTCACGATGCTGGCGCTGGTGCCCTCGATCGTGATGCTGCCGCTCGGCGGCGCGGTCGCCGACCGGTTCGACCGGCGGCGCGTCATGCTCGCCTGCAACGGCGCGGGCGCGGCGGTCATGTCCGTGGTGGTGGCCCTGCTCGCCGTGGACCGGTTGCAAATATGGAGCGTCGGGCTGCTCGTCGGTCTACTGTCGACGGTCACCGCGTTCCACCGGCCCGCGTACCTGGCCGCCGTGGCGCAGCTGGTGCCCAAGCCATACCTGGGTCAGGCCAACGCGCTGGCCAACCTCGGCCCCGGCCTGGGCATGCTGATCGCACCGCTGGCCGGTGGCGCGCTCATCACGGCGCTCGGCATGCCGGCGGTGGTCGCGGTCGACGTGGTAACGCTGCTGGTGGGCGTCGGCACCCTGCTCCTGGTCCGCCTGCCGAACAGGCTGTTCCGCCGCCAGGAGGAGACGTTCGTCAAGGCCATCGTGGGCGGCTGGCGTTTCCTCTCCCGCCGCCGGCCACTGATGATCATGATCGGGTTCTTCATCGTGGAGAACTACCTGGCCATGCTCGCCCTGGCGGTCACCGTGCCCACCGTGTACGCCTTCGGCGGCACCGCGGCCGTCAGCGTCGTCACCGCGTGCAGCGGCATCGGCGCGGGCCTCGGCGCGCTCGCGATGGTCCTGTGGGGCGGCGCCCAGCGCCGCGCCACCGGCATGGTCGGCTTCGTCGTCGGCGTCGGGCTCGGCGCGCTGCTCGTCGGGCTCCGGCCCTCGATCGCGGTCGCGGCCGTGGGCAGCCTCATCTGGTACGCGTCGCTGAGCATCCTGAACGCACACTGGCTCGCCATCATCCAGGTCAAGGTCGGCCTCGAACTCCAGGGCCGGGTGCTCGCCACCAACCAGATGCTGGCCGTGGCGATGACCCCGGCCGCGTTCCTGACCGCGCCGATACTGTCCGAAGCAGTCCTGCCACTCCTCAAACCCGACGGCGCCCTCGCCGGCACGGTCGGGCGCGTGGTGGGCGTCGGCGCCGACCGCGGCACCGGCCTGATCCTGGTCGCGTGCGGCGTGCTGCTGGCGGTGTGGGGCGCGCTGGGCCTGGCCTACCGCCCCCTCCACCACATGGAAGACGACCTACCCGACGCGGCCGCCACCGCCGAAATCCCCGACACCCTGGACGAAATCCAAGCCACCGCCACCCAAGCCCCCACCCGCACTCCCTCCTAACCCCCGCCCCGCGCCGCCCGCCCTGCACGCCCGCGCCCGCGCCGCACGCGCCCGCGCCGCCCGCGCCCGCGCCGCACGCGCCCGCGCCGCCCGCGCCCGCGCCGCCCGCGCCCGCGCCGCCC
>NZ_BSDI01000051.1 GCF_027923225.1 Phytohabitans aurantiacus
GCAGCGCGGCGCGTGCAGCGCGGCGCGTGCAGCGCGGCGCGTGCAGCGCGGCGCGTGCAGCGCGGCGCGTGCAGCGCGGCGCGTGCAGCGCGGCGCGTGGGGTGGGTAGACGCGACGCGTGGGGCGCGGGGCGTGGGTGGTGGGCGCGGAGGGTGAGGCTGCGGGAGCGACGGTATGGAGCGCGGCGGGCGTCGCGGTAGCTCAATAGCTCCTGGAACAGATCGGTCAGGGGCGTTCCCACTCGAGCTTGACCACGACGGACGCCTCGCCCGTCGCCTTGGCCAGGATCGTCGTCAGGCCCGTCGTCTCGACGCCCAGCTTGAGCCCGAACTCGACGCCGTAGCGGCGCGGCGGGTCGGGCAGCGCCTCGGCCAGCGACTCGGACAGGAACTGGCTGATCCGCGTGATGTCGCCGCGGATGTCGTCGAAACGCAGGCGCCGCCGGCTCGCGTCGCCGCCGGAGGATGTCGTGGTCACCTCGGCGAGGATCGCGGTGCCGTCGGGTAGTTCAATGGGGACGGTCCTGGTGTGCTGAGGCGAAGTATGCGGCACCTGGTCGGGCATGCCAGGACTATCGCATGTCCGACCTGGACGGAGAAGGGCGGTCGATGGCACTGCAGGCGTCTTCGATGGCCGATGTCGTCCGTGACTCCACCGTGTCGCTGTGGGACGGCGAGGATTTTCTCGGCAGCGGGTTCTTCATCGAGCCGCACCTGATCGTCACCTGCGCGCACGTCGTGTGGGACTGTGCCGACCGGGTCGGTGTGCGGTGGCGCGAGCACCGGTTCGCCGGCGATGTCGTGGTCCGCGAGCCGGCGGCCCGCGGCGACGGGAGGTTCTACCCGCATCCGGACATCGCGTTCGTCCGGGCGCCGGCCGCGCCGGACCATCCGGTCGCGCGGTTGGCCGGTGACCTCACGATCCCTCCCGAACTGTCCGCGTACGGGTTCAGCGCGGAAACGCCGGACGCCGGTGTCGCGCGGGACACGGCCGGCCTGGAAGTCGTCGGGCGCAGCGGCCAGTTCCTGCGGCTCAAGGGCGACGAGATCGTCGACGGCATGAGCGGGGCGCCGGCGCTCGACGTGCGCACCGGCCTCGTGTACGGGGTCATCAAGGGCTCCCGCGACTACGGTGGCCCGCGCGGCGGGTGGATCGTGCAGGCGACCGACGTGGCGCTGGTGCGGGCCAGCCACGCCCGGGTGCTCGGGCCGCGCGTCGAGCCGGTGGCGCCCCGCATCCGGCCCGGACGGGGCAGCCCGCTGCACGACCTGCTCGTCGCGCAGTGCCGCGCGGCCGAACGGCTGCCGTACCGGCTGGTCGACGGCCCGGCTCCCCCGCTGTCCACCGTCTACGTGCGGCAGCGGGCCGCACCCCGGTACGCCGCGCCGGGGCGGGACGCGCCCGTGCGCTCGGTCGCCGACGTGCTGCGCCGCCACCGGCACACGCTGGTCGTCGGCGGCCCGGGCGCGGGCAAGTCGGCGCTGGTGCAGCACATCGTCGCGGAGACCGCCGGCTGGTGGCTCGACCCGCATGGCGAGACGCCCGCGCCGTACGGGCCGGCGCTGGCACTGCGGGTACCGGCGGCCGCGATGCTGGGCCGCCAGCCGTGGCTGGAGTTGCTCGCGGGCGCGGTCGAACGGGACCTGTCCGACTACCTCGACCGCGGCGTCGACCCCGAGACCCTCGACCCGGCCGCGATGCCGGGAGTCGAGTGGCTGCTGCTGGTGGACGGGCTCGACGAGGTGTACGACCGCGACCAGCGGCAGCGGCTGATCGACGTACTGGGAAACCGGGTGGCCGAGTACGGCTCGTCGTGGCGGTTCCTGGTGACGACCCGCCCCCTGTTCGGCCAGGAGCTGGCGGGGCTCGGGGCGCACCTGCCCGACCCGTCGGCGGGGTCGCGGTTCGGCGACTACGAGCTGCGCCTGTTCGACCGGCCGGGGCTGCGGCGCTTCGCGCGGGCGTGGTTCACGGCGCGTACGCCGCGCGGCTGGCAGCGCAACGCGGCCGCTTACCTCGACGAGATCGACGTGCGCCGGCTGGATCCGCTGGTGCGGGTGCCACTGCTCGCGACGATCGCCGCTGTGGTGTTCGAGGACCGTCCACAAGGGCCGCTGCCGATGAGCCGCACCGGCCTGTACGAGCGGTTCGTCACCAACCTCGTCTACGCCCGCCAGCGCCGCGAGAATCTGCGTCGCGTCCTCACCGACCAGCTTTCCGTGTACGGGCCGAGCGCCGGCCGCCTCGTCGACGTGCTGTTCGACGGCACCGAGCGGCTGCTGGAAGACGTGGCCCATCACCGGCTGGAGGCGGACGAGCGGGTCACCACCATCGCCCTCGCCGAGGACTGGCTCCGCCGCCAGGACGCGGCTGTCGCCGGAGTACCGGAGCTGTCCCGGCACCTGCGCACGATGCTGCAGGGCACCGGCCTGCTGACCGTCGCGGGCGACGACCTGCGCTTCATCCACCGGGGCTTCGCGGAGTACCTGGCCGCCGGTTACAGCGTCCGCACCGGCTGGAGCGCACGCGACTGGCTGCGGCGGGTGCGTCGGGACGGCATCACGAACCTCGACATGTTCCGCCTCATCCGGTGGGCCGACGCGGGCAACGACGCGGAACCCGTGCTGCGCCGGCTGCTGCGGGTCCGGCTGGCCCGCCGCCCGCCGTTCGTCCGGCGCCCGAACCTGCTGGAGTTCTGCGCGGTCCTGCGGGACGGCCTGCCGCTGCCCGAGGGGGCGGCGGCGCGGCTGGCCACGGCCGGCTTCGCCGCGGTACGGCGGTTGCGGGTCGTCGACGAGTCGGCGCTGCCCGCCCTGACGTACGCCCTACGGTCGCTGCACGCGCGGTCGACAGGGTCGGAGCACCTCCTCCGGCTGGCCCGCGACGGGCGCGCCGCGCCGGTCAAGCGCATCGCCGCCGCCCGGGCCCTGATCCTCACCGGGATCGAGGGCGATCACCGGGCGGCTGTCGGCGCCCTCGACGCGCTCCTCACCAGCAGCGGTCCCGACGACGCCGGCGGGCTGTGGGCCGCGTACACGATCGCGTCCGTGGGCGACGCCGGCGCGCGCCAGCGGGCCACCGACCACCTCACCTGGGCGGTGGCGGCCGCCCGCGACGCGGAGAGCCGGGTGCGGGCCGCGGTTTTCCTGACCGAGCTCGGCCACGGCAGCACCGTCGACCGTCAACTGCTCATCCAGGCGGTCAACCCGACCCGCACCCCGGCCCAGGGCCTGGAGTCCGTCGAGGCGCTGCGGCTGGTCGGCCCCGCCGGCCGCGGGGCACCGGTCACGGAACGCATCGCGGACGTACGCCAGCATCTGCGCGCCACGGCGCTGTCGCTCGTCGCGGTGCCCGAGAGGGCCACCCCGGAGGCGCTCGTCGTCGACGACCTCACCGGGCTCTCCGAAGGGGCGGCGCGGTTGGCCGCCCACGACCCGACGGCGGCCGGCCGCATCCTCGCCGCTGCCCTCGCCGAGGGCGGCATCACCGCCGGGGACGGCATCTACCTCGCCGAAATCCTCCGCGACGATCACCACGACGCGACCGCCGACATGATCGCTGGCGCCGTCGCGTCGCGGGCGCCGGCAACGTCGGTCCTATCCACGCCGGAACTGGCCGTACGTGCGGCGGACAGCACCGAAATCCCCAACGATCGACTGGTGGCGATCAGTTACCTCCGGGACGAGGAGCCCGACGCGGCGGGCTGGCTGGAGATGGCCTGGCACGCCGACCCGGTGGTGCCGCTGCTCGCGAAGGTCGCGGAGGCGCTCGCGCTCGCCCGCGAGCACGGCCGCTACGACCTTGCCTTCGACCGCCTGCACGGATACGCGCGCGACCAGGGCCTGCGACGCCGCCAGCGCCTCGTCGCGTGGCTCGGCTCGGTCGCCCTCGAACTCGACGAGCTCACCTTCCGGCTCGGCCTGCCCACCGGTCCGGTGTGGAGGGACAACGCCGCGGAGCAGGAGCTGCTGACCGAGCGCTATCGCTGGCTGCGCGCGGGTGGCAGTACCGAGGAGGCGCTCGCGCGGGCCGCGGAGGCCGCGGCGTCGGCGGACGTGGCGGAGGCGATCCGCGGCGCACTGTCCCCTGTGGATGAAACACCGGCGCCGGCGCCGGGCGCCGACCTCGCCGCCGCGCGCGCCGCGATGACCGCCCGCGCCGAGTCGCTTCGCATCGTCGTACCGGCCGGGCAGGCCAATCCAGATTGGACAGACAGCGGCCTGGCTGCCAGCATCGGCGAGGCCGCGGCGGCGAAAGCAGACGCGGTACTCGTCGAGGTGCTGGCCGATGACCGGGTCGCCACCCGGGAGGAGCAGCGACTCGCCCGCGCGAGCGCCACCCGCTCCTGTCCCTGGTTCGCCCGGCTGGTCCGCGAGGTGTACGACCACGAGGGCCCCGAACGCGCCGCCCGGCTGGCCCTCGCCGTCGCACTGCGGGACGTGGCCGACCAGTACCCGAAACGCCGCCGGATCCGGCTCCCGTCCAGCCAGTCCTGGCACGCGATGCGGGTCGCCGTGCGGCGGACGGCGTGGAGCTTCGGGCTGGCCATGCTCGCGCTCTACGCCGCGACCTTCGTCGGCGCCGCCGTCCCGCTGCTCGACGATCCCGGCGTGCTTACCGCGGCGGGCGTCGCCCGGATCGCCGAGGTACAGGCCCAGATCGCGCTGCCGGCCCTGGTCGTGATGGGTTGCCTGATCCTGCTACCGCGCCGCCTCTCCACCACCGCACGCCGTGCCCGGCTTTCCATCTGGGCGGCCGGCGCGCTCGCCGCGTATCTGAGCGATGTGGACGGTGGTGTGCTGCGCCCGCCGCCGTGGCCCGGTGTCGAGGATTTCCTGCGCGGCACCGGTGAGCTGCTGGTGGGGTTCCTGCCCGCCGGGCCCCAGCCGGCGCTGGTGCTCGCGGCGGCCGGCCTCGCCACCGCCATCGCGACCGCGCACCTGCCGTTCCGGCTCCCGGCGGCACGGCGCCGCTCGCCGCTGCGCGCCGCCGTCAAGACGGCGGCGATCGCCGCCACGGCGTGGTGGTCGCTCTCCCTGACCCTCGGCGACCTGAGCGCGGCGGCGAACGCGATCCTCGACGCCATCGCCGCCACCGGCCTGCCCTGATCGCGCGGGCCTGGCAAGATGGCCGGGTGGGAGATACCGCAGCGTCACTGCTCCGCGACGCCCGCAAGGTGGTGGTGTTCACCGGTGCCGGCATCTCGGCGGAGAGTGGCGTGCCGACGTTCCGCGACGCTCTCACGGGGCTGTGGGCGCGCTTCGACGCCGAGACGCTGGCGACGCCACGCGCCTTCCGCGACGATCCCGCCCTGGTGTGGGGCTGGTACGAGTGGCGGCGCGGCCAGGTCCGGCGGACCCGGCCGAACGCCGGGCACGAGGCGGTCGCGGCGATCGAGGCCCGCGCGCCGCACTGCACGCTGGTCACGCAGAACGTCGACGACCTGCACGAGCGGGCCGGCTCGGCCGCGCCGGTGCACCTGCACGGCAGCCTCTTCGCGCCGCGCTGCTCGTTCTGCGGCCTACCGGCGTCCTTTGTAGACGATCTGCCGGCTGACGGCAGCCACAAGGTAGAGCCGCCGATGTGCGAGCGGTGCGGGTCGGCGGTACGGCCGGGTGTGGTGTGGTTCGGTGAGGCACTGCCGGAGGTGGCGCTGGCGGCCGCGGTCGAGGCGGCGTCAGCGTGCGACCTGCTGCTGAGCGTCGGCACGTCGGCCATGGTGTACCCGGCGGCCGAGATTCCCCAGGTCGCGGCCCGCCTCGGCGCCACCGTGATCCAGGTGAACCCGCGGGAGACGCCGCTGGACGCGATCGCCGACGTCAACCTGCGCGGTCCCGCCGCGACGGTGCTGCCCGAGCTGGTTCGCGCCGCCTGGGGGCCCGAGTGAAGCCCAGCGTGGCGAAGAGGTCGAAGTGGCGCCGGCGGCTGCTCTGGCTCGCCATCGTGGCGGCCGCGGCGACGCTCGCCGCCAGCTCGCCGTGGCTGTGGACGGAGATCTCCGCGTACGACCACGTCTACGGCGAGTCCGACGCGCCCACCGCCGAGGTCGCCATCGTCCTGGGCACCGAGGTGCTGCCCGACGGCCAACCCAGCACACGCCTCGCGGGCCGGCTGCAGACCGCGGCCGAGCTGGTACACAGTGGACGGGCGCGGGTCATCCTCGTGTCCGGTGACGGTGGCGGCGTTTCCGGCGACGAACCCGCGGCGATGACCCGGTACCTGACCGGTCTCGGGATCGACGCGCGGCGCGTCGTGTCCGACCCGTACGGCCTCGACACCTACGACAGTTGCGTGCGCGCCCGCGACGTGTACGGCGTCGACCGGGCCCTGATCGTCACGCAGTCCTACCACCTGTCGCGCGCCGTGACGCTCTGCCGCCACCTCGACGTCGACGCCGACGGCGTGGCCGCCCGCTGCGACGGCTGCGGCACCGCCCTGCTCGCGGAGAAGGCTGTGCGCGACTACCTCGCCTGCGGCAAGGCGGCCTGGGACGCGGTGCGGGGCCGGCCGCCGGCCGTCGACTCCCCCGAAAGCTCGGCGGTGACCGACGCCCTCAAGCTCAGCTAGCGACCACACCGTACGCCGTCCGCGAACACAGCCCGGGAGCGGCCGTTCACCGCCTAGGTTTGGGCCCATGCGAAAGGTGATCACCAACGAGGGCCGGGTTCTCGCCGTCGAGGAGTGGGGCGTACCGGACGGCACGCCGGTGTTCTACGCGCACGGCACGCCAATGAGCCGGCTGGCGCGGTACCCGGACGGCCGGTTGTTCGACGACCTCGGCGTGCGGCTGATCACGTACGACCGGCCCGGGTTCGGCGCGTCCGACCCGCACCCCGGACGGCGGGTGGTCGACGCCGCCGGCGACATCGCCGCGATCGCTGACGCATGTGGCGTGGACCGGTTTCCCCTCTTCGGGGTGTCCGGCGGCGGGCCGCACGCGCTCGCATTCGCAGCCCAGTACCCCGACCGTGTCACCCGGGTCGCCACGCTGGCGTGCCCCGCGCCGGCCGACGCCGACGGCCTGGACTGGACCGCCGGCATGATGCCCGGCAACCGGGAGAGCGCCGCGGCGGCCAAGCTCGGCCGGGAGGCGCTGGCGTCCCACATCGCGACCGCCGGCTCGGGCAGCCTCGCCACCCTGCTCCCCGCGGCCGAGCAGGCGGTGCTCGCCCGGCCGGAGGTGAGCGGCATGCTCGCGGCCGCGTACGCCGAGGCGATCCGCCCGGGGCTCGACGGCTGGATCGACGACGAGCTGGCGCTCTACGCGCTGCCGTGGGGTTTCGACCCGGCCACCGTGGCGGCGCCGGCACGGGTGTGGCACGGCGACCTCGACACCGTCATACCGGTTGCGCACGCGGTGTGGCTCGCCGGCCGGATGCCCACCGCGACCCTGATCCGCGGCGCCGAGTCGGCACACGCCGGCCACTTCGACGCCACCCCCGACATCCTCCGCTGGCTCCTTCGCGGTTAGGGGCTGTCCTAGACGCCGTGCTCCTCGGCCTGTTCGCGGGCGTAGATGCGCAGCAGGTCGTTGAGGGCGTACCGGCCCGGCGTGGTCTCCACCATCAGGTGCATGTCGGTCAGCTCGGTGAAGCGCTGGCGCGCGTGGCGCACCGGCATGCCCGCCAGGCTGGCGGCGGTCAGCAGCGACACCTCGGGCCCGGGTTGGAGGCCCGCCAGCCGGAACAGGCGGGTGGCCTCGCGGCTCACCGCCCGGTACGAGCGGGAGAAGGCGGCGCGCACGCTCGACGCCTCGTCGCCGTCGTCGAGCAGGTCGAGCCGGCTGCGCGGGTCGCGCAGCCCGGAGGTCAGCGCGGCGACGGGCGGCTCCGGGCCGGTCGCCAGTCGGGCCGCCGCGATCGCCAGCGCCAGCGGCAGGCCGGCGCACCACCGGACGATCTCGTCGACCGCGACGAGATCGTGGCGGATGCCGAGCAGCCGTATCCGGTTCTGCAGCAACTCGCGCGCCTCCGGGGCGGGCATCAACCCGAGCGGCACCGGCTGCGCGCCGCCGGAGACCACCAGGCCGTTCAGGCGGTTCCGGCTCGTGACGACAACGAAGCCACCGGGACCGGAGGTGAGCAGCGGCCGTACCTGTTCGGCGCTGCGGGCGTTGTCGAGCACGACGAGCAGTCGCTTGCCCGCCGTAAGCGACCGGTACATCGCCGCCCGATCGTCCACATCGGCCGGTATGTTGCGGAGGGCGACGCCGAGCCCGACCAGGAACCCCTGGATCGCCTGGTGCGGCGTGACGGGCTCCGCGTGCGAGTCGAAGCCGCGCAGGTCACAGTACAGCTGGCCGTCGGGAAAGTCGGCCGCTGTCCGCTGCGCCCACCGGAGCACCAGCGTGGTCTTTCCCACGCCGGCGATACCGGTCACGACGGCGACGCCCGATCCCCGCTCCACCCGCCGGTTGACAAGCAACTTGTCCAATGTGTCCAGTGTGGTGCGACGGCCGGCGAAGCCCGGCAGTTCGGGTGGCAGTTGCCGGGGCACGACGGGAAACGGGATATGCCACTGTGGACCGTTCGTCGGCTTTCCCGCAAGCAGGCGGGCATAGAGCGCCCGCAGTTCGAGGCTCGGGTCGATGCCGAGCTCCTCGGCGATCCGCGCGCGCACGGTCTCGTACCGGCGCAGGGCCTCCGCCGGGCGACCGCGGCCGTCCAGCAGCTTCATCAGCCGCACCCACAACGACTCCCGCAGCGGGTACTGGCCGGTGAGCGCCTCCAGCTCCGCGATGAGGGGTTCCGCCGCCACGCCACCGCGGATGTCGATGTCGATGCGGCGCTCCCGCGCGGCCAGGTACCGCTCCAGCAGCCGGGGGCGCTCCGCCTCCCGCAGCCAGCTCGACTCCTCACCGTCGAACGGTTCGCCCCGCCACAGCGTCAGCGCCTGCACGAGCAGGTCTCGCTCGGCCGCCGGGTCGGGCGCGCACGTGGCGGCGTCGAGCAGCCGCTCGAACCGCAGGGCGTCGACGTCGTCCGGGTCGGCGTGCAGCAGCCACCCAGCCCGGACGGTCTCGATGCTCCGCCCACCAACCGCCTGGCGCAGCCGCGCCGCGTACGTCTGGAGGCTGCGACGCGGATCGGCGGGCAGCTCGTCGGCCCACACGATCCGCGTCAGCTGGTCGACCGACACGGCCCGGCCCGCCGACATGGCAAGCCCGACCAGCAGTGTGCGCAACCGGCCGGTGGTCAGTCGCACCGGCCGGCCGTCGACCCCTACGCGCAACGGCCCCAGAACATTCAACGTCAATGTCGACACGCAGGAATCGAAACATGTTGCCGTTCCCTTGTCTGCGATCGTCAAGATCATGATCGGATTCCGTTGCTGTTTCCCGCAAGCCGCTACCAGCAGTGCCCGCACGCCGGACTGGGATCACTGTCGGCATCGGGAACGATGAGGTCGACCCACTGCTTCCTGACGTACGGATCGTCCGTGGGCAGCGGGGTCACGACCATCGGTGATCCCGACTGGGTCGTCGATGGCTTCTGATATCGCACGACCTTGACGCAAGCCAGGCGCACCGAGGCGTCGGTGACAACGCACAGCGCGAAGGTCCCGGCTCCGGCGTGGGTGTCCTTCGCGACAGAGAACGCGGTTGGCGCTGTCGCCGCGTACGACCGCATCGTGCTCTGGTACATCCCGGCGGATTCGGCGCCTTCGTAGTAGTGGGCGATGCCGAAACTGGCGCCCTTACCGGTGTCGGCGCAGTCGACCCGGCCCTGCAGCCCGAGACCGCTGTCGGCGACAACCGTGGTGTCGATGGCGCCCGAGAAGCACTCAGCCGTCACCCACTTGATGTCGGCAAGCGCTGGAGTGGCGGTCACCGCCATCGTCGCGGCGGCGATCAGCGCCACCGCCCCCCGTAGACCCCAACGACTCATCGCTCTCCTCATCTCTCGCTACCTAATCCCTCGCTACCAAATCCCTCGTTACCAGCAGTGACCGCAGACGGGGCGCTCCGACCCGTCCCACGGAACGACGCGGACCGGCCGGTCCACCATCGGGTCGTCCGTCTTGATGGGGAACGCGTAGAGCTTGCGGTCCCAGTCCTCGCGCGTGAGCCGGACACATCCGATGCGGACGTCGTAGTCGGTCACCACGCACAGGGCGAAGTCCACCGGGCCGTACTCGACGTATTTCGAGATGGAGAACGGCGATGGCGCGGTGTACGCGTACGCGCGCATGTAAGGCTCGTACACGAGGCCGTTGTAGGTCCGGCTGTCGTACCGGGCGAACCCGAACCTGGCCTTGCCCGACGCCCCGCAGTCGAGGCTGCCGCTCAGCGCGACCTGGGCGAGGTCGTAGGTTTCCTGCACCACCTGCGTCTCGTCGAGCGTCCCGGTGAGACACTCGACGCGCTCCCAGACCGGCTCCTCGGCCACGGCCGGAGTCGCGGTCACCGCGACCGCCGCCGCGGTGGCGAGCGCTACGACGGCTTTCACAAACCAGCGGTTCATGCGTCCCGCCCTTCAATCTCATCTACTGTGGACAGTCCTGGCGGTATCGCCGCGTGCAGCGCACCGAGGGCGAGACCGAGCTGGAACCGGTTCTCCACACCGAGCCGGTCCATCAACGCCCGCAACGCGTAGGTCACCGAGCGGGTCGACATGCCGAGGCGTTCGGCGGCGCTGGCGTCGGTGTGCCCCTCGGCCAGTAATGTGACCAGCGCCTTCTCCCGTGGGGTAAGCACGAGCCGGGGTACTCCGTTCTTGCGTGGGTCTATCGCGCCACTCCAGTGGCGGAGGAACAATGCGACGAGCGAGGCGACCGCGGCCGGGTCGACGACCTCCCACGTGCCGCGACTCAGGTCGAGCGGATCGACCGCCAGCAAGGCCACCCGCCGGTCGAAGATCATTAGTTTGTGCGGCAGCTCGGCCGTCTCCCGGTACTCGCCGCCGAGGCGGGCGAAATCGGCCGTGTGCTGCGTCGACCGGTCACCGTCCGCGGGCGGGCGGCCCAGCGACAGCAGGCGTACGCCGCGCCTCAGTGCGGCGGCGTCGAGCGGAGACGCGACGGCGCGCGTCTCGGCGCTGATGATCCGCTCCGGGTTCATCGCCATCTGCTCGGCGCGCTCGGTCGGCGCGAGCTCGGCGACCCGGCGCCGGGTGCTGTCGCGGTCGGGAAGGCGGCGCGCCGCGAAGGGCGGGTAGGAAGGCCCGGCCGCGCGGTTGGTGGGCGCCACGCCGGAGCGCCGCAGCGCACGCCGCCGCAGCGACATGACCGCGTCGTCCACCGCCACCGCCCGCCATGTTGCCGCCTCCAGACCGTATGCCGGCTCCCGGGCCACCTGGACGAGCGCGGCTTCCATCAGCTCGTCCAGCGCCACCCGCACTCTTCGCACCACCAGGCCGAGGTCTGCCGCCACCTCGCCGGCCCGCCGCGGGCCGAACGTCGCCAGACACCGGTACACCAGATCGGCGTCGGCGGTGACGCCCCAGCGCACCAGCGACGGCACGGACTTACCTACGGCCAGCACCCCCGTACTGCTGCCTGCCACGCACGACCTCCCCCATCACGGCCGGACCTGGAATGCAGCGATCCAAACACAGCCGCGGAGCGAAGTCTCCCTTCCGCAAGATCATCGGCGACTTCTTTGCGGTATTACGCAATGCCCGCGCTCACCCGCCGCCCAGCCAAGCCGCGGTCGGATGGGCGCTACGCGGGTATTCCAGCAGGTGACGTCTTCAGATCGGCTTCACCGCGATACGGCTGGCAGGGGCGGTCGAGGCGGGCGCGTGACACGCTCCTCCACACTGGGCGCATGACTGGCAGTCTTCTCGCCGCGGACGCCGACACCTGGGGCATCTCCGGGCCGACCTTCCTCACCGCGTTCGTCGCGGTCGCCGCCGGCCTGGTGGCCGTCGCGCTCCTGTACCGCCGCACCCTCTACATCGGCGCGGACGAGGGCGTCACGCTCGCCGGCGACCTCACCGCCGAGCAGGTCGCCTACCTGCAGGGCGGCGACAAGCTCGCGATGTGGGCCGCCGTGGGGCGCCTGCGGTCGGTTGAGTCGATCACGGTGACCGCCCGGGGCAAGCTGGCCACCACCGGGACCCCGCCGCCGTCCCCCACGCCGCTGGAGTGGGCCGTGCACCAGGCCGCCTCCCAGGGTGCGCGCCCGCGCGAGCTGCCCGTCCAGCCCGAGGTGGCGAGCGCGCTGCACCGGCTCCGCGATGAGCTGGAGCGGACCGGCCTCGCGCTACCCGAAGAGGCGCGCACCCGCGCCCGGGTGGTGCCGGTGGTGATGCTCGGCCTGCTGGCCCTCGGTGTCGTCCGCCTGTTCGCCGGGCTGGCGAACGACCGCCCCGTACTGCTGCTCGTGGCGGTGCTCGCGGTCCTCACACCGGTCACGCTGGTGCTGCTGCGGGTACCGCGCACGGGCAAGGCCGCCGCGGCGGCCCTCGAGCACCTCCGCGTCCGCCACAAGCACCTGGCGCCGATCAACCAGCCCGCCTACGCCACGTACGGCGCCGCCGCGCTCGCGATGGGCGTGGCGCTCTACGGCACCGCCACGCTCTGGCACGCCGACCCGGCGTTCGCGCAGGAGGCCGAGATCGAGGAGCAGTACGCCGCCGCCGGCGGCGGCTACTACCCCGGCGGCGCCACCGCTGGCGGCGATGGCGGCGGCAGCAGCGGTGGCGACGGCGGAGGCGGTGGATGCGGCGGCGGAGGCTGCGGAGGCGGCTGCGGCGGCTAGCCCCCGTGAGCGCTAGCCCTCATGATCAGGGCGTCCCTCAAGTCGCCCTAACGCCTTCAGGGACGCCCTGATCACGGAGGGGCACCGGCAGAAGCAGGTCCGACCGGTATCACAGCCGCCCAGCGGCGCTCTGTCCTTAGACGAGCGCCGACATTGGGCGGTCGGTGACAACGGAGGTGTGCCATGCCGGCTGATGAGGACAAGCGGCTCAGCCGCGAGGCGGCCGCGGCGGCGCCGCTGCTGACCGACTTCCGGGCCCAACTCGACCAGCGGTCACTGTCGGACAAGGAGCGCGAGGTGGTGGCCCGGCAGGCCGCCCGGCTCGTCGACGACGTGTACGTGCACCAGTGGCAGAAGCGTGCCATGTACGGGATCGACCCCAGCCAGCGGCTGCGGCTGCTGCGACGGCGGCTCGGGCAGCTGTCCGAGGCGGAGTTCCACAACGAGCTCCAGCGGATCTTCACGGACCTGCGCGACCTGCACACCCTCTACGTGCTGCCGCGCCCGTACGTGGGCAAGCTCGCCACCGTCGGCATGCTGATCGAGCAGTGCTGGGACGGCGGCGAGCCCCGCTGGCTTGTCTCGCACGTGCGGCCCGACCTGGTCGGCGACCCGAAGCTGGTACGCGGCGCCGAGATCACCCACTGGAACGGGGCGCCGATCGCGGTCGCCGTCGCCCGCAACGCCGAGAAGGAGGGCGGCAGCAACCCGCCCGCGCGGCTGGCCCGCGGCCGGGAGCGGATGACGCAGCGGTCCCTGGCCGTCTCGCAGGTGCCCGACGAGGACTGGGTCGACGTGCGGTACTCGGTCGGCGGCGAGATCCACGAGACCCGCATCCCGTGGCGGATCGTCAGCGTCAACGACGAGATCACCCCGACCGACGGCGAGGCGGTGGCGACGGTGGACGCCGGTGCCGAGGCCGCGCCCACGACCGGCGTCGCCGCGAACGTGCTCGCCATGGACCTGCGCACCGAGGTGGTCCGGCAGGTGAAGAGGGCGCTGTTCGCGCCGCCCGACATCGAGGCCGCCGAGCCCACCCTGATCCCCAACCACCGGCCCGACGGCGAGCTGAAGGCGCGCACGATCACGACGGCGCACGGCACGTTCGGGCACCTGCGGCTGTACACGTTCCACATGGAGGACCAGGACTACAACGGGTTCCTCGCCGAGATCCGCCGGCTGCTCGCGCTCATGCCGCGCGACGGGCTCATCCTCGACGTGCGCGGCAACGGCGGCGGCTACGTGTACGCGGCGGAGGCGCTGATGCAGTACTTCACGCCGAGGATCGTGCGCCCGGAGCCGTTCCAGTTCGTCAACACCGAGGCCACCGCCGCGCTGTCCACCGCGGTGGAGTGGCTGGCGCCGTGGAACGCGTCGATCGGTGAGGCCATCGAGACCGGCGCGCAGTACTCCACCGCGATCCCGTTCTTCACCGAAGACGAGGTCAACGACGTGGGGCAGCTCTACCACGGCCCGGTGGTACTGGTGACCGACGCGCTCTGCTACAGCGCCACCGACATCTTCGCCGCCGGCTTCCAGGACAACGAGATCGGCCCGGTACTGGGCGTCGAGGGCAACACCGGCGCCGGCGGCGCGACCGTGTGGGAGCACTCCGACCTGGTCAACCGCTGGC
This sequence comes from Phytohabitans aurantiacus, assembly GCF_027923225.1. GTDB lineage: Bacteria > Actinomycetota > Actinomycetes > Mycobacteriales > Micromonosporaceae > Phytohabitans > Phytohabitans aurantiacus. Next base: position 14,337 of record NZ_BSDI01000051.1, read on the forward strand.
CGGGCGGTCCGTTCACGGCGCTGCCGAGGGGCGCGCGGCTGCGGGTGTCGCTGCTGCGCACGCTGCGGGTCGGCGCCCACGCCGGGCAGCCGCTCGAAGACCTGGGCGTACTGCCCAACGAGCTGCACCAGCTCACCCGGCGCGACCTGCTGGAGGGCAACGCCGACCTGTTCGACGCGGCCGGGGCGCTGCTGGCCAAGCGCACCCCGCGCCAGCTCGACGTCGAGGCGCGACCGATGGGTTCGCTGATCGAGCTGGCGGTCACCACCGCCAACCTGTCCAGCCTGGACTGCTATGTGGACGGTCGGCCGGTCAAGTCGGTCGCGGTTCCCGACGGGCGGCGCACGGTCACGGTGCCCGCCGGCGAGCACGTCCGCCTGGAGGGCTTCGACGGCACCACGCTCGCGGCGGCGCGCACCCTCCGCTTCGCCATGGCCTGACCCCCACCCGTGATCAGGGCGTCCCTCAAGTCGTTAGAGCGACTTGAGGGACGCCCTGATCACTACGGGGTCGTCATCCGTCGCGGCGCGTCGTGCGAACCCGTCACAGTGAGCGAGTGAGCTGTCGCCTCAAGGCGCCGCGCGATCGAGCGAACTTTCAGACACTGAGCGGGGCAGGACGCTTCGACGCATTGACATATGCTCGTGAGGTCCGCCCGGCCACCGTGCCGCTGGAGGGTCGAGATGACCAACGATCCACACCCCGAAGACCTGCTCGGGGCGTACGCGGTGGACGCCTGCGCCGCCACCGAGGTGGCCACCGTCGCCGAACACACCGCCGACTGCCCGCAGTGCGCGGCGGAAGGCACCCGGCTCGCCGAGGCCGCGCACTGGCTGGGGGTGCTGACCGCTCGACGGCCGCCCGCCGCCCTGCGCACCCGGGTGCTCGAAGCCGCACGCGCGGCACGCCCGGCCCGCGAGCCCGAGGTCGGGCGGCTGCTCGATCCGTACGCCCGGCAGGTGGCCGCCTTCGATCGGCTGCTCGCGGGGCTGGAGCCCGGCCAGTGGCGGCTCGCCACCGCCAAGTACGACAACGTGGGCGAGCTGGTCACCCATCTGACAGCCAGCGACGGCCTGGTGGCCGACGACCTCGGGGTCCCGGCCCGGTCCACATCGGAGCCGCAGGTCCGACGGCGCTGGCGGGCCCAGGCCGACGCCCTGCTGCGCGAGGTCGCCAGCGGCGGCCCGCGCCTGCTGGAGCGGCAGGTGCGGCTGGTCGGCAAGGCGCCGATGCGGCGGCCGCTGCGCGAGGCGCTCGTGCAGCGCACCTTCGAGACCTGGATCCACGCCGACGACCTGCGCACCTCGCTGCGCCTGCCCACCGAGCCACCCCGGCCCGACCAGTTGGCCGGCATCGCCGGTTTCGCGCTCGCGCTGCTGCCGGGCGCGATCGACGCCGCCGGGCGCGGCCGGGCGGGTCAGGTGCGGCTCGTCCTGACCGGCCCCGGCGGCACGGAGCACCTGGTCGAGCTGTCGGCCCTGGGGCCGGCGGCGCCTGGACTGCCCACCCACCTCCCCGACCACGGCCCGACGGAGTCGCCGCGCGGCGCGAAGGAAGGCGCCGCCTCTGAGGCCTCAGGGCCCGCGCTCGCGGAGCGAGTGCCAGTTGGCAGAGCGGTGGGCGATTCCGGGCCACCGGAGGGTGCCGTGGCGGAGGTCGTCGTGCCTCTGGTGAGGTTCTGCCGGCTGCTGGCCGGCCGGGTCAGCGTGCTGGAGTCGGGCGCCGAGATTCGTGGCGATGCGGGCGCCGCCACCGACTTCCTCGAGGTCGCCGCGACGTTGGGGTGTGACTGAGGTGCTCGGGGGCGTCGACGACAACGACGTACGGCTGCGCGACGCGCTCACCGGAGGCTGCGAAGAGGCCCTGGCCGAGGTCTACGACACCCACTCGCCGACGGTCTTCGGGCTCGCGCTGCGCCTGACCGGTGACCGCGGCGCGGCCGAAGACATCGCCCAGGAGGTGTTCGTCGAGCTGTGGATGCGCCCGGAGCGATACGATCCGCGGCGCACCCGGCTCCGCAGCTGGCTCTGCATGATCACCCGACGTCGCGCCATCGACTGGCTGCGGCGCCGCCGCACGCAGGAGCACTACGCTCCGGTACTGGCCGAGCCGGCCGCCGCGGCGGGAATCGAAGACGACGTGCTGACCGCCAGCCTGGCCGCCCAGGTGCGCACGGCCGTCGACGAACTGCCCTCCCAGCACCGCCAGGCGATCCTGCTGGCGTACTACCAGGGGCTGACCTACCAGCAGGTGGCGCGCGCCCTCAACATCCCCGAGGGCACGGCGAAGTCCCGCTTACGCAGCGGCTTACGCAGGCTGGCCGACGCGTTGGCGGCGGCCGGCTTCGACGACCTGGCGGTGGCGAAACACACCGACTAACGCCCGTGATCAGGGCGTCCCTCACGTCGCCCTAACGACTTGAGGGACGCCCTGATCACGAAGGAGCTTGGCGGTTGGCGGGCTCGTCGGAGCTGGCGCGCAGGGAGCCGGCGTGGGCGCGGGCGGTCGGGTCGCGGCGGACCTTGACGAGGCTCGCCACGGTGGTCACGGTGAGCACGACGCCGATGACGATCAGGGAGACGTTGGTGCTGACCTCGGGCACCGAGTCGCTGATGTCCTTGTGCGCCCAGTGCAGCACCAGCTTGACGCCGATGAACGCGAGGATCAGCGCCAGCCCCGTCGACAGGTACACCAGGCGGTCCAGCAGGCCGCTGACCAGGAAGTACAGGGCACGCAGGCCGAGCAGGGCGAAGGCGTTGGCGGTGAAGACGAGGTATGGCTCCTCGGTCACCCCGAAGACCGCCGGGATCGAGTCGAGCGCGAAGAGCAGGTCGGTGCTGCCGATCGCGATCAGCACCACGAACAGCGGGGTGACCGCGCGCCGCCCGTCGAGCCGGGTCACGAGCTTGCCGCCCTCGTACCCCTCGGTGATCGGCAGGAACCGGCGGGTGGCCCGGATCATCACGTTGTCGCCGACGTCGGGGTCCTGGTCGCGGTGCCGGAAGAGCTGGATCGCCGTGATGATCAGCAGGGCGCCGAAGACCAGGAACATGAACGTGAACAGGTTCAGCAGCGCGGCGCCCACCGCGATGAAGATCGCCCGCATGACCAGCGCCAGGATGATGCCGAACGTGAGCACCTTGTGCTGGTGCTCGGCCGGCACCGCGAACGTCGTCATGATGATCACGAAGACGAAGAGGTTGTCGACGGACAGGCTCTTCTCGACCAGGTAGCCGGCGAAGTACTGGGTGCCGAACTCGCCACCGTGCTGGGCGTACACCACCAGGCCGAAGGCGATCGCCACCGCGATGTAGAACACCGACCAGGCGACGGCCTCTTTGAAGCCGACCGCGTGCGGGCGGACCGCCGCGAGGACCAGGTCGACGGCCAGCAACGCCAGAATGAGCACAATGGTGATCAGCCACGCTGCCAGGCCGACATCCACGTCCCGATCATACATAGATCAGCGGGAAGTGAGTCCTGACCAGGCAACGGACAGGCCGGTGGCCTGGCGGTCGGTGCGGATCTCCAGCATGCTGCCGAGGATCGTGGCGCGGTCGGCGACCACGGCTCCGCCGTCCAGCGCGTACGTGATCCGGTCGCTGACGAACACCGGGGTGCCCGCCGGCTCGCCCAGGTGCCGCGCGGCCGCCTCGTCGAGGGCCTCCGGCCGCACGGTCTCCGCCGCCCGGGCCACCGCCACGCCCGCGTCGGCGAGCGCCCCGTACAGCGAGACCGCCTCGAAGTCGCGCTCGCGGATCGCGGCGGCGTGCGGAGCCGGTACCCAGGACACCTGATGCACGGCGGGCCGGCCGGCGAACGCGCGGAGCCTTTCCAGACGCAACGCCGTGTCTCCTGACCGGACGCGCAGTTGGGCAGCGACCCGCGCCGGGAGCTTGCGCACCGACCGCCCGAGCACCGTGGTGCGCACCTCGTGCCCCTGGTCGCGCAGGTCGTCGGCCAGGCTGCGCAGGGAGCCGAGCCGGTACGCCAGGTGTGGCGGCGACACGAACGTGCCCTTGCCGGGCTGCTGGACGATGAGCCGGTCGTCGCTGAGCTGCCGCAGTGCCTGCCGCAGCGTCATGAGCGTGACCCCGTACGCGGCGCTGAGCTCGCGCTGTGCGGGCAGCGCCTCACCGGGGGCGTACTCCCCCGACCGGATCTTCGCGGCGAGGTCGGCGGCGATGGCCCGGTACCTCGCCTCGGTGGGCCCTTCGCGGGTCACTCACGCTCCCTGGTCGATGGCTCGCCGCATTGTAGCCAGGTAGCCGCCCACCTCCTCCGGTCCCGCGCCGTCGAGGACGCGCCGCACGAGGGCCGCCCCGACGATCACACCGTCGGCCGCCCGGCTGGCCCGCGCGGCGTGCTCGGGCGTCGTGATGCCGAAACCGTGCAGGACGGGGCGGTCGGTAACCGCTTTCAGCCGCTCGACCAGGGCCGCCGACGCGGCATCCACTTCGCGCCGCTCACCGGTCGTGCCCATCAGCGAGACCGCGTACACGAAGCCGCGGCTGCGCTCGGCGATCTGGGCGAGCCGCGGTGCCGGGGTGACCACCGACGCGAGCAGCGCCAGCTCGATGCCGGCCGCCTCGGCCGCGGCGATCAGCTCGCCGGCCTCGTCCAGCGGCAGGTCGGGCACGATCAGTCCGGCGAACCCGGCGTCCCGCAGCGCGGCGCAGAACCGCTCGGGCCCGTCGTGCGCGACGAGGTTGTAGTAGGTGCTCGCCACGAGCGGCACACCGAAATCCAGCCCCGTCACGTCGGCGAGGATCCCGCGCGCGGTGGTGCCGCGCGCGAGTGCGGCGTCGCTCGCCTCCTGGATCGTCGGCCCGTCGAGCGTCGGGTCGGAGAACGGCAACCCCACCTCGATCGCGTCCGCGCCGGCCGCGACGAACGCCCGCAGGTACTCGACCCAGTCGTCCGTCAGACCGCCCGTGGTGTACGGCATCAGAAGCTTGCGCCCCGCGGCGCGAAACCCGGCTTCCATCACAGCAGTTCCATCAGGGTCGAGATGTCCTTGTCACCGCGGCCGGAGAGGGTGAGCAGCACGCTCGCGCCGGGTGGCAGCTCGCCGCTGGCGGCCGCGCGGATCACCCACGCGACCGCGTGCGCCGACTCCAGTGCCGGGACGATTCCCTCGGTACGGGCCAGCCGCACCGCCGCCTCGACGACCTCGCCGTCTTCGACCGTGACGTACCGGGCGCGGCCCAGGTCGCGAAGGTGTGCGTGCTCGGGGCCGACGCCCGGGTAGTCCAGGCCGGGTGCGATCGAGTGCGCCTCGGTGACCTGCCCGTCGCCGTCCTGCAGGAACGAAGACCGGAACCCGTGCAGCACGCCCTCACGCCCGCGCGCGGCACCGGCACCCCCGGCGGCCTCGACGCCGACCAGGCGCGCCGGCGTGCCGACGAACCCGGCGAACGTGCCGGCCGCGTTCGAACCGCCGCCGACGCAGGCGACCACGAAGTCGGGCACACCGGCGGGCAGCTCCGCCGCGCACTGCCCGCGCGCCTCGTCGCCGATGACCCGCTGGAGCTCGCGGACCATGTACGGGTACGGGTGCGGGCCGATCACCGAGCCGACGCAGTAGTACGCCTCGTCGACCACGCCGACCCAGTGCCGCATCGCCTGGCTGGTGGCGTCCTTGAGCGTGCGGCTGCCGCTGCGCACGGGCACCACCTCGGCACCGAGCACCCGCATCCGGAACACGTTCGGCGCCTGCCGCTCCATGTCCTTCTCGCCCATGAACACGGTCGCTTCGAGGCCCAGCAGCGCGGCGGCGGTGGCGGTGGCGACGCCGTGCATCCCGGCGCCGGTCTCGGCGATCAGCCGGGTGCGCCCCATGCGGCTGGCCAGCAGCGCCTGACCGAGCACATTGTTGATCTTGTGGGAGCCGGTGTGCGCCAGGTCTTCCCGCTTGAGCAGCAGGTCGATACCCAGCTCGGCCGAGAGCCGCCACGCCGGGGTCAGCGGCGTCGGCCGCCCGACGTGCAGGGCCAGCAGGTTGGCGAGGCTCCGCCGGAACCCCGCGTCGGCCCACGCCTCCTGGAACGCGGCAGCCACCTCGTCGCACGCCGCGACCAGCGGCTCCGGCACGTACCGCCCACCGTGGTCACCGAAGCGACCGCGCGGGCCCGGGTCGGCCATCACGCCACCCCGCGCCCGGGGTAGCACCTCTGTTATAGAACTCATGCAAGAGTTCTATAACAGTTGACGGCTCATCGCAACACCGATGCGCGCCTTGATGCAGGTTCGATGAACGCCACTGCGCATGCTGAGCGCATCGCACGCCCGCCTCAGAGGAGTCGCCATGACAGAACGACCGACACGGCCTCGCCGCACCCGCCGGCTCGCGCTCGGGGTCACCGCGGTACTGCTCGCGCTGTTCGCGGTACCGGTTGCCGCCACCAACGCGTACGCGGTGACAAGGTGCGATGCCACCTACCGCGTGGTGGCGTTCTGGCCGCCACCGCCCACCAACACCGCCGGTTTCCAGGCCGAGATCACGGTGACCAACAGCGGCTCGGTCAAGACCACCGGCTGGCGGATCGAGCTGACCATGCCGGTCGGCTTCATCACGGTCACCTCGTACTGGAACGCGACGAAGGTGCCGCCCAGGCCGGCCGACTTCGAGAACATGTCACACAACGGCGTGCTCAACCCGGGAGGCTCGACGAGCTTCGGATTCATCGCCGTCAACGTCGCCGGGTCGAAGCGAACGCCCAACCAGTTCTTCTGCACCGCCTACAGCCTCGAAAACACCTGACCGGTCTTTCGGCGCCCCGCACCGCGTTGACGGCGGCTGCGACGATGGGCCGAGGCGGACGGGGAGGACACTGTGGACGACGGCGACGGACTCGGCTGCCTCGGCATCATCGCCAGCCTGTCCGCGCTCGTCTTCATCGCGGTGTCCTTTCCCACCTGGCGCCGCGGGTTGGTGAGCCTCGGTCTGGGCGATACCGCTTCGTGGTGGCTGGGGATCATCGGCGCCATCATCTTCGCCGCACTGACCATCGGCTTCCTGCGGCTGGCACACCTCCAGCTCGCCGGTGAGGTCGGCGGCGCGCTCATGCTGGCGGTCTGGCTGGGGTACGGCCTGATCGCTCTCGGATACGGGCTCGTGTTCCGGGCCGGCCATCCACCCGCGTGGCTCCTCGACCCGCCCCTACTCGTGGAGCTGCTCCTCGACCACCCGCCACGCTGGATGCTGATCACCGAAAGGGTGATCGAAGGCGTCATCGGGTCGTTCCTCTGCCTGGCGACCATCGGGCGCCGGCTGCGATAGGAAACAGGCCCGCTACCGCGGCTTGGTGGCGCGGAAGATGTAGCGGTTGAGGCTGAAGAAGTAGTCGGGGCCGAGCGCGCGCAGGTCTTCGGCCCAGCCGTCGACGTCCGCGTCGCTCCACCCGTCGCGGCCGGTCACGAACCGCGCGATGACCGAGATCTCCCGACCGCTGAAGGTGGTGGGCTCGTAGCCGACGTTGAGCAGCGGCAACACCCGTGGAGGTGCGACCTCGAACCCGGCCCGGCGCAGCTCCCGGCCCAGCGTGCGGGGCACGAACGGATCCACCAGGTGCTGTTCCCAGGTCAGCAGGATCCGGCGCATCCGGTCGGGATCGCCGCTGTGCCACACGATCGAGTCCCAGTCGGTGTCCAGGACCAGAAGCCGCCCGCCGGGCCGGAGCACCCGCGCCGCCTCCGCCAGTGCCGCCGGGATGTCCACAATGTACTCCAGCACCTGCGTGCACACGACCGCGTCGAAAGACCCGTCCGGATACGGCACCGCGTCCGCGCCACCGAGGCGGTACTCCACCGGGGCGCTACCGGACGGCATCGCACGAGCCCGGGCGAGGGCGAGCATGCTGTCGCTGACGTCGATCCCGCAGACCCGCCCGGTCGGGCCGACCTCCTGGGCCATCTCGGTGGCCAACAGGCCCGGGCCGCTGCCGACGTCCAGCACCGCCTCGCCCGCCGCCAACCCGAGCAGCCGCGACACCTCCCGGCGCTGCTGGACGACGTCGGCCGTCAGGTAGACCGCCTCGACCTCGCGGGCCGCCTCGGCATCGAACTCCAGCATCCCGGACACGCGTGTCCCCCCTTTCTGGGCACTCTATTCGCAGACCCCAACCTTTTGGGTACCGGTGGCGTTTACCCGGGCGAGGAGGTGCGATGGAGCGGTACGAGGGGCTGCACGAGTTCGTGCTCACCCGTGGCCCGGCGCTGTCCCGCACGGCGTACCTGCTGACCGGGGACCACCAGCTCGCCGAGGACCTGCTGCAACAGGCGCTGGCCAAGACGGCCACACACTGGCGGCGCGTCCTTTCCGGCGGCAACCCCGAAGGGTACGTGCGCCGCGTCATGGTCAACGAACGCACCTCGTGGTGGCGGCGACGCCGCTACGTCGAGGTCGCGGGCCCGGCCGCCGACGAGGTGCTCGCCGCGGGCCCGGCGCGAGGCACGGGAGACGAGGCCGAGGCAGCGGTACGCCGGATCAGCCTCCGCCGAGCCCTGGCGGCCTTGCCCGCGCGCCAGCGAGCCGTGATCGTACTGCGATTCTTCGAGGATCTCACCGAAGCACAGGCCGCCGACGCCATGGGCACCTCGGTCGGCACCGTGAAGTCACAGACTCACGCCGCGCTCCAGCGCCTGCGTGAACTCGCCCCCGACCTGCTCGCCGACTTCCGCGCGGAGGTGACACCATGACCAGCCCCCGACTGTCGCGAGCGCTGGAGGACCTGGCCGCCGAGGCCGGCTCGTACGCCTCCGTCGACGCCGTACTCGCCGAAACGGGCCGGCGCCGCCGCCGGCGTACCGTCATCGCGGCCGCCGCCGCGGTCCTCGCCGTCGCGCTCGGAGGCGGAGTGGTCGCGGCGCTGCCGAAGAAGTCGTCGCCCGTGCCCATGCCGCTGCCAGTGGCGGCCTGGCCCGTGCCCGAGTCCGACGCGCAGACCCTGCCCTCGACGGGCGCTGTCGGCCGCGCGGCGTACGCGTACACCACCCTCGGCGGCAGCTACCTCGTCACCAGGGACGCGCGCCTTTACATCCTGCCCAACCCCGGCCTGCTCTCCCCCGATGGGCGCTGGCTGGCGTACGGCCTCGCGCCCGACCGCTACCTCGTGCGTGACCTGACAGGTGACACCGTCTGGCCTGTCACCGGCGGCATGGGTGGCCTCGAATGGTCCGCCGACAGCCGCTGGCTGCTGCTGACCGACGGCACCGAACCACGCCAGAAGTGGTACCTGCGCCTCGACACCCGCGACGGCGCACAGCACACCTCCGACGTGCCGTACGGTTTCGCCGACGGTGTCCTGCCCAGCGGCGAGATCGTCTACGTCTCCGACCCGTTCATGCGCCCGGCCGGAGCCGACCCGGTGGTGACCCGCTACGACCCGGCGACCGGTGCCAAGACCGATATCACGCTCGACGTACCCGAGGGCGTGAACGTCGTCGAGCCCAACGAGCAGCGGCTCACCGTGCTACTCGGCCCCGGCAACAGCATCCTGATCGGCGTCTACGACGCCGGCGGGCTGTCCGCCCTGCTCGAGTACCAGCTGAGCGACCCCAAGTACGTGACCCGGCACGACGTGAGAGCGCCGCGGGGCGGCGAAACGCTCCTCATCGCCTACAACGCCACCGACGGGCTCGTGGTGGGCTTCTGCGACGACACCCGCACCATGGTCGCGCTGGTCGACCCCGGCCGGTTCGAAACCGTGCTCACGCTGCCCGGCAGGGCATCGGTCAGCCTCGCCTCATCCGACCGCTGACCGGCGGTTACCGGCTTCGATAATGCCTTCGCGCTGGTCAGGGCGCTCCTACGCTGGGCTGAGGTTGCCACGGGGGCCCCGAGATGAGGTGAGGGTCATGACCTTCGTTCAGATCATCGACTGCAAGACCGACAGAGTCGACGACATGAATCGACTCCTGGACAAATGGGTCGAGCAGACCCACGGGAAGCGAACCGCGACCCACGCGACGGTGGCCACGGATCGGGCCGACAAGCACCACGTGATCGAGATCGTGGAGTTTCCCTCGTACGAGGAGGCGATGCGCCAGTCGAACCTGCCGGAGACCAACCGCATCTTCGAGGAGATGGTGGCGCTCTGCGACATGCCGCCGACGTTCACCGACCTCGACGTGGTGCGCGACGAGCAGCTCAACAAGATGGTGTGCCGCCGTTTCTTCGACGTCATCTCCACGGGCGAGTTCGACGCGCTGGAGCAGGTGCTCGACAGCGGCTACCGCGAGTTCGACCCGAACAACGAGGAGCAGAACACCAGCATCGACATGGCTCGCGCGGAGGTGCAGATGTACCACGCCGCGTTCTCCGACTTCCGGTTCACGCTGGACGACCAGATCGCCGAGGGCGACAAGGTATGCAACCGGTGGACCTGGACGGGCACGCACACCGGCGAGTTCATCGGGATCGCGCCCACCAAGCGGAAGGTCACGATGACCGGTACGACAATTCACCGGCTCGAGAACGGCATGATCCAAGAGGCGTGGTGGAGCTACGACTTCCTGGGCGCCCTCCGCCAGATCGGCGCCGTGGACATGCCACAGGGCTAGGGTCCGGCCCGCGGTACCCGAGGACGCCGACACGCCCGCCGCCGGCGCCGAACCGCGGGAGCGCGGCCACCCGCAGACCACAATCGGCGCGGACGGCCGGGCCAGCCGGTGGCCGGACCGACGGGCATCGCCGGGCGGTCGAGCCGACGCGCGCCTGACAGCACGGGCCTCCGCGATCAAGGCCATCCGCATGGATCAAGGGCAAAAACACGCGAAAAAGAGATCCAACCACGTGCATTTGCCCTTGATCGGCGGGCAAGGGGCGGGCGCTGTACGTGGGGACGCGAGCGCGGCTACGCGGTCGGGTCCGGTACGACGAACGCGAACGTGCGCTGTACCGGCTCGACGCGGTTGCGGCCGTGGCGCTTGGCGCGGTAGAGCTGCGCGTCTGCCGCGTCGAGCACCTGGGTGGCGGTGCTGCCGGGCGCCAGCCGGGCCACGCCCAGGCTGATCGTCACGGCCAGCCCCGGCCGCAACGCGCCCCAGTCATACGTCTGGACGGCGGCGCGCAGCCGCTCGCAGATGTCGCGCGCCGCCGGCAGGTCGGTGTCGGGGAACGCCAGGCAGAACTCCTCGCCGCCCATCCGCGTCACCAGGTCATCGGGGCGGGAACCGCCGCGCAGGATGCCGGCGAGCCGCTTGAGCACCTCGTCGCCGACGGGGTGTCCAAAGTGGTCGTTGATGCCCTTGAACCGGTCGACGTCGCCGACAGCCACGCACAGTGGACGGTTGCCGGCGGTCGCCGCACCGACCAGGCGGGCCAGCTCCTCGTCTTGGTATCGCCTGTTCCACAGGCCGGTGAGCTGGTCTTCGCGGGCCTCCGCCTGCCAGGCCAGCTTCTCCTGCTCCAGCTCCTCCCGGCGTACCCGGTGCAGCGCGGCCTCCAGGCGGGCGCGCTCGGCCTCCAGGCGGGCGTTGTCGAGCTCGAACCGGTTGGTCAGCAGCCGGGCGCGGGTCTCCGCCATCGCCGAGTACACGCTGCGCTCGGCCTCGTGGTAGGTGCGGTAGTGGCGCAGCGCGGTGGCCGCGTCGCCACGCGCCTCGTACGCCGACGCGAGCTGCTGGTGCACCACCATGATGGTGGTCTTCTCGTTGGGCTCGGAGGCCATCTCCAGTACGGTGCCGAGGATCGCGATCGCCTCGGCGGTGCGCCCCTGCTCAAGGTGGACGGTCGCGATGCCCTGCAGCGCGGCCAGCTCCAGCGACTTGTATCCGTTTTCGGCACCCAACTTCCCGGAGACCTTCAGCATCTCGGTCGCCTCGTCGTACTCGCCCGCGAGGGTGAGCAGGGTGCCGAAGTTGCCCAGGCACATCGACTCGCGGTACGGGTGCTGGGCGGAGCGGGCCAGCACGAGCGCGTCCTTGGCGTACGACAGGCCGTCGCCGAGCGCGTTTTCCGCGGCAGTGGGATCGCCGGCCGCGCGCAGCTCCTTGACCAGGCCGACCGCGTTGTCACTGAGGTTGTTGAGGATGCAGAAGACCGACTCGTCGTCGAGGTCGGTGCGAGCCAGGTCGAGCGCCCGGGTCAGGAAAGCCTTGCCCTGGCGGTAGTCGCCGAGAAAGCCGTGCACCCCGCCGATCCGGTTGAACACCCAGAACAGCAGCTCGGGCTCCTCGACCCGCTCGGCGATGTCGAGGCCGGTCGACAGCGCGCGCAACGCCTCGTCGTACAGGCCGAGCTTGGTGTAGGCCAGCGCCTGCACGGTCTGCACCTTGCACAGTGCCCGGTCGTCGCCCCCGCCGCTGAGCAGCTGGGCGGCCAGCTCGGTGGAGCGGACGGCCTGCTCGTGGTCGCCGAGGCGCACCGAGTGCACGGCGTGCACCCGCAACGCCGCCGCGTGCAACTGATCGTCACGCACCGCGGCGGCCAGGTCGGCCGCCTGCCGGGCCAGAGCCGCGCCGGCGCGGTAGTCACCCTGGTTACGGGCGATCTCGGCCCGGTCGACGAGCTCCGCGGCTCGCTGCTGGAGGTCAGCGTCGACGGTCACCGCTACACCCTCCCCGGCGCGCGGCTGGCCCGCGTCGGTGAGAGGTGCCAGCGCGGGTCGCACTCACTGTTGATAGCACACACAAGCTCTCTACGGCGTCGGGACGGTGGTCTGGTGTTGCCATGATGCCAGCATGACGCGTGTCAGTACCGCTGCCGCTGTCGTGTTGGCGGCCGTGCTCGTCGCTGGATGCGGAACCACCACGGGCCTACCGGCCGACCACGGCGCGGCCGGCGCCGAGCCGCGGCCGGTCGGCGTCCACGATCCCGCGCCGCTGGTCAGCGCGGCGCCGGCGGCCGACGAGGGCTGCGACCGGCGCGCGAGCCTGCGACCGCGCGGCGCCCTGCCGGCGCCGGGGCGCATGCCCGCGGGCTCCACCATGGACGCGATCCGGAAGAAGGGCCGGCTTGTCGTCGGGATCGACCAGGACGCGTACCTTTTCAGCTACCGAAATCCGGACGGTCAGCTGGTCGGGTTCGAGGTCGACGTCGCGCGGCGGATCGCGGCGGCCATCTTCGGCAGCGCGGACGCGGTGACGTTCCGGGCCATCTCGACCGCGCAGCGGATACCGGTGCTGCGGAGCGGCGAGGTCGACATGGTCATCCGCACGATGACGATGAACTGCGAGCGCTGGAAGCAGGTGGCGTTCTCCACGGAGTACCTGTCGTCGGGCCAGCGGCTGCTGGTGCGCGACGGCTCCGGTATCAACGGCCTCGCCGACCTGGGCGGCCGCAAGGTGTGCGCCACCAACGGCAGCAGCAGCATCCCCAACCTGCAGAAGGCCGCGTCCAAACCCTTGGCGGTGGCCGCCGACCTGCTGGTCGACTGCCTGGTACTGCTGCAGCAGAACCAGGTGGACGCGGTGTCCAGCATCGACACGCTGCTCGCCACGCTGGCCGTACAGGATCCGAACACGCGCATCGTGGGCGAACGCGTCACCGACGACCCGGCCGGCATCGCGATGCCGCAGGGCCGCGACGACCTGGTCCGCTTCGTCAACGGGGTACTCGACCAGATGCGCGCCGACGGCTCCTGGACAGCCAGCTACCGATACTGGTTCGGCGCGGTGGGCACGGTCCCGCCACCACCCGTCCCCCGCTACCGCGACTGACCCGCTCCACATCGGAGCGCGGGTTTCGCGGACGGTGACGTCGGGCAATCTGCGGGTATGCCTCTGATCTTCCGCAAGCGCAAGAAGTTCGGTCCGCTGATCCTGAACTTCACCGAGAACGGCTTCTCCTCGTGGAGCATCAAGGTCGGCCGCTGGTCGTGGAACTCACGCGCCCGCGCCCACCGCGTCGACCTGCCCGGCCCGCTGTCCTGGCGCCAGCGCCGCCGCTCCCGCGACTGACCTCCACAGACGATCACGCCGCCGCGCGGCGTGATCAGGGCGTCCCTGAAGTCGCCCTAACGACTTGAGGGACGCCCTGATCACGGGGAGGGCGTGTACCAGGTGGCGGTTTCGGGGGCGAGGGGTTCTCCCGGGTCGCTTGACAGCGCGATGGCGCCGGGGATCGGCGCTGGGTCGGGGCCTAGGTTGAGCGCGCACGCCATGTTGGCGCCGCGTGCGAAGGCGAGCACGCCCGGCGGCGCCGGGAGCCAGTGGAACGGCTCGTCCACAAAGGACTTGCGAAGGCGCAGCGCGGCCGCGTACAGGGACCAGGTCGACGTCGGGTCGGTGCGCTGGCGGGCCACGGACAGGCTGGCCCACGACGCCGGCTGCGGCAGCCACGGCCGGCTGCCGTCCGGTCCGAAGCCATACGGCGGCGCGTCGCCGGACCATGGGATCGGCACGCGGCAGCCGTCGCGGCCCAGCAGCGCCCCGCCGGAGCGGCGCCAGATCGGGTCCTCGCGGGCCGAGGGTGGCAGGTCGAGCACCTCGGGCAGGCCGAGTTCGTCGCCCTGGTACACGTAGGCGGAGCCGGGCAGCGCGAGGCTGACCAGCGCCAACGCCCGCGCCCGCCGCAGCCCGACCGCCGCGTCCGCCGCATAAGCCGCCGACAAAAGACCGCGCTCGGGCGTCGGCGACTCCACAGGGCGGTCGGCCATGCCCGCCGGCAGGGGGCCCGCCGCTAGCCGGGTCGCCACGCGGGCCTCGTCGTGGTTGCCGATGACCCAGGTGGGCAGCGCACCCACGGCGCCCATCGCGGCCAGCGACCTGTCTATCGCCTCGCGCAGGCCGGTCTCGGACCACGGCGCCCACAGGAAGTCGAAGTTGAACGCCTGGTGCAGTTCGTCCGGCCGCACGTACAGCGCCGTGCGCGCCACGTCGCGCAGCCGCGCCTCGGCCACCGCGACCCGTGGCGGGTCGTACCCGTCGAGCAGGCGCCGCCAGCGCCGGTAGATCTCGTGTACGCCGTCCTGGTCGAAGTACGGCCGGCGGCCGGAGGAGCCCGGGTCGGTGGCGTCGGGCAGGCCGGGCGGCTTGACCAGGCCGTGTGCCACGTCGACGCGGATGCCGTCGACGCCGCGGTCGAGCCAGAATCGCAGCACGCTGTCGAACTCGTCGCGCACGCGCGGGTCATCCCAGTTCAGGTCGGGCTGCTCGGGCGCGAACAGGTGCAGGTACCAGCCGCCGTCGTCCAGCCGGGTCCACGCCGGCCCGCCGAACACCGAACGCCAGTTATTCGGCAGCCCGCCATCCCGGCCGGGGCGGAAGATGTACCGGTCGCGCGCGCCGGGCACTCCCGCGAGCGCCTCCTGAAACCAGGCGTGCCGGTCGGAGGTGTGGTTCGGCACCACGTCGACGATCACGCGCAGGCCGCGGGCGTGCGCGCCGGCCACCAGCGCGTCCATGTCGCCGAGCGTGCCGAACATCGGGTCCACGGCCCGGTAGTCGGCCACGTCGTAGCCGCCGTCGGCCATCGGCGACGCGTAGAACGGGGTCAGCCACACCGCGTCGACGCCCAGCTCGGCCAGGTAGTCGAGCCGCCCGCGTACACCTGCCAGATCGCCGACGCCGTCACCGTCCGCGTCGGCGAAGCTGCGCACGTACACCTGGTAGACGACCGCGGACCGCGCCCAGTCGCCCACCTCAGACTCCCGCCCGCGGTGCCGGCGCGGAGCGCCGCGCACCCAGCGCCGACCGCAACCCCTGCGCGAGCTGCCGGACGGTCGCCGCGGTGTCCGCGCCCGCGATCAGGTCGGCCTCCGCGCGCCCCAGCAGCCGCCACACGTCCGGCATTTCTGGTACCGATGGCATGAGGTCGCCGTTGCGGCACTCCGCGGCGAAGGCGGCGACCCGCGGATCGGTGTCGACGACCTGCTCCAGCGCGAGCCGCAGCGCCGGCGGCCGGGGCTGCGCCTCGTACAGTGCCAGCGCCACCTCGGTGCGCGTCAGGTAGTGCACGGCCAGGTCCTGGGCGATGGTCTTGTTGGGACCGTGCCGGGTCAGGAAGAACCCGTGCACCGACGAAAACGCGCGCACCGCCGGGAAACCCTCGAACGGCGGCACCGGCCCGACCGCGAAGGGCAGCCCGGCCCGCGCGAGGTCGGCCAGGACCCGGGAGGCGCAGATGAGGTACGGCGTGCGCCCGGCCGCGAACAGTTCGGTGGCCCGCTCGCGGTCGATCTCGCGGCGCAGCACCCCGGTGCCGCGCGCGCCGAGGTCGCGGAAGCGGTCGAACGCGGCCACCGTCTCCGGCGCGTCGACGGCGACCGCGCTCGGGTCGAGGACCCCGCCGCGGTTGCGGTCGAAGAGCCGGCCGCCGGCGGCGACCAGGATCGGGTACATGTAGTACGCGTCGCCGTCCGGCCCGACCTGCATGGCGAGCACCTCGTCGGCGCGCCCCTCCGCTCGCAGCGCCTGCCCGGTGGCCAGCAACTCCTCGAACGTGGCCGGCTGCTCCGGCGCCAGCCCGGTGTGCCGCAGCAGCACCGCCGTGTCGAGCGCGTAGGGCACGCCGTACAGCTCGCCCTGGTGCGTCATCGCGGCGACCGCCTCGGGCAGGAAGCCCTCCCGCCGCCGCTGCGACATGACCAGCGGCTCGACGGCACCGGCCCGCACCAGCCGGCCGAGCCAGTCGTGCGGCCCTACGAGGATGTCCGGAGCCTCCTGGCCGCCCAGCAGATCGTCGCGCAGGGCCTCGATCCGGCCGGTGCGGAAGCGCACCTTCACGCCGTGCGTGGCGAGGAACTCCGACGCGAACCCGCGCAGCGCCCGCGCCCGCCGCTCGTCGGCCCAGATCACCACCTCGGGCCGCAGCTCCGACAGGCGCCCCTGCTGGTCCCGTATCCAGCGGGCGCCCGCCGAGTCGGTGAACGTGATCTCCACGCGGTAGTCGGCGCCGGCGCCGCCGCCGTCGGTCAGCCCCGTCGGGCGGAACATCGGCTCGCCGGCCGGCGGGATCACCGGCAGATCGACGCGTTCGTGGACATCGGGGTCGTGCACGTCGAGCACGGTGAGGCTGGCCTGGTAGACCGGGGTCTCCGAGGCGTTGCGCACGAAGGCACCCCAGGCGCCGGCCTCGTGCCCCCACCACGCGGAGACCAGGGCCGCCTGGGTGCGCCGCAGGTACGCCTCCTGCTCCTTGCGCTGCTCGGCGTTGACGCGGTCGCGTTCGGACTCGATCCGGTACACCCGCTGGGCGGCCAGCGCGGCGAGCGCGGCGAACAGCAGCGCGCCCACCGTCGCGATCGACGACAGCCAGGTGGGAATGTCACCCCAGTCCACCCCTTGGTCCACGGTCGGCAACCTACCTCAGGCGGGGGCGGTCGTTCCGGCACGCGCGGCGGCGCGGGGCGAGACGATGGGGTGTGCTGTCGCATTCTCGGCGGGCTGCCGCACTGTACGCGGCCGTGGGGGCGGTCGACGTGCTGGCGGCTGGCGCGCGCGGGGAACGGGTGCGCTGGGTCGCGAAGCCGCTGCTCATGCCGCTGCTGGCCCTGTACGCGATCGCGGCGTGCCGGGAACGCGGGCGGCGGGTCAGCCGGCGGCTGCTGGTGGCGCTCGCCCTCGCCTGGGCGGGCGACGTGGCGCTGCGCTTCCGGGGCACCGCCGCGCTGGCCGCCGGAGCCGCGCTGTTCTTCGCCGCGTACGCGATCTACGCCGCCGAGTTCACGCGGCGCGGTGGGAGGCGGATCGGGTGGGTCGCGCCGGCCGGTTACGGGACGCTGACCGGGTTCGTGCTCGCGCGACTGTGGCCCGGGCTACGCGCCACCGGGCTGGCGGTGCCGCTGTCCGCGTACTCGATGCTGCTGACCGCGATGGCGGCCGCGGCGACGACGCAGGGCGCGCGGGTCGGTGCCGGCGCGGGTCTGCTCCTGGTCTCGGACGCCCTGCTGATCTCGGACCGGCTGGGGGCGGACCTAGCCGGCACGCGGGCCGGCGGGCCCGCATGGGTGATGGCCACCTACCTGTTGGGTCAGGGGCTGGTGGTAAGTGGGTGGCCCGGTCCCCCGTAAGGCCTAATCCTACTAAATCCAGTCTTGTCGGACGGCCACGCTGGGTCGATGCTGAGATCACGGGTCGTATTCCCTGGCCAGGGGGTGCGCGAGAGGGGGACAGCCGATGAGAACCGCTTACCGTGTGCTGGCGTACATCATCGCGGCCGAGGTGGTCATCCAGGCGATGGCCATGGTCTACGCGGTCGCCGGGCTCGGCAAATGGATCGAAGACGGCGGGGTGCTCGACAAGGCCGTCATGGACAGCGACACGACGCCGTTCGACGAGGTGGTCGGATTCGCCATCCACGGCATCAACGGGATGATGGTGATTCCGCTGCTGGCCCTCGTGTTCCTGATCGTCTCGTTCTTCGCCCGGATCCGGGGCGGGGTGAAGTGGGCGGGGCTGGTGCTCCTGCTCGTCGTGCTGCAGATCGTGCTGGGCATCAGCGGCCACTCGGTGCCGTTCCTCGGCGCGTTGCACGGCCTGAACGCGCTGCTGCTGTTCAGCGCCGCCGTGTACGCCGCGCGCCGCGAACGCACGATCACCGGTACCCCGACCGCGGTGGGCGAGCACCGGGTGCCGACGACGGCCTGATGCGCCGCTCTGCTAACTGGCGCTCGCTCCGCGAGCGCGGGCACCCGGGCCGAAGGGTGCGGCTGCGGCTGGTGGTGGCGTGCGTCGCCACCGCCGCCGTGGCCGGCCCGCTTCTCTGGTACTGGCAGGCGAGCCGGCTGCCGTCGACGTACGCGGTGACGGACCACGGGTACGCCGACGCCGGCGGCGCCACACACAATCAAGCCGCGCACGCACACGTGGGCCACAGTGGACGGTCGGTCGACGCGTTGACCGCCGATCCCGCGCGCCCGCCCGACGTGGCGCTGACGCTGACCGCGCGGCAGGAACGGTTCGCGCTGGCGTCGGGCCGGAAAGTGCGCGGGTACACGCTCAACGGCCAGTCCCCCGGCCCGGTCATCCGCGCCACGGCCGGCCAGCTCGTCCAGGTGACCCTGATCAACGAGTCAGTCCCCGACGGGGTCGCCCTGCACTGGCACGGCGTCGACGTGCCCAACGCCGCCGACGGCGTCGCCGGGGTCACCCAGGACGCGGTCGGCCTCGGTCGCACCCACACGTACCGGTTCGTGGTCGACCCGGGCACCTACTGGTACCACTCGCACCAGGTGTCACACGCGCAGGTGGTCGGCGGCATGCTGGGCGCGCTCGTCGTCAGCCCCGACCCCGCCGACACCCTCGCGCTCGTGCACGTCTACGACGGGATCCGCACGGTCAACGGGCAGGAGGGTGACGTGCGGGTGCCGGCCGCGCCCGGCCAGCGGGTGCGGGTCAGGATCGTCAACACCGACAACGGCAGGATGTCCGCGTGGGTCTCCGGCGCGCCGTTCACGCTTGTCGCGATCGACGGCACCGACGTGCACGGGCCGACCGAGGTGCGCGACGTGGCGGTACCGGTCACCGCCGGCGCCCGTGCGGACCTTTCGATCAGCATGCCGGCGGACGGCGGCGGGGTGCGGGTACACCTGGGCGGCTCGGCGGCGCTGCTGCTGGGCGCGGGCGCACCGGCGGTCCCCAAGCCGGCCGCCGAGCTCGACCCGCTCGGATACGGCACGCCGGCCGCGCTGGCGTTCGACCCGGAGCGGGCGGACCGGCGGTTCGAGTACGACATCGGCCGGCGCCCCGGGTTCCTCGACGGCAAGCCGGGACTGTGGTGGAGCATCAACGGCCACCTGTACCCGGACGTGCCCATGTTCACGGTGGCCGAGGGCGACGTGGTGCGGATGCGGATCGCCAACCACAGCGGCGAGGCACACCCGATGCACCTGCACGGCCACCACGCGCTCGTGCTGTCTCGCGACGGCAGATCCGCGACGGGCAGCCCGTGGTGGGTCGACTCCCTCGACGTGGGAAACGGCGAGTCGTACGACATCGCGTTCGTCGCCGACAACCCGGGCATCTGGATGGACCACTGCCACAACCTGCCGCACGCGGGTGAGGGCCTGACCGCCCACCTGATGTACGAGGGTGTGACCACACCGTACACAGTGGGCGGTCGGGCCGGCAACGAACCCGAGTGACTACTCGGTGCGCAGCGCGTCTGGACGGGTGGCCGCCCGCACGAACGGCAGCACGGCGGCGGTCGCCAGGAGGCTGGCCACGACAGCGGCGGCGCCGATGGCGGCGTACCCGGCCCACGGCAGGCGCACGACCGCCAGCGCCTGGGCGGTCACCCGCACGTACAGCCACGAGGTGGCCGCCGTGACCAGGATGGCCAGCCCGATGTTGAGCAGCAGCGGCACCCCGGTGTGCAGCAGTACCCCTCGGCGCAGCAGGCGTGCCGGTGTGCCCATCGCGGTCAGCGCGGCGTGCACCCGGTACCGTTCGCGGACCGCGTCGGCGGTGGTGACAGCGAGGGACAGGCCGCCGGTGAGCACCACGGCGAGCGCGGCGATGAGCGCCGCCTGCCGGTAACCGTCCGATTCGGACCGTGCCAGCTCGGCGGACTCCCCCGGTGTCGTTGGCGGCAGGGCCATCGCGGTCGCGCCGAGGCTGGTGCGTACCGCCTCGACGGTGTCCGCACGGCCGTCGGTGGCGACCAGCAACGTCGGGAACCACTGGCCCGGCTCGTCCCACCCGGCCAGCATCGCGGGCGGCACCAGCAGGTCACCCCGGACGGTGAAGCCGAACGACACGTCCCGCGTCAGCCCGTCCGGCAGCGTGACGGTGTCGATGCCGCGTGGTACCGGTACGGCGCGCCCCTTGCCGTCCGGCGCCAGCCTGCCGGCACCGGCCAGCGCGTGAGCTTCGAACTCGCTTGTGGACAGCCGTTGCACGGTACCGGGCCGGCATCCGGGCACCGGTGTGCCCAGCAGCGTGCCGAGCGCCCCGCAGTCCGCGACGACCGCCCGGACACCCTGGTCGACGGAGGGGTTGTCGAGGTCCATCTCGTCCGGCACCGGCACGCCTGGCCGGCGCAGCGTCACGTCGCGAAACGGGACCGCGCCGGTGACACCGGGTACCGCGCGCGCACCCGCCACCGCGCCGTCCACATCGGAGTCGGCGGCGAGCGTGACGACCACGGTGGACCCGGGCAGTACGCCGATCAGGTGCCCGTTGCCCTCGTTCTGGCTGGACGTGAGCAGCGGCAGGAACGCCATCAGCCACCCGACGACGACCACCACCAGCGCGGTGCCGGTGACCGTGCGCGCCGCGCCGGCCGGGTCGGTCAGCAGCCGCCGGCCGGCGAACTGGCTCGCCAGTCCGGGGCCCCAGCGCGCCAGCAGCGCACCGGCCAATCTGGACAGTGCCGCGCCGCTGATCGCGAGGCCCACCAGGCACGCCGCTCCACCGCCGAACAGCAGCGCCTTGGCGTGGAAGGCACCGGTGGCGAGGGCGCCACGGTCGGCGTACACGATGGACAGTGCGAGAAGCCCGGCGGCCAGCGGTGCCAGGCGCAGCAGCCCGGCACCGGACCGGGCGACCTGGCGCCGCGCGGCCAGTGGCGTCGACAGCGCGCGGCGCAGCGACAGCACGCCGGCCGCCGTGGTCAGCACCGGCACGCCGAGCAGTACCGCGAGCGTGACTCCCAGCGGCGGCGCGACGTCGCCCGCGTACAGGCCGTCCTGGATGGGGATCGCGGCCGCGACCGGCGCGCGGAGCAGGTAGAACAGCGCGAGCCCGGCCGCGGCGCCCAGCACGCCCACGATGGCACCTTCGACGGCGCCGAGCCGGCGCAGCTGGCGCGGCGTGGCACCCACGAGGCGCATGGCGCTGGCCCGCCGTTCCCGGGCGGCCGCCGACAGCCGCGTCGACGTGCCCACCAGGACCAGCAGCGGCGTGATCAGGCCGACGGCGGCCAGGCCGAGCACCAGCGGCATCGCCTCGGCGGGGCTGGAGGACTGCCGCATGCCGGTGCCGTCCACATAGGCGCTCTGCCCGGCGAACAGGCCGCCGGCCGGCTTCGCGAAGTCGGGCGCCCACTCCCCGGTCGCGCCGACGCCGTCGAGCGCGCCGGCGCTGACGCCCGCTATCGCGTACAGCTCGTCGGGACCGACCAGTCCCTCGCGGTCGACCGTGCCGGCGACCTTGCCGGGCAGCCGGGGCGCGAGCTCCGCGCCGCGCGGGCCGTCGAGCGCGGCCGCCAGGGCCGGGGACACGAAGACCTCACCCTGACCCGGCGTCCGCGGCACACCGGGTGGCGCCACCGCCGTCGACCCCGCCTTCGCCACCAGCAGCACGCGTACCTGATGGCCGCGCCACACGCCGACCGACAGCCGTGCCCGTACCCCCTCGGTGCGCGCCTCCCCTCCACCCACGGGCTCGACGCCACGGCCGGTGGTCTTGCCGATCCGCTCCGCCGCCGCGGGCAGCGCACCGGCCATGCCGAGCATCAGCGCGACCGCGGCCGCGACCCCGCCGACCATCATCAGCAGCCGCACCCGGCTCCCGCTCAGGGTCAGCCGCACCCCGAGCGCCACATCGAACGCCCCCATCAGATAGCCACCGGTGAGGTGACGCGGCCGTCGCGCAGGACGATCTCGCGGTCGGCGTACGCGGCGATCCTGATCTCGTGGGTGACCAGCACGACGGACGCGCCCTGCGCGCGGGCCGCGCCCATCAGCTCCTCCATGACCAGCTCGCCGTTGAAGCTGTCGAGCGCGCCGGTCGGCTCGTCGGCGAACACCACCCGCGGGCCGGCCACGAGCGCCCGCGCGACCGCGACCCGCTGTCCCTGGCCGCCGGACATCTCGCCGGGGCGCTTGGCGGCGACGTCGAGCACGCCGAGCCGCTCCAGCCACTCGCGGGCCTTGGCCTCGGCGCCGCGCCGCTTGGCACCGGCCAGTCGCAACGGCAGGGCGACGTTTTCCACCGCGGTCAGCTCCGGCACCAGCGAGCCGAACTGGAACACGAACCCGAACTCGTCGCGCCGCAGCCGGCTGCGCGCCTCCTCGGAGAGGGCGTCGAGGCGGGCGCCACGGTAGACGACCTCGCCACTGTCGGGGCGCAGGATGCCCGCCAGGCAGTGCAGCAGCGTCGACTTGCCCGAACCGGACGAGCCGACCAGGGCCACCATCTCCCCGGCGCGCACCTCGATGCCGACGCCGTCCAGGGCCTTGGTCTGGCCGAACGCCAGGTGCAGGCCGGTCGCGCGCAGCAGTGGCTCACTCATGAGAGCTCCTTGGCCAGCTTGTCGAGTCTGGCCGCGGTGTGCTCGAGCCAGCGCAGGTCGGCTTCCAGGTGGAAGATGGTGAAGTCACAGCTCAGTACGGTCGTGAGGTCGGCACCGGATTTGCGCCGCAGCAGCTCGCGCATCGCCGCGGTGTGCGCGGTGCGCTGGGCATCGAGGATCCGGTCGGCCGGGCGCCCCGACCGCAGCGCCAGGATCACCTTCGTGAAGATCACTGACTGTAGATAGGCCGTGTGCGCCTCGGGCTCGGCGAGCCAGCGCTCCAGCCGGGTCACCCCGTCGGGCGTGAGCGCGTACGTGGTGCGCTCCGGCCCGCCGACCTGCTCCACGGACACGACGTGGATGTCGCCGTCTCGGGCCAGCCGACCGAGCGTGGCGTACACCTGGGCCGGCTTGACCGGTCGCCGCTCGCCGAACTGGGCGTCATACTCCCGGCGCAGATCGTAACCGTGCCGCGGGGCAGGTTCGAGCAGGCCAAGTAGGGTCTCCGCGATCGTCACGGAGACAGTAGTAACTGAGTTACTAGTGGCCTGTCAACCAGCGGCACCTACCGCGTCAACCAGCGGCACCTACCGCAGAGGGCCGTCTCCCTGGCCGAACGGATCGTCGACCACGTGCACGGCGGCCTCCTCGGCGCTGGCGCCCCCCGCGTCGATGCCGGCGTCCCACGCCACCGACGCGGCCTCCTTGTCTTCACCGAAGCCCTGGTCGTCGGCGACGAGCCGGCCGGCCCGCGCGTCCCGCTCGTACCCGCGCCGCGTCAACTCGTCTTCGTCGTCCGCGTCATCGGCGTACGGGTCGACGTCGGGCTCCTCCTCGGCGAGCAGCTGCTCCAGCGACTCACCGGCGCGCGCCTCGGCCGGCGTGGTGCCGAAGCGGTTCGCTCCCGCCCAACGGTCGCCCGGCGCGATGCCGGTGTCCAGCGGGTCCGCGACCCGGTCGTCGTCGAGCGTGTCGGAGGTGTCCAGCACCCCGTCGTCCTCGACCACGTTCCACGTGTCGAACCCGTCAGCCCGTTCGTCCTGGCTCATCCCCCCACCATATGCCGCCTCCCGCCCGATGATCGCCATCCCAACCGCCAGCTGCCGCGTGGCACCATCGAGCGGTGCGACTCGACGATGTGTGGCTCCGGTACCGGCGCGGGGAACCGTGGGTGTTACGCGGTGCCAGCATCGAGTTACGGCCCGGTGAGGCGGCTACCGTGGTGGGGCGCAACGGCGTCGGCAAGTCGACGCTGCTCAGGCTCGCGGCCGGGCTGTTGCGCGCGCAGCGGGGCGCGGTCCGTGACCGGCCGGCGCGGGTCGGGTACGTGCCGGAGCGGTTCCCCGCCGATCAGCCGTTCACGGCTCGCCGGTACCTCATCGGGATGGCGCGGATCCGCGGCCTCGCGGCGGCCGACGCGGGCCGCGTGGTGGCGAGCTGGGCCGAGCGCCTGCACTGCGCGGGGCTGTTGGATACCGCGATGGCCGAGCTGTCAAAGGGTTCGGCGCAGAAGGTGGGTTTGATCCAGGCGGTGCTGTGCCGCCCCGACCTGCTGGTGCTCGACGAGCCGTGGGAAGGGCTGGACGCGGCCACGCGCGCCGAGGTGCCGCTGATCGTGGCGGAGACCGTCGCGGCGGGTGGGCGCGCGCTGATCAGCGACCACCTCGGCAGCGCCGGCGAACTGCCCGGCGTGCGGCGGTGGGAGCTGGTCGACGGGGCGCTCGTCGAGGCGGCCGACGAGCGGCTGGAGTGCGTGATCGAGGTGGCGGTGGCGACGTCCGACGTGCCGACCGCCGTCGCCAGCTTGCGCGCCGCCGGCCATCGAGTGTTGGGGGTACGGGAGAAATGAGCGCGCTGGTCCGGATGCGGCTGACCGGGTTCGTGCGCACCGGGCGGGCGCTGGCGCCGCTGCTGACCGCCCTCGTGGTGTTCGGCGTCATCTACGGTGGCGGGCGGGCGCAGGCCGGTGAGGCGTACGGGTTCTCGGCGGCGGTGATGTTTCCGGTGCTGGCGTGGCAGACCCAGATCCTGCTCAACGTCGAGCCCGATGTCCAACGTCAACTGTCCATTGTGGCTGCCGGTGGCCGCGGGCGGGAGCTGGCCGCCGGGCTGATCGCGGCGCTGGTGCCGGCGCTGGCCCTGATCGGTATGGCGCTCGCGGTGCCGTGGCTGATCGGCGGCATCACCGGCCCGGAGGAGCCCGGCGACGCGTCGCTGGCCTCGGGCGTGACCGCCGGTGTGTGGGCGCATCTGCTGCTGGCGCCGCCGGCGCTGCTGCTGGGCGCGCTCGCGAGCCGGGCGGTCGTCGGCAACGCGGCGCGCGGGCTGGCGGTGCTGGCCGGCGGCACGGTGCTGGCGTTCGTGCTGGGCACCAAGGGCTCGCCGGTGCCGTGGCTGGTGCCGCCGCTGCTGCCGACGGCGCGTGCGACGGTCAACGGTCTGGACGCGCCCGCGCTCGGCGTACAGACCGCTGTCGCCTTCGCGTGGACGCTCGCCGCGCTCGCCGGCTACGCCGCGCTCCGCCGCCGCAACACCTAGTCCACAAAGGATGGTGGTGAAAGCGTTTTGAAAGCGCTCGCCGCTACCGTGGTCCCATGCTCACGTCATCCGCGGCGGGCGCGCTGGCGGCCCCGTTCGACGAATCGTTCTACGACGTGCCGAACCAGCAGCCGGCGGTGCCGATAGCGCTGCCCGTCGTGTCGGTGCGCAACCAGCAGGTCCTGCTCCACGTGACCGACGAGCTCCTCGCGGGCAGCCTGCCGCTGCTCTGTGACGTGGATGTGCGGGTATCGCTGAGCGAGGAGCAGCGCGGCATCCACATGTCGCGGATCCAGAGCGCGCTGCAGGACGGTGCCGCGGCGTCGTTGAGCGACCACGCCGCCGCGATCGCCGGGCGGGTACGGGAGAGCCAGCGGCAGGAGCGGGTCGAGGTGCGGCTGGCGGCTCGGGCGCCGCTCGTGACGCACACCCGGGTCAGCGGCCTGCCGTCCCCGGACACCGTGGAGATCTCGGCCGTCGCGGTAGCCGGCCGTGCGCCACGGACCACCCAGGCCGTCGCCGCCACCAACATGACTGCCTGTCCGTGCATGCAGGGATACAGCCTGACCGACCTGATCAGGGAGACGGGGCTGAGCCCGCAGGACGGCGTCGCGCTGCTCACGCGCGTGCCGATCGCCACGCACAGCCAGCGCGGCCGGGTTCAGCTGAGCGTCAGCGCAGCCGATCCGGTCCTCCTGCCCGGCTACCACCGGCTCCATGAGGTGCTCGCCGCACGCACCACGCTCACCCAGGAGCTGCTGAAACGGCCGGACGAGTACGACCTCGTGCGCCGCGCGCACTTCCGGCCGCAGTTCGTGGAAGACGTGGTCCGGTCCGTCGCGAGCGGAGTGCGGATGCTCGACATCGATGGCGACCGCCTTGGCGACCTGGTGGTCGAGATCGTCGCCGAGAGCTACGAGTCGATCCACGGCCACGACATTCTCGCCCGGGTCGAAGCCCCCGCGGCCGACCTCGTACACCTCGGGTAGTTCCTAAACCAGCAGGTTCACGATCGCCGCCAGGCCCACCACCACGATCACGCCGCGTAGCACTGTTGGGGGGAGTCTGCGACCCCAGAGGCCGCCCGCGAAGCCGCCTACCACTGAGCCGGCGGCTATCAGGAGCGCCGGCTGCCACGCGATGTCGCCCACGATGATGAACAGCACCGCCGCGACCGCGTTGACCAGGCCGGTGAGCAGGTTCTTGATGCCGTTGAGCCACTGGAGGTCGGTGGAGAGCAGCACGCCGAACAGGCCGATCATCAGCACGCCCTGTGCCGCGCCGAAGTACCCGCCGTAGGTGCCGGCCGCGAACACGCCGAGTAGCAGCAGCGGCCCGACCGGCCGGTGTTCGCCCTTCCCGAGGCCGGCCAGGCGGCGGGCCAGCCAGGGTTGGGCCACCACGAGGATCAGCGCGAGCGCGATCAATACCGGCACGATCGCGTCGAACGCGGCCGACGGCAGCCAGAGCAGGAGCAGCGCGCCGGTGATCGCGCCGAGCGTGGCCGCGATGGCGAGCGTGAGCAGCAGCCGCCCGTACCCGGCCAGCTCCCGGCGATAGGTGTAGGCGCCGGAGAGGGAGCCGGGCACCAGGCCGACGGTGTTGGAGACGTTCGCCACAACCGGCGGGTACCCGAGCGCCAGCAGCACCGGAAAGGTGATGAGTGTGCCCGAGCCGACCACGGCGTTGATCGCGCCGGCGGCCGCCCCCGCGCCGAGCACGGCTAAGGCTTCGAGTGGGCTCAGGTCGACTTCCAAGATCACGTTGCGATGGTACGCATCGCGGCCAGCAGTTCGTCACTGGATGGGACGGCGTCCGGGTCGACCATCCACACGGCGGCCAGCCCGGCCAGCAGTACCTGGTAGAAGGCGCCGATCCGCACCGCCTCGGCTTCGCCGGCCGTGGGATGCAGGCCGCGCAGCAGATCGGCGAGGCCGATCCGGGCCTGGCGGTTGGCCTCGGCGAACGCGTCCCGCAGCTCGGGCGCCCGCTCCAGATGGGCCAACAGCTCGAACTGTATCGCCCACAGTGGACGGCTAGCACTGAACGACTCGATGACGCGCCGCCAGGCGGTCTCGAAGTCGGTACTGGTGGACAGCGTCTCGGCCAGCTCGTCGCCCCACTCCTCGATGGCCTGCTGGAGCGCCTCGTTGAGCAGCGCCTCCTTGGTGCCGAAGTGGTATCCGATCGCCGCCAGGCTCACCCCGGACGCCGCCGTGATGTCGCGGGCCGTGGTGCGCGCGTAGCCCTTGTCGAACAGGCAGCGCTTCGCCCCCGCCAGCAGGTCCTCCCGATTTCCCATGAACGCATCCTACTCAAACAAATGTCTTGCACAACTGTCTAAGACGATCGTACAGTCAGTGACATGACGAACTCGAAGGTCCTCATCTCCGGCGCCGGCATAGCGGGCACCGCGCTGGCTTACTGGCTGCGCCGCCACGGCGCTCGACCCACGGTCGTGGAGCGCGCCCCCGCGCTGCGTGACGGCGGCTACAAGGTGGACATCCGCGGCGCGGCGCTCGACGTCGTCGACCGCATGGGCCTGCTCGACGAGGTCCGCGCCCTGCGCACCGGCGTGCGCGGCGGCTCGATCGTCGACGCGTCCGGGCGGCGGGTGGCCAGCATGGACGGCGACACGTTCGGCGGGCGCGCACACGGCGACGCCGAGCTGCTGCGTGGCGACCTGAACCGGCTCCTCCACGAGCACTCCCCATGCGAGTACCGGTTCGGCGACGCGATCGCGGCGCTGACCGATACGGCCGGCGGCGTCGAGGTGCGGTTCGAGAGCGGCGCCACCGAGACGTACGACCTGGTGGTGGGCGCCGACGGGGTGCACTCCCGCACTCGGGGGCTCGCGTTCGGGGATGGTGGCGTGCACGACCTCGGGTACTACGTCTCGATCTTCTCGGTCCCCAACCACCTCGGCCTGGACCGCTGGGAGCTCACCTACGTCGGCCCAGGGCGGACCGCGCTGGTCTACAGCACGGCTCGGGACGCCAGCGCCAAGGCGATGTTCCTGTTCGCGTCCCCGCCGCTCCAATACGACACCGGCGATCGCGCCGCACAGCAGCGGCTGCTCGCCGACGCGTACCAGGGCGAGGGTTGGGAAGTACCGGCGCTGCTGGCCGCCGCGGACGCCGCGCCGGATTTCTACTTCGACTCGCTCAGTCAGGTGCGTCTCGACCGCTGGTCCGCCGGCCGCGTCGCGCTGCTCGGCGACGCCGCCTACTGCGCGTCGCCGGCGTCCGGCCAGGGCACGAGCCTCGCGCTCGTCGGCGCCTACGTGCTCGCGGGCGAGCTGGCCGCGGCCGGCGGCGACCACCGTGCCGGCTTCGCGGCGTACGAGCGCGAGATGCGGCCGTTCGTGGCGCGCAACCAGGCGCTGGGCCCGGCGAACGTCAAGCGGATGGTGATGCGCACCAAGGGCCAGGTGCGCATGTCGATGGCCATGCTGGGGCTGGTCGGCCGGCTGCCCGGCAAGGAGCGCCTGATGGCGAAGATGGTCGCGCCCATCCACCGCGCCGCCACCGCGATCACCCTCAAGCGGTACCAGGGGCTGTAACGGCGAAGCGGGCTCGTGGCTATACATGGCGTGACCGATACTCAAGCCTTGGACGCGGAGCGGGTGGGCGACATCGGCCGCGACAGGCCCTGCTCGACGAGCTCAAGTCCCGGGTGACGGCCGAGCCGGTACCCGAAAGCGCGCCGCCGGCTGACGCGGCCCCGGCTCGCCTTCGGCGGCGCCCTGGTAGCCGTCGCAGCCGCCACCGCGACGGTCCTCGCGACCGGTGGTGGCGCGGGCCCCGCCTATGCCATCACCACCGAGAAGGATGGCACGCTCGCGGTGGCCGTCAACCGCGTCGACGACCCCAGCGACGCGAACCGGCAACTCACCGCCACCGACGACCGGGTGAGGATCTTGCGGCCCTCCGCTCCCGAGGACTGCCCGGAGGCCGACCGCGGCACGCCCGCGGACTCGCCGCTTGCCGTGGCGGTCGTCAAGATGGACGGGGTGACCCGCAAGGGGGCGCGGATCGGCCTGCGACCGGAAGGCATCCCGGACGGCATCGTGATGGTGCTGGTGGTCTACACACTGTCGGGTAACGACGCGCCCGCCATCCGGCTCGCCGCTTACCAGGCGCCCGGCCCGAAGTGCGTCATAGCGCCCACGCGCTGATTTGCCCGCTTGCCGCCACCCCTTGCGACCGATCGCTAGGGTGGCGGCATGCGTGCGGTCGTACAGGACGGTTACGGTTCGCCGGACGCGCTGCGCGTCCGCGACATCCCGCGGCCAGCGCCGAAAGAGGGCGAGATTCTGGTACGCGTCCGCGCCGCCTCGCTGCACCCCGACGTGTGGCACGTGGTGACCGGCCTGCCGTTCGCGTTGCGCCTCATGGGTTCCGGTGTGCGCCGGCCGAAGCAGCCGGTTCCCGGCACCGACATGGCCGGCGAGGTCGCCGCGCTCGGGCCGGGCGCCACGCGGTTCCGGGTCGGTGACGAGGTGTACGGCGAGACCCTGCGCGGCTACGTGTGGCGCAACGGCGGCGCGTTCGCCGAGTACGTGGTGGTGCCGCAGGACGTGGTGGCTCCCAAGCCGGCCGGCGTGACATTCGAGGAAGCGGCGTCCGTGCTCAACGCCGGCATCATCACGCTCATCAACCTGCCGCCCGACCGTCCCTTTGCGACAGACCAGCGCGTACTCGTCAACGGGGCCGGCGGCGGCGTGGGTGTCGTCGCGGTGCAGATGGCCGCCGCCGCGGGCGCGCGAGTGACCGCCGTCGACACGGGTGCCAAGCTCGACCTGCTCACCTCGCTGGGCGCCGACCGGGTGGTGGACTATACAAAGGACGATCTGCCGGGCGGGCCCTACGACCTGATCTTCGACATCGTCGGCAACCACCGCTTCACCGCGCTGCGGCCGCTGCTCGCCCCGGACGGCCGGTACGTCCTCGTGGGCCACGACCAGTACGGGCGCGACGGGCGGCGGTGGCTCGGCAGCATCCCGCGGCTGCTCGGACTTGTCGCGCGCGGTGCGGTCAACCGCCAACTGCCTCGGCCCACAGTCAAGTTCCCGCCGAAGGGCGAGCTGACCGGCCGGCTCTCCGCACTCCTGGAGTCGGGCGCCCTCAAGCCGGTCGTCGACCGCGCCTACCCGCTAGACGAACTGCCCGAAGCCATGCGCCACCTGACCGGCGGCACGGCACGCGGCAGGATCGTCATCACGATCTGAGCCGGTACTCAGCGGCCAGCACGGCGTACACGAACTGGCTGCGCCAGGCGCCCTTGACCAGCTCGTTGTCGACGAAGTGCGCCTCCCTGCGCATGCCCAGCCGCTCCAGCAGCCGCGCGGAGGCACCGTTTTCGGCGTGGCAGCGCCCGACGATCCGGTGCAGTCCGAGCCCGTCGAACCCGAGCCGCAGCATCTCCCGAGCCGCCTCGGTGGCCAGCCCCTGGCCGTGGTGGTCGGGGTTGAAGACGTACCCCACCTCACCCTGCCGGCTGGTCGTGCTGTGCCACACCAGTTCGACCTGACCGACCACCCGATCGTCGTCGGCGCGCACCACGGCGAGACTCAGGCAGTCGCCCTCCCCCGCGAGCCGGTCCTCGCGCGCCATCTGCGCGACGGCCGCCTCGGTCTGCGCCAGCGTCCGCGGCTCCCAGCTCATGTACCGGGCGACCTCCGGCTGGCGCTGGTACGCCCAGACGTCGCCGACATCGGCCCGGGTGAACGGGCGCAACAGCAGGCGGGCGGTCCTGATCGGATAGGCCGGTCGCAGCATCATCAACACCCTAGGAACGAAGCCCGCGTACCAGGGCGGCCGACGAGTACACCAGGAGCAGTACCCCGGCGCCCAGGCCGGCCACGAAGCTGGCCGCCACGCCTGTGGTCAGGCCGACGACGGTCGCCACCACGGCCGCCGCGCACACCAGCGCGCCCAGCGGCACCAGCAGCGGGTCGCGCAGCACCGGTGCGAGCGGGAAGAAGTGCACGCCGACGACGAGACACACCCACGCGGCGACGTACTCCGCGGCACCGGCCACTCCCAGCACGATCCCGCCGAGCGCGATGGCGGCGAACTCGATGCCGACGATGATCCCGTACCGCCGGGACGCGGCCCGGTCCTGGCTGAGCGTGGTCGCGGTGCGGCTCCTGAACCCGACCACCGCTCCGGCGACCGCCACGGCCAGCCCGACGACTGAGCCGACGGTCAGGAACGGCTGCCACCCGTCAGGCGCCCCGCCACCGCTCCAGCCAAACCACGCCGCGGCGAAGAATCCCAGTACCAGAGCGGTTATCCCCAGGTCGCGCCTGGACTGCCCGCGAGCCTCAGCCATGCCCGCACCTCCCCATTGTGGATCAAGGGTAGTAGCAGGGCGGCGCCCCCTCGCGAGAGGGGACGCCGCCGCCAGCGGGCGCCCGGTCAGAGCGGCCGGAAGTGGTGGCCGATCATGTACGCGGTGACCTGCGCGCCGATCTTCGCGCCCTGCACGTCGGCGTGGCGGGTGTGGATGCCACCCCAGACGCGGGCGTTGACGACCTCGGTGAGCGCCTGCGAGAACTTCGTGAAGGACCGGGTCGTGTTCGACGCGGGGCTGAACGCGCTGAACGACATGTTGTCGGTCTTGAAGAAGTACGCGAGCGTGCCCATCGTGGCCGCCGTGTAGCAGGTGTGCCCGGAGGTGAAGTCCGGGAACGGCGGCGTGGTGAGCCACGGCGTCCAGGTCGGATCGGCGACCGTCGCCGGGTTGCCGTCGGTGTCGGCGAGCCGGATCGCGTGGTAGGGCCGCCAGTCGTTCCAGAAGTACTTCTCGTTGTAGCAGGCGACGAGCGCGTCCGCCTCGGCGAGGTTCGCCATGCCGAACATCCGCGCCGCCTGCATGTTGCTGAGATTCTTGTTGGTGGCGACCTGGCGCTTGATCTCCCACTCGGTCAGCCGCCGGTCGTGCCACCAGACCGCGGCACTGCTCTGGTCGGCGGTGCGGGTCGGGCTGCTGAACGCGCCGATCTGCTTGACCTCGTTGAAGTCCTTGGCGTACGCGGCGCTGGTCAGCGGGTTCGGCCCGCTGGTGCGGAACATCGACTGGCTCGGGATCATGAACGGCTTCATGAAGCCGACCCACCCGCCGTCGTTGCCGGTGGGCGGCACCGGCCGCCACTTGCCAGGCTGGTCGCTGACCGCGAACGTCTGCGGGCCGAACGCGCCGTCGTTCTGGCGGGACGCGATCATGGCAGCCGCGGTCTGGTTGCCGATCGCGATGCCGGCCTGCTTCTTCGGGTTGTTCGGGATCGTGGCGAGGTACTGGTCGTAGCGCGCCTGCAGGCTGCCCGACTGCCCGGGAAACAGGCTCAGCAGCACCCGGTGCGCCGACGCCGCCACCGCCGCCTCCACGGATTCGGTGCCGGTGGCCGCGGGCGCCACCAGATACGGCTGGTACGGCTTGCCCGAGATCGCGTTCACCGCGTCGTACACCGCGCCCTGCACCATCGCGAAGCTGCGTGACTGCACGTGCGGCCCCTGCTGCGCGACGTCCCAGATCGCGATCTGCGCGTACGAATTCCACGTTACGACGGCGTTGGGTGGCGCCGCGACGGCGGGCGCGGGCCCGATCGCGGCGGTGAGCGCGAGGGCGAGGACCGCCGCGACGGCGGCCCTCACCACCCCGCGACGAATCCGGGGTCGACTGGTCATGTCTCCTCCTAGCTGGCAGAGCGGCCATCCCAGAACCAGGACCCGCATCGTCAGACGAATCCACGCCCATGCCGACGCACTAACTGTCCGTCGAACAAAACGCGTTAAAGGAGGGCTCGGAGGTCGGCGGTGAAGCGGGGCAGTTCGGCCAGGTGGGGGAAGGCGCCCGGGCGGTTGTAGACCACGCAGCTCGATGTCGGTATCAGCTCGCGCAGCCACTCCGGGTACCCGGACCACGGGAGCTGCCCGAAGATGCTGAAGTGCGCGGCCTGTACCCGGCGCAGGATCGCGTCGACTTCCCACTGCACGTCGTCGGGCGGGCCGGCGAGCCAGTCCAGGTAGCCGGCGAGCAGGCTGTGGTCGTGCCGCGGCTCGGCGAGGCTCTGGTAGAGCGGCGGCACCTCGGCCAGGCCGAGCCCACCGAGGAAGCGGCGCACGTTCGCGCGGTGCGGCAGGCCGACGACGTTGCCGATCATGGGGCGGACGTCGAGGCTCTGACCGACGGTGACGATGGCGTGCACCGGGTAACGGGTGCCGAACCGGGTCGCCAGCAGCCCCGACGTCGAGTGGCCGACGATGACCGGCGCGCGCCGGCAGCCGATCTCGAACAGCAGGTACGCCAACTCGTCGACCATCACGTCGGGCCGGTACTGGCGGCGGGGTGGCGAGGCGCCGTGACCGGGCAGATCGACGGCGTAGACGGTGCAGTGGTCGGCCAGTTCGGCGGCGACCGGCCACCACATGGTGCGGTCGAACATGGGGCCGTGCAGCAGCACGATCGGACGGCCGCCGGTGCCCCAGCGGTCGTAGGCCCACTGTCCGGCCGGGCCGGACCAGGTGTGTTCGAAACGGCGGGGCGGAAGGCCGGCGGTGCTTGGCGTGATCATGACCGACCGCCCGAGACGGCAAAACAGCGCATGGCAGCTCCAGGTAAGCCAGATGGAAAGGACGAGGCGGGGACGGGAAGCCCCGCTCAGGTCCGCCACACCTGGAGCTCGGCGCGGGTGGCCGCGCGCGTCACCGAGTCGGGCAGCGGGTCGGCGGTGCCGCCGCCGCTGCCGCCGATCGCGGCGAACCGCGACGGCTCGACCGCTGCCACGCCGGCGCGCGCCAGGTCGGCGGGGCCGGTGTCGCGGGCGAGCTCGGCGCAGGACTGGTGCGCGCGCACGTCGCCGTGGGCGGCGGCCGGTGCCAGCAAAGCAACCGCCGGCGCGCTGAAGACCAGCGCGATCAGGACGGCGAGCAGCCAGCGGCGCACGCCGGCCAACATACCCCGCGAGCTGGCCGGATCACAGTGGGAAGATCGAAATACCGGCGTAACCGAGCCGAGACCCGCGCGCCGGAACGCACCGCGCCGTGCCACCCGTCCCATTCCCATGGCGAAACGGTGGTGGGTCGCGGCGGTGGTCGTCCTCGTCACGGCCGTCGGAACGACGGTGGCGGTGCTGACACGAGACAGCGGCGTGGCGTGCGGGTGCGACATCCGGCCCGACATCAGGCCGGCGGCCGAGCAGACCGCGCGGCGCTTCGACGACCTCGCCCGCGCCGGCGACGTCGAGGCCGCGTGGGCGATGCTGACCGACGGCGCACGCGCCCGGTACGGCAGCGTCGCGGGATTCCGCCCGGTAGCCGCACGGCTCAAGGCCGCCGGCGTCTGGCTGCAAGTCGCCGATGACATCAATTTTGGTACGCCCAGCGAAGCGGCCCTGGTCAAGCATGGCGGCTCGCCTCCCCGGGTACTGTCCACAATGGTCGTCCAGCTCTGGTACGGCCGCGGTGGTGGCGAGCGCGTCGACCCCGAGCCCGCCGCCCTCGACATCCGGGCTGTCCCGGACGGCGATGACGGGCTGCGCATCGACACCCCGCCAGGCGCCGTGAAGGCGGCCCAGTTCGCGTACCTCGACGCCACCGGCGCCTACGCGTACCCGTACCGCGAGCAGGAGTCGCCGACCATCGTGCGCTGGCCGGAGAGGTCCCCGCCGCCGGGCCCGGTCCTGCTGCTCGGCGCCGACCGCACCGCCAGCGGCTGGCGGGTCGGCGTGACCACCGTGTAGTGGCGCCGCGCGGGCCAATCGCGGGTAGGTGGACCTTTCTGCCGGCGGGGCGGCCGCACCCCGGTCGGCACCGGGTAGCGTCGCCGGCATGCCCAGCGCGCTGCCGTACGAGATCGTCGACGTGTTCACCGACCGGCCCTACGCCGGCAACCCGCTCGCGGTGGTGTTCGACGCCGACGGGCTCGGCGACGGCCAGCTGCAGGCGATCGCGCGGGAGTTCAACCTGTCCGAGACGGTGTTCGTGCTGCCGCCCACGGCGGCGGGCGCCACCTACCGGGCGCGCATCTTCACGCCCGCGCACGAACTGCCGTTCGCCGGTCACCCCAGCGTCGGGGTCGCGGCCACGCAACTGCGCCGGGGCCTGTTCCCGGCCGGCCAGGTCGTGCAGGAGTGCGGCGCGGGGCTGCTCCCCATCAACGTGTACGAGGACGGCCACGCCACCCTCACCGGTGGCGCGCCGACGATCGGGCCGGCACTCGACCCCGGTCCACTGCTGGCCGCGGCCGGCCTGTCCGATGTGGACTTCGCCGGGCCGGCGCCCCGGCTGGCCGGGTGCGGGCTCGAGTTCCCCTTCCTGGCGGTACACGCGGAGTCGGTCGCGAAAGCCGAGCTGGACGTCGCCGCGGCGCGCGCGCACGGCGTGCGCCAGGTCAGCGTCTTCGCCTGGGACGCCGCAACCAGCACCGCCCATACGCGGGTCTTCGTCCCCGGAGTCGGGGTTCCCGAAGATCCGGCGACCGGCTCGGCGGCGCTCGGGCTGGGCGTGTGGCTCGTCACGTCCGGCCTGCTGCCCGCCGATGCCGAGTCGTCATACACGGTCCGGCAGGGCGGCGAGATCCAGCGTCCGTCCACCCTGGACTGTATGGTGACCGCGCGCCGCGGCCAGGTGGTCAGCGCGACGGTCACCGGCCGGGTCGCCCCGGTCGCCCGGGGCGAGATCCTGGTGCCGCCCATCGAGTCTCAGTAGACGGGGTTCCAGCCGTCACTCCCGGCCAGGTAGCGCTGGGCGGTGTAGGTCGGCGCCTGCGCGTCAGGCAACTGCGGGCGGTCCGCTGTCACCGTGGCGCCGGCTCCGGTGTTCCGGTACTCGAAGAACCGCGCGTCCCGCCACGAGAAGCCGGACATGTCAGTCCACGGTGAACCCTTGATGTGCGCGCCGATCGTGGAGTCGCGGTAGAGCACCTGCGCGATCGCGTTCACGTCACCGCCCGGGTGCCACGGCCGTCCCAAGTGGACGCTCTGCGCCGCCACTCCTGACGCGGCGGTCAGCCTGCACTGGGTGAACAGGAACCCGTACGGGTTGGTGTTCGTCGTGGAGGCCGCCGTCAGGTACCCGTTGTTGCTGCTCGACCCGCGGTTGAGCGACCGGATCTCGCACCGGTCGAACACGGCGGTGCCCCGGCCGAAGATGAAGTCGACGTCGCCCTCGACGTAGCAGTTGCGGTAGTACGCGCGGTTGACCGTCGCGGTGTTGGGGCTGCTGGGCTGGAGCGTGTCCTGGTTGCCGAGGAAGCGCACGTTGTCGAAGACCAGCCGGTCGGCGCGGGTGGTGACCGCGACCGCCTGCTCGGCGCTGTAGTCGTGCGCCGCCTCGTCGAACGAGTTGGAGAACGTCAGGTTCCGGGCGATGAAGTCGTGCCCGTCGATGAAGACCGAGGAGCTGCCGGTGGTGCCGTACGTGCCGCTGCCGTCCGGCTTCGGCGTGCCGCTGGCGTTGTCGTACGTGATGACGACGTCGGCCGCGTTGCCGGTCGCGCCGACGAACGTCACGTACGGCTTGTTGGACGGGACCGTGACCATCTCCCGGTACGTGCCGGCCTTGATGGTGACGGTGTATCGCTGGGTGTTGCCCGCGGGAACGGCGTTCACCGCGGCCTGCACGGTGCTGTACTGGCCACTGCCGTCCTTCGCGACGACGATGTTCGGCCCGGTGGGCGGCGGTGCGCTGGTGGTCGGCGGTGGTGGCGCGCTCGTCGTGGGCGCCGGCCCGGCCGTGTCCGACACGGCCACGTCGTCGAACGACGCCGAGCCGTAGAACGTGGCGACGCCGGTGCCGCCGCTGGTGAACTGGGTGTCGGTGGCGGCGAGCGGGGTGCCGCCGTTGACGGAGCCGCTGATGCTGGTGCCAGACACCGACAGCGACAGCGCGTACCAGGTACCGGCGGAGACCGGCACGGAGGCCGAAGCGAGGGTGGTGGCTGAGCCACCGACCAGCTTTTTGAGCTCCACGGTGTTGTTGGATCGCAGGGCGAGGTAGTAGTAGCTGGTGTCGGACTGCGCGCGGGCGAGCACGGCGACGAACCGGTTGGAGCCGTTGAACGCGATCGGCTTGACGCGCGCCGTGACCGTGTAGTTCGTCCACGACACCGAACCCGCGCGGGCACGGGCGTCCGACGAGGTGCCCGACTGACGCAGCACAGTGGACCCGTCGGCGACCACCGACCATGTCCCGCCCGACGTGGTCCAGCCAGAGGAGTTGCCATCCTGGAAGTCGTCGGAGAACAGCGTCGCGGCGGACGCGCCACCCACCCCCACGACGCTGAGAGCGGCGACGGCGAGGAGGCCGGCCGCGGCGGCCGACAGCAGGCGCGCTCGGGAGGCGCGACGAGACGGGACAGTGGTCATCGGCGGCGGCCCCCAAGGTCACGGAAAGCGCTTTCCGTGGAAGGTACGCCCGCTACATGTTTATGTCAATCGATGCCTTGGAGGACTTCCACCGTCACCGTCGCGGTGTCGCCCTCGTCGATGGCCTCCGCCTTGCGCACGGCGCGCTTGATGGGCAGGACGTAGGTGCCCCGCGCGCTGTCGGGGAAGACCGACGTCAGCCACGTGGTGCCGCCGACCGTGACGCGCACCCGCACCGCGCCGAAACCGCGCGGCGCCCCACCGGCCACGTCACGGATCTCCTCGCTGGCCTCGGGCGGCAGGCTGACGAACGTCCAACTCTCGGACCGCCGGGCATCCCAGATCCACAACTCGGCGTCGAAAACGAAGGCCACCCGCTCAGCATCTCAAGATTTCCTCAAGCTTGGTCGCGCTTCGCATGTGTCGCGTGCCACCGGACCCACAGTGTTGCTAGGCAAGCCGCGATCGCGGCTCCACTGTGGAGGTGCCCTCATGCGGAAGACCCCGAGACGCCACCGGACAGCTAGGACGATCACCGCGGCGGTGGCGACCCCGCTGCTGACGGTGACCGCCCTGCTGGCCACGACCGGGCCGGCGGCCGCGGCGACCACGCGATGCTCCGACTACCAGTACCAGACGGCTCCCTCGGTCACGAACGTCGCGATGAAGACGTGCGTGGTCAAGAACGGCAGCGCGCGGTACGCGTACGTGCTCATCGAGCAGGCTCGGACCAGCGGCGGCAAGACCTGGGACCTCTTCAAGGTGCACGCGCGGCTGGAGCGCAACGACGCCAACATCGCCACCAAGTGGTGCGACTTCACCGACGACATGAACAAGTACCTCAGCCCGCGGCTCATCTGCTACACCGCGACGGTCACGTCCTCGTCGACCGGCGGCTGGACCGGTGACGGCGTCATCGTCTTCAACTTCAACCTGGACGGCCTCGGCGACAAGTCACGGGCGCTGACCGGGTCACCGAGCGTCAGCTGACCTGTCACCTCGGGCCTCTCCAAGGAGTTTTGTAGGAACTCTACAAGGGAGTCGGTCGATCGTTGCGGCGCGAGCCGGTACAGCCACCGGAACGCGCATGGTTCCCTGTCTCTATGAACCGCGACAGGGATCGAGAACAGCGGTTGTTGGAAGCCTACGAACACACCGGCAGGCGCCTGCTGATTCTCGGCGTCGGGCTGCTGGTCGTACTGGGTGTCGCGGTCGGCGCGTCCGCCTTCGCGACGGTCTACGCCATCCGGCACCCACCAGACCCGCCCCTGCTGGGCGCGATCGGCCCCGCCAGCCTCACCGGGTTGCTCTACGCCCTGAGCCCCGTACTCAGATCCATCGCCCGCATCCTCGAGGTCCGCAACCACAACCCCGCTCTCGACAAGGCGGACGCGGCGGCACACCCCTGAGACGACATCAGGGTCGGCAACGGGACTATCCCTGATGATGTTGGGCGCGCCGGTCGGCAGGCTTTCCAGTCATGCGAACGTCGACCCGCGCGCTTGTCGCGCTGACCTGCCTGGCCGCCGTCACCGGCACGATTCCGTCTGCCGCGGCCGCCGCACCACCCGGCGTCGCGCCAGAGACGCGGTGTACGACCGAACCCACCGCACCGACCACGCTGCCGCCGCTGTCCGGCGCGAAGCTGTCCGCCGCGATCGCCGGCCTGCCCGACGGCGAGATCTCCGGCGCGATCGTCCAGGTTCGTGGCTCAGCCGGCTGCTGGCAGGGTACGTCCGGCGTGGCCAACGTCCACACCGGACAGTCGGTGCCGCAGGACGGCCGGTTCCGGATAGGCTCGATGACGAAGATGTTCACCGCGGTGGTGGCCCTGCAACTCGTCGCCGAGGGCCGGCTCGACCTCGACCAATCCGTGCGGCACTACCTGCCAGACCTGCTGCCCGCCGGCTATCCGGCCATCACCGTCCGGCAGGTGCTCACGTACACCAGCGGAATCAACGGCACGGATGTGCCGCACAAGGACCCCGACTGGTTCCTCGTCCACCGCTACGACCACTGGGAGCCGGGCAGCCAGCTCGACCTCACCACGCCGCCGGCGTTCACCCCGGGCACCAAACAGCGGTACGGCAACGCCGACTACATCGTCGCCGGGCTCCTGATCGAAAAGGTCACCGGCCGCACCTGGGAACGCGAAGTCACCGACCGGATCATCCGCCCGTTGCGCCTGACCGGCACGACGGCACCCGCCGACGACCCGCGGATCCGCGGCCCGCACGCACACGGGTACGAGGCGCTGTCGTCCGCGAACGGCACCACCCGATGGGTCGACATCACCCAGGCGAACCCGTCGCTGCAATGGTCCGCGGCTGCGATCATCTCGACCGCCAGCGACCTCGACCGGTTCCTGGTAGCGGTGTTCACCGGGCAGTTGATGCCCGCGGCACAGCTGGACCTGATGTTCACCGTCCCGGACGTACCCACCTGGGACGCCGACGACAACCCAGCCAACGACGAGCCGGCGACGTTCGCGATCGGGCTCAACCGGCTGAAGATCGGCGGCCTGACCCTCTGGGGCAAGACCGGCGACCGCCCCGGCTACAACAACGGCATCGGCGCGACCCGCGACCTGTCCCGCCGCCTGACCTACTCCGTAAACACCCTCCACATGGGCGGCGAATTCCCCGCGGCAGTCCAACGCATAATCACCGCCACCTACCTCTAACCCACCCGCTCAAGCACCGCACGCCGCGCCCTCTTGCGCGCCGCGCGCTGCGCCCTCTTGCGCGCCGCGCGGCGCGGCCCCTTCCGCGCCGCGCCCCCTCCTCCGTCGATCAAGGGCGAATGCACGTGGTTGGATCTCTTTTCCGCGTGCGTTCGCCCTTGATCGATGGAGATCTCCTTGATCGACGCGCCGTCGAGTCCAGGTGGTCCGGCGCCAGGTCAAGCCCGACCACCGCGGCCGGCCGGGCGGCGCACCGTGCCTATTTGCCCCGGTCCGCGTCACCTGCGGACCGCATGCTCCCGCGGGCAACGCGCGGGCCGGCGGCTCGCAAGCGCTCGCCGAAACCCCCGGCCCACGCTGCCGGCTCCGCGTGCCAAGTGACTTGTCCGCACATACTGAGGTCTATGCGTACTACCTGGAGAGTGAGGCATCAGCGGATCGCCGCCGCCGCGATCGCGTCGTTGGCGGTGCTGGCGCTTGGCGGTCCGGCCCACGCCGGCGGGACCGACAACCGCTGGCTGGACAAGCGATTCCTGCACATCGCGCATCAGGGCGGCGAGAGCGAGGCGCCGTCGAACACCATGTACGCCTTCCGGCGCGCGGCGAAGATCGGCGCCGACATGCTCGAGCTGGACGTGCATTCGACCGCGGACGGCGTACTCGTCGCCAGCCACGACGCCACCGTCGACCGCACCACCAACGGCACCGGGCTGATCCGGTCGATGACGTACCGCGACCTGCGCAAGCTCGACGCGGCGTACAACTTCGTGCCCGGCCGGAACGCGGTGCCCGGCCTGCCGCCGGAGTCGTACCCCCTGCGAGGGATCCGCACCCGCGACAAACGGCCGCCGCGCGGGTACCAGGCCAGCGACTTCACGATCCCGTCACTGCGCGACGTGCTGTGCGCCTTCCCCAAGCTGCCGATCAGCATCGAGATCAAGGGAACCAGCGACGCCGACACGGAGTCTTTCCTGCACAACGCGCGGCTGCTCGCCAACCTGCTGAACCGGACCGGCCGTACGAGGAACATCATCGTGACCTCGTTCAACGACGCGGCGGTGGCGGAGTTCCACCGGCTGGCGCCGTCGGTCGGGTTGGCGCCCGGGCAGGTGGGGCTGACCCAGTACTTCTCCGCTGGCGTACGGCCGATCGCGGGGACGGTGGCGCTCCAGGTGCCTGTGGCGTTCCAGGGGATCCCGATCGCCACGCCGGCGTTCATCGCCCGCGCGCACGCCGACGGGTACGCGGTGCACGTGTGGTTCAGCGGCACCGCCCCCGAGGACGAAGCGACCTACAACTCGCTGATCGACGCGTGCGCCGATGGGGTGATGTCATCGTGGCCGACGATGATGGAACGGGTCCTCGACGAAAGGAGGGGCGGGGCGTGGTGTTAGCGTGCGGTCTGTGATCGACGCCGACGTCCACCTGGTCGCCCAGCCGCGCCTGGACACCCTCGTGACCGAGTTCCACTCCGACGCGCAGCGGCTGCGCAGCGACTTCGCCGGGACCGCCTGGATCGGCGACATCCCCGATCCGGTGTCCGGGATGATGGGCTCGCAGTATCAGCGGCGGGCCGTCGACTCGCAGCTGTTCCTGCCTGACACCCACTGGTACACGGTGGGTGATCTTGAAGACGCCGAGGTGCAGGTGTCCGTCGGCCTGTTGCAGGTGCCCGGCACCAAGCAGGGCACGCAGGGGCTGATCGGCGCGATTGCCGACCCGCAGGCAGACTTCTTCGAGCACCCCGAGCAGGACGACCGGGTCGGGCTCTGCCTGACGCTGCGCGGCGAGATCTGGTCCAACGTCGGCCTGTCGTACCGGATCACCGTCCTCTGCCGTCCCGAGGCCCTCATCCGCGCATAGCCCTCGCTCCGCGACGCGACGAGCTGTGAACGTTTATGGTTGCTGGAGCAGCCATAAACGTTCACAGCTCGAGAGATCCGCTGCGCGGATCGGGACAAGCTGGTCGGCGAGCGAGCGCCTCGTAACCGGCGGCGGCCGATAACCAGCCACTCGGCGCTTAGCAGCGCCGGGGCCGGCGCAGGAGGTCGGGCTTGATGCGCGGCCAGGGCCCCCATTCAACGACGCCGATCAAGGGCATTCGCATGGATCAAGGGCGAACGCACGCGGAAAAGAGATCCAACCACGTGCATTCGCCCTTGATCGGCGGGAGGAAGGGCCGGCGCGGGCGCGGGTGGGTTACATGAGTTTGTGTTTTTTTAGGTATTTGGCCAGGTCGTTGTATGCGCCGTCCTGGTTGGCGAACATCGCCACGTTGCGCGCGGTCGTCATCCACGCGCCGGTCGACGGCTGGATCTCGCGCAGCGCCGCCTCGAAGTCGCGCTGCTCGATCATCCGCACCTGGCCGCTGACCAGGGAGTCGTGCATCGCGTACTCGGACGCCGTCTCGCACAGGTGAGCCAGGTCGGCGCCGGAGAACCGGTCAGTCGCGGCGGCCAGGCGCTTGAGGTCGATGCCGGCGATCGGCCGGTCCCGCAGGTGCACCTCCAGGATCGCCCGGCGCGCGTCGGCGTCAGGCGGTACGACCAGCACCGTCCGGTCCAGCCGTCCGGGGCGGCGCAGCGCCGCGTCGACGTCCCACGGCGCGTTGGTGGCCGCGAGGACGAACACGCCCTCGTTGGTGCCCTCCATGCCGTCCATCTCGGCGAGCAGTTGGTTGCCGAGCGTGCGCATCGCCGAGGACTGCAACTGGCTGCGCTTGTGCCCGAGCGCGTCGACCTCGTCGAGGAAGAGCACGCACGGGGCGTTGCGGCGGGCGGTCTCGAAGATCTGGTGCAGGTTCTGCTCGGATT
Organism: Phytohabitans aurantiacus; assembly: GCF_027923225.1. Lineage (GTDB taxonomy): Bacteria > Actinomycetota > Actinomycetes > Mycobacteriales > Micromonosporaceae > Phytohabitans > Phytohabitans aurantiacus. The sequence continues at coordinate 57,860 of NZ_BSDI01000051.1, forward strand.
GGCCGATCCACATGTTCAGCACGTCGACAACCGAGACCGTGACGAACCGGGCGCCCATCTCGCCGGCCACCGCCTTGGCGAGGAAGGTCTTGCCGCAGCCGGGAGGCCCGTACAGCAGCAGGCCGCCGCGCAGGCTCTTGCCGTACAGCGAACGCAGTTTCTCGTTGCGCAACGGTCCCAGGAAGGCCAGCTCCAGGCGCTTCTTGACGTCGGCCATGCCGCCCACGTCGGCGAGGCGTATCGCGGAGGTCTCCACGTCGACGATCCGGTCCTCCTCCCCCGCGACCGGGTCCGGCTCGTCGCCGGACCGGGCGAAGCGCGGCGGCACGGACTCGGCCAACTCCTCCTCGTATGCCCGCCAGTCCACACGCGCCTGACCCGGCGGCGGCGCGGGCGAAGGGTCAGCTGGCGGCGCCGCTTCCAAAGAAGGGCCCGACTCCGCAACGGCCGGAGCCAGCGCTCGTGCCATCAGCGCGCGGGCATCCCCGTGCCCCGGGTCCTGCTGCAGCGCTACGGCCAGGTGCGTGACCGCCTCCGGGCCACGGCCGGCGGTGACGAGCAGCTCGGCCAGGTGCAGCCGCAGCGGCAGGTCGGTCGGGCTGGCTTCCACGGCTGCGATCATGCTCTCGATCAACGGGGCGCTCATGGTCGGCCATTATGCTGTGCCGGCGCCGCACCGCTGTCAGGAATGGGGACCCGATGCAGGACGAGCTGTTCAACCCGACGATCCGGGAGCAGCCGGCACCCGGAAAGCCGCCGTGGCGTCCCGAGTCGATCCTGTACCCGGCCTTCTTCGGCGGTCCCCTCGCCGCCGCCGCGCTCGGCTTGCTCAACGGCGGGCGCCTCGCGTTGCCCGCCCCGCACCTGGTCGCGATCGGCGCGGCGGGCCTGGTCGGGTTCGGCGCGCGGCTCGCGATCGCCGCGTCCGTCGAGGGCAACGCGCCCGTGCGGTACGGCGCCGTGATCGCCGGTATCCTCGTCTCGCTGGTGGTACTGGCCTTCCAGCGCAAACCGTTCCGCGCCTACACCTATCGCGGCGGCGAGCCCGCCAGCCTCGTCGCCCCCGGCATCGGGGCGGCCATCGGCTTCGGCGTACTGGAGGCGATCCTGATCCTGGTACTCGTCCGATGACAGAAGCGACACTTTCTCGCGCTGAGGCGCTGCTGCTGACGAACCGGGCGCAGGATGCGCTGGCCGAGCTGGCCACCCTGCCTCCGAGCGAGGCCGTCGGCGTACCCGCCACCCGGCTGCGCTGTGCCGCCCTGGCGCAGCTGGACCGCTGGGAGGCGGTGATCTCGGCGGCCACCGCCGGCCTGGCCGCGTCCGGGCCCGATCCTGACCTGCTGCGCCACCTGGGCCGCGCCGAGCACCGGTGCGGCCGTTCGCAGGTCGCCGAGCGGGCGCTGCTGGACGGGCTGGCGCTGGCGCCGCAGGACGTCGAGCTCCTCTGCACGTACGCCGACGTCTGCGCGGCCAATGGCCAAGCCGACAAGGCGGCGAAGCTGGTCGAGCGGGCCGCGGCCCTGGCACCGGAGGCGCCGATCGTGTACGCCACGCGGATCCAGGTGGCCTACGCCAGCGGCGACGACAAGGGCGCCCAGCGGATGAGCCGCGAGTTCGTCGCCGCCTACCCGGAGCACCCCGCCGCGCACGCGTTGCTCGGCGGCACCAGCGCCATCCGGGGACAGGTCGACACGGCGTACGAGGGCTACCGGCAGGCCGCCGCCGCCATGCCCACCGAGCAGTCCTTCGCGGAGTCGGCGCTGGAGCTGCGGATCGCCCGGCACCCGCTGATGCTGCCGTTGCGGCCGGCGCTGCGCTTCGGCGTGCTGAAGACGTGGGCGGTCGCGGCCGCGCTGATCTTCGGCCTCCGCGCGCTGGGCCAGCCCGTACTGTCAGCGATAGTCGGCCTGCTGTGGCTGCTCTACTGCGTGTACTCGTGGGTGGTGCCGCCGCTGTTGCGGCGCTGGATGCGCCGCAACTGGCGCTAAGCTTCATCGCTTTTGACACTGAAAAGGGCATGCTGGAGGTGGGCTGACATGTCAGTGCTCGACGCGTTCGGACTCGCCGGGCGGGTGGCGGTCGTGACCGGTGGAAACCGCGGGCTCGGGCGGGCGTTCGTCACCGCCCTCACCGAGGCGGGCGCCAGCGTCGCCATCGTCGCCCGCGACACCGCCAAGACCGGCGAGGTGCTGGCCTCCCAACCCGACGTGCGCGGCTTCCAGGCCGACGTGCGCCAGCGCGGCGAGGTCGACCGCGTGGTCCAGGAGATCGTCGGCGAGATGGGCGGCGTCGACATCCTCGTCAACAACGCCGGCACCTGCGTGCACGCGCCGGCCCTCGACGTCACCGAGCACGACTGGCACGAGGTCATCGACACCAACGTCAACGGCGTCTGGAACTGTTGCCAGGCCTTCGGAAAGCACATGGCCGAACGCGGCGGCGGCACCATCGTCAACGTCGGCTCGATCTCCGGGCTGATCGTCAACCGTCCACAGTGGCAGCCGGCGTACAACGCGTCGAAGGCCGCCGTGCACCAGCTCACGAAGTCGCTCGCCGCGGAGTGGGCGCCGCTGGGCATCCGCGTCAACGCCCTCGCCCCCGGGTACATCAAGACCGAGATGGCGCCCGTCGACCGGCCTGAGTTCCGCCAGCACTGGATCGAAGACGTGCCCATGAAGCGGTACGCCACGCCGGACGAGATCGCACCCAGCCTCATCTACCTCGCCAGCGACGCGTCCGCGTTCATGACCGGTTCGGTACTGGTCATCGACGGCGGCTACACGGCCTTCTGACATGTCAACCGCGTCGGGGTGCCTGTTCGGGCTGGCGTACGGCGATGCCCTGGGCAAGCCGACCGAGTTCATGACCGTGGCGCAGATCCGCGCGCGGTACGGGCCGGACGGCCCGCGCGAGCTTGAGGGCGATCCGGCGCTGGTCACCGACGACACCCAGATGACGCTCGCGGTGGGCAAGGCTGTCCTCGACGCCCCGGCCCCGACGGCTGATTTCCTGGTACGGCTGCTGCGCGACCGATTCCTGGAGTGGGCCGCGAGCCCCGACAACAATCGTGCCCCCGGCATGACATGCCTGCGCGCCTGCGGTGACCTGTCACTGGGCGTGCCGTGGACGCGCGCCACCGTCGTGGGCTCCAAGGGTTGCGGCGCCAACATGCGCGTCGCGCCCGTCGGGCTCGTCCCCACCTACGACCTGGACACCCTCGCCGGGGTGGCACAGCTCCAGGCGGCCATGACACATGGGCACCCCACCGGGCTGGCGGCCAGCGAGCTGACGGCGTACACGATCCGGCTGCTGCGCGACGGCGCCGAACCGGCCGCGGTGCCCGCGCTGCTGCGGGCCCGCTGCCACGACCAGCGCACGGTGTACCGCGGCGACTGGCTCGTCGACCTGTGGGAGCAGGCGGGCGTCACCACACCGGGTGAGTTCATCGCGCGCGGGTGGGACGAGTGCCTCGCCGCCCTCGACCGGCTCGACCTGGCCCTGTCCTACCCCGACGACGGGCAGGACGCCTGCCAGGTCACCGGCGAGGGCTGGATCGCCGAGGAGGCCCTGGCCACCGCGCTGCTCTGCGCGATCCGGCACGCCGACGACCCGGTAGGCGCGCTGGCCCGGGGCGCGGCCACGTCCGGCGACTCCGACTCGATCGCGTGCCTGGCGGGCGCGTTCCTCGGCGCGTGGCTGGGCATGCCCGCGTGGCCGGCGGGGTGGCGCGAGCGCATCGAGTACGCCGATCAGCTCACGGCGCTTGGCGAGGCGTGGGACTGAGCTGCCGCACCGGGCGCGAAAACAGGTGGCCCTGGCCCAGCTCGCACCCGAGCTCGCGCAGCTGTGCGTGTTGAGCGGGTTCTTCGATGCCCTCGGCGATCACGCCCATGCCCAGGTTGTGCCCCATCAGGATGATCGTGCGGACCAGCTCGCGGGCCTTGGCGCTGGTCGCCACGTCGCTCACGAACGACTTGTCGATCTTCAGCGCGTCGATGGGCAGCTCGCGCAGGACGCTCAGCGACGAGTACCCGGTGCCGAAGTCGTCGACGTAAAGCTTCAGCCCCTGGTCGTGCAGGCCCTGCAGCATGCTCTGCGCGGCCTGGACGTCGTGCACGACGACGCCCTCGGTGATCTCCAGGGCGATGCAGCGCGCGGGCAGCCGCTCGTGCTCCAGCGACGCCGCGACGGTGGCGGCCGCGTCGCCGTACCAGAACTGCCGGTCCGACAGGTTGATGCTGACCCATAGGTCGTCGGGGACGACGGCGTCCCGGCGCCAGCTGGCCAGTTGCCGGCACGCCTCCGCCACCACCCAGCGGCCGATCGGCACCATGAGCCCGGCCTCCTCGGCCACCGGCAGGAACTGCGCGGGTGCCAGCAGACCGCGGGTCGGATGCCGCCACCGCAGCAGCGCCTCCAGCGCCACCGTCGCGCCCGTGGCGAGGTCGACGATCGGCTGGTAGTGCAGCTCCAGCTGGGCCGCGGCGACGGCGTGGCGCAGCTCGGTCTCGATGCGCAGCCGGTCGATCGCCTCGGCGCGCATCGACATGTCGAAGACCGCGTGCGAGCCCTTCTTGCGCGCCTTCGCCCGGTACATCGCGATGTCCGCGTTGCGCAGCAGGTCTTCGGCGCTCTGGTCCTGGCCGGTGCCCTCGGCGATGCCGATGCTGGCGCTGACGACGACCTCCTGGCCGGCGATCCGGTGCGGCCGGCCGATGGCCTCCTGCAGGCGCTCCGCGACCGCGGTCAGCATGGCGATGTCGCCGACCCCGTCGACCAGTACAGCAAACTCGTCGCCGGCGAAGCGCGCCGGCGTGTCGACCGGCCTGACCTCGGCGCTGATCCGCTCTGCCACCGCGCACAGCAACCGGTCGCCGGCGAGGTGGCCGAGGCTGTCGTTGACCACCTTCAGGCCGTCGAGGTCGAGGAAGAGGATCCCGAAGCGGTACCCGCCGGTGCGGCGCAGCGCCTGCCCGACCCGTTCCAGGAAGAGCGTGCGGTTGGGCAGGCCGGTCAACCGGTCGTACTGGGCGGCGTGCCGGAGCTGGTCCTCCTGGTCCCGCAGCGACGTGACCACCGCCCGGTGGTCGAGCATGCCGCACAGCAGCGCCGCCCACTGGTTGACGGTCTCGACGATCGACGACTTCTGCGTGTCGATCGGGCCGATGTGGGCGAGCATGCCGCGATCGCTGTCGCGCAGCCGCACCGGCACGACGACCGCGATCTGCCCGGCGCCGGGGTCTGACTCCTCGATCAGTTCGGCGGGCGGGAACGCGCTCACCGGGATGGGCTCGTCGGGCTTGAGCTGGACGGCCGGGTCGCGGTGGTAGGTGCCGGCGATCTCCAGGAGCGGGTCGCTTTCGTCGCGGTCCGGCGCCCAGAGGCCCAGGCAGCCGCTGGTCGCCTGGGAATGTTCGAGCCACTGCAGCGTCGCCGGATTGCCGTCGCTGCGCAGCAGCTCCATGGTGATCCCGTACTGGCTGTCGAGCGCCCGTTCCAGGTACTGGTTCTCGGCCGCCAGCCGCTGCGGTTCCCCGGCGGTCTCCTGGGGCGCGCATCCGCAGGACTCCCGCCTCACGAGGCGTGACCGTCCCTCCCGGGCGTACCGCTTCCCGGGGCGCACCTCCCGCCCCGCCAGCATCGCCAGCAACAGCTCGCCGGCCTCCTGCCCCACCTCGTCGAACGCCGAGTCGATCGTCGTCAGGTTCGGCTGCACGTGCTGGGCCGCGGTGACGTCGTCGAAGCTGACGACGGCCAGGTCGCGCGGCAGGCTGCATCCGGCCGCCGTGAGCCCGCGGATCATCCCGACCGCGTTGTAGTCGTTGGCGCAGAAGCACGCCGTGGCCGGCATGCCCGCGCGCACCATCCGCTCGGCGGCCGCCTCCCCACCGGTGGTCACGTTGTCGTCGGCCAGGAAAAGCAGCTCCGGGTCGTAGGGGATGCCGTGCGCGGCGAGCGTCTCCCGGTACGCCTCGTGCCGCTGGCGGATGTCTTCCTGCGCCATCCACCCGACGAACGCGATCCGCTCGTGCCCGTGCTCGATCAGGTGTTCGACGGCGAGCTGGGTGCCGCTCCGGTTGTCGGGCAGTACGACCGGGCAGTCGAACCCCGGCACCTCCTGGCTCACCATCACCACCGGCTTGCCCGCGTCTCGCAGTGCCTCCAGGTAACGCTGGTCGGCGGAGTTGAGAATGACGACGAACCCGGCAACGTGCTGCCAGGCGACCGGCAGCCGGAAGTCCGACAGATCCAGGTAGGCGATCTCATCGACCCCCGGGTCGAACGTCTGCACCGCGACGACCTTGCCGCCGGCAGCGGCGGTGGCGCGCGCGACACCGCGCAGCAGCCCTCCGAAGTAATGGCCGGACAGCAGCGGAGTGAGCACACCGACGGTGAGTCCGCGCGCCAATTCAGAACCCCCTGCCCCGAGGAGCCCGCGTGGCTTGAGCATAACCACGACCAGCCCCAACGACCCGGTACGCCCCGATCACCACACGGCCATTTCCCCACCCCCTTTCCGCCGGCCCTTCCGCGCGCGCTTCCCGCGCGCCCCCTCTCCGCGCGCCCCCTCTCCGCCGATCAAGGGCATTTGCACGTGCTTTGATCTCAAAACCGCGTGCGTTTGGCCTTGATCGATGGGATTGCCCTTGATCGGCGCGGGCCTCGCACCCCGCGCCGCGCAAGCGCAGCCCGCCCCGCGCCGCGTCACCCCCGCACCGGCGCGCGCCGCGCGGATCTCGGCGGCGCTCCCCAATCGTTGCGATCAGGTTCAAGACCAGGATCGAGATGCGAGCTGCCGCGGCGTCCGTCGTGGGCGATGCCGTTGCTCCCGCGGCCTCACCGTCCGCGTGCGGTCACGCTCTGCGCTTGTCGCCGCCTCGCCGTCCGGCCCTGGCTGAGGCGACAAAAACGCTGTTTTTGTCGCCTCAGCGGCATCCGGAAGCCGCAGTATCAGGGATTTTGTTGCTTCGCCCGCGTGGGTTGTGGGTGCGCGGTGGGTGAGGCCGCGGGAGCTGCGGTCTTGCGCGCGGCGGGCGTCGCGGTAGCTCGGATGTCGGTCCTGGTTGTGGGCTCGCCCTTGCCCCGCGAAGGGTCGTCGATCAAGGCCATGTGCGTGGATCAAGGGCGAATGCACGCGGTTTTGAGATCGAACCGCGTGCGTTCGCCCTTGATCGGCGCACAGGGTCGGCGCCGGCGGTCGGCGCGGTGCGCGCCGATCAAGGCCATTCGCGTGGATCAAGGGCGTATGCACGCGAAAAAGAGAGGCGGTCTCCACCGGTCAGTGCAACAGAGGGCTGATCTTGGGAGGCTGCTGGTATGGCACGTGCGGGAGTGATCACCGCTGATCTG